>DFJF01000014.1 GCA_002372935.1 Clostridiales bacterium UBA3678 | reverse complement strand
TTTGTTATATCTTCATTTCCTGTATATCCAAATATTCTTTTAAATACATAGTCGTTTTTTGGATCTAATAATTTTATGATAATATCACTTCTCTTTCTGAATTTAATTTCTTGAATAAAATTATATAAATTTAAAACATTTGAATTAAATTATCTTTATTTTACCATATATTTCCAAATGGGTCAAGAAAAATCATTTGACTTTTTTCGACATATATTTTTAAAAAATATGAATAACTATTGACATACCTCAGTCCAATTTTTTTCTCATTTTTATGGAAAATATTTCAATTGATTTGCTTTCTAAATTATGCTATCATTAATTATGTAAAGTCTAAAGAAAGGAGCGCGTGATATTAACCTATTATAACATTAATATCACGCAACATTTTTATATGATTAAGAAAATATTAAATTACTTTAAAAAAATAAATAAAAAAATCTTAAAAATCCTAAAAATTGGTCTTGGTATTTGTTTTGCAATTGTAGCAATATCATGTATAATACTTATTACAAACATGTTTTTTTTACATAACACTCTTTTTTATGAATTAGGAGTTTCAATTTTTCAAACTAGCCTATATTATATTATTTTCTTTATTGCATCAGCATTCACAGTTGACTCTATCCTATTCTAATTCAAAAGCTCCTGTATAAAGCTGGTAATACTCTCCTTTTTCTTCAAGAAGTTGCTCATGTGTACCTCTTTCTATAATAGTACCATGTTCTAAAACTATTATAGCTTTTGAATTTCTAACTGTTGAAAGCCTATGTGCAATAACAAAAACCGTTCTTCCTTCCATCAGTTTATCCATTCCATCTTGAACTAATTTTTCAGTTCTTGTATCTATTGATGATGTTGCTTCATCTAAAATCATAACTGGTGGATTGTTTATTGCACATCTTGCAATAGAAATAAGTTGTCTTTGCCCTTGTGATAATTGACTTCCATTTTGTGTGATAAATGTATCATATCCATCAGGAAGTGCAGATATAAATTCATGGCAATTTTCTGTCCTGGCTTTGCATATACTGAAATATCATGTAAAATTTGCTTATCTGGTTCATATCCAAAATTGACATGTTCAAGTTCTATATGACCTTTAAGTTCTATATATTCTAGTCTTCCATCATGATGTTGATGTTTCCAAGCCCATTTCCCTGTATAATCTTTTGATTCTGTTATTTTTCCATTTTTATCAATATTTGCATCTACAAGTGTTACATATCCTTCAGTAATTAAACTTGAAAGCTCACCAGTTGTCAGTTCTGTCATGTTTGTAGTTACAATTAATCTTGCTCCAATCCATGATATTAAGATCATAGCTGCATACATTGCAAATTGCATGGTTGGTGAATTGTATGCCAATATTTTTTCAGCTTTTGAAAATAGTTCAAAAATTTCCTGAGATTTTTTCTTGAATTTTTTTTCTTCCTCATCCTCTAAATCAAATGATTTTATAACTCTCATTCCAGATATTACCTCTATTGTAACAGATAATGGTGTTAATATTGTTTCTTTTTTATATTCTCTTATTGATTTTATTAATTTTCTTATCATTACATATATTCCTTTCATTTTATTTAATCCAAAAACCTATTCCAGTCCGGTTTGAACACAAAAGATCGTCCTAAAGATTTCCAACTTGGAAAAAAATTCTCCAGTTTTTGCTACTAGAGAATTTTATGTCAGAAAAGATTTGTTCTTTTCAGTTAAATTAAATTTACATTGCTTCAGCGACTGCAACAGAAACTGCAACAGTTGCACCTACCATTGGGTTATTTCCCATTCCAATTAATCCCATCATTTCAACATGTGCTGGAACTGATGATGATCCTGCAAATTGTGCATCTGAATGCATTCTTCCCATTGTATCTGTCATACCATAAGAAGATGGTCCAGCTGCCATATTGTCTGGATGTAGTGTTCTTCCTGTTCCTCCACCTGATGCTACAGAAAAATATTTCTTTCCTTCTGCTAATCTTTCTTTTTTGTATGTTCCTGCAACTGGATGTTGGAATCTTGTTGGGTTTGTTGAATTTCCAGTTATTGAAATATCAACATTTTCATGATGCATTATTGCGACTCCTTCTCTTACTTCATCTGCACCATAGCATTTTACTTTTGCTCTTGGTCCATTTGAATAAGCTTTTTCACTAACTATTTCAAGTTTATTTGCATAAAAATCAAATTTTGTTTCTACATATGTAAAACCATTTATTCTTGAAATAATTTGTGCAGCATCTTTTCCAAGTCCATTTAATATAACTCTTAGTGGTTTTTTTCTAGCTTTGTTTGCATTATTTGCAATACCAATTGCTCCTTCTGCTGCTGCAAAGCTTTCATGTCCTGCTAAAAATGCAAAACATTCTGTATCTTCAGATAAAAGCATAGCACCTAAATTTCCATGTCCTAATCCAACTTTTCTTTCATCTGCAACAGAGCCTGGTATACAAAATGATTGTAATCCTTCTCCTAAAACTTTTGCTATTTCAGAAGCATTTGTTACTCCTCTTTTTATTGCAACAGCTGCTCCTACTGTATATGCCCAACAAGCATTGTCAAAACATATTGTTTGAACTCCTCTTACTATTCCTTGAACATCTACATTTTTATCATCACAAATCTTCTTTGCTTCTTCTAATGAAGAAATTCCATTTTCATTTAAGAATTTGTTTATTTGATCAATTCTTCTTTCATATCCTTCAAATGTTACTGCCATCATCAACACTCCTCCCTATTCTTTTCTTGGATCGATTTTCTTAACTGCTTCATCAAATCTTCCATATTTTCCAGAAGCTTTCTCTATAGCTTCCATTGGCTCTATTCCAGCTTTTATATTATCCATCATTTTTCCTAAATTTACATATTTATATCCAATGATTTCATCATTTTCATCTAATCCAAGTTCTAAAATATATCCTTCTGTAAGATCCAAATATCTTGGTCCTTTTAAATTTGTAGAATATATAGTTCCTACTTGACTTCTATTTCCTTTTCCAAGGTCATCAAGTCCGGCTCCAATTGTAAGTCCACCTTCTGAGAATGCTGATTGACTTCTTCCATAAACTATTTGTAAGAATAATTCTCTCATAGCTGTATTTATGGCATCACATACCAAATCTGTATTTAATGCTTCTAATATTGTTTTTCCTGTTAAAATTTCTCCTGCCATAGCTGCAGAATGTGTCATTCCTGAACATCCTATTGTTTCTATTAAAGCTTCTTGAATGATTCCATCTTTAATATTTAGAGTTAATTTACAAGCTCCTTGTTGTGGTGCACACCATCCTATACCATGTGTTAATCCTGAAATATCTTTAATTTCTTTAGCATGAACCCATTTTCCTTCTTCTGGAATTGGTGCATTTTCATGTTTTGCGCCTTTTGCTACACAATGCATTTCATTTACTTTTTCTGAATAAACCATTTTTATTCCTCCTTTTAATCACAAATTCTATAATATCATACTTTTTTAGTTTTTTCAAGTAATTTCTTCAAATATAATTAATATTAGTTATATTAGAAGCATACTCATTTTTCTACATCCAAGTCATACTCATCCATAAAATTATGTACAACCCCATCTTTTTTATATGCAATTAATGTATCCAAATTAACATTTTGTGTGCTTTTCATAATATTTTTATCTACATCTTTATAATTTTGCTTTAAATTACATATTAACTTTTTCATTTCTGCTCTTTTAGAGTTTCCATCTGGATTATTTTCTGTGACTTTACATGCACATTTAATAAATTCCAAATTATTTTTTTGTTGCCAATTTATTATATCTGCTTCTTTTACATAATATAATGGTCTTATAAGTTCCATTCCCGGATGTGATGTACTTCTAACTTTTGGCATCATTGTTTGCATTTGCCCACCATAAAGCATTCCCATTAAGGTAGTTTCTATTACATCATCAAAATGGTGACCAAGTGCAATTTTATTACATCCAAGCTCTTTTGCTTTATTGTATAAATATCCTCTTCTCATTCTAGCACAAATATAACAAGGATGATCATCAATTTTTTCCACACACTCAAATATATTTGTTTCAAACATTGTCATTGGAATATTTAATAATTTTGCATTTGAAATTATTTTTTGTTTATTTGTTTCACTATATCCTGGGTTCATTGCTATATATTGAACATCAAAATTTACTTTGCTATATTTGTGTAATTGTTGTACACATTTTGCAAGAAGCATAGAATCTTTTCCCCCAGACATACAAATAGCAATTTTATCGCCTTCTTGTATCATTTTATATTCAGTTATTCCTTTTATGAATTTTGCCCATATTTTATTTCGATAATTTGTAATTATACTTCTTTCTATTTCTTGATATCTTTCCAAATTTAGCTCAATCCCCTCTACACATCTTTTTATGTTATATTAAGTTTATAATTCACAGCTATAGAACCCTAAAGTATGCACTTATCTAATCTTCCAAAATTTTATTTAATTTTTCATCAATTCCATCTAAACTTGTTAATCTATACTTCCATTGATTTTTTTGAGTTCCTGGTATATTTATTCTTGCGTTTTTTCCTTGTCCTAAAATATCTTGAATCATAACAATTAGATATTTATATGGATGGTTCATTAAATGTTTTATTACTTTTTCATTTATATTTCCATTATAATCTGCAAGATAATTGTTCAAAACTCTTTTATCTCCAGAACTTAAATCATTATACCAACCACAAATTGTATTATTGTCATGATTACCTGGATAAACAATTGAATTTCCCGTTGTTAAAAAGACATCTTTTCCCTCGTAAAAATTAAATGTATATTCAAAAATCTTAGCGCCAGGCAAATTATATTTTTCTCTAAGATCAACAGTTTCTTTTCTTAAACGACCAATATCTTCTACAACAAATTTTTCTCTATCTACTTGAGTAAATAATATATCAAAAAAATCGCTTCCAGGGCCTAGCATCCATCTTCCATCAGCTGGAGTCTTATTTGCAGGTACTACATAAAAATTGTCAAAAGCCCTAAAGTGGTCTATTCTTATTACATCAAATAATGAATCTATATATAAATATTTTTTTATAAATAATTTATAATCATTTAATTTTTGATTGTCAAAACTATATACTGGCTGATTCCACTTTTGTCCATAAATATCAACATCATCTGGGCATGCGCCAGAAACATAAGTCATCTTTCTATCACATAATATAAAGTCATCTTGATTAAAATAAACATCACTTGATTCATAATTTGCATATATAGGAATATCTCCAATTATTTTTACATTATTATCATTAGCATATTTCTTTAGTTTAAACCATTGACAATGTGCAATAAACTGCAAGAATAATTGATATTTTAATTCTGCCTTATCTAATGGTTTGCTAAATTTTATCCAATTACAGTTGTTTGATTTTTTTAGAGCCATAAATTGGGCATATTCTTTATTACAATTTTTTGTATATTCTAAGTATTGGTTATATAGTTCATGTTTAGAGTTAAAGTTTTTATATGCTTTGCGTAAATATTTACTTTTAATTTTTATTGCTGTATCATAATCTACTTTTGATTTATTTTCTAATTCATATCCTCCATCTAAGAGTCCTATTTCTATTAAACCATCTATACTAATAAAATTTGGTTCAATAGCAAGTGACGAAATTGGACTATATGGGCTATGATTACTATCAAAAGGATTTATTGGCAGAACCTCCCAATATTCTACGCCGATTTTTCATTAATATGTCAATAAATTTATATGCTTCTGGTCCAAAATCTCCTATACCATATTTATTTGGTAGAGAAAAAATTGGTAAAAGAACTCCAAAATTCTTCATTTATAATGACCATTCCTTTCTTATCTTTTCCTTACTGCTCCTGCAAAAATTAGCTTTTTAAACTCTATTTTCTTCTAACACTACACTTGAATAAGCAGGAATTGTATTTTTATCTTTGATTTTTGAGGATGAAAATTTTGCATTTTTTAAATTGTACTCTTCTAAATAAATATCATGGTCAGAGATATTTGCAATACAAATTAAGTTTCCTCTTTGATAAATACATTTTTCTTCATCAACTTTGATGAATCTAAAATTTCCAGAATCCATGAAATTCTCTTTATTTTTATTTCTAAATTTTCCTATAGAACAATAAAATTTATAAATATCATTTCCGGACTTTATCCCATTTAAATGTTTTTCTATTAAATGGATCTTTAAAGCCTATTGTTCCAATTTCATCACCTGCAAAAACAGATGGCAATCCTGGTAAAGTATATTGCATAAATACTGCCAAAAAATGTTGTTTTTGTATTTTTTCTTGAATATCCTCAGGAATTTTCTCATGTCCTAATTCCCATCTTCTAAATTTACTGCTAGAAAATTCTCCGTTTACATACCAAAAATCATCTCTTTCCATATCCCAAACATTTTCGTAATTTACATCTTCTTTCATGAAATCTCCTGCTAAAATATTTGGTATTCTTGGGATATCATGTGATGACAAAAATATTGGTGATACATCCAAATTTTCACTTGGATATAGATTGCAAATAGTTTCTATTAAATCTTTAAAATATTTGCTATTGTGCCATCTAATATATCTATAAATTGCGTTTGCAAATTGATAATTCATTACTCCATCTAATTCATCACCATAGAAGAATTCTCTATAGTCTCCTATTATAGCATTTTTCCAGACTTCACCTAATACATATTTTGGAAAATATCTTTTTATATATTTTAAAACAAAATCTGGTAAATTATCTGCAACATCAAGTCTAATTCCATCTACATATTTCTGATATTTTAAAAGCCATTTTTTTAAATGTTTAAAATAATTTGGACTATATTTATTAAATTCAGGTAAATTTGGGTAATCCCACCAACATTTTGGTTCAGAATATTTTTTTATCCAATCATACATTTCTGGATCTTCTTTAATTAGTTTATTTGTTCTTCCTGAATGATTAAATACAATGTCTATAACAACTGATATTCCCATCTTATTTGCTTTTTCATGAAGTTTTTTTAAATCATCCCATGTTCCAACCATATCATCAATTTCTTCATAATCTACTGTATCATATCTATTTTGCGATAGACTTTTAAAAATCGGAGTTAAGTATATAACAGAAACATTTAATGATTTGATATAATCCAATTTTTTTATAATTCCTTTTAAATTTCCGCCATAGAATTGGTCATTTATGTATCTTCCGTTTCTCTCTTTTGTCCATTTTGGAGTTGTGTCCCAACTAACAGTCCTTTTCTTTTGTTCTTCTGGCAAACCTTCTGAATAAAATGTATCTACATATATTTGATACATTATTCCACCTTTTACCCAGTCTGGTGTTTTTAAGTATGGATAATATACAAATAAATTCCAAAAATCTTTGTATTCGTCAGTATTTATCAAAACTGCTTGTTTTAGGTCTTTATCATATTCTATTTTTTTAGAAATTCCATTTACTTTTAATTCTATAAAAAATGCTCTATAACCTGGTTTCTTAAAATCTACATTTGCTTTATAAACAGAAAAATCTTTGCTTGATTCTTCTTTACAATATTCAAAATCATATTGTGCATCTTCCCCTGGTTTTTGATTATTTCTATTAAATAAAACTCTTACATCTGTTAAAAATCCAATTTCATTTGATATTGTCAATTTTAAATTAATATTTTCTCCCATTTTTATTGGTGTTTCGTATTCTATTTTAATTTTTTCCATAATATTTTTACTTATCCTCTCTCGTATATTATTTATATTTTATCTATTTTTTATAGAATTGTCAATTGCCATTTACAAAGTTCTCATTGCATTTAAAACAGCAATAATCGTTACACCAACATCTGCAAATACAGCAAGACCCATATGTGTTATTCCTAAAGCTGATAAGATAAGAACGACAAATTTAACAATTAAAGCAAACCAAATATTTTCTTTAGCAATTCTTCCGAGTTTTCTTAGATATTTTAATTGCAGTACTTAAATTTGAAAGTTTATCATTCATCAGAACAACATCAGAAGCTTCTATTGCAGCATCAGATCCTACATTTCCCATAGAAATTCCAATATCAGCTCTTGCAATAACTGGAGCATCATTTATCCCATCACCTACAAAAGCAATCTTTTGTTTTTCATTTTGTTTATTTTTTATCAATTCTTCTACTTTAGAAACTTTGTCTTGTGGCATTAACTCTGAATAATATTTATCTATATTTAAGCTATTTGCAACATCTTTTGCTATATTTTCTACATCTCCTGTAAGCATTACTGTTTTTATATTTTGCTTTTTAAATTCTTTAATTGCTTTTGGAGTGTCTTCTTTTATTTTATCAGAAATTATAATATGTCCCAAATAACTATCTTTCATTCCGATATGAATAATTGTTCCAGCTTGCTCTTTTTCACATTCTTTTATTGTTGCATTTATTTGGTCCATCAATTTTTTATTTCCTACATAAATTATATCATCATTTACCTGAGCTTTTACTCCTAAACCTGCTAATTCTTCTACATTTGAAATCTTACAATCATCATTTTTGTCTTTTATTTTTTCAAATGCACGTTTTAATGATTGTGCAATTGGATGTGAAGAATTCTCTTCTACATGTGCTGCCAAATGCAATAATTTATTTTCATCATAAATACTTGGATGTATTGCAACAACATCAAATACACCCTCTGTAAGAGTTCCAGTTTTATCAAAAACTATTGTATCTAATTTTGAAAGTGCTTCTAGATAATTTGCACCTTTTATTAATACTCCTTTTTTTGCTGTTCCGCCAATTCCTCCAAAATATGAAAGTGGTACAGAAATAACCAATGCACAAGGACAAGATACAACTAAAAATGTTAATGCTCTTCTTATCCATTCTACATAATTTCCAGTAATTATTGATGGTATTATTGCAAGCAAAATAGCTGCAAATACTACAATCGGAGTATAAACTTTAGCAAATTTTGTTATAAATTTATCACTTGTAGATTTATTTTCTTGTGCATTTTCTACTAATTCTATTATTTTTGAAGCTGTAGACTCTCCAAATGTTTTGGTAACTTTTACATTGATTTTTCCATTTATATTTATACAACCAGAAATTACTTCATCATTTACTTTTACACTTCTTGGGACACTTTCTCCAGTTATTGCAACAGTGTTTAAACTTGTATTTCCTTCTATTATAATTCCATCCATTGGCATCTTTTCTCCAGGATTTATTGTAATTATTTCTCCAACTTTTACATCATTTGGCTCTACCTTTTCTGTTTTGCCATCTCTTATTACATTAGCATAATCTGGTCTTATCTCTAATAAAGAATTAATTGATTTTTTGCTATTTCCTTCTGCAATTATTTCAAATAATTCTCCAACCTGATAAAATAACATTACAAAAACCGCTTCTAAAAATTCCGGATTGCTATTTGGCAAAAAACCTATAAGCATTGCTCCAACTGTTGCAATAGTCATTAAAAAATCTTCATTAAAAACTTCTTTTTCTTTAATTCCTTCAATTGCTTCTTCAAAAACATCAAACCCAGCAATAAGATATGGTACTAGATAAAATATAAAATTTATCCATATTGAAAAATCTGTATATTTATCTACTAATGCAGCAATTATTAGAAAAATTGTTGCAAAAATTATTTGTTTTATCTTTTTTGATTTTTCTTCCATTTCTTCCTCACAAACCTCCATAATTCTATTATTTTGTAAATTAATATTGAAACTTTTTATTATACATAAAAAAAGATTGATTATTCTCATATTATTATATGGAATAATCAATCATGTGTCAACACTTATATTTTTATAAAAAATATTTTTTCTTGTTTTATTTCCTAACTATTTTGCTGCCTTAAGTATTGTTTCTTTAGGTGTTACCCCTACAAATGTTTTTAACAACTTTCCATCTTTAAATATTAATATAGTTGGTATACTCATTACATTAAATCTTGTTGCCAATTCTATTTCATCATCACAATTAACTTTTCCAACTTTTATTTCTTTATTTTCTTCTGCAATTTTATCAATTACTGGACTCATCATTTTGCATGGTCCACACCAATCTGCATAAAAATCTACTATTGTAGTTCCTTTATATTCTTCTACTTCACTTTTAAAATTTTCTTTATTATATACATTTACCATTTTTAAATTCCTCCCTTAATATATAAATTTATTTTTTTATTTCTTTTACATATTTTACAGCCGAAAGCCCAGCTTTTGAGCCTTCATAAACAGCCTTACTTACTTGTAATAGTCCGCCAGTAATATTTCCACAAGCAAATACTCCCGGAACATTAGTTTCCATATTTTCATTTACTTTTATATTATCATTTTCAGTTATTATGCCAAGTGTTTTTGCAAAGTCATTTGCTCCTGCCTCTCCTAGTGCAATAAATATTCCATCTATGTCAATTTCTGTTAAATCTTCAAAAACAATTTTCTCAACTTTTTCGCTGCCAACAATTTTCTTAATCTTTTTCGTGTTTATTTTAAAATTATTTCTAACAGATTTAATTTGTTCTCCATTTGTTAGTATTGTAATATCTTTTACAACATTACTTAACATTTTAGCTTCTGAAAAAGCAAATTCACCAGACCCAATCACTGCGACCTTCTTGTTTCTATAGAAAAAGCCATCACAAATTGCACAATATGAGATTCCTTTACCTTCAAACTCATTTATACCTTTTATATTAGGCTTAAGCTTTTTATTTCCAGTAGAAATTATTACTGATTTAGCATTATATTCATTTTCTGGGGTTTTTACATTAAAACCATCTTGTTGATATTCAATACTTGTAACTTCACTTACTCTAAAATCAACACCTAGATTTTTGGCTTGCATTATTCCACTATTATATAAATCTTGTCCTGTTATTCCATCTGGAAAACCATAATAATTTTCTATTTTTGTTGCATTTTCCAAATTTGATGTTCCTTTATAAATTACTAGTACATTCATATTTGCCCTTTTGGCATACAATGATGCAGAAATTCCAGCTGGTCCAGCCCCAATAATTATTATATCATACATCTCTTTTAAATATTCAAATAAGTTCTTCATTTTCACTTCCATAAATACTCATCCTTTTTATATTTCTTTATTCAAACTCCTTCCTGTAAATATTATTTTATATGGTCTTTCAGATTCTCTTATCTTTTATATTTTATAACATATCACTTTTTTATGCATCAGTCAATATTATTAATGAAAATCTTTGTTTCTTTTTGTATGAATGTTTTAGCTAAAAGTTTATCCCAATTATTTATTATTTGTTGAAATTCATAAAAAAGGGCTGGTGCTAAACACCAACCTTATTTTTAACCTCATTAAAAATTACCAAATTTTTTATTAATTCAACAGCATTTTCAATTCCCAAACTGTCACTATTTATACAAATATCATAATTAGAAAAATCTTTCCATTCTTTATCTGTATAATATTTATAATGATTTGCACGTAATTTATTAATCTTATTTATTTCTTTTTCTGCTTGTTTTGCATCTAAACCATAAAACTTTTGGGCTCTAGCTTTTTTACCTTCCATATCACTATAAACGAAGACTTTTACAACATCAGTTCTATCTTTTAAAATAAAATCTGCGCATCTTCCAACTATAACACATGATTCTTTTTCCGCCATATTTTTAATAAATTCTGATTCTTTAATAAATAATTCATCACTATTGTTAAGGCCTGAATAATATTCTTTTCCAAGAATATCTAAATTATTCAATTTTTGTTCATTTTCAGTAATATATTCTTCAGAAAATCCTGTTTCTTCTGCTAGTTTAGCAACAAATTCTTTATCATATACATTAACTCCAAGCTCTTTGGCAAGCATCTTTCCTAAGTATCTACCACCTGAACCATATTCTCTAGCAATTGTAATTACAAAATGATTTGAACTTAATTCCTTTGGCATTACATATTCTCTTTCTTCTTTTTCTTTCTTAGGAGTATTATTTATTTTTTTCATCTCAAGAAATAGTAATGTTACTGATAATATAAATGCAATTCCATCAGCTACAGGTCCAGCATATAAAACACCCGTAACACCCCAAAGAGCTCCAAAAATAATCATTCCAGGAATTAATAATATGATTTGTCTAGATAGTGATAATATTGCACTTTTAGTGCTTTTCCCAATAGCCTGAAAAATAATTCCTGAAGGAATTTGAACACCATTTACAATACAAAGCATTAAATATGTTCTAAATGTTATACATGCAAATTCCATATATAGTTCATTTCCACTACCAAAAATAGCAATTAACTTATCTGGAATTGTTTGGAATAAAATGAATGCAATAGTACTAATTATTACACTTAATCCTAAAACTCTTTTTATTGTTTCTTTAACTCTATCAAATTTTCTAGCACCATAATTATATCCAATAATAGGTTGTGCTCCTGCAGCAATACCAATTATAATACTATTTAAAATTTGATTAATTTTCATTACAATTCCTAATACTGTAATCGGAATCTCAGATCCATATTTTGATTCTGCACCATATTTTCCTAATAAATTATTTTCTGCAGCCATAACAAAAACTATACTCATCTGAGTAATAAAACTACTAATTCCTAATAGTGATAGCTTTTTAACAAAAGCTCCATTTAGCTTAAATGAATCTTTAGTCAATTCTATTGATTTAAATTTTTTAATATAAAATATATTAAGCAAAAATGTAATAATCTGTGCAATAACAGTTGCTGCAGCTGCTCCTTGTACACCCCATTTAAATATAAATATAAAAATTGGATCTAAGATTGTGTTTAAAATAGCACCTGTAAGCATTGATGTCATTGCAAATTTTGGACTTCCATCAGCTCTAATCATTGAATTTAAGGTTTGTCCAATCATATAAAAAGGAAATCCACAAACAATTATGTATCCGTAACTTTTAGCTAATTCTTGAAGATTATCTGTACTTCCAAATAATCTCAATAATTTAGGTAAAAATATCAATGTTAATATAGTATAAACTATCGAAAATAGTAAAGAGAGCATGATACCATTCCCAATACCTTTAGCTGCATCTTCTTTCTTCTTTTCTCCTAATTTTAAACTTAAAAATGCTGATGCACCATCTCCAAACATTAAAGCAAATGATAAACCAATCATTGTTAATGGGAATACAACATTTGTTGCACCATTTCCAAGATATCCAACACCCCAACCAATAAAAATTTGATCAACAATATTGTATAGTGAACTTACTAATAATGAAATAATACATGGTATTGAAAATTTCATCAGTAGTTTTCCTATTTTTTCAGTTCCCAAAATATTTTCTTCTTTTTCCATTTTCTCTACTCATAAATAAATTATGAGATTCTCCTTTCTTTTTATTTATTTGTAAACAAAAATAAACTCTTGAAAGTCATGAGACAGTCAGACTTTCAAGAGGCTTATTTATGGCTCCTCGTATCCGGCTTGAACGGATGACCTATCGGTTAACAGCCGAGCGCTCTACCAACTGAGCTAACGAGGAATATATAAATCTAGCGATAACCTATCTTTCCAGCAGGGTAACCCGCAAGTATTTTCGGCACATTTGAGCTTGACTTCTGTGTTCGGAATGGGAACAGGTATTTCCTCAAAGTAATCATCACTAGAAAATTGATAACTTATTTAATTTACTTTTGTATTATATTACATTATTTTCATTTTTGCAATACTTTATACAAAAAAATTTATTTATGTGCATCTTTTTTTAGCACACTCAAAAATACATAGATGATTTAGGTTTTTAGTTTTAGTCTTAACTTCTTCGATTTATGCTTAACTTTTTGTGGTTAAGCCCTCGATTTATTAGTATTGATTAGCTTAATACATTACTGTACTTACACTTTCAACCTATCTACCTGGTAGTCTTCCAGGAATCTTACTACCTTATGGTATGGGATATCTTATCTTAGGGTGGGCTTCACACTTAGATGCTTTCAGCGTTTATC
>DFJF01000009.1 GCA_002372935.1 Clostridiales bacterium UBA3678 | reverse complement strand
TCCTTAATATCAGAAATAACCTGAGTTGGTATCTTTTTTGCATCAGTAAATCTATAAGCCAGATTAGAAACTTTAAATTTCTTTGAAACATTTACAACTCGTAATTTAAGATTGTTTGCTTCTTCTTTATTGTAAACAGCAGTTATTGTAACAGTATCGCCATTTTTTAATTCAGATTCTTTTGAGTAATCATATGTAATACTATTAATAAAATCTGCAATCTGTGCATCACTCTTATCATATTCGATAGGATTTTCTGTTATTTCTACTTCAGCATTACCAGATCGACCATCAAAAGAGACTTTCATATTTTTGGTCATATCAATTTTAGTGTAGTTGAGGTATTCATTCCAAATATGATATCCTCCAAACAATGAAACTATTAAAGCTACAACGATGGCACCAATTGTTTTTTGTTTCTTACTTAATTTTATTGAAATTTTGTTTTCTGAGTTTGATTCGCTTTTATTTGATGAACTGTTAAAATCCTTTAATGAATCAAGTGAAAGTTCTTTATAAGTTTTTTGAGATGCTTTTAAAAATAACACCAATAATATAATTGAAACAATAAGTACAAGAATTCCGCTTCCAATAGCCAATTTGAACTGACTTTCTATTTGATCTGTTTTTTTTAGAAGAGTTTCAATATCTTCTAACATGCTTACAGAGAATTTACCATTTGTAATATCTGAATAACTTAACGAAAGAATAGAATTCAATACTGAAATTATTTTTAAGTTCAGTAATAAAAACACAGAACTTAATCCACTAAATAGAGCAAGAACACCTGTTTTTAGATCCTTATATCTTCTTACATTAAGAATAGATAGAACACATGTCACTAAACTCAATATTAATGCGCAATAATAATATCCTGGAAGAGATTTAAATTGACTTAATGCAGCAAGCTGGTCTCGCCAGCCACTTGATGTATTGTTAGAACCATTAAATATAAATATCAATCTTAAAAAGATGCATCCTGTAATAATTCCTACTATTGCAACTACTTTTCCCTGACTTAAAACGTCTAAATAATGATTCAAAGGAAAACTTTCAGTTTGTTCCTTCTTCTCATCCACTACTTTCTGATAATTTTCGTTTGAATCTTTATTCAATTTTTCTTTTACAGAATCATTTTGTGCTACCTTAGTACCACAATAAGGACAAAACTTTAAATCATCAGCAATTTCTTTCCCACATTGAAAACATTTCATACTAATTCCTCCCTTTTTCACAATTTTCCAATTGTAAAGCAATGTGATAAATACAATTTACAAATTAATAACTAATGGTTTCTTTAATCATAATAGCTTCATTTATATACGATAAAAAAGGCAATTAAACCCTCTTTTTTCATTACCTTAAATCTCATGCATAATTTCTATGCAGTATATAACTAAGCCATACAAACATGTAGAAGTAAACTATTCTTCTACAGTACCATTATTATCCCTTATTTCTAAACTATATATTAATGATAAAACTATTTGTCTATATAGTCCATAATTTTCTACTATTTTAAAAATATCTCACTTTAGAAGATATATTTTATTTAACATGTGTTTTTTTTAAACAACAGATTATAATGACAATCAATATTAATAAACTTATTACTTGTGACGTAGATAAAATACCAACAAAACCTCGTACTGCATCTCCTCTGAAGAATTCAAGTATAAAGCGTATAAGACTATAAGATGTAAGATAAATCATCGTCATTACGTCATATCTCGTTGTAATTTTAAAATATACATACAGTAATATAAATGCGATCATAAACTCAAATATAGCTTCGACCACTTGTACTGGAAATAAGTGTACATGATTAGGTGCAAATAGTGAGTGTTCATAAATCCTAGAAAATGGTCCATCATAATGAATACCATAGCAACATCCTGCAAGGTTACATCCTAATCTACCGAATCCGTGTGCAAAAGCAATACCTGGCATAGACATAGAAAGATATTCTTTTATATCAATTTTTGTCACTTTTGAACCTATGTAACAACTTATCATTCCACCAATCACTCCACCATAAAAAACAAATCCTCCCTGCATATAAGCATGAAAATACTTATAATCAGTAAAGAACCTATTAATATCTATTTCAGGTAAACTCACAATCAAATATAATAGTTTAGCACCAATAAGAGCACCTAATCCTGTAAAAGATATAAGAAGTATAAAATCGTTTATATCTTTCTTTTCTCTTTTACAAAGTAATAATCCAACACTGATACCAACAATCAATCCAATTAAAATCATTAATCCATAATAAGGAATTAAAATATCAAATAAATAAAATCCATATTCTACATTTTTCAAAATAATATGTCTCCATTTAAACTAAAATTAAAAAAGGCAACAAAATAATAATTTTATCGCCTCTCACTCTATTACAGGATAATACCTGCTAATGTGCAAAAGCTAGAAGATGCAGCAGAACCTGCACCAATGCAAGCAATACATGCCAAATAGAATAATAAACTTAGAACTGTACCTACAATTGAACATACAAATCCTGCTGTAGCCATTCCACTTGGATTGTTTTTTCTAGCTAGCGCTCCAAATACAATTCCTATAATCCCAATGATACCACCTAGCCAACCAAGCACCCCTGATGTGAATACACCAATTACGATTGCGATTATCCCTAATACTAAACTTACAACTGCCATAAAACTTTCCTCCTCTATTTCTTAAATAATTTATTATTATAATAAAAAATCTATACACACATGTCCATACTTTTTCGTTATTTAAAAATAATATATATTTAATATGAAATTTAATTTTATTAATATAACCCCTATAGTGTAAACATAGTGTAAAATTTTTTGTGTAAATTCGTTTTGTCGAATAATATTTAACGTTATTCAATAGACAAAAAAGGTATATTCCTTGTAGAATGATTTCTGCAACAAAAAACCACAAAGGAGTATACCCATGAATCATTTTACTACATTGCTTATCAGAAATCTATTAAATAACGAACACAATCTTCCTGAATATGCTGCCTCTATGACGCGATACACTTCAGAAGGAGACAGTACACATTGCACTGGGAATTCACACAGATGGATTGAACGGAATGGAAGAAGTAATAACTTCCGTCTATCCCATGTCAAGAATTCAGAGATACCTGCTACGTATGCAAAGAAACATCAGCAGTAAGTGCAGCTATAACTGAAGACTAGAACTATTTTTTACTGCAGTGATGCAGTAAAAAAATCAGACAATAATCAAAAAACAGGAATCAAGAATTTACATAAAGTTCTTGTCGCTATCACTCAATCCGTTAAATATATCCACTTAAAAAAATGAACCACTACATGTGGT
>DFJF01000016.1 GCA_002372935.1 Clostridiales bacterium UBA3678 | reverse complement strand
ATGTGTTGGAAATTTATATAATAGAGTTAAATAAGTTAAAGAATGGTGCAGTAAAAGATAACCAAAAATTAAATTCTTGGTTATATTTTATAAAAAGTTCGAAAGTAGTGGTGAATAAAAATATGAGAGAAGAAGATATAGAGGAAATCAAAAAAGCACAGAAAATTCTTGAAGACATCAGTGCAGATGAACATGAGAAATGGTTAGCTGAGATGAGATTAAAGTATATAAGAGACAAACATGCGATAGAAGATTTTGGATATGATAAAGGCTATAAGTCTGGACAGTCCAAAGGAATAGAAATTGGAAAAGAGCAAGGAATAGAAATCGGAAGTACAAAAAAACAGGAAGAGATAGCAAGAAATTTAAAGCAAGAAAATGTAGATATACAATTCATTGCTAGAGTTACAGGATTAACAGAAGAAGAGATAGAAAAAATAAAGTAAAATAGAATAAAGAAAAAATAAACAAATTTAAAATATGAATTAAAATTAAATACTTTCAAAGAGTGGCGGTTCTTTTTTCAAAGAAAAACCGTCACTTTTTAAAATTATATATTCGAGAAAATGTTTAGAGCTAATATAGGTTTACACTATTTTTAAAAAAATCTATTGACAAAAATTATTGGTTTTAGTAGAATAATAAAAAAGAGAGAAAAGAGACAAAAGTAAAAAGAGGAGGAACCCAAAAGATGAAAATAAATAAAAAACCTGAAACCCTTGGCGCTGTACACACACACACACACACACACACACACACACTCTATACTTATTAAAAATAAAAAATGGAATCAACAAAAGCGGAATAAGGAATAAAGGCCATACACTTTAAAAACTTGAATAAATAGAGTTTAAAAAAGTGGAGGAAAAAAAGATGAAATTAATAGAAAAAAATAATAAAAAAGGTATAACATTGATAGCACTTGTAATCACAATAATCGTGTTGTTAATTCTAGCAGGAGTGTCAATTTCAATGTTAACAGGAGATAATGGACTCATAAAAAATGCAGGAAAGTCAAAAGAGCAGGCAGAGATAGATAGTGAAAAAGAAATCATCGAAACATCAACAGTAGAAGCAATGGGTAAAAACAAATATGGTAATATCACACAAAATGAACTACAAGAACAATTAGATAAAATAACTGACAGTGGAAAAACAGAAGTGTCAGATAATGGTGAGGAATTTGAAGTCGTTTTTGTTGAAAGTAATAGATATTATACAGTAGATAAAGATGGAAACATTGTAGAAGAAGGAAAAATAGTGATAGATAAATCACCGGGAGATATAACAAAAGATGAAAATGGAAACAATTTAAAAGGTGATGAAAGTGAACCATATGAAATTTGGTGTATAGAAGATTTATGTGATTTTTCAAATAGAATTAATAATAAAAATACTACTGATTCATATGTAATCTTAATGCAAACATTAGATTTTAAATCTAATAGATCATATGTAAATGGAAAGATATTGACAGAAGGTTTAATAAGCAGTTGTAATTCTATAGAAGAATTAAAAAATAGTTTGACAGAAGGAGAAGGATTTACACCAATAGGAATTTTAGCTTCAACAGGAAGCTTTAAGGGAACATTTGAAGGAAATAATAAAGAAATTAGAAATTTATATGTAAATAGAGAAGGATATGCAGGATTATTTGGAGAAACTTTTAATGCGAATATCAATAATTTAGGTATAACAGGAAGTGTAAAAAGTGCAGATAATACAGCAGGAGGTATTGCTGGATATTGTGATAAGAGTAATTATAATAATTGTTATAATAAAGCTATAATTGTATCAAATATATATGCAGGTGGTATTCTGGGAACAACTGGGGGTAATTCTATAAATATTAATAATTGTTACAATTTAGGAAATGTAACAGCACCTAATAATACAGGAGGTATTGCAGGCAGATGTTCTGGAAAAGTAGAAGGTTGTTATAATTTAGGACATATAAAAAGCACAGAGACTTATGCCGGTGGATTGATTGGACAATCAATTCGGAACTATTAATATAAAAAATTCGTATAATATTGGAAATGTAAATGCAAATACATATCAAGCTGCTGGAATAATAGCCTATGAATATGCAAATACAGTAGTTGAAAATTGCTATAACTTAGGAGAAATAAGTCAACTTGGTTCTTCATGGGTTAGCTATGCAACAGCAAAAGGAATAGGAGGTAATACAATAATAAATTGTTATAATTTTGGAAAAATCATTTCTGAAAGGACAAAACCGAATGTAGTTGGAGTTAGTAGTAGTGAAATGAAAAGTTGCTATTATAATTCAGAATCATCAGGTATGACTCAAGATTTAGAAGAACTAACAGATGTGAAAAATATAGATATAGAAGATTTTGTAAATCTATTAAATAAATATAAAGATGAAACAGGAATTTATCCAAAAGATTGGAAAAAATGGAAAGTAGGAGATGAAGGCTATCCTATATTTGAATAAGGTAGACTACAGTTACTTTCAAATCCCCTCATTTCATTTATTATTTAAAAAGACTAACATATATTTCAAAATATGCTAGTCTTAATTGTTTTAAACAACATAATATTTATCACTTAATTTTTTTAGTTCTATTCTAAAGTCCTCAATTTGTTCATCACTATACCTATCCCTTAACTTTTGAGCCTTTTTAGACCATTCAATAAAATTAGTTTCTTTAAATTTTGTAGGATGATTGTAATGCAATCCATACATTCTTTTATATTCTCTATTATATTCTTGTAAAATAGGGCTATTTTGAACTTTTGCTTTTCTCTTATTTAATGCACCAATTTCTCTACAAGTCTTTCCAGTATCTTGATATAAATTATTGCAATATTTTTGGTCATTTCTTCCCTTTTGATTTGGATTTCTGCTAGTTGTAATAGGAATAAATAATCGCCCACAATTTTCACATTTATTTATAGAAAAGTTATTTTGTGTTATTTTAAATAATTCAAGTCTAATTTGATTTTCACAACAATCTAATTCATAAACTTCTTCTGCGAAAAGGTTTCTTTCTTTTATTATTTGGGCAAGGCTTTCAATATCTAACTTTTTTTCTTCTCTTGATAATTCTTTATCGTATATGTATTTTGTAACAAATTTTGTGTCTAAAAATATGCTATGTGCTGGGGTAAGATTTACATAGTATATATCAAAAACTTTTTTAGTTTCATACAGATATAATCTTTCTTCATTGCTTAAATTTCTAACAATAGAATTATTTGAATATTTGAGGGTGTATAATAAAGTGTGGAGATTTATAAAAGTCTTTACACTTTATTTTGTATTTTATAAAATTTTACAAGTAGGGATTTTAGCATATGAATGTATTAAATTTTGATGATAATTGCAAAAGAAAATTAGATGAAACCTATCTTATCATTTATGTTATTGAAAATACCATTAATATAAAAATTGATACTTATAAAATTGCAAATAATTACCAATTTTTACTAATTTTCAAAAATACAAATTTAGGAAAAATCAAGAAATATTGACAGGATTTACATAAAGTGATATAATAAAATTGTAGTACTAAAATGTACTATTTATATATTATTTTATTGAGACTAATAATCTCACTAGTAATCAAAAGAATAAAAAAACAGGAGGATTAAACTTATGAGACTAGAAAAAGTTACAGTTAAGAATGTAAAATTAGTGGAGAAAGATGGGATTTATTTCCTTGAAGCTGATAAGGTAATTTTTTTTCGGAAAAATTACGAAAAGATTATTAGACATTTAAAGTTTCAATTAGTTGAGGTAACAACTAGAATGCTGACTGAATACAGAAAGGATAAAGTTCCATCTTTTGTATTGAAAATTGGGGAAAGATTATATTTTTCAAGAATCCTGTATAATCTCAGCATGGAAAATTCTGAAATATTGTTAATGCATAAATGCTATTCTACAGAACATACATGTAAGAGACTTTCTTCGGCAAGTGATGAACTTGGAGGATGCGAAAGAGTTCGAAACTATGGATGTAATATTGAAAAATATCCATGGATCACAATTGGATGCGAAACTTTTAATACTTTAAAAGATGCGTTGATTGTAATTGAATGTTCGCATTTTAAAGAAGCATAAACACGTAAGATAAAAAATAAATTTGATTACTAGAAACTAAAAGGTTGGTTTTACAATTGTAAAATCGACCTTTTCATTTATAAAAAATTTAAATCGAAAAAGTGACTATAAATTAATAATAAAAATCAAATAAGTGACTATAAATTATGTTGACAAAATGTTTTTTTATGGTATAATAGATAAGTGAATTTATAAAAGGAGAAGAGAATAATGAATAACAATAAAATAAGAAACATAGCAATAATTGCACATGTAGACCATGGAAAAACTACATTAGTAGATAGTTTATTAAAACAAAGTCACATATTTAGAGAAAACGAACAAGTACAAGAACGAATTATGGATTCAAATGACCTAGAAAAAGAAAGAGGAATCACGATTCTATCAAAAAATACATCAGTAATGTACAAAGACATAAAAATAAATATAGTAGATACACCAGGACATGCCGATTTTGGTGGAGAAGTAGAAAGAGTTTTAAAAACAGTAGATGGAGTTTTGCTATTAGTAGATAGTTTTGAGGGAGTAATGCCACAGACAAGAGAAGTTTTAAAAAAGGCATTAGAATTGAATTTAAAACCGATAGTAGTAATAAATAAAATAGATAGACCTGGTGCAAGACCAGAAAAAGTTGTAGATGAAGTTATAGAGTTATTTATAGAACTAGATGCTTCAGATGAGCAATTGGACTTCCCAGTTGTTTATGCTTCTGCTAAAAATGGTACTTCAAAGTTGAATATGGAAGATTCAGATTCAGATATGACCCCATTATTTGAAACAATTGTAAATACAATAGATGCTCCAAATTGTGATGAAGAGGGACCAGCGCAAATGCTAGTTTCTAACATAGATTATGATGAATATGTTGGAAGAATAGCAGTTGGAAGAATTGAAAGAGGAGCATTTTTAGAAGGAATGAATGTTGCAGTCTGCAAAGATGGTGATAAAATAGAACAGGGAAAGATTACAAAAGTCTATACACATGTAGGTTTAAAAAAAGTAGAAGTACAAGAAGCAAAAGCAGGAGATATAATCGAAGTTTCAGGAATTCCAGACATTAGTATTGGAGATACAATTTGTGATCCAGAACATACAGAGAAAATACCATTTGTAAATATTGATGAGCCAACAGTAAGTATGACATTTAGTGTAAATAATGGACCATTTGCAGGAAAAGAAGGTCAATTTGTTACTTCAAGACATTTAAGAGATAGATTATTTAAAGAGCTTGAAAGAAATGTTTCTTTAAGAGTTAAGGAAGGAGAAACTCCAGATTCATTTGAAGTTGCTGGAAGAGGAGAGCTTCATTTAGCAGTATTAATAGAGACAATGAGAAGAGAAGGGTTTGAATTTTTAGTTTCAAGACCAAAAGTTATTTTTAAAGAAATAAATGGTCAAAAATGTGAGCCAATAGAAACATTAGTAGTAAATGTTCCAGATTCTTCAGTAGGAACAGTTATAGAAAAATTGGGAAGAAGAAAAGGCGAAATGGTTAATATGGAGCCAGCAGAAGATGGACATACTAAAATAGAATTTTCAATTCCTGCAAGAGGATTAATAGGTTATAGAACAGAATTTCTTACAGATACAAAAGGTGAAGGTACAATGGCTAGTATGTTTAAAGGATATGAGCCATACAAAGGAGAGGTTGTTGCTCGTGTAAGAGGTACAATAGTAGCTTTTGAAGCTGGAAAATCAATTACTTATGGTTTGTACAATGCACAAGAAAAAGGAGATTTATTTATAGGACCAGGTGTTGATGTTTATGAAGGAATGATTGTTGGTTTAAATGCTAGAGGAGAAGATTTGGCAGTTAATGTATGTAAAGAAAAGCATTTAACAAATACGAGAGCTTCAGGTTCAGATGATGCATTACGTTTGGTACCACCTATTCAAATGAGTTTGGAAAAAGCAATCGAATTTATTCAAGATGATGAGCTTGTTGAAGTTACTCCTAAATCAATTAGATTAAGAAAGAAAATTTTAAATAATAAAGAAAGAGAAAGAATGGCAAGAAGAGCATAAACATATTAGTGATATGTGATTAAAAAATAGTAAAATTAAATGAAAAAAGGAAGAAAACAAAGCAAAAATGATGGAAGATAAAAAATCAATTTTGAAAGAAATACAAATTAATGCTTTACAAAGACATATACCAATAATTATGGATGATACCCTAGAAGCTATATATAAAACTATTGGAGAAAATAAGCTAAATGACATTTTAGAAATTGGTACAGCTGTAGGGTATTCAGCTATATGTTTTACAAAAATATTAAGTGAAAACGGAAAAATAGATACTATAGAAAGAGATAAAGAAAAAATAATAGAAGCAAAAAACAACTTAAAAAATATGAATTTGGAAAAAGTAATTCATATTTATGAAGGAGATGCAGTAGAAATTCTCCCTACATTAAACAAAAAATATGATATGGTATTTATAGATGCCGCAAAAGGTAAATACCCATTTTTCCTAAAAGAAGCATTAAGATTACTGAAAAAAGATGGGATTATTTTTGCTGATAATATTTTATATAAAGGCTATGTTATGAGTGATTATAACAAACATAAACAACGTACTGCTGTTAGAAATTTAAGAGAATATATTAAAGAAACAACAGATAATCCAAACTTAGAAACGCAAATTTTAGAAGTTGGAGATGGATTAGCTATAACTAAAATAAAACCCCAGGAATAGACCCTGGGGCTTTTTTAGATTAGACAATTTTGAATTTAAAATTATAAAACCAATGTTTTACTAATACGTCGATTGAAGATTTTCTTGTACCAGTGAATACCATCAATATCATCATCTACAGAATTGTATGAGGTGAATCCAACAATATTTACTTTTGAAAAGTCTTCAATTGTAAAAACTGCACGATGAGCCATTAAAATCTCATTTTTATAGTTTTGATGACTCTGTTTTGGACTATTTACAGCTGCTTGATGCATTGCATTTGTCCGGAATTGACATTCAATTTCAGCACCAGGTAACCAATCAGAATACATATCAACTACTAAACAGTAGTGAATTGATTGATAACCATTTGGCTTTGGATTTTTGATATAATCCTTATATCTTTTAAATGAAAATGGAATATTAAGGATATAATGAATACGTTCCTTAGTATAATCATTGATATTTGGATTTGTCATTACCCATTTAGTAAAATCAGTCAAATCTTTACGATTGCGAGAAGTAAAGATATTAATACAATACTCAGAGAATGCTCTTAATTTTTGTGTATTGATATCTTCACTAAACTGATTTAGTAAAATAGTTCTAACACCGAATCTGTCATGAACTTGATCTTTTTCCAACAGTTTTACTAACTCGCTTTCAAGTGATTTACGACGAGCAATAAGATTTAAATCAAGATTCAAATTATAAACATCATTTGCCCAAATTGTAATGTACATCATACAGAAGAGTACATCAGAAACCAGATTAGTGATTTCAAAAGTTCTCTTTCTAGTATTAATCGCGCGTTCGATATTTCTTAAAAAAATATCAAAATCTTTTTGATCATTTGAGTTTGGTGTATATGATAAAAGATTATCATACAATTCTACCAAAATGTCAATAATGTTGTGTGTGTCAGGGTTTTCACAGGCATCAACATAAGCCTGATGAATTCTATCTAATGTTTTTTGTTCCATATTGTTTTTAATCTCCTTATGTTGTTTTTATTTATTGCCTAATCTATTTGTGAGAAAACACTTTGTCACACTTTAATTATACCATAAATGCCAAAAACAGTCAAATATGTAAAGAAATTATGTCTATCTTTCGCTTTGATCTTCATTTGTATTTTGAGGCATTTGTTTTAAATTGAAAACATAATCTTTAATCTGTGAGATTTTCATATGTTTTACAGAAGAATTAACCTGCTGAAATAGAATATTTCTAATATTATATTCTTTATTTTCAAGATTTGTAAAATAATTTAATACATCTTTTTTATGAGGATCACTATCTGGAATTTCCATAGCTAAAGAATAATAATTGTATAGTGATGAATATAATTCAATTTGAGCATTTTCTAGTCCATTATGATAAGTAATTTTGCCTTTTTTGGCTGTCAAATATTCTACTTTTTTAACAAACTCATCAACCTCAGATTTTTTATAATATTGTATAGCCCCATCATCAGTTTCTATTTTTATATATTTTTTTTTCTCATTTTTAGGAATTGAATTGTATGTAATTGGAACTTTATAGTTAGGAACTTTTTTTCCATCCATAAGAGCATGAGCATTTGTTATCCCTTTTTGATCAGAAATATATTGTTCTTCATTTTGAGCTTGTAATTCAAAATTTCCAAAAGGTGTATTAATATCGTAGTGTATTCCTTCATGACCACTAGGAGTATGTTTTTCTTCAATTTCATAAACATTAATTTTAAAAGCTTTTAAAATATTGTTTTTTAATATATCATTATTTGTTTCACCTGTATTATTAAATATTTTATTCAGACCTTTTTTTAGACCGGCGACAGTTAATTCAGAAGGAATTTTAGAAGTATATTCTGTAAAAAATTTGTTAAAATTAATATTAGGGTCTTCGAGAGTTTCTAAATTTATTGAATCATCTAAACTTGAAGTAGTATCAAGAGAAGCTTTTAGATTTTGTATATTAAGTATATCATCTTGGATAGATTGCAAGAACTCTGTTTCATTTTTATTTATAATGTCTTTTTCTTGCTCCAATATACCAAGGCAATGATCATAGTATTCTCTATATGTTATTGATTGATTTTCACCTGATAATAAACTTTCAATTCTTTCTTTAAACAATTGATATTTTTTCAATTTATTTTTTCTTGAGTTCCTTAAATCAATTAGATTTTGAATCTCTTTGTCTGATGAAACTTCTGGATTATATCCCTTTTGACTAATAATTTTTGCACCAAATGCATCATTAACTTCTTTATATTTTAAAACATCTTTTCCAGTTTGAGGATCTCTTTCAAAGTGACTGTTAAGAATAATGTTTTTTCCACACTTTGTTGCTAAACCTTTAGGAGATTTAAATCTAAAGTGAATATTTGTTATTTCTTCAGGGTGACTCTCCGAGTATTGTAATAATAAATTAGTACAAAGATTTATAAAATACTCTCTACTTTTAGGGTTATAGTAATACAAAAATTTATCAACAAGTTCTTTTATGTAATACATACATTTAATATTTTTTTCTTCATCAGCTAATTGTTTTGAGTAATTTGACTCTTTAATAGCTCTTTCCTTCTCAGAAAGACCAGAAAAATTTGGCTTAGTAGATCTATTAGGAATCTCTTTTTCTTTTAGATATTTTAAATATTTTGGTGAAGATAATAATTTAATTCTATCAATTATTGCTCTAACTTCTTCATCTGATAATTCTGCTTTATCATTAATCTCTTTATTTTCTAATTTATAATTTTGCAAATTTACTTTATTATTGTCGTTTGGAATAATTTTTTCAAAATCGATATTTTTCAAAATAGTTAATAGTTCTAAATAATTTTTTTCAAAAATATCTTTATCAGTAGAACCAATTTTTTCAACTTTAAGACTTTCTTTAAAATTATTTGTCATAAAAAATAAATCCTTTCTTAATTAATTTTGTTTACTATTCACAGCAAACACTAATATTATATCATAAATTGACAAAAAAGTCTAGAAATATGGGATTTTTTGTGGTATAATTTCAAAAGAGAGGAAGTAAAATATGAATAAAATTGAATTATTAGCACCAGCAGGATCTTTTGAAAAGGCAAAAACTGCATTTATGTATGGAGCAGATGCGGTATATTGTGGCACATCATCATTATCTTTGAGGACTAGAGCAGATATGGAAGATGATGATTTATTAAAAACAATAAAATATGCACATAAAATGGGAAAGAAAGTTTATGTAACATTAAATATTTTTGCCTGGGACGATAAATACCCAGAAATAATAGAATTAGTAAAACAATTAGAGAGAGAAAAACCTGATGGAATTATTGTTGCAGATCCAGGAGTTATGGAAGTTATAAAAAAATATGCACCAGACATTCCTATTAATGTAAGTACACAAAGCAATATTGTAAGTTTGGAAGATTGTAAATTTTGGTATAATTATGGTGCTAAAAGAATGATTATGGCTAGAGAATTAAACAAAGAGCAATTAAAATATATTATGGAGAATAAGCCAAAAGGAATGGAAGTCGAAATTTTTGTTCATGGTGCAATATGCTTTTCATATTCTGGAAGATGTTTTTTAAGTGATTTTTTGGCAGGACGTAGCGCAAATTTAGGCGATTGTGCACAAAGCTGTAGATGGTCATATAATTTATATGCAGAAGAAAGGAATAATCCTGGTAATTTAATGCCAATAGAAATGGATGAAAAAAGTACAAGTATTTTTTCTTCAAAAGATTTATGTTTAATACGAGAAATTCCAGAGATTATTGAAATGGGTGTTGACAGCATGAAAATAGAAGGAAGACTCAAAACAGAATATTATTTAGCAAGCATTATAAATATATATAGAAGTGCAATTGATGATTATTATAAAGGGAAAGAAGTATTTGAAAACAATATTAATAAATATGTTCAAGAAATAGAAAAAGTAAAAACAAGAGGTTTAACTACTTTTTACTTTAATGATAGAAATAATAAAGATATTCAAGAATATGAAGGAAAACAATATAATACAAATTATGAATTTGGTGGCAAAATTTTAAAATATTGTAATGAAAAATCTATAATAGAGATAAGAAATAAACTTTCAGTTGGAGATGATTTAGAAATTTTGATTCCTGGAAAAATCGATCCCGTAAAATTTAACATAGAAAAATTATGGGATATTGATAGTGATGAAGAGATTGATACAATAAATCCTGGAAAACAAGGACAACAAGTAAAAATGAAATTACCAATTAATTGTGAAAGTGGTTGGATTTTGAGAAGAAAAAAATAAAAAATAGAATGCTATAATTTATATGAAATAAAATCGAAAAAGACTTGAAATTAATCAATTTTTTTTGTATAATAGGAGTGGTTAAGAAATATTGGGGTGTCGCCAAGCGGTAAGGCAGGTGGCTCTGACCCATCAATGCGTAAGTTCGAATCTTACCACCCCAACCAAAATTTTAATATATTAAAGTTTAAATCTTTTATCAATTATTTCAATAGAAGTTAAAAAATGGAGATAAAAATGGAATCAGAAAAACAAACAATAAATAAAACCAATGTAATAATACTAGTAGCAATTATAATAGCAATTGTGGCTCTTATATATATTATAAAATATAAAAAGACTGTGCAAACATCTACTAGTGTAGCAGAAAATGAAACAAATTATGAAATGAATGGTAACGAGGCAAGTAATGCAGAAAATAATAATGCCGATAATAATGAAGATAATACTATTAATGATAGCAATGATAGTAATAATAATCATAATTCTGAAAATTATGATGTTTCAAATGCACAAAAAGGCACATTAGTTTATGCAATTACAAAAATCAATATAAGAAAAGAGGATTCTGAAAAAAGTGCAGTAATTGGAAAAATAAATGCAGAGGAGTCTGCCACATTAATAAAATCTCAAGATAATGGTTGGTGCAAAGTTAAATATAATAATAAAGAAGGATTTATATATAGTAAATATTTAACTACAGAAAAACCAGAAGAAGCAGAACATAACGAAATTGATACAGAAATAATAAATCCAAGAAAATTAGATAAAAATAAACCAATGGTTGCACTTACATTTGATGATGGACCAAATCCTGTATCAACACCTATTATATTAGATACGTTAGAAAAATATAATGCAAGAGCTACATTTTTTGACTTAGGAAGTTTGATGGAGAATAATTCTAAAATAGTAAAAAGAGAAGAGAAAATTGGATGTGAAGTAGCGTCACATACATATTCTCATAAAAACTTAAATACATTAAGCGAAAATGAAGTTTTAGAAGAACAAGAAAAAACTGATGAGCAAATGCAAAAAATTTTAGGACATACTTCAAAATTAATTAGACCACCATATGGAAATGCAAACTTTTTAGTAAAATCATATTTAAATAATTATGCATTAATTGGTTGGGATATAGATACATTAGATTGGGAATCTAAAAATGCAGAAAGCGTTATAAAAGAAGTAAGAAAATATTCAAATTATGATGGAAAAATAGTTTTGATGCATTCAATTTACAAGTCAACAGCAGAAGCAGTAAAGACTATAGTTCCAGAGTTGATAAAAAAAGGATACCAATTGGTAACTATATCAGAAATGGCAGAAGCAAAGGGTATTAAACTACAATCTGGAATATTGTATACAGAAATAAAATAAATTGCTAAAAAAACAGAAAAAATAAAAAAACAGTTGACAAACACCACCATTTTGTTGTACAATAGTTGATGTATTGAAAATGGTGGATGTAGCGTAGCTGGTTAACGCGCCAGTTTGTGGCACTGGAGACCGTGGGTTCGAGTCCCATCTTCCACCCCATAAATAAACATTGGGCTGTAGCCAAGTGGTAAGGCACATGACTTTGACTCATGCATGCGCTAGTTCGAATCTAGCCAGCCCAACCAATATATGAATTATTCTTATCAAAATTTCTTGCTTGATTAACGAGGGTTCAAAGAAATTTGATAAGGATAATTTTTTATATGTTTATACCTGTATAAAATAAGACATAATCACGATAACAACGATTTTTTAGTTCTTGTTTAATTTTATCTTAAGAAAATAGGCAAAAATTAAAAGTAAAAGGTATTTGCACATGAATGTCTTAAATCATGAAAACGAATATGTCTTAACTTTTTCTCTTTTAAAATAGATAGAATTTAATCAATTTCAGGCAAAATACTGTGTTAGTATTTTGCCTGAAATTCGATTTTGAAAAAATACAAGGTTTGGTAAAAGTCATTTAATTGTCACTTTAATTTTATATAATAGAGATGAAAAAATACTAGAAAGGAAAATTATAAATTATGGAAATTTTAAAAGTTGAAAATTTATGTAAGACTTATGGAAAAGGCGAGAATGAAGTAAAAGCGATTGATAATATTTCATTTTCAGTGCAAAAAGGTGAATTTGTTGCAATTGTTGGTGCAAGTGGAAGCGGAAAATCAACATTGCTTCATTTAATTGGTGGAGTTGATAGACCAACATCAGGTAAGGTTTTCATTGATGGAGCTGATATTTATTCAATGAATAATGATAAACTTGCAATTTTTAGAAGAAGACAAGTTGGCATTATTTATCAATTTTATAATCTAATTCCTATACTAAATGTAAAGGAGAATATTACTCTACCAATTGATTTAGATGGCAAAGAAGTTAATGAGGAAAGATTAAATGATTTAATTAAAACCTTGGGATTGCAAAACAGAATCAATCATTTGCCAAATGAGTTATCAGGAGGACAACAACAAAGAGTCTCAATTGGAAGAGCATTAATTAATAATCCAGCAATAGTTTTAGCAGATGAACCAACAGGAAATCTTGATTCAAAATCTAGTGATGAAATTGTTTCATTACTTAAAATGTCAAATAAAAAATATAACCAAACTGTAATTATAATTACTCACGATTTAGAAATTGCAAAACAAGCTGATAGAGTAATCACTATTGAAGATGGAAAAATAATTAGTGATGGAGGGGGAAGAGATGAGTATTATAAATAAAATTACAATTGAAAATATTAAAAAAAATAAAAGAAGAACAATTGTTACAATTATTGGAGTTATGCTTTCTGCTGCTTTAATTTGTGCAGTCGCTGGAATGCTTTCAAGCTTTGTTTTGAGTTATAGAACAATAATTGAAAAAACATCAGGAAATTATTATGCTTGTTATAATAATGTTCCAAAAAGTGAAATTAAATATTTAAGAAGTAATAATCAAGTTACTGACATTTTTTATTCAAAAACACTAGGGTATTCAAACACAATAAAAACTGAAAATGACTATAAGCCTTATGAATATGTTATTGCATTAGATGATGAGGCATTAAATAATACAGGATTAATTTTAAAACAAGGAAATTTTCCTCAAAATGAAAATGAAATTATTGTTGAAGAATCTTTTTTAGCAAATCTAAAGACTAAACTAAATGTTGGAGATACAATAACATTAGATATTGGAAAACGTTATTTAAAAAATAAAGAATTATCTCAAGTTTATTCTTTAAATAACTATATAGCAGAAACAAGATTCTTTTCACCTGAAAGTGAAAATATAATTTCAAAAAGTTACGATACAGATGAGTTTGATGAGAATTATGTTAAAGAAGAATTTGATGAAAATGGGAAAATAGTTAATAAGGAAAAAATAAAAGATACAAATTCAAAAACTTATAAAATTGTTGGAATAGTAAGAAGAGTTGATAGCATTTTTGAACCATTTTCAGCACCTGGGTATACATGCATAACAAAATTAAACAAAGATGAATTAAATAATAGTGATTTAAATGTTTACATAAAAGTTAAAAAAGCAAAAAATTATTACAATTTTGATAAAGATATTCTTAATACAATAAAAAAAGATACTGGAAGAAATGTTTATTCAATTATTAATAATGATCTATTAATGGCAAATGGGGCATTATCTGATGAAAGATTAAATATTTTATATACACTTGTTGCTATATTGATAATTATAATAATTGTAAGTTCTGTTTTTTTGATAAGAAATAGTTTCGTAATTTCTGTAACTGAAAAAACAAAACAATATGGAATTTTATCAAGCATTGGTGCAACTTCAAAGCAAATAAAAAAGAGCGTTCTTCTTGAAGGATATATTATTGGAGTTATTGGTATAACTCTTGGAATTTTCTTAGGAGTTTTTGCAGGCGAAATATTAATTAAAGTTGTTAATTATTTATTAAAAGGCGAATTACAGAAAATAGGAACTTATTTACGATATTATATTTCACCATTGGCAATTATTATAACAATTGTTTGTAGTACAATTACAATTTATTTTTCAAGTGTAATACCTGCAAAAAAAGCATCAAAAATTTCGCCTATTGATGCAATAAGAGAATTAAATGATGTAAAAATTAATAATAAAAAAATTAGAACATCTAAAATTACCAAAAAATTATTTGGAATTGGTGGAGTTATAGCAAACAAAAACTTAAAAAGAAGCAAGAAAAAATATAGAACTACAATTGTATCATTAGTCATAAGTATAACAACATTTATTTCTTTATCAACATTCATAAATTATGGATTTAAAACAATGAATTTGGAATATAAAAACCTTGATTATAATGTTAAAGTTGCAATTAAAGGGACAAGTAATGATAATGAAGAGACTTATAAGCAAATAATTCAAAGTGAATATGTAAAAGAATATTCTTATTATAAAACAGCGTATTTAGATATTGACTTGAAAGAATATACAAGCAAAGAAAATAGAGATACAGGAGATGCTGTCATTACAGTTAATTTTGCAAATGAAGATTATTTTAAAAATTATGCTGATAAACTAAAAATATCTTATGATAATATAGATAATGTTGCAATTTTATTTGATGTAAATTATAATTATGATGATAAAAAATTTTATAGAATAACTAACATAAAAGAAGGCGAAACAATAAATGCAAATGAAGAAATAGATAAACAATCAAATAATGATGTAAAAATAAAAATCAATAAAATAATTTCAAGTGATGAAAATCCAAGAGGCTTTGAAGGAACTTATGGAATGTTCAATATTTTTGTATCAGAAAACAATCCACTAATAAATCAAGTAAAAAGCACAAGCAATTTTTGTTTATTTATTAAATCAAATAATAGTTATGCACTAGAAAATGAAATAATATCTAATCCTGAAATATCAAATAAAGTAGATGTGTCAAATATTGAAAAAGAATCTCAAAATACGAAGAATATGATAATTGTTATTTCAATATTTTTATATGGATTTATAATCGTAATTACTTTAATAGGAATAACAAACATTTTTAATACAATTACAACAAATATGTTATTAAGGGCAAAAGAATTTGCAGTATTAAGATCAATAGGAATGACAAACAAGGAATTTAATAAAATGATCAGGCTTGAAAGCGTAATGTATTGCACAAAATCTTTAATCATTGGAATTCCACTAGGATTGATAATTTCATATTTGATTTATAAAGTATTATCTAATGAATTGGACTTTGGATTTATTGTTCCATATAAGGCAATAATAATTTGCATTGTATTTATTTTCTTGATGATTCAAATTATTATGAAATATTCAATTAGAAAAATTAATGAACAAAATATTGTAGAAACAATCAGAAAAGAGAACATTTAACAATTACATCTAAATGTTACTAGTTAATAGTTTATATGCTATTTGCTAGTAACATTTTGCAAAATATGTTATAATGAATAAAGTTTATAGGATTTAGGAGTATTATGAAAAATAAAATTTTAGTCATTGAAGATAATGAAATGATAATAAAAGGATTAAAATATACACTTGAGCAAGAAAATTTTGACTTTGAATTTGTAAAAAAAGTAAGTGAGATTGAAGAAAAAATTTATAACAATAAATATGATCTTATAATATTAGATATCTCACTTCCTGATGGCAATGGCTTTGATATTTGCAAAAGTATAAAGTCAGATTTTAATGATTTACCAATCATATTTTTAACAGCTCTAGATGATGAAAATGATATTGTAAAAGGATTTAATTTAGGAGCAGAAGATTATATTACAAAACCATTTAGAAATAAAGTATTAATTTCAAGAATTAATAATGTTCTTAGAAGATACAATAAAAGTCAAAAGGAAATAATAAGTGGTGATATAAAAATTGATCTTGAAAATGATAGAGTTTATAAAATAAATGATGATAAAACAGAAAAGGAAATATTTTTAACTCCACTTGAATTCAAAATTTTGGCATATCTTTTTCAAAATAAAGGGAAAATTGTTCCGAGAGAAAAAATATTAGAGCAAATTTGGGATTTAGCTGGCAATATAGTAAATGATAATACTTTAACAGTTTATATAAAAAGGATAAGAGAAAAAACAAATGAAAATTATATAATAAAAACAGTGAAAGGAATAGGATATAGAGTTGAATAAATTTAAAAAAATTTGGTTACCTGTAATTGTTATTTTTTTAATATTCATAGTTGTTTATATATATGTGTATTATCAAATGCAAAAGAGCATAAAAGAAGAAATAAATATGCAAATAGAAAAAACAATAGAAATAATAAAAGATAATTACAAAGAAACTAGTGAAGAGGAAATTGTTGATATATTGAAAAATAGTAATACAAATTCAATTAATGAAAACAATGGGATCTTGAAAAGATATGGATTTGAAGAAAATGAAATTTATAGTAAAACACTAAAAAAATACAATGAACAAAACTTAATATTATTTATTGTAATTACAAGTTTTATGTTTTTTGTAATTATTGTATACATAAATAATTATTATGAAAAGCAAAATAAAAAAATCAAAAAGATTAATAAATATATTGATGATATAAGTAATAATAAAAACTATGAATTAAAAATAAATGAAAATAGTGAAGATGAATTATCAAAACTAGAAAATGAATTATATAAAATAACGATCTTACTCAAAGAATCAGCCGAAAATAGTAACATTAAGAGTAAAAATTTAGAAAAATCGCTTGAAGATATATCTCACCAAATAAAAGCACCACTTACATCAATTAGAATAATGCTTGATAATATTGAAGATAATCCAAACATGGATGAAAAAACAAAAAATGATTTTATAAAATCAATAAGTAATCAAGTAGAATTAATTTCAAGATTAGTTATTACTTTGTTAAATATAGCAAAATTTGATAGTGGTACAGTAAAATTAAATAACAAAGAATTTGTTATTGAAGATTTATTAAGGAATGTAAAAAATAACTTAGGAATTATTGCTGATGCGAAAAAAATATCTATTGAAACAAAAGGAGATTTAAAAGCAAAAATTTTAGCTGATTATAGATGGCAAAACGAAGCAATAACCAATATTGTAAAAAATGCAATAGAACATAGCAAAGAGAATTCAAAAGTAATAATTTTAGTTGAGAAAACAAACGTTTTTTTACAAATTAAAATTCAAGATTTTGGTGATGGAATATCTAAAAAGGATATAAAACACATTTTTGAAAGATTTTATAAAACAGAAAATTCTTCAAAAGATAGTATAGGAATAGGGCTTAATTTTGCAAAAACGATAATTGAAAAAAATGGGGGAATTATTACAGTAGAATCAATTGAAAATAAAGGAACAATATTTACAATTAAGTATTTAAAATAATATTTTAAAGTGTAACCTTGCAAAACAATTGTTGTCTTATAATATAAAAATGAATATTTTGAGGCAATGGACTTTGTAAAAAACAATAAATGTGGTATAATGGAAACTGATGTTTATGCAAGTTAATAAATTTTATACAAATATATAATATATATAATATGCTTAAATTTTACACTTTTTTATAAAAAATAAGAGAAAGAGGAAAAAATGAAATATATAAAAAGAACAAGCAAGTTAATTAAAGATTATTTTAATATATTATCCCAAAACTATCCAGATTGGCTAGATGATTACACTGAAACAGAAAGAATGTTAAAACAGCAATATATAAGTGTTACATGTGGTAAGATTTATTCAAAATTATTTGATTATAATGATTATAGCTCATTAGATCATTCAATAGCAGTAGCATTAATAATTTGGAATTTTACACATGATAAAAAGCAAACTTTATCAGGTTTATTTCATGATATTGCAACACCTGCATTTAAGCATTGTATAGATTTCTTAAATGGTGACTATATGAATCAAGAATCGACAGAAGAATTGACGAAAACATTAATTAAAGATTCAAAAGACATAATGAAATTACTTGAAAGAGACGACATAAAATTAGAAGAAGTTTGTGACTATCATATTTATCCAATTGCCGATAATGATACACCAATGCTTTCTGCTGATAGATTAGAATATTCATTATCAAATGATTTAATAGTATTTAAAACAAATACACTCGAAGATATTAGAGAAATTTATAATGATATAGAAGTTCAAACAAATGAAAATGGAATTATAGAATTAGGATTCAAAACAAAAAAGATAGCAAGACAATTTGTGAAAAATACTTCTAGATTATCAGTAGCTTATCGAGATGATGTAACGAGATTTTATATGCAAGCTATTGCTGATATATTAAAAAAAGTAAGTGAAGATGGACTAATAAATAAGATAGATTTATACGAATTAAAGGAAAGTGAAGTAATAGATATTATAAAGAAATCAAACTATAGTGAAGTTTTTGAAGAATTAATAAATGCAACAAAAGTACATACTTCAACTGAAGAACCAGAAGATGTTTACTATGTTAAGCATGGTGCAAAAGTAAGATATATAGATCCGTTATTTAATGGAAAAAGAATATCAAAAGAATGTAAAATTGCACAAAAAATGATAGAAAAGAACTTATCATATAACATGGACAAGTATGTTTTTTTAGACAAAAGGTTAAATATATTAAAAGAAAAATAGAATGGAAGTGATATAGATGGAAAATAAAACTAATATAAACTGGGATAGTGGGGCATATAGAAAACTTTTCATAACTGTTGATATAAGCGACTTCCAAAAAAATACATCTTGCATAATTTAGTAAAAGATAAAGAAATAAATAAAAAAAAGGATGTGAATATATGTCAAATAAAATAATAGAAGTTCAGGATATTAAAATAAATGTTACTAATGTACACGAAAAAGATTATATTTGTATTTCAGACATAGCCAAAGCTAAAAGTGATAAATCACGAGCAGCGGATGTTATAAGAAATTGGTTACGTAATAGAAGCACATTAGATTTTTTGACTACATGGGAACAAATATACAATCCTAATTTTAAAGTGTTCGAATCTGAACACTTTAAAAAACAAGTTGGATTATTAACATTTACACCTAGTGTCACAGAATGGTGCGAAAGGACAAATGCAATAGGAATATATTCTAAAATGGGTAAATATGGTGGAACTTATGCTCATAAAGATATTGCTTTTGAATTTGCTTCTGCAATAAGTCCTGTGTTTAAACTATATTTAATAAGAGAGTTTGAAAGATTAAAAGAAATTGAAAATCAAAACAGAGAGTGGGATGTTAAAAGACTATTAACAAAAAATAATTATTTAATACATACTGATGCAATAAAAAATTATATATTGCCAGACAATGATTATTATAAAAATAGAGAGTGGTTAAAGTATGCTGAAGAAGCAGATATTTTAAATGTAATTATATTCAATACAACTGCTAAAAAGTGGAGAGAGCTGAATCCAGAGTTAGCTAAAAACTCAAATGTTAGAGATTATGCTTCAATAAATGAATTAACAGTATTATCAAATTTAGAATCACATAATGCTGAATTAATAAAAGAAGGAAAGAATAAAGAAGAAAGATTTGAAATTTTAAATAAAATTGCAAAATATCAATTAGAGATATTAAATAATGCCGAAAAAATAAAATTATTAGGAAATAGAAATAAAGAGGAGTAAGGTAATGGAGAATTTATTGGTACAACTGCTACATATGGATATTTAAAAGATCCAAGAGATGATTAATGTAATACTTCAAAATAGAGTATATACCGGAGCTTTAATACAAGGAAAGAAAAAGGTTGAAAATTATCGTTCTCATAAACTTATTAATACAAATAGGGATGAATGGATAATAACTGAAAATCATCATAAACCTATTATATAAAAAGAAAAGTTTGATGAAGTACAAGAAATACTAAATAAAAATAAATCTGCTAGAAATAATAAAGAAAAAAAATTTATTTTATAGCTTTTTGAAGTGTGCAAATTGTAGAAGCTCTTTTACTTTAAGAAAAGTAAAGAATTATGAATATTATTATTGTACTTCATATGTAAGAAATGGTTCATGTACAAGTCATTCAATTAGAAAAGATAAATTAACGGAAATAGTTTTAGAAGAGCTAAATAAAAAATTCAAATGGAATAAAATAGATAATCTAACAAGAGATATTTTATTAAAAAACATAGACAGTATTATTATATCTCAAAATAAAGAGGTAATAGTAAATTTCAAGTAAAGGAGTAGATGTAAATGGAGAAAGAAAATAATAGTTATCACAAAATCAACCTCAACTGCGATAAAATAATTTATAGAAAGTTCCTTAAAAGCATTGAAAACACTCACTTTTTGGATTAGAGATTTTTTTGTATTTAGTATAGAGGGAGAATTTAAATGATAAATATTAAAGAAAATATAAAAAGCGTAGAAGAATTTAATTTATTATATGATGATGTTGGCTGGGGAGCATATGATGATAATATTACACAAAAAGCATTAGATAATACATTTTATTCAGTAAGTGCTTATGATGATAATAAGATTGTTGGGTATGGAAGAATAATAGGAGATACGATATGTTTTTTGTATATACAAGATATTATGGTAAAACCAGAATATCAAGGTAATAAAATAGGAACCATGATAATGAATAAATTATTAGAGAAAATAAATGAAATTAAACAAGAAAATCCTGATTTAAGAGTATATCTAGGAGCTTCAAAAAATAGAGAAGAATTTTATGAAAAATTTGGATTTATAAAAAGAATTGATGCTGATTTAGGATATGGAATGATTTTAAATAAATAGAAGGAAAGTGAGTAATATGGAAGATAAAAAAGAAAAGTTGCTAAGTACAAGGATTCAGTGCGATACGGGGATTTTAGGAAAAATACATTCAAACCATTGAAAATACTGATTTTTTGACATTGAGATTTTTACATTTTTAATAAAAATGGTGTAAAAGTAAAGGAGTAAAATATGAATAAGTATATAAAAATAATAGTTATTAGTATATTAATAATAATAGGAGTTTTTACAATAATATATGTTGGAAGAAAAATATATAAAGCTGTAAAATATGAACAAAGAATCACTGAAATCTTATCAGATGATAAGGAAATAGAAAGAAAATGGCTGATAAAAAGGGAAGACATACCATATAATTTAAATGATAGTGATGTACAGAAATTTGAAATAAAACAAACATACTTATGCTTTGATCCTGAAATGAGAGTAAGGGATTATAATAACGGACAATCATTTGAATTTACAATGAAAAATAATATGAGTATTGATGGCTTAATTAGAGATGAAGTAAATATAGATATAACAAAAGAACAATATGATAACTTGGTAAAGAAACAAGAAGGAACAACAATTAATAAAACAAGATATCAATTTTATGCAGATGGACAACTAATTGCAATAGATATTTTTCATGGAGAATTAGATGGTCTAGCATATATGGAAATTGAATTTAAAACAGAAAAAGAAAGTAGAGAATATAAAGAACCAAAATGGGTTATAAAAGATGTTACAAGTGATGTAAACTATAAAAATGGCCATTTGGCAAGATATGGAATTCCTAAATAGATTTATAAGAAGGAAGTGATATAAATGAATGAAAATAAAACTAATATAAACTGGGATAGTGTGGCAAATAGAAAACTTTTGAAATTTACTGAAAAATCAATATTTTTTAACTTTCGTAATTTGATAAAAATAATTGGAGATTAAAATATGAATAAATTAAAAGAAAAAAATAAAACAAGAAAAATAGAAGATTTAAAGATAGAATACGATAAATTACAGAAAAAATATGGAGCAAAAGAATTAGATTCTATATATAATGGAGGATGTGAAAATAATCCAGATATATGTTTTGTATTTATGAATCCAACTGGTAGAAATATTGCAAGTGATAAATCTTGGAGAGGTAGAAAATCACCTTGGCTTGGAACAAAAAATATTTGGAAGTTATTTAATAAAGTGGATTTATTAAGTAATGATACATATAATAAAATTTTGGAAAAGAAACCTAAAGAATGGGACTATGATTTCTGCGATTACGTATATGATGAAATTGAAAGAAACAAAGTATTTATAACTAATTTAGGAAAATGTACACAGATAGATGCAAGACCATTATCAGATGATGTATTAAAGCAGTATTTAGATTTATTATTTGAGGAAATAGATATAATAAAACCAAAAGTAATAGTTACATTTGGAAATCAGGTAAGTTCAATTATGCTTAATAAAAAAATATCAGTATCTGAAAATAGGAAAATAAGTCATGATTTGAAAATTAATAATGATGTATATAAAGTTTTTCCAGTTTACTATCCAGTAGGTAATGGAATATTTAATATAGAAAAATCTATAGAAGATATAAAATGGATTATGAAAAATATAGAAAGGAAATGATATAATGAAAAGAGTATTATTTGCAACAGGAAATGAGACAAAGGCCAAAAGATTTTCAAGAGGATTACAAGAAAAAGGAATTGAAGTAATAACATTAAAAGATATTAACACAGAGATAGAAGTAGAAGAGAATGGCAAAGATGCAATAGAAAATGCGTTAATTAAAGCTAGAGCATATTCAAAAATTACAAATATTCCAGTATTTGCAATGGATGATAATTTATATTTGGAAAATGTTCCAGAAGAAAAGCAACCAGGTATGTATGTAAGACGTGTGAATGGAAAAAGACTTAATGATGAAGAAATGATAGATCATTATGTTGATCTTGTTAAGGAATATGGAACTAAAGGAAAACTAACATGTAGGTGGGTATATGGAATGGCTGTTATCAATAATGGAAAAGTAAGCACCTATACATGGAGTAAAGAAGACTTTTATATGGTAGACAAACCTTCAAATAAAATAAATCCAGGTTATCCATTAAATACAATATCTATAAATAAAAAGTTAAATAAATATTTTACAGATATAACTGAAGAAGATAAAGCAATGTTACAAGAAGACGAAAATGATGTTGTTGAATTTATAGCTAATAGTGTTAAAAATTAATAAGGAGTGATTTAAAATATCAAAATTAAGAGTAGCTGCATATATTAGAATTTCTAAGAAAGAAAAAGAAGTAAATAGCATAGCAAATCAAAAAGATTTAATAGGCTATTACATTAAAGATAAAGAAGATATGAAGATATACAATTACTATGTAGATAATGGCTATAGCGGGACAAACTTTGATAGACCAGAGCTAAAAAGAATGTTAAAAGATATATCAAATAAAAAGGTTGATATAGTAATAGTTAAAGATTTATCAAGATTAGGTAGAAACTATATTGAAGTAGGAGAATTACTTGATTCTATTTTACCATTATATGATGTAAAGCTTATTTCAATTAATGATAATATAGATGGACTAAATGATGAAGAAGATAGTTATTTATTAAAAGGATTACTTAATATTTATAATGAAAACTATCCAAGAGATATATCTAATAAAGTAAAAACGGCATTAACTACTAAAAAAGTAAATGGTGAATTTGTAACTTCTTATGCACCATATGGATATAAAAAATCAAGATATGAAAAAAATAAAATAATTATTGACACAGAAGCAGCTAAAAATGTAAAAATGATATTTGATAGTATAGAAAACGGCTTAAGTAAAAATGAAATCGTAGATATTTTAAATCAAAAAGAAATTAGAACTCCGATGGAACATATTAAAAATACAAATGAAGGCAAGAAAGTGGAATACTAGTATGATTACTGGAATTCTAAATAATAAAGTATATGTAGGAGACTTAATTCAACAAAAGCGAAAACGAATTAGTTTCAAAAATCATAAATTTGTGAAAATAAAAGAAGATGAGTTAATAATTACAAAGAATAATCACATGAAAATAATAAGTAAAGAACATTTTGAAAAAGTACAAGATATAATTAAGCGTTCTGTAAAAGTAAATTCAAATAATGAATATGATATCTTTTCAGGATATGTGAAATGTACAGAATGTGATAGTAACTTGACTATTAGAAAGAGTAAAGAATATACATATTATGCATGTTCATCACATGTAAGAAAAAGAGGATGTAATAATAAACATACAGTAAGAAAAGATATTTTAGAGGAAAAAGTTATTACAGAAATAAATAATAGAAGAGCTAAAAAAATAGATAAATTAAATAGAAAGTATATTTTTGATTTAATAAATATGATATATTTAAATCAAGATGGTTCGATAAAAATAGAATATAAGAAAAAATAAGGTGTGAATAATGAAAGATTGGACAAATTATCAAAATAGAACATATAACAATGATGTGTGCAAATTATTAATTTATTTTTTAAACAACTATAAAATTAAAGATGCTATTGATTTAGGATGTGGAAGCGGAAATGAAACAGTATATATGTTAAAAAACGGATTAGAAGTAACTGCAATAGATAGACAGCTGAATAAAGAATTCATATTAAATAGATTAAATGATAAAGAAAAAGAAAATATATCTTTTTCTGAGCAAAGTTTTGAATCAGTTAGACTTGAGAGTGCAGATGCTGTAACAGCCTTTTTTAGTATACCATTTTGTAATCCAGAACATTTTGACGAATTATGGGACAAGATTTATAATTCAATAAATGTAAATGGATATTTTGTGGGACAATTATTTGGAGATAGAGACGGCTGGAAAGATAATAAATTAATTAATACATTTACAATGGAAGAAGTAAAAGCGTATTTAAAAAGATATATAATTTTAAAACTAGATGAAATTGAATATACTAGAGAATCAGATAATAAGAAGTGGCATTTTTATAATATTATAGCAAAAAAGGAAGTGATTTAATATATGAAAAATTTAGATAAAAATAAAAATAAAAAAAGTTGTGCAAGTACAAGTATCAACTGGGCGAGACGGAATTTAGCAAAACCAACCTCAAACCTGCATAAAATAAGCATTTTTGCAATTAGACTTTTTGCATATTTTGATAAAAAATGAGAAAAAAATTAAAAATTTAATAGGTTTATGATGAGTGAGATATAAAAAATCTGACTCTTTTTTTTATGTTAAAAATTAAGGAGGAATGAAAATGGAAAAAGAAGATGCAATAAAATATTTAGAGAATTTACAACAAGGAGATTTTTTAACAGTTAATATTCCAATTATAGCAGACAAAAAAATACAAGTAACTGCAATGTATGTTGGAAAAGATAAAGAGGGAAGATATAACTTCATAGATAGTGGGAATTTTATATTATCAAAAGAGTTTTTAGAAAAAGGTAATATCTCAATAGATAAAGAATATAACGGAGATATTGCAACAGATATTTATGCTAAATTTAAGAGAGAACAAGAACGAAAGAACAAACAGAAAAAGTATAATAGAGATTATAGATAAAGAAATGGAAGTGATAATATATGGAAAGAAAAGAAATATCCGAGCAAATTGGAGAATTAAATTTAAAAATATTTTCTGCAAATAAAGAACTTGAAGAAATGGAACTTAATATAAGAAAGAAAAAGATAGAGATTAGAAGATACAAAAATGAAGTTACAGGCTTACAATTAATGTTGGAAGAAATTGATATTGAAAGATGGAAAGAAAAGAGAAAAGAAAAAAAAGAAATAAAAAGAAATAATACAGTAGAAAAAAACTTAAAAGAAGCAACAAATAGCGATTATTATTCACAAGAAAAGAAATTTAATGATACAGAAAATTCATATATAGATTATGTGGCAAGAAATGTATTACCATATAATGATTGAACATAAGGCGAGTTGATGAAAGTTAAGTAATCAATTCGCCTTTTTTGCATTCTAGGGAAATTTACATAGCCTTTATTTTAACTAATAATGGCGAACTTAAAAGAAAGGAGGAAAAACCAATGTCAGAATGCAAAGTAATTGCAATAGCAAATCAAAAAGGTGGAGTAGGAAAAACTACTACTACATTTAGTTTAGGTGTTGCATTGGCTAAAGAGGGCAAGAAAGTATTGTTGGTAGATGCAGATCCACAACGGAGATTTAACAACATATATGGGGTATTATGACCAAGATAATTTGCCTGTAACAATATCCACACTTATAGAAAAGAAAATGAATGACCAAGATGTAAGACCAGAACAAGCAATATTGCAACATAAAGAGGGTATAGATTTAATTCCATCAAACTTGAACTTATCGCTTACAGAAGTTAATATGTTTAATGCAATGAGCAGAGAATACTTGATAAGAGATTGTTTGGAGGAATTAAAAAAAGATTATAATTATATTTTAATTGATTGTATGCCGTCTTTGAGTATGCTTACAACAAATGCTTTAGCAATGGCTAATGAAGTAATAATTCCAGTACAAAGTCAATATTTATCTGCTAAAGGTATGGGAAATTTGTTAAAAACAATTTCTATTGTAAAAAGAAAACTAAATAAAGATTTAAAAGTTGGTGGTATATTGCTTACATTAGTTGATAAAAGAACAAATTTGCCGAGAGCAATACAACAAGAATTAGAAGAAAACTATGGCAGTATTGTTAAACTATATGATAGTCAAATACCAATAGCGATAAAAACTGCCGAATCCACCTCAAAAGGAAAAAGCATTTTTGCGTATGACAAAAACAGCAAAGTAGCAGAGGCTTATTCATTTTTTGCAAAGGAGGTGTTAAAGGAAGATGAAAGAGAAAGAAGAAAAAATGCACTTGCCAAAGGTTTCGATAGATGACTTTTTTACAAGTCAAGAAGAAAGAGATGCACAAAAATTAGAAAAGGTACAAAAGATTTCAATTACTGAAATTTCAAATTTTCCAAATCACCCATTTAAAGTAAGAGATGATGAGAAAATGTTTGAAACAGTAGAAAGTATTAAAGAACACGGAGTGCTAGTACCTGCAATAGTTAGACCAAAAGAAGATGGAACTTATGAAATGGTATCTGGACATAGAAGAAAAAGGGCTTGTGAACTTGCACAAATAGAGGAATTGCCTTGTATAGTCAGAAATTTAACAGATGATGAGGCAACAATTATAATGGTAGATAGTAACTTACAAAGAGAGCAAATACTTCCAAGTGAAAGAGCATTTGCATACAAAATGAAGTTAGAGGCTATAAAAAGTCAAGGAAAAAGAAATGATTTAACTTCTACACAACCTGTGCAGAAGTTGTCAGTTGAAGTTATTGCTGATGAAATGGGAGAAAGTAGAGAAAGTGTTAGAAGATATATAAGATTAACAGAACTAATCCCAGAATTATTACAATTTGTTGATAATCACTATCTGCGAGATAAAGAAAATATGACAATGGCTTTAGCACCTGCAATAGAAATATCTTATTTAAGTAAAAATGAACAAGATATGTTACTTGAAGCAATGGAAACATCACTTGCAACACCATCTACACCACAAGCAAAAAGATTAAGGGAAGAAAGTGAAAAAGGAACATTAACAGAAGAAAAAATACAAGATATTTTAGATGAAGAAAAACCAAATCAAAAGGAACAAGTGAAGTTTACTTATGACAAAGTAAAAAACTATTTTCCAAAAGGTTACACAGTGCAACAAATGCAAAATGTAATTGAAAAGTTATTACAAAAGTATCAGTTACAATGGCAAAATAAACAATATGAAAGATAATACGAAATAACAAAGAATGTATATACAACAATAAATGTATATACGATTTTTTATTTCCCCCTCCTTACAATCTACCCCCTTATTACTAGCTATTTACTAACTGAAAAGGAATATTATATATAAATATTTAAATATTATATAATCACACATTTGCTTGAAATTTGATTTGCATTTAAAATAAAGACAAAGGAGAGTGATTGTTATGAGAAAATTAATAGTTATAGCAATAATTTTATTAACAGGTATGGGAGTTAGTTTTAACAACACGAAAAAGGTAAATGAAAAATGGGGAGATAATGGTACAGCAAATAGAATTGATACAAGTTTGTCAGAAGAATCAAAGGAAAGACTAGAGAAAAATCAACAGGAAATTGAAAAAATCATAAATGATGAAAAAATAGCAGAGGGAATAGTAGAAGAAACGAAAGTAAGTGAGCAAGATGAAAAAGTAAAACAAGAACAAAAAAATGAAACAACTCAAGTACAAAGCAATAGTAATTCAAATGCTAGTAAAAAACAAGAAAGTAATACAAAAACTAATTCAAATACTGCAAAAAAAAGTGAAGGCACATCAAAACAAGAAAAACCAAAGGAAAGTGTAGCAGAAGTAAAACAGGAAACACCAAAACAGGAAGAAAAAGTACAACCAACTACACCTAAACAAGAAGAAAAAATCTATTGCGTTGATGGTGGGAAAACTCACATTGCAGGAGATGGAGCAAATGAACACGGATATTATAAAACTTGGGACGAGGCATTTAGTGCTTATGAAAAATATACAGAGGGTTGGGAATCAAGTCATTTTAAAATAAATCAATGTTTTTGTGGACTTTATTATTTCTCTGTAACAAAATAAAAAACTAAAAATTAAGAGCGTAATGCTCTTTTTTTTGTGAGTAAAAGAAAGGAATTGATAAAAAATGAAAACTAAAACAAAAAAAGTTATGGCAATAATTATGCTAATATTAATGCTAATAAATGCTATGCCTATAAGTGCTTTTGCAACATTTATTACAGACATAAATAGTGATGCAACTTTTGGAGTTATAAGTGGAAGTTTAAGCGAATATGGACACGAATTACATTATGCGAATTATGATGGCTCAACATATATAGCATTTTGTACTCAATTTGGTAAAACTTCACCAACAGGAAGGGACTATGCTTTTAATAATGAATTTTATGCAGAATATAAAGAAAATAGACCAGAATATGAAAGAATAGCAGAAATGATATATTTTGGATATACAATGAATTATGGACTAGGAATACCATCTAGTACAGAAGCAAAAAAAGCAGCGTGTGCTACTCAACAATATGTATGGGAATATATTTATAACAATATAGACAGTAGTGGAAAAACACCACCATCACGAAATTCTTGGAGTGGTGGATATATGTCATCATCACAATACTCAAATTGGGTATCAAATACAGAAAATTTATATAATCAATATCATAAAGATGTTTCATTTAATGGAGCAACAAACAAAGTAGATATTGGAGATACAACTACCTTTTCAGATAGTAACGGAGTATTACAACATTATGAAAGTTTTAATAAAACAATAAATGGAGTGAATTTTGCTCACGATAATGGTAGTAATGAATTAAGAGTAACAGCAACAAATGATAGCAATTCTGGAAAAACAACTTTTAAATCAAGAGATTATGGATATTATGAACTAATGCCAAATGGAGCAAAATATTCTAGTGGAAGTATGTCAAACTATGTGTATTTTAGTTTTTCATCTGGAGCAGTACAAAATTTAATGTTTTCTAACTATGTAGATCCATCACATTTTAGTGTTTCAGTAGAAGTACAAAGTGGAAAAGTATTAGTTAAAAAAATAAATAATATTGGAAATCCAGTAGCAGATTGTAATTTTGAACTTTATAAAGATGAGGCTTGTACTCAAAAAGTAGCAAGTGGAAAATCTGCAAGTAATGGACAAATAACTTTTGAAAAACTAAAAGTAGGAACATACTTTGTAAAAGAAACATCAGTACCAACAGGTTATTTACTAGATACAAATATAAAAAGAGTAGATGTAAGAAATGGAGAAACATCAACAGTAGAATTTAAAAATAATGAGCCAACAGGAAAATTACTAATTCACAAAGTTAGTGAAAATAATGATAAAGTTGGTGGAGCAATATTTTCTGTAACTGCAGAAGAAAATATAAAAAATGTTGCAGGTACTAAAACATTTTATACAAAAGGACAAGAAGTAGCAAAAATAACTTCAGCAAATGGAACAGGAATTGCAGAAATTGCAGAATTGCCACTAGGTAAATATTCTGTAAGAGAAATACAAGCACCAAAGGGTTATTTATTAAATGAACAAGTATTTCAAGTGAATTTAGAATATAAAAATTCAACAACACCAGTTATTGAACTTGAAATAAAAGGTGTTGTAAACCACGAACCAACAGGAACAATAGCAATAGTAAAGAAAGATAGCAAAACAGGTAGTGTAGCACAGGGAGATGCAACACTTGAAAATGCAGTTTATAAAATATATGCAAATGAAGATATTTACAATGTAGCAAAATCTAAAAAGTTTTATAGCAAAGGCGATTTAGTTGCTACAAGAAATACAGACAAAAATGGAAATACAACAGATGTTACAGGACTTCCTTTAGGAACTTATATAGTAAAAGAAGAAGTAGCACCAAAAGGTTATTTATTAGATACAACAGTATATGAGGTAAAACTTGAATATAAAGACCAATATGAGAAAGTAATTTATGGTAAAGCAAATAGCAAAGACAAAGTAAAAGAAATGGGAGTACACATTTTCAAAAGTGGAATAAAAGTTAATTCTGGAAAAACTCCAGGACTTGCTGGAGCAGAATTTACAATAAAACTTAATAGCGCCGTAGAAAAAGCCTATGAAAATGGATATAGTTATGCAGAAGTATGGAATGGTATAGATGAATACGGCAATAAAGTAGAAGTTGATAAAAACAGAGTAGCAAAAGCACAAGAAATTGCTCCTACTTATGAGGCAATAGTAACAAATGAAAGTGGAGATGCTTATACACAAAATAAGTTACCATACGGAACTTATATTGTAAAAGAAACAATAACACCAAAAGACTATGAAACAGCGTCAGATTTCACATTTTCTATAACAGATGATGAAACAGAAATAAAAGATGTTGCTCAAAAAGTTAAGCATATAGTAGTAAACAATGAACAACAAGAAACTTATATAAAATTAGTTAAAAAAGATTTAAAAACAAATAAAACAGTTACATTAACAAATGCAAGTTTTCAAATAAAAGCCACAAAAGACATTTATGATCGTGCAACAGGAAAAATACTATATAAAAAAGGAGAGGCTGTATCTCAAAAAATTGGTAGTACAACATTTACTTCTTTTACAACAAATGCAGACAATTTAGTTGTACCAGATAAAAGTTATACAAACGATAAAGAAGATAAAGGAACAATTATAACACCACTAAAACTTGAAGTAGGAAGTTATGAAGTAACAGAAATAAAAATTCCAGAGGGATTTTTACAATTAGATAATTCTGTGAAATTTGATGTAAAAGGAATTAGAGATTATGATAAAGACCAAGACGGAGATTTTATAAAAGAAATTATTATAAAGAATGAACAACCTACTGCAACAATTATTATTGATAAAAGTGTAGCATTAAGAGAAGATGTAGATACATCTATTGTAGATATATCAGATTTAAGTCCTATACAATTCAAACTAACTGCAAAAGAAGATGTAATAGACAAAGCAGATGGAAGTGTGATTTATAAAAAAGGTCAAGAAATTAAAACTTATAATTTAGATAAAAAAGGCAATTTAAAAATTGAAGAACTACCTATTGGAGTATATGAATTGCAAGAAATTAAAACTTTAGATGGGTTAGTTTTAAATGATACAAAATATGAATTTAAGTTTGAAAAGAAAGATGATACAACAAAAGTATATACACAAACAAGAGAAGTTATAAATGATACAACATTAACAGAAATATCAAAACAAGATATTACAGGAGATAAAGAACTAGAGGGTGCAAAACTTACTGTTTTAGAGGGAGATAAAGTAATTGATACTTGGACATCAACTGATAAAACTCATAAAATTGAAGGATTAAAAGTAGGTATAGAATACACATTAAGAGAAGAAATTGCTCCAGATGGATATGTTCGTGCAACAGATATTCAATTTAAAGTAGAAAATACTAAAGAAAATCAAAAAGTAAAGATGATAGATAAAATAGTTACAATGACAAAAGAAGATATTGGAGGAAAAGAAATCGAGGGAGCAAAAATTCAAGTAACAAAAGATGGAAAAGTAATTGATGAATGGGTATCTACAAAAGAAAGCCATAATATAAAAGGACTTGAAGAAAATAAAAAGTATGTATTACACGAAGAATATGCTCCAGATGGATATGTAATTGCAACAGACATCGAATTTGAAGTTACAACTGACAAAGAGACACAAAAAGTTACAATGACAGATAAAGTTGTAGAAATTTCAAAAGAAGATATAGGTGGAAAAGAAATTGAGGGAGCAACTTTACAGGTATTAGACAAAGATGGAAAAGTAATTGATGAATGGACATCTGGAAAAGAAGTTCATAAAGTGAAAGGACTAAAAGAGGGAGAAACATATAAATTACACGAAGAAGTTTGTGTAAATGAGTATGTTAAGGCAACAGATGTTGAATTTAAAGTTACAACTGACAAAGAAACACAAAAAATAGTAATGATTGATAAAATTGTTGAAATTGTAAAAACAGATTTAGTAACAGGCGAAGAACTAGAGGGAGCAAAATTAAAAGTTGTAGATGAAAATAATGAGGTAATTGATGAATGGGTAAGCACTAAAGAGCCACACAAAGTTACAGGACTTGAAGAAAACAAAACTTACAAATTGATAGAGGTAACTACACCTTATGGCTATGAAATTGCAGAAGAAATAACATTCACAGTTACAACTGACAAAGAAACACAAAAAATTGAAATGAAAGATATGCCTATACTAAAAGATGTAAAAGTTGTAAAAATAGATAGCAAAACAAAAGAAATAATAAAAGCTAAATTTACTTTTGAACTTTATGAAGATGAAGAATGCACAAAGTTAATACAACAAATGGATTCTAATAAAGATGAGGGAATTATTACTTTTGAAGATTTAAGATATGGAACTTACTTTATAAAAGAGATAACTGCACCAAAAGGCTATAATAAGTCAGATGAAGTAGCAAAAGTTGAAATAAATGATAAAGGTGTTTTTGTAAATGGAAACTTAATAGAAGAAAAAGATTCTGCTTATAGTTTTGAATTTGAAAATGCACCAATAGAAACACCAAATACAAATGATGGAAGAAACACATTGTTATTAAGTGGAATTGCAGGAATGTCTGCATTAACACTTGCAACAATAGGAATATATGGAATTATCAAAAGAAGAAAAAATAAATAGAATAAAAAGTCAAAAAGGTGGCAAGTAAATTAGCCACCTTTTAACTTTGAAAGTAGGTGGAAAATGGCAGAATTTAGTTCAATTCAAAAAAATAAATTAGTACAAAAATTGAAAGGCATAAATGTAACAACAGAAAAAGAGATTTTAAATCTCAAAGTGGCAGAGTTAAAGAAAATAAATGAAATGGAAAATATACAAAATTTAACTTTAAAAGATATAGAAATAATATGGCTTATGCAAGAGGCGATAGAAAAGAAAAGTTTATTAGAATTTTTCACAAATACAGAATAATAGGAGGTGGGCATATTGGGACAGATAGCGAATACAAGAAAACTTTATAAAGAAAAATTAGATAGTATAACAAAAACTGAAGAAAATTGGCTTTCTTTTTTAGATAGTTCTAGTTGGCATTTTAAATATAATTTTGTAGATAAAGTTTTGATATATGCTCAAAGACCAGAGGCAACGGCTTGTGCAGAAATGGAAAATGAATGGAACAAAAAATGTCGTAGATGGGTTAATAAAGATGCAAAAGGAATATTTGTATTAGCAAAAGATGAAGATAGCCCATATCCTTTTAGATTAGTTTTTGATGTATCAGACACTCATAATAGTAAAGGAACAGAATATAAATTATGGAGTATAAAACCAGAGTATGAAGAAAAAGTAATTGAAACATTACAAACTACTTTTGGAGGAGAAACAGAAAGTAATCAATTATCTGAAAACATTATAATAAATGCTTATAATATGGTAACAGATAATATTCAAGATTATTTATCGAGTATTCATCAAAATAAAAAAGGCACAATATTGGAAAACTTGTCTGATGATGAAGTACAAAATATAACTGTGGCAACAGTATGGGCAAGTGTATCATATATGATGATGACAAGATGTGGTATAAATGCTAGAGAAAAGATAAATATTCAAGAATTTACTTTTATAAAAGAATTTAACAATGATAAAATAATAACTGCGTTAGGTACTGCAATAAGTGATATTGCTGAAATGGGATTAAGAGAAATTGCAAAGACAGTTATAAATTTACAAAATGAAGAAAAAAATATAAATCACACATTTGTAAAAAATAAAGAACAAGAGTATTCTAATAATAAAGAAATTGAAAAGGGAGGAATTAGAAATGGAGAAAATAGAATACAGGAGAGTTGGAGATTATCAAATACCAAATCTAGTAATGGAGAAAGAGCAGATACCAAGTGGAAAATACGCAAGAATGAGGCTTCATTATCTAAAGAGCCACAAGAAAGCAGATTATTTGATATTATTGATGGACAAGAAATTAAACGAAGAATTGAGTCAAATTCAAGAGAGAGCAACACAAATGGTCAAAGAGATAGTGGAGAAACTAGCCAAACAAGATGGAACAACAGAGGAATTGAAAGCACAAGACCAAATGAAATGGGCAGGACTAATGCAGAACTACAAGTTGATGGCAGAGGAACAAGTAACGAGGGAACTAATTTACAATTAGAAGAAAATCGTAATATATGGATAGATAAAAATGAAAAAGTAAAATTTAATGATTATGAAACAATAGATAAAATATTAAGCAATGCACCTAATATATTGAAAAATCAAGATAATTTAATAACACATTTGAAATTTAATACAGATGAAGAAAGACAAAAATATATATCTAATATTTTAGGAAATGCTTATACAGAATATGTGATAGATGAAAATCAAAGAGTAGGTTATAAAAGTTATGATAATGGCTTATATTTATGGAAAGGCGATTATCTTAATAGAACTGAAGAATGTTTTAGAACTTGGAATGAAATAGCAGAATATTTTGTAGGAAATAATTTAAACAAAGAAAATGAAAATATAGTAAATGATTTACAAACTGAAAATGAACAAATCCAAAATATAACAGAGGTAGAAGATACTTCTGTTTTTTCTTTTTCACAAGAAGAAATTGATAATGCCTTAAAAATTGGTAGTGGAGTAGTAGATGGAAAGTATAGAATTTATGAATATTTATCAAGAGGATTATCAAGTAAAGAAAATGCTGAATTTCTAAAAAATGAATATGGAATAGGTGGAACAAGTGAAAATGAATATGGAATAGCAAAATGGTATGATAGCAAAGGACTTACAATATCAAGAGGTAGTGGAGAAAATGCTCCTACTTTAAAATTAAGTTGGAGAGATGTAGAAAAAAGAATTAGAGAACTTATAAGTTCTAATAGATATTTAACAGATTACCAACAAGATCAATATTATGATTGGCTAGATGTAAACGGAATAACACCTAATAATGCAGAAGAACAAATAAAAGATGAAGATTACAAATTAGCAGAAAGATTGCATAATTATATGATGAATTATGATATTGTAGCATATCATAATAATTTTTCATTAGATAATACAATAGAACAAAATATTGAATTGTTACAAGCAGATATAAATGATGAAATGAATATACAAGATTATATTGATTTTTTAAAAGCAAGTTATGAAGATTTAGATTATGATGATGAAACATCAGTAGAGGCAAGAAGTTTAATTGTAGAATTAGAAAAAAGACTTCCATATTATGAATTTCATAATGGAGATATTGTTTATATTGGAGCAGATGAGTTTGAAATTAGAGCAATAGATAATGATAGAGCAGTTTTAGTAGATACTTCATTTCCACTATATACAAAAGAAATGCCTAGAGAAGAATTTGATAGAAAAATAAAAGAAAATCCTGCAAATGATAAATTAAGAACAGGAATAAGAATACAAGATAAAATAGAAAATACTAAAGTAGATGAAATAATTGAGGAACAAGAAGATACATCATTTAATAAATGGCTAGATACATTTATTCAAGAAAAAGGAATTGATTTAGATTACACTTTTACAATAGAAGATGAGGGTATAACTCATATATTTGAATTAGGTAATGTTATAGAGAATATAAAAGCAACATCAAAAGAAGAACAAAATGCAATAAAAGATATGATAGTAAAAATTGATTTTAATAATGGAGATGTTGTAGATTATTTCAAACATTTATCAAAAGCATTAGTGAAGAATTATTATCAAATAGAACAACAAGAGATTATACCAGAAAAACAAGAAAATAAAACAGAATTAGAAGATTTAAAACCACAAGTTAAAAGAAAAAGAAGAAATAAAATTGAATATTTTGACTTACACCCAGAAATACCAATCGCAGAAAGAAACAATTTTAAAATTGATAATAATGATTTAGGTATTGGTGGTAAAAAAGAGAAATATAAAAATAATATAGAGGCTATAAAAGTATTAAAACTATGTGAAGAACAAAATAGATATGCAACAAAAGAAGAACAAGAGATATTATCAAAATATGTAGGTTGGGGAGGAATACCAGAGGCATTTGATAGTAGAATTGATAATTGGCATAATGAATATGAAGAATTAAAAAGTTTACTAACTGAAAAAGAATATAAAGAGGCTAAAAAATCAACACTAACAGCATTTTATACTCCTCCAATAGTAATTAGGTCAATATACAGAGCATTGGAAAATATGGGACTTGAAAGAGGAAATATATTAGAACCAAGTTGTCGGTATTGGTAACTTTATGGGTATGATACCAGACACTTTAGATGAGTGCAAAATGTATGGAATTGAAATTGATACTATTTCTGGAGGAATAGCAAGACAGTTATATCAAAAAAATACAATAGCAGTAAAAGGCTTTGAAGATGTAGAACTTCCAGACTCTTTTTTTGATGTAGCAGTAGGAAATGTTCCTTTTGGAGATTTCAAACCTTATGACAAAAGATATGATAAAAACAATTTTCTAATTCACGATTATTTTTTCGGAAAGACATTAGATAAAATAAGACCAAATGGAGTAATTGCTTTTATATCAAGTAAAGGAACTTTAGATAAAGAAAGTGAAGATGTAAGAAGATACATTTCACAAAGGGCAGAACTTATAGGAGCAATACGACTTCCAAATGATACTTTTAAGAAAAATGCAGGAACGGAAGTTACAACAGATATTATCTTTTTAAAGAAAAGAGATAAAATAACTGATATTGAGGACGATTGGGTACATCTCGATACAACAGAAGATGGAATAAGAATGAATAAATACTTTATAGACCATCCAGAAATGATTTTAGGAAATATGGAGGAGATAACTACTCAATATGGAAAAGATTATGCCTGTAAATCTTATGAAAATGCAAATTTAGAAGATTTATTAAATAATGCAATACAAAACTTGAGTGCAGAAATTGAAGATTATCAAATTGATATTATAGATGAAGAAGAAACATCAATACCTGCAGATCCAAGTGTAAGAAATTTCTCATATACAATAGTAGATGAACAAGTATATTATAGAGAAAATAGCCAAATGTATTTACAAGATTTGCCTGTAACATCTATAAATAGAATAAAAGGTATGATAGCAATAAGAGATTGTGTAAGAAATCTAATAGAATTGCAAATAGACGATAGTTCTGACGAAGAAATAAAGAGAGAACAAGTAAAATTAAATGGCTTATATGATAAGTTTTCAAAAGAATATGGACTAATAAATAGTAGAACAAATGAAAGAGCATTTTCTGAAGATAGTAGTTATTATTTATTATGCTCTCTTGAAGTTTTAAATGAAAATAAGCAATTTGTTAGAAAAGCAGATATGTTTACTAAAAGAACTATAAAACCACATAAGGTTATTTCAAAAGCAAATAATAGCGTAGATGCTTTAATTCTATCAATATCAGAAAAAGCAAGAGTTGATATTGAATATATGCAAAAACTAACTGGAAAAAGCGAAGAACAAATAATAAAAGAACTAGAGGGAAGTATATACAAAGATCCAATAAGTGAAGAATATGTAACTGCAGATGAATATTTATCTGGAAATGTAAGAGAAAAATTAAAAATTGCTCAAAGATTTGCAGAAAATAATTCAGAGTATGAAACAAATGTAAAAGCATTAGAACAAGTAAAAATAAAAGATTTATCTGCAAGTGAAATAAGTGTAAGATTAGGAGCAACTTGGATACCACCGTCAGATATTAGAGATTTTATATTTGAATTACTTGAAACACCAGAGCATAGAAGAAGTTATATAGATGTACATTACTCTGATTATACATCAGAGTGGAATATAAGTGGAAAAAGTGAAGATAGAGGAAATGTAAGGTCATATAACACCTATGGAACTAGCAGAGCCAATGCTTATAAGATTATAGAATCAACTTTAAATTTAAAAGATGTTAGAATTACAGATACAGTTATAGATGAAAACGGAAAAGAACAAAAAGTTTTAAATGCAAAAGAAACTGCAATAGCACAGGCAAAGCAGGAACTTATAAAAACAAAGTTTGAAGAATGGATATGGAAAGACCAAGCAAGACGAGAAAGATTAGTAAATTCATATAATGAAAAATTCAATAGTATTAGACCTCGTGAATATGACGGACAATATATAACTTTTGGAGGAATGAATCCAGAAATAAATTTAAGAACACATCAAATAAACGCTATTGCTCATATTTTATATGGAGGAAATACACTACTTGCTCACGAAGTACGGAGCAGGAAAGACTTTTGAAATGGTAGCAGGTAGTATGGAAAGTAAAAGACTTGGATTATGCAACAAGTCTTTATTTGTTGTTCCAAACCACATAATAGAGCAATTTGCATCAGAATTTATGCAATTATATCCATCAGCAAATATTTTAGTAGCAACTAAAAAAGATTTTGCAACAAATAATCGTAAGAAATTTTGTAGTAAAATAGCAACAGGCGAGTATGATGCAATAATTATAGGTCATAGTCAATTTGAAAAAATACCAATGTCAAAAGAAAGACAAGAAAAAATTTTACAAAAACAAATTAATGATTTAACATTAGGAATAAATGATTTAAAAAATAATGATGGAGAATATTATTCAATAAAACAATTAGAAAAAAGCCAAGCAAAATTAGAAGAAAAATTAAAAAGACTTAATGACCAAAGTAGAAAAGATGATGTTATAACATTTGAACAATTGGGTTGTGATAGAATTTTTATAGACGAGGCACATTATTTTAAAAATTTATTCTTATTTACAAAAATGCGTAATGTAGGAGGAATAGCACAGACAGAGGCACAAAAAAGTTCTGATTTGTTTATGAAATGTCAATATCTTGATGAACTAACTGGAGGAAAAGGTATTGTATTTGCAACAGGAACGCCTGTATCTAATTCAATGGTGGAAATGTACACAATGCAACGATATTTACAATATAAGGCACTAGAAGAAAGAAACTTATTGCAATTCGATTCGTGGGCAAGTACATTTGGAGAAACAGTAACAGCCATTGAACTTGCTCCAGAGGGAACAGGTTATAGAGCAAAGACAAGATTTGCAAAATTTTATAATCTTCCAGAACTTATGAGTATGTTTAAAGAAGTTGCAGATATACAAACTGCAGAAACATTAAATCTTCCTGTACCAAAGGCAAATTTTAAAACTATTACAGTAAAACCAAGTGATATACAAAAAGAAATGGTAGCAGATTTAGGAAAAAGAGCAGAGGCTATTAGGAAAAGAGAAGTAGATAGTAAAACAGACAATATGTTAAAGATAACCAATGAGGGAAGAAAATTAGCACTTGACCAAAGATTATTAAATGATATGTTGGGAGATTTTGAAGGTAGCAAAGTAAATATTTGTGCTAATAATGTTTATGAAATATGGGATAAGAGCAAAGAGAAAAAATCTACTCAATTAGTATTTTGCGATTTATCAACTCCTAATAATGACGGAAAATTCAATGTATATGATGATTTAAAACAAAAGTTAATAGACAGAGGAATACCAGATAATGAAATAGCATTTATACACGAGGCTAATACAGAGGCAAGAAAAAAAGAACTATTTGCTAAAGTGAGAAAAGGAGATGTAAGAGTTCTTATAGGCTCAACTGCTAAAATGGGAGCAGGTACAAATGTCCAAAATAAACTTATAGCACTTCATCATTTAGATTGTCCGTGGCGACCTGCAGATCTAACGCAAAGAAATGGTAGAGGAATAAGACAGGGAAATGAGAATGATGAAATTGATGTATTCACTTATGTAACAGAGGGAACATTTGATGCTTATCTTTATCAGTTAGTAGAAAATAAGCAAAAATTTATATCTCAAATAATGACCTCTAAAGCAATAGTTCGTTCTGCAGAAGATATAGATGAAAAAGCACTTTCTTATGCAGAGATAAAAGCACTCGCTGCAGGAAATCCGTTAATTATAGAAAAAACGGAATTAGATGCTCAAGTATCAAAATTAAAACTTCTAAAACAAAGTTATTTAAGCCAAATATATGCTTTAGAAGATTCAATAGTTAAATATTATCCTGTTGAAATAAAAAATACCACAGATTTAATTTCAAATATTGAAAAAGATATACAAATTGTTAATGAAAATACTAAAATAGATAATGAAGAAAAGTTTTCTCCTATGATTTTGAATGGACAAGCATATATAAAAAAGGAAGAGGCAGGAAAGATGTTACTTGAAATATGTAAAAACAAAGAAAGTAAAGAGCCAGAAGATATTGGAGAATATAGAGGAATGAAAATGCAATTAGAAATTGTAGGTCAAGATTTTATTTTAGAATTAAATAATAATTCATCATATATTGTAAAATTAGGTAGTGATATTCACGGAAATATAACAAGAATAGATAATGTAATTGCAGATATGAGTAAAAAGTTAGAAGATAATAAATTAAAATTATCTACATTAAAACAACAATTTGAAAATGCTAAAGTAGATGTAAAAGTTCCATTTGATAAAGAGGAAGAACTAGCAGAAAAAACAAAAAGACTTAATAGGTTAAACAAAGAACTTGAAATCAATGAGAAAGAGAACGAAATTATAGATGATGAAGTGGAAGAACAAAAAGAAATAGATATAAAAGACAAAGAAAGTCCAGACTATAATAAAGATGATTTTAGATAAATCTTTTCTATTTGAATATTTAAAAGAATTATGATAGAATAGTAACCAAAGCAGAGAACAAGGAGATAGAATATGAGTGTATTATTTAAATTAACAGACAAAGATTTTAAAATTACTCCACTAGAAATGAACAACTGTAGAATTAGATTAGCATCAAGGGGAATTGTATTAAGAGAAGATGGAACAATTGCTTTACAAAATAAAAGCAATAAAAATGAGTATAAACTTGTAGGTGGAGGAATGGAAGAAAACGAAATTCCACAGGAGGCTTTTCAAAGAGAAGTATTAGAAGAAGCAGGTTGCGAAATAGAAATAATACAACAATTAGGAACAACAGAAGAATATAAGAGTAAACAAAACTTAAAGCAAATTTCACATATTTTTGTGGCAAAAGTAGTAAAAGATACTCACCATTTAAACCTTACAGAAAAGGAAAAAGATGAGGGAGCTAAATTATTATGGGTAAAGCCTAAAGAAGCTTTAAAACTTATTACAGAATGTTATGATAAGTTACTGCCATCTAATTATGATGATATATATGATACTAGATTTGTTGTCTTAAGAGATAGAAAAATTTTAGAATATTATTTGAAAAGTTTAGAACAATAAGGGAAAAATTATGATGAATTTTGGAGGATAGATATTATAATTGTTTTTATTATCCTATCATAATTTCTATAATTATTATGATTTATAAGTAATATATGAATTAGTTGGAGTGACAAAAATGATAGAAAAAGTGATTGATAAAGTTTTAGAACAATTTTGCAAAGATAATATAGAAAATGAAAAAATCAAGGTAGAATTTGAAATAAAAAATATCGAAAAACTTAATGGATATATAGATGTACCTAATAATATATCTTTACCAATAAAAATAGTAATTGGACAGAATGTCATTAATCAATATGTAGAAAAGGATTATCAAGTTTTTTGTACGATATATCATGAACTTGTTCACGCTTGGGATTATTATAATTATTGTAAAAAATATTATGATGGAGATTATATTCTTATGAAAAATAATAACAACTTTCAAGCATTTTATTTGTGGAGTGAATTCAATGCAAAAAGAAGGTCGTATATTTATTATAGAGATTTATTACAACAAAAGGTTAGTAGATCCATACAATTTGATGCACTGATAAATAAAGAAATACCATATATTAATGAAAATATAAATTATGAAATTGAAAATTATAATGGAGGAGATTTACTATACTATATAGTACATTATTTAGCAAGATATATGGTGTGGGAAGAAATATTTTTAAACCAAATAAATAATTATTCTTATATAAATGAAAACGTTAAAATAATGTTAGGAAATAGTCTTAAGCCATTATATGAATTTCTGAAAAAAAATAAAAATATGCCATCAAATAGTGAAGATTGGGATAATTTTAATAAAATAATTACGGAAAGCAATTTAAATATAACAATTTATCTTGCACAAAAAATAAATTAGTAAAAACGTCAAAAAAATTTTTAAAAATAAAACAGGTATTTATGAGTAATCTATAAAAATAACGAATAAAATGATTTGAGTCGAGAAATCGGCTCTTTTTTATTGCAAAAAATAAAAGAAGGAGGAAATTTTTTAATGGAAAGTAAAGAAGAATTAAAACAAAAATTGATAGAAAAATTAGATAAAGAATTACAAGAATATAAGGGCTATTTAAGACAAAAATCTCCAAATGAGATTATAGAGAGTGCTTATCAACTTACGGTAAAAACACTAATAATTGGAGAAATGAGCGAGAAAAATCTCGACTATTACGAATTAAAAGCACTAATAAAACAAAAAGATTTATTGGCAGAATTTTATGAAGATTGGAGAAATTCAGACGGAAGATTAGGAGAAAATATTTCTTATGAAATGGATAATTCAATAAAGATTATAGTAGATAGAGCAGTTGCAGAAAAAATAAAAAATAATAGAGAAAGTAGGTAAAAAAATGCGAAATTCTAATTCGATTTATATTGATGATTTAATAAGTATATCAGATTTTTTAGAGGAAACACAAAAAGATATGCCTTTAATAAATGAAGATATAGAGGCTATAAATAAGTTAGTAACAATATTGGTAGATGGTGGCTTAATACCAAGAGATGAGTTTGATGAATTTATAAAAAGTGATCCAATAACTAATGTATATAATACAATTTTTAATAATATTTTTAGTTATGAATTGCCAAATGAATTTTACAAGTTAGTGCCAAGAGATACCTATATTTATACTAGAAATGTGCTAAAGAAAAAGTTAGAGGAAATACTAAAGGAAAAGAGCAAAACAATAGGATTTTAAATGTAGGAGGTGGTAATAAAATGTCAAAATACATTCCACCAGAATTAGTAGAAAAAGCAAAACAAATGGACTTATTAACTTACTTTAAAAATTATTATCCTAATGAATTAGTACGAGAAACCAAGACACAATATTGCACAAAAGAACACGATAGTTTAAAAATGTCTAATGGATTTTGGAATTGGTGTTCAAAAGGAATTGGTGGAAAAAATGCAGTGGACTATTTAGAAAAAACACAAGGAATCCCTTTTCCACAATCAGCAGAAATAGTATTAAATAAAATGAAAATTAAGACACCAATTTTTAAAGAAAAACAAGAAAAAAGAGAGTGTAAAAAACTAATTCTACCAGAGAAAAATAATGAAGAAACAAGAGCAAAAAACTATCTAAAAAATAGAGGAATTGATGAAGAAATTATACAAAAATGTATTGAAAAACATTTAATTTATGAAGAAAAATTTTATCATAATGTTGTATTTGTTGGCTATGATGAAATGGGAAACGCAAAGTATGCAGGTTGCAGAGCGACAAACAATTCTAATGTGAAAATGGACGCAACAGGAAGTAATAAAATGTATTCTTTTAGATTAGAAAGTAATGAAAAAACAGATAAAATGTTTATATTTGAGGGAGCAATAGATTTATTATCTTATGCTACCCTTTTTAAATTATATGGGCAAAAATGGGAAGATAAAACAATGATTTCATTAGCAGGAGTATATCAACCAGCAAAAGTTTTAGAGCAAAGTAAAATACCTGTTGCTATTGAAAACTATTTAAAAAAGCACCCAGAAATTACAAAAATTTATCTATGTTTAGATAGTGATGAGGCAGGAAGAAATGCAACAAAAGCACTAAAAATTGTTATGTCAGATAAGTATGAAATTATAGATAGACCACCAAAAAAACGGCAAAGATTATAATGAATATTTATGTGATTTATTAGAAATAAAACCTATAAAAAAAAATAAAAATCTTAATGCAGAAAGGACAAGATGAGTAATGAAAAAATATGTATTTTTAATCAAAAGAGGAATAAAAAACGAAGTAGTAGTAATGGCTGATAATAAAAATGAAGCATTTAATAAAGTTGTAAAAATGATGACAGAAGAAAGAGAAAATGACTCACGAAATGAAGAATTAGATAAAGAGATTATTCGATATAAATTAGTTAAAATTATAGAGAAAAATGAATATGGAAAACTTGAAACAAAACCTTATAAAAGGGACGAAGAATTAGTGGAAATTTTAGATAAATTAGATGAAAAAGATAGCGATTAAAGAAAAATTTACAAGAATTTTTTATAGGGACAAAATAAATTTTATGTCCTAACAAGCAACACATTTGTATATACACAAATGTTATATATGGGGACACCCCAATCCCCGTGAATAAAAAATGAAAGGAGCAAAAAATTGAAAGAAGATCCAAGAGATTTTATTGTTCCAATTAGAATGAATTTTAATGAAAAAGAAAAGATAAAAATGAGAGCAGATAAAACAGGGAAAAGTCTTTCAACTTTCATTCGAGATTCTTCATTGGGATGTGAAATAAAAGAAAAGCCAGATAAAGATTTTTATGATTTAGTAATAAAAAATATGGGAAAGTTTATAAGAACTTTAGATGAATTAGAAAGATTACTCTATCATAGAAATTTTATAGACGAAAGAATTTTAAATAATGAAATTGCAGAATGGAGAAAATTTAGAATGATGATAAAAGAAAAATATTTGTGAGGTAAAAAAGAATGGCAACAACAAGTTTATGGAAAGTAGAGGCAAGGCTAGATAAGGTTATAAAATATACAACTAATGAAGAAAAAACAACAAATGCAGATTTTGAAAAAGATTTATATAAAAGTTTGCACAATACAATAGAATATGCAAAAGCAGATTTTAAAACAGAAAAACAATTCTATGTTTCTGGAGTAAATTGTACACCACAGAATGCATTACAGGAAATGATACTAACTAAAAAACATTTTGGAAAAGAAAAAGGTATTTTGGCATTTCACGGATTTCAATCATTTGCAGAGGGAGAAGTTACAGCAGAACAAGCACATCAAATTGGTGTAAAACTTGCTGAAGAATTATGGGGAGATAAATATGAAGTATTGGTATCAACACATCTTAATACTAAACACTATCATAATCATTTTGTATTAAATTCTGTATCCTTTGTTGATGGAATTAAATATAGAAATACAGTAGAAAATTATGCTATGATGAGAGCATTATCAGATGACTTGTGTAGGGAATATGGATTAAGCGTTTTAGAAGAAAAAAAGTGTGGCAAAATTGATTACACTAGATATAGAAATTCATTTATTCAAAAATCAGATTATTATACAACGACAAAAGAAGATGTGGACTTTGCAATAAAACAAGCATATTCTTATAAAAATTTTGAAACTATTTTAAAGAAAATGGGATATACAATTACTATTAGAGCAAATAAAATAAGTTTATGCAGACCACCATATAAAAGAAATATAAGAATTGAAAGAAGTTTTGGAATGGAATATAGTATTAGAAATATTAACGAAAGAATAATGAATAGTGATATGGCAAAAGTTCCTTTCCCAGAAGAACAAAGAAAATATAGAAGATATACAGGAAAAAAACAGGTAATAAAAATTCAATTTGATAGAGGAAGTTTATATAGATTATATCTTCATTATTGTTATATTTTAAAAGTATATCCTAAAAGCAAAAAAACAAGAATAAAGATTACTCCAGAAATGCGAAAAGAAATCAAGAAGATGGAAGAAATATCAGATGAAATCAAGTTCCTTTGTAGAAATAAAATTAAAACTACAAAGGAACTTTTTTCATATAAAGAACTTGTTACTGATGAATTAAAAAATCAGATGAAAGCAAGAAATACATTACGAAGAAAAAGACAAAAAGAAAAAGAGCCAGAAAAAAGACAAAAACTTTGTGATGATATTTTAAATTTATCAGACAAGATTAAGTATTTAAAACAGGAGGTGGTGTATTGTGAAAAAATAGAAGAACAAAATCAAAAGATAAAACAAAATATTAAAGATATGGAAGAAAAAGAACAGGAACAAGAAAAAAGTAAAAGGAAAGGAGAAATTCAAAAATGAACTCATCAGATTCAGCAGAAGAAGTTGTTAGAATAAGTTTAGAGGGAATGGAAGTAGCATTAAAAATTGCAGGAACAGGTGCAAAAAATATGGCAGTTATGATTTATACCATTATGAAAGATAAGCAACAGACTAAAGGAAAAACAAGATTAACAAATATGTTAAAAACAGGAAAACCTTTAAAAATATTTACAATTAGAGCAGAAGATTTAAAGAAATTTTCACAAGAGGCAAAAAAATATGGAGTTTTATATTGTGCATTAGCAGACAAGAAAAATTCTAAAATTGATGGTATGGTAGATATTATGGTTAGAGAAGAAGATGCTTCAAAGATGAATAGAATAGCAGAAAGATTTAATTTCAGAGATGTTGCATCTATTAAGAGAGAGTTAGAACAAGAAATGAATAAGACAAATTCTCAAGAAGTAGTTGAAATTGCAAAAAGTGAAGAAGACCAATTTATAGATGATATTATGCCAAAACCTAAAGAGGAATTACAACAGGAAATTCCCAGTAATAATACAAAAGAAACGGAGGAAAAGAGTCCGTTAGGGATTTCCTCAAATATCAAATCAGACGACAAAATGGAGAGTTCTGACGAAGAAAAAAAATCAGTAAAAAAGGAATTGAAAGAAATTGCAGATGAGTTAAAAATAAAAGAAGAGAAGGAAAAACAACAGGAAAAGCAAGATATTCCAGTAGGAAATGCAATTACTAAAGATAAAGAAAAAGAAAAGAAAACGCCAAAGAAAGAAAAGGAAAAATACAAAGGAAAACATTTTAAAGAGCCAAAACATTTAGATTATACACCAAGAAGAAAAAGAAGAAAAAAGGAAAGGAGCAAAACGAAATGAAAGAAGTTGATGAGGTAGATGAAATATTAGGTACTAGAGGCAATAATAATTCAAGTAAAAATTATAATACTCAATATAATACTAAAAGGCAAAACAATTGGAAAGAACAACAAAATAAAGATAGACAAGATATTTACAACACAATGGATAGAATGGCAAAAATAGTTGGAAATGATGGCGAAAAGTTTAGAGAGTATTTAGACATTCAAAGCAGATTTTCAAAATATTCAGTTGGAAATAGTTTAGTAATATTAGAAAAAGCACCAGAAAGTACCAATATTAAAGATAAAAATTCGTGGCTAGAAAAAGGTGTAGAATTAAATGAAAACCCTAAAGGAATAAAAATACTTGAGCCAAGTAAAAGTAATGGAAGAACTTATTATAATCCAAAAGTTGTATTTGATATATCTCAAACAAATGCACCAAAACAAGAAACTACTATAAATTATGGAGATAGAGTATTATTAAAAGCACTTTTGCATAATTGTGATGTTCCAAGAGAGGCAGTAGAAAAATTACCAAGTGGACAAATAGGTTCAGAATATAATAAAAGTGAAAATAAATTATATGTTTGTAGAGATATGGACAGAGAAACATTGTTTCAAACATTATCACAAGAAATGGGAAACATTGAATTAAAAGACCAAGAAGAAAGCAATATGAATTATTTTATTAGTTATTGTACTTCTTATATGATTTGTAAAAAGTATGGAATTGATGTATCAAATTATGCTTTTAACGATTTACCTAGTGAAATAACTAGCCAAAAAGAAGGAAAAGGAATAAGAATGGAACTAGATAAAATTAGAGATAATTTTGAGAAAGTAAATTCAAGAATGTTAGACTATTTTGAGATGAGCAGTAAGGAAAAAAATAAGACAGTTCCAGAAAGGTAGGCATAGAGGAATGAGTGAAGAAAAAAGAGTTGTAGAACTTGACCAGTACGAACATAGAGCAATAGTAAATATTATAAATGATATGAGAACTAAAATGATACAAGAACAAAAAGATGATGAATTTATAACAGAAATATTGCAAAAAGTTATAGATGCCCCAACAAAAAAGAAATCTCTATTTAAAAAGGATAAAGATAGAGATGAAAGATAAAACTAACATTGTTTTAATTTGTTTTGGAGGAATTGTAATAGTATGGTTGGCACTACTAATAGCACCATATATAAGTGGTGGAATAGTAGAAATTATTTCAAAATTACCAGAAAAAATGAATGAGCCATATAATATAGAATTTTGCAAAGATAGTGTAAAAACTGTCTTTATTTTTTTATGTGCTTACGCTCTGGGAATAGGAATATATTTATCAACTAGAAGAAATTACAGGAGAGGCGAAGAATACGGCTCAGCAGTATGGGGCAATGCAAAACAAGTTAATAAAAAATATATGCAAAAGCCAGAAACACAAAACAAATTATTAACTCAAAATGTAAAGATAGGACTAAAAGCACAAAAACATAGAAGAAACCTAAATACTCTAGTTTGTGGTGGAAGTCGGAGCAGGAAAAACAAGATTTTTTGTTAAACCTAATATAATGCAATGTAATTGCTCATTTGTAGTATTAGATCCTAAAGGGGAAATTTTAAGAGATACAGGACATTTACTAGAAAAAGAGGGTTATAAAGTAAAAGTTTTAGATTTAGTTACACCTAAATTAAGTCATTGCTATAATCCTTTTAAATATATACAAGATGACAATGATGTGCAAAAACTTGTATCTAATTTATTTAAAAGTACAACACCAAAAGGAAGTAGCCCATCAGATCCATTCTGGGACATTGCTGCACAAATGTTATTATCTGCACTTATATTTTATCTAAAATATGAAGCACCAGAAGATGAACAGAACTTTGCAACAGTAGGAGAAATGTTAAGAGCAGGAAAACCTAAAGAAGATGATGAAGATTATGAAAGTCCACTTGATATTTTATTTAAAAGGTTAGAATATAGAAATCCAGACCATATAGCAGTAAAGTATTATAAAGATTATCATAGTGGAGCAGGAAGAACTTTAAAATCAATTCAAGTTACATTATCTTCAAAACTAGAAAAATTTAATATTGATGAAATAGCAAGTTTAACAATGACAGATGAATTAGAACTAGATAAATTAGGAGAGGAGAAAATTTGTGTATTTGCTGTTATTCCAGATAGTAATACATCTTATAATTTTTTAGTTAGCATTTTATATACACAGATATTTCAAAACGCATTTTATAGAGCAGACAATAAATACAAAGGAGCATTGCCAATGCCAGTACATTTTTTAATGGACGAGTTTGCAAATGTTGCATTGCCAGATGATTTTGACAAAATATTAAGTGTAATGCGTTCAAGAAATGTATTTGTTTCTATAATTTTACAAAACTTATCACAATTAAAAGCACTATTTGAAAAACAATGGGAATCAATAGTACGGAAATTGTGATGAGTTTTTATATTTAGGTCGGAAATGAGCAAAGTACACACAAATATGTAACAGAACTTTTACGGCAAAGAAACAATAGATACAAACACTTTTGGAAAATCATCAGGACATAGTGGGAATTATTCAACAAACTATCAACAAACAGGTAGAGAACTTTTAACTGCAGATGAAGTTAGAATGCTACCGAATGAAAAGGCTATTCTCTTAATAAGAGGAGAAAAGCCAGTTGTAGATTTGAAATATGACATTTTAAAACACCCTAATGTTAAATATACTGCAGATGGAAATGCAGAATTTTATGAACACGGAGTAGTAGATAGAGCAACAGGAACAATAGACACATTAACTTTAGAAGATTTAAGTAAATTAAAAGATACAAAAGATGAAATGAAAGAAATAGAAAATATAACTTATGAACTTCTTTCAGAGGAAGATATTGAAAATTATATAAAAATGGAGGATTTTGAAAATGAAAGAAAAAAAGAAAGTAACAAAGAAAATGAAAATTAGTAAGATTTTAAGAAAAGTAGCCTTTATAGGTGGGTATGTAATTGCTTTAAATGTAGTACAAGCAAGTAATGTTTTCGCAGCCAATGATCCATTAAGTGTTATAAATAATTTATCAACATTTATCTTTGGAATTATAAGAGCAATAGGAATGATATTACTAGGTTGGGGAATTGTGCAAGTTGGATTAGCACTAAAAAGTCACGATGCAAGTCAAAGAGCAAATGGTTTCCTTACTGTTGCAGGGGGAGTAATAATAACATTTGCAAAAGAAATATTAGACCTAATTACTGGAGGATAAAAAGAAAAAATAGGCAAGTTCTAATAAAAGGACTTGCCTAAAATTGTATAAGGAGGCGATAAAGGAATGTCAGATAATTGGGTAGTAGGAAATTTACAAAATGCACTTGATACTTGGAATGGAAAATTAAATGAAATATGGACACTTATAACACAAAGTCCAGAACAATTTAAAGGTGGCAGTATTTGGAATGTAATTGTAAATATAAATGGAGCAGTACAAGCAATAGGCTTGGCTTTACTTGTGATATTCTTTTTAATTGGTGTTGTAAAAACTTGTGGCAGTTTTGCAGAAGTAAAAAAGCCAGAACAAGTTGTAAAACTTTTTGTAAGATTTGCACTAGCAAAAGCAGTAATAACTTATGGGCTTGAACTAATGCTATCAATATTTAAAATAGTACAGGGTGTTATGCAGACAATAATGCAGACGGCAGGACTAGGAAATGCAACACAAACAGCATTACCACAAGAAATGATAGAAACTATTGAATCTTGTGGCTTTTTTGAGAGTATTCCATTATGGGCAGTTACTTTAATTCGGTGGACTTTTGATTACAATTCTATCATTTATAATGATATTAACTGTCTATGGTAGATTTTTCAAAATGTATTTATACACGGCATTAGCACCAATACCACTATCTACTTTTGGACGGAGAGCCTACACAACAAGTTGGAAAAAGTTTTTTAAAAGGATATTGTGCAGTATGTTTAGAGGGAGCAATTATAGTATTAGCGTGTATTATATTTTCTCTGTTTGCAAGTTCTCCACCATCGGTAGATACTTCTGCACAAGCAGTTAATCAAGTATGGAGTTATGTAGGAGAATTAGTCTTTAATATGCTAGTTTTAGTAGGTACGGTAAAGGCATCAGACAGAGTTGTTCGTGAAATGATGGGATTATAGAAAGGTTGTGAAAATATGGATTTTATAAATGATGAAGAAAAAATGAGGGACTTTTATGAATTAAGCAAAGAAGAATTTTTAAATTCTTATAGTTATCTAACAGAAAATGATTATGAGGCAACAATAAAAGCATTAAATGATACAAATGAAATTTTTAAATTTAAAGATAAAGAATATAACTTGAAAGTAAGCACTTATGAAAATACAAAACTTTTAAAAGTCTTAATGATAGATAGAGAAACAAAAGAAGAAAAGGAAATAACAAAAGATGGTGTAGAATTAGTGATTCCACCTGCACCAACTCCAGATTGTGTTCTTGTTGATAGCGAAAACGATAAAGAAATTATTGATAAATTGCTAGAAAATAAAATACTAGATTATTGTAATGTTATGTTTGCCAAATTTAATATGGAAGAACTATATAAATACGACAAGGTTGGTACAATGGAATATTTGAAAATTCACGCTCATTTTGTAGAGTATGAAAAATATAAAGGTAATTCATTAGAAGAAGTAAAAGAAAAAATACAAGATGAGGTAAAATCATTACTAGAACAAAAAGAAACAGAGGAATTTTTATGGGATAAACATTTAATAAGCAATCCGAAAAATTTATCAGAAATATATGTATTAGTTAATAGCAAAAATCCTAAAAATTCAGTAGTAGTAATGTACGATACAAATACTGAAAAGTTTTGTTTTATAAAGCCATATATGAAAAATTTAGAAGATAAAATAAGCTCTTTAGAAGAATGGAGATTTAATTATGAGGAGCATTTATTTGAATATTTAGAAAATGATTATCAGATGTTTAATTCAAATGACTTTGTTGTCCATTATAATGTATGGAACTATATAGAAGAAATGTATCCAGAAGAAATTGAAAACAAAAAAGGAATGCAAAATTACTTGAAATATTGTAAGGAAAATGGCATTACGAAGACTAAAATTGAAAATGAAGTAAAATGTGATGTTCCAGATGTTATGAAATTATATAAAGACAAAACTAAAAGAAAGGACGATAGGTAATTCTATGATAGAAAAAAATGAAATAGCAAATGTATGGTGTATAGAAGATAATAAACTTGTAAATAAAAATAAAGTTATTTCAAAAGTAACTTATAATGGTGTAGAAATTGCAGTTTTAAAGTCAAAAAGAGAATGGGTACATTCTGATTTGCTTATAAAAGATAAAGATAATGTTTATTGGGAATTAGGAATTGCACCTATAAAATTTGAAAAATTTATAAGTGTTATCATTGATGATACCATACCAAAAACAAAAGAATATTGTGATGATGTAACAAATGCTTATAAAAAAATGGACTTTGAAAAATTCTTCATAAGTAAAATTGAAAAAAATAAATATTTTAATTTGTGCGAACTTAAATATATCTCAAAAAACTATACAGATTTATATGATAAAGCAAAAACAAGTAGAGAGAACTTTTTACAAGAAAAAGAAAGAGAAAGACAAGAGGAAAGACAGAAAATAGAAAAGGCAGAAAATGAAGAAATGGATATAGTAAATGAAATATTTGAAAGCAAAATTGCAGAAATGAAAACTAAAATTCATTTAGGAGATGTAGTTGCTTCAAAAAATTATGATTATTATAAAGAACGCAATTATTATGGTGGGAAAGTAAGTCAAAATAATTTTCTATATTTAGCAAACTATTATGGTATTGAAATACCACTTGCAACAAAAGGATTTATAAATAATAGGTTAATTAGTTATAGTTTTGGAACAGGAGTATATTATATAAATAAAAAGATTAACAATAAAGGCAGTATAAAATTACGAGAATGTTTTGAAAAAATAAAGGATAAAGTTGATGAAGAATATCAAAGAAATAAAAAACAAACGAAAGATAAAGTGAAAAATAAAGAAGTATTAGGAGGCGATAAATAGTGGAGATTAAAGTTAATAAAGAGATAGGTAATTATACCGAATCTGTTTTCTTTGGACTGTCATTAAGACAGTTCATTTTTTCTGCTCTGGCTTGTGGAGTAGCAGTTTTATTATATTTTTTATTAAGAGGACATTTCGGAATAGAAACTTTATCGTGGGTATGTATTTTAGGAGCAGTACCTTTTGGGGTATTGGGCTTTGTAAAATACAACGGAATGAATGCTGAAGAATTTGTAATAGCGTGGATTAAGTCAGAGATATTGATGCCAAAAGTTCTATTCTTTAAGCCAGAAAACTATTATGAAGAACTTTTGAAAATAGAAATTAAAGAAGATGAGGAGGAGAAAAAAAGTGTTATTTCTAAAAAGAAGAAAAAAAGAAAGAGTAAAAATACCTAGAAGTGTACAACAGGCAATACCAATTAGGGCAGTATATGAAGATGGAACATTTGAGGTAGGAAGAAAAAAATATTCAAAAACATTTAGATTTACAGATGTTAATTATGCAGTAGCAGGACAAGAAGATAAAGAAACAATGTTTTTAGGATATGGAAGTATTTTAAATTTATTAGATTGTGGTTCTGATCCGAAACTAACAATTATAAACAGAAAATTAAATAAAGTAGATTTTGATAATAAGATGAAATTAGATGTTGGAAATGATAATCTGTCAGAATATAGAAAAGAATATAATGAAATACTTGCAAAAAATTCTATTGATTCAAACGGAATTATACAAGAAAAATTATTAACAATTTCAATAGACAAAAAGAATTTTGAAGAATCGAGAAATTATTTTTCAAGAACAGGTACAGAGTTATCAAATAACTTTTCAAAATTAGGCTCTAAACTTACAGAATTAGATTTGAATGAAAGATTAAGAATTTTTTATGACTTTTATAGAGTAGGAGAAGAAGACTTATATAAATTTGACTTAAAACAATGTATGAGAAAAGGACATAGTTTTAAAGATTATATTTGTCCAAATACTTTTGAGTTTAAGTCTGATTATTTTAAAATGGGAGATAGATACGGCAGAGTATTATATCTTAAAGAATATGCTACTTTTATAAGAGATAATATAATATCAGAATTAACAGATTTAAACAAAAATATCATGTTAAGTATTGATATAAAACCAGTACCAATGGAGGAGGCAATAAAAAAAGCCGAAAAGGTAAGACTTGGAGTAGAAACTAATATTGCAAATTGGCAAAGACGACAAAATGAAAACAATAACTTTTCTGCTGTTCTTCCTTTTGATATGGAAATGCAAAGAGAAGAAAGTAGAGGAATGTTAGAAGATTTAACTTCAAGAGATCAAAGAATGTTTTATGGAACATTAACAATAGTGCATACTGCTGATAGTAAAGAAGAATTAGATAATGATACAGAGAGTTTAACATCAACGGCAGGTAAGCATATGTGCCAATTAGTAACTTTGAAATATCAACAATATGATGGATTAAGTACAGCAATGCCATCTGGTGTAAAAAGAATAAATACAAAAAGAACATTAACAACAGAAAGTTTAGCAGTATTTATGCCTTTTAAGGTACAAGAAATTCAAGATACGCAGGGAGTTTATTATGGTAAAAATGTAATATCAAAAAATATGATTTTAATTGATAGAAAACAATTACAAAATGGAAATTCATTTATATTAGGAGTTAGTGGTAGTGGTAAATCATTCACGGCAAAACAAGAAATAACTTCAATAGCATTAAGAGAGCCAGATGCAGATATTATTGTTATAGATCCAGAAGCGGAGTACAAACCACTTATAAAAGAACTAGGAGGAGAAGTTATAAAAATATCTGCAACAAGTGATAATCATATAAATGCTTTAGATATGAATAAAGACTATGATGATAATAAACCATTAGTTGCAAAGTCAGAGTTTATACTTTCTTTATGCGAACAAATCTTAAAAAATATAACTCCAATTCAAGAGGCTATAATAGACAGATGTACGACAGAAGTTTATAAATATTATGAACAGGGGAATTTTCAAGGAACACCACCAACACTTAATGATTTTAGAGATGTATTATTAAGACAAAAAGAAAGAGAGGCAAGAGATATTGCTCTAGGGTTAGAGTTATTTACAAAAGGAAGTTTAAATACATTTGCACAACAAACAAATGTGGAAACAGATAACAGAATAATTTGTTATGATATTATGGACTTAGGAGAGCAATTACTTCCAATTGGAATGTTAGTAATATTGGATAGCATTATAAACAGAATTTCAAAAAACAGACAAGATGGAAAAAGGACATATATTTTTATAGATGAAATATATTTGCTTTTTAAATATGACTATACTGCAAACTTCATATCTACCTTATGGAAAAGAATAAGGAAATATGGAGGTTGTGCAACAGGTATTACTCAAAATATTGAAGAAATTTTGAAAAGAGAAAAATCAAGTACAATGTTTTCAAATAGCGAATTGATAATAATGCTTAATCAATCTGCAACAGATAGAGAAAAATTAGTAGATTGCTTAAAAATATCAGAAATGGAAAAAGGATATATAACAAATGTTGATAGTGGCGAGGGACTAATTAGAGTTAGGAACTCGCTTATTCCATTTAAAAATAAATTTCCTAAAGATACTAAATTATATAAGTTAATGACAACTAAAATAGAAGAAACAACAGGAGAGGTGTAATACAAATGAAAAAGATAATATATGGAATAGTTATAATACTACTAATAGGCATAATGCTTATTAGTAGTTATTTTATTTTTAAAGATAAGCAAGAAGATAAGAAACAAGAAAACACTTTTGAAGAATTAGTAGAAATAGCAGAAGATAAAGAGAAAAAAGCAAAAGATATAAAGGAAGATACGATAGATATTGAAGAACTATATAAAATAAATAGTGATATTATAGGGTGGATAAAAATAGATGACACAAACATAAATTATCCAGTAATGCAGACAAAAGATAGACCACAATTTTATTTGAGAAAAGATTTTTATAAAAAATATTCTCAATGGGGAACACCTTTTTTAGCAGAAAATTGTGATATACAAATAAGTGATAATTTAATTATTTATGGTCATCACATAAACAATTCAAAAATGTTTGGAGAATTAGAAAAATACAGAAATAAAGATTTTTACAAAAATCATAAGAATATAAAATTTTACACAAAAGATAATTTAACAGAATATGAGATTATATCAGTATTTAGAACAACAGCAAATAGTGAATTTAAGTATTACGAATTTGTTAATGCAAATAATGAAAAAGAGTTTGAAACATTTGTAACAAAATGTAAAGAACTCTCTTTTTATAATACAGAAAACAATGCAGAATATGGCGATAAATTTATAACATTAGTTACTTGTGATTATAGTATAAAGAACGGAAGATTAGTAGTTGTAGCAAAAAAAGTATTATAGGAGGTGGTACTTTGGCTGATATAAAGATAAAGAAAAAAAGTGATATAAAAATTAAGAAGATAAACAAAGCAGAAATTTACACACAAAAATTAAAAAGTAATCTTGTAGATGTAAAAGAAAAAACAAATGATATAAGCAATAAAGAGGATAATACACCAACAGAATATGGAGCAGATAAAATTTCTAATACAACAAGAACAATATCAAATAAAGGTATAAATACTTTTAATAAATATGGGCAAAAATCAGTAAAACAAACAAAGCAAAATATAGAATTTGCAAAAGATAAAATAAAAAAGAAAATTCAAAATAGAACTATAAAGCAGAAAACAAAAGAAATCAAAGGAATAGTAGATAAAGGAAATAAAACTATAAAAAATGTTGCACAAAAGAATACAAAAAGAATAGTAAAAAATGCACCTAAAACTGCTGAAAGAACAATGAAAGGAACTAAAGTTGTTGCAAAACAAACAGCAAGAGGGTTAAAGAAAACATATCAAGTAGCAAAAGTTACTGCAAAAGGTGTTGCAAAGGGTGTTAAAGTAGGAGCAAAAGCAACAATATCAGCAGTAAAAGGAATAATTGCAGGACTAAAAGCACTTATTACGGCACTTATTGCAGGTGGATGGATAGCACTTGTAATAGTTATAATTATTTGTATGATAGGACTAATATGTAGTTCTGTTTTTGGAATATTCTTCTCAAATGAAAAGAAATCAAGTAATAAAAATAAAACAAATGATAGAACAATGAGTTCTGTTGTAACAGAAATAAACACGGAATTTGCAAATAAAATAACTGAAATACAAAACAATAATGCACACGACGATTATGAAATAAAATCAGAAAGGGCAGAATGGAGAGATATTATATCAGTTTATGCAGTTTTAGTAACAAATGGAGAAGAACAAAGTGATGTAATAACTTTAGATGATAAAAAAATACAAAAATTAAAAGATATATTCTGGGAAATGAACGAAATATCCTCAAAGGTTGAAGAAGTAGAAAAAGATATAGAAACAACAGATGAAAACGGCAATAAAAAAACAGAAAAATCAAAAAGAAAAGTTTTGTATATAACTGTAAAAAAGAAATCTGTTGAAGAAATGATAGAAAAGTATAATATGAATAATAAACAAAAGGAACAACTTGCTGAAATAAGAAAAGAAGAATACTTGTCAATGTGGTCTAATGTTTTATATGGTTCATCTGCAGGAAGTAATGATATAGTACAAGTAGCATTTTCTCAAATTGGTAATGTAGGAGGACAACCTTATTGGAGTTGGTACGGATTTTCTTCTAGGGTAGAATGGTGTGCTTGTTTTGTCAGTTGGTGTGCTAATCAATGTGGTTATATAGATGGTGGAATTATACCTAAATTTGCAAGTTGTCAAATAGAGGGAGTTACTTGGTTTAAAACTTGTGGCTTATGGCAAGAAAGAGGTTATAGTCCAAAAGCACGGAGATATAATTTTCTTTGATTGGGCAGATAAACGAGATGGAAAAGCAGATCACGTTGGAATTGTAGAAAAAAGTGAAAATAGTAAAGTTTATACTATTGAGGGAAATACAAGAGGAGATATTTGCAAAGCAAAAGAATATGCCATAGATAGTAGTGATATTTTAGGTTATGGAACACCAATGTATTAGTTGAAATAAAAACTATTTTGTTATATAAATAAAGTGAAAGGACATAAAACAAATGAAATATAAAGTTTTTGATGTAGTAAAATTAAAGAATAGTAATAAAGCAACTATTTTAAATATAATAAATAAAAAGAAATATTTTGCAGAGATAGTAAATGAATCTGGAGAAACAATAGATAGGAAAGAAATTACTGAAGATGAAATAGAAAGCCAGATTGTTTAATTTGAAAAAATATGATTATAGAGGTTACTAATTATAAGGTTAGTAGCCTTTATTTTTTGAAAAAATTTGAAAGGAAAAATAATATATGAGAGAAAAGAATAGTAAGTTTAGTGTAATAATTGCTATAATTTTTTTGATAGTAATTATAATAATGGGAATTGTAAAGGCAAGAAATGAATTTAAAAATAGAGAAATTCAAGCAAATGAAACTATGGAAGTTGTAGAGCAAAATGAAAGTGCAGAAAAAAATACAATACAGGAAACAAAAGAAGAAAATAAAATAATTGAAAACAAATCAAAAATAATAGAGAATACAAATAAAGTAGAACAAAAAGAAGAAAAGACAACAAATAATGAAAAACAAGAGGTAGAAAAAAAGGTAACAGTTAAATCTACTTTTGATGAGAGTGCTTTTGTAGAGGGACATCTGGAACACTATCCTAATTTTGCAGAACAATATGCAACACTAAAAATAAAAAAAATAGGGATAAATGCTCCAATTTATTTTGGTGCAACAGATGAAATAATACAAAAAGGAGTAGGACACGATAGTGGCTCATATTTTGCAGGAGAAAATGGAACAATAATAATGTGCGAACACGATTATTTGAATAATTTTAAAAGACTTGGAGAACTAAAAAACGGAGATATTATAGAAATAAAAACAGATTATGGAGATTTTTATTACGAAGTATATGATGAACAAGTTGTATTGGAAACTGAAACAGATAAATTACCAATACAAAAAGACGAAGAAATCTTAATGCTTTATACTTGTTATCCTGTAAAAGATATGGAGAAAACACCATATAGATATGTTGTTTATGCAAAGAAGATTTAAAATAAACTAGGTATTTATGCTTACAAAAGTAAATTCTACTTTGAAATTTAAACCTAAATTTTATCTTTTAAGAAAAAGTAGAATTTACTTTAAATGAAATTGTATTAGAATTATCCTGTATTGCATTTTTTGAGTTGAAAAAAAATGATTTTAGTGATATAATCTAAAAAAATTAATTTAGGAGAAGTAACAGGATGATTAGATTAGTAGAAGAAAAAGATATTAAAGAATTAGCCTTAATTTATAAAGATTTGTATGACGATGTCAATATAGGTGAATTTTGGAGTATTGAGAGTGCTGAAAAATTGTTAAGATATTGGTATGAAAAACAAGGGGATTTGTTTTTTGTTGCTGAAGAAGATGGAAAAGCAGTCGGTGCAGTTATGTCAGGAGTAAAACCGTGGTTTGATGGAAATAGATTAGTTGATACAGAGATATTTGTTTCTAAACCATATCAAGAAAGACATATTGGAAAAGAATTATATAAAAGACATCTAGCAGTAGCCCAAAGTATTTATCAAGCTAAAGTAATTGAATTTCATACATATGGAGATGAAAGTGAGTTTCCACAAAATTGGTATAATAGAATAGGTTTTAAAAAAGATAAAGAACTTATAATTATGAATGCTGATATAGAAAAAGTTTTAAATCATTTATCTCCAGAAAAAGATTTTAATGATAGATAGAATAAATTAAAATAGGAATTTGAAATATAATTCCTATTTTTGTTTTTATAATAAAATTAAAAATAAAGTGTAACCTTTTGTTGATTAAACTACACTATATAAATGTAAGATGTCTTATAAAGGAGTTTTTAAGTTGAAGGAGTTAAAGCAGTTAGAGGATTATTATAAAAATAATGAAATTGATATAGAACAAATAATAGAAGATTTTACACCATACATAACAACAATAATAAATAATGGAACAGATAATTCAATATCATTTGAAGATAAAGAAGAAATCTATTCAGACACATTTTTTATATTATGGAAAAATAGAAATAGATTAAATATCAATGTATCATTAAATTCATATTTAGCAGGAATAACAAGAAATTTAATAAAAGAAAAGTACAGAAAACTAAAATTAACCTATGATATTAGTGATTTTGAAAATGATTTAATAAATAGTGTAAATATGTGTGAAAATGATAGAGATTTAATTTATGATGTTGAACAGAAGATTAAGGGACTAAAAAATATTGATATTGAAATTGTAAATTTATTTTATTATTCATCTATGTCAGTTAAGGATATAGCAAAAAAATTGAATATTTCTGAATTTAATGTAAAGACAAGATTACATAGAATACGAAAGAAAATTAAGAAAGAATTAAATAATGGAGGGATTTAGAAATGGACTTCGATAAAAATAAGATAAAAACAAAAATTGCTATATCAAAAATTAAAGAGGAGAATGATATAGTTATGGAAAATAAAACAAAAGGTATTTTAAAAACGGCAGCAACAGCACTTGCAGGAGTAATATTAAGTACAGGTGTTGTATTTGCAGGAACAATGGTGTATGAGAATATTTGGAAAACACCAGAAAAAATAGAATTATCTTCTGGAGATTTTGAAGAAATAACAAAAATAACAGAAGAAAGCAAAAAGGAAAATATGTCAGAAGAAAAGGCTAAAGAAATTGCAATAAATAAGTTAAATGAAATACAATTTAACTCAAATATAGTAGGAACAAATCATTATAAAGAGTATGATTCTAACAAAATATGGTATCGTTTTGATACGGAAGATAATTATGAAATAAGTATTGATGGACAAACTGGAGAATTCTATGATATATGGAATCATAATAAAGATATTCAAGATCTTAATAAATATATAACGGTAGAAGAAGCAATAGAAACTGCTAATAAATATTATAAATTATTTGGATTTAAAGAAGATGAATATGAAATATCAAAAATACATTCAAACAATAAAAGTGGTAATGATACAGATCCAGGTTTTAAAATAGACATTGAATATTGTAAAAAATACGGAAATTTAGAAAACTATTACGAAAGAATTAGCATAGCAGTAGAGTCCAAAAATAAAGATATTGATTATTTTAGAGTTGTAAATATTCCATTTGATAATAATGAAGTTGTAAAAACAGAGCAAGAGGCAATAGAACTTGCTCTAAATGAAGATAAAAAGATAGAAACAAATAAAGTAGAAAGTACACAAGCCAAGTTAATGGTAGTAAAAATGAATGCGGATGCTTATAATAGAATAAACAATAAAGAAAAATATTATGAGGCAATGCAGACACCTAATTATCCAAATGAGGAAAGAGATTACTACAAAGTTGATGATAAGGTAAGGAAAGCGTGGGTAGTAGTAATAACTTATGAAGATAATTACGGAGAAGATACAAGAAAAAGATATACAGAGGGTAAATATAGTTATTTTGTAGATGCAACAACAGGAGAGATAATAGGAGGACATCCATTAGATTATATTTATTCAGAAAGTAAAAGATAATTTATAGGAGAGGTATTAACTTATATAGTTAGTACCTTTTTCTATTTCATAAAATATGATAAAATGAAAAAAATTACAAAAATTTGAAACTTTTTTGATTTTCATCTGTTTGTATATATGAAAGCAGGGTAAGATATGGAAAAAGATTTAGATATAAAATTATATAATGAATATTTAGATGGAGAAAAAAGTGCTTTTGAATTTCTATATAACAAGTATAAGGACAAAATACAATACTTTGTTTACAACATAGTAAAAGATTATCAGAAAGCCGAAGATATTACTCAAGATGTCTTCATTTATGTTATGCAAAATAAGATTAAAGAGGGATATACTTTTAAATATTATTTGTATTTGGTTGCTAAAAGTAGAGCATATAATCTAATAAATATGGAAAAAAGAAGAACAGAAATAAATGAAGACTATTATAATGGTACAGAGCAAGTTGGACAAGATGTTGCAGATATTGTAACAAAGAATGAAAAAAGAAAAGCAATAATGAGTGCAATTGATATGTTAGATGATAGATATAAAAATGCAATATACTTGGTAAAAATTGAAGAACTAACATATCAAGAAACAGCACAAATACTTGGAGAGTCAGTTCAAAATGTAAAAAATCTTATCCATAGAGGTAAAAAAGAATTACGCAAAATTCTAATAAAGAAAGGATTTGATGAAATGAATAAAGTTACAAAGGTAATTATAGCAATCTTGTGTATAAGTGTTGTACTTGCTGGAGGAGTATATGCAACAATGAAAATCATTGAAAGATTTACAGGAAAAGCACAAATTACACCTACATATACAAGTAAATTATCAACAATGGATAGTAATAAAGTTTGGGTTGGTACTTTTAATTTAGTATGGAATGACTTTATGAATGATGTTGTAAAAGGAAAAATTGAATTTGTAGATGGAGAGTCAGAACTTGCAAATGAATTAAACAAACAAAGTTTTAAAGAAGATCAATTATCAGAAAATTCATATTTTAAAATACACGGACAAGCAGTAGGCGAGGATTTAAAAAATAAAATAAAAAATGGAATAAAACAAAAATTTAATGAAGATAGTAAACTAATAGACAGAATTGATTGGAATGATTCAAACGGATATGTACTATATGCAATGCTAAAGAAAGAATTTGAATTTTTAGAGCCATTTTCAACAGCAATGGGAAGTATGGAATTTAAAAATTCAGAAAATAGAGTTAAATGTTTTGGAGTAGATAGTAGTAATAAGCCAGAGGCAAGTAAAAATGTAGAAATATTGTTTTATAATTCAGAAAATGATTTTGCAATTAAACTAAAAACAAAAGATGGAGAAGAAGTTATTTTATATAAAACAACAGGAGAAAACAAGTCGTTTGAAGAAAAATATAATGAAATCAAGAAACAACAAAGTAACTATTCTGGAAAAAATACATTTGAAAAAGAAGATATATTAAGAATACCATTCATAAAAGTAAATGATGAAATAAACTATGATGAATTATGTGGCAAAGAAATTAAAAATAGCAATTATTATATAAAACAAGCATTACAAACAATAGATTTTGAATTAAATAATGTAGGTGGTAGTGTAAAAAGTGAGGCAGTAATTGATTCTACACAAAAGGCTTGGGTAAATAAAACTAGAAAAATGATTTTTGATAGTGATTTTATATTATATTTAAAAGAAGAAAGCAAAGAACAACCATATTTTGCTTTAAAAGTTGATAATACAGAAGTATTAGTAGCAGATGAAACAAGAGTAGAAGTAGAAGTAGAAGAAGATAACGAAGAAGAAAATGAAATTACAGAAAATACTACAACAAATACAACCACAAATACAACAACTTCGCAAAATAATAGAAATAATAATACTGCAGTTAGACAAAATAATACAAGCAATAGTAATAATGCAAGTCCAAATTCAAATAGCAATAATAATAGAGAACAACAAACAAGTACAGAAACTAGAACAGAAGTAAATACAACAACAAATAGCGATGATATTGTAACATTTGAGGGAACTATAAAAAATATAATGAATGAAGAATGCGTAAGTATAGTTCCAGATAAAGAAAATCCAAAAATAACAAGTAAGTCAGTTCTTATAAGATATCAAGAAAATAAAGGTTATGAAGTTGGAAAAAAAGTAAAAGTTACTTTTAAAGGAGAAGTTACGAAATCATATCCTCAAAATATAGATTTAATAAGTATAGAGATATTGAATTAAAAATATTTGTAGATAAAAGACAAATTACAGGTATACTGTTAG
>DFJF01000005.1:172426-226452 GCA_002372935.1 Clostridiales bacterium UBA3678 | reverse complement strand
TAAATGGATTAACATTAGACCAAAGTAAAATTGAAGTTGGACAGTCAATGGCATTTATAGTATTAGCATTATCAGAACTTGTACATGTATTTAACATTAGAGATAACAAAAAATCAATATTCAAAACAAATATATTTAATAATGGAATATTAATTGGAGCAATTGCCATATCTGCAGCATTGATGTTAGTGGTTGTATTTATTCCACCATTAAGAAATGTATTTAGTATACCAGTTTTACCAACAGAAAATATATTAGAAACAATACTATTAGTATTTTCACCAATTGTGATTGTTGAAATATTTAAATTATTAAAAATAAATGGAAAAGATTAATTTTAAAAGTGCATAGTTTTTTCTTTAAAGGAAAATGATTCTTCTTACAAAATATAAAATTAATATTTGCATAAAATAAAAACCTCATACATATAAATTATAGTAGTTTATATGTGTGAGGTTTTTTTATGTTAGTATTAAGTGGAAAAAAAATCAGATTAGTAGTATTTAGCACTTTTGCTGTATTTTTATTATTAGCATTGAGTGTAAATTTGACAAATGAAAAATCTAAATATATTGAAACAGTTGCTTTGCCTGTATCTGGTAAAGTTGTAGTTGTTGATGCTGGTCATGGAATACCTGATGAGGGTGCAGAAGTGGGAGATGGAACTACAGAGGCTCAAACAAATTTAAAAATAGCTCTAAAATTGCAGAATTTGTTAGAGCAGAGCGGATGCACAGTTATTTTAACTCGTTCTGATGAGAATGGAATTTATGATTTAGATAGTAAAACATTAAAGCAAAAGAAAGTTTCAGATATTAGAAATAGAGTAAAGATAGGTAATGAAAGTTCGGCAGATATTTTCGTTTCAATTCATTTAAATAAAATACCACAGACACAGTATGATGGTTGGCAAACTTTTTATAATGAAAAAAGCGAAGAAGGAAAGAAATTAGCAATTTCAATTCAGACAAATTTAAATGAGGCAATTCAAAAGGAAAATGATAGAGTTGCCTCTAAGATTGAAAATATATATATAATAAATAATGTTGAGATTCCAACAACAATTGTAGAATGTGGATTTTTGTCAAATGAGGCAGAAAAACAAAATTTGTTAAATGATTCATATCAAAATAGGTTAGCATGGGGAATTTATAATGGAATAATTAATTATTTTTATAAATAATTAAAAAAAATTATAAAGAAATTAAAAAAATTTTAAAAAAAATTTAAAAAAATTTTAAAAAAGTATTGCAAAATAATAAAAAGTGTATTAAAATTTAATCGAAGTGGTAAAAAGTGGTATAAAGTGGTATAAAAAGTGAGGTGAAATTCGGATGCTAATTGGTGAATATGAACATACTTTAGATGCAAAAGGAAGGCTTTCAATGCCAGCAAAACTTCGTAGAGATATGGGAGAAGCTTTTATAGTAACCAAAGGACTAGATGGATGTTTATTTGCATTTTCTAGTGAAGAGTGGATGAATTTCGAATCAAAATTAAAATCACTACCATTATCAGATAAAAATGCAAGAAATTTTGTAAGATTTTTCTTAGCAGGTGCAACAGAATGTGAATTGGACAAGCAAGGAAGATTTTTAATACCAAATAATTTAAGACAATCAGCAAATTTAGGTAAAGAAGCAGTAATAATTGGAGTGGGAACAAGACTTGAAATATGGAACAAACAAATATGGATGTCAAAAGATGAAGAAATATCTGCAGATGATATTGCTGAAAATATGACAATGCTTGGCATATAATCTTTATATGTGAAAAATCACATATAAAGTTTATATATAACTAAAGAAAATTAATACAAAAGATTTTTTCGATTTTTTCTACCAAAGATATAAAACAAAAGAATTTTATGCACAAAAGAAAATGCAAGTACAGAAGAAATTCAAGTACAGAAGAAATTCAAGTACAAAAGAAAATGCAAGTACAGAAGAAATATGAGAACAGAAGAATTTCAAGTACAAAAGAAATGTGAGTACAGAAGAAATTTAAATACGAAAGAAGAAAAAACAAAAGAATAAAATTCAACAAAATATTTAACAAAAGATTCAACAAAAGAGGATGTTGCTAAAGATAAAAAAAATACTTATGATGTTATAGATAGTTTACTTATGAAAAATTATTATAATATCAAAACAAAGGATTACATAAGAAAAAAATATAATGTAGAGAATATACATAAGAATAAATACGAAAGACGAGATTTATATAAGAAAACAGCACAGTGGATGAAAATACAAATGAGGATAATAAAATAAAGAACAATACAAAGGAAAAATGAATAAAGCTTTAAATTCAAAGGATTTTACCAAAGATAATTTGTATCCAAAATTTATACTAATGAAAAATTACTTACATATATCAAGCAACTGGTATCCATTAGGATATATCAGTTGTTTGGTTATTTATAAAAGGTTTATAGGTATCCATTAAAAACCTAAATAAATTATGCAAGGTGAAATATTTGGAATTTAAGCATAAGCCAGTCTTGCTAAATGAATGTATTGAAGGACTAAACATAAATCCAGATGGAATTTATGTTGATGGTACATTAGGAGGAGCTGGACATAGCAAAGAAATATTAAAAAGATTGTCAAATAAAGGAATTTTAATCGGAATTGATAGAGATGAAGAAGCTTTACAAGCTGCAAAATTAAATCTAAGTCAATATGAAAATGTAAAATATGTTCATGGAAACCATGATGATATATGTGAAATTTTAAATGATTTAGAAATAGAAAAAGTTGATGGTATACTTTTAGATTTAGGAGTTTCATCATATCAATTAGATGAGAGAAATAGAGGTTTTAGCTATTTGGGTGAGAATGATTTGGACATGAGAATGGATAAGTCACAAAGTTTAACAGCTAAAACGGTTGTGAATAATTACAAAGAGGAAGAATTAGCAAATATTATATATCAATATGGTGAGGAAAAATTTTCTAGAAATATTGCAAAAAATATTTGTTTATATAGAAGAAAAAAGAAAATAGAAACCACAAAAGAATTGGTAGACATAATAGAAAAATCAATACCAAAATCAAGACAAAATGATGGGCACCCTGCAAAACGTACATTTCAAGCAATTAGAATTGAAGTTAACAATGAAATAAAACCATTAGAAAAAACAGTAGCTAATTGTATAAATGTATTAAATTCTAGAGGGAGATTATGTATTATAACATTTCATTCTTTAGAGGATAGAGCTGTAAAAAATGCTTTTAATAGAGCAAAAGGAATTTGTACTTGCCCGAAAGATTTACCATATTGTGTTTGTGGAGCTAAAGAATTGGGTAAAGTAATTACAAAGAAACCAATAGTAGCAAGTGAAGACGAAAGATTAGAGAATTCAAGATCTAAAAGTGCAAAATTGAGGATTTTTGAAAAATATTAATGATAAGATATACAAAAAAATATATAGAAATAAACAGATGAAAGTGAGGTGAATAAACTTATGGCAAACAAAATGTATGAATATGGGACTAGCCCAAGAAAAATTGAGCCAGAATATTACCCAAGAAATACTTATGGAAGAAAGTTAAGAGAAGAAAAATTAAGAGAGAGAGAAGAAAGAGAAAGAAAAGAGCTTGAAGAAAAGAAAAAAAGAAAAAGAGCATTAAAATTAGAAAAGAAAATACATCATAAAAATATAGCATTAATTATAGGAATGTTTTTAATGTTATTAGCCATAAGTTATAGAAACTCACTTATTACAGAAAGATTTAATGAAATACAAAATAAAAAGGAAGAACTCGCACAAGTAGAAAAATCTAATGAACAAACACAGGTAAGTATTGAGAGCAGTTTAAATCTAGAAAATCTTGAGAAAAATGCCAAAAAAGAGCTCGGAATGCAAAAATTAGATAGAAATCAAAAAGTATATATTACATTACCAAAAGAGGATTATACAGAATCTGCAACAGAAGAAATTAAGAAAAATGAACAATCTTCTAATTGGTTAAAAAAATTAATAAATAAACTGTTTAAATAATCACTTTCAAACAGGGACGGTTCTTTTTAAAAAAGGGACGGTTCTTTTTAAAAAAAGAACCGTCCCTTTTTTAAAAAGAACCGTCCCCAAATGAAAGAAAGTAAAAGGAGAAGCTTATGAGAGCATTGATTACTGGTGCATCTTCTGGAATAGGAAGAGATATGGCAAGAATATTGTCGAAAAAAGGATATGATTTGGTATTAGTGGCAAGAAATGAAGAAAATTTAAAAAAATTACAAGAAGAGCTAGATACTAATGTAGAAGTTATTGTGATGGATCTAAGTATAAAAGAGAATTGTATAAAACTACATGAAGATGTGGAAGACATTGATATTTTGATAAATGATGCAGGGTTTGGTGATTTTGGAAGATTTTATGAAACTGATTTAGATAAAGATATTAGTATGATTAATACAAATGTTATGGCTCTTCATATTTTAACAAAGTTGTATTTAAAAGATATGGTAGAGAAAAATAATGGACATATTTTAAATGTTGCATCAATTGCAGGCTTTATGCCTGGACCTTTAATGGCAACATATTATTCAACGAAAAATTATGTTGTTACATTGTGTGAATCAATAAGAAGGGAATTGAGAAAGGCACATTCTAAAGTTAAAATTAGTGTTCTTTGTCCAGGACCTGTTCATACTAATTTTAATAATGTAGCAAATGTTAGGTTTAATTTAGCTGGACTTCCTAGTGAATATGTTGCAAAATATGCAATAGATTTTATGCTTATTGGAAAATTTTTAATAATACCAGGATTAGGGATAAAACTAACTAGATTTTTTGCAAAGATTATGCCTAGTCCTATAATGGAAGAAATTTGTTATTATGCACAAAGAAGAAAAAGAAAATAAAAAGTTATATTGAATAAAGTTCTATAATAAATTTATTATAGAATTTTTTTTGTACAATTTACATAATTATGCTTTGAATAAATTTGTAACAATTATTAAATAAATTGTAAAAAAAATAGTATGGAGGTATTATGGAAGAAATTTCTTTATCAAATAAAAAGAAACTTATAAAAATTATGTTAATTGCATTTTTTTTATTAATAGTTTTAATATGCAGAATAGGATATATCCAGTTTTTTGATGGAAATCGCTTACAACAAGAGTCTTATGAGCAACTTGTAAAATCACGAGCAGTCAGTGCTAAAAGAGGTACAATATATGATAGTACTGGAAAATATATATTGGCAGAAAGTGCAACAGTTTATGCAATTACAATTAATCCAACTAATATACCAAAAGAAAATAAAGAAAAAGTAGCACAAGAATTATCAAGTATATTTGATAAAAATTATGAAGAGGTATTAAAAAAAGTCAATAAAAGAAGTTCGATTGAGACAATAGCAAAAAAAGTTGAAGAAGAAAAAGCTGATGAACTGAGAGAATGGATGATTGATAACAATGTTGAGTCTGGGATAAATATTGATGAGGATACAAAAAGATATTACCCATATTCAAATTTAGCTTCACAATTTATAGGATTTTGTGGGAGTGACAATCAAGGTCTTGATGGAATAGAAGCTAAGTATAATGAAATTCTTGCAGGTAAAAATGGTGCAATTGAGCAGGCAACTGATGCAACAGGAGAAAAAATTGGGAGTGATGGAGAAAATTATAAAGCTCCTGTTGATGGCAATAATATAAAACTTTCTATAGATATGACAATCCAATCAATAGTTGAAAAATATTTAGAAGAAGCATGTATTGACAATGTATGCACAGATGGTGGAAATATAGTTGCAATGAATCCAAATACTGGAGATGTATTAGCAATGGCAACATACCCAAGTTATAATTTAAATGAACCATATACAATAAATAATGCAGAATTACTAGCAAATTGGGATAATTTAGATCAATCAGAAAAAACGAAAGATTTACAAGCAATGTGGAGAAACAAAGCAATATCAGATACATATGAACCTGGATCTGTATTTAAATTAATTACAGCATCTGCATCACTTGAGGAAAAAATTACAGATACAGATAATGAGGGAGAATTTTGCTGCACAGGAGGAATTACAATAGCAGGAGCCAGAATAAAATGTTGGAGATATTATAGACCACATGGAAGTGAAAGCTTAAGGCAAGCATTGATGAACTCTTGTAATCCAGTTTTTATAGGATTAGGGCAAAAACTTGGAGTGGAAACATATTATAGCTATTTAGAAAAATTTGGTTTACTTTCAAAAACAGAAATAAATCTTCCAGGAGAGGCAAATAGCATATTTGTAAAAAAAGATAAATGTGGACCTGTAGAACTTGCAACAATAAGCTTTGGTCAACGTTTTGAGATAACACCAATTCAGTTAGTTACTGCAATCTCAAGTATTGTAAATGGAGGAAAATTACTTACTCCAAGAGTTGTAAAATCTGTTATTAATTCTCAAACTGGAGAAGAAACAGAAATTCCAGTAGAAGAAAAAAATGTGACAATTTCAGAAGAAACAAGTAAAAAAGTATTGAGTATGATGGAATCTGTTGTAGCAGAAGGAACAGGGAAGAATGCTAAAGTAGAAGGGTTTAGAGTAGGAGGAAAAACAGGAACATCTGAAGATGGCGTTAATACAGGAAAATATGTTACATCTTTTTGCGGAGTGGCACCAATTGATAATCCACAAATTGTTGTATTAGTTACATTATATAATCCAACAGGTGAGGGAGGACACCAAGGAGGTGGTGTGGCAGCCCCTGTTGGAGGAAAAGTATTAGGTGAAGTTTTGCCATATTTATGTCCGGATAATAAAATAACTACTAATGAAAAAAGTGAATAATATACAAAGGATAAAATTTGTAATAATAAAAATAAAATAAGAGGTGTATATATTTGATAAAAAGTTTAAGAGCAACAAATTAATGGATAATTTGTTGCCTTTAGATAATGAATGTGCAAACTTATTTTTTCAATTGATAAATATATATACATAAAAATAGAAATGTGATATAATTTGTAGAAATAAATCTTTTGGGAGAATGAGATATGTTAAAAATATATAATCTAAAAGACAAAACAAAATATATAGATGAAGTTGCACTTCTTACACAAAAAGAATGGGGGCAAAAAGATTTATCCAAAAAAGAAATTGAACAAAAAGTGAAAAATAAGATATTAAAAATAAAATCAAACTTTAGTGATCCAAATTATTGCAAACTTATATTACTAGATAATGATATTCTAGTAGGGTTTATCTCGATATTTGAGGCAGATGGAGAGGAAAGAACAGATTTGTCACCTTGGTATGCGACAATGTATGTAAAAGAAGAATATAGAGGCAAAGGTTACTCGAAAATACTTAATAATGCTATTATAGCTGAGGCTAAGAAAAGAAAGATTAGTAGATTATATTTAAAAACTGAATTAGAGAACTATTATGAAAAATTTGGTGCAAAATTTCTAGAAGTGTTATCTACGGGAGAGAAATTATATTGTTTTGATATACCAGTAAATAGAATATCAATTATAGGTGGTTCAGGAAGCGGTAAAAGTACATTAGCAAATATTTTATCAAAAGAATTAGATATTCCTGCTATACATTTGGATAGTATAAATTATAATGCTAATTGGGTTGAAATAGATAAGAATGAAAGAGATAAAATTATATCTTCAAAAGCAAATGAGGAAAGATGGATTATTGATGGAAATTATAATAAAACTTTAAAAGAAAGATTAAATAGGGCTGATTTAATAATATGGCTAGATTATTCAACTTTTGCTCATCTTAAAGGTGTATGTAAAAGAATAATTAAAAATTATAATAAAGAGAAGCCAGATATTCCTGGTTGTAAAGAACGCCTTAATTTTACTTTTCTGAAATATGTAATAACATATAATAAGAAAAAAAGACCAATAGTTAAAGAACTTTTAAAAGATATTCCTGATGAAAAATTGTTAATTTTCAAAAGGCAAAAAGATTTAAATAAGTGGATTAAAAACTATTATACACAGAGTAAAAATGTATTAGACTATATAAAATGAATTGAAAGAGGGGAATTTTATGCTACACAAAATGAAATTACAAAAAAGTCCATTTGAAAGAATAAAGAATGGAACAAAAACGATAGAATTTAGATTATATAAATATTATTCTCATGAAAAAGAGAAACAATATGGTGTTGTTGGAATAAAAATATCACTAATTAGCAGTGGATATAGATATACATAAATGCAGTAATGAAATTAAAAGGTTATGATATGGAAGAAGTAAATAAAGTTATGAAGGCTAAAGCAGATAAAAAAGGAGCTTTTAATGATAAAATCTATTTAGAATATGTTGATGAAATAATAAATACTGATTAGAATGCTTGACATTATTAATGATAATTAAAAAAACTTTTTAGACAAATTTGCAAAATTGGTGGAAAGATTTTCAAATTTAGTATATAATGTTTGCCAAGAGTAATAACACTCGAGATAGGTGATAAATGAACGACGAATATTTAATAAAAATAGACGAGCCAAGAATTCAAGAAACATGTGATGCATTTTTTAAGTGGAAAGACTTGAATACATATGTTAAAAGTTTAGTATCAAGAGGAATTAATATGCCTGATGCAATAAGTGAGCCAATAGGTTGCTATTGTTTGAATCTTCTTTGGAATAAAAAATCTGGAGGAGATGCAAAATCTCTTGATGGAAAGAAAATTGAATTTAAAGCAACAAGTGAGGGTGTATAATAAAGTGTGGAGATTTATAAAAGTCTTTACACTTTATTATACACCCTCGAATTAAGTTTTGAAAAATAATATTTAACCCTAGGCAGATCTTAAATGATATAAGAATTTCCTAGGGTTTTCAATACGTCTTCTCATTTATTACTTATCATTAATTTAATAGTTATGTCGAAAAATGTCAAATGATTTTTCTTGATCCATTTGGAAATATATGGTAAAATAAAGATAATTTAATTCAAATGTTTTAAATTTGTGTAATTTTATTCAAAAAATTAAATTCAGAAAGAGAAGTGATATTATCATAAAATTATTAGATCCAAAAAACGACTATGTATTTAAAAGAATATTTGGACATACAGGAAATGAAGATATAACAAAAAGTTTTTTAAGTTCAATAATTCCAGATAAAATAGAAAAAATAGAATTAGATTGTAATCCAATAATGGATAAAGATTTATTAGATGATAAACTAGGAATCCTAGATATAAAGGCAAGATTAAATGACAATGTTGTATGCAATGTAGAAATGCAGATTTGTGATAAAAAGAATATTGAAAAAAGATTATTATTTTATTGGAGCAAAATGTATTCACAAGGAATTAAACAAGGTCAAGATTATGATGAATTAAAAAGAACAATTGTAATTCTAATTAGTGATTATAATTTAGAAAAATTAAAAAAAATTCCAGAATATGTAACAAAATGGAACATAAGAGAAGAAAAATACGGAAAAATCATCTTGACAGATGTGTTGGAAATTTATATAATAGAGTTAAATAAGTTAAAGAATGGTGTAGTAAAAGATAACCAAAAATTAAATTCTTGGCTATATTTTATAAAAAGTTCGAAAGTAGTGGTGAATAAAAATATGAGAGAAGAAGATATAGAGGAAATTAAAAAAGCACAGAAAATTCTTGAAGACATCAGTGCAGATGAACATGAGAAATGGTTAGCTGAGATGAGATTAAAGTATATAAGAGACAAACATGCGATAGAAGATTTTGGATATGATAAAGGCTATAAGTCTGGACAGTCCAAAGGAATAGAAATTGGAAAAGAGCAAGGAATAGAGCAAGGAATAGAAATTGGAAAAGAGCAAGGAATAGAAATCGGAAGTACAAAAAAACAGGAAGAGATAGCAAGAAATTTAAAGAAAGAAAATGTAGACATACAATTCATTGCTAGAGTTACAGGATTAACAGAAGAAGAGATAGAAAAAATAAAGTAAAATGGAATAAAGAAAAAATAAACAAATTTAAAATATGAATTAAAATTAAATACTTTCAAAGAGTGGCGGTTCTTTTTTTAAGGAAAAACCGTCACTTTTTAAAATTAGATATTCGAGAAAATGTTTAGAACTAATGTAGGTTTACACTATTTTTAAAAATTAATTTAATAGTTATGTCGAAAAATGTCAAATAATTTGTAGTGTTACAATTGATGTGAAACAAAACATATTGAAAAAAATAAATATTTGTAATAAAATGTATAAAAATTGATTTATAAATGGAGGAATTTAAATGGCAACATTTTATTTTATAAGACATGGAAAACCAGATTATACTTATGGAGATACACATGGATTTATTGGACAAGGTCATGATTTTGCACCATTAAAGGAAGAAAGAATTAATGATGTTATTGAAACATCAAAAGATGAAAGATTAAAAGATGCTCAAATTATAGTATCTTCTCCATATACTAGAGCATTACAAACAGCAAGCATTATATCAAAAGAAACAGGAATAGATATTGTTGTTGAGCCTGATATAAGAGAATGGCAACCAGATCTTACGTACCAATATAAAAGTAGCGATGAAATGAATGAATATTATAAGGAATATGTTGAAAATGATGGCATTTATCCAGCAAATGAAAATAAAAAATGGGAAACTAAAGAACAATTAAGAACAAGAGTAATGTCAGTTATTAACAAATATAAAGATAAATATGACAAAGTTATAGTAGTAGCACATAAAATGGCTTTTCAATCTATAAGCGATTGTGGAGATATGAAACCAGCAGAAATTTTTGAAACAAGATTTTAAAATAAAGAGAGAAAAATGGAGAAATATTTCTTGAATTTAAACGAGACCATAAAAGAATATTTAAAAATATTATCAGATGAAATACCAGATTTTTTATATAATTATATTAACACACCATTATTTAATATTAGATTTATTGCCATTAATGATTTTATAGATAGTTTTAAAAATCCAGAGAGTGTAAATACAATCTTATTACCATTTAAAAACTTAATAAATGATGAATATGCGAGAGATGTATCAATAAAAATTAGAAGTAGCTTAAACGGAAAAAAGAAAAGAGGCGAGTTTGTTGGTAGCTTTCCATCTTATGGTTATGTAAAAGATGAAAAGGATAAGCACAAGCTTGTTATAGATGAAGTTGCAGCTGATATTGTAAGAAAAATATTTGATTGGCATGTTAATTTAGGGCTTGGAAAGATTGCCATATTAAATAGTAATTTCAAATAGGGACGGTTCTTTTTTAAAAAGGACCGTCCCAAAATGAAAGAAAACAATTGACAATAAAATAAAATAATTTTATTTATTTGACATTTCTTCTAAGTCTAAAAGCTCTTGCCAACGTCTATCAACTTCTTTTTGGAATTCTTCAATCATCCACTCATTTCCAGGTTTAAACATATGTCTAAATCTTTTTTGAGGTTTTAAAAATTCTTCAATTGGAAGTTTTTTTCCTGGTTTAAATGTAATGTGATATTTACCATCAACAACTTCATATAAAGGCCAGTAACAGGTTTGAACAGCAAGTTTGTTAATTGTCATTAAATCTTCTGTTGGATATCCCCAACCACGAGGGCATGGAGACATAACATTTAAAAATGTTGGGCCTTCAGTATAAATTGCTTTTTCAGCTTTTTCATATAAGTCTCTAAAATCTCCAAAAGCAATAGATTGTGCGACATAAGGTAAATGGTGATTTGCCATTATTCCTGTTAAATCTTTTCTGCTTTGCATTTTTCCTGGAATAACTGAACCTGCAGGTGTTGTTGTTGTATCTGCAAACTTTGGTGTTGCAGAAGAACGTTGAATACCTGTATTCATATATGCACCATTATCATAACATACATAAGTCATGTCATGCCATCTTTCCATAGCACCAGAAAGTGCTTGAAGACCTATATCATAAGTTCCGCCATCTCCACCAAATGCAATGAATTTTGTATCTCCTTCTTGTGGTAGTTTTCCTTGTTTTTTAAGAGATTTGTAAGCAGCCTCTACGCCAGAAAGTGTAGAAGCAGCACACTCAAATGCTGTGTGTATAAAAGAATCTTCCCATGATGTATATGGATAAATGAAAGTAGAAACTTCCATACATCCTGTAGCATTTGCCACAACAGCATGATCTTCATCTTTTAAAGCTCTCATAATCATTCTAGCCACAACAGGAGCTCCACATCCAGCACACATTCTGTGTCCTGATGTAAAATGAGGCTTTTTTGTAGCTACTATTTCTTTCATATTATATGCCATAATTATTTCCTCCTTAATCCTAAATATCTATATGGATTTCCAATATCTCCAGTATTTACTATTTCCATTAAATCTTTGTAAACTGATTCAATATCATCAACTTTTGTATCACGACCACCGATTCCATAAATATAATTTATAGTTGGAACATTAACTTTATTTACAAACATTCCAGATGTTACATCTTCAAATAAAGCACCACCAGCAGCATTTAAAGAATCAGATTTATCTAAAACTGCAACAGCTTTGCAATGAGAAAGTGCTTTTGCAATTTCTTCTCCAGGGAATGGCCTAAATACTCTTAATTTTAATAGACCAGCTTTAACACCTTGCTCACGAAGTTTATTTATAGTTTCTTTTGCAGTTCCTGCTGTTGAGTTCATACAAACAATAGCAATTTCTGCATCATCTAATTTGTATTCTTCAAATAATCCATAATGTCTACCAGTCCAAGCTTCAAATTCTTTAGAAACTTCTAAAATAACATCTTTTGCTTTTTTCATAGCTTCACCTTGTTGAGCTTTGTGCTCAAATAGGTAAGATTGTAAATCTAAAGGACCAACAGCTATAGGTTCAGCTCTATTTAATAAATAATGTTCAGGTTTATATGTTCCAACAAAACGTTTAACTTCAGAATCTTCTTCTAACATAATATTTTCAATTGCATGTGATGTAATAAATCCATCTTGGCAAACCATTAGAGGAAGTAGAACATCTTTATGTTCTGCAATTCTATTAGCCATAAGTAAATTATCATAAGCCTCTTGATTATTTTCTGAGAACAACATAATCCATCCTGCATCTCTAACTCCCATAGCATCTGAGTGATCACTATGTATGTTTAAAGGTCCAGAAACTGCTCTGTTTACTAAAGACATAACAATAGGTAAACGTAAACTTGAAGCTATGTAAATCATTTCCCACATTAAAGATAATCCATTTGCAGAAGTAGCAGTCATAGCACGAGAACCTGCAGCTTCAGCACCAATACATGCACTCATTGCACTATGCTCAGATTCAACAGCAACAAATTCTGTATCTACCTGACCATTTGCAACAAAAGTTGAAAAATATTGAGGGATTTCTGTTGATGGGGTAATAGGGAAGGCAGCAACTACATCAGGATTGATTTGCTTCATAGCAGTAGCAGCAGCTTCATTACCACTTAATCTTTCTCTAATACTCATTCTTGAACACCTTCTTCCTTCATTTCAATTGCTTGGAATGGGCAAACCTTAGCACATACTCCACATCCTTTGCAATAATCATAATTAAAATCTTCTCTTTTTAAATCTTTGTTCACAGGAATTGCATTTTCAGGGCAAACAGGGAAACAAAGACCACATTGTTTACATTTATCTGAAATATAAACAGGTCTCATGCTTCTCCAATCACCAGTTTTGAAATTCATGGCATTTCCTGCTTCATATATATTTCCACCTATTGTTAAATCTTCCATAGGTGTATTATTATTTATATCAGTCATTTATATCATCCTTTCTCTAGATTTTTTGTACTTCTTGAAGAGCCATTTCAATGGCTTTCATATTTCCATCTATAACTTCTGGTTTTTTAGCAAATTTATGTTTAAAAGATCCTTCCATATCTTTAATAAAGTCTTCATCATTCATTATGCCTGTAACTTTTACGATTGCTGCAAGCATTGGTGTATTTGGAAAATATTTTCCTAATGTTTCCATTGATATTTTTCTTGCATCAATAGTATAAACTCCACCAGAATATCCTTTTAACATGCTTTTAATGTATTCTGGAGATTTTGTTGTGTTAATCACTATGGCACCTTTTTCTTTAAGACCTGCTGTAACATCAACAGATTCTAATAGAGTATCATCAACAACTACTACATAATCTGGCTCATATATGTTGCTATGAACTGTTATAGGATTATTGCTTATACGATTATATGCAGTAATTGGTGCACCCATTCTTTCTGGACCATATTCTGGAAATCCTTGAATGTATTTTCCTGTATTAAATGCTGCATCTGCTAACAACAATGATGCAGTTTTGGCACCTTGACCACCTCTACCATGCCATCTAATTTCAATTAAGTCATTCATAATTTAGCCTCCTTTTTAAATTTAAAATTTTGAAATATTTTTCATCATTTTATAAGGTAAGTATATTATTCTAATGTAAAAAAGTCAAGGGATTTCTGCACTGATTTTGTAAAATTAATTTAGTAGAAGATTTTACCAAAAAAGTGAAATTTTATTATTTAACAAAAAAATTTTATGCTCAAAGATTTTGTGTGAAAAATCCCAAAAATCCCTTGACAGAACGCAAAAATTATTATATAATGTGCTATGTATGAATTTTAGCGTTGATGCTGAATGTGGCTACATCCCTTTGATATGAGTGGGTGGAGGGAACTTCAGCGGAGTATGTCATGGCTTAGACCAGGCGGTAAGTTTCTAAATAGGCTATTTATGCCTGTTTAAAAGTAAAGCACTTATCCCAAAGTATATCATACAGACTTGGGATTTTATACTGGTTATTTACAAAACACCAGGTAGCGTTACTACTTGCCAAGCTATATTCAAAAAATATTATTTTAAAGGAGGGAAATTAGTATGGCAAAAACAGTTGCTACAAGCGAAAAAATCAGAATAAGGGTAAAGGCTTATGAACCATCTATTTTAGATCAGTCTGCTGCAAAAATAGTAGATACTGCTAAAAAGACAGGAGCAAAAGTTTCAGGACCTATTCCATTACCAACAAAAAAGGAAATAGTAACAGTAATTCGTTCTCCACACAAACACAAAGATTCAAGAGAACAATTTGAGATGAGAACTCATAAAAGAGTTATTGATATACTTTATCCAACACAAAAAACTGTAGATTCTTTAATGAAATTAGAATTACCAGCTGGTGTTGATATAGAGATAAAATTATAATCACAATAAGTTGATTAAATGTGGAAATACAAAGTTGAAACCACTAGAAACAAAAAATATACTTAAAAAATGCCAATGCTGGCACAATTTTGGAGTCAGCCAATAGGAGGGAAAGAAAGAATGAAAAAAGGAATAATAGGAAGAAAAATAGGAATGACACAAATATTTGATGAAAAAGGAAATGTTATTCCAGTAACAGTTATTGAAGCAGGACCATGTGTAGTTGCACAAGTTAAAACTGTAGAAACAGATGGATATGATGCTTTACAATTAGGTTTTGGAGAAGTTAAGCCAAAACATATTAACAAACCAGAAGCAGGACATTTTGCTAAATCAAAAATTGAAAACAAAAAACATTTAAGAGAATTTAGATTAGATTCAATCGAAGGTGTAAAAGTTGGAGATGAAATAAAAGCAGATGTATTCCAAGCGGGAGAAAAAGTTGATATTCAAGGAACTTCAAAAGGTAAAGGGTTCCAAGGTGTTATAAAAAGACATGGACAACAAAGAGGTCCAATGGGACATGGATCTATGTATCATAGAAGACCAGGATCAATGGGACCAACATCTACACCAGGAAGAGTATTTAAAGGCAAAAAACTTCCAGGACATATGGGAAGCAACACAATTACAATCCAAAATTTAGATGTTGTTAGAGTTGACATGGATAAAAATGTAATATTAGTAAAAGGTAGTGTTCCAGGAGCTAAAGGAGCTATCTTAAAAATAAAATCATCAGTTAAGGCTAATTAAGGAAAGGAGGAAGAAAGATGCCAAAGGTAGACGTTTATGATATAAAAGGTAAAAAGATTAGTGATGTAGATTTAAATGAAAAGGTATTTGGAATTGAACCAAATGAAAACATTGTTCATGAAGTATTAGTAAACTATTTAGCTAATCAAAGACAAGGTACACAAAGTACAAAAACAAGATCAGAAGTTCGTGGTGGTGGAAGAAAACCATGGAGACAAAAAGGAACAGGTAGAGCAAGACAAGGTTCTATTAGAGCTCCACAATGGATTAAAGGTGGTATTGCTTTAGGACCAAAACCACGTTCATACAGATATACAATTAATAAAAAGGAAAAACAATTAGCAATAAGATCAGTATTAAGTTCAAAAGTTCTTGAAAAAGAATTAACAGTAGTTGATAAATTAGAACTTAAAGAAATAAAAACAAAATCAATGGTAAAAGCATTTACAGATTTAAAATTAACAGGAAAAACATTAGTTGTTTTACCTGAAAAGAATCTTAATGTTCAAGCTTCTACAAATAATATAGAAGGAGCTAAAACAATTTTAGTAAATGAGATAAATGTTTATGATTTATTAAAATATACAAATTTAGTTTTACCACTTGATACTGTAAAAAAATTAGAGGAGGTGTACGCTTAAATGTTACCAGAAGAAATTATAATTGCACCAGTTGTTACTGAAAAAAGTAATGATGCTATGCAAGAAGGTAAGTATACTTTCAAAGTAAACAAAAATGCTACAAAAGTTGAAATAGCAAATGCTGTTGAAAAACTTTTTGAAGTAAAAGTATTAAAAGTAAACACAATAAGTGTTAGTGGAAAAAAGAAAAGAGTAGGATATCATCAAGGAAAAACATCAGATTGGAAAAAAGCTATTGTTACAATAGATACAAATCCAACAGATACTACATATTTAGGAAAAGGCGGAAAAACAGTTAAAGCTTCTAAAAAATATAAAGATTCTATCGAAGAATTTATGGGAGCATAATTTGTTTAGTATATCTAGAAAAAACTAGGAAAATAAATTTTATCTGTAATAGGGCAGGAAAAAAACCTATAAATATAAATTTTAAGGAGAGAAAAATTATGGCAACAAAAAAATTTAATGCCTATACACCATCAAGAAGAAATATGACAGTATTAGACTACAAAGAAATTACAAAAAAGACTCCTGAAAAATCTTTATTAGCAGTAAAGAAAGAAAAAGCAGGAAGAAACTCTTATGGTAGAATAACAGTACGTCATCAAGGTGGAGGAAATAGACAAAAATATAGAATAATGGATTTCAAACGTCAAAAAGATGATATGGAAGCAACAGTAATTGGAATTGAATATGATCCAAACAGAAGTGCAAATATAGCTTTAATTCAATATGAAGATGGAGTTAAATCATATATTTTAGCACCAGAAAATTTAAAAGATGGAGATAAAGTAATATCTGGAAAATCAGCTGATATTAAACCAGGAAACTGTATGGAAATCAACAGTATTCCAGTTGGTACTTTAATCCACAATATAGAATTAAATCCAGGACAAGGTGGAAAACTTGTAAAAGCTGCTGGACAAAGTGCTCAATTAATGGCCAAAGAAGGAAAATATGCACATGTAAGATTACCTTCTGGAGAAATGAGATTAATTTTAGCAAATTGTAGAGCAACAATAGGAGTTATTGGAAACTCTGAATATGCTAATGTAAAATTAGGAAAAGCTGGAAGAAAAAGACATATGGGATGGAGACCAGAAGTTAGAGGTTCTGCAATGAACCCAGTAGATCACCCACATGGTGGTGGTGAAGGTAAAGCACCTGTAGGACACGCTGGACCATTAACACCTTGGGGTAAACCAGCTCTTGGATATAAGACAAGAAATAAGAAAAAACAAACAAATAAATTTATAGTTAAAAGGAGGAAATAGAACTTATGTCAAGATCAAGTAAAAAAGTACCTTATGTAGCTCCAGAATTGTTAAAAAGAATTGAAGCTATGAATGCCGAAGGAAAAAAAGAAGTTTTAAAGACATGGTCAAGAGCTTCTACAATTTATCCACAAATGGTTGGTCACACAATAGCTGTTCATGATGGAAGAAAACATGTTCCAGTATATATATCAGAAGAAATGATAGGACATAAATTAGGTGAATTTGCTCCTACAAGAACATTTAAAGGTCATGCAGGAGAAAAAACAACTAAATAAATAAAAATCTTTATATAGAAAGGAAAGGTAAAGATGGAGGAAGAAAAAAAAGCAGTAGCTACTCTTAGATATGCAAGAATTTCATCAAGAAAAGTAAAAATTGTTGCAGACTTAATAAGAGGAAAAAATGTTGATGAAGCTTTAGCTATAGTAAAATTCACACCAAAAGCATCTTCAGACATTATAGAAAAATTATTAAAATCAGCAATGGCAAATGCTGAAAATAATCATGATATGAAAAGTGAAAATCTATATATAGCTGAAATCTATGCAAATCAAGGTCCAACTCTAAAAAGAATAAGACCTGCAGCAAAGGGATCAGCTTCAAGAATTAGAAAAAGAACAAGTCATATTACAATAGTATTAAAGGAAAGAAATTAAATTAAAAAGGGAAACAAAGTTTTAAAATAAAACAAAAACCCTTCTTAGAAAAAGAAAAGGAGGCTTAAAGCTAATGGGACAAAAAGTAAACCCAACAGGAGCAAGATTAGGAATAATCAAAGATTGGAGCTCTAAATGGTATGCTGATGATAATCATTTCGCAGATTGTTTAGTAGAAGACCAAAAAATCCGTAAATTTTTAAAGAAAAAAGAATATGAAGCTGGAATTTCTGAAATTGAAATAGAAAGAACAGCTAAAATGGTTAAAGTCAATATTTATACAGCTAAGCCAGGACTTTTAATTGGAAAAGGTGGAGCTGGAATAGAAGACTTAAAAAATCAAGTAAAAAAATTAATTGGAAAAGACGTAAATTTAAATGTAGTTGAGGTTAAGAATACAAGCCTTGACGCACAACTAGTTGCAGAGGATATAGCAGGACAACTAGAAAGAAGAATTTCATTTAGACGTGCAATGAAACAATGTATGCAAAAAACTATGAAAGCTGGAGCTGCAGGAATCAAAACTTCAGTATCTGGAAGATTAGGTGGAGCAGACATGGCTAGAACAGAATTCTATAAAGAAGGAAATATACCACTTCAAACTTTAAGAGCTGATATTGATTATGGTTTTGCAGAAGCTGCAACAACATATGGAAAAATCGGTGTAAAAGTATGGATTTATAAAGGAGAAATTCTTCCTAGCAAAAAAATGGAAGGAGGAGAACAATAATGCCATTAATGCCAAAAAGATCAAAACATAGAAAAGTACAAAAAGGTAGAAATAGAGGAAAGGCAACAAGAGGAATAGTTGTTACAGATGGAGAATTTGGCTTACAAACTTTAGAAGCAGCAGCTATTACAGGAAATCAAATAGAAGCAGCCAGAGTTGCAATGACTCGTTATATGAAAAGAGATGGAAAAGTTTGGATCAAAATATTTCCAGACAAACCAGTAACAAGAAAACCACTTGGTACTCGTATGGGTAAAGGTAAAGGAAATACAGAATTTTGGGTAGCAAATGTTAAACCAGGTAGAATAATGTTTGAAATTGCTGGGGTATCAGAACCTATAGCAAGAGAAGCATTAAGGTTGGCAGCAAATAAGTTACCAGTAAAAACAAAATTTGTTGTAAGAGAAGTTGTTAAGGAGGGTGAAAATAATGAAAATTAATGAAATAACAAAAATGTCTTCACCTGAATTAGAAAAAGAACTAGGTGAATTAAAAACAGAATTATTTAAATTAAAATTCAGCTTAGCTACAAATGGATTAGATAATCCAATGAAAATAAAATCAGTCAAAAAGGATATAGCAAGAATTAATACTGTTTTAACTGAAAGAAAGATCGCTGAAAAGAAAGGAGAAAACTAGATGGAAAGAAATCTTCGTAAAGTAAGAGTTGGTACAGTAAAATCTAACAAAATGGATAAGACTGTAGTAGTAGCTGTTCAAGAGCATAAAAGACATGGTGTATATGGAAAAACAGTAAAAACAACATATACATTAAAGGCTCATGATGAAGAAAATAAGTGCCAAATAGGTGACAAAGTTAAAGTTATGGAAACAAGACCACTTTCTAAAGATAAGAGATGGAGAGTAGTTGAAATAGTAGAAAAGGCAGTTATAAAATAAGTAAAATAAAAAGTTTTTATTAAAAATTAAGTACAAAAAGTATAATATGTATTTTAATAAAACCAGAAGAAGGAGGGTACTATAAATGGTACAACAACAAAGTATATTAAAAGTAGCTGATAACACAGGAGCAAGAGAAATAATGGTTATTAGATGCTTAGGTGGATCTTATAGAAAAACAGCTACAATAGGAGACATAATAGTTGCATCTGTAAAAAATGCAATACCTGGTGGAACTGTAAAAAAAGGAGATGTAGTTAAAGCCGTTGTTGTTAGAACTAAAAATCCTATAAGAAGAGCAGATGGTTCATATATTAGATTTGATGAAAATGCAGCTGTATTAATAAGAGATGACAAAACACCAAGAGGTACACGTATATTTGGACCTGTTGCAAGGGAACTAAGAGATGGAGAATATTTAAAAATATTATCTCTAGCACCAGAAGTTTTATAATTTTAGAAAAGGAGGATTGCCTACAATGAAACTAAGAAAAGGTGACAATGTTATAGTTTTATCAGGAAATGATAAAGGCAAGACAGGTGAGGTTTTAGAAATTATACCATCAACACAAAAAATAATTGTAAAAGGTATAAATATAAGAAAAAAACATGTTAAACCTAGAAAAGCAGGAGAAGAAGGTGGAATAATACCATCAGAATTTCCAATACATAGTAGTAAAGTTGCTCTTTTATGTCCAAAATGCGGAAAAGCCACAAAAATTGGATATAAAATTGAGGATAATAAAAAAGTTCGTATCTGCAAAAAATGTGGTGCAGAATTAAAATAATATATATGGAAAGGAGGAACTAGTTAAATGAATGCATTAAAAGAACAATATGAAAAACAAGTTGTTCCAGCTTTAAAGAAAAAGTTTGAATATACTTCATCAATGCAAGTTCCAAAATTAGATAAAATAGTAATAAATATTGGTTTAGGAGATACTAGAGAAAATCCTAAATCATTAGAAAATGCGATGAAAGAATTAGCTCAAATTACAGGCCAAAAGCCAATTGTAACAAAAGCTAAGAAATCCATTGCTGCATTTAAAATAAGAGAAGGTCAAGATTTAGGATGCAAAGTTACATTAAGAAAAGACAAAATGTATGATTTTGTATATAAATTATTTAATGTGGCACTTCCAAGAGTTAGAGATTTTAGAGGAGTATCACCAGATTCTTTTGATGGTAGAGGAAATTATTCTATGGGACTAAAAGAACAATTAATATTCCCTGAAATTGAATATGATAAGGTAGATAAATTAAGAGGAATGAATATAATTTTTGTAACCACAGCTGAAACTGATGAAGAAGCTAGGGAGTTATTAAAATTATTAGGAATGCCTTTTAAAGCATAAAAAATAAAAATTAGGAGGAATTGTTCAATGGCAAAAATGTCAATGAAAGTAAAACAACAAAGACCACAAAAATATAAAACTAGAGAATATAATAGATGCAAAATTTGTGGTAGACCACATGCTTATATTAGAAAATATGGTATTTGCCGTATTTGTTTCAGAGAACTAGCCAATAAAGGCGAAATTCCTGGAGTAAAAAAAGCAAGCTGGTAATAAAATGATGATATTAGTTTAAGTAGATAAAAAGGAGGTTAGTAATGAACACTACAGATCCAATAGCAGATATGCTAACGAGAATTAGAAATGCAAATACTTCTAAACATAAAACAGTAGATGTACCTGCTTCAAAGATGAAGGTTGGTATAGCTGAAATTTTATACAAAGAAGGATATATAAAATCTTTTGAGCAATTAAATGATAATGCTCAAGGAACAATTAGAATCACTCTAAAATATACCGAAAATGGAACAAGAGTAATAGATGGTTTAAGAAGAATAAGTAAACCAGGATTAAAAGTTTATGCAAATAAAGAAGAATTACCTAAGGTATTAAATGGATTAGGTATAGCAATAATTTCTACATCTAAGGGTCTTATGACTGACAAAGAAGCAAGAGAAGCAGGAATTGGTGGAGAAGTTTTAGCTTATATATGGTAATATAATTATAAGGATAAATCAGTTTTAAATTTATCCTGTGACAAATAAAGTAAAGGAGGAAAACCTAAATGTCAAGAATAGGAAACAAAACTATTACAGTACCAGCAGGAGTTGAAGTAAAAATAGATGGACAACATGTTACTGTAAAAGGACCAAAGGGTACACTAGAAAGAGATGTTAATCCAGAAATTACTATAAAGTTAGAAAATGGAATTTTAACATTTACAAGAGCTAGTGAAGATAGATTAGATAGAAGCCTACATGGATTAACAAGAACTTTAGTAAATAACATGATAGAAGGTGTACAAAAAGAATTTACTAAAGAATTACAAATAAATGGTGTTGGTTACAGAGTTCAAAAACAAGGAAATGATTTAAATATGTCACTTGGATATTCACATCCTGTTATATATAAGGCACCAGAAGGAATTTCTTTTGATATTCCAAATGCAAATACAATAATTGTAAAAGGAATAGATAAAGAAATGGTAGGTCAAATAGCAGCAGAAATAAGAACAAAGAGACCACCTGAAGTTTATGGCGGAAAAGGTATTAAATATGCTAATGAGACAATTAGACGTAAGGTTGGTAAGACTGGTAAATAGTTTTAGAAAGGAGAAATAATATGGTTTCAAATACTGATAGAAAATTAGAAAGAACAAGAAGACATAAAAGAGTTAGAACAAAAGTAAGTGGAACAGCTGAAAGACCAAGATTATGTGTATATAGAAGTAATACAAATTTATATGCACAAATAATAGATGATGTTGCAGGAAACACTTTAGTTAGTGCATCAACATTAGACAAATCTATAAAAACTAAACATTCAAATAAAGAAGCTGCAAAAGAAGTTGGAACTTTAATTGCAAAACGTGCTGCTGAAAAAAATATAACAGAAGTAGTTTTTGACCGTGGTGGATATATTTATCATGGAGTAGTTAAAGAATTAGCTGAAGCAGCAAGAGAGAATGGATTAAAATTCTAATTAATAACACTATAATTAAAGGAGGGTAAAAAAATTACATGGAAAAGCAAGAAGTTGAATTAAAAGAAAAAGTAGTTGCCATAAGCAGAGTTGCAAAAGTTGTTAAAGGTGGTAGAAACTTTAGATTTAGTGCAGTTGTTGTTGTTGGTGATGGCAATGGTCATGTAGGTGTTGGAAATGGTAAAGCAGCTGAAGTTCCAGATGCAATAAAAAAAGCAATTCAAGAAGCTAAAAAGAATTTAATAGAAGTTCCTATAGTAAATACAACAGTACCTCATGAATATATAGGAAAATTTGGTAGTGCAAATGTACTATTAAAACCAGCAGATATTGGTACTGGACTTATAGCAGGAGGAAGTGTTAGACCTGTATTAGAGCTTGCAGGATATAAAAACATTCGTACAAAGGTTATTGGAACAAATAACCCAAGAAATGTTGTATATGCTACAATAGAGGGGTTAAAATCAATGCAAACAATTGAATATGTTGCAGCTAAGAGAGGCAAAAAAGTATCAGAAATATTATAGTTTTTAAATATAAAAAATGAAAAAATATATTGAAATTTTTTTGAGAATATAATAAAATTCATTTAGGCAAGAGGAGGTGCAAAAATGAAAATTGAAGAATTAAAACCAGCAATGAAGAAAGCAGCATCAAAAAGAGTTGGACGTGGTATTGGATCAGGTCTTGGCAAAACATCTGGAAGAGGTCAAAAAGGTCAAAAAGCAAGAACTGGTGGTGGTGTAAGACGTGGATTTGAAGGAGGTCAAACACCATTATATAGAAGATTACCAAAAAGAGGATTTAATAATTTTAATGCAAAAACATATACAGAAGTAACATTAACTATGCTTAATAAGAGCAAGGCTACAGATGTTACTGCAGAAACTTTACTTGAAGAAGGTATTATTGGTAAAGTTAATGATGGCATTGTTGTACTTGCTACAGGAAATTTAGATAAAAAATTAAATGTAAAAGCTAACAGATTTACAAATACAGCAAAGGAAAAAATAGAAGCTTTAGGCGGAAAGGCTGAGGTGATTTAATTGTTTAAAACAATGCAAAATGCACTAAAAACACCTGAGGTTAGAAAAAAACTTTGGCATACACTAATATTAATTATCATATTTAGATTAGGATGTTATATCACTATACCAGGAGTAAATGTATTTAAATTAAATGACTTAATGTCAAGTAGTACAAATGGCATAGCGGGATTAATAAATTTAATTTCAGGAGGAGCTTTCTCAAGATTCTCATTATTTGCGATGAGTATTACACCTTATATTAATGCTTCAATTATTATTCAGCTTTTAGGATTTGTTATTCCATCTTTAGAAAAACTAACTAAAGAAGGTGGAGAAGAAGGAAGAAAAAAAATAAACAAATATACAAAAATATTAACTTTATTTTTAGCATTATTTGAGGGACTTGGATTATACTTTTCATACAAAAGCTATGGAGTATTTATAAATGACGGAGTACTAACTGCATGTGTCGTTGTTGCAGGATTTATTGCAGGAACTTCAATACTTATGTGGTTAGGAGAGCAAATTACAAGCAAAGGAATTGGAAATGGAATTTCTATAATAATTTTTGTTGGTATTATTTCAAGGATGCCATCAGTTATTACAACATTCTCAAACTTGATAGTTAATTCAGAAGGATTTAGCACAACAGGATTATTAACTGTTTTAGGAATTATTGTTGGTGCATTGGTTTTAATTGCAGCAGTAGTATATATGCAAGTTGCAGAAAGAAGAATTCCAGTTCAATATTCTAAAAAAGTCGTTGGAAGAAAAATGGTAGGAGCACAGAATACTTTTATACCATTAAAACTTGCAATGGCAGGAGTTATGCCAATAATATTTGCATCTGCATTTATGACATTTCCAGCTATGATAATATCAATAGTTAATAGAAACATAGAAACAGCATCAGGATTTTGGGCTGGAGTATATAAATTTTCAATAGCAACATCATCTTCAAGTGTAGGAGTAGGATATACAGTTGCAAATGCTATAGTATATCTACTATTAATTGTAGGTTTTACATTTTTCTATACTTATGCAATGATGAATCCAGCAGAAATTTCTTTGAATATAAAGAAAAATGGAGGATTTATTCCAGGAATTAGAGCTGGAAAACCAACTACAGATTATTTAACATCTGTAATTTCAAAATTAACATGGTTTGGAGGATTTTATTTAGCAGTAATTGCAATTTTGCCAATGCTTTTAAGATTTACAAGCCTAAATGTTACTTTTGGAGGAACAGCATTATTAATCATAGTAGGAGTTGCGTTAGAAACAATACAACAATTAGAATCTCAATTAGTAATGAGACACTATAAAGGATTCTTAGAGTAGTATAAATAAAATAATATGAAAAAGCATTTATCAAAGTGAAGACTTTTCACTTACAAGATAGATGTTTTTTTATTTTTTAAAAAGCAGTTGCAATAAAGTTATAAATAGTATAAAATAATAAGAACAGTGAAGAACAAAGCTATTCTAGTTTGAAACGGAGGATAATTATGAAAATTTTATTTATGGGAACACCTGATTTTGCAAAAGCTTCATTAGAAAAAATTTATAATGCTGGATATGAAATAATTGGGGTGGTAACTAATCCTGATAGACCAAAAGGAAGAGGCATGAAACTGTTTGCATCTCCAGTAAAAGAATTTGCTTTAGAAAAAGGAATTACTGTATATCAACCTGCTAAAATTAGGAATAATAGTGAATTTATAGAAAAAATAAAAGAATTAAATCCAGATGTTATTTGCGTTGTAGCATATGGAAAGATTCTTCCAAAAGAAATCCTAGATATTCCATCTTGTGGCTGTATTAATGTACATGGATCTTTACTGCCAAAATATAGAGGTGCAGCCCCAATACAATGGGCAGTAATTAATGGAGACAAAATTACAGGAGTTACTACAATGTATATGGATGTTGGAATGGATACAGGTGATATCATTTTAAAACAAGAAGTAGAAATAGGTGAAGATGAAACAACAGGAGAATTATGGGAAAAACTTGCAACAACAGGAGGAGAGTTATTAATTAAAACATTAAAAGAAATAGAAACAGGAACAGTTACTAGAACAATACAAGGAGACGATTTTTCAGTTGCACCAATGATTGATAAGCAAATTGCTAAAATAGATTGGAATGAAAAAACTGCACAAGAAATAAAAAATCTAGTTAGAGGTCTAAATCCTATTATGGGTGCATATTCTTATATAGAAGATAAAAAAATTAAATTTTGGAATGTACAAAAATTAACATATGAAGAATTTATGAAAGACTTTGGAGAAAATCCATCAAATAAAGAAAATGGCAAAGTATTAATCTCTAATAGTAAAGATGGATTATACATTAAGGCAAAAGATGGAGTTATAAAAGTCTTGGAAATACAAGGAGAAAATGCAAGAAAAATGAATATTTTAGATTTTTTAAGAGGAAATAAAATTATGGAAAACGAAAAATTTAATACAAATAGAACTTGCATAAAGTAAAATATAGTGATATAATAAATTTTGCTATAATAAAAAGAGGGAGGAAAAAATATGAATATTGCAGTATATGGAGCAGCTAGTAGTTTAATTGATGATTCATATAAAAAAGCAGGAATAGAATTAGGTAGAGAAATGGCTAAAAGAGGTCATGGATTGGTTTTTGGCGGAGGAAACAATGGAATGATGGGTGCTTCAGCTGAAGGAGTTTATGAAAATAAAGGATATATACTTGGAGTAGTTCCATCATTTTTTAAAGAAGCAAATAGCGAAGTATCTTTTAAAGAGTGCTCTGAATTTATATATACAGAAACTATGAGAGAACGTAAACAACAAATGGAAGAACATTGTGATGCTTTTATAATAACACCAGGTGGAATTGGAACATTAGATGAGTTCTTTGAAATATTAACATTAAAACAATTAGGAAGACACAATAAAGCAATAGTTTTATTTAATATAAATGGCTTTTATGATGAATTAGATACGATGATGACAAAATCTATACAAGAAAAATTTATTACAGATGATTGCAAGGAATTATATAAAGTATATACAGATGTTAATGAAATATTAGACTATATTGAAAAATATGACCCAAAAGATATAGATTTAAGTAAAGTAAAAATTAGATAAGGATATAAAAATGTTAGAAACAAAAAGATTTTTAGCCAGAGACGAAGAATTTATATGTGAAAATTGTGGAAAAAAAGTATCCAAACTTGGATATTCAAGCAGAGATCACTGCCCATATTGTTTGCATTCAAAACATGTTGACATAAACCCTGGAGATAGAGCAGAAAGTTGCTGTGGAGATTTAGAACCTATAGGAATAGAAATAAACAATAGAAAGGGTTATGTTATTTTATTTAAGTGCAAAAAATGTGGAAAAGTAAAAAAGAATAAAGCTGCAGAAGATGATAATATGGATTTAATAATCAAACTTTCTGTAAAAAATTAAGAAATAAAAAAATGGCATGAAAATTGCCATTTTTTTATGATACTCTTTTAACTTTTCCATTTTTTAAACATTTAGCACATACTTTTATTCTCTTAACTTCACCATTAACTTCAGCTTTAACGCTTCTTAGATTTGGCTTCCAAGTACGAGTGCTTCTTTTACTTATATGTGAACGAGTAATACTTAATTTGTTTCCATAAACAGGTTCTTTTTGACATATTGCGCATTTTGCCATAATTTATTGCACCTCCTAAATAAAATATAAAACTGACTATCATCTAGTTTATCATAAAATTATAAAAAATACAAGTAATTTTCAAAAAAAATTCAAAATTTGTTGCAATTTCTTGAAAATGTGTTATAATTATAAAATGTATGATTAAAACAATGAAAGGAAGATTTTAAATGAGTTTTAAAGTAGAAAAAACAAAAAATGCAAATGAGGTAAAATTTGAAATCACAATAGAAGCAGAAAAATTTAAGAATGCAATAACAAAGGTTTATTTTAAAAATGCCAAATATTTTAATATACCAGGGTTTAGAAAAGGAAAGGCACCTCAAAATATTGTAGAAAAATACTATGGAAAAGGAATATTTTACGAAGATGCATTTAACGAAATAGCTGGTGAAGAATATGAAAAATCAGTAAAAGAAAGCAAATTAGAAATTGTAAGCAAACCAGTAATAGATATAGTTACAATGGAAAAGGGACAAGATTTAGTATTTACAGCTGTAGTAGAAACAAAACCAGAAGTTACACTAAAAAAATATAAGGGTATAGAAATAGAAAAAATCGAGTATAATGTAAAAGATTCAGACATAGAAGAAAACCTAAAACAAATGCAAGAAAAAAATGCAAGAGAAGTTAGTGTAGAAACACCTGTAGAAAAAGGAAACATTGTAATAATAGATTTTGAAGGTTTTACAGATGGCAAAGCATTTGATGGTGGAAAAGCAGAAAACTATAGTTTAGAAATTGGAAGTGGATCATTTATACCAGGATTTGAAGATCAAATTATAGGAATGAAAGTTGACGAAGAAAAAGATATTAAAGTAAAATTTCCAGATGAATATTTTTCAAAAGATTTAGCAGGAAAAGATGCAACATTTAAAGTTAAAGTTCATGAAATAAAGAAGAAAGAATTTCCAAAATTAGATGATGAATTTGCTAAAGATGTTAGTGAATTTGATACATTAGATGAACTTAAAAAGAGCATCAAAGAAAGACTAGAAGAAGAAAACAAAGATAAAGAAAAATATGAAAAAGAAGATGCAGTAATGAAAGTAATTACTTCTGAGATGGAGGTTGATATTCCAAAAGGAATGATAGAAGTTGAAATAGACAATATGGTAAAAGATATGGAACAAAGAATGTCATATCAAGGTCTAAAACTAGAACAATATTTAAAAATGATAAACAAAACTGAAAAAGAATTTAGAGAAGACTATAAACCTCAAGCTATAGAATCTATAAAATCTAGGCTTGCTTTAGAAGAAATAATAAAACAAGAAAATATAACAGCATCTGAAGAAGAGGTAAAAGCTAAAGTTGAAGAAATGGCTAAAAACTATGGTAGAAAGCCAGAAGAATTTGAGAAAAATGAAGATGTCAAAGAATATTTAGCACAGGGAATAAAAAATGAAAAAGCTTTAGACTTAATAGTAGAAAAATCAAAAACTAGAACAGAAACAAAAAAAGCTGATTCTAAAAAAGATGAGACTGTAGAAACAAATAAAAAAGACAAAACAGAAAAAACAAGTAAAAAAGACAGTAAAAAAGCTAGTAAATAATTAGGGTGAGGGGGTTATAATATATTTTCCCCCTTATTTTAAAAATTAATAAAATTTTTTAAGGAGGAATTTTATGATAGACAATAGTTTAGTACCTTATGTAGTAGAGCAAACAAGTAAAGGGGAAAGGTCTTATGATATTTTCTCAAGACTTTTAAAAGATAGAATTATATTTTTAGGAGAAGATGTAAATTCAACAACATCTAGTTTAGTTGTAGCACAACTTTTATTTTTGGAATCTGAAGATCCAGACAAAGAAATTAATTTATATATAAATTCACCTGGAGGTAGTGTAACAGATGGATTAGCAATAGTTGATACAATGAATTATATAAAATGTCCAGTATCTACAACATGTATAGGTTTAGCAGCAAGTTTTGGTGCTGTGCTTCTTGCAAATGGTGCAAAAGGAAAAAGATATGCAACTCCAAATGCAGAAATATTAATACATCAACCACTAATTGGTGGAAATGGACTTACAGGTCAAACTACAGATATTAAAATTCATGCAGAAAATATGATCAAAACTAGAGAAAGACTAAACAAAATTTTAAGTGATACAACAGGTCAACCAATTGAAAAGGTTATGCAAGATACAGAAAGAGATCACTATATGACTGCTGAAGAGGCTTTGCAATATGGATTGATTGATGAAATTTTAACTAAGAGAAAATAGAGAAAGGATGTTGAGAATATGGCAAAAAATGATGAACTAAAAAATGTAAAATGTTCTTTTTGCGGTTCAACACAAGACAGAGTTAGAAAAATAATTGCAGGTCCAGGAGTATATATTTGTGACGAATGTATTGCTTTATGCAATGGAATTTTAGAACGCGAATTAGATGAAGAATATGAAGACGAAGAAGAAACTAAAGAAAGAATAATAAGCCCAAAAGAAATAAAACAAATTTTAGATGAATATGTAATAGGTCAAGAAGAAGCAAAAAAAATATTATCAGTTGCAGTATATAACCATTATAAAAGAATAAACCACGAAGATAATTTAAAGGGAAAAGATGATGTAGAAATACAAAAAAGTAATATTTTGCTACTTGGACCTACAGGATGTGGAAAAACATTACTTGCAAGTACACTAGCTAAAATATTAAAAGTTCCATTTGCAATAGCAGATGCAACAACTTTAACAGAAGCTGGTTATGTTGGAGAAGATGTTGAAAACATTCTTTTAAAATTAATTCAAGCTGCAGATGGAGATGTTGCAAGGGCAGAGCGTGGAATTGTTTATATAGATGAGATAGATAAGATTACAAGAAAATCTGAAAATCCATCAATAACAAGAGATGTTAGTGGAGAAGGTGTTCAACAGGCACTTCTAAAAATTATAGAAGGTACTGTAGCATCAGTTCCACCACAAGGAGGAAGAAAACATCCACATCAAGAAATGATACAAATAAATACATCCAATATATTGTTTATATGTGGTGGTGCTTTTGAAGGATTAGAAAATATAATAAAAGACAGAACTGGAAAGAAAACAATAGGATTTGGATCTAAAATAGAAAGTCCTAAAGAAGTTAGCAAATATGAAGTTTTCGAACAATTATTACCACAAGATTTATTAAAATTTGGTTTAATTCCTGAATTTATTGGAAGGCTTCCAATTATAGCTACTTTAAAAGAATTGGATAGAGATGCTTTGGCAAAAATTTTAATTGAACCAAAAAATTCATTAGTAAAACAATATAAAAAATTGTTTGAAATGGATGATGTTGAATTAGTATTTGAAGATGAAGCAATATCAGCCATAGTAGATAAAGCAATAGAAAGAAAAACTGGTGCAAGAGGACTTCGCTCTATAATAGAAGAAATTATGACAGACATTATGTTTGAAATACCTTCAAATCATAAAATTTCTAAATGCATTATTACTAGAGAAACTGTAGAAAATAAAGAAGAACCAGAAATAGTTATTGATGAAACTAGAAAAGATATAGTAAATCCAACTACAGATATTAGGAAGGCAAAACCAAATATTGATAATCAAGAGACCGCATAAAAAAGTTATAAAAATTATTTATATGTTTACTAGATAATAGTTTTATTTAATTTATATATTTATAAAACTATTATCTAGTATTTTTTAAAATGAAGTATTTATGAAAGGGATAATAGTAATGAATAAAACAGAAATATTAGATGAATATAAAAAACAAGAAGAAAGATTACTTATGGCTAAAATATTAGATAAGATTGAATTTACTAAAACAAAAAATAAAATACAATATTCAGATTTTTTGAATTTAAATGAACAAGAAAGTGTCATGAGATTACTTAAAAAGATAAATTTTTCGAATTATTATTTTTTCGGAGGCGGTGAAAATGTAGAAAGAAAAATATTTGTGTGTTATCCGGAAAAATTAACTGAAGAAATGTCAAGAAAAAATGATAAAAAAGCTCTATCAATTATAAGAATAAAATTACCAAATGAATTATTTGGAGAATATGATCATAGGACATATCTAGGATCAATTATAAAAATCGGAGTAGAGAGAGAAAAGATAGGAGATATTTTAGTAGAAAAAACTGGAGCAGATATAATAGCAAAAGAGGAGATTACAAAATATATAATGCAAAATTTAGAATTTTTAACAAGATTTAAAAGCTCTGAAATCTCTTTGGAAGATATTGATGAACTAAAAGAAACAGAGGTTACAAAAGTAGAAGTGTCTTTTGTAGTTATTTCACTAAGATTAGATAATATTGTAAGTGTTTTGGCTAGAACTTCAAGAAATAAGGCTGTGGAAATTTTAAGACAAGAAAGAGTATTTGTTAATCATAAATTAGAGACTAAAGCTTCAAAACAAGTTAATGTTGGAGATGTTATTACTATTAGAGGAAAAGGAAGATTTGAGTTTAAAGAGATTGCTGGAAATACAAGAAGTGGAAGATTCATAATAAAGATTGACAAATATGTGTAAAAGTTTCTAAAAAGCCTTGACAGACAAGGAAAAAGATGGTAAAATTAAAATATTGTAATACAATAGAATTATTGTGTAAATTTTTAATCAAAAGAGATAATTATTAGATAAAAAAAGAGGAATTAAGTTAATTACAAAAGGCGAATTAAGAATTGAAGAGCAGGCAATTTAAAATTCGCTTGTTTTGTGTTAATATTAAGAAGGACTTTTTTTATCATATATTTATATATTTTTATTCTGCTTTAATATTTTTTTGAGGTGATTTTTTTGAAGTTAAAAGAAATTAAGTATGAAAAAGCAACACGTAAAGACTTTTCAAAAGTTGGTGATTTTATCGAAATGCCAAACCTTATAAAAGTACAAAAAGATTCTTATGATTGGTTTGTAGAAGAAGGTTTAGGAGAAGTATTAAAAGACATTTCACCAATAGAAGATTATTCTGGAAATTTAGTTCTTGAATTTTTCGATTATTTTATGGAAGAAAAAACAAAATACACAGAAGAAGAAGCAAAAGAAAGAGATGCAACATATTCAACAAGATTACATGTAAAAGTAAGACTAATAAATAGGGAAACAGGAGAAATAAAAGAGCAAGAAATCTTTTTAGGAGACTTTCCACTTATGACAGAATCAGGAACATTCATTATAAATGGTGCTGAAAGAGTTGTTGTAAGTCAGTTAGTTCGTTCACCTGGTTGCTATTATGATGCGGTGTTTGATCCAAAAACAGGAAGAAAAACATATACTTCAACTGTTATGCCTTTAAGAGGTGCTTGGCTTGAATATGAAACAGATAGTAATGATATTTTTTACGTCCGTGTAGATAGAACAAGAAAAGTTCCAGTAACAACATTATTAAGAACAATTGGTGTCACTACAGATGATCAAATAAGAGAATTGTTTGGAGATGCACCATTTATAGAAGCAACAATAAATAAAGATCCTATAAAAACTCAAGAAGAAGCGGTTGTAGAAATATATAGAAAATTAAGACCTGGAGAACTTCCAACAGAAGAAGCAGCAAAAACATTATTTAACAATATGTTTTTTGATAATAGAAGATATGATTTAGCAAAAGTTGGAAGATATAAATTTAACCAAAAATTAGGACTTGCAAATCGTATTGCGGGACAAATAGCATTTTCAGATATTGTAAATCCAGAAACAGGAGAAATATTTGCTTCAGCTGATGAGCGTATTTCAGAAGAAGTTGCAGAAGAAATACAAAATTCTGGAATCAACATAGTAGATGTAAAAGTAAATGACAATAAAGTTAGAATAATAGGAAATGGAACAGTAAATATTTATAAAGTTTTACCAGATTTTAAATTTGGAAAATTACATTTTAAAGAAAATGTAAATTATGCAGTATTGAAAAATATTTTAGATAATACAGAAGAAAAAGACTTAGCAAAAGCACTTAAAGATAGATATGATGAATTAGTTCCAAAACATATTACGACAGAAGATATGATTGCATCAATAAGTTGTTTATTAAATTTAGCACAAGGACTTGGAAAGCCAGATGATATAGACCACTTAGCAAATCGTAGAATTAGATGTGTTGGAGAATTATTACAAAATCAATTTAGAATTGGTTTAGCAAGACTTGAAAGAGTTGTTAGAGAAAGAATGACAATTCAAGATATAGATAGTGTAACACCACAAACATTAATCAACACAAAGCCAATAACATCAGCAATCAGAGAGTTCTTTGGAAGCTCACAACTTTCTCAGTTTATGGATCAAACAAACCCACTTTCAGAATTAACACATAAAAGAAGAATTTCTGCATTAGGACCTGGAGGTTTATCTAGAGAGAGAGCTGGATTCGAAGTTAGAGATGTTCACTATACACACTATGGTAGACTTTGCCCAATAGAGTCACCAGAAGGACCAAACATAGGGCTTATTTCAGCATTAACAGCTTTTGCCCAAATAAATGAATATGGATTTATCGAAACTCCATATAGAAAAATAGATCCAGAAACACACAAAGCCACAGATATTGTAGAATATATGAGTGCTGAAGGAGAAGACAAATATTATATAGCACAAGCTTCAGAACCATTAAATGAAGATGGTACATTTAAGCATGAACGTGTCAGAGTTAGATATGGCAATGAAATTATGGAAGTTGAAAGAGAAGAAGTCAATTATATGGATGTTTCTCCAAAACAATTAGTTTCTATTGCTGCAGCAATGATACCATTCTTAGAGCATGATGATGCAAAAAGAGCATTAATGGGTGCAAACATGCAACGTCAGGCTGTTCCGCTTATGATTACAGAATCTCCAATGATTGGAACAGGTATGGAATATAGAGCAGCAAAAGATTCTGGAATATTAGTTTTAGCAGAAGAAGATGGTGTTGTACAACATGTAGATAGTACATCAATTACAATTAAATATAAAAATGGAAAAACAGTTACACATCATTTACGTAAATTTAAAAGGACAAATGGTGGTACTTGTATAAATCAAAAGCCAATAGTTGTTAAAGGAGAAAAAGTTAAAAAAGGAGATGCAATAGCTGATGGAGCATCAACACAAAATGGTGAAATGGCACTTGGAAAAAATGTTCTAATTGCTTTTTCTACATGGGAAGGTTACAACTATGAAGATGCAGTTTTACTAAGTGAAAGACTTGTTAAAGAAGATGTATTTACCTCAATACATATAGAAGAATATGATTGTGAATGTAGAGACACAAAACTTGGACCAGAAGAAATTACACGTGATATTCCAAATGTTGGCGATGACCAGTTAAAAGATTTAGATGAAAACGGAATTATTAGAATTGGTGCAGAAGTTAGAACAGGAGATATTTTAGTAGGAAAAGTTACTCCAAAGGGAGAAACAGAGCTCACTGCTGAAGAAAGATTATTACGTGCTATCTTTGGAGAAAAAGCTAGAGAAGTTAGAGATACATCACTTAGAGTACCACATGGAGAAGCTGGAACAATAGTAGATGTCAAAATATTTACAAGAGATAATTCAGATGAATTAGCACCTGGAGTAAATCAAGTTATTAGATGTTATATTGCAACAAAAAGAAAAATCTCAGTTGGAGATAAAATGGCTGGACGTCATGGAAACAAAGGTGTTGTTTCAAGAATATTACCAGTAGAAGATATGCCATTTATGCCAGATGGCACTCCAATAGATATTTTGTTAAACCCATTAGGTGTACCTTCTCGTATGAACTTAGGACAGATTCTTGAAGTTCATTTAGGAATGGTAGCAAGGCAAAATGGATGGAAAATTTCAACACCAGTATTTGATGGAGCAGATCAAGCAGAAATAGAGCAATTACTTATAGAATCAGGACTATCTCCAGATGGAAAATCAATTCTTTATGATGGAAGAACTGGAGAACCATTTGATAAGCCTGTTACAGTAGGTGTCCAATATATGCTTAAACTTCACCATTTAGTAGATGATAAGATTCATGCTCGTTCAACTGGACCATATTCATTAGTTACACAACAACCTTTAGGTGGAAAAGCTCAATTTGGTGGACAGAGATTCGGAGAAATGGAAGTTTGGGCTCTTGAAGCTTATGGTGCAGCATATACACTTCAAGAAATGCTAACAGTAAAATCAGATGATGTTGTAGGAAGAGTTAAAACTTATGAGGCAATTGTTAAAGGCGAGAATATCCCTGAACCTGGAGTTCCAGAGAGCTTTAAAGTTTTAGTAAAAGAACTACAGGCATTAGGATTAGACATTAGACTTTATGATGATGACAAAGAATTAGAACTTAAAGAAGATATTGATGATGCTGTTGATTTTAACAGTATTAGAGATACAAAGAAAATGATTAGTGGCGAAAATGAAGATGTTGCTGTAGACAAAGAGATTAAAGAAAATTATGTGAATGATGAAGATGAAGAAGATTTAGACGAAAAAACTTTATCAGATGATGAAGATTTTAATGAAGAAAATGATACTTTTTTTGAGCAGCTAAGCGAAGATGAAAATGAAAGTAAATTCTTTAATCAAGAAGACAATGAATAATTTTATATAAAGGAGGGGCTTCTAAGAATGGAAGAAGCATTTAATAAACTAAAAATAGGAATAGCTTCAGATGAGAAAATTAGAGAATGGTCAAAAGGTGAAGTAAAAAAGCCTGAAACAATAAATTACAGAACATTAAAACCAGAAAGAGATGGTTTGTTCTGTGAAAGAATATTTGGACCTACAAAAGACTGGGAATGTCATTGTGGTAAATATAAAAGAGTAAGATATAAAGGTGTGGTATGTGACAGATGTGGTGTAGAAGTTACAAAATCAAAAGTTAGACGTGAAAGGATGGGACATATTGAACTTGCTGCACCAGTAGCACATATTTGGTATTTTAAAGGAATACCAAGTAGAATAGCATTAATGCTAGATATATCACCTAGAAATCTTGAAAAAGTTGTATATTTTGCTTCATATATAGTTACAGATAAAGGAAATACAGACTTAGAAAAAGCCCAAGTTTTATCAGAAAAAGAATATCATGAAGCAATAGAAAAATACGGCAAAAATTCTTTTAAAGCTGGTATGGGTGCAGAATCTTTAAGAACATTACTTGAAGAAATAGATTTAGACAAATTATCAGAAGAAATTAAAAAAGAAATTTCAAAATCAAGTGAGCAAAAAAGATTAAAATTATTAAAAAGATTAGACACAGTAGAATCATTTAGAATTTCAGGAAATAGACCTGAATGGATGATTATGAATGTTGTTCCTGTTATACCACCAGATTTAAGACCTATGGTACAACTAGATGGTGGAAGATTTGCAACATCAGATCTGAATGATTTATATAGAAGAGTTATAAACAGAAATAATAGGTTAAAAAGATTAATAGAACTTGAAGCACCAGAAATAATTGTAAGAAATGAAAAAAGAATGTTACAAGAATCTGTAGATGCTTTAATAGACAATTCAAGACGTGGAAGACCTGTTACAGGTGCAGGAGGAAGACCTTTAAAATCTCTTTCTGATATGTTGAAAGGAAAACAAGGTCGTTTCCGTCAAAACTTACTTGGAAAACGTGTTGATTATTCTGGACGTTCAGTTATAGTTGTTGGACCAGAACTTAAAATATATCAATGTGGTGTTCCAAAGGAAATGGCTGTTGAGTTGTTTAAACCATTTGTAATGAAAGAATTAGTAGGAAGAGGAATTGCACATAACATAAAAAATGCTAAACATATGGTAGAAAGACTAAATCCAGAAGTTTGGGGAATATTGGAAGAAGTTATAAAAGATCATCCTGTAATGTTAAATAGAGCTCCAACTCTTCATAGACTTGGAATACAAGCTTTTGAGCCAGTTTTGGTGGAAGGTAGAGCAATAAAACTTCATCCACTTGTTTGTACTGCATTTAATGCTGACTTTGATGGAGACCAGATGGCTATTCACTTACCATTATCACCAGAAGCACAATCAGAAGCAAGATTTTTAATGTTATCTACAAATAACTTATTAAAGCCACAAGATGGTAAAACAGTTACAGTGCCTACAATAGATATGGTATTTGGTGGATATTATTTAACAATGGTAGTTGATGGTGAACATGGAGAAGGAAAATATTTTAAAGATCCAGAAGAAGCTATTATGGCTTATGAAAATAAAGCAGTTGGAATGCATGCAAAGATTTATGTTAGAAGAACATTAGAAATAGACGGAGAGATGAAATCTAAAAAAATCGAAACAACAGTTGGAAGAATTATATATAATGATGGAATTCCACAAGATTTAGGATTTAAAGATAGAACAAATCCAGACGAAATGTTTCAATATGAAATAGATTTTCCAGTTGATAAAAAGAAATTGGGAGATTTAATAAATAGATGTATAAAAATACATGGTTTATCAATTTCAGCTGAATTACTTGATAATGTTAAAGCAAAAGGATTTAAATATTCTACAAAATCTGGACTTACATATTCTATGGAAGATGTTAAAGTTCCAGAAGATAAACCACAAATTTTGGGTGAAGCTGAAGAGCAAGTTGCACAAGTTAGAAAACAATATAGACGTGGTTTGATAACAAATGATGAAAGATTTAAAGAAGTAGTAAATATTTGGAATAATGCAACACTTAAAGTTGGAAAGTCTCTAGAAGAAAGACTTGAACCTCAAAACCCAATTAACTTAATGGTTAAATCAGGAGCAAGAGGTAATATTAATCAGTTGAGACAATCAGCTGGTATGAGAGGACTTATGGCTGGAACAACAGGTAAAGTTATCGAAATTCCTATCAAATCATGTTTTGCTGAAGGTCTTGACGCTCTAGAATATTTCATTTCTTCACACCAGGCTAGAAAAGGACTTGCAGATACAGCTTTAAGAACTGCAGATTCAGGATATTTAACAAGAAGACTTGTTGATGTAGCACAAGAAATAATTGTCAGAGATCATGATTGTGGTACTACTGAAGGACTATGGGTATATGATATTAAAGATGGAAATCAATTAATAGAAAAGATGCAAGAAAGATTAATTGGAAGGTTTGTAACAAAAGATGTTATAAATCCAAAAACTAAAGAAGTAATTGTTGATACAAATACAATGATTACAGATGAAATTGCAGATAAAATAGTTAAAGCAGGAATAGATAGAGTGGAAGTTCGTACAGTACTTGCTTGTCACTCAAAACATGGTGTATGCCAAAAATGTTATGGTATGGGATTAGCAAGACATGACCTAGTAAATATTGGAGAATCTATTGGAATAGTTGCTGCACAATCAATTGGTGAACCTGGTACACAGCTTACAATGAACACAAAGCACGCTGGTGGTGCTATTGGTACAGATATTACTCAAGGTCTTCCAAGAGTTGAAGAGTTATTTGAAGCTCGTAAACCAAAGGGATTGGCTGTAATAACTGAAATTGCTGGTAAAGTTAAGATTAAAGAAACAAAGAAAAAGAAAGAAGTTGTTGTTACATCAGATAACAATTCTAAGACATATACAATTCCATTTGGTTCTAAAATGAAAGTAAAGAATGGAGATATTGTAGAAGCTGGGGATCCATTAATAGAAGGATCAATAAATCCATCAGATATCTTAGCTATAAAAGGACCAGAAGGTGTTTATGAATATTTAACAACAGAGGTTCAAAAAGTATACAGAAATCAAGGTGTTGATATAAATGATAAACACATTGAAGTTATCGGAAGACAAATGCTTAAAAAAGTTAGAGTTGAAGATAATGGAGATACAGATATGTTCCCAGGAACTTTAGTAGATATGTATGAATTTGCAGACAAAAATGCAGAAGCAATAGAAAAAGGATTAAAGCCTGCGACAGGAAAACGTGTATTACTTGGAATTACAAAGGCTTCTCTTGCTACAGATTCATTCTTATCAGCAGCTTCTTTCCAAGAGACAACTAGAGTTTTAACAGAGGCGGCAATTAAAGGAAAAGAAGATGACTTAGTTGGATTAAAAGAAAATGTTATTATTGGTAAATTAATTCCAGCTGGTACTGGTATGAAAAAATATCAAGACATTCATATTAATACAGAAAAAAAGCTTGAGCAAGTTTCTAATATGAATGCAGAAGTGTAATTTTTAAAGGAAAAAATGGAATGTGAATTCCATTTTTTTATTATAATTGTTTAGCTATAGATTAAAGCATTTAAATCAAACAATATTTATAATGTAATATAAAAAAACAATACATTACAATTTTGAAATTTTATGGAAAAATATTGACATTTTTACCAAAAAAGTATATACTAGTAACATATTGATTTTTAGAAAGTTTTGTATAAGCTTTTTAATTCTAATATAAGAAAGGAGTGCATGATATATAAAAAATATATGTCATACAAAATTTATGAATAGAAAATTAAGAATTGCAATAGTACTTATAGCAGTATTTATAGCAACATTTTTATTAGGAACAAAAGTATATGCTATATCAGGTTCTACAGTCAATGGACTTACAAGAATAAGAAGGAGTGCATCAACAGATTCAGAAGCAATTGCTGTAATGGCAAAAGGACAAGAAGTTGAAGTAGTAAAAGAAGATGGAGAATGGTATAAAATAAAATATGTTTCTGAAAATGATGGTACATTTGTAGGATATGTTAGAAAAGATATGCTAAAAGTAGAGGAAGATACAAATTCAGAAAAGAAAAGTGAAAATTATACAGAAAAAACAAATAGTACAGAGAATATTGAAAATACAGAAAGTAAAGAAAATAGCGAAAATTCTGTAAATACTGAAAACACTGAAAATCAAGAGAATACAGAAACAGTAGCAAATGATACTACTGAAACTAAAACAATAGTAGAATCAGCTACATTTAAGTTAAACAAAGATATTGATATAAAATTATTACCATTAGTTTATTCTTGTAAGATTGGCAATATATCAAAAGATAGTGAAATAAATATAGAAGAAACAGTTGGAAATTGGTGTCATATTCAGTCAGAAAATGCTGATGGTTGGATTGTTAAAAATAAATTATATGACAGTATTGTAGAAAATACTGCTAATAATGAGAAACAAGAACAGGATAATAAAGATAATAATAATGAAAAGGAAGACAAAGAAGTTTCTCAAAAAGAAATGACAATGTATGTTAGTACAACAACATTAAATGTGAGAAAAGATGCAAATACATCATCAAGTCTTGTAGTACAATTAAAGTTGAATGATAAAGTTAAAGTTGTAGAGACTGTTGATAATACTTGGAGCAAAATTAAATATAATAATTACACAGGTTATGTAGCTACAAAATATCTATCAAATGATAAAGCAGAAATCACATCAAGAAGCACAGAAACTACTAGAGATTTAGAAGAAAACCTTGATAATTCTTCAAGTAATTCAAATAATGAAAAAAAGAATTCATCAGAAAGCTCAAACTCTTCAAAGAAATCAAGCTCTTCAAAGAGTTCAAATTCTTCAAAGGAATCAAGTTCAAGTGATTCAAAAAAATCGAGTTCATCAAGTACATCAGGATCAAAAGTAGTAGCTTATGCAAAAAAATTCTTAGGAAATCCTTATGTATGGGGAGGAACTAGTTTAACAAATGGTTGTGATTGTTCAGGATTTGTTATGTCAGTTTATTCACATTTTGGGTATTCATTACCACACTCATCAAGTGCTTTAGCTGGAGTTGGAACAGCAGTCTCAAAGTCAGATTTGCAAGTTGGTGATATTGTATGTTTTACAGGACATGTTGGAATTTATATTGGGGGAAATAAAATGATTCATGCTTCAACACCTAAAACAGGAATTATTATCTCATCTTTGTCTGAAAGATACTATGCTTCAAAATATAAGTGTGCAAGAAGAGTCATAAAATAATCATTAAGGAGAAAATATGCTAGAAAATAGACCAATTGTGGTAATAGCAATTGGATATATAATAGGAATAATTATAGGGCTATACTTTAAATTTAGTATAGTCCTTTTATATTTTATTATCTTTTTTATATATTCAATTTTAAAAAAACCGAATATAAAAAAATTCAAATTAATATCAGCAAAAAGATATTTTAGATATATAAAAATAATAGTCAGTAAAAATGTTTTTATTATATTAATAATTAGTTCTATAATTTCAAATTCAATTGTTTTAGTAAAAAACAAAGAATATTTTACAATACAAAATTTATATAATGATTTAGATGTAGATTTACAGGGTGTAGTAATATCAAATTCAAAAGAAAATAAATATAGTAATAATTATAAAATAAAAATTTTAAAAGTAAAGAACATAGATTCCAAAAATTTTTATTCAAATTTAAAAGGAAAAAAAGTGTATCTTAAAATTAGCAAAGATAAAAAATTAAATTATGGCGAAATAGTTGATATCAATGGGAAATTTTCAAAACCAGATACAGCAAAAAATTTTGGTGGATTTGATTATAGTAAATACTTAAAAACACTTAATATCTATGGAATAATAGATGCAAGCTATGTGAAAACAGAAAATATAAGGAAACACAAAATTTCGAAATTTTTTAATAGTATTTTATTGAATTTACAAAATTATATTAAAGAGAATTTTAGTAAAGGAAAAGCAAATATATTATTAGGAATATTATTAGGTTATACAGATGAAATTGATGATGAAATAAAAGAAAAATTTTCTGAAAGTAATATTTCACATATTTTAGCAGTTTCTGGCATGCATATTGGATATATAGTTTTGTTTTGTAAAATATTTCAAAATAAATTAGGAAAAAGGAAAACTGGTATTTTTACAATTATAATATTAATAATATATCAATTAATTATTGGATTTCATGTATCAGCAATTCGAGCTGTAATAATGGCGATATTAATGATTACATCAAAACTAATTTACAAAAAAAATGATATATTAACAAGCATATTTTTATCATTGTTAGTATTAATTATTTTCAATCCATTTTTAATCAACAATATTGGACTTGTTCTATCTTATTTAGGAACAATTGGAATTATAATATATTCAAAAATTTTCAAAATCAAAAATAAAATATTAAATTTATTTAAATTAACAATTTTTTTAAATATTATATTATTACCAGTTATTGCAATATATTTTAATAAAATTTCTATCTTTAGTTTATTAATAAGCTCTATAATAGGAGTGATTGTTGAACCAATTATGATAATAGGATTTATATTTTTAATATTTGGATTTATTTCAAACTTTAAATTATTTCATATTATAAAAATCTCTTTACCAATTATAAAAGAAATGTTATCAATTATAACTGATGTATTATTTAAAATTTCAGAATTTGGAAGCAATCTATATTTAAATAAAATTTATGTAAAAACACCAAGTATTTTTTCTTTATTGAACTATTATTTTATTATATGTTTATTAATTTTTTTGTATATAGTGTATAAATCAAAAAAAATAAATCTAAATAAAGCATTTAGGAAAAGAGTAAAAAATTTAATAAGTTTAGCAAAATATAGATTTAACCAAAATAAAAAAAAGATAATTTCTGTTTGTATAATAATTATGATCCTTTTCGGAATTCTTGTAAAAATACCCAAAAATTTAAGAATATATTTTGTCGATGTAGGACAGGGTGATTGTACTTTAATTATGACACCAAGAAATTACAGTATTCTAATAGATGGTGGAGGAAATGACAATTATGATGTTGGAAAAAATACATTACTTCCATATCTGCTAGATAGAGGAATTACAAGTATTGATTATATGATTTTTAGTCATTTTGATACAGACCATTGCAACCGGACTTTTTTATGTTATGAAAAACATAAAGATAAAAAATATAATTATTGGAAAACAATATGAATCATCTGAAAATTATCAAAAGTTTTTGAAAATAGTAAATGGCAAAAAAATAAATGTTTATGTAGTTCAAAAAGGTGAAAGAATAAATATTGAAAAAGACCTATATATAGATATTTTGTGGCCTAATGAAAAAGATATGATTGTTGATAATTGGATAAATAATAATTCTTTGGTTTTTAAGTTAGTATATAAAGATTTTTCTATAATGTTTACTGGAGACATAGAAGAGGAGGCTGAAAAAGCAATTTTAGAGCAATATTCAAACAACATAAATAAATTGCAAGCAAATGTACTAAAAATTGCCCATCATGGCTCTAAGACTTCTACAACAGAGGATTTTTTAAAAACAGTATCTCCTAAAATTGCTCTGATTGGGGTTGGAAAGAATAATAATTTTGGACACCCAAATGAACAGGTAATTGAAAGACTAAAAAAAAATGGAGTAATAGTTTATAGAACTGATACAGATGGAGAAATAAGTATCCTGTGGATTAAAATGTATAAATTTCATTATTTTGTAAATACTAGAAAACAATGGAGATGAGAATATGAAAAAAAGATATTTTACAATCTTAATGGGGATTATATTGTTTTTAAGTTTTGCAATAATGATATATCAAGCAGTATTAAGCAATAAAAATAAAAGTAAAAATTTAGATGAAGCTAAAAGTAAACTTTATGAGAATGTGCAAAATAGGGAAGAAGAGACTGTTTCAGATGAATGTATAAATGAGTGGGAAGATTATGCACAATATGTAAATGAAGAAGTTGAAGAAACTGGCTCTAATGTTGGAGAAGATGATACAAAATATTTGTTAAAAAATGAAAACAATTATATTAATGTATATTATTTAGATGATAATGATGATGAATATTTATACAAAAAAACTGATATTTCGACAGAATATTTGTCTCAAGAAGATTTAGACGATTTAAGTGGGGGAATAGAAGTAGTAGGGCTAGAAGAGTTAAATAAAATTTTAGAAGACTTTGAATGATAATAAAAACGGCTTTTTAGTTAACAATTCACAGCTATTTAATGTTTAAAGTCCACACATAAAAAAAGATTTTCTTAATATTCGCACTGAGTATGTAAACCGATATAATTTGTAAATAGCAAGGCTTTTTTACAAATTATATTGGGAGGTGCAAATATTAAGAAAACTTTTACTTGTTGCAGAACTATATAAGTTTCAAAACCGCAAAATGTTAACTATTTGCCAGTTATAATCAATTTATCTGAATTCAAACTATCTGAATCAATAACTATAGTTTGACCATTTTTTATTTCACCTCTTAAAAGTTGTTCTGAAATTTCGTCTTCAACATATCTTTGAATTGCACGGCGAAGAGGACGAGCACCAAATTTAAGGTTAGTTCCTTTATTTAAGATAAATTCTTTAGCTTGTTTTGAGACTTGTAAAGAAATATCTTTATCTAATAAGACTTTCTTTGTATCATTAAGCATTAAATCTACAATCTGTAATAATTGTTCTTTTGTTAATGAATTGAATACAACGATTTCATCAACTCTATTTAAAAATTCTGGTCTAAATGTATCTTTCAATCTATCTTCAATTTTTAATTTATCTACAGACTCATTTCCAAAACCAATTGAATTATTATTTAGGTTAGATCCTGCATTTGATGTCATAATTATAATAGTATTTTCAAAGCTTACTGTATTTCCTTGGCTGTCTGTAAGTCTACCATCATCTAACACTTGAAGAAGTATATTAAATACGTCTGGGTGTGCTTTTTCTATTTCGTCAAGAAGAATAATAGAATAAGGTTTACGTTTTACTTTTTCTGTAAGCTGACCTGCATCGTCATATCCAACATATCCTGGAGGAGCACCTATTAATTTTGCTGTTGAATTACTTTCCATATATTCTGACATATCAATTCTAATAATAGAATCTTCTGTACCAAACATTTCATAAGCAAGGCTTTTTGCAAGTTCTGTTTTACCAACACCTGTTGGACCAACAAATATAAAAGATGGTGGTCTTTTTGTACTTTTAAGTCCTGCACGATTTCTTCTAATGGCTCTGGCAACAGCATTAACTGCTTCATCTTGACCAATAATTCTTTTATGAAGATTTGATTCCAAATTCAATAATTTTTGAGTTTCTTTTTCTGTTATTTTTTTAACAGGAATTTTTGTCCAGCTTTCTATGACTCCAGCTATATCTTGAACTGTTAAACTCCTTATTTTCATTTTAGAGTTTAATTCGTCAATTTGTGCAATAAGTCTACATTCTTCAGTTTTTAATTGAGCTGCTTTTTGATAATCCTCTGTAGAATCTGCATTTGCAGCATCTTCTTTTTGTTCTTGGATTTCTTTAAGTCTATTTTTTAATAATTCTAGTTTAAATAAATCTTTATTTTCTAAATTTATTCTCGAACAAGCTTCATCTAATATATCAATAGCTTTATCTGGTAAATGTCTATCATGAATGTATTTTTCAGACATAATAACTGCTTGTTTTATAACATCATTAGATATTTTTACTTTATGATATTCTTCATAATATTTTTTTATACCTTTAAGAATTCCAATTGCATCATCTACAGAAGGCTCTTCAATCATAACTTGTTGAAATCTACGTTCTAAAGCTGTATCTTTTTCTATGTATTTGCGATATTCCTTAATAGTAGTTGTACCAATCAATTGAATTTGACCATTAGCAAGTGCTGGTTTTAAAATATTTGCTGCATTCATAGAATCATTTTCACCACCAGAACCTGCTCCTATAATACTATGTACTTCATCAATTACTAAAATGATATTTCCATAATGGATACATTCATCAATAATTCCTTTCATTCTAGCTTCAAATTGACCTCTAAATTGTGTCCCGGCCATAACAGAAGTCATATCAAGTAAATAAACTTCTTTATTTAAAAGCTTTGCAGGAACGCTTTGGTTTGCAATTTTTATTGCCAAACCTTGAGCAATAGCTGTTTTTCCAACACCAGGCTCACCAATAAGGCATGGATTATTTTTAGTTCTCCTATTTAAGATTTGTATAACTCTTTGAAGTTCTTTTTCACGACCAATTACCATGTCTAATTCTTTATTTTTAGCCTTAAGAGTTAAATTAGTGCCATATGTATCAAGGTATTTTTTCCTCTTGGCTTTATTTGATTTTTTTTCAGGTTTTACTTTCTTTTTTACATTTCCATTAGATATTTCATCAGAAGAATTTTGTGGTCTAAAACCTCCAAACTCACCAAAAATAGATCCTAAAGGAATTGCACCTGCAAATATTGGATTAACATTTGGATTTGAGTTTTCATCTGATTCATCATTTGATGAATTATCATAATTTTCTACAAATGGTGTAGCATCAAACTCTAAACCATCAATATTATTTAAACTTTCTGCTAAATTCTTAAATAAGCCTTCAAGTTGTACATTCATATTTTGAGATTGATTATTTTTATTAACCTCATTCTGTGCTTTTAATATTTCATCTGTATTAATTCCTTGTTTTTTAGCACAATTTATACATAATCCTTCCATTACTCTTTTTCCATCAACTTCTTTGCTGGAAAATATAACAGCAGGATTTTTTTTACATATATTACATAACATAAGCATATCCTCATTTCTCTGTATAATTTATTTAATGAAAAAATTAAAATTTATTTTCTCGTAAAATAATACATATTATATAATATAACAGAAGTGACATAAAGTCAAGGAATAACATGTCGAATTTACATTTTAGACACAAAAAAAATAAAATTTTAAAAACCTATTGATAAAAAAAAACAAATATAATATAATAGCCATATAATAAAACTAAACAAGGAGGTAGACATATGGCTTCATACATAATATTAGCAATAATTGCATATGCAATTGGAAGTATAAATTTTTCTGTTATATTAAGCAAGAAGATGGCAGGTTTTGATGTTAGAGAAAAAGGAAGTGGAAATGCTGGAAGTACAAATATGCTAAGAGCAGTAGGGAAAAAAGCAGCTGTTCTCACTCTTGTATGTGATATATTAAAAGGTGTTGTTTCAATATTGATTGCACTTTTAATTGGAAAAATAGTAAAAAATGTTGACAGAGCATTGTTAATACAAATTGCAGGAATTTTAGTAGTTATTGGTCATACTTTTCCAATATTTTTTGGATTTAAAGGAGGAAAAGGAGTAGCTACATCATTTGGAGTTTTACTTATGGTAAATTGGAAAATAGGATTTATTTGTTTAACATTTGCTTTGGTTATAATAATAGCATCAAAAATGGTTTCTATGGGTTCAATAGGGGCAGCAATATTATTTCCTGTGTTAACAATATTTATAAATGAACACTACATTGTTTCAGCATCAGGACTAAAATATTTTATTTTCAGTTTAATATTAGCGGTATTTGTGATTTTTAATCATAGAGAAAATGTTAAGAGAATATTAAATGGAACTGAAAATAAATTAAGTTTTAAAAATTCATAATTGGTTATGGGAAATCCATTAAAACCTAAATAATTAGTAAGGATGGGAAAAATGAAAAACATAGCAATAATAGGAAGTGGAAGTTGGGGAGTTGCACTTGCAATTCACTTGGCAAATATGGGACATAATATTAAAATATGGTCTTTTGAAAAAGAAGAAGCAGATTTAATAAATGATGGAAAGTGTAAGTTTTTACCAAATGCAGTTGTACCAAAAAATGTTATTTGTAAAACTGACTTCAAAGAGGTTATAGAGGATTCAGATATTATTTTACATGTTACGCCTTCAAAATTTACAAGAAACATTGTAAAACAATATAAACAATTTGTGGACTGTGAAAAACAGCCAATTATAATATGCTCAAAAGGAATAGAAAAAGATACATCATTAACTTTAGATGAAGTTATAAAACAGGAAATACCTAATGCAAGAATAGGAGCTTTATCAGGACCTAGTCATGCAGAAGAAGTTTCTATAGCTTCACCTACAGTATTAGTTGTAGCATCAAAAGATAAAGAAATTCAACACCTTATTCAAGATAATTTTATGAATGAAAAAATGAGAATTTATACTTCAGATGACATTAAAGGAGTAGAACTTGGAGGAGCATTAAAAAATATTATAGCATTCTGTACTGGAGTTATTGCAGGACTTGGATATGGAGATAACGCATTTGCAGCATTAATTACTAGAGGTCTTACAGAAATAAGAAGACTTGGAATAAAAATGGGAGCAGAGAGTAATACACTATATGGTTTAAGTGGGCTTGGAGATTTAATAGTTACATGTTTAAGTGAGCATAGTAGAAACAGAAAAGCAGGAAAATTAATTGGACAAGGTAAAACAATTGAAGAAACAAAAAAAGAAGTAGGAATGACAATTGAAAGCATAGACAATATAGAAGTTGCAAAAAAATTAAGTGAAAGATTAAATGTTTCAATGCCAATTGTTGATGTTGTATATGATATTTTATATAATAAGTTAGAACCAAATAAGGCGGTTGAAATGCTTATGACAAGAGATAAAAAAGAAGAAGACTAATAAATTAGTTTCAAATAAAGCAGTTGAAATATTGATGACAAGAAATAAAAGAAAAAGATGTATAAAAATAAAAAAATAAAGAAAAATAACAATAGGAGGAATTTTAAAATGGAATTTTTTGAAAAAATAGGGAAAAAAGCATCTGAAACATATAAAAGTGCTGCAGAAAAAACAAGCAAAGTAGCAAGTGAGACAAAGTTAAAAATGAAAATTGGAGATTGTAATTCACAAATTAAAGATTTATATAAAGAAATAGGTAAAAAAGTTTATGAAAAAATCGAAGTTAATGGCAAGAGTGAGAAAACAGAATTTATTGAGGAACAATTATCAAAAATTGAAGAATTAAAAGAAGAAATCAAAGTTTATCAAAATCAAATACTAGAATTATCTGATATGAAATTGTGTGCAAATTGCAATACAAAAATGGATAAAAGTGCTAAATATTGCCCATCATGTGGAGCAGAACAACCAGAAGAGGTAGTTCATGAAGCTGAAGTGGTTGAAGATAATAAAAAAAATAATAATGAACAAACAAATTCAGAAGAACATAAAGAAGAAATAAATTCAGAAATAAATAATGAAGAAAATAATAATCAGTAATTAAGAACTTATAATTTTTAATTTATAATTCAGGATTATTAGTGAAAGGAATAACTATGACAGAAGCAGATAAGAATTTTATTGAAACATGTAAAGAAATACTAAATAATGGTTATTCATCTGAAGGAACAAATGTTAGAACAAGATGGGAAGATGGAACAGAAGCAAATTACATTTCAATAGTTGGAGTAACAAATAAATATGATGTTGGAAAAGAATTTCCTATAATTACACTTAGAAATAATACAAACACTGTCAAAAAGGCAATTGACGAAATTTTGTGGATTTGGCAAAAAAAGTCTAATAATGTAAATGACTTAAATTCACATATATGGGATCAATGGGCAGATGATAATGGATCAATTGGAAAAGCTTATGGCTATCAATTAGCAAAAAAATATGATTTTAAGACTAAAAATGGAATTAAGAATATAGATCAAGTAGATTATGTATTGGATTTACTAAAAAATGATTCATCAAGCAGAAGAATAATGACAAATATTTTTAATTTTGAAGATTTAAAAGATATGAATCTAGAACCATGTGCTTATGGTACACAATGGCTAGTAAAAGAGGGAAAATTGCATTTGATTTTAAATCAGCGTTCACAAGATATGCTAGCTGCAAATGGATGGAATACTATGCAATATGCTGCACTACTTTGTATGTTTGCACAATGCTCAGGACTTGAAGTAGGTACATTAACACATAATATAGGTGATTGCCATATATATGATAGACATATTCCCTTAATAAAAAAATTAATAGAAGCAGAGCCAAAAGATATTCACCCTAAATTAGTAATAAAAAATAATACTAAAAATTTCTATGAATTTAAAGTAGAAGATTTTGAAATACAAGGATATGACTATAATAAAGAAATAAAATTAGGAAAAATCCCTGTAGCAATTTAGATTTTAATGCTAAATTAAAATTATTATTTATTAATTAATTAAGAAATGAAATAGGGGTGTTGGAATATGTTAAGTATAATTGTAGCAAAATCAAAAAACAATGTTATAGGCAAAGATAATAAATTAATTTGGCACATACCAGAGGATTTAAAAAGATTTAAAAATTTAACAACAGGACACACCATAATAATGGGAAGAAAGACATTTGAAAGTTTAGGAAGAGTCCTGCCAAATAGGTATCATATAGTTTTATCAAAAAATAAAGAAAATTTTAATATTAAAGATGAAAATGTTGAAGTTTTAGATGATATTAAAAATTTGAAAAAGTATATCAATACAGAAGAAGAGTGTTTTGTTATAGGTGGGGAAACAATTTATAAATTGTTAATGCCATATTGCAAAAAAATGTACATTACAGAAATTGATGAAGATTTTGATGGAGATGTATATTTTCCAAAAATTGATTTAAACCAATGGAAAGTTATAAAAAAAGAAAAAGGAATAACTAATGAGAAAAATCCTTATCAATATGAATATATAACTTATAAACGAATTTTTGATGGTAAAATTTGTTAAAGAAGCTCTTTTTTGAAAAAAAAATGAAAAAAAATCAATAAATGTTTGACATATGGGAAAAAAAGTTGTATAATTAAAATGTATATAAAAAGATAAGTTAATTATTAGGAGGAAAAAAATGGAAAAATCAAGTTTATTAAAAAGTTTAGTTGTAATTTTATTAAGTGGAGTATTAGTTTTAAATTTATCATCAATTGTATTAGCTGATGATAATACAAACTCAAGTTATAGTGGATGGGAAAATGCTACAACATCAGATACAAATGATTTAAACACAAATAGTAATTCAAATTCATTTTCAAATACAGGAACTAACAGTAATAGTAACTATAATACTTTAAGCACAGCAGATACTAACAGTAATACTAATACTAATAGTAATAGCAACTATAATACTTTAAATTCAAATAGTAATTCAAATAGTAACTCAAATAATGCTTCAAATGAAAACAATAATGTTGATACTTTAGCATATACCGGAGCAGCAGATACAAGTATTTTAGCAATTGTTGCAGTATTAGGTGTAATTGTAGCAGCATATTCATTCAAGAAAATAAGAGAATATAATAGTTTATAAAAAAAGAAAAAAAGAGCCTGAGGGGGCTTTTTTTTTATATATTAATAAAAAAACAAAAAAAAGACTTGAAAATAAAAACAATATAACATATAATTAATGTAGATAAAAATACTTAGGAGGAATATTATGGAAGATTTTGCAGAATACATATTAAATGAAGATGATTATATACAAAAAATGATTATAGCATATTATATGTCAGAAAAAACAGGCATATTTTTCAATAAATCAATAATTTTAAGAACACAAATAGCAAAGATGTTTTTAGATTATGCTAGTTTAGATGTAGACGAAAATGAAGTACTAACTGCTATGTTATTATGTAATTGCAAAAAAGTAGATAATTCTCAAAAACTGGGAAAACTGGAAACTTATGCAAAAGATGGAGCTGAATATTTGGCTGTATTAGGATTTGGAAAGAAATTCTGCAAAATTTGTGAAGGGTTAAATAGATATAGTAGTACAGATAAAAGAGAAAAAGAAAGTGATATATTAGAATTAGTAGATCAATTTGCTGGATTAATATTAAGAAGAGAGGAAAGAGAAGCTTTTACGCCACAAGAAGCACTAATAATTTTAAAAGAAAGAAATTTAAAAAATATTAATAATAGATATTTAGAAGATTTTATTCTGTTTGTAAATGCTATGGAAACAATATATATAAAAGATGCTACAGAGGTGCCAGTTCTTAGAAAATTAGCTTTTTTATGTGAAAGAGAACATAGTACAAAATCATATATTTCAGCATTGCAAAATCGATATGCAGAAGAAATAGATAAGCTAATTGGTAAAAACATAAAAAAACAATCAAAGGAACTATTTTCAATGGATGGCAAAAAAGAAAGAAATAATATAGTAACCACAGCAGTAAATAAAGCAAAAACAAAAAGAAAAACAGTACAAACAGTTCATAGATACACAAGAGTTATACAAAAAAGTAATGCTAACAAGGCTCTATTTAGTCAAGAAGTAGCAGATAGAGTAATGAATCATAAATCAGTGTATAAAATAGAAAATTGATGCATAAAAGCTTAGGAGGAATAATAAATGTATGAAATATTTGCAGATTTACATGTACATATTGGAAGAAGTGAGAATGGAAAACCTATAAAAATAACAGGAGCAAGAAGTTTAAATTTTGCAAATATTGCAAAAGAATGTGCAGAGAAAAAGGGAATAAATGTTGTTGGAATTATTGATTGTGCATCACCTTATGTAATTGAAGATATAGAAAATTTTTTAAGAACAGGAGATGCATATGAATTAAGAGATGGTGGAATTATATATAAAGACAAAGTTTGCATATTACTTGGAAGTGAAGTGGAAACTACAGAAACTGGTAGAAATGGAAAACGAGGGAGTGCACACAATGTGTGCTTTTTTCCTTATTTAAAAGATATAAAAGCATTTTCAAGTGAGATGAGTCATCATATAAAAAATATTACTTTAAGTACTCAACATTCAGATATATCAGGATATGAATTAATAGATATTGTAGAAAAATACAATGGAATACTTATTCCAGCACATATTTTTACTCCATTTAAGAGTTATTATGGAAACTGTGTAGACAGATTACAAGATGTATTTAAGGAAAAATATGATAAAATATTTGCAGTAGAGCTAGGATTAAGTTCAGATACATTTTTAGCTGATGAAATAAGTGAACTTGAAAATAAAACATTTGTAACAAATTCAGATGCACATTCATTGCCAAGAATTGCAAGAGAATATAACAAAATGCAAGTAGAGGATATCAGTTTTAAAGAGGTTGTAAAAGCATTAAAAAATGAAGATGGAAGAAAAATAATAGCTAATTATGGGTTAGATCCAAAACTTGGAAAATATCATAGAAGTTTTTGTGAAGATTGTAATGATTCAATAGAAATTGATGAAGCAGCAACAGAATGTCCAAGATGCCATGGAAAAAACATAACTTTTGGAGTATTTGATAGAATAGAATTAATAAAGGATAAGCCAAAAACGAAAAGTCCCAAAAACAGACCACCATATATTTATCAAGTTCCATTAACATTTATACCAGGAGTTGGTGGAAAAACGATAGATAAGTTATTATCAAATTTTGAAACAGAAATGAATATTTTACACAATGTTGGAAAAGATGATTTAGAAGGTGTTGTAGGAGAAAAAATAGCAAATAACATATATAAAGCAAGTCATGGAGAAGCAAAAGTACACTCTGGTGGTGGAGGAGTTTACGGTAAAGTAACTATTTAATTTCAATTGGGGACGGTTCTCTTTCAAAAAG
>DFJF01000005.1:85933-172367 GCA_002372935.1 Clostridiales bacterium UBA3678 | reverse complement strand
TTCTCTTTCAAAAAAGAACCGTCCCCTTTTTAAAAAGAACCGTCCCCTTTTGAAAATGAAAGGAGAAGATATGGGCAAATTTGTACATTTACATATTCATAGTGAATTTAGTTTATTAGATGGTGCAAATAGAATAAAAGATATACCTAAAAGGGCAAAAGAGCTAGGAATGGATTCTATTGCAATTACTGATCATGGTGTAATGTATGGAGCAATTGATTTTTACAAAGCATGCAAAAATGAGGGTATTAAGCCAATTATTGGATGTGAAGTATATGTTGCGCCTCGTGGTAGGAATAGGTTTGATAAAGAACCTGGTATTGATAATAGATATAATCATTTAATACTACTTGCAAAAAATATACAAGGATATAAAAATTTGAGTAAACTTGTTTCACTTGGTTTTACTGAAGGGTATTATTATAAACCGAGAATTGATTATGAAATACTTGAAAAATATAGTGAGGGGCTAGTTTGTTTAAGTGCATGTCTTGCAGGCGCTGTTAATCAGGCTTTATTGAATGGAAAAGAAGATGAAGCAGAAGAGATTGCAAATTGGCATAAAAAAGTATTTGGTGATGATTATTATATAGAAATTCAAAATAATGGCTTGAAAGAACAAGTACTTGCAAATCAAAGATTAGTGCAACTTGCTAGAAAATTGGATATTCCACTTGTAGCAACAAATGATGCCCATTATTTGAAAAAAGAAGATGCATATAATCATGAGGTTCTATTATGTATCCAAACCGGAAAAAGGATGACAGATGAAGATAGAATGAGGTTTGATACAGATGAGCTATATATAAAGTCACCTGAAGAAATGATAGATTATTTTAAAGCATTTCCTGATGCAATAGAAAATACAGTAAAAATTGCTGAAGGATGCAATATAGAATTTGAATTTGGTCATACAATACTTCCAAATTATGATGTGCCTAAAGAATATCCAACTCATTATGATTTTTTAAAGAAATTATGTGATGATGGAATAAAAGAAAGATATGGAGAAAATCCAACACAAGATATATTAGATAGGGCAGAATACGAAATTGGTATAATAAAAAAAATGGGATATGTTGATTATTATTTAATAGTTTGGGATTTTATACATTATGCCAAAAGTCACGGAATTCCTGTAGGACCAGGTCGTGGTTCTGGAGCAGGTTCAATTCTTGCATATGCTATTGGAATTACAGATATAGATCCTATGAAATATAATTTGCTTTTTGAAAGATTTTTAAATCCAGAAAGAATTAGTATGCCAGATTTTGATGTTGATTTTTCTGATGAACAAAGACAAGAGGTAATAGATTATGTTTCAAGAAAATATGGACATGATCATGTATCACAGATTATTACATTTGGAACACTTGCAGCAAAGAATGCAATAAGAAATGTTGGAAGAGCATTAGATGTATCTCTTCAAGAAACAGATAAAATTGCTAAAATGATACCAAATGAAATTCATATCACAATAAAAAAAGCATTAGAAGAAAATGTTGAATTAAGAAATTTATATGAAACAGATGAAAAAATAAAAAAACTTTTAGATGTATCAATGGCACTTGAAGGAATGCCTAAAAATACATCAACACATGCATGTGGAGTAGTTATTACAAAAGATCCAGTAGATACTTATGTTCCATTATATGAAAGAGATGGACAGATTTCTACTCAATATATAATGACAACATTGGAAGAACTTGGTCTTTTAAAAATGGACTTTTTAGGACTTCGTACTTTATCAGTTATAAAAAATACAATAGAAGAAGTAAAAAAGACAAGAGGGATTGATGTTGAATTTGATCAAAAAATGGATGATCCAGAAGTATATAAATTATGGCAAGAAGGTAGAACATGTGGAATATTCCAATTTGAAAGTCAAGGTATGACAAATTTCATGCAAGAATTAAAACCAGATTGTTTGGAAGATTTAATTGCAGGTGTTTCTTTATATAGACCTGGGCCAATGGATCAAATTCCAAGATATATAAAAGGAAAACTAACAGGGAAGAATGAATATACACACCCAAGTTTAGAGCCAATCTTAAAAGTTACTTATGGATGTATGGTTTATCAAGAACAAGTTATGCAAATTGTAAGAGATTTAGCAGGTTATTCACTAGGAAGAGCAGACTTGGTACGTCGTGCAATGGGAAAGAAAAAGCTTGATGTAATGGCAAAAGAAAGAGAAATATTTATTCACGGACAAGTTGACGAGAATGGAAATATTGTTGTTCCAGGATGTGTTAGAAATGGTATTGATGAAGTTTCTGCAAATAAAATCTTTGATGAGATGGCAGAATTTGCAAAATATGCATTTAACAAATCACATGCTGCTTGTTATGCAGTTGTAGCATATAGAACAGCATATTTAAAAAGATATTATACACCAGAATTTATGGCAGCAATGCTTAACAGTTACCTTGGAAATCTTGATAGGATTCCAATATATGTAGATGAGTGTAATGATTTAGGAATAAAGATTTTAAAACCAGATATAAATAAGAGCTTTTTGAGATTTACAGTAGATAGAACAGATTTTAAGAATAGTGACAAAAAAAGTAATGTTGGAAATATTAGGTTTGGACTTGGAAGCATAAAAAATGTTGGAATAGCACCAGTTGAAGCAATTATAAAAGAAAGAGAAGAAAATGGAGAATATAAGAGTTTTACAGATTTTTGCGAAAGAATTTCTGATGAAGCGGTAAATAAAAAATGCATAGAAAGTTTAATAAAAGCTGGAGTTTTTGATGAATTCGAACAAACAAGAGCAACACTTTTGGCTTCTTTTGAGTCAATAATAGATTCAATTCAAAGTAGTAAGAAAAAAGGTTTAGATGGTCAGTTTTCAATGTTTGATTTAGCAACTTTAAGTGGAGAAAGTGCACAAAATGTTGATACTCAAGACTCAGAGAAGAAAGATATAGAAGATTTAAAATATTCTTTTAATATAAAAGAAGAATATTCGGAAAGAGAGCTTTTATCATTAGAAAAAGAAATGCTTGGAATATATATTTCAGGACATCCACTTGAAAAATTAAAAGATCAAATAGAAAAACAGACAAATATTAATACAAAAGATTTATCAGAAATTGATAGTCAAATGGAAAACATAGAAGATCAAGATTTAGAAGATCCAGAATCAATGGCAAATATTGCAAACCAAATTCAAAATAGTAAAAAACAAAGATTTAAAGATGGGCAAGAGGTTACATTTGCAGGAATTATTTCTAAAGTAAAAAAGAAATTTACAAAAAATAATAAAATAATGGCATTTGTTACAATAGAAGATTTGTATGGAACAGCAGAGATTTTGGTTTTTGAAAACACATATTTAAAATCACAAGAAAGCTTAATAGAAGAAAATATTGTTATGGTAAAAGGAAGATTAAGCATTAGAGATGGCGAAAGAACAACAATTATAGCAAATGAAATAACAAACTTTTCTGAAAATAAACAAAAAGTTTTGTTATTAAATATAACTGAAGTTGATGAAAAAACAAAAGTAAAATTAAGAGGTGCAATAAACTTTTTTAAAGGAGAAATGAATAATATTCCAGTACAAATTATAGATGGAGAAAAAAGGTTACCTTGTGGTGCAATTTATTGTACAGATGAAATTCTTCAAGTTTTTATTTGGATTTTAGGAAAAGAAAAAGTAAGTATTAAAGAATGATTTTATCTTAGGTGGTTTATAGGTATCCATAAAAACCTAAATATATTTACAAGGAAATAAATAAATGAAAATAGGAGTTATAGTTGCAACAATACAAGAAATTACAGAAACGAGAAAAATATTAGAAAATGTAATATCAAAAAATATTTTTGATTTAGTATTTTATGAAGGAAGAGTATCAGAAAATGAAGTTATTTTAGTTAGATGTGGAGTTGGAAAAGTAAATGCTGCTAGAACAGCACAAATACTAATAGACAAATATAAAGTAGATTGTGTCATAAACATTGGAGCAGCTGGTGGTATAGATTCTGAATTAAACATAAAAGATATTGTAATTGGAGATTCACTTGTGCAATATGATTTTGATATTTCAGCATTAGGAAATTCAACAAAGGGAGAGTTAGATGGTATTGGAAAATTTATTAAAAGTGATACAAAGCTTGTAAATATTTGCAAGAATATTTTAGAAAATCTAGAAAATAGAGATTTTAATTACAAAATTGGAACAATTGCAACAGCAGATATTTTTTGTGCTGATCCTAAAATTGCAAAAGAAATACATCAAGAATTTGGAGCAGAATGTGTGGAAATGGAAGGTGCTGCAATTGCACAAGTTTGCTTTTTAGATGATGTGCCATTTTTAGTCATTCGTGGAATTTCAGATTCGCCTAATGGAAATAATGGAATTGATTATTTTGAATATTGCAATATTGCAGCAAAACAAGCTACAAATATATTAGAAGAGTTGATAAAGAATTACATGAAGTAATAAATGTTAGATGATAAAAGTAATAATATTGTTTAATTTTCATACTTTAACCTGTTGATTACAAAATATAAGAAATTTTAAATATCTTTTTGGAGTAATGTTCACGTCGAGCAATCTTGATTGCGAGGACTAAGTGAAAGAGGACTCCAAAAAGATATTAACAATTTATATTATTTTATTTATTTCCTCAATTGTTTCATCTAAAAAGTCAAATCTTAAAGAAGCAAATTGTGGATTATTTTTATATAATTCAATATTTCTTGAATTATAAATAGTTGTAAGAGTTTGCATATTATCTGGAATAACTCTAAATTTGAAATTATATCTATCATTTAAGAAAAATTTATCATCAGACTTGCAAAGTTTTTTACATTCTTTGTAACACATATTGGATTTTCCAAGAAGGCAATAGCTCATTGTCATAAGTGGAATTTTTCCATAAACTATAACCTCTGACTCAGAATCACTTATTTCCATTAGCTCATCTTGTTGAAACTCTGGAGAAAGTGTAATATTTGAAAATCCAAATGATTTAAGTTTATTTAATGTATATGAATTATAAACATTAAAATTGTAGTTTGCAATAACATCTTTATTAAACATTTTTAAATAATCTATTGAAGAATATTCTGAAATTACAAATCCACAAATATTAAATTTAGAGACTATATTTTCTATGCAATTTCTTATTGATTTAATATATTTATCTTTTATAATAAATGGCATATATAAATACAATTTTCCTTTATGAGATAATGTATTTAGAATGTCAGTAAAATCATTGCTTACAAAATATTTTAATGGTAAATATATTTTATCAACATTTTTTAAATTTGAATAATTATAATTTTTATATAATTCATTTAGCAAAATAACTTTTTCTTGAGAATCTATATTTGAACTATTAAAAATCTTCCCAATATATTCTACTTCTGAAGTTCTTTTAAAACTTTTTAAGATTTTTCCTTCGATTTCTGCAAGAGCCTGTCTTCTAATATCATTTAAAATTGATGTAGGGATAAATAAATCATTATCTAAATCAATTTTTATATTTGAAAATTCAAAACATGTATTTAGAGTTTTGTTAAATTGATTTTTTACCTTATCAATTGTAAGTGGAGCATTTTGGGCAGTATTAGGAATAAAGTCATAAATGAAACTATTTTCAATCATAAAATCAATGCTTTTTACATAAACTTCAATTTTTTGACCATTTTTTATTTTCAATTTACAATCAAGAGAAGTTTTTTTGTATTCTTTATTGTAACTCTCTAATGAATTAGATAAAAGTGATTTATCAGTTATTTTATAAATTTTATCATTTACTTTTATATTTCCTTTCATTCGACCAAAAGTAACAGTTTGAAATTTTTTAGCAGTTTTTATATTAATATTTTTTTCCATTAATTCAGAAATAGTATATTTAGTTGACTCATTTTCAAAAGAAACTGAATCTCCAATTGATATAGGATTTTCTACATTACAAGTAATTAGACCTTTTTTAGGGCTGAATTTAACAACTTTTCCTATATATATACCAAGATTATTTGGTTTTTCTTTAAATATCAGTTTTTTATTTGGTTCATCTTTTAGATGTCCTGAAGAAAAATTTCCTCTGTTAAATACTTGAAGTAAAGCTTGTTTATCATTTTCATTAATTATGTATTCTGAAATTTCCTTTTTAATAAACCTTGTTGCTAAATCTATGTATTTTTTATAAATTCTTGTAACTGTTGCAACATAAGTAGGAGACTTCATTCGACCTTCTATTTTTAATGATGTAATTCCAGCAGAAATAAGCTCTGGCAACAAATCAAGAGTGCAAAGATCTCTTGTACTTAATAAATAACCTTTGTTATACTCTTTTGATTTTTCATTTTTGTCTGATAATAGAGAATAGGGAAGACGACAAGGCTGTGCACACATTCCACGATTTCCTGAACGACCGCCTACCATACTAGAAAAAAGGCATTGACCTGAATAACATATGCAAAGAGCACCATGTGCAAATACTTCAATTTCTGCATTTGTATTTTTACATATATTTTTTATTTCAGACAAAGAACATTCTCTTGATAGAACAATTCTTTTGAATCCAATTTTTTCTAATTTTTTTACTGTTTCAAGATTTGTTGTTGTCATTTGAGTACTTGCGTGAATATCTAAGTCTGGAAAAGATTTTATAAGATCTGTTGCAAGTCCTAAATCTTGAACAATAATTGCATCTATACCTAATTTGTATGCTTTTTTGGCTAAATTAAAAGCCTGTTCAAATTCGTTATTTTTTATTAAAGTATTTAAAGTGAGATGTGTTTTTACTCCTCTAATTTTTGCATAATTTATTGCTTTTTCAAGCTCTTCGTTATCAAAGTTTGATGCAAATGCTCTAGCACTAAATATATTTGAACCAAAATATACTGCATCTGCTCCATTTTGAACAGCAGCTTTTAGGCATTCAAAGTCTCCAACAGGTGATAATAGTTCTATCATTTAAATTTCCTCCATATATTGATTCTATCAGATTTTCCGCTAAAATTCAATACTTTCAAAGAGAAACTGCTTTTTTAAAAATAGATTACAAATTTTTTTTGAATGTATTGACAAAAATTTTTGATTTTTATAAAATAATAAAAAAGAGAGAAAAGAGACAAAAGTAAAAAAGAGGATATCCAAATGTACATGCAAATCAATAAATAAAGTGTATAAAAGATTCTATCAATATTTTACTTTTTTTTCACATTTTTTTCACAAAAGTATTGTATTCTAAAGGAGAATTGAATATATTATATATTGAAAATATAGAAAAGAGGAATGATAAAAATGGAATCAAATGGTAATTTTAAAAATGTAATTGATGTAACACCTAAAAAGGAAAGAAATCATGGTTTTAAAAACCATGTAGTAGTACCTTTTTTAAGTGGAATTATAGGTTGTAGTCTAGTAATAGGAACATGTTTTGGAGTTCCATCAATAAAATCAAAAATATTAAGAACATCAGGAACTACAACAACTACATCATCAAATTTAACTAACACAACTGATGCAAGCGCAGGCACAGTAGATTTTGTATCACTTGCTAATTATTCAGATACAGCAGTATATGCTTCAAATAAAATTCTGCCATCAATTGTTGGTATAGAAGTAACATATAATGTTACAACAAATTCAATGTTTAGTATATTTGGATATGGAAATAACTCACAATCATCAACAGCCACAGCTTCAGGTTCTGGAATTATAATTAGTGAAGATGGATATATTGTAACAAACAACCATGTTGTCGCTTCTTCTTCAGAAAGCACTTACTATGAACTATCTGAGGCTACATCAGTTAAAGTAAGTTTAAGTGATGGAAAAACTTATGATGCAAAAATAATTGGCAAAGATTCACAAACAGATTTAGCTGTTTTAAAAATCGATGCAAAAGATTTAACTGCAGCAGAATTCGCGAATTCAGATAATGTTAAAATTGGAGAATTTGCAATGGCAGTTGGAAATCCATTAGACTTAGGAACTACAATTACTTGTGGAGTAGTTAGTGCGACAAATAGAGAAGTATCAGATGATGAAGGAAATGCTTATACATGTATTCAAACAGATGCAGCTATAAATTCTGGAAATAGTGGAGGAGCATTAGTTAATAGTAAAGGTCAAGTAATTGGAATTAATACTATGAAAGTTTCAAGTACAGGTGTTGAAGGTATAGGATTTGCTATTCCAATTAATTCTACATTAGATGTTATTAAACAATTAGAGACATATAATAAAGTTATAAGACCATATATCGGAATTACAGGAAGAGATTTAGATGAGAATACTGCAAAAGCTCATAATCTTGTTGCAGGTGTTTATGTATATTCTGTAGAACAATATTCAGCAGCAGAAAAAGCCGGAATAAAAGTCGGAGATGTAATAGTAAAAGCAGATGGACAAGATATTAAAACAATGGATGAATTAAATAAAATTAAAAATTCACATTCTGTAGGTGATAAAATGACACTTACTATATATAGAGATGGAAAAACACAAGATATTACAATAACATTAGCAGAAGCAGATGCAGAATAATAAAAAATAAAATTTCACATTGTTTCACTTGTTATTCACAGTTTGAACAAATTTCTGGTGTATTATATAAGTATAAAGTTAGTAAATAACTACTAACTAAACATCCCCTTTTATTTTCAAAAAAGACATAATCTTTATTTTAAGATTATGTCTTTTTAGGTTTTATTATTAATAATTTATTTTTGTAAGAACTTTTACTTTTTCGTTTTTTTTCAACAATGTCAAAAAATGGCGAAAAATTAGGATTTTTGCGATGAAAAAATGAAAAAAATCACAAAAAACTATTGACAAAAATTGGAAATTGTCTTATACTTTATTTATAATTATATAATTTATTTATGGCAAGACAATTTTATATAGCAAGATGTGCCATAACATTTAGAGTTATAACTCGTTTTTATCAAAAAACTTATTTCTTGTTTTTTTATTTGCATAATAATTTATGACGTATTCTATAAAAATTCAAACAAGTAAATTTAATAAGGGGGTGAGTCAGAATTAATTAATATGATTAATTTAAGATTATGTTAAATCAACTTAACAAAAACACTAGTTTATTAAATAATTTAATACAAAAGTTAAAAAATGATAAGAATGATGTAGTTAATTTATTGAAAAAAATATTAAAAATGCCTATAAATAATATTGAATTCATTAAAGCTGAACAATATAACAAAATAGATGAATATGAATTTTCAATTATATTGGCAAATGTATTTTACGAAAATGGAAAAAAAGAAGAAATTTACTTAAAAATGATTAAAGGAGGTAAGATAAAAGAAAGCATCTTTTGCTTTTGGTCATTATTATATGAAGAATATTTAGAAAAAAATAAAGATTCAGAAAAAAGCGAATTAAAAAAAGCTATAATTACCCAAGTTCATTCAGAAGAAAATAGTAGTAATTTAATTTTAACATTAAATGATAAATTAAATTATCAAGCAGAAATCAATTTAGTAGAATTAAATAAATTTGCTAAGAAAAATAAAGAATATGAAAGGTGGGTGAAAGGTTTAGAGATTGAAAATGATGATATTTTGTTTATTGGTAGAAAAATGTATTGAAATAATTTGAATTTTTAGTTATAATATTAATATTATATAACTAGGAAGGAAGAAATATTATGAAATATGAATTTTATCCAAGTGGAGTTTGTTCTATGAAAATGGTTTTCGATATTGAAAATAATATTGTAAAAAGTCTTGAAATAATTGGAGGATGTCCTGGAAACACAGTAGGAGTATCTAAGTTAGTACAAGGAAAAAGCGTTGATGAAATAATTCAAATGCTTAAAGGGATACCATGTGGAACTAAAGAAACATCATGTCCAGATCAAATAGCGATAGCTCTTGAGGAATATAAAAACAATAATCAAAATAACTAAGGGTTTTAATAAGAAAAAAATTAAACCTCTCAAGATACATAAATTGTATTTTGAGAGGTTATTCTTGTTATTTGTTATCAGGTTCAATTCCAAGATATGGCAATACCTCAGAAAGAATATTTGAAACAACAGGGGCAGATACTGTACCACCTGAGTGGCTAGTATTTGTTGGTTTGTATAAAGTAACTAAAATAACTATTTGAGGGTCATCTACAGGAGAAATTGCTGCAAATGAAGCAACATAACCAGCAGATTTATCTGCTGCAATAGGCTCTGATGTACCAGATTTACCTCCAACAGTGTATCCTTTTACAGCTGCGTTTTTACCAGTACCATCAGTTACAACTGAATGCATCATATCTTTTATTTTATCAGAAGTTTGGGAAGAAATAACTTGTCTAACTGATTTAGGTTCAGTAGTAATTACTTCTCCAGTATCAACATTTGTCATAGATTTTACAAGAGTAGGTTGCATTAAATAACCACCATTTACTTCTGCGGCTAATGCAGTAACCATTTGCAAAGGTGTAATTGTAAAACGTTGACCAAAAGACATTGTAGCAAGCTCAACAGGTCCAATATCATCTAAATTATGAAAATAACCAGTAGCTTCTCCAGATAAACCAACATTTGTTTTATTAAAAAAACCAAAAGCATTATAATATTTATATAGTGTTTTAGCTCCAATTCTTTGACCTAATTGAATAAGAGCAGGGTTGCAAGAATACATTAATGCTTGTCTTAATGTAATTTTACCATGTGAAGAGGGGTAGTGCCAACATTTTATTTTAACATCTTGTGCTTTAGTATTTCCATTAATTACTTGAATTCCATTACATGTAAAATCACCAGTTTTATCTGTAGTAGTAATATTTTCTTCAAGTGCTGTAGCTGCTGTTATTAATTTAAAAACAGATCCTGGTTCATACATTTCAGAAATGGAACGGACAGACCACATATTATAAATTCTTTTCCATCTTTCTTCACTACTTAGTTTGTCCCAGTTATCTGCATAATAAGAAGTAGGAGTATAGGGATCATTTAAATTATAGTCTGGATAGGAAGCCATTCCTAAAATTTCACCAGTTGATGGCCTCATAATTATGCAATTTCCACCTTTTTCACAATTATTATCTTCAACAGCTTTTTTTATATATTTTTCTACAATACGTTGAATTTGTATATCAATAGTTAAATTTAAATTATAGCCATCTTCTGCAGCGACAAAGGATTCTACTGAGTTTGGAATTTCACCCTTGCTAGCATCTCTAGAAGTTACTATTTGTCCAGAAACACCTTTTAAGATTGAATCATAAGAATATTCTATACCAGCCATACCTTGGTTATCTGTACCACAAGCTCCAATTACTTGAGAAGCAATTGTATCATTAGGATAGTAACGTTTAGAATCTTCATCAATATTTATTCCAACAGTAATATTATTATTTTTCATCCATTGTTTTAGTTCTTTAATTTTGTTTTCTTCAACTTTTTTTGCAATTGTTTCAACCGAATTTTTGCTATTTACTTTTTTTAATGTATCTTTATAATCTAAGCCAAATATTTCTGAAAGTCCTTTTGCTACTAATTCTTTATAAGCTACTGTATCTTCATTACCAGTTGGTTTTGTTATTTTTTGGGGGTTGATGGAAATAGTATCAACTGTTTCACTAATTGCAAGTGGAGTACCTGTAGCATCATATATGTTTCCACGTTTACTACTAATAACTTCACTTTTTGTCTGTTGAGATGTAGCAAGTCCAGATAAATAATTTCCATCAACAATTTGCAAATAAAATAGTCTAAACATAAGTAAAAAGAATAAAAGCATAATTATTGCAAGAAAAATTTTTAGCTTTGTGATTGAAATTGTATTTTTAAAATCTAAGCTTTTTCTAAAGTTGTCTTTATTTAAATTTTTATCTTTTCTAATATTTTTTTTCAAATTATAATAACCTCCATATTATTAAAACATAAAAAAGTTTAATAACAATTTTAGAATAATGTATTATTGTAATAACATAGTTCCTATTTGTGTTACTGTACCAGCTCCTTGAGTAAGAATAATATCGTTTTCTTGAACATTTTCTTTAAGGTATGAAACACAATCATCAAAATCTTTAATATATTTAGCATCTTTTCCAAGAGATTTTATTTTGTTAACTAAATCTTCTGATGAGACATTGTAAGTATTGTTTTCACGAGCTGCATATATGTCTAATATGATTATGTTATCAAAATTTAATAAAGCTTTTGCAAAATCATCTAATAAAAGTTTTGTTCTACTATATGTATGAGGCTGAAAAACAATCCAAGATTTATTATATTTTTTATTCATTAGTGCTTTTGCTGTTGCAACAATTTCTGTAGGGTGATGTCCATAATCATCATAAATACTAGCATTGTTTACTTTGCCTTTGAATTCAAATCTACGACCAACACCTGTAAATTTTGATAATGCATTTTTTATATCTGAAGCAGAAAGCCCATATTTGTTGCATAATGCAATAGTGGCTAAAGCATTTAGTACATTATGCATTCCAGGAACATGAAGTTTAATTCTTTCATAAAATTTATCATGTGAATAAACATCGAATTCAGGAAACCCATCATTATCAAAAACAATATTAACTGCAAAGAAATCTACATTTTTATTAGTAATACCATAAGTTAAAGTTTTTGCATTAGTGTATTTTGGAAGATCTAAGCAATTTTTATCATCACCATTTACCACTAATAAACCATCATCTGGCAATAATTTAACATATTTAATAAATGCATTTTTTATGTTATCAAATGATTTAAAATAATCTAAATGGTCATTGTCAATATTTAATATTATTTCAGCTTTTGGACTAAATTTTAAAAAGCTTTCTACATATTCACATGATTCGATAATAAAATATTCACTATTTCCAACTTTGTAATTTCCATTAAGCTGAGATAAATCTCCACCTACTTGAATACTAGGGTCTTTTCCAGCTTCTATGAAACAAAGTGATACCATTGATGTTGTAGTACTTTTACCATGTGTACCTGCAATTGTTAAAGTATCTTTAAAACATTTTGTTATTTCACCTAAAAAAGTTGATCTTTCTATAGTAGGAATACCAAGATTTTTTGCAACTTTTAATTCGATATTGTCTTGTTTAATTGCTGCTGTATAAACTACTACATCAGATCCAACAACATTTTCAGCATGGTGACCAATTATTACTTTGATTCCAGCTTTTTCTAGATTTTTTGTATTTTCGTTTTCAACATTATTACTTCCTTGAACATGAAATCCCCAGTTTGCAAGTATTTCGGCTATACCGCTCATACTAACTCCACCGATTCCAATCATATGTATATTTTTATATTTTTTTAGCCTTTCGATATTTGGCATATTAATCAACTCCTATCATATTTGTACCTTTAGATTATATACTTATATTATGTTTTTTTCAATAGTTTTGTGAATTTTTGTAACAAAAATAAAAGATTTTTATTGCAAAATTAGTTATTTTGTGTTAATATATTTCAAGAAAATGTTTTGGGCAGAATGGAGCAAATAAAATAGAAGAAAAATATTATAAAATTTGGATTTCATTAATACAAGATTTAGGTATAAAAAAATATAAAAATTTAATTCAAGAATTTAAATCAATAAAAAATTTATTTGAATTTTCTAAAAAATCAGTAGCAAAAGAAAAATTATTAAAATATGGAATAAGTGAAAAAACAGTTACATTTCTAACAAGTGATTTAATAAAAAAAGATATTAAAAGAAATTTACTATTTATGGAAAAACATAATATAAAAATTATATCAATCCAAGATGAATTATATCCTAGACTTTTAGAGGAAATTTATGGAGCGCCTATAAATTTATATATAAGAGGAAATGAAAAAGCATTAAATAATCCATGTATAGCAATAGTAGGTTGCAGAAAAGCAAATGATTATGGAAAAAAGATTGCAAGAGAATTTGCGTATAATTTGTCAAAAAGTGGTTTTACAATAGTTAGTGGTCTTGCAAAAGGAATCGATTCTTATGCTCATTTTGGCACTATAGAAGCTAAAAGAAAAACAATAGCAGTTCTAGGAAATGGGTTAGACACAATTTATCCAAAAGAAAATTTAAAATTATCTGAAAAAATTTTAGAAAATGAAGGAGCCATTATTTCAGAATATCCATTAGGCACACAGCCAAATAGAGAAAATTTTCCGGCAAGAAATAGAATCATAAGTGGACTATCAAATGGAATATTAGTAGTAGAAGCAAAAGAAAAAAGTGGAACACTTATTACTACAGATTTTGCATTAGACCAAGGAAGAGATGTATTTGTTATACCAGGAAATATAGATTCTGAAAATTCTTTTGGAACAAATGAATTAATAAAGCAAGGAGCAAAATTGGTGACAAATCCTAAAGAAATTTTGGAAGAGTATCAATATAGAACAGATCTTTTCTGTTAATTTATGAAAAAATCTTGTAAAAATATCAATTTAATGATATTATATTAATACAAAATATAACTATGAAAAGAGGAAAAAATGAAAAAAAATTTACAAGAAAAATCTGGAATAACTTTAATAGCCTTGTCAGTTACAATTGTTGTATTAACAATACTTGCAGGTGTTAGTATTGGAGCCTCTAAAGGAATGAAAAGCAATATTAATAGATCCAAGGAAATTACTGCAATGTCAGATGCTTCGAAAATACAGCAAGCTGTGATAGAAACATATATAAAATATCGTCAAATGAAAAATTCAACTTTTTTAAAAGGAACAAAAATTACATATGCAGAAGCAAAGAGTATAGAGAGTACTTTCCAAGAAATAGATAGTAGTATAAGCTTAAAAGAAACTCTAAATTATGATGAAATTGAAGGAATAGAAGATGGAAAATATTATTATAAACTTACTAAATCAGATTTAGAGGCACTTGGATTAAGCAATATAGATTCGAAAGATGAATTTGTTGTAAATTATTCAACAGGAGAAGTATTTAATATTTCTAATCCAAAGACAGCATTGGGAAATGCTGTATATCTATGTGGAATGGAAAAGAAGATGATGAGAGAACCAAAATGAGTATGATATAAATTGATAAATGGTGTTAAATAGGTTTATAGGTTGATCCTTTAAAAACTTAAATAAAATAAGGAGAATTAAATATTTAATTAAATCATGAATTCATTTAAAAAATTAGAAGAATTTATACCAAAAGAAAATATAAAATATAATGAGCCAATGAGAAAACATACTAGTTTTAAAACAGGAGGAAATGCAGATTGTTTTATAATAGTAAAAGATATTGATCAAATTAAAAGTGTGATTAATTTTGCAAAAAAAAATAATTTGCAATTATATATAATAGGAAATGGAAGCAATACTTTAGTATTAGATAAAGGTATTAGAGGAATAGTTTTAAAAATAGATTTAACAGAAATAAAAATAGAGAATTTAGAAAATGATGTTATAGTTTCAGTAGGTGCGGGAGTAAAAATAATGGCTTTAGCACAACAATTAAAACAAAAATCAATTTCAGGTTTTGAAGAGTTTTCAGGTATTCCTGGGACTATGGGTGGAGCTAATAGAATGAATGCCGGAGCTTATGGCAAAGAACTAAAAGATATAATTTTAGAGACAAAGTGTTTAAATATAAAAACTGGCAAAATAGAGGTTTTGGAAAAAGAAGAACAGAAATTAGTTTATAGAGGAAGTATTTTCAAAAATAATAATTACATTATTTTAGAAACTAAAATAGGTTTACAATATGGCAATAAAGATGAAATAGAAGAAAAAATGAATAATTTTTTAAAAGAAAGAAAAGAAAAACAGCCAATAGAATTCCCATCAGCTGGTAGCACATTTAAAAGAGGGGAGAATTATATAACTGCAAAATTAATAGATGAATGTGGACTTAAAGGATGTAGAATAGGTGGGGCAGAAGTATCTACTAAACATGCTGGTTTTGTAATTAACAAGGAAAATGCAACAGCAAAAGATATATTAGATTTAATAAAATATGTTAAAGGAAAAATTTATGAAAAGTACAATATAAAAATCGAAGAAGAGATAGAAATAATGGGAGAACAGGAGGAATAACAATTGAAAGGAATACGAGAATGGTTTAAAAAAAGTTCAAAAATGAAACGTTGGATGTTTCTTATATTGTTTGGAGTAATACTGACATCATTTGGTATAGCAAATATTATTGAATCTAACAATGCTATTACTTTTAGATATGCAACAAAAATTATTGTTTTTTGTACTGTTGGTTTTACATGTATTGTTTTAGGACTTATTTACTTAAATAAAAGAACTATGGAATTATTTATAGAAGCTACAGATGATAGAATTACAGGTAAAAAAAAGGTAAACATTAATTCTTTAATATTCAATAAAAATATTTATGAGCAAGGTCCAAATATTGTAGTAATTGGTGGTGGAAGCGGATTAAACACCATATTAGAAGGATTAAAGAGATATACAAGTAATATAACAGCAATTGTTACAGTTTCTACTTATGGTGGAAATTTAGCAAAAGATAATGAAAAGATGAAATATCTTCAGTTACAAGATATAAAAGATAGTATTGCTTCATTAGCTACGGAAAAAAACAGCAAAATGCCAGAGCTTTTTAATTATCGATTTCAAAGTGGAAGCTTGAAAGGGATAGCTTTTTCTGATATTTATTTTGAGGCAATGAATGATATTTCAAATGGAATAGAGGAATCTGTAAAAGATAGTAATGACATATTTAAAATATATGGTAAAGTTCTTCCAGTTACAGAAGATAGAATGAAAATTTGTGCTGAGCTTGGAAACGGATATGTTGTAGAAGAAAAATCAAAAATTGCATCTATAGTTTATGATAAATTAACTAAAATTAATAGAGTTTATTTAAGTCCAAGCAATTGTAAACCAACGCCTGGAGTTTTGGAGGCAATTAAAAATGCAGATAGTATTATAATTGGACCCCGGAAGTTTATATACAAATATCATTCCAAACCTTTTGGTAAATGGTGTTTCAAGAGCTATAAAAGAAAGCAAAGCAAAGAAATTTTATGTTTGTAACATCATGACAGAGCCAGGAATGACAGATAATTATTCAGTTGCAGATCATGTAAATGCTATAGTAGAACACTGTGGAGAAGGAATAATAGACTATTGCTTGTATGATACAGGAGAGGTTGTTCCTGAATACATAAAAAAATATAATTTAGATGGTGCAGATTTAGTTGAGCAAGATTTTAAAAATATAAAAGAAAGAAGAATTAAATTTATTAAAGAAAATCTGTCTGTTATAAAAGATGACTGTGTTAGACATAATGCAAACCTAATAGCAGATATTGTTATTCAAGTTATCTGTGATGATTTAAAATTTATGGACAGACAAAATGAGCCAGAATATATGATGATGAATTCAAAATTAAAAGCAGATAAAGAAATAAATAAGCAAAAGAAAAAGAAAGTAAAAAGTAAGAAAAAAAATAAAAACAAAAATAAGGACAGATTTAAAAGTAAATTTGCTTCAAAATATCAAGATAGAATTGAATCTATAAAAAATACAGATAGAAATATAGAAAAAAATAAAGCAGAGATTGCAGATAAGACACAAGATAAAGATTCAAATCAAACAAATATAAATGAAAATCTTGAAAAAAACGTATATTTGAATAAAGAAAATGAAATTGAAAATAATAATATTTCTATTGGAGAGATAAAAATCAGAAACTATGAAGAAATAAGACAAGAGATGTTGAAAAAATTTAATAAAGGTAAAAAGTAAAAAAATAATATATTTATTGAAAACGAAATATACTTAAAATAGAAAATAAAATTTGGAGGAATACTAATGAAATTGGAAAAAGATGAAATAAACTTAGAAAATGGATTACAAAAGGAATGGATTATTACAAATGGAATAGGAGGTTATGCTTCTTCTACAATTATTGGAGCTAATACAAGAAGATATCATGGTTTATTAGTTGCACCATTAAATCCTCCTGCAAGAAGAACATTAATACTTTCAAAATTAGATGAAAGTGTGGAAATAGAAGAAAAAAAATATAATTTGTTCACAAATGTTGGAAAACAATATATATCAGATGGCTATAAATATATTGAATCATTTACAAAAGATATTTTGCCGATTTTTAAATATCAAGTAGGTGATATATCAATATCGAAAATTATTTGTATGGTGCATGAAAAAAATATAGTACAAGTATTTTATAAAATAAAAAATGGAAAATCAAAATCAAAATTGACTTTGGCACCAATTTTAAATTTAAGAGATACACGTAATATGAATACAAATTATGAATACTATTTAGAACAATTTGATCAAAAAGGAAAGATAAAAGTTGTTATAAATAATATTGTTGATACACCTATATATATGAAAATCTCAGATGGAAAATATATAGAACATAAAAATGATATTTTTAGAAATATGTTTTATATTGAAGAAGAAAAAAGAGGGTTCTATGCAGAAGAAAATTTAGTTGTACCAGGTAGATTTGAAATTGAAATAGATGCTAATGAAGAAAAAGAAATTTCTTTTATATGTTCTTTAGAAGAAGATATAGAGGAATTAGATCCAAAAAATATTATAAGCAATGAAATTATTAGACAAAATAAGCTATATAATCAATCTTTATTAATAGATAATAAAAAAGAAAAAAAGACTAAAAAAGAAGAAGAAATGGATGAGCTTAAAAGGGTTTTTATGACTGCAATTGATAATTTTATAGTATATAGACCAACATTTGGTCTATATACTGTTATTGCTGGTTATCCTTGGTTTTTTGATTGGGCAAGAGATACTTTAATTTCGTTTGAAGGGTTATTTTTAAAAACAAGAAGATTTGATGAAGCAAAAGAAGTTTTACTTTCAGTTACTAGAGATATGAAATTTGGTTTAATTCCAAATGGGTATTTAGATGGAGATAAGGCTCCATTATATAATACTGTAGATAGTTCGTTACTATTATTTGAAGAAGTACAAAAATATGTTGATTATACAGGAGATTATTCTTTTATAAAAAAAGAAATATATTCAAAATTAAAAAGTGTAATAGATTATTATTCAGATTGGGTAACTTATAAAAATAATAATATATATTTAGATAAAGATGGTTTACTTTATTCTGGAGATGAAAATGCACAAAATACTTGGATGGATGCTAAATATAAGAGTTTTGCATCTACACCACGATTTGGAAAAGTAGTAGAAATAAATGCTATGTGGTATAATGCCTTAATAGTTATGTCAAAATTAACTAAAAAAATAGGTGGACTAGGTAAAAATATTACAATAAAGAAATATGAAGATATGGCAGAAAAATGTAAAAAATCATTTGAAACAAAGTTTTACAATCGCAACAAAAAATGCCTTTTTGATTATATAGGAAATGATGAAATTAGACCAAACCAGTTATTTGCACTAAGCCTTTCATATCCAATAATTAATCCAAATTCAGAAATAGCAGAAGATATCATAAATGTTGTTGAAAAAAAATTGTTAAATAGCTATGGAGTAAAGACCCTTGCAAAAGGCGAAAAGAATTATGTTGATATATATGAAGGAGACAAATTCAAAAGAGAGATGAGTTGCCATCAGGGAATTACTTGGCCTTGGCTTTTAGGAGTTTATTATGATGCATTAATGAATATGAAATTAGTACAAGATAATCATGAAAAGGAAGAAGAATTAAATGAAAAAATAGAAAAATTCAAACAAAAAACATATAGAACTTTTAAAAAAGAAATGTATAAAAGAGGCTGTATTGGTTCTATTTCAGAATTGTATGATTCAAGAACTCCATTTTTACCAAAAGGTGCAATAGCTGAAGCTTGGAGTGTTGCTGAAATTTTTAGAATTTTATTTTAGAGAGGAGACACTAAATTGTTTAAACAAAAAGTAAACAATTTGTATGGATTTTAAAAAATGAGAATATTAGGAATTGACCCTGGTTTTGCTATAACAGGTTTTAGTATAATAGATTATGTTGGAAATAAGTTTAAACTAATTACATCTGGAGCTATTCTTACAGAAGCACATACTTCATTTCCTTCAAGGTTAAAAAAAATATATACAGAATTAAACGAAATAATAGATAAATATAAACCAGATGCTATGGCTATTGAAGAGCTATTTTTCAATAATAATGCAAAGACTGCAATAAATGTTGCTCAAGCTAGAGGTGTAATTTTAGTGGTTGCAAAATTAAACAATGTTCCAATATATGAATACACTCCTTTGCAAGTAAAACAAGCAGTTGTAGGATATGGAAGAGCAGATAAAATACAAGTTCAAAGAATGGTAAAAATGATTTTACATGAAGAAAAATTACCAAAATTAGATGATACAACAGATAGCATGGCAATGGCAATTTGCCATGCACATTCTGCAAAGTTTTCTGAAGCTTTATAGCAAATTATAAATTGTGTTTCAGAAATTTTATTTAATTGTAAAAACTTAACTAAAATAGATTAAAATTGGAAGTGATTATTTGAAAGTTGAAGAACTTGAAAAAGAATTAAAACAAAATATTTTACATAGTATATATTTGCTATATGGGGAAGAAATATTTTTATTAGAGAATGCTTTAAAAAATATAAAAAAACTATTTGGCGAAAAAGTAAAAGGTATAAACTTTATCATACTAGATGAGTCAAATATATCTCAAATAATTTCAGATATAGAAACACCTGCTTTTGGCTATGAGAAAAAGTTAATTATTGTAAAAAATTCTGGTTTATTTAAAAAAGATTTGAAAAGAAAGGGAAAAAATGATAATTCAGAATTAAAAGCAATATTAAATTCTTATATAAAAGAAAATATAAAAACAATAAATGAATCAGTAAACTTAGTTTTTGTAGAAGAAAAAGTTGAAAAATGTGAATTACTTTCAACCATAGAAAAATTAGGTATTGTTTGTAATTTTGAAGCTCAAAAGCCTTTTCAAATTCAAAATAGACTAATGGCAATTATAAAAGCATATAATGTAAAGTGTGATTCAAGAACAGTCTCATACTTTATAGAATGCTGTGGTATTGATATGCAAGAATTAATAAATGAAATTAGAAAACTTATAGAATATGCAGGACCTGGCGGAACAATTACTCAAGAAGATATAGATAAACTTTCAATAAAAAAAATGGAAAGTATTATATTTGATTTAACAGATAGTTTAGGCAAAAAAAACACCCAAAATGCAATTGAAATATTAAGAAATCTTGTATTATCAAAAGAACCATTGCAAAAAATTTTAGTAACATTATATAATCATTTTAAAAAATTATATTTAACCAAAATCGCAATTTCCGAAAACAGAAATATTGCAGAAAGCTTAGAATTAAAGCCAAACCAAACATTTCTTACAAATAAATACAGAACACAATCTAGTTATTTCAAAACAAAAGAATTGAGAAGGATTTTGCAGGAATTTTGTGATTTAGATTATAAGTATAAAATTGGACTTATAGATATACAAGTTGGATTAGAATCCATACTATGTACTTATATATAAAAATAATCAATTTGAATAAAAAACCACTTTTGGATAATAATAAAAATATTATTATGTAGAGGTGGTTTTATTATGAAAAATAAAATAATTATTGTTATTTTAGTATTTGTAAGTATTTTTTTATTATCATTTATAATTATTCAAAGATATTCAAGAGTTGAAGCTTTATCCAGATATGGGTCAAATGGTGATGAAGTCAAACAGATTCAAAAAAAGCTTAAAGATTGGGGATATTATTATGGAAATATTGATGGAATTTATGGAAGCAAAACTCTTTCAGCTGTAAAGTCATTTCAAAAGAAAAATGGTTTAAAGGTTGATGGAATTGCAGGTACACAAACTTTAAATGCCATGGGAATTACGAGTTCTTCAAATAATTCTGGTAAATCAAATAATAATAGTAGCAATGTTAATTTATTGTCACATCTAATTTATGGTGAAGCTAGAGGAGAGAGCTATGTAGGACAAGTTGCAGTTGGAGCTGTTATTATGAATAGAGTTAAAAGCAGTTTATTCCCAAATACAATTTCAGGAGTAATTTATCAATCAGGAGCTTTTGATGCAGTTTCTGATGGTCAAATAAATATGACTCCAGATAGTACGGCAAAAAAAGCAGCACAAGATGCAATAAATGGATGGGATCCATCATATGGAGCTATATATTATTTTAATCCAAATACTGCAACAAATTCTTGGATTTGGTCAAGGCCTATGACTGTTACAATAGGAAAACATAGATTTTGCAAATAATGCCAAATTTTAAAAAATTTTATTTACAATAACTAAATGTTGTGATATAATTTAGATGAAAAAATAGCGAAAGAGGTGTGAAAATGAATCAAATATTATCTGTTGAATTAAGAAAAAATAATAAGAAAAGAAATAAAGCAGATATAAAATCAGTAGTAATTTTTTTTGCTATATTTTTAATAATTTTTGGATTATTAACTGTTTCAATTGGCATGTATTCTATAGTAAAAAAAGAAGATAGAAATCAAGCATACAACAACAATAGTCAATTGAGCGATAGTATAAAAATAGATGTATCACAAAATGCTTCTTCACTTGAAATTGAAGTTTTGGCACAGACTTCTATAACATCATTACAATATAGCTGGAATGGTGAAACAGCTAATTCATTATCAGTTGATGGGTCATCTAATATAACAACAGAAATAGATGTACCAAGTGGTACAAATTCATTAAAAGTGGTTGCACAAGATGCTAATGGTAATACAAAGGAATTTGAAAAAGAATATGTTGGGGTAGTTATAGAAGAACCTAATATTATAGAATTTAAAGAAGCCTATAACAACGAAGTTTTCAAAGATCAATTAGAAATTAAGATTAGTGAAGAAACAAATATCAAATCAATATCATATTATTATGATGAAGAAGAGCCAAAAACAGAAAATGTTAATTCAAAAGAAGTTACTTTTAATATAGATATAGAAACAGGAGAACATAAATTAACTATAGAAGAAATAGATGAGAATGGGAATAAAAAGGTAGCAACTAAAACTATATATATTCCAGATGCAAATGTTTTTGTGAAAAATGATTATTCAGAAGCAAAAATTGTAGCAAAGGGAGAGGAAGATAGTGATGGAATTATTTCAAAAATTCATATTAACTTTAATGATGAAGAAAGCGATATAAATAATATAAATAGTGCTACATTTGAAAAAAATCTTAAGTCAAAAGCCGGAGAAAATAGGCTTATTATAGAAGTTTACAATAATAGTGGATTAAAAATTACAAAAAGAATTAAATGGAAAAAATAATTAAAAAACAAATAGATAAAGGAGCAAAAGATGGTTAATGAAGTATATATAATAGATGATGATGAATCATCTATTATAATATTTAAAGAATTATTTAGAGATGATCCAGATTATAAATTTATAAGCGTAAAAACAGAGCAAATAGACTTAGCATTAAAAAGTATACCATCGTTAATAGTTATAAATGAAGATGCAATAGATAGGAATGTAATAGAATTATGTGCAAAAATCAGAAAAGATGAAGATAATATGATAACTCCAGTAATAGTTGTATCTTCAAATGGATCTAGAAGCCATAGGATGAGAATTTTAAATGAATCTGTTGAATATTTTATAAAAAAACCTGTTGATGAAGGATACTTGTATTACACAGTAAAAAATTTGACTAGATTGTTAAAAACAAACAGAACAGTTAGTCCTTTAACTGGATTACCAGGAAATGTTCAAATTCATTCAGAATTAAAGAAAAGAATATCAAAAGAAGAAGAATTTTCAGTGCTCTATGTTGATTTAGACAATTTTAAAGCATATAATGATGTGTATGGATTTTTAAAAGGAGATAAAATAATTCAGTTTACTGCTGACATTCTTACAGATGAAGTAAAAAAGTTTGAAATTGGTGGATTTGTTGGACATGTAGGAGGAGATGATTTTATTGCTATTGTGTCTGGAATAGAGATTGAAGATTTATGCCAAAGAATAATTGCAAGATTTGAAAATAAGATTAAAAGCTTCTTTACAAAAGAAGATGCCAAAAAAGGTTATATTGAGGTTGCAAACAGAAGAGGTATTATAGAAAAATTTCCATTAACAGCTATTTCTATAGCAGCTGTAGTTGCTGACAAAAATAGGTTTACAAATATCTTAGAGATAGGTGATACTGCTGCTCAAATTAAACATGCGGTTAAAAATGTTTTAGGAAGTAGCTATATAATAGATAGAAGAAAAAGCAGTTAAATTTTAGGAGGATTAGCTATGTATGAAAGAAATGTTATTATAATAGATAAACATTTTATAAACTTATTTGGATATGATAGAGTTCACAATTTAAAAAATAATAGCGAAAATTATTTTGAATTAATAGAGAAGATAGAGAATTATCAAATAGTATCTGAAAAAGAAAACAATGTAATGGAAGAATTTGAAAAAGTAGCAAATAGAATAAGGGAAACACAAAAGTACCAAGAAATATTAAATAAAAGAATTTTAAAATATATGGACAGCAGAAAAGAATTATTTGAAAATTTAGAAGAAAATGAAGAATTATTAAATAGTAAATTTGAAAAGGTACAGAGTGAAATTGATAAAAATAATAATGAAACAAAGGAAAATATTAAAAAATTTGTTGAAGAAATAACAGATTTTAATGAAAAAAGTGAAATTAGAAATAAATGTGGTAGTGAAAGAAAAATTGTAGAGAGCGATTATCAAAGATCTCTAAATATCACAACAGATAATTTTAACCATATAGATAAAGAAAAATTGAAAGAAATAAAATCTTTTATAAAATTACAAGATAAAACATTGGAAAAAGAAAACATTAAACAAAAAATTTTAAAAAATGGAGAAAAGGAAAAAGTAAAATTTGACAATAATGCAATATCTAAAGCTATTGATGTCTCAACAGATATTGCAGAAAAAAGAGTAGGAATTTTATTATCAATTTATGATAAAACAAATAAATTGCTTGCCGAAGTCAAAGAAGATGAAGTGGATATAAAAAAACATAAAAAAATTGTTAAAGATGCTAAAAGTAAATTAAAATTTTTGAACGCTATAGATGACTATTTAATTTTGTTTTTGGATAATGAAAGAATGAACATTATGAGTGGAGAAAAAGAACATAAAAAAATTATGAGTGAGGCATGTGAACATTTAAAAAGTGATTTAAAAGAGATACAAAATATGTATTCATTACTCTTAAAAGAGATGAATGGTAAGGCTTCAAAAAAGACATATAAAGATTTATATCACTTAGAATATCTATTTGACTTGCAAGATGAAGAAAAAGTTTTTGAAAAGAGTGTTAGCAAATTAAATATAATTGGTTCAGTAATTTATCCAGATTATTGGAGAATTGAAGGAATGCAGAGAATATATGATACTTTTAAAGATATATTATCAGAAAATTATGAAAAAGATTTAACAGAATATGAACCTCTAAATATAGCTTGTGATGTAAATAAAGATATTCTAAAGATCGAAGAAGAAAATGATGAACTAGCAGATAATGTTGAAAAAAATACAAATATTGCAGAAAAAGATAATGATTTAATAAACGATAATCTTACAGAAGATAATAAAGAGAATGTGAAAGAGGATGAAGAAATAGAAGAAGAAGCCTCTAATACAGATAATGAGGAATTTGTATGGGATATAGATGAAGAAGATGAGGAACTAAATTTTGAAGATACAGAAGAAAATGATGAAGATGACGAGGAGAATGAAAATATAATTGAAAAAGATAATGTAGATTATGATGATAATGATGAAAATCAAGAAGAAATAGAAGACGAAAATAAAATGGATAAAGCTATTGATGAGTTACTTGGCTTTTTTGATGAAGATGATGAAGAACTAGATGATGATGATTTTAATGATGAAAATATAATTATAAGAGATGATGATGAAAAAAATGAAAATAAAGTAGAAGACGTCAAAGAAGTTGTCGAAAGTAGAAAGAGAAAAGGTAGCTTATTTGGTAGAAGGAAAAATTAAAAATAACATCAAATTTTAATACTTGACTGTAAAAGGTTAAGTATTTTTTTGTTTTAAAGATAGTTTTTATTATTTATATTTATTTATCTATTTATCAGAATTTATAAAAGGTGGCTCACATAACAATACACCAATATATAAAACAAAAAAGAAAAGCCAGTATTTTCAACGTTCTTGGCTTTTCTGTAACAATTTTGGATTTTATAAAATCCGTCTTGTAATTATCTCTTACTAAATTGTGGTGCTTTTCTAGCTTTTTTAAGACCATATTTCTTTCTTTCTTTCATTCTAGGATCTCTTGTTAAGAAACCATTAGATTTTAATATAGGTCTAAATTCACTATTTGCTTCATTTAATGCTCTAGCAATACCATGACGGATAGCTCCAGCTTGACCTGTAAAACCACCACCAGTTACTTTAACTATGACATCATATTTAGTAACTGAGTTTGTAACTGTTAAAGGTTGTTTAACTATAACTTTTAAAGTTTCCATTCCAAAGAAATCTTCTATATCTTTTCCATTAATAGTAATTTTTCCTGTTCCTTCTGTTAATCTAACTCTGGCTATAGCATTTTTTCTTCTACCTGTACCATAATAATAAATTTTTTCGGCCATTTTACTTTATTTCCTCCTTATTAAAAATTCCAAATTTCTGGTTTTTGAGCTTGATTTTCGTGATTTTCATCAGCATATACTCTTAATTTTTTTAACATTTGAGCACCTAAAGAATTGTGTGGTAACATTCCTTTTACTGCTAACATCATAGCTTTTGTAGGATTTTTTTCCATCATATCTTTGGCAACTATTTCTTTCATTCCACCAATGTAACCAGAATGATGTCTGTAAACTTTTTGATTTAATTTGTTTCCTGTTAATTTAACATCTTTGCAATTAATAATAATTACATGATCACCAGTATCAATGTTTTTAGTATAAATTGGTTTATGCTTACCAGCAAGTAATCTTGCTGCTTCTGTTGCAACTCTACCTAAAGGTTTGTTTGATGCATCAATTATATACCATTTTCTTTCAATTTCACTTTTTTTAACACTATATGTAGTATTGTTCATGGTAAAATATACCCTCCTATAAATTTGATTTTATCTATATGAAAATTAAATTTAAAACCACCGGGGAGAAGTTTTATATTTAATTCATATTCTAATTAATTACTGAATAATTTTATAACAAAAACGCTAATTTGTCAAGGGATTTTGCAAATTTTGTACTTAAACGGCAAATTATTAGGAGGAAATATTGAAAAACAAAAAGGAAACAATAGCAAAAGGAATTATTTCATTATTGTTTTCACAAGTATTAATAAAAATTGTGGGTTTAGCATATAAACTATATTTAACAAATAAAGAAGGATTTGGAGATAAGGGAAATGCAATATATAGTAGTGGATTTCAGATATATGCATTATTATTAACTTTCTCATCAACAGGCGTGCCTAATGCAATAGCAAAATTGGTTTCAGAAAGAGTTGCCATAGGAGATAATAAAGGAGCACATAGAATTTTTAAAATAGCCTTTTTTACATTTGCATTTTTTGGATTAATTGGAACAATTTTATTATTTGTTGGAGCAGAAACAATTGCGACAAAGTGGTTAGAAATTCCTGAAGCCAAATATTGCTTAGTAATGCTTTCTCCATCTATATTTTTTGTATCAATTACATCTGTTTTAAGGGGATATTTTAATGGAAGACAAAATTTATCAGTTATGGCAAGATCACAAACTATAGAGCAGATATGCAAAACAATTTTTACAATATTATTTGTAGAAATAATAGCAAATATTTCTAATAACAATACGGTTTTAATGGCTGGTATTGCTAATTTTGCAACTACTATAGCCACTGGTGCCAGTTTTATATATATATATGAATATTATAGATCAAGAAGAAAAGAAATTGCACAAGATATATCTCAAAGTGTAAATTACATTCCAACAAGAGTTAGGAAAACATTGAAAAAAATATTAAAAGAATCAATTCCAATTTCAATAACAGCATTGATGTCTTCATTTAATAAAAATATTGATTTATTTACTATAGTAAGAATTTTAAAGAAATACATGGATGAAAATGAAGCAAAAATACAATATGGAATGCTTAGCGGAAAAATTGATACATTATGTTTGCTTCCGATTTCTTTAAATGTCCCATTTGTTACAGGAATGGTTCCAACTATTGCAAAATCAATAGCTAGAAATGATATTGAACAATTAGAAAAGAAAATAAATTTTTTCTTGAAAGTTACAATTTTAATTGCATTCCCATCTACAGTAGGATTAATAATTTTTGCTAAGCCGATTTTAATTTTATTATTTCCAAATGCAAGTAATGGAGATATGCTTTTAAAAATAAATAGTATATCAGTATTTTTTGCACTAATATCTCAAACAGTAAATGGAATCTTACAAGGTATAGGAAAAAATAAAATACCTATGTTTGCTTTTTTTGTGGGGATGATTTTTAAATTTTTTACAAATATAGTTTTGATAAAATATTTTGGAATAAATGGTGCTGCAATTGGAAATATTGTATGTAATTTTGTGGTTTTCACCATTGTATTTTATGAATTAAGAAAATATATAAGAATAAAAATAAATTTAAAAGAATTGATTTTTAAACCTATACTAGCAACTTTTGTTATGGGAATATCATCAATATACTTATTTTTTGCTCTAAATAGAATATTTTTATATAAAATGGCTACAATATTAACAATATCAATAGCTATAGCAATTTATCTGATTTTAATCTGTTTTTTAAAATTGGTGAAAGTGCCTAAACAATAAAAAAAATTAATATTTTTTTCAAAAAAAGAGGGATTTTATCGAAGATTGGCGAATAGTTAAATTAGTAGGGAATATGATGCAAAAGTGCATTAATATTGACTTACATAAAAACGTAAATCTTATAGGAGGTAATGTAAATGAACAAAGCTGAATTAGTAGCAGCAGTAGCTGCTAAAACAGGAGACACAAAAAAAGCTGCTGAAGCATCAGTAGACGCTTTTGTATCAGCAATTAAAGAATCATTAAAGAAAGGTGAAAAAGTACAATTAGTAGGATTTGGTTCTTTCGAAGTTAGAAAAAGAGCTGCTAGAAAAGGTAGAAATCCACAAACTAAGGAAGAAATCAAAATACCAGCATCAAAGGCTCCAGTATTTAGAGCTGGTAAACAACTAAAAGATTTAGTAAACAACAAATAATTTATATATAAAAGAGGTCTTTAAAAGATCTCTTTTTTAAAGGTCTATTGACAAAAATTATTGGTTTTAGTAGAATAATAAAAAAAGTATAACATTAATAGCCCTTGTAATCATAATAATTGTAAATAGAGTATTTTATATACCATCAATGTCCCAGTTAGGTAATTTTAAAAACTTTTATTTTTGGCTTGACAAGATCTTTATAAGTGGAGTATAATATATTTTGTAAATAGGGAGAGGAAAGTCCCCAAAAATTATGTACATATTTGTATTAGCTGGGAATCCTCAAAGAAAAAGCCCACATACATTATATGTATGACCGGAAGGGGGGAATGTTTAATGTCAGAGATAAAAGTTAATAATGGTAATATAGAAGATGCTTTAAAAAGGTTTAAAAGACAATGTGCTAGAAATGGAGTTCTTCAAGAAGTTCGCAAAAGAGAGCATTATGAAAAACCTAGTGTAAGGAGAAAGAAAAAATCAGAGGCAGCTAGAAAAAGAAAATTTTAACAATAAAAAATAAATATAGCAGTAGCTATATTTTAAGACTATTGACAAGATATATATAAATATTTTGCCTAATAGTCTTTATTTTTGTTACTAATCACAGCTATATAAAATTAAATAGCTGTGATTAGTAACATATAAAAAATATTTTAAAAATTATTATTTTTCTCTTGAATATTAGTTATTAATAGATATATAATATGGCTATAAAAAAGATTGTAAAAATATGGAGGAATTGTAATAGTGAAAGATTTAAAAGAATATGTAAGAAACATACCAGATTTTCCTAGTAAAGGAATTATATTTAGAGATATAACAACAATATTGCAAGATAAAGATGCACTAAAATTAGCAATAGACAAAATGCAAGAAAGTTTAGAAAATATTGATTTTGATGTTGTTGCTGCAGCTGAATCTAGAGGATTTATTTTTGGAATGCCAATTGCTTATAATTTGAATAAAGCTTTTGTTCCAGTTAGAAAAAAAGGAAAGTTACCTTATGAAACTATTTCAGAATCATATGATTTAGAATATGGAAAGGCAACTTTAGAAATACATAAAGATAGTATAAAGCCAGGACAAAAAGTTGTTGTTGTAGATGATTTAATTGCTACAGCAGGAACCCTTGAAGCTATGATAAAATTAGTTGAACGCCTAGGTGGTAAAGTAGTGAAAGTAGTTTGTTTAATTAATCTTCCAGATTTAAAAGGAAAAGAAAGATTAAAGAATTATGATATATCTACAGTAATAGAATTTGAAGGAAAATAAAAAATATATGGAAGTAGTAATATGAAGAAGTTAATAAATTTTTTTGGAAAATTACCACAAAAAATACAAGAATTTATCTTATATTGTGGAGCATCATTTACAGCAATGACTGCTGATTTTGTAATATTTATATTATTTGCAGAAATAATATTACGAAATACTAATGCTACATTCTCAATATATGTAGCAACTATAATATCAAGACTTACATCAAGCACAATCAATTTCTTTTTAAGCAAAAAGGCTTTTAAAAATAGAAATTTAAAAAGTACAGCAATTATAAAGTTTTACATAGTAATTGTAATTCAAATGCTTGCATCTTCATGGCTTGTAACAAGATTTTATGAAAATACATATTTACCAAAAACAGTAGCGAAATGTATATCAGATACAATTTTGTATTTTGTATTTTATTTTATAAATTCTAAATTTGTTTTTAAAGGAAATAAGCCATTAGAATGGGCTGATTATATTGAAAATATAGATGAAGCTACAAAAGTAGGGAAAGATATCGATAATTGAAGAAAAAATATCTTAAAACCATTGTCGAAATTTATAATTTATGTTATAATACTTATGTAAAAGTAAAAAAATAAAGAAAAGGTAGGTGAAAAAGATGGATGATAGTCTCGCGAACGGGGTGAAAATATATAAAATACAATTCAAAAAAGTGGGCTATTGCTCATCTTTTTGCCGTTAAAATAATTTTATATATTTTCTCTCAAATCTGTTAATAAATTATTAACTGATTTTTTGTTATATAATAGTAAATTTATGTTGAATTTACTATTATAAAAAATTGATAATAAAAAATGGGGGAAAATAAGATGGATTCAGAAAAAATAATTAAAGTTGAAGAGTTAACAGATGAAAGCAAATTAATTGATATTGCTAAATCTTTAGGTGATTATGAAGATAATCAAATACAAAAATTATGCAAAAATTTAAACAATGAAAAATTAGCTATGATATTAGAACAAGCTGATGAAGATTCTCAAATAAGAATAATGGATTATTTAACAGATTCAAAAGCATTGAGTATATTCAAACATATGCAAAAAGATGATATTGTTGATATACTTGGAATTCTAAAAGTTGGAAGAACTAAAGAATTGATGAATTTAATGAAATTCGGAGACAGAGCAATTATTAAACAACTATTAGGATATAGAGATGATTGTGCTGGAGGAATTATGACAACTGAGTATATAGCTCTAAGTGGAAAACTGACTATAAAAGAGGCTTTTGAAAAATTGAAAATAATTTCGCCAAGAACAGAATTTATTGATACATTTTTTGTTACAGATATAACAAAAAAATTAATTGGAACAATAGATATTAGAACAATGCTTAGCAGTGATGAAAATGAAGTTTTAAACAATATTGCTGATAAGAATTTTAAATATGTTGAGCCAGAAGTCGATCAAGAGGAAGTTGCTTTAATGGCTTCAAAATATGATTTAACTGTTATTCCAGTTTTAAATAAGAATAAAGGCTTATTAGGTATTATTACAATTGATGATATTCTTGATGTTATGGAAGAAGAGCAAACAGAAGATGTCTTAAAAATGGGTGGTGTTGCAAAAGAAGAAAATTTAAACACCAGTTTGTTAGAGTCAGTAAAACTAAGGCTTCCATGGCTTTTCGTAAATCTTATTACAGCATTTTTAGCATCTTTAACAATAAAATCATTTGAAGATGTAATATCTCAAGTTGTAGCATTATCTTCAATAATGTCGATTGTAACTGGAATGGGAGGAAATGCAGGAACACAGACAGTTGCAATTATAATAAGAAATATTGCAATGGGAAAAGTAGAATTAAAAGATGCTTGGCACTTAATTGGAAAAGAGATTTTATTGGGAATAATAGATGGAGCTGGAATTGGGATAATAACAGCAATTGTCGTTTATTTAATATATGGAAATATGTATCTAGGATTAATAATATTACTTGCAATGATTGGAAATTTAGTTGTTGCAGGATTTTCGGGATTGTTAATACCTTTAATTTTAAATAAGCTACATATTGATCCAGCATTATCATCTTCAATTTTTTTAACAACTGCTACAGATGTGTTAGGCTTCTTCATATTTTTGAGTTTTGCAAAAATATTTTTACCATTTTTGGTGTGATTTTAAAAACTTAATTATTTTTTAATAATTAAGTTTTTTTGTTAAATTTTATTCAAAACAAACTTAAAAAATACAACAATTGTAACAAATTTTTTAATATAATATTGCTATTTTTGAAAAAAAATAGTAAAATATAAGATATGCAAAAGCATCAGAAAAAGGTGGTGATTTAGTGGATAAAAAAGACATACTTCAATTTGAAGAAGATGATGCAAGTGAAATAGGAATTAACGGAAAACAAGTTTTCTTTGCAAAAAGAATAAATGGGCAAACTTCTAGAAATAAGGGAAAAAATGAAACAATAAGTAAAAAAATAGAGCAAAATGATGAAGAAGAAGATTTATTTATAGAATTTAAAAATCCATATTTTGAAGAAAAAGATTCTTATAAAACAAAAAGATCCACTAAAATAAATAATAATATTAACAAAAACAATTACATAAAAGAAAATCAAAAGAATTGTAAAAAAATAAAAAATAAATCGACAAAACATAAACAAAATAAGAATAATACAAGCAAGAAAACTATCAATAAGAAGAAAAATAAAAAAGTTAAAAACAAAAGAAATAAAAGAATTGTACTATTAATTTTAATTATTTTTGCAATTATCATATTTGCTTTAATTTCTCCGATATTTAATATTCAAACAATAAAGGTAGAAGGAAATAATAAAATAAGTAGTGATACAATAATAAGTCTATCAGGAGTAGTAACTGGTGAAAATATTTTTAGAATTTCATGTAAAAATATTACAAATAATATAAAAGAAAATCCATATATAGAATCTGTTAATATATCAAGAAATTTGCCAGGTACTCTAGAAATATCTGTTGAAGAAAGGAAAGTTGCATATCAAATAAAAGTTATTAATAGCTATGTTTATATAAATTCGCATGGCTATATATTAGAAAAAAATTCTAAAAGTGCAAATGTTCCTGTTATAGAAGGTTTTTCTACAGATCAGGATACATTATTAAATTCAACAAGAATATCAGATAATGACATACCATACTTAAATGCAATGCTAAGAATAATGAATACTGCAAAAAAAGAAGAAGTTTCAGATTTAATTACTAAGATTATAATAGAAAATGATGAATATATTTTAGAATTAAAAAGTGAAAATAAAAAAGTGTATTTAGGAGATTCAAGTGATATAGTAAATAAAATGGCGTATTTAAAGGTAATTTTGAAACAGGAAAAAGGGAATATCGGTGAAGTATTCTTAAATGGTGATTTAAATAATGGATTTAAACCATTTTTTAGAGAAGAGATTAAAGAAACAAAAAGTAAAAAAGATAAAAAATCTACTAAAAACAATTAAGAAGAATTTAAAGAAAAAGAAAGCAAGAAGAATAAAAACAAAGAAAAAATCAAGACAATACGAAAGGATGATATAAAAATATGAGAAAATGGAAGCAAGCTATTATTTTAGGTGTAATGTGCTTTATACTTACAATTGGAATTTGTGTCCAATTAAAAACCGTAAATAATAATGGTAGTACAGTAAGTTCAAATCAAGAGCTTAATGAGTTAAAAGATCAAGTATTAAAAATGAAAGAAAAATATGATAATACTTATGTACTTTTGGAAACAGCACAAAAAGAATTGGAAACTACCAGAAATAATGTCACAAATAATGATGATGAGTTAAAAGCATTAGAAGAAGAGATAAAAAAATATAATATGTTGTTGGGTGCAACAGAAGTAGAAGGACAAGGGGCAACAATAACAATAGCAGATGCAAATATAATTAGTTCAGTTAATTCTGCAATAGATCAATCAGATTTATTAGTACATGACAAAGATCTTTTAGCGGTTGTAAATGAATTAAAAAATGCTGGAGCAGAGGCAATAGAAATAAATGGACAAAGAATTGTCAATACTAGTGCAATTACTTGCGAGGGAAATGTTATATCTGTAAATGGTCAAAAGATAAGTTCAACATTTACGATAAATGCAATAGGCCTTTCTACAAGGCTTGCAACTCTTAAAAGACCTGGTGGATATTTAGAAAGATTAGAAGAAAGTTATATAAAAACGACTTTTACTAGAGCAGATAAAATAACTATTTCTAAATACACAGGAATCACAAACTTTAAATATGCAAAAACAAAAGAATAGAAGAGTTATTAATAAATAGAACAGAGCGAAAAATGAAATAGGCTCTAAATAGAGAAAAGGAGCGGAGTGTATTGAAAAAAGGTAAAATAACAATTGCAATTACAATTGGTGTAATGTGTTTAATTTTGGTTATTACAATATTTATGCAATTTAAGATTGTATATCAAAGTAATATTACATCAGTTGATACAATGAGAGAGGAAGATTTGAAAACAGAACTTGCAAATTGGAAATCAAAATATGAAGATGTTCAAGAACAATATAGAGTAGTTACAGAAACATTAAAAAGTTATAATGAAGAATCAAGTTCAAACACAGAAACAAAAAAGAACCTTGAAGAAGAATTAGCAAATTTAAAATTATTGCTTGGCTTAACAGATGTTGAAGGTCCAGGAGTTATAATTACATTAAAAGATCCAGAAGACTTAAATAGTGATGATGGTGATGCAAAACAAATTGTTACATATAGTGAATTAATGATAATTGTAAACTATTTAAAAGATGCTGGAGCAGAGGCAATTTCAATAAATGATCAAAGGATAGTAAATTCTACAGATTTTGTAAATATTACAAAAAATTATGTAAAAGTTAATGGAGAAGGAGTATCATCACCATATACTATAAAAGTTATTGGAGATTCTGATAAATTAAGAAGTTCTTTAATCGGTGCTGGCTATGTTGACAGTATCCAAGGATGGGGACAGGAAATTAATTTTGAAGAAAAGAAAAAGGTAGAAATAGGGAAATATTCAAGCTCAATGAAAACAGAATATATGAATGATACTTCAAATAAATAAATAACTTGATGCCACAATTATAACAAATAAAATGAAAATTAATTAAGAAAGGATTGATAAAAATGATTTTTATAGCCATAATGATAGGATGTGTTTTAGGAGCTATAATAGGAATTAATTTACCTATTATTTCATATACATATTCAACATATTTAGCAATAGGAATAATTGCAGCACTTGATTCTGTTTTTGGAGGAATAGCAGGAGTTTTAAAAGGAGAATTTGATATTAAAGTATTTATTTCTGGATTTTTCTGTAATGCAATACTATCAATGCTTTTAACATATCTAGGAACAAAATTAAATGTAGATATCTATTTAGCTGCAATAGTTGTTTTTGTTGGAAGAATGTTTATTAATTTGACTATAATTAGAAAATATTATATAGATAAATGGTCTAAAAAGATAGAAGAAAGAAAAAAAGCTAAAGAAGAAAAGGATTGAACAAAATAAATTCTGATGTAAAAAATATATATCAGAAAAAATATGCATAAAAACCACAAATATAAATTATGTAAAGTAAACTCCGCAAAAAAGTGATAGAGCGGAGTTGAAAAAATAACCAAAAACTTATTACAAATTTGTTACAAAAATATTTCGAAAATGTTACAAATTCTATTGACAATTGTCTAAAATTGTAATATAAAATAATAGTAACAAAAATCAAAAAAAAGATGGAGGAATTATCTTGGCAATAGGTGATATCATAGTAGGTATTGACATAGGAACAACCAAGGTTTGTACAATTTTAGGGGAAGTAAATAACTTTGGGCAAGTAGAAATTATATGTAGTACCTCTTATAAATGTAATGGTCTTAAAAAAGGAAAAATAGTCAATGAAGATGATATCAGTTTGAGCATCTCGAAAACTATAAAAGAAGCAGAAGAAGAAACAGATTTAAAGATTAATTCAGCATATGTAACTATTCCAGGTAAATATGCAACAATAGTAGAAAATAATGTGACAAAAGAAGTCAAAGACAAATTTTCAGGAATCACACAAAAAGATTTACAAAATGCTATTATGCAAGTAAAAGACATAGAAATTCCAGAAGGTCAAATATTAGCGGATTTAGCAATAAATGAAGTTATTTTGGATAACGGGAAAATTGAATCAGATCCAATTGGAACTTTATGTTCAAGCTTTACGATAAGTGCACAAGTTATATTAGCAAATAAAGACTATGTAAGAAAATTGTCAGGAATATTCAAAAAAGCTGGCCTGGAAATTGATGGAATAGTTCCAACTACACTAGCAGAGAGAAATTTAGTTTTAGATAACAATGAATTACATGATAATATAATGTTGTTAGATGTTGGAGCAGAAAATACAGATATTGGTGTATTTGAAGAAAACAAATTTATATACACTAACACCATTCCCCTTGGTGGAAACAATATTACACATGATATAGCTGTAGTTTTAGCAATATCAGAAGAAGAAGCAGATAAATTAAAAAGACAATATGGTTTAGCATTAAGATCATTTATTGACAATGATAATGAAATAATGCTAAATACATGTAAAGATGAAACAAGAAACAAAGTAATAAAGAGTTCAGAGCTAATAGAAATTATGGAAGCAAGGATAGAAGAAATATTTTCTTTAGTAAATAAGATTATAACAAATCAAGGCATAAAATCAAGAATCAATAATGTAGTATTAACCGGTCAAGGAATTACTAATATAAGTAAAAGTGATGTGGCTGGAAAAATAGCATTAAATATACCAGTAAAAATTTCAACTGGAAGAGCAATAAGTACTGTGAAGCCAGAATTTAGGACAGCGTATGCATTAGTAAGATATATTGCATCAAGGCCATTTGCAAAGAGTGTATCGAGCAGAATAGATACAAATTCAAAAGAGAGCTTTATCAAAACAACTATTGCTAGAATAAAAGAATTTTTTTATAGTTAATTAATAAATTTAAGGGAGGAATTATCAGTGATGATGGATTTTGATGATGAAAACAATATAACAATGAAAGATGGAACAGCAACAATAAAGGTAATAGGTGTTGGCGGAGCAGGAAACAATGCTGTAAACAGAATGCTTGACTGGGGAATAAAAAATGTAGATTTTATTGCAGTTAATACAGATAGACAAGCTTTACAAAAATCAAAAGCAAATACAAAAATTCAAATAGGTGAAAAAATAACAAGAGGGCTAGGAGCAGGAGCAGATCCTGATATTGGAGCTCAATCAGCAGAAGAGAGCAAAACAGAAATTACAGAAGTTTTACGTGGTGCAGATATGGTATTTGTTACAGCAGGAATGGGCGGTGGAACAGGAACTGGCGCAGCACCAACAGTTGCAGGACTTGCAAAAGAAATGGGAATATTAACAATAGGTGTTGTTACAAAACCATTTACATTTGAAGGAAAAAAACGTTTAGCACAAGCAGAGCGCGGAATAGAAAGTTTAAAAGGAAAGGTAGACACATTAATTGTTATACCAAATGATAAACTTTTACAAATAATAGACAGAAAAACATCAATGTCAGAAGCCTTTATGATGGCAGATGATGTTTTAAGACAAGGTGTACAAGGTATATCAGACTTAATTACAGTAACAGGAGCAATAAATCTAGATTTTGCAGATGTAAAAACGATAATGCTAAATACAGGAATGGCACATATGGGAATAGGTAGAGCATCAGGAGAAAACAAAGCAGAAGATGCTGCAAAACAAGCAATCCAAAGTCCATTACTAGAGACAACAATAGAAGGAGCAAGAGGAGTAATCATAAATGTTACAGGAGGAGAAGACTTAGGATTACAAGAAGTAAATACAGCTGCAGAATTAGTTCAACGCAATGTAGATCCAGAAGCTAACATAATCTTTGGTACAGTTATAGATGAAAATATGAAAGATGAAATACAAATAACAGTAATAGCAACTGGATTTGAAGATCAAAATGAAAACAATAATGTGAATAAAAGATTAGACAACATGGTTTCGAAGAGCTGGGATAAAAAAATAAATCCACCATCAAGCCAAGACTTTAGCAGTTCTTCAAATGACTTAGATATCCCATCATTTTTAAGAAAAAATAAAAATAAAGGATTATAAAGATCTGTCCCTCTTTCAAAGGGGGACGGTTCTTTTTTGAAAGGGGACGGTTCTTTTTTGAAAGGGGACGGTTCTTTTTTGAAAGGGGACGGTTCTTTTTGAAAGAGGGACAGATCTTTAAAAGAATAGGCAGAGAAATAATACCATTTTTTGGAAAAAGTATAGACAAATTAAAATTAATGTGCTAGAATTATTAACATAAATTTAATTATTTGAATCAATTATTAAAATTGTTATTTAAAATTGTTTTTTAATTTGATTATTCAATGTTTTTGTCTGAATTATTATTTAAATCAAATAATTTTAATTTCAAAAAATTAGAATAAAATTTCTTTTATAAAGGATGTGATTATTTGCCAAGAAGTGCTAGAAAACTAAGTTTAAGTAAGATATATCATATAATGTGTAAAGGAATTGATGGACAAGATATTTTTTACGATAGCCAAGACAAATCAAATTATTTAAAAAAAATTGAAAATTTGAAAGATTTATTTTCTTGTAAGATATTTGCATATTGTTTGATGAGCAATCATGTACATTTGGTGATGCAAATAGAAGATACAGATTTATCAAGATTTATGCAGAGCTTAAATATTAGGTATACCTCATATTTTAACAAAAAATATAATCGTTCAGGTCATTTTTTTCAAGATAGATTTAAAAGTAAGTGTGTTGAAAATCAAAAATATTTTTTAGATGTCTGTAGATATGTACATCAAAATCCCGAAAAAGCTGGAATTTGTCAAACCAAAGATTACCATTGGAGCAGTTATCATGAATATATAGGAAAAGAAAAAATTGTTGACAAGCATATCTTGTTGCATTATTTCAATGAAAATATAGATGATTTAAAAAAATTTACATTGCTAGAGAATAGTGATAATCAATTTGATTTTCTTGAATTTGAATTGGAAACAAACTTTACAGATGAAGGGTTAAAAGATTTTATTGTAAAAAAATTTAAGATTAATAATATTAATGAAATCTCAAAATTTAATGATGAAGAATTAGAAAAAGTAGTTGAAATTTTTAAAAATATGCAATATACTAGTTTAAGTCAGATTGCAAGAGTTACAAGAATTAGCAGATGGAATTTGAAAATGATAAAAGAAAAAATTGATGAAATATAATTTAATAAAAAGAGAGATACATTCTTTGAGATAGAGGGGATTTAATCTTTTATAAAAATGAAAAATTAATATTACTTTAAAATTGGTGTATTAGTTTCAATTTTTATTTAAAGAACCGTCCCCCTTCAAAAAAGAACCGTCCCCTTTTGAAAGAGAACCGTCCCCCTTCAAAAAAGAACCGTCCCCTTTCAAAAAAGAACCGTCCCTTTTTGAAAGAGAACCGTCCCTCTTTGAAAGGAGCAAAAATTGAAACTTACAGGAGAAATTACTGCAATAATTTATCAAAATGATGTAAATAGTTATACAATAGCTGAAATGTATGTTGATAAAATTGATGGAAAAGAAGATAATTTAATAACTATAGTTGGGTATTTGCCTTTTGTTGTAGAGGGGGATGAGCTTAAAGTTATTGGAAGATTTGTGAAACATAGAGAGTATGGTAAGCAATTTAAGGTTGATACTTTTGAAAAGCTCATGCCACAGACTTTAGATGCTTTAGAAGGATATATTGGAAATGGTATGATTAAAGGAGTTGGACCAGCAACTGCACATAAAATTGTTGGAACTTTTGGAGAAGATACGATAAGTGTTATTAAATTTCAGCCTTTGAAGTTGTCTCAGATAAGAGGCATTACAAAAGAAAAGGCTTTAGAGATTTCAGCAAGTTTTGTTGAGCACTGGGAAGTATGGCAGATTGTGGGATTTTTAGAAAAGTTTGGAATAGGTGCAGAGAATTCTAAAAAAGTTTATGATGAGCTTGGGATTAATGCGATTGAGCAAATTGAAGCGAATCCATATATTTTAATAGATATTGCAAGAGGCGTTGATTTTAAACAGATAGATAAAATGGCTATGGATTTGGGCATGGAAGAAAATAATGATAAAAGAGTGAGAAGTGCAATTAAATATTCATTAATAAGAATTACATATAATGGGCATTGTTGCACACTTAAAGAAAATTTAATAGAGTTTGTAAGAACTCTTATAGGAGTTTCCGGAGATTTTATAGAAGATAGTTATATTAATCTAAAGGCTTCAGGTGAGATATATGAAGAAACAAGAGAAAATGGAGATATATGGGTATATTTGGCAATTTTTTATAAAACAGAAGAAAGTATTGCAAAAAAAATTTTATCTCTGGATAATGCAAAGAATTTTAAATTTATAAAAAATATAAATAAAGAATTAGGCAAAATTGAAATAATTGATGATATAAATTTGTCAGATAAGCAAAAAGAAGCGATAGAAGCCGTTAATGATCATAATGTTACAATTATAACAGGAGGACCTGGTACTGGAAAAACTACAATAATCAAGTCTATAATACAGATTTATGAAAAGCAGGGAAACAAGGTCGTATTATGTGCACCAACTGGTAGAGCAGCAAAAAGAATTACAGAGACCACAGGAGAAGAAGCAAGCACTCTGCATAGACTTTTAGAAATCGGAAAGTTTGATGATGATATTTTGTTAAATAAACAGCAAGAATACCAGGGAACTCCGATTGATGCGGATTTAATAATTGTTGATGAAATGTCAATGGTTGACATGTTTTTGATGAATTATTTATTATGTTCAATATATAAAGGGACAAAATTGATTTTAGTTGGAGATAGTGATCAATTGCCATCTGTAGGACCTGGAATTGTTCTAAAAGATTTAATCGAATCAGAGACAGTCACAACTATTCATTTAGACAAAGTATTTAGACAAGCTGCCAAGAGCCAAATCGTTGTGAACGCACATAGAGTAAATGATGGAAAATATTTTTTGCCAAAAAATGAGCTATCAGATGATTCTAAAAAAGATTTTTTTGTCATAGATGAGAGAAATCAGGAAAAAATATTATATCAAATTATTTCATTATGCACAGGAAGACTTCAAAATTATGGTAATTATGATTTTTTTAAGAATATTCAAATTTTGACTCCAACAAAAAAAGGAATGCTTGGGACAAAAGAACTAAATAAATATTTGCAAAATGCATTAAATCCAGAAGATAAATTAAGAGATGAGAAAAAGGCAAATGGTGTAATTTTCAGAGTTGGAGATAGAATAATGCAAGTAAAGAATAATTATGATATTACTTGGGAGAAGGAAAATCTTAAGAAAGAGGAGAAAGTGGAATATGGTACAGGAGTGTTTAATGGAGAAATAGGCACTATTTTGAGTATTAGCGAAAGAGAAAAAAGTGTTACAATAAAATTTGATGATGGCAAAGTTGCAGTATATGAATACACAAACTTGGAGCAAATTGAACATAGTTATGCAGTTACGATCCATAAAGCACAAGGTAGTGAATATGATGTTGTTATTATGTGCATACCTAGAACAGCACCAATTCTTCTAACTAGAAATTTACTATATACAGGAATTACTAGAGCCAAGCAGCTTTTGATTATAATTGGAGAAAAAAACACAATTGAATTTATGATAAATAATGTTGACAGTAAAAAAAGAAATACGGGGCTAAAATACAAATTAATTTTATATAGTGAAAATAATTGATTGTAATTCAGAGATTTTATTGTTTAAAATCTCTGTTTCAGGACTTCATAAATTTCAAATTTGAGAATTACAATAATTATTAAATTATACCGAGGTGAAATTTTGAACTTTATAGACATTTTATATCCACCAGTGTGCGGTTTTTGTGGAAAATTAGATAAAAATAGATTATGTAAAAAGTGCAAAATTAGATTAAAAAATCAATCTGCTTGCAAAATTGAAAGTTATAAAGACACATCTAGTTATTTTGACGAACACATCTATTTATTTCAATATGATGGAGAGATCCGAGATATAATAATAAAATATAAATTTGAAGATAAACCATATATTTATGAAAGTTTTGTAAAATTTATAGAAAATAATGAAAAAATTTGTAATCAAATTGTAAAGTATGATATAATAACTCCAGTTCCAATAAGTCAAAAAAGATATAAAGAAAGAGGATACAATCAAAGTGATTTATTGGCAATTAACATTGCAAAATCAATAAATAAAAAAGATTTAAATAAAGCAATTTCATATAAAAAGACTTTGGTAAAGATAAAAGACAATCAGCCTCAAAGTACATTAAGCCAAGAAGAAAGGGTAAAGAATGTGATAGGAGTTTACGAAGCAAAAACAAAAGAAAATTTTACGGGAAAAAAAGTTTTGCTTGTAGATGATATTTTTACAACAGGAAATACAGTGAATGAATGTAGCAGAATACTAAAAAATATTGGGGTAAAATCGATTGGAATATTTACAATTGCAAAAGATTAATTTCAGAAAGGGACGGTTCTTTTTCAAAAGGGGACGGTTCTCTTTCAGAAGGGGACGGTTCTTTTTTGAAAGGGGACGGTTCTCTTTCAAAAAAGAACCGTCCCCTTTTGAAAGAAGAAAGTGAGGAATATTATGGATGATTTATTAGAAAGTGTTTTAGATTATGTAAGATCAGATTATACAGATTATGCTATTATGATTAATGGTGAATGGGGTGCAGGAAAAACATATTTCTGGAATAATCAAATTAAAACAAAAATCGAATCACTTACACTAAATGGAAGAAAATATAAGACTATTTATATGTCTCTATATGGTATTTCAAATTTGGAAGAAATTAGTAAGAAAATATTTATTGAGACTACCCAACTAATGGATAAAAGTTTGAGAAGATATATGTCAACACATAAACAAACAGCAATTCCAGAATATGCTAAAACTAGCCTTGATATGGCGAATTTTTTCGGTGTGGCACAAAATGGGGAGAAGATTGATTATGATGAGTTTTTTGCTATTAATGACAAGGTTTTATGTTTTGATGATTTAGAAAGAGCAAATGTTGATGTTATAGACATTTTGGGCTATATCAACAATTTCGTTGAACATGATCACATGAAGACAATCATCATCTGTAATGAAAAAGAATTAGCTACAAAGATGAAGAGTGAAAATCTTGAAATGAAGACTTTTATAGCAACTTATCTTTTGGACAAGCAAGGTGAACTTAATAATAATGATTTACCTATGATTGAAAAAATTAAAGATAGAATAGAAACTGTTTTTGAAAGAACAAATGATTATGAGAGAATTAAGGAAAAATTAATAGGAGAGACTTTTGAATATGCACCTAAATTTGACTATATTATAAATGGAATTCTAATGAGATATGAGTCAAATCCAGGATTAGTCAAATTTTTAAGAGAAAATTCTAATTTGATTATGTCAACATTTAAGAGAAGCGGAACAAGGAACTTGCGTATTTTAAAACAATCTTTAAATGATTTTAAAAAGATTTATGAAATGACAGATAAATTTTATCCAAATACTAATAAAATTGTTATGCAAACAATGCTTATTTTTACTATAGCTGCATCATTTGAGATAAAAGCTGGAAAAATTACTAAGGAAAAATTCAAAAATATAGAAGATAATGAAGAATATAAATCAATCTTAGTTTCTTCAAGGGTTTTAAGTGATAATAGACAATTTTATATAAAAGAATTTGATGGAAATTATTATTATAATTTTAAAACAGAATATAGATTTTTTAAATTCATAGAATTTTATATTAGAACTAGAATTTTCGATATGAAAATTTTCAAGCGTGATATGGAAGATGCAGAAATGACATCAAGTGGAGAAAGAAATATTCCTGCATATAAGAGAATTTTAGTTGAAGAATATTGGAAAATTCCAGATGATAAGTTTTTTGACACAGTATATGAGGCTCTTGATGATGTCAAAAAAGGCAAGTTAGAGCTTATAGATATTGCAAAATTGTTTGTATATTATATCTATTTTTACAATAATTATTTAATTAGTTATGACCTAAAAGATTTAAAAGAAGACTTTATTACTGGAATGAATATAGCTGCGAGTCATTCAAGATATTTTCCAAATGTTCGCGAAGAGCTAGAAAAAATTTCAATTTATAATTCATCTGATGATATAAATGAAGTAATCAGTAGTTTTAATGATTTAAATGATGAATTATTAGAAAAAGAATATGAAATAAAAGCAGAAGAGGTATTTAAAAATATTCCAATGAAAATGGAACAATTCTATGAAAGATTTGATAAGGAATGCATGGATATTCCAATATTCAAATATTTTGATCCATATCAAATGTTACAGAGACTTACTTGTGCTACAAATGAAGATATAGTAATTATTAGAGAAAGAATGCTAAAAAGAGCAAAGTTACATCCAGAAGTTGTAAAAGAAGAGCAAAAAAATATGAGTTCTTTAAAGCGTATGATTTCAGACTATTTAAAAGGAAAAGATACAACTATAAAAACTGTTATATTGAAGGGATTTGTTAAAGATTTAGATAAAATGATAGTAGAGGACGAACTATAAATACATTTAAAATGGGACAGTTCTTCTTTGAAGATAGGACAGATATTAAAAAAAGTATCAAAAAAGATCTGTTTTTAATGGTTCTCAGTGTTTTATATTTGAAAGAGAGATGAATTATGAAAAGTGGCAAAAAAATAAAAAATAATGATGATGAATTGAATGATAGTGATGAATTTGTACCAAAAGCCTTTAAAAAGACACGCTTTCAAAAAAATGATAAACATAAAAAAGTCAAAAGCAAAAAAAGAAGGATTTCTATATTAATGATTATTATGATTGTGACTTTTTTAATTATAGAGTTAATTATTTTTACAAACAAATGGCTAAAATTAGCTAAGAATATGCAAAATGTTCAAGACTCTGTCGTATTGAATAGTGACGGAAAACAGATTGCTGAGATAGGAGAAGAGAAAAAAAGAATTTATGTATCTTCAAGTGAAATGCCAGAATATTTAAAAAATGCATATATTTCTATAGAAGATCAAAGGTTTTATAAACATCATGGAGTTGATATAAGAAGAACTGGTGGTGCAATTTTCAGCTATATTATTCATTTTGGAAAATCATCTTTTGGTGGAAGTACAATAACACAGCAACTTGTAAAAAATATAACTGGAGATTCTGATAAAAAAATTTCTAGGAAGATAGGAGAATGGTATAAAGCTTTTACATTAGATAATTCATTGTCTAAAGATGATATTTTGGAATATTATTTAAATATAATTTATGTTGGACCAAATCTTTATGGAGTTGGTGCTGGTTCGAAATATTATTTTGATAAGGATGTTAAGGATTTGAGCATTGCAGAGTGTGCATTTTTAGCAGGAATAAACAATTCGCCAGCTTCATATAAGCCTTTTGATGAGACAGAAGAAAGCAAAGAAAAGGTTAATAATAGAACAAAAACTGTATTATCAAAAATGAAAGAACTTGGATATATTTCAGAGACTAAATATAATGATGCTGTACAAGAAGTAGATGCTGGGCTGAAGTTTAAAAAAGGAAATGTGGATTCAGGAAATGCAGTATATTCATATCATACAGATGCTGTTATAAATGAAGTTTTATCAGACATAGAGGATAAATATAATATTTCAGAAGATTTTGCAACAAATTTTTTATATTTATCTGGATCTAAAATATACAGTACAGAAGATTTGAATGTGCAAGAAAGTATAGAAACAGAATGTAAGAAAAAAACATATATATTAGAGTCTAAAGTAAATGCAGGTGCTACATCTCAGGCTGCGATGGTTGTAATGGAGCCTAACACAGGATATGTTTTGGGATGTGTTGGAGGATTAGGAGAAAAGACAGAATCTAGATCTTTAAATAGAGCAACACAAAGCACAAGACAAACAGGATCTTCATTAAAGCCTCTTTCTGTGTTACTTCCAGGAATTTCAGATAAGATTTTTACTGCTTCTACTATATATGATGATACTGTAGAAGAATTTGAGCCAGGTTTTGCACCTACAGATTATGACAGTGAACTAGGGAAAATCACAGTAAGGAGAGCAGTTGAATCATCACAAAATATTCCATTTGTCAGGATGCTAAAAGAGATTACTCCTAAAAAATCAAAGAAGTTCTTGGAAAGTATAGGAATTACTACTCTTACAGAAGGAGATGAATCACTTGGGCTATCTTTAGGAGCTTTGGAAAAAGGAATTAGTCCATTAGAAATGGCTGGAGCATATAATACAATGGCAAATGATGGAGTATACATTGAACCAACATTTTATACTAAAATCGTAGAAAAAGATGGAAATGTATTAATGAAAACCTCTCAAAAGAAGAAAAGAGTAGTTTCAAAACAAGTTGCATATATTTTAAAAAGCCTTTTAGAGCAACCAGTGCTTGGAGTTAATGGAACAGCAACATATTGCAAAATTTCAGGAATAGATGTTGCAGCTAAAACTGGAACATCTGATGAAAACTATGATAGATGGCTATGTGGATTCACAAACTATTATACAGCTGTAGCTTGGTTTGGATATGACCAAAATGAAACAGTAGAATTTAATAGAAAAAATCCAGCAGGATATATTTGGGCAAATGTCATGAAAGACATTCATAAAAATAAAAATGATTCTAAATTTGAGATTCCATCTGGAGTTATTGCATGCACTGTTTGCAAAGAAAGTGGAATGAGAGCTAGAAGTGGATGTAAAGATACATATACAGAGTATTATTTAAAAGGAACATTGCCTGCTTATTGTAATACACATTCAGGAAGCGAAGTAAATGATGCTACAAATGAGGGAATTATAGACAAAATAAAAAATTTATTTGGATTTGGAAGCTCATCAAATTCAAATTCCCAAAAATCTACAAGTACAAATACGAATATTAATAGGAGCGAAAATCATTTGCAAAATTCAACAAGTACGAATACATATACAAATAATTCTCAAAATACTACAAATATAAATACAAATACAAATAATTCTCAAAATACAACCAATACTAATACAACAAATAATAATGTTCGAAATTCGACAAATACAAATAATAATACGCAAAATTCGTCAAACACGAGTATTAATGATTCTCGAAATAATACAAATACGAATATAAACACAAATAATAATACTAATAATGCTCGAAATACAAACACAGGTACAAATGAAAATTCAGAAAATGCAAGTATTAAGACAAATACTTCAGAAAATTTGACAAATATAGATACAGAATAATTTCTATTTTCAAAGAGGGACGGTTCTTCTTTCATAGAGGGATGGCCCTTTTTTGAAAAATGAAAGGGGAGCCATACTAAAATGGAAGAAAGATATAATCGTTTAAACACATATTATAAAAAAAAATTTGGAGAAAGAACCTTAAAAATCTGTATTGATGGTGGATTTACTTGTCCAAATAGAGATGGAAGATGTGGAAATCGAGGTTGCATTTTTTGCAGCGAGAAAGGTTCTGGAGAATTGATCGGACATGGAATCGAGAAAGATTCAGTAGACCTAATTGGACATGGCATAGAAAATCAAGTAAAGGAATATTTTGCTTCATATAGAGCCAAAAGGGCAAATAAATTTATTGTATATTTTCAAAATTTTTCTAATACTTATGATACAATTCAGAATTTAAAAAGCAAATATGATAGTGCTTTAATAGATGAAAGAATTGTTGGAATATCAATAGCTACAAGACCTGATTGTATAAATGATGAAATTGCAAGCCTTATTTCATCATATAAAAATAAATATTATGTGTGTGTTGAGCTTGGATTACAAACTTCTGATAATGAAATTGGAAAAATTATAAATAGAGGATATTCGACTGAGGAATTTATAAAAGCTGTAGAAATTTTAAATAAATATAATATAGATATTATTGTGCATATTATGTGTGGATTGCCGGAAGAAGATAGGAAAAAAGGTGTTCCAGAGCAAATTAAGGATACAGTAAATTTAATAAATAAATTAGATATTGATGGAATCAAAATTCATTCAACTTATGTTGTAAAAAATACTAAGTTGTGTGAAATGTATGAGAATGGACAATATATACCTTTAAGTTTAGACGAATATCTTGATGATTTAATTTATGTTATAACTCATATAAAACCACAGATTGTTGTACATAGAATTTGTGCTGATGCTCCAAAAGATATCTTAATTGCACCTGAATGGAATGCACATAAAAAGATTGTTATGAACAGATTCAATAAAATTATGGAAGAACAAGATTTGAGACAGGGAATGTACTTTCAAACAGGGACGGTTCTTTTTTGAAAAAGAACCGTCCCCTTTTGAAAAAGAACCGTCCCCTTTCAAAAAAGAACCGTCCCCAAATGAAAGTCACATAAATGAAAAACTTGACATAAAATATATCATAAAAAGTAGAAAAAAGTTATTTGGAAGGATGAGATATTGATGTCAAGTTTTATTATTGAGGGAGGAAAGAGATTAGAAGGCGAAACTTTTGTGTCTGGGTCGAAAAATGCTTCATTGCCAATAATGGCTGCAACTATTTTAAATGAGGGTATTTCTAAGTTGTATAATGTGCCTAAAATTGAGGATACAAAGATGATGATTGAAATTTTAAAAGAGTTAGGATGTAAGGTAAAAAAAGATGGTTCTAAGGTGGTAATTGATTCATCTAATGTACATAAATTTGAAATTTCTGAAAATCTTATGAGAAAGATGAGATCTTCAGTTATTTTAGCTGGAAGTTTAATTGGCAAGTATAAACAGGCGACATTTTCATATCCAGGAGGATGTGATATTGGTTCTAGACCAATTGATTTGCATTTAAAGGGATTTAAAAAATTGGGAATACAGGTACAAGAAAATTTTGGTAAGATAATTTGTACCACAGATAGTATTGTAGGTACTGAGATTAATTTGGATTTCCCAAGTGTTGGAGCAACTGAAAACATCATTTTGGCTTCAGTTTTGGCTGAAGGAGTAACATATATAAGAAATGCAGCAAGAGAGCCAGAGATAGAAGACTTACAGAATTTTTTGAACAAAATGGGAGCAAATGTTGAAGGTGCAGGTACAAATGTAATAAAAGTTGAAGGTGTCAATAAACTTAAAGAAGTAAGTTATAATATTATGCCAGATAGGATAGAAGCAGGAACTTTACTTTGTGCTGTAGCAACAACAGGGGGAAAAGTGAGATTAAAAAATGTAGAAATAGAACATATAAAACCTATATTAGATAAACTACAAGAAGCAGGCTGTAATATTGAAAATGAGAAAAATATTGTTAATTTGACATCTCCCAAAAGATTAAAAGCAATTGATATTACTACTATGCCATATCCAGGATTCCCAACAGATATGCAATCTATTTTTGGAGCCATGCTTTGCACAGCATCTGGAACGTCAATTATTACAGAAAATATCTTTGAAAATAGGTTTAAGTATGCACAAGAATTGCAAAGAATGGGTGCTAAAATTAAGGTCAATGGAAAAAGTATAATTATAAAAGGAACTAGAAAATTATATTCAACAAAAGTTAAAGCAACAGATTTAAGAGGTGGAGCAAGCATGGTAATAGCTGGATTAATGGCAAAAGGCACTACAGAAATAGAAGATATAAAATATATTTTAAGAGGATATGAAAATGTAGATGAAAAATTAAATGGTATAGGTGCAAATATCAAAATTTTATTGTAGTATTACAAATAAAAGATTTTGATGAATATTTGTTGAATTTAAAAAATTATTTTGATATAATGAAATAAATTTATAGAGCTTATAAAAATACAATCTTGAAAATATTCTAAAATCAACCTTATAAGCTTTTCATATAAGGAGGAAAATATATGTGTGGAATAGTAGGATATATAGGAAGTCAGAAGGCAAGCCCCATACTTTTAGCAGGGCTTACGAAGTTAGAATACAGGGGGTATGATTCTGCTGGAATTGCAATTATAGAAGATGGAAAAATAGATGTTCAAAAAGATCAGGGCAGAGTAAGCAATTTGTATAAAATAAAAGAGATAGAAAATTTAAATGGAACTATTGGTATAGCACATACTAGATGGGCAACTCATGGTACACCATCAAAGGAAAATGCACATCCACAAACAAGTAATAATGGAGATTTTGCAGTAGTACATAATGGAATAATCGAAAATTATGTTGAATTAAGAAAAGAGCTTGAAGAAAAAGGATATAAATTTTTCTCTTCAACAGACACAGAAGTTATTCCAAATTTGATTGATTATTTTTATAAAAATGATAACAAAAATCAAAAAGAATTGAAATTTGTAAATGCTGTAAAAAATGCTACAGATAAATTAGTGGGAAGTTTTGCAATTGAAGTTCTTTCAAAAGAGAATCCTGACAATATGATTGTTGTAAGAAAAGACAGCCCACTTGTAATAGGCAAAGGTTATGGAGAAAATTATATTGCTTCTGACATTCCAGCAATTTTAAGTTATACAAAAGATTTTTACTTATTAGAAAATTTAGAATTTGCTTTACTTTCAAGAGATAATATAAGATTTTTTGATAAGAATTTAAAAGAATTCAATAAAAAATCAGATACTATAACATGGAATGCAATGGCTGCAGATAAAAATGGATATGAAGATTATATGTTAAAAGAAATTTATGAGCAACCAACTGCAATTAGAGAAACAATTGGAACAAGAGTAAATACTGGAATTTGTAAATTTGATGAATTGAATTTTACAAAAGAATATTTGCAAAATTTGAAACAAATATATATTGTTGCTTGTGGTACAGCTATGCATGCAGGTTTAGCAGTAAAATCAACAATTGAAAGATTTTCAAAAATTCGTACAGAAGTTGATATTGCATCAGAATTTAGATATAGAGATCCATTAATAGATGATAAAACTTTATGTATATTTATAAGCCAATCAGGGGAAACTGCAGATACAATTGCAGCATTAAAATTATCAAAAGAAAAAGGAGCAAAAACATTAGCAATTTCAAATGTTATAGGAAGTTCAATTACACGTGAGGCAGACTATTCAATATATACACATGCAGGTCCTGAAATTGCTGTTGCATCAACAAAAGCATATACATCACAAATAACTTTACTTACATTGCTTGCAATATATTTGGGTCAAGTGCTAGGAAATGTTAAAGAACAAGAAGTTTCAAAATTAGTTAATGAAATGCTAGAATTACCAATCAAAGTGGAAGAAGTATTAAAAACAACAGAAAAAGTTAAAAAAATAGCTAAAAAGCTTTATCAAGAAAAAGATGTATTCTATCTAGGAAGAGGAGTAGATTATACAACAGCAGAAGAAGCATCACTAAAATTAAAAGAAATTTCGTATATACATTCAGAAGGATATCCAGCAGGAGAACTTAAACATGGAACAATTGCATTAATCGAAAAAGGTGTTAATGTAATTGGAATAATGACAAATAAAAATCTAGTAAAAAAAACAATAAGTAATATGGAAGAAATAATTACAAGAGGAGCAGTTACTACAGCAGTATTAAGTGAATCAATTTATAAAGATATTAATACAACAATTTTTGATAATTTAATAATAGTACCAGACACAGATGAAAGTCTTTCATCAATAGTTACAATTGTACCATTACAATTATTAGCATATTATATTGCAAAAGAAAAAGGCTTAGATGTAGATAAGCCAAGAAATTTAGCAAAATCGGTAACAGTAGAATAATTTCAAATAGGGACGGTTCTTTTTAAGAAGGGGACGGTTCTTTTTTTAAAAAGAACCGTCCCCTTCTTAAAAAGAACCGTCCCCTTCTGAAAGTGAAAGTAGAATAAAAAATCTCTTTACAGGAAATAATATTATCAAATATTTCTTGATTAAGGAGGTTTTTCTTTTGCTAAATAAAGTTGAAATATGTGGTGTGAATACCTCGAAGTTGCCAATACTTTCTAAGGAAGAGAAGGAAGAACTATTAAATAAGATAAAAAACGGAGATGATGAAGCAAGAAATAAATTTATAAATGGAAATTTGAGATTAGTGCTTAGTGTAATTCAAAGATTTTATGGTAGAGGCGAAAATGCAGATGATTTGTTTCAGATTGGTTGTGTAGGTTTGATTAAAGCTATAGATAATTTTGATATTAGTCAAAATGTGCAGTTTTCTACGTATGCTGTACCTATGATTATAGGTGAAATAAGAAGATATTTGAGAGATAATAATAGTATAAGGGTTAGTCGCTCAATAAGAGATCTTGCATATAAAGTTATGCAATGTAAAGAAAGACTGACCAAACAAAATGGAAAAGAACCAACAATTGAAGAGATTGCAAAAAGTTTGGATTCTACTCCAGAAGATATTGCTTTTAGTTTAGATGCTATTCAAATTCCAATTTCTTTGCAGGAACCTATTTATAATGATGGAACAGAAAATATTTATATTATGGATCAAGTAAAAGATGATAAAAATTCTGATGAGTTATGGGCTGAAAATTTAACTATTAAGCAGTCTATGAAAAAACTTAATGATAAGGAAAGAGAGATTTTAGCTAAAAGATTTTTTGATGGGAGGACACAAATGGAGGTGGCAGAAGAGATTGGCATCTCTCAAGCTCAGGTTTCGAGATTGGAAAAAAGTGCGATAAATCATATAAAGAGACTGTATAAGTAAAAATCAGTTACAACACGGAGCTCACAAAAAAATAAAAATTTACCCAAAGCAAATTTAAAAAATAGCCTATAATTGTACTGACCCCAAAAAATGTCCAATTTTTTGGGGTCACTTCAAATTAGGCTATTTTTCTTTTTCAAGATATAAATTTAAAAAAATGCTGTTTTTGGTTGTAAATTTATAATGATATGATATAATAAAAATAAAAATATAGAATAAAATTATAAAATATGATATAATACTACTGGCTTTAAGAATTAGATATTATATTGGTAAGGCAAAAAGATTAAGAAAGAAATTATAAGGAAGGATTGTTAGATAATAATTATATAAGGAAAGAATTATACGAGAAAGGAATTAATTTTAAAATGGAATTTCAAAATAGAAAACTAGAAGATTTTAACAATAATTTATCAGGAAAAAAAATAGCAATAGTAGGAATAGGTGTCAGCAATATTCCTTTGTTAGACTATTTTCATCAATTTAATGTTGAACTATCAATATTTGACAAAAAAGATGAAAAAGAGCTCAGCAAGGATTTAAAAAATAAAATAAATAAATATAAAATAAGATATTTTGGAGGAGAAAATAATTTAGAAAATTTAAAAGGATATGACATAATATTTAGATCACCAAGTATTATGCCATATAGGGAAGAATTACAAGCAGAAGCTGATAGAGGTGCGATTATTACAACAGAAATAGAACTTGTAATAGAACTTGCTCCATGTAAAGTGATTGGAGTTACAGGAACTGAAGGAAAGACAACAACCACAACAATTATTTATGAAATAATGAAAAAAGCAGGATATAGATGCTTTTTAGGTGGAAATATGGGAAATCCAATTTTTAATCAAATAAAAGATATGACACCAGAAGATGTGGTTATTTTAGAGCTAAGCAGTTTCCAATTAATTGGTATGAATGTAAGTCCAGACATATCACTTGTAACAAATGTATTTCCAGATCATTTGAATGTACATAGATCTTTTGATGAATATAAAGATGCAAAAAAGAATATTTTTATACATCAGAAAGAAAATGGAATTGTAGTTTTAAATTATGATAATGAAATAACAAGAGATTTTGCGAACTATACAAAAAATATAGTGAAATTTTTCAGTAGCAAACAAATCTTGCAAAATGGGTATTTTTATGATACATCAGATGGATATATTAAACAAGGTCAAAATAATGAAGTAACAAATATAATGCATAAAAGCGAAATTCAAATTAGAGGAGTACATAATTATGAAAATATTTGTGCTGCATTAGCAATGACAGACACTCTTGTTGCAAGAGAGCTTCAAGTTGAAGCAATAAGAAGTTTCAAAGGTGTAGAACACAGATTAGAGTTTGTAAGAGAATTGAATGGAGTAAAATGGTACAATGATTCTATTGGAACAAGCCCAGCAAGCACGATTGCAGGGTTAAAAGCATTTGAAGAAAATATCATTCTTTTAGCTGGAGGGTCAGAAAAAGGTTTGGATTATACTGAAATTGGCGAGGTTATAGCTGAAAAAGTAGGAACCTTGATTTTATGTGGACCGACATCAGCAAAAATAGAAGAAGCTACTAGAAAGGGACTTGAAAGACATAATAAAGATATGGAAATCTATTATGCTCCAAACCTTGAAGAAGAAGTGAAAATTGCTTATAGCAAGGCAAAAGAGGGAGATGTAGTTTTGCTATCTCCTGCAAGTGCTAGCTTTGATGCTTTTAAAAATTTTGATGAAAGAGGAAAACGTTTTAAAGAATTTGTTAATAATTTATAAGAAACGTAGTTAAGAAATTTATGAATAATCCATCAGAAAAAAGAGTTTGATAAATTTGCGAATATATAAAAGGTGGAATTACGATGGGAATTACAGAAATCATTTTTATTGGAATAAGTCTTGCAATGGATGCCTTTGCTGTTTCGATATGTAAAGGACTTTCAATGAAAAAAATGGATTTTAAAAAAGCAATTATCATTGGATTGTATTTTGGAATATTTCAAGCATTAATGCCTGTTGCAGGGTACTTATTAGGGTCAACATTTGCAGAATTTATAGAAAAAGTTGACCATTGGGTGGCATTTATTTTGCTTTTAATAATTGGCGGGAATATGATAAAAGAGTCATTTGAAAATGAAAGTAATAAAAGTAATGATAATGTTGATTTTAAAACAATGCTTATTTTAGCAATTGCTACAAGTATTGATGCATTGGCTGTTGGAATTACATTTGCATTTTTTGAAGTAAATATTGTTTTAGCAGTTTCTGTTATTGGAATAATTACATTTATTATGTCGATATTAGGGGTAGAAATAGGAAATAGATTTGGAGATAAATATCAAAATAAAGCGGAACTAGCAGGAGGAATTATTTTAATATTAATTGGATTAAAAATCTTATTGGAAGGTTTGAGATTAATTCCTTGATAGAATTTGGGTAAAAATTAGATGAATATCAATAAAATTTGAAGAAAATCTGGATAAAAATAAGAAAAATAGCATGAATAAAATCAATATATCTAAAAAATAGAGAGAGGAAAGAAATAGTATGAATTGGGAAAATATATTAAAGTTTATTTTAGAACAAAAAATTCTTATTGTATTGGCAATAATAGCAATTAGTGTGGTATTATATAAAATAATAAAAAAGGCAATAAATAAATTTTTGGAGAGAAACAAAGAAAACAAGAAGTTAGATGCAAAAGGAAAAACTCTTTTCAAATTGTTTTCAAATATAATAAAATATGTAATTTTAATAATTGCAGTTGCTCTTATATTGCAAATTTATGGTGTTAATGTAACATCAATTGTTGCAGGACTTGGATTAGTTTCAGTCATTGCTGGACTTGCTATACAAGATGCCTTAAAAGACATCATCTCTGGTACTAACATTATTATAGATGATTATTATGCACTTGGAGATGTAATAAAAATTGATAATATAGAAGGAAAAGTCATTCAACTTGGTATGAAATCTACAAAAATAAAGAGCATAAAAAATGGAAATATATATACAATTGCAAATAGAAATATAAGCAAAGTAGAAAAAATGTCAGAAGAATTATATTTAGGAATTGGTTTATCTTATGATAATGAGACTGGAAAAATAGATACAATCTTAAGTGAAGTTGCAGAACAATTAAAAGAAATTAGAGAAATAAAAAATGCTAAATATTTGGGATTGAGTGAATTTGGAGATTCAGCAATACAATATAAATTTCAAATTATTTGCAAGCCAGAAAATAGGTATAAAGCAACAATAGAATTTAATCAAATATTGAAAAAACAATTGGATATGAATAATATAGAGATACCATATCCACAGGTGACAGTCCATAACTCATAACTAAGGGGACGGTTCTTTTTAAAAAAGGGACGGTTCTCTTTCAAAAAAGAACCGTCCCTTTTTTAAAAAGAACCGTCCCCAAATGAAAGGAGAAAGTAATGTCTAAAAAACTTTTATTAATTGATGGAAATAGCATCATGAATAGAGCATTTTATGGAATTATGGGAGCTAAAATGCTTACTACTAAAGATCGGAAAATATACAAATGCGGTTTATGGCTTTTTGGCTATTATGTTTAAGATTATGGATGATTTAAATCCTGATTATATGGCTGTGTCTTTTGATTTGAAAGCTCCAACTGCAAGGCATAAGATGTATGCTGGTTATAAGGCAAATAGGCATGGAATGCCTAATGAGCTTGCAGAGCAAATGCCTATGATTAAAGAGATTTTAGAGGCTATGAATATTGATATTGTAGAAAAAGAGGGATATGAAGGTGATGATATTTTAGGAACTCTTGCTAAGTATGGAGAAAAACAAGGACTAGATGTTGTTATTTTATCAGGAGATAGAGACACTTTTCAGCTTGCAACAGATAAGGTTACTATTAGAATTCCTAGAACAAAAGCAGGAAAGACTGAAACAGAAGATTATGACAAAAAAAAGGTTATAGAAGAATATGGATTAAAGCCTAAGTCATTAATAGATGTAAAAGGTTTGCAAGGAGATTCTTCTGATAATATTCCTGGTGTGCCTGGAATTGGACCTAAAACGGCAATATCTCTTGTTAAAAAATATGGTACAGTAGAAAGTTTATATGAGGCTATTGAAAAAGGCGAAGATGATTTGAAAGGTAAACAAAAAGAGAAGATTGTTGAAAATAAAGAATTGGCAATTCTTTCAAAAGAGCTTGGAACAATAAATGTGAATGTTCCTTTGGATGATAATTTGGAAACTTTGAAAGTTGAAGAGTGGAATAAAGAAAAGGTTTTAGAGATTTTTCAAAATTTGAATTTTAAAAGATATATAGAAAGATTCAAATTAGAAGATGAAGAGTCAGGAGCTAGAGAAAGCCTTTCTGAAAAATTAAATATACAAATAGATAACAATACAGATTTTTTGGAAATTGTTAAAAAAGTAAAAGAATCTAAAAAATTTTATTATTATTTAGGAACTCAAGAATCAGATAATGCAGAATATATTTTAAAGAAAGAGATTAAATCAATAAGTATATATGATGAAAAAGCATATTACATAAAAAATCCTTCAATAGAAATTTTAAAAGAAATTTTTGAAGATGAGACCATAGAAAAATATGGACATGAAATGAATTATACATATATTTTGTTAAAACAAAACGGAATTACTGCAAAAAACATGAAATTTGATACAGCAGTTGCAGCATATATTTTAAACCCTACAGATGGAAAATATCCAATAGAAAAGATTATGGAAAATTATTTGGATATTGATACATCAAAATATTTGAAAGAGCAAGGCATTGAAGAAAAATCTAAACAAATTACTTTATTTGACACAGAAGACAATAAAAAAGATGAAGATATGTATAAAGGAACATTATATGTATATTCAATTAATAAATTAGTTTCAGTCTTAAAAGAAAAGTTAGAAGAGACTGGACAATACAAATTATTTCAAGAAATTGATATGCCTACAATAGAGGTTTTAGGAGATATGCAGTGGAATGGTATGTATGCAGATATTAATCAACTTGAAGAATTTGGAATAAAATTACAAGATGGAATTAATTTTTTAACACAAGAAATATATAATTTAGCTGGAGAAGAGTTTAATATTAAATCACCAAAACAAATGGGAGAAATATTATTTGAAAAATTAAAATTAAAAGTTATAAAAAAGACTAAATCAGGATATTCAACAGATGTTGATGTTTTAGAAAAACTAAGAGGAGAACATCCTATAATAGAGAAAATATTAGAATATAGGCAACTTACAAAATTAAATTCTACCTATGTAGAAGGATTAAAACCATATATAAATCCAAAAACAAAAAGGATACATTCATTTTTCCATCAAACAATTACAGCTACTGGAAGAATAAGTTCTACAGAACCAAATCTTCAAAATATACCAACAAGAATAGAACTTGGAAAACAGTTAAGAAAGGTATTTAAGCCAGCAGAGGGAAAAGTATATATAGATGCTGACTATTCACAAATAGAGCTTAGAGTTTTAGCACACTTGTCAAATGATGAGCACATGATAGAGGCTTTTAAACATGGAGAAGATATACATAAACAAGCAGCATCTAAAGTATTTGGAATACCGCAAGATCAGGTTACAAAAGAACAAAGAAGTAGTGCAAAAGCAGTAAATTTTGGCATTGTTTACGGAATAAGTGAATTTGGATTAGGAGTGCAGCTTGGAATAAGTAGAAATAAAGCAAAACAATATATAGAACAATATTTAACAGAATATTCAGGAGTAAGAAAATTTATGCAAGAGTCTGTAGAAAAAGCTAAAGAAAATGGATATTCAATGACTTTGTTTGGTAGACGTAGAGAAATAAACGAGTTGAAATCAAATAATTATATGGTTAGACAGTTTGGTGAGCGTGCAGCTATGAATACGCCAGTTCAAGGGACTGCAGCAGATATTATGAAAATAGCAATGATAAAAGTATTTAATGAACTACAAAAAAGAAATTTAAAATCAAAAATAGTTTTACAAGTTCATGATGAAATGATGATTGAAACTCCTCTTGATGAAAAAGAAGAAGTAAAACAATTATTGAAAGAATCAATGGAAAGCGCAGCAGAACTAAAGGTTCCTTTAATAGCAGAAATTTCAGAAGCAGATAACTGGTATGATTGCAAATAAAAATGAAATGGAGAGTTATTTTGAAAAAATTACTTAGACTACTTATAATGCTTGTTATTTTGGTGGCTGTATTTTACTATGGTTTCCAAAATAGAGAAGTATTTTTGAAAAAAATATATGTAATTAAATATAGTGATTATGTAGAAAAATATGCAAAAAAATATGAAGTAGATAAATATCTGATTTATGCTACTATCAAGGCTGAAAGCAATTTTGATGCAAATGCAAAATCTAGTAAAGGTGCAAAAGGGCTAATGCAACTTATGGATTCTACAGGGCAAGAAATAGCAAAAAAACTTGATATGAAGATAGATAATGATGATTTGTTTGATCCAGAAATAAATATAAAACTTGGTACTAATTATATTTCTAGACTTATGAAAAAGTATGATAATTGCACATCTCTTGCACTTGCTGCATATAATGCTGGAAGTGGGAATGTGGATTCGTGGATTTCTAATGGAACCATAAGAAAAGATGGAAAAGATGTTGAAAATATTCCATATAAAGAGACTAATAATTATGTGAGGAAAATTTTGAATGATTATAATGTGTATATAAAATTATATGAATAGTCTTTGTTACTATTATTATAGAATTTTAAATATATTTAAAATTCTTACTTAATTAAAATATAAAAAGAGGCGACAAATATGGATATAGAAGAAATAAAACAAAATGCAGATAACAAAGAATTTATTATTAAAGCAGTAAGTGAAAGAGGAAAGTATTTAGATTTTGCAAGTGATGATTTGAAAAATGATAGAGATGTTGTAAAAATAGCTTTAAATCAAGATGGAGAAGCATTGGAGTTTGTGAGTGATAATTTAAAAAATGATAAAGAAATTGTTATGATGGCTATAGAAAAAGCACCTTGGACAGCATGCTATGCTTCAGAAAGATTAAAAGCTGATAGAGATGTGATAGAAAAAAGTGTGGAAACTTATGGGCAAACATTATATTTTGCAAGTGAAGAAATAAGAGATGATGATGAAATTGTTAAAAAAGCAGTTTCTAATAAAGGATTGATTATAAAATATGCTAGTTATAGATTAAGAGATAATAAAGAAATTGCAACAATAGCAGTAAATCAAGATAAAAGAGCATATCATTTTTTAAGTCAAAGGCTAAAAAAAGATGAGGATATAAAAAAATTAATTTAGAATATTATTTTAATTTGATATTGTTAAGATATAAAAAAGAAATTTTTAGAACTTTTTTTATTTAACATATTTTCAAAAAAAAAAGAGAGACTTAGGAGCATTTTAATAAGGACAATTCTTATTAAAAATGCTCCTAAGGCTTTTAAACGGTGTAGTTGATACTATGCTTTTTTCTTTTATAATATATGTTTACTTTGATTAATGGAGTATCTACTATGGCAAATCTACGAAGCAATTACACAACTTTTTCAAAGTGTGTAACCCACTATGACACTTTCAGACAATCGTCTACAAAGATGCCTAGTTGGGTTTCTATCGGAGAGATATAAAAATAAATTGTATAATGTTCTGTTTTATGATAAAATATTTCATATATAAAAATTCGAAAGTGAGATGATGATATGTATTATTATCATATGACAACATTTGATAGAATTATATCTATTAGTGAATCAGGATTAACACCAAGAAATGAAAATAATAGTAAACTAGTTAATGATGAAAAAGTTAAAGTTTTTTTCTCAGAAGGATTTGAAGGATGTATAGCTTTATTTGTTGATTTTAATATAGTATATAATGATATAAAAAGCGGAAAAACTAAACTTAAAGACAAAGATATAGAAAATAAAGTAAAGAAATCAAATAATTTATGTGATTACTTAAAAGATGGTGTGTATTTACAATTTGATGGCACTAATATAAAAAATGAAAGAAACTTTGAAAACGGATGTACAAATAGAATTATATTACCAAAAATGTTAAATGTTTGCATATTAAAAAATAAAAATAACAACAATTTAATATTTTCTAGATTTGAAATTATCAAATATATGATGTCAAAAATAAAACCTGAAGAAATTAAATATTATGGATCTCCATATGATAATTCTCCAAATTTTGATGATGCAACAAAAAGAATACAGGAAAAAGTTAAAAACTATTATATAATGCACAAAAAAGATATAGATAAGTATTCTAATGAAGATTATATATTGGAATATATAAATATAAAGGATTTTATAGAGGAATACTTAAAGTAAAAAATTATATCCTCTAGTTAAGAGTGAGTAAAATTTACTCACTTTCTGTTACCGACTAATCAGTAATGACATTCTTGATTAGTATATAATGTGGTATTCTGTTTAAGAATTATTCAATAGTTTAGTATTATTGTCATCTAACATTTCATTTTTTTTAATTCCCTTACTATCTTGCAAAATACTATATTGTTTTTTTTAGCTATATTGTTTAATCTTTCCAGCCTTACTTTCTGTTCCAATTTCATTTATTTTAATTTCACGATATTCCTTTAAATTAAAATTTTTATTATTTAACTCTTCCAAATAAGAACAATTTTGTCCTTATTTAAGTTCTCCTTTAGATATCTCTTTTTTATTTTTTTCTCATAGAAACCTCGAATTTAATTTCAAAATCTTTGAATTCATCCAATTTATTTCTATTTAAGCAATCAAGATAATTTTCAAGTTGTTCTTGAGTTTTACAAGCAGCGATAATTACTGGGTTTAGTTCATATTTAAACATTAAACTAAAAGCATATTTTAGACCATCAATTACAGATTTTGATTCTCTATCTTTTATAAGAGAATATGTTTCTCTAAACCTTGCAACAACAGGGTGTTTCATGTAATAGTCTAATGGTAAAATAAATTCTTTTTTTACAACTTCACCTAAAGAATGGTATGATTCGGGATATTGCTCTAAATATAAAGAAAGTTCTGATTTAGAGTATGGTAGATATACTTTGTTTGCTTTTTCTGAAACTCTTAAAACATTATTTTCTTTAGGAATATCATCTGAATATTCATTTAAATGTTTATTTATGTTTGAATTATCCTTTAAATAGTTGTTTGTACTGCCTTTTTGAGAAATGTTAAAGTCAAATTCTATATTGTTTAAAGGCTCCATACCAAAAACTACGAAGAGTTTTTTTACAGAATCTCTTTTTAAAAAAGCATCTATTTTTATATCATTTAATGTTATTTTAGATTTTGTTTCATTGTTTTGTTTTGTATACGAATTTATCATCTCTTTGATTTCTTGTATTTGTGGATAATAAATTTCTGGTTGATCTTTTGATGATTCAATTTTTATTAATAAATTTACAATTTGTTCAGAAATTTTTGAAAAATCTATTTTTAATTTATTCATCATTTTTAGGTTGTCATTTATTTTATTAAATATATCCTGAAGTTCAGTAAGTAGCGAAATACTAGAAACTGAAGCATCTAGCTGTGGAGTGGATGAATCCAAATTATTTATAAATTCTACTATTGTGTCTCTTACTTTTGTTTCTTTATCTATTAACTTATCAAGATTTTGATTTCCAAGTGGAACATCATTTATAAAATCAAATTCTCTTGTTGAAAAATATTTATTTAAAAAATTTAAATCAGTATAGTATAAATTTGAAGTCATTTTTATGTTCTCCTTCGTAAAAATATTCACTATATATTTTAACACAAATTTATATAAAAAACTATAACAAAATTGTTACAAAAGTGTTACAGATATATAACAATTTTGATTTGTTGAAAAATCGTTATATGGGAATTTATAAAGTGTTTCAAGGATTTTAAGGAGAAAATAAAAAAAAAATGTAAAAAAGGGTTGAATTTTTATTAAATAAATGATATTCTTAATGAGAAAAATTATATTCTGCTTGGGAGGAAATGAAATGGCAAAAGGTAAACATAGTATGGATAGAAGTGAAATGAAGGAGTACGAAAGAAGAAAAAAAAGAGAAATTCAAGCACAAAAAGCAAGTTTTGATGAAAGATTAAACAAGAAATATGGATTAAGTCGAGAAAATGCAAATAAAAGTTATGAATTAAATTATGATGATAATATAAATGTCACTTCTGATCTAAATAATCAATATAATATAGAAGAAAGTCGAAATAACTATGAAGATAGAAGAAAAAAACAAAAGGAAGCGAAAAAAATGAGAGAAAAGAAAAAGACAAGTGGTGTTAAAAAGTTTTTTAAAGTTTTAGGAATTATACTATTAATACTTATATTATTAGCATGTGGAGTTGGAGTTGGAGCTTATATATATTTAAAAAATTCTTTAGATACAATGCAACATGTAGATGTAGATGAAAATTCAATTGAGGTAAATGATGGAGTTGAAGAATCATTAAAAGGTTACAGAACAATAGCTCTATATGGAGTAGATAGCAGAGAAGATCAGCTTGAAAGTGGAACAAGAAGTGACTGTATTATTTTAGCTATAATAGATCAAGAAAACAAAAAGGTAAAATTAGTTTCAGTATATAGAGATACTTATGTTAGAATTAATGAAAAAGGAAATACAAAATTAGACAAATTAACACATGCTTATGCTTATGGTGGAGCAGCTCTTTCTATGAGTACAATAAATACAAATATGGATTTAGATGTAAAAGAATTTGCAACCGTTAACTTTAACTCATTAGTTGATATTGTAAATGCTGTTGATGGGGTTGACATTACAATTGAAAGTGATGAAATTAAATATATAAATGACTATATAGATGCAAACAATCAAATTTTGAAAACTTCTTCAAGTCATATAACAAAAACTGGAACTCAGAATTTAGATGGAGTTCAAGCATTAGCTTATGCAAGAATAAGATATACAGCTGGAGGAGATTACAAAAGAACTGAAAGAATGAGAACAGTATTAACTGCAATAGCTAATAAAGCTAAAAAAATGAGTGTGAGTGAGTTAAATGGTTTAGCAAAGACAATTTTGCCAAAAGTTTATACAAATATTAGCTCAAATGAGATTATTTCGCTATTGCCAACACTTGCAACATATTCAATTACAGAAAGCATTGGATGGCCTTATGAAACAAAAGGAATAACATTAGATAGATGGTATGGAGTACCAGTAACATTAGAATCAAATGTTAAAAAATTACATCAAGAAGTTTATGGTGATGAGGACTACAGTGTTTCTAGTAAGGTAAGGGAAATAAGTAATGCAATTATAACAAAAACTGGATATAGATAAAATTAAAAATGCTTATTAATGAAACATTTATTGTTGGGGGAAAAAATGGAAGTTATAAATGGAAAAAATGTTGTTATGGCTGAGAATATACTAGGCGCAAGTGATGTTATTACTGATAAAAAGACAAAAGAGAAAAGAATCGAAAGAGAAGAAATACGTAAACCCTATATATGGTTATTATTCAAAAGAATAATAGACTTGATTATAGGTTTAGTTGGAACAATTTTATTAATACCTATAACATTGATAGTATGGATTATGAAAAAAATAAATAAAGAAGATGGACCTGTTTTTTATACACAACTAAGAGTTGGAAAGAATGGGAATCATTTTAAAATATACAAATACAGAACAATGGTAATAGGTGCTGACAAGAAATTACAAGAATATTTAGACTCAAATTCTGATGCAAAAAAAGAATGGGAAGAAACCAGAAAACTCGAAAATGATCCAAGAATAACTAAGACAGGAAGATTTTTAAGAGAAACAAGTTTAGATGAGTTACCACAACTTATAAATTTACTAAATGGAACAATGAGCTTAATTGGACCTAGACCAATAATAGATGAGGAAATGTGTATGTATAATAATGAAGATGAAAGAAAAAAATTTTTGAGTGTAAAGCCTGGAATTACTGGATATTGGGCTGTTAACCGGAAGAAGCAATACAACTTATGATGAAAGAAGGCAAATGGAGCTTTATTATGCAGACCATCAATCTTTTAAACTTGATATGAAGATATTTTTTAAAACATTTGCGGTAGTCTTTAAGAAAGATGGAGCAAAATAATAAATTGTGGATTAATTGGAAAGGGAGTAGTGAATTATGAATGTAAAAGCAGAAAATGATAAGGATGTAAAGATAATAGTTGCTACTCATAAGAAATATCAAATGCCAAAAGATGATATATATATTCCATTACAAGTTAATGCTGAAAAAAATGGAAAAATAGAAGGATTTGATTATCAAGATAATACAGGAGATAATATTTCTATAAAAAATCCATATTTTTGTGAATTAACAGGATTATATTGGGCTTGGAAGAATTTAAAAAATGACTATATAGGCTTGGTGCATTATAGAAGATATTTTTCTGAAAGCAAACATATTCCAAAAACAACTGATGAGAAATTTAATGTAGTATTAAATAAAAAACAGGTTAATGAATTATTAAATAATAATGATATTATTTTACCTAAAAAAAGAAATTATTATATAGAAAATCTTTATTCACATTATGAACATACAATGTATGTGGAGCCATTAAATGAAGTACAAAAAATAATTGCAGAGAAATCCCCTGAATATTTAGAAGAATTTGAAAAGCTTCATACAAGAACATCAGCACACATGTTTAATATGTTTATAATGAAAAAAGAAATTTTGAATGAGTATTGTGAATGGCTTTTTGCTATTTTATTTGAACTTGAAAAAAGAATGAAAAATCAGCAAAACAATTATGATACTTTTCATGCAAGGTTTTATGGAAGAGTTTCAGAATTGCTTTTAGATGTATGGATTAATACAAAAGGGTTGAAATATACTGAAGTTAAGGTAATTGATATGGAAAAAATAAATTGGTGGAAGAAAGGAACAAGCTTTTTAAAAGCAAAGTTTTTTGGAAAGAAATATGAAAAAAGCTTTTGAGCAAGATTTTTTAGAAAAGAATATAGATAAAACTAAAAAAGAAGAAAAAGTTGTTGCAGTTGTTGTAACTTATAATCGAAAAGAATTATTAAAAGAATGCATTGATGCTTTATTAAAGCAAGATTATAATAATTGTGATATATTAGTTGTAGACAACGCAAGCACAGATGGAACAAAAGAACATATCTATAATGAACTTAAAAATAATAAAGTTCATTATGTTAATACAGGGTCTAATCTTGGTGGAGCAGGGGGATTTAATTTTGGAATGAAAGAAGCATATAAAATTGGATGTGATTATATGTGGCTAATGGATGATGATTGCATTGTTCATCAAGATTCTTTAAAAAACTTGATAAAGGCAAATGAAAGATTAAAGAACCAGTATGGATTTTTATCTAGCAAAGTTTTATGGAAAGATAATTCAATATGCAAAATGAATATTCAAAAAGAAAAATTTGCAAAATGGTTAAAAGATTTTGATAAAAATTATCAGAGTATAGCAATGGCTTCTTTCGTTTCACTTTTTGTTCCAACTAGAATTGTTGAAGATATGGGACTACCAATTAAAGAATTTTTTATTTGGACTGATGATTGGGAGTATACAAGAAGAATTTCAAGAAAATATAAATGCTACTATATATCTGACAGTGTGGTTACACATAAGTCAAGGTTAAACGATGGAGCATCAATAGCCAGTGTTGATGGAGATAGATTAAATAGATTTAAATATTTATATAGAAATGATGTAGTACTTTATAGAAGAGAAGGAATTAAAGGATGGATATTATTTAAGATTAGGATAGTAATACATAAAATTAGAATTATAAAGTCAAACAAAAATGATAAAAAAAATAGAATTAATATAATAGATAAAGCAATCAAAGAAGGAAAAAAATTTTATCCAAAAGTGGAATATGTTACAACGAAAGCAATTGAAAAACAATGATAAGATATTATTATTTCGAAATGGTAGGATAACAATGTATTTATATATTATTAATAATAGTATATTTTTGTTTGATTGTTGTTTTTCTTATTGTGCTTTAATGACTTTTTATCATAAATAATTAAATTTATTAGAAAAGAGGAATATAAATGAAAAAAATTAGTGTCATGGAGTTTTTTGGAGAGCCACTTAACTATGGTGGACAAGAAGCATTTATAATAAATATGTATAGAAATTTTTCTCCAAATATGAAGATTACATTTGTGACACCATTTGAAGTAACGAATAGTATGCTAGTGGATTTAGCAGAGAAAAAGAAAGATATTATAATAGGAGATAATAAATGTTTTAATTCAAAATTAAGAAAAAAATTTATAATAGAAACTGCTAAAAAATATATAAGTTCAGAATATGACGTAATACATATTCATTCAGGAAGCTTGTTTACACTTTATGTTTGCTCAAAGATTGCAAAAAAAGTAGGAATAAAGAAGGTAATAGTACATTCACATTCAGCTAGCAAAAGAGGACTAAAAAATAAAATTTTAAAATTTTGCTTTAGAAATATTAAAAAAAATGCTGATTTATTTTTTGCATGTAGTAAAGAAGCAGCAGAAGGAAAGTACTCAAATGAAATAATAAATAGTAATAGATTTTATATCATAAAAAATGGAATAGAATTAGATTTGTACAAGTTTGATGAAAAAATGAGAAATGAATATAGAAAAAAATTCAAAGTAGAAGATAAAATAGTATTAATAAATATTGGGAGATTTAGTTATCAAAAAAATCAAAGATTTTTAATTGATATATTTAAAGAGTTCAAAAAAATAAATAACAATTCTCATTTATTTATTGTGGGAGGACTTGGTACTGAGTTGGATAATATTAGAAAAAAAATTAAAAATGAAAAGATAGAAAGTAACGTAACAATATTAGTTAATAGAAGTGATGTTAATTATTTATTATTTATGTCAGATATTTTTGTTTTGCCGTCTTTATGGGAAGGGTTGCCTATTACAGGAATTGAAGCACAAGCTACAGGAATGCCATCATTATTTTCCAGCAATGTTACAGACGAAATAAATGTTTCTAATTCATTTTATGAAATGTCATTAGAACAAAGTGCAAAAGATTGGGCAAAGAAAATTAATAAATTATGCAGTATAAAAAGGCAAGATAATATGGATATGATAAAAAGTAAAGGATTTGACTGTAAAGAAACTGCGCAAAAAATTGAAAAGGAATATTTTAAATGATATGATAAAGAAAAAAAAAATAAAAAATTTTTTTGAATATATACTTAGTTTGAGCATTATATTAGAGGCAAACTCTGTATATTCTCAAATCTATGGATTACACAAAATCATAAGAATATGTATGGTAATTGTTGCATGCTTTTCACTTTTAATTTTATTATTGTTGAGAAAAAATAAATTAACGAAGAAAAATGCAATTGTAATACTAATAGATTATCTTATTTCAATAATAATGTACTTTAATACAAATAATATAACAGGGAAAGGTGTAATAATACTTGTATTTGATTCTTTCTTACCATTAATGTACTTATATCTTAACAAACTATCGAAAGAAGAAATTGTAAATTTTTTAAAAAAAATAGTCAATATTATTGTTATTATTTGTTGTATTTCACTTGTTTTTTATTTTTTGTCATCAGTAACAAAAGTATTAAAACCAACTAATACAATAAAAATATTATGGGGGATACCATACTCTGAAATCGATTCTTTTTTTTATTTACATTTTAATACACAAGTTATTTATTGGATTACAAATTCCCCATTAATAAGAAATACTGGAATATACACAGAAGGACCTATGTATGCACTTGTATTAGTAATTGGGTTAATGATTAATTGCTTAATCATTGAAGAAAAAAACAAATATAGTTATATAAAAAGTTTAATTATAAGTATAACAACAATTACAACATTAAGCTTTACAGGAATTTTGTGTATAGGAATAGTATTATTAATATATATTTTTAATTCATATCAAGAGTTAAATAAAAGGCAAAAGGTGAGCGTGAATATTATTGCTATTACAATAATATTCATATTAATACCTTTTCTAATAAGTTTTACAGAAAGAAAGATGGTAACGGCGTCTGCATCTCATAGAAAGATGGATTTTCTAAATGGAATAAATGCATTTAAGGATAGTCCATTGATAGGAAATGGAATTAATCATAAAAAGCCTGATGAGTTAAATCCTGAAGAAGGGTATGGATATAGCAATGCTATAATACCAGTTATAACGGATGGAGGAATTGTATTATTATTATTTTATATTATTCCTTCGATAAAAGTATTAATATTTAGTATAAAAAATAGATATAAAAAATATATTCTGTTCGAAATTACATTTTTTATATTATTAATAACATCGCAATTTCAGTACAGAATGCTTATGATATTAATGATATTATTACAATGTAATATACCTAGAATTGAAAAAGAAAAGACATAAATAATAAAAAACGATTTGATTACAATTGTTGTACCAATATATAACGTAAAAAATATCTAAAAAATAACTTGATAGTATTACTGAACAAAATATAAAAATTTTTAATAATATTCGATTTCCAAAGGAAAATTACATATTATACTATAACTTATATTATTGACAAATGTAAGAATTATAGATGGTCAAAAATGCTATCATTATATATAAAGAAGTAATAGTGTGGCAAATATTTTTGCTATTTAGCATATAGAAAAAATAAAGATATAATTTGAAAATTTAACCGATTAAAAATATATATTTTTTTATATATAATTTAGCTTAGATATTAAGTTAAAAAAATATAAAAAATAAAACTTCATAATATACTAAGAAAGGGACATAAAAATGGACGACATTAATATGATAAGAAATAAAAAAATTGTTTTTTGTATTGATTGTTTAAGGAAAGGAGGAGCAGAGAGGGTTGTTTCTGTTCTGGCAAATAATTTATCAATAGAAAATAATGTTTATATTATGACAATAGATAAAGAAAAAATACAATACAAATTAAATGATAATATAAGTTTAATTGAAATAGAAAAAAAATATAAAAAAAATAATAATCCCATAATGAATAAAATATTTAAATTATATAAAATTATTAAAAAAACGAAAATTATGAGGAAAAGATTTAAATCAATTAAGCCTGATATAATAATATCTTTTTTACCAAAAGCTTCTTTTATGTCAGTTATGGCAAATAGAAAAAAATACAAGCTAATTATAAGTGATAGAAATGATCCAGCAAAAGAATATAATAATTTAATCCATTATATTTTAATGAAATTGTTATATTCAGAAGCTAATGGTTTTGTTTTTCAAACAAATGGAGCAAAAGAATACTTCGATAATGAAATTAATCTAACAAATAAAAAAGTAGATATTATTGTGAATCCTGTAAATCCATCATTTGAAAATTATAAAAACGTGGCTAATAGGAAGAAGAAAATAATATCCGTATGCAGATTAACAGAACAAAAAAATATTGATTTACTAATTGATGCATTTTATGACCTAAGGGAAAAATATAAAGAGTATAAATTGATTATTTATGGAGAAGGACTTTTAAGAGATAAATTAGAAGATAAAATAGCAAAATTAAAATTAACAGATCAAGTTAAATTGCCAGGAATTGTTGATGATGTTGCAGATAAAATTTATGATTCATCTTTATTTGTTTTAACATCTAATTATGAAGGAATACCTAATGCTTTAATAGAGGCAATGGTATTAGGATTACCTGTTATAGCTACTGACTGTCCTTGTGGTGGACCAAGAATGTTTATAAAAAATGGAGAAAATGGATATTTAATTAATGTTAACGATAAAGAAGATTTAAAGAAAAAAATACAATTGATTTTAGACAATACTGACATACAAAATAAAATTAGTATAAATGCTAAAAAAATTATAAATGAAGTTAGAGTAGATACAATAATAGATAAATGGAAAAAATTTATTTATAGTGTTATATATTAAAATAGGAGAAAAATAGATGAAGAAAATTATTGAATATGTAAAACATCCTTCTTATATTCTTTTAGGATTAGACAGAATGAAATTAATAAAATTGAATGATGCCTTTTATTTAAAAATAATATATTATCAAACTTTTAACAAAAAACTTGATTTAAGTAATCCAAAAACTTTTAATGAAAAATTACAATGGCTAAAATTGTATGATAGAAATCCAGAGTATACAAAAATGGTAGATAAATATGAAGTAAAAAAATATGTTGCAGAGAAAATAGGAGAAGAATATATAATTCCAACAATAGGAATATATGATTCATTTGAGGAAATAAACTTTAAGGAACTTCCAGACCAATTTGTAATAAAATGTACTCATGATTCTGGTGGAATAGTAATTTGCAAAGATAAAAGTAATTTTAATATTGAAGAAACAAGAAAAAAGATAAATAAATGTATGAAGAATAACTACTATAGAAATTGGAGAGAATGGCCATATAAGAATGTAAAACCTAGAATTATAATTGAAAAATATATGGAAGACAAAAATAAAGAATTAAATGATTATAAATTTTTTTGCTTTGATGGGGTAGCTGACAATGTAATGGTTTGTCTTGACAGAAAACTTGGAAAACCAAAGTTTTATTTCTTTGATAAAGATTGGAGATTGTTAAGAATAAATAAAAGAGGAGTTTCTGCACCTCAAAATTTTACAATATCTAGACCTGATAATTTAGATAAAATGTTTCAAATTGCTAATCAATTGTCAAAAAATATACCTTTTTCCAGAATTGATTTGTACAATATTGACGGAAAAATATATTTTGGGGAAATAACATTTTATCCTCAAAGTGGGTTCGATAATAATTTATTAGAAAAGACAGATATTGAATTTGGAAAAAAAATAAAGTTATAGAAAGAGGTAATAAAATGAAAACAGTAGGATTTCCAATTAGCCATAAAGAAAATGAAAATAGGAGAGCAATTTTACCAGAAGATGTTTATAGAATTGAACAAAAGCAAAAAATTTTTTTCGAAAAGGGATATGGAAATGTTCTTGGAATTGATGATAATGAGTATAAAAAAACAGGTGCAAATGTTGTTAATAGAGAAGAAGTTTTAAAAAAAGATATAATATGTGATCCTAAAATTGGAGATGCTGAATATTTGCGTGATTTAAAAGAAAATCAAATTATTTTCGGATGGATTCATGCTACTCAAAATAGAAATATAACTGATACCATTTTAAAATCAAAATTGACAGCTTATGCGTGGGAAAAAATGAATTATAAAAATAGACATGTTTTTTGGAAAAATAATGAATTAGCTGGAGAAGCTGCTGTTATACATGCTTTTCAATGCTATGGAAAAATGCCATATGAAACAAATGTTGCTGTTCTTGGAAAAGGAAATACTGCAAGAGGCGCTATTAAAATTTTAAATATGCTTGGAGCAAATGCTATTCAATATGATAGAAAAACTGAAGGTTTATTCAAGGAAGAGATCTCTCAATATGATGTAGTAGTAAATTGTGTGTTATGGGATTTGAGTAGAAAAGATCATATTGTTAGCAAATCTGATTTGAAAAAAATGAAAAAAAATTCAATGATTATTGATGTGAGTTGCGACAAATGCGGAGCAATTGAAACAAGTATACCAACAACAATAGAAAGACCTTATTATTATGTAAATGGAATTTTACATTATGTTGTAGATCATACTCCAGCATTATTTTATAAAACTTTTACGAAGAATAATTCTGAAATTATAGCACCATATATAAATGATTTAATAAATGAAAATAATAATGAAGTATTAAATAAAGCATTAATTATAAAAAATGGTATCATTTTAGATAACGAAATAAACGATTATCAAAAAAGATTGTAGAATGAAAGGAAAATTAATTGAGAAGTAAAAAAGCGATAAAAAATATAATTTCATCATTAATGCAACAAATTATAACAATTGTGTGTGGCTTAATTTTACCAAGAGTTATAATAGGAAATTATGGATCTAATGTAAATGGATTAATTTCATCAATTACGCAATTTTTATCCTATATATCTCTTTTAGAAGCAGGAATAGGCCCAGTAATAAAATCAGTATTATATAAACCTATTGCTGATAAAGATAAAAATACTATTGAGAAGATACTTAAAGCATCACAAAAATTCTTTAATGTTATTGCTTATATTTTTATTGGTTATTTAATTGTACTATCTTTTATATATCCATATTTTGTTAAAGATGAATTTTCAACTTGGTATACAGTTTCATTGTTAATTATTATTTCGATAAGTACTTTTGCAGAATATTTTTTTGGAATGGTATATAAATTATATTTGCAAGCTGAGCAAAAAACATATATAACTGCCAATATTCAAAGTATAACTACAATTTTAAACACAATATGCAGTGTCTTTTTAATAAAATTTGGTGCTAGTATTCAAATTGTAAAATTAATTAGTTCTTTTATTTTTGTATTTAGACCTATATTACAGAATATATATGTAAAAAAACACTATAACATAAAATTGAATGAAGTAAAAGATGATTATAAATTAAAACAAAAATGGGATGGACTTGCTCAACATATTGCTGCAGTTATACATGGAAATACTGATGTTACATTGTTAACGATTTTTTCAACAACCGCTGAAATATCAGTTTATACTGTTTATTATTATGTTATAAATGGAATTAAAAATGTTGTACAAGCATTTACAGGTGGAATTGATGCTTCGTTTGGAGATATGTATGTAAGAAATGAAAAAGAACATTTAAGAGAAAGTTATAAAGTATATGAACTATTTTATTACACAATAATAACAATTGTTTTTTCATGTACTCTTGTCATGATAGTTCCATTTATACAAGTTTATACACTTGGAATTACTGACGTAAATTATTATAGACCGGTTTTTGCTTATTTGCTTGTACTAGCGGAATATGCGTGGGCAATTAGGTTACCTTATAGTTCCATTACTCTAGCTGTTGGACATTTTAAACAAACACAGAAAGGCGCTTGGGTTGAAGCACTTTCAAACATAATTATTTCGATAATACTTGTAGGTAAATATGGTATTATTGGAGTTACAATTGGAACATTATTTGCTATGACAATAAGAACTATAGAATTTGTTTATCATACATCAAAATATATATTAGAGAGAAATCAAATATATTCATATATACATATTTTTATAACTGCAGTTCAAACTATAATCATATTTGTTATTTCAAATAAAATTATGCAAAATGTAATATTTAATTCATATTTAATATGGATCAAATATGCTATAATTATTATGATTATTTCATGTTTTATTATTTTATTTTCAAATCTTCTTTTATATAAAAACGAAAGCAGAGAACTAATGAAAACTATAAGAAAGAATATTGAAAGAAAGTGATAAGCATTAAGATTTAATAAAATATTATTTAAAATAAAAATATATAAATTGACTATAATAAATTTACAAATATGGAGGATGTAAAAATGAGAACATATTTTATAACTGGTGTTGCAGGTTTTATTGGTTCAAATCTTGCAAAAAAAATTTTAAAAGAAAATAATGACATTCAAATTGTTGGCTTAGATAATTTAAATGATTACTATGATGTAAAACTAAAAGAATATAGACTAAATGAACTAAAAAAATACGAAGGCAGATTTATTTTTGTACAGGGAAATTTAGCTGATAAAAAAATTGTCGAGAATATTTTTGAACAATACAAACCATCAATTGTCGTTAATTTGGCAGCACAAGCTGGCGTCAGATATAGCATAACTAATCCTGACGCATATGTTGAAGCAAATTTAATAGGATTTTATAACATACTTGAATGTTGCAGACATTATCCCGTAGAACACTTGGTGTATGCTTCTAGTTCATCAGTTTATGGTTCAAACAAAAAAATTCCATATTCTACTGATGATAAAGTTGACAATCCAGTCTCACTATATGCAGCAACAAAAAAATCAGACGAATTACTAGCTCATGCATATTCTAAATTATATAATATTCCATCTACCGGTCTAAGATTTTTTACAGTTTATGGACCAGCTGGTAGGCCGGATATGGCTTATTTTGGATTTACGAATAAGTTATTAGCGGGAGAAAAAATTAAAATTTTTAATTACGGAAATTGTAAAAGGGATTTTACATATATTGATGATATAGTAGAGGGAGTTTGGAGAGTTATGAACATGGCTCCTGAAAAGAAAAATGGTGAAGATGGGTTACCAATTCCTCCATATAAAATTTATAATATAGGAAATGGACATCCTGTAAACTTACTAGATTTTGTGCAAATTTTACAAGAAGAGTTAATAAGAGCAAAAGTCTTGACATCAGATTATAATTTTGAAAATCATAAAGAGTTAGTTGCAATGCAACCAGGAGATGTACCAATAACTTATGCTGACACAACACCACTTGAAAAAGATTTTGGATTTAAACCAAATACTTCATTAAGGGATGGCTTAAGAAAATTTGCAGAATGGTACAAAGAATTTTATATGTGAAATTATTGAGAATTTTACATATTAGAAAGTATTATGAATTTGTTAAGGTATTATTAATTAGAAAGGAAGAATTAATATGAAAATAGCAGTTGCAGGTACAGGTTATGTTGGATTATCTTTAGCAACATTATTAAGTCAAAACAATGAAGTTGTTGCATTAGATATAATTCCAGAAAAAGTTGAAAAAATTAATAACAGAATTTCACCAATTAAGGATGAATATATTGAGAAATTTTTTAAGGAAAAAAGTTTAAATTTAAGAGCTACTCTTGATTACAAAGAGGCTTTTAATGGAGCTGATTTTGTAATTATTAGTACACCAACAAATTATGATGAAGAAAAGAATTTTTTTGATACTTCAAGTGTTGAAGACATTATTGAAAAAGTTATTTCAATGAATGATAAAAATATTACAATGGTTATTAAATCAACAATTCCGGTAGGATATACTGAAGACATGAAAGAAGAATATAACATTGACAATATATTCTTTTCACCCGAATTTTTAAGAGAAGGCAAGGCTTTATATGACAATTTGTATCCATCAAGAATTATTGTAGGTGACAAAACAGAAAGAGGACAAGCATTTGCAAAATTGTTACAAGATGCTGCTGAAAAAGAAAACATTAATACTTTGTTTATGAACAGTACGGAAGCAGAGGCTGTAAAATTATTTGCAAATACATATTTAGCTTTAAGAGTTGCATATTTCAATGAACTTGATACATATGCTGATGTTAAAGGTCTAAATACTAGAGATATAATTAATGGAGTATGCTTAGATCTAAGAATTGGAAACAACTATAATAATCCATCATTTGGATATGGTGGATATTGCTTGCCTAAGGATACTAAACAATTACTTGCAAATTATAGAGATGTTCCACAAAATTTAATAGAAGCAATTGTAAAATCAAATGCAACAAGAAAAGATTTCATTGTTGATGAAATATTAAGCAAGAAACCTGCTATTGTTGGAATATACAGGCTTACAATGAAAGCAGGATCTGATAACTTTAGAGCAAGTGCAATACTTGATATTATAAAAGGATTAAAAGCTAACAACCAAAAGGTTATAATATACGAACCAACATTAAAAGATAGTGAGTATAATGGTTGTGAAATTGTAAACGATTTAAATCAATTTAAAGCAGAAAGTTCAATTATAATGGCTAATCGTGTAACAGATGAAATAAGAGATGAAAAAGGAAAAATATACACAAGAGACTTGTTTGAGAATGAATAAAGCGTTATAAATAATTAAATAAAATTGGAGAAAAAAATGAAATATGATTATTTAGGTGTAGGTTCTGGCCTATTTGGTAGTATATTTGCATATGAAGCAAATAAAAGAGGAAAGAAAGTTTTAGTAATTGATAAAAGACCAAATGTTGGAGGAAATATTTATACTGAAAACATTGATGGTATTAATGTACATAAATATGGTGCTCATATTTTTCATACAAGTAATAAAGAAGTATGGGATTATATTAATCAGTTTGCCGAATTTAACAGATATACAAATTCGCCAGTAGCTCGCTACAAAAATGAACTTTATAATTTGCCATTTAATTTAAACACATTTTCTAAAATGTTTAATTTAGTAACATTGCAGGATATCGAGAAAAAGCTAGATGAAGAAAGAAAAGAGGGATTAGCTAAATTAAATGGAAGAGAGCCACAAAACTTAGAGGAACAAGCAATCTCCTTAGTTGGAACAACTGTATACGAAAAGCTTATAAAAGGATATACAGAAAAACAATGGGGAATGTCTTGCAAAGAACTTCCGGTTTCTATTATAAAAAGGCTTCCAGTTAGAATGGTATTTGATAATAATTATTTTAATAACAAATATCAAGGAATTCCAATTGGTGGATATACTCAAATAATAGAAAAAATGTTAGATGGAATTGAAGTAAAATTAAATTGTGATTTCTTTGAAAATAGAAGCGAACTACAAAACATTGCAGAAAAAATTGTATTTACAGGTTCAATTGATCAATACTATGATTACAAATTTGGATATTTAGAATATAGAAGTGTAAGATTTGAGACTGAGGAATTAGATGTAGACAATTATCAAGGAAATGCTGTAATTAATTATACAGATAAAGAAGTTCCTTATACAAGAGTAATAGAACATAAACATTTTGAACAAGGAAAAGAACTAGGAAACGAAGTAACAGAAGGACCATCAGTAGGAAAAACCATTATTTCCAGGGAATATTCAGATAAATGGGATTCCACAAAAGAGCCATATTATCCAATAAATAATGAAAGAAATAATACTTTATATGAAAAATATAAAGCTTTGGCAGATAAAGATAGTAATATTATTTTTGGAGGAAGACTTGGACAATATAAATATTATGATATGGATAAAGTAATTGAAGAGGCTTTGAAATGTGTGAAAAATGAAATAAAATAGAAATAGCTGTTGACAAAGTATGTAAAAATATTTTGCTCAGCAGTTTTTTATTCTGTAACAAAATTGTAATATAAATGCAATTTAATTAATATTGAAAACTAATGACTAATCAGATATAATAAAAAAAAATAAAATAGGAGGGAATTTTAATGTCGAAGGTAAAAGAAAAAAAGAAAAAGAATTATTTGGTAATAGTATTGGTTGTATTACTATTAGCATTAGCTATAGGATATGCAGCATTTAGTGCAACACTTACTGTAAATGGAACAGCCAAAGGTGAAGCATCTTGGAGTGTAATATATACAAATGCAAAATTAGTTGATGTAAATAATGTTGTAGACAATAGTCATGGAAATCAACCAATAATTTCAGAAGATGGATTATCTGTTACAGTTAATGTAAAATTAGGATATCCAGGAGATGCAGTAAAATTACAAACAACAATTGCAAATATAGGTTCACTTCCAGCAAAATTAACAGGTTATAACATAACAGGATGGACTGCAAATGATGAAGAAGATCTAGAGATTACAGAAGCTACAGCTTCAATAGGCGAAATAATAAAACCAAATGGAGTTTGTAATAGTGAATTTATAATTAAATGGAAGAAAGATTCAACAGCTAAAACAATTGATAAAACATTTACTATAACATATACATATGAACAAAATACAGATGAAGTTAATATGAATGCAACACATACAGATGCCTAAAATTGTCACATATTTGCAATATGAATATTGTAAATATGTGTTTTTTATATTAGTGACATTGTAAAATTATGTCATTTTGTAATAGAAATGTAATATAAATGTCAAATTTTTGTTATTGTATAAGAATATATTAAGCTGTATAATAATAAATGAATGTAAATAAATTAGGAGGAATAAAAAATGAAAAAAACAAAAAGAAATAGTCTTATAATTGTATTAGTGGTAGTATTATTAGCATTAGCTATAGGATATGCCGCATTTAGCTCAACATTAACTATTAATGGTAATGTAAATGGAGCAGCATCTTGGGATATTAAATTCACAGAAGCAAAATTATTAGCAGCAGATGGTACAACAACAGCTGATACTTCTTATGGAACAGCAACAATTTCAGAAGATGGATTAACAGTAACAGCTACTATAAAATTATCATATCCAGGAGATGGAGTTATTTTACAAACAGTTGTAACAAATAATGGACAAATACCAGCAAAATTAAAAAGTGTTGATATTACAAACCCTACAAGCGCAGATGTAAAAGTAACACCAGCAACACCAACTGAAGGTGAAGAATTAGTAGCTGGAGGAAAATGTACAACACAATATGTAATTAAATGGGATTCAAATTCTAAAGCAACATCAGTTAGCGATACATTTAAAGTAAAATTTACATATGAACAAAATACTACAGATTTCAATGGAACAGGTGCTCATACAAATGCTTAATCTAATATGAACTTAAAAGGTAATAGGCAAAATTTGCTATTACCTTTTAAGAGATTTTTGAAACTTAATTTATTTGAAATTAAATAAAGTTCTTAAAATTTGTTTTATTATTAAAGTTTAGCAAATATTTTAGAGCCTAGTTTATTTATAAAGAATTATCAATAAAAAGAGGAAATAATATGCAAAAATCTAAAAATGCAACATTAGCCTTGATTTTTCTAATATTAGGATATGGGCTTTTAGCAACATTTTATTTATCTTCTGCATACAATATTGCATATTTATATATAATCAATCCAATTTTTTGGATATTAATAGCTGGTGTATTAAGAATTGTATTAGGCAAAAGTTTAGAAAATAGGAAACTAAAGAAGTCAATTATGGAGTATATTGTAATTGCTGTTTTAGTTTATATTATAACTTATATGGTATCAGGGCTATTTGTTACTTTTGGCAAAAATCCATTTAGCACAACACTTATAGGTTTATTTACGAATTTGTGGATTTTAGGAGTAGAAATAGTTGCAAGAGAATATATAAGATATAAATTAATAAATAATGTTTATGAAAAATACAAGATGAAAATTGCAGTTGTAATTTCAATTGTCTATATAATAATTCAAATTAATTTAGGTCAGTATATTAATGCAAAATTAACTGCATTAATAATTGTGAAAGTGGTTTGTCAAACTTTATTGCCATTAATTGCTAAAAATTTATTATTTTCATATACATCAATATATTGTGGATACATGCCAGCAGTTATTTATGAATTGACAACACATTTATATTTATGGCTTTCACCAATTTTACCAAATGCACCTTGGGTAATGTCTGCAATAATAGATTTTGTTATACCTATAATTTTATTTTTATATATAAGATATGTAAAAAATAAATTAAATATTTTTAGAAGTAAAGAAAATATAATAAATTCTGATCCAAGAAATATCATTATACTTGTAGTGCTTATAATACTTGCGATTTGGTTTGCGGTTGGGGTATTTCCTATAAAACCTGTTGCAATTGCTTCTGGAAGTATGGAAAAGGTTTTGTATGTTGGGGATGTTGCGATTATAAAGAAATGCAATGCAAATGATGTAAATGAGGGAGACATCATAGAATACCAAATGCAGGGATTTACAGTTGTTCATAGAATAATACAAAAGTCACAAAAAAATGGAGAATTTTATTTTATTACAAAAGGAGATAATAATAATTCACCAGACTCTGATGAAGTTAGAGAAGACCAATTAATAGGAAAAGTAATATATAAAATTAAATATATAGGTTATCCTGCAATTTGGTTACATTTATTACAAGAAGATAAACAAGAAAATGTAACTGTTGAAACAGGAAAATAAATATATGGAAAAGGATAAATTTTAGATTCAGTATAAAATGAATTTAAATTTAAAATACTTAGAAAGGGAGGAAAAGAATGAGTTCGAAAAAAAAAAATAAAAACAGAATTCGTAGATCAACTAAACATATATATAGTGCTGTTGCAATAGTTATACTACTAACCTCCTTTTATACATTAATTAAAGAAACACAGGATGAAAATATTGATACAAAAAATAAGCAAGTTTATTCATATACAAATAGTTATAATTATGATTATAATGTAAATTTGATAAAAAATAAATATATGAGTAATGTAAATAAAGATAAAGATAAAGGATTAGTTTATGTAACTGACCTTATAGATACAATAGATTTGACATTAAATTACAAATATTCTGCAGATAAAAGTACTGATTTGAAAGGAAATTATTCAGTAATAGGTAGGCTTCAAGTTATATATACAAGAGATGGAGAAGAGCAAAGAATTTGGCAAGATGATGAAACTTTAGTTGAAAATAAAAAAATAGAAGAAGTAGCAAATTCTTATAAAATAAATGAAAAATTAAATTTAGATTTAAAAGATAAAAATGACATGCTTAGAGATTTTAAACAAGAAATGGGAATGACTGTAAGTGCGACATATTCAGTTATTTTGAAAGTTAATTTAAATACAGAAGTCGAGGGAGAGCAAGTTAATGTTTCTTATGCCCCAGTCGTACAAATTGAACTTGCAAATAAAACGACAAAAATTTTAGGCGACAATAATTTAGAGGAAACACAATATGTTTCTAAAAAATATCAACAAAGCAGAGCAAGAAACAAATTTAAAGTTGTATTAAGTGTTTTAGGAATAATTATTGCATTTGCAATTGTGAAATATTTATCTAAATTTAGGATAGCAAATGTTGTTAAAAATGAGTACAGACAAGAACTTAATAGGATACTTAAACTTTGCCAAGATAAAATTGTACAAGTTAGCAACAGACCAGTTGCAAAAAATGAGGAAATTGTTGTGGTCAAAGATTTTGGGGAAATATTTAAAGTTTCAGAAGAATTATTTAAACCAATTTTGTATTATTATGATGTTGAAAGTGAAGAAGCATGGTTTTGTGTTATGACTGGAAGTGTTGTTTATAAATATATTTTAAAGAGATGATGGCTTATGAAGAAATATAAAAGAAAGAAAAGAAAATTAATAAAAACAAGATTTTTAGTTGTTTTAATATTAATTGTTATAGTGTTTATATCAATTTCATATTCATATCTTACAAGAGAATTATATATTAATGGGACGATTTCGGGAAAATATGTTAAGGATTCTTTGCCAGGAGCAGATGTTGTTAAGCCAGATACAGCTGAAGAAGATAGACTTTCAACAAATACTTCTTTTGAGACTGGATTGCTAGTTAGTTTTCAAGTTTTCAAATCTGAGGGTGATGAACAAGATGGAAATACTATAATAACTAAAATTTCAAACAATGAAAAAACATGGCTTACTCAATATTTAACAGCTACTTTTAAATTAACTATAAAAAATAATTCAAGTTATGATTATACAGATGGAACAGTTGAAACCACAGAATATGATACTAGATCATATATAAATCCACAATCTGCTAAATTGTCATCAACTACAGTATTAAGTGGAAACACAGTTACATTAACAGCTAAAGTACAATTTAGAGCAAATTATAGTATTCCAGTTGGAAATTATATTAATTATAAAATAAAATTTATGTGTAATGGAGAAGAAAAATATTTTAATTATAAGATTTTGATAGTTGAGGCTTCGTAAAATAAAAAAACAACCTAATTTAGGTTGTTTTTTTATGGCAGGAGTAGAAGGATTCGAACCCTCACAGGCGGTTTTGGAGACCGATGTGCTACCATTGACACTATACTCCTATGTAATTTCAACAATAATTATAATAACATATTATTTGAAATTTTACAAGGGGTTTTAGGAAATTTATTAAAACTTTAAAATTGTAAATTGTAACACTAAAATCATTATACTAAGGGCTTGCATAATTTTCAATTTTTTTATATAATATCAAAAAAAGCATTGAAGGGATTTTGTGTATGAATAAAACAAAGAGAAAAATATTTGAAACATCTATGAAATTATTTGCAGAAAAGGGATATGATGCTACAAGCGTTGAAGATATTACTGCTACAGTTGGTGTAGCAAAGGGAACATTATACTATCATTTTACAAGTAAAGAAGAAATTTTTGATTTTTTAATTTCAGAAGGAATTAAATTATTACAAAATAGTGTTGACATAAAAACTGCAAAATATTCAAATTATATAGATAAGATAAAAGCAATTATTTTAATTCAGATAAAAATTGTGGATAAATATCAGGATTTGGTAAATATTATACTTAGTCAGTTATGGGGAAAAGAACAAAGAAATAAGAAATGTCAAAAACTTATATATGAATATATAAACAAAATAGAAGAGACAGTAACAGAAGGCATGAATATTGGACAGATAAAAAAAGGAGATTCAAAGATTATTGCTACAGAAATTTATGGTTTAATTTGTTCAACATTAGTATATAAGATGAAAGAAAAAGAAGATTTTGATATTATGAAAATTTATAATCAATGTGAGGCAACTTTAGTTAGGGGATTAAGAAATTAAAATCTATAGTTTAATAACTAATAAAAAAATTACAAGATTGATTTAGAAAATTATGCTCTGTAATATTTTTGTAACATAAATGTAATGAAACTGTAAACAAAAAACGACAAAAAGCGCTTGTAGTTTTTTTTGAGATGTTGTATAATTTAAATAGATTATGTAAGATAACAAAGGAGGGAACTTACAATGTCTAGATCTGGCATAGTAAATGTAAGAATGGTAATTACGGAAGAAAAAATTCTATCAAATATAGATAAAGTTCAAAAAATGATAAATCCAAATAGTAAAAAACAAATCATTGAATTAGATGAAAATTCTTATTTTAAGGATTTAGTTGAATCAATAAAAACATATTTAATTGAATATCCAAAGAAGAATAATTTTCCTGTAGATGTTTATAAAGCAACTTATGGGCTAATAGAGTTTGCAACTACGCAGTTTGAAGAAAATACAAAAAAAATTGAAGAATTGATTAAACATAGAGAAGAAAATATTGCATTATCTGGAGTTTTAAAAGAAGTTGTTGAGGCTGCAGAAAATAAAGAAGATGGCTGGGAAAATAAAGTTGATGGAATTTCAGATAAATTTGATGAAGATATTATAGAAAATTTAAAAATAGTTGGAAATGTTAAAACAAAAACTTCTCAAAAATATACTGATTCTGCAAAATTGTTAAAAGCAAAAGTTAATAATTTGGAATCAAACTTACACATAGAAATAGATATGGAAAGATTAGAAGATAGCTCAAAAGCTTTAAGCTATATAGGAATAGAGATCGCTGATGCTTTGAAACTTATTCCTGTACCTGAAGAGCAACTAGAGGCTGTTGCTGCAGAAGATGCATTAGAGGCAAAGCAAGAACTTACAGCATCTGAGAATATTAATGAAATACTTACAGATCATTCAATAGAAGAAACAAATAAAGTTGTAAGCAAAGCAAAAAATAAAGTTGCAGGTAATGACGAGAATGACAATAGAGAAATTGTTATACCTAAAGAAATTTCAGCTATAATAGAACAACCAAAAGAAACATTTAAAGAAGATGTTGAGACAGTTGCAGAAAGTGGCTTAGATGCAGAAAAAGAATTATATGCTCAAGAAACGACATTTGAAGCTAAACCATCATTATGGCAAAGATTCAAAAAGAGCAAATTTGTTAGAGCAGCTACTTATATATTTAGAATTAAAATCAGAATTGAATTACCAAGTAATGCACTTCCAGAAGGAAGAGGAGAAAATCAATAAAATGAGATTAAAAGTAAATAGTTGAAGTAGAGAATTTTTGAATTTTTTTACTTCAGCTATTTTTATGTTTTTAAATGTGATTATAAAAAATATGAATATGGCAATTTCACTTTTAAGTCACATAAAAATCGTAATTTCACAGAAATATGTTTACAAAAGTTGGAAAAAATGATATTATAAGCAAAGATATTATAAAAATAAGAAAATTGAAAAACAGAAAAAATAAATAATATAAAGTAAAAATAAAGGAGCTTGAAACATGGGATTTGTAGTTGCAATAGATGGACCTGCAGGTAGTGGAAAAGGAACAATAACAAAAATAATAGCAGAAAAAAGAAATTTAGTATCAATAGATACAGGAGCAATGTATAGATGTGTGGCATTGGATTGTTTAGAAAATAAAGTTGAACCAACAGATATAGAAGGAATCGAAAAGATATTAAAAGATATAGACATAAAATTAGAAAACAAAAATGGAGTACAAAAAGTATTTTTAAATGGAAAAGATGTATCAGAAGAAATCAGAACTCCAAAAGTAGATGATGTTGTTGCCAAATATGCAGCTATAAAACAAGTTAGAGACAAAGTAACACCAATCCAAAGAAAAATGGGAGAAACCCAAAACATAATAATGGAAGGAAGAGACATTGGAACTGTTGTATTCCCTAATGCAGATGTAAAAATATTTTTAGATTGTTCTTTAGAAGAAAGAGCGAACAGAAGATATAAGCAAGATATAGAAAATGGAATGAATGTAACATACGAAGAAGTTCTAGAAAGCATAATAGAAAGAAACAAACTTGAAACAGAAAGAGAAATAGCACCATTTGTCAAAGCAGAAGATGCTATAGTAGTTGACACAACACATCTGTCTATAGAAGAAGTTGTCAATGAAATACTAAAAATAATAGACACTTTCAAATAGGGACGGTTCTTTTTTGAAAGGGGACGGTTCTCTTGCAAAAGGGGACGGTTCTTTTTTGAAAGGGGACGGTTCTCTTGCAAAAGGGGACGGTTCTTCTTTGAAAGAGAGACAGATCTTTGTTTAAAAGGATAGTTTGATTGTATATTTTTTTATTGGAGGTTATATGAAATATTTAAAAAATATTAGAACAGCAATTGTAAGAGGGGCAATTTGGATTTATTGCAAGATTGTATATAGAGCAAAAGTTCTTGGAGCAGAAAATATACCAAAAAGTGGTGCAGTTCTTATTTGCGGAAATCATAAAAGTTTTTTAGATCCACCATTAATAGAAGCAACTTGTAATAGGAAAGATGTGAGATTTTTGGCAAAGAAAGAGATTACAAAAAATAAATTTCTAGCATTTTTAGGAAAACAATTTAGGGCGATTCTGGTTGACAGAGATTCTAAAGATATGACAGCAATAAAAGAAACTTTAAAAGGATTAAAAAATGGTGATTGTATTGCAATATTTCCAGAGGGCACAAGAAACGGAATACAAAAAGGAGAAAAAATTAAAGAAGGAGCTGCTTTTTTCGCATTAAATTCAAATGCTGTAGTAATTCCTGCGGGAATAAAAGGTGGAGATAAGCCTTTTAAAAAAGTAACAATTACATATGGAAAGCCAATAGATTTATCTGAAGAAAGAAAAAACAGAAAAGATAAAGAAATAATTGAGAAAGTCACAAATGAGATAATGAATAAAATTTTAGAGTTAGCGAAATAATTGTAATTTTCAAAGAAGAACTGTCCCTTTTTGAAAGAGAACTGTCCCCTTTCAAAAAAGAA
>DFJF01000005.1:76806-85849 GCA_002372935.1 Clostridiales bacterium UBA3678 | reverse complement strand
TTTTGAAAGAGAACCGTCCCCTTTTGAAAGAGAACCGTCCCTGTTTGAAAAAGAAAGGTGAATATGATGAATGACAAGATAGTAATAAAAGGAGCAAAAGAGCATAATTTAAAAAATATTAGTCTGGAGATTCCAAGAGACAAATTGGTTGTAATTACTGGTTTATCTGGTTCGGGTAAGTCTTCTTTGGCTTTTGATACAATTTATGCAGAAGGGCAAAGGAGATATGTTGAAAGTCTTTCTTCTTATGCAAGGCAATTTTTAGGAGTAATGGAGAAACCAAATGTCGATAAAATTGAAGGTCTTTCACCTGCGATTTCTATTGATCAGAAAACTACATCTAAAAATCCTCGTTCTACAGTTGGAACTGTTACAGAGATTTATGATTATATTCGTTTGTTATATGCAAGGATTGGAGTACCATATTGTCCAAATTGTGGCAAAAAAATAGAAAAACAGACACTTGACCAAATTGTTGACAAGGTTTTGCAATTGGAAGAAGGCACAAGAATTCAAGTTTTGGCCCCTGTTGTAAGAGGCAGAAAAGGAGAGTTCCAAAAAGAACTTGAAAAGTATAGAAAATCAGGATTTGCAAGAGTTCAAATTGATGGAGAAATATATGATTTATCTGAAGAGATTAAAATTGATAAAAATAAAAAACATTATATAGAAATTGTTGTTGATAGACTTGTTATGAAAAATGATATAAAAAGCAGGCTTACAGAGTCTATTGAAACTGCTTTGTCTCATGCTGAAAAATTAGTTGTAATTGAAGTTGCAAGCAAATTGGAGGAAAATTCAAAAGTGTTAAAAGCACTAGGTGCAACTGATTCATCAGATATTGGAAAATTGAAAAATAAAGATGAGAGTAAAAAGACGAAGCAGATGTTGTTTAGTTGTAATTATGCATGCCCAGATTGTGGATTTAGTTTCCCAGAGATAACACCACGTATGTTTTCATTTAATAATCCAATGGGTGCATGTCCATCATGTTTAGGAATTGGCTATTTGATGAAAATGGATGAAGATCTTATTATTCCAGATAAAAATAAAACTTTATATGATGGGGTAAAAGCTTTTGGCGCAAGTACAATGAAACGTGGGGATACAATGGCTAAAATGTATTTTGAGTCAATTGGAAAACATTATGGAGTAAATATAAAAAATAAGCCAATTAAAAAACTTCCAAAAGAATTTTTGGATAAAATTTTGTATGGCACAGGTGATGAAGAAATTGATTTTGAATATGAGTCAAGTATTGGTACAAGGCAATTTACAGCACCATTTGAGGGAGTTATTCCAACACTTGAAAGGCGACACAATGAAACTAAATCTCAAGGAATGAGAGATTTTTATGAAATGTATATGAGCAATTCTGATTGTCCAGTATGCAAAGGCGCAAGACTCAAAAAAGAAGTATTATCAATAAAAGTTGGAGATAAAAATATTAATGAGCTAACAGAGATGTCTATTGATAAAATTCAAAGTTATTTAAGAAACCTTGAACTTACAAAAACAGAAAAATTAATTGCAGAAATGATATTAACAGAAATTGATAAAAGATTACAATTCCTAATAGATGTAGGTTTGTCATATCTAACACTTTCAAGGAGTGCAGGAACATTATCTGGTGGAGAGGCTCAACGTATAAGACTTGCAACACAAATAGGTTCAGGACTTACAGGAGTTTTATATATACTTGATGAACCAAGTATTGGGTTACATCAAAGAGATAATGCAAAATTAATTGCAACTTTAAAAAAATTGAGAGACCTTGGAAACACTGTAATTGTTGTAGAACATGATACAGATACCATGTATGCGGCAGATCAAATTATAGATATTGGACCTGGAGCTGGAGTTCATGGGGGAAGATTAATGGCACAAGGGACTGCAGAAGAAATAAAGCAAGTTCCAGAATCTATAACAGGTGCATATTTAAGTGGAAGAAAGAAAATTGAAGTACCTAAAAAGCGTAGAAAACCAGTAAAAGGTAAGTGTATAGAAGTTATTGGAGCAACAGAAAATAATTTAAAAAACATAAGCGTAAAATTCCCACTTGGATTATTCAATTGTGTTACAGGAGTTTCAGGTTCTGGAAAATCAACACTTGTAAATGAAATATTATACAAAACAATTGCAAGAGATCTAAATGGAGCAAATGAAAAGCCTGGAAAATGCAAAGAAATTAAGGGATTAGAGAACATAGATAAAATTATTAATATAGATCAATCTCCAATAGGAAGAACTCCGCGTTCAAATCCTGCAACATATACAGGAGTTTTTGATGATATAAGAGAGATTTTTGCTACAACAAATGAGGCAAAACTTCGTGGATATAAAAAAGGAAGGTTTAGTTTCAATGTCCCTGGAGGTAGATGTGAAGCATGTAATGGAGATGGGGTTCACAGAATAGAAATGCATTTTTTGGCTGATGTTTATGTACCATGTGAAGTATGTAAAGGAAAAAGATACAATTATGAAACTTTGGAAGTAAAATATAAAGATAAAAATATAGCTGATGTACTTGATATGACTGTTGAAGAAGCATTAGAATTTTTTGACAAAATTCCCAAAATAAAGCAAAAGATTCAAACATTGTCAGATGTTGGTTTAGGATATATAAAACTTGGGCAACCTTCTACAACATTATCAGGAGGAGAAGCTCAACGTGTAAAACTTGCAACAGAACTATCAAAGAGAGCAACAGGGAAAACTTTGTATATTTTAGATGAACCAACAACAGGTCTTCATATTGCAGATGTACACAGACTAATAAATATTTTACAACGACTTGTAGACACAGGAAATACAATAATTGTAATAGAACATAATATAGATTTAATAAAAACATGTGACCATATTATTGATCTAGGACCTGAAGGAGGAGAAGGAGGAGGAACAGTTGTTGCAATTGGTACTCCAGAGCAAATCGCCAAAAACGAAAATAGTTATACTGGAAAATTTTTATAATTTCAAAGGGGGACGGTTCTTTTTTGAAAAGGGACGGTTCTTTTTTGAAAGGGGACGGTTCTTTTTTGAAAAGGGACGGTTCTTTTTTGAAAGGGGACGGTTCTTTTTTGAAAGGGGACGGTTCTTTTTTGAAAAGGGACGGTTCTTTTTGAAATGGGGACAGGTCAGTTGAGAATAGATTTTTTCGGGATCACCCCTGCTTAGAACAGATCTTTTCGAGATTAATTTTAAATTAGAACTGTCCCTTTTTAAGGTGTAATAAAAATGTAATATTTTTACTATTGTATTAAAATGAATTAAGTTATATAATTATAATTGTATAGAAATAAATTAGGAGGATTATATGAAAAAGCAAATATTATATTTAACTTGTAGCATTATTCTTTGTTTATCTCTTATTTTAGGGATGTATAGTTATAGTAATGCGAAAGATTTAAATGAAACAACAGAAAATTCAACAAAAATTACAACTACTTATAGTACTACATTAGAGGATTCGGTAAAAAAATCAAAATATAATGAATTAATGAAATTAGTAGGAGAAAACAATTTACCTTCTACTTATAAAGTTACTGGATTAACACTAAAAGATCAAAAACAGACTAGTTTATGTTGGGCTTTTTCTTTATCTACGATGTTGGAAGGAACTGGTAGTGGAAGAGTTTATTCTCCTGCATTTTTTGATTATAAAGCGTCTAAAATGTATAATAGAAAGCAAGGTACAGAAGGGTCTATTTTAATGTCATTAGCGATTATGTCAAGTGGTAATGCTCCAGTATTGGAAAACAAATTTCCCTTTTCAAGTGTATATGATGAAAAAAATAATACAAGTAGTACATATTATTTAACACCTATATCAAGTGTTAATAAAGATTTATTAAACCAAAGTATAGATGCTAGAGTAGATGATGCTAATATTTATGCAACTGTAGATAAAAATATAGATTCATCAGGGAACATAACATATTCAAGTGGAACAGGAACTACATATAGTAAAGATGATGATAACAATGGAATACCAGATGAAGTAGAAGCAATAAGAACTTTAATAAAAGAACATATAAAAAATAAAGGACCAGTTGAATCTCTTATTTATATGGATGGTTTTACAATAGATTCTTCAACAAATACAGCAATAAAGAGTAAAAATGGATATTATAATCCAAAAACTTATGCATATTATTGTAATGATTCTACAAAGACAGTAAATCATGCAATTACCATTGTTGGTTGGGATGACAACTATGAGACAACCAATTTTACAAATGGTCAGCAACCAAAAAATAAAGGTGCATATATAGTACAAAATTCTTATGGAACATCTATAGGTGGAAAAAATGGATATATGTATATTTCTTATGATGATGTAGATATTGAAAAAACAATGTTAGGTATAAACGAAATTGAAGAATTTTCAAGTTCAAGTGAAATACCTTATAACAATTTGTATCAACATGATGAATTAGGTGCAAATAATTCAATTTATACTACGACTTCAAATACCTCTGCTATAGCAGCTGATGTCTACACAAGAAATGATGCATCTAAAAGTGAATATTTAAATGAAATTGGAATTAATTTATTAGATACTGAGGGTTTACAAATATATGTTAATCCTAAAAGTGATGATAAGTCGGATTTAAAATTAGTTGCAACAGAACTAAATAACATTACACCAGGATATCATATTATAAAATTAAGAAATCCAATAGAACTTACAGGAAATAAGTTTGTTGTGGCAGTAAAATATACAAATAGTGAAAGTGGAGCTCATATACCAATAGAACTAAATAGTTTAGAAAGTGGACTGACTAATTCAAGTGATCAATACAATACAGCTACCGCAAGCATAGGAGAAAGTTTTGTATCATTTGATAATGGAACGACTTGGAAAGATTTATCTGATAATTATAAAATAGGAAATTATACACTAAAGAATACAAGTACATGTATAAAGGCATATACTACGGAAACGACAAGTCAAACGATATGGAACTTTGTAACAGGAGTTACATTAGACAAGACTAATTTAGATATGAAAACAGGAAATACAGAAAGTTTGACAGCAATAATTTCACCAACAAATGCAACAAATAAGAATGTAACATGGTCAAGTTCAAACGAATCTGTTGCTACAGTATCTTCTGATGGAAAAGTGACTGCGATATCAAAAGGAACAGCTATAATAACTGTTATAACTAAAGAAGGAGAATATACAGCTAGTTGTACTGTAAATGTTACAGAAAATTCATCAGAAAATAAAGATAATACTAATAGTTCAAACAATTCAAATGGATCAGAAAATAAAGATAATACTAATAGCTCAAACAATTCAAATAGCTCAGGAAATTTAGATAACTCTGCTATTAGTGTTACAAAAGTTACGTTAAGTAAAGCAGAATTGAAATTAAATAAAGGAAAAAGTGAAACAATAACAGCAGTAATAACACCAACAAATGCAACAAATAAAAATGTAACATGGTCAAGTTCAAATGAGACTGTAGCTAGAGTATCATCAACTGGAAAGATAACAGCAATATCAGAAGGAACAGCAACAATCACTGTTAGAACTTCAGATGGAAATTATACAGATACATGTAAAGTTACAGTAGTTTCTGGAGATGATGACATTTATATAGAAAATAAATCATCAAATAATAATTCATCATCAATTAATAATAATTCATCAAGTGATACATCAAGTAATTCATCAAAATCTATTAATGCAAATTCCAGTTTTAGTAGTATTAAGTCATTACCATATACTGGTGCAAAAACATTTATAATAATTATAGCATTTGCATTTGCTTTAAGTGCAGTTGTTTCATATATTAAATATAAAAATATAAATAAATAATTAAAGAACTGTCCCTATTTTAAAAGAGACAGTTCTTTTTTCAAAGAGAGCAAGATTTTTTAAAAATATAATTATTAGATTTTTGAATAAAAATTATTTTTTTGAAAATAATAATATTAAATTTATAAATTATCAAAGGAGAATATGATCATGGATAACCCATTAAATACTCAAAAAGAATATCAAGAATATGTAAATCAAAAATCTCCTAATTCACCGATATTAAAAAATTGCTTTAATGCATTCTGGGTTGGTGGATTAATTTGTTCAATAGGACAAATTATTATGGATTTTTGTTTATATAAAGGAATTGATAAAGATATATCAGGGACAATTGTATCTATTGTATTAATTGCAATTAGTGCAATTTTAACAGGATTAAATATTTTTAATAAAATAGGTAAGTTTGCTGGAGCTGGATCATTGATTCCAATTACAGGATTTGCGAATTCTATTGTTGCTCCATCTATGGAATATAAATCAGAAGGCTATATTATGGGAGTTGGAGCTAAGATGTTTACAGTTGCTGGACCAGTTTTAGTTTATGGAATATCTACTTCTATAATAGTCGGAATTTTATATCTGCTTATAAATGCAGCAGTTTAATAAAAGATATACTATAGTTTATCAAGAAATGTGTAAAATTAAACGAAAAACGGGGTTTATGGGTATCCTTTAAAAACCTAAATAATTATATAAGGAATTGTTATTTAATAGAGAATTATGAAGAAAATTGGAAAACAAACAATAAAATTTAATAATCCGCCAACAATACTAGAATGTGCTACAATTGTTGGACCAAAAGAAGCGGATGGACCATTGGCAAAGTATTTTGATAGATGTTTAGAAAATGAAATGTGGGGAGAAAAGACTTGGGAAAAAGCTGAAAGTAAAATTGTAAAAGAAACGGCAAATTTAGTTATAGCTAAGTCTGGAATTCCAGCTAATGAGATTGAATATTGTTTTGCAGGAGATTTATTGAATCAATGTATTTCATCAAGTTTTGGACTTAGAGAATTAAATATACCTTTTTTTGGAATATTTGGAGCATGTTCTACATTTGTAGAAGGTCTTTCATTAGCATCAATATTTGTAGAAAATGGTATAAAACATACAATTTCAACAGCTTCAAGTCATTTTTGCAGTTCGGAAAAACAGTTTAGATTTCCATTGGAATTAGGAAACCAAAGACCTCAAACATCGCAATGGACAGTTACTGGAGCAGGAGCAACAATTTTGTCAAATTCTGGACAAGGTCCTTATATTACAAGTATAACATCTGGAAAAATTGTAGATATGGGAATTAAAGATGCGAATAATATGGGAGCGGCAATGGCACCTGCAGCATTTGACACAATGATGACTCATTTTAGAGATACAGGAAGAAGTCCAAATTACTATGATGCAATATTAACTGGTGATTTAGGATATGTTGGAAAAGATATTTTGATAGAATTATCAGAAAAAGCTGGATATAATATAAAATCAGTTTATAATGATTGTGGGGTATTAATATTTGACAAAGAAAAGCAAGATACACATTCAGGAGGAAGTGGATGTGGATGCTGTGCAAGCGTATTTTCTGGCTATTTATTTAAGCAATTGAAAGAAAAAAAGTTGAAGAAAATTTTGCTTATGGCAACTGGAGCTTTGATGAATTCAATGAGTTCACAGCAAGGAGAGTCAATTCCAGGAATAGCACATGCAATAAGTATAGAAATATAGTAAAACAGATCTGTTCTAAAAGGAGGATTTATGGAATTTTTGTGTAACCTTAATTGGATTGAATTATTGAAGTGTTTTTTGGTTAGTGGAGTGCTTTGTGTAATTGGACAAATTTTAATAGATAAAACTAAACTAACTCCGGCAAGAATTTTGGTAATATATGTTACAACAGGGGTTATTTTAGGAGGGCTAGGTATTTATCAATATTTAGTTAAATTTGCTGGAGCTGGTGCTACAGTGCCACTTACTGGATTTGGATATAATTTAGCAAATGGAACTATACAGGCAGCAAAAGAAGATGGTTTAATAGGAGCTTTTACTGGGGGACTAAAAGCAAGTAGTGGAGGAATTGCAGCAGCTGTCTTTTTTGGATATATTGCATCCCTGATTGCTAAACCTAAAATTAAAAAACAATAAAATAACATGAATTAAGTGCAAATACTTGATATTTTCAGAAAAATATCGTATAATACCTGTGAAAAGAGAGGAAAAAATATGGGATTTTTTGATAAATTAAAAAATGGACTAGGTAAAACTAAAACATCATTTAATGAAAAAATAAATGATATGTTTAGCAATTTTAGAAAAGTAGATGAAGATTTTTTAGAGGAATTAGAAGAAATTTTAATAATGTCAGATATTGGAGTAGAGACTTCAAGTAAGATAATTAATAATCTTAGAAAAACAATAAAAAAAGAAAATTTGAAAGATGAAGAAGATGTAAAAAATGCATTGAGAACAGAAATGCAAAATATACTAGATCAGGTTGATAATTCATTAAAACTTGAAACCAAGCCATCTGTTATTTTAGTAGTAGGTGTTAATGGGGTTGGAAAAACTACATCAATTGGAAAAATTGCAAACAGATTAAGAAAAGATGGGAAAAAGGTAGTTATTGCTGCGGCAGACACTTTTAGAGCAGCTGCAGTAGAGCAACTAGAAATATGGTCAAATAGATCAGGAGCAGAGCTTGTAAAAAGAGAGGAAGGAAGAGACCCAGCTTCTGTAGTTTTTGATGCTATAAAAAAGACAAAAGAAATTGATGCTGATGTATTAATAGTAGATACAGCAGGAAGATTACATAATAAACAATATTTAATGGATGAGCTTAGAAAAATCAAAAAAGTTATAGATAGAGAAATGGAAGATTGTTCTCAAGAAGTTTTACTTGTAATCGATGGTACAACAGGACAAAATGCAATTTCACAAGTTAAAGCATTTAAAGAAGAAACTAATGTTACTGGCTTAATACTTACAAAACTTGATGGAACAGCTAAAGGTGGAGTTGTTGTAGGAATAGTAGAAGAAAACAAAATACCAATTAAATTTATTGGAGTTGGGGAACAGATTGACGATATGGAAATATTTAATAGTGAAGAATTTGTAAAAGCAATTATTTAAAAAGAGCTTTTATAAAAGAAGAGCCGTAAAAGAAGAGCCGTTCCACTTCAAAAAAAGAACCGTCCCCTTTTGAAAAAGAACCGTCCC
>DFJF01000005.1:0-76735 GCA_002372935.1 Clostridiales bacterium UBA3678 | reverse complement strand
TTTTGAAAAAGAACCGTCCCCAAATGAAAGGAGCAAAATTTATGAAAAAAAGTGTTAGAAGAGTTTTGGTGATATTGTTTGTTGTAATTGTGGCAATTTGTATGTATATTTCAGATCGAGGAATTTATCTAGAATATAAGGAATTGGGAGAGAATTATTTGCCTATTTTTAAAACGAATTTGCTTTACAAATATGCAATTATGGCAATTAATTTTGTGTTAATTTATGTTATTATGTACATAGAAAATAAAGGAATCAAAAATGGGCTAAAAGTTTTTTTTGACCAGGAGAAAAAGGAGCAACCTCATTTTTTGAATAAGTCTATTTCTTTAGTTGTGGCAGCGATTTCAAGCTTTGTTGTTGGGTTTATTTTTACACCAAAAGTTATTTTGTTTGCAAGTAATGTGTCTTTTGGAAGGACTGATTTAATATTTAATTTAGATATTTCTTTTTATATGTTTGCAGAGCCTTTAATTAAAATGTTATTAAGGTATTTTATGATAATATATATAGCTTTGATATTCTACTCTGTTTTATATTACATATTTATATTTAACAGGTATTTTGATGGAATAGATAGAGAAACATTAAAAAAGAGTAATTTAATTAAACATTTAATAAAATACATAAAAAGTTTGGCAATTGTATTTGCTGTTTTCAATTTAGTAGGAACTTTAGATATAGTATTTAGTAATTTTGTTACAACTGATGGAGGGCTAGAATTAATTGGTGCAGGTAAGACTGATGTAATAATAAAATTATGGGGAAATGTAATTTTATCTATTGTTATAATAATTACAGCTTTCTTGGTATCATCAAATTTGAAGAAATTTGAAAGAAGCAAGATTATAAGAGATATTATAATAATTCCAGCATATTTAGTAAGTATGTTTGTTGTTATGATTTGTTTTGACTTATTATATGTAAAAACTAATGAATATGACAAACAAAAGAAATATATAGAAAGAAATATTTCATATACAAAAGAAGCTTATGGTATAGATTGTGATACAGAAACAATTGATTATTCTGGTACTATTACAACAGATCAGATTAATAATAATCAAAATATTTTAGATAATGCAGTTATTATAAATAAAGAAATGGCATTAAATAAATTAAATGAAGAGCAAACAGAAAAAGGCTATTATAAATACAATACTCTAGGACTTATTAAATCTCAAGACAAAAATAATAATACAAGATTAATTTATTTATCTCCAAGAGAGATTGTAAGTAGTAAAAGAACATATAATGGAAAAACTTTTGAATATACACATGGTTATGGTGCAATTGGAATATCTGCTACATCAACTACAAATGATGGAGATATAGCTTATATAGAAAATAATGATTATATTAAAACTAAACAAATTTATTATGGATTAGAGACAAATAATGCAATAGTAATTGATGAAAATAGTAAGAATGAATATGATTATACAGATAGTAAAGGAAATGAATACACATCAACATATAATGGAAATTCTGGATTAAAATTAGGATTTTTAGATAGATTTAATCTTGGTGTTAAGATTAATAATGTAAAATTGGCATTTTCTTCAGATATAAGTAAAGATAATAGAATTTTGATTAATAGAAACATTATTAGAAGAGCAGAACTTGTTTTACCAGATGTATTATTTGATGAAAATCCTTATGTAGTTGCTGATAAGAATGGAGATATGTATTGGGTATTAGATGGTTATACAGTTTCAAATAATTATCCATATTCAACACGTGCGTCAATAAAATATTCTGGAGAAAAGAGAACTATAAATTATATAAGAAATTCAATAAAAGTAATTATTAATTGTTATGATGGAAACATGAGATTTTATATAACAGATTCTACAGATCCTATTGCAATGGCTTATAGAAAAATGTACCCAGATGTATTCCAAGGTTTGGATTCACAAATACCAGAAGATATATCAAGTCAGTTTGTTTATCCACAATTTTTATATGATATTCAGTCATCAATGCTTGAAGAATACCATAATACAAAGTCAGAAATATTATATAGAGGAGATGACAGTTGGAGTACAGCAACTTATGTTACAAACCAAAATGGAAAATCTGTAACTACAAAATTAGAGTCTTATTATACTATGGTTAAAAATAATAATCTTGAAGAAATAGGACTTATTCAGATGTACACTCCAAGTGAAAAACAAAATTTGACAAGTTACTTAGTTGGAGTTGTGGAAAATGGAACAAATAAATTGAAAATTTCAAAATTATCTTCTGATCAAAGCATTTTAGGTTTGACACAATTAGATAGCAAAATATTAGAAAATGATGGCATGAATCAAGAAATTCAAAGCTTAAATGTTACAGGTGCAAGAGTTACAAAACAAATTATGGTAGTTCCAATAGATAATACTATTTTATATATTGAGCAAATATATCAAACAAAAATAAATGAGTCTGGTATGCCATATTTAAAGAAAGTAATAGTTGCTTCAGGTAATAAAATAGCAATTGGAAATAATTTAAAAGAAGCTTTGGAAAATATAGTATCACAAGAAGCTACAAGTATTGATACATATACAGATGAGGACATAGATGGTTTAATCCAATCAATAATAAAAGCTAATAAAAACCTTACACAATCAATGAATGCAAATGATTGGGAGCTTATGGGAACAGATGTTAAAACTTTACAAGAATTAATAAACGAACTTGAAAAACAAGAAAATGAAGAAAAGAAAAAAGAAAAAAATACAACTAATACTACAAATACAGAAAATGCAACTGATGAGAATAATAGTAATGTAGAAGAGGACAATACCAATAATATAACAAATAATTAATGGTCATGCACTTTTATTTTTCTAAAACATATAATGTGTTATGAGAAAAATGGAGGTGCATTTATGTTTTCAAGTATTTGCCTATCAGGGTTTTTAAGTTTTTTAAAAACAGCGATTTTTGTAGTTGGATATATTTCAGGAAGTACACTTTTTCCTGAACCATTAAACTCGGAAGAAGAAAGAAAAGCATTGGAAAGAATACAACAAGGAGATGATGAAGCGAGAAATTTACTTATTGAAAAAAATTTAAGATTAGTTGCACATGTTTGTAAGAAATATGCTAACACAAATGTTGATCAAGATGACCTATTATCAATAGGTACAATTGGATTAATAAAAGGAATAAATAGTTTTAAACCAGAAAAAGGTGCAAGACTTTCAACTTATGTTTCAAGATGCATAGATAATGAGATTTTGATGTATTTAAGATCAACGAAAAAACTTAATTCAGAGGTATATTTAAATGATACGATAGGGAAAGATAAAGATGATAATGTTGTTACATTAGAAGAAGTATTGGAAAATGATGAAAGAAGTATAGAGGATATTGTAGATTTAAAAATGAAAATAAAAAAGCTTTATAAAAAAATGAAAGAAGTATTAAAAGATAGAGAAAGAACGATTATAGAGCTTAGATTTGGGTTAAATGGAGAAAAACCAAAAACTCAACATGAAATTGCAGAGTCTATGGGAATATCTAGATCTTATGTTTCTAGAATAGAGACTAAGGCTATATGGAAGTTAAGTGAAGAACTCAAAGAATGACGCAAAAATTAAAAAAATACTTGCTAAAAATTAAAGTTAGTGATATAGTATAACATGTATAAAAATATGACTTGAGAGGATGATAGAAAAAATGGGTTTATTTAAATCATACAGTGAGAGAGAAGTAAAAAAAGTAATGCCAATTGTTAATAAGATTAATAGTTTAGAAGATGAAATGAAAAAACTAAAAGATCATGAATTGGTAGCCAAAACAGGAGAATTTAAAAATAGATTAGCAAATGGTGAAACATTAGATGACTTATTACCAGAAGCATTTGCAGTTGTAAGAGAAGCATCAAGAAGAGTTTTAGGAATGAGACATTTTGATGTTCAATTAATAGGTGGAATTATACTTCACCAGGGTAGAATTGCAGAGATGAAAACTGGAGAAGGAAAAACTTTAGTTGCTACACTACCAGTTTATTTAAATGCATTAGAAGGCAAAGGAGTCCATGTAATTACAGTTAATGACTACTTAGCTAAGCGTGATAGTGAATGGATGGGAAAATTATATAAATTCCTAGGATTGTCTGTAGGACTTGTTATTCCTGGTCTTGATCCTAAAAAGAAACAAGAAGCATATAATGCTGATATTACTTATGGTACAAATAACGAATTTGGATTTGACTATTTAAGAGATAACATGGTTATATACAAAAACCAATTAGTGCAAAGAGAATTACATTATGCAATAGTAGACGAAATCGATAGTATTTTAATTGATGAAGCTCGTACACCACTTATTATTTCTGGTAGAGCAAATTCATCATCAGATTTGTATAAAAGAGCAGACACATTTGTTAGAAGTCTAGAAAAGAAAGTTATAATTGAAGAAGATGAGAAAGACTTAGAACAAGAAGAAGATAATGAAAAATATGATTATATTGTAGATTTAAAAGCAAAATCTGCTTCTCTTACACAAAAAGGTATTGAAAAGGCAGAAAAATTCTTCAATCTTGAAAACTTTAATGATATAGAAAATTCAGATATTGTACATCATGTACATCAAGCTTTAAGAGCACATGGTGTTATGCAAAATGAAGTTGACTATATAGTAAAAGATGGACAAGTTTTAATTGTAGATGAATTCACAGGACGTATTATGTATGGAAGAAGATATAATGATGGATTGCATCAAGCAATTGAAGCAAAAGAAAAGGTAAAAATTGCAGATGAATCAAAAACACTTGCAACAATTACATTCCAAAACTATTTTAGAATGTACAAAAAATTATCAGGAATGACTGGTACTGCAAGTACAGAAGCACAGGAATTCGAAGAAATATATAATTTGGATGTTGTAGAGATTCCTACAAACAAGCCAATGATAAGAAAAGATGCACATGATATTATTTATAAAAACGAAAAAGCGAAATTTAATGCAGTAATAGAAGATGTAAAAAAAGCTCATGCAACAGGACAACCAGTTCTAATTGGTACAGTATCTGTAGAAAAATCAGAAAAATTAAGCAAATTGCTTAAAAAAGAAGGAATAAAACATGTTGTATTAAATGCTAAATATCATGAGCAAGAGGCTGCAATTGTTGCACAAGCAGGAAAACTTGGAGCAGTTACAATAGCAACAAATATGGCAGGCCGTGGTACAGATATTATGCTTGGTGGAAATAGTGAATTTTTAGCAAGAGAGCAAATGTTAAAAGACAAAGTTCCAGAAAATCTTGTAGAAGAGGCAAACACATATTATGAGACAGATGATCAAGATATATTAAGGGCAAGGGAAAAGTTCAATAAATTAAAAGAAAAATTTGATAAAGAAATAGACAAAGAAAAGAAAATGGTAATAGAAGCTGGTGGGCTAAGAATAATAGGAACAGAGAGACATGAATCTCGTCGTATTGATAACCAGTTAAGAGGACGTTCAGGTCGTCAAGGAGATCCAGGAGCTTCACAATTTTATATTGGTCTAGATGACAATTTAATGAAGATTTTCGGAGGAGACAGAGTAACAAAATTATACAATACATTAAATGTTGATGAAAACATGCCAATTCAAGTAGGATTTATCTCAAGAGCTGTTGAAAATGCTCAAAAGAAAGTAGAAGGCAGAAACTTCACAATCCGTAAAAATGTATTAAAATATGATGATGTTATGAATGTTCAAAGAGAAGAAATTTATTCTCAAAGAAGAGAAGTGCTTGATGGATTAGATTTAAGTTCAAATATTAGCAAAATGATAGATTGGGTAGCAGATGCGACTGTTGATACATACAATGAAATGGACGAAAAAGGAAATTTACATTTAAATGTTACAGCATTAGCTACAGAAATTCAAAATACATTTGGTATACAGATGTTTGATGAGATAAAAGAAAAACAAGAAGCACCAACAGCAATTGCAGAAAGCTTGAAAAAACAAGCTCATGAAAAATATGCTCAAAAAGAAGAAGAAATTACTTCAGAACAAATGCGTGAAATAGAAAGAATTGTTATGCTTAAAGTAGTTGACCAAAAATGGATGGACCACATTGATGCAATGGATGAGCTTAAAAATGGAATTGGACTTCAAGGTTATGGACAAAAAGACCCAGTTGTTCAATATAGAATTGTCGGAACAGAAATGTTTGATGAAATGATTGAGGCGATAAAAGTTGATGTTGTAAAACTTCTAATGAATTTGAGACAACAAAAAGATTTAAGAAGATCAGAACAAGCTAAAATAACAAATACAGCTCTACAAGCAATAAGAAGTGTTGATGGAGGACAATCAACATTAGAAAATCCTGATGTTGACAGAACTGTAAGACGTGAAGAACCAAAAATAGGTAGAAATGACCCATGCCCATGTGGAAGTGGGAAAAAGTACAAAAATTGTCATGGTAAAAATGCTTAAAACCTTTGAAAAATTGGCATTCTTAAAAACAAAAAAATCGTAAAAATTTGAAAATTATGTCCACCGTGGACAATTTGTCCACATTTTGTCCACGAAAAAAATAAATGTGGACAAAAGAGATGAAAACACTATAAAATCAACATTTATTTTATGTCGATAAAATATGAATAAAAAGTCAACATTTAATATGTTGGCTTTTTCTATTCCACTAAAATTTATTTAGTGAAGGAGGACTACCAAAAGCACAATTAATTTTTGTTAAAGAAAATGTTCAAGAAACTTATGATTTAGTATTAAATAATTATGGTCCTGATAGATATCAAGGTTCAGTACATATTGAAGTTTTAGATACACTAAATGAAACAGATATTTACAGAATATCAAGGGAGATATTTAAAGATATATATAGTAAATTTAATGTAATAATTCATACGAAAGGAGATCATACATTTTTTTTGAGACATTTTCCAAATTTAATACTTAAGACATTATCATAAATTAATTATAGAAAATAATAAATAAAATATTTAAAATATTGTCAAATCAAGAAAGAAATGATATAATATAAAAGATTTTTAAAAGAAATAAAAAAGAGGAGATAGATTTTATGAATGACAAAATAAAACCTAAAACATTGCCAGGTTTTATGGAGCTATTACCAGAAGAGCAAATATTATTTAACAAAATGAAAGAGATAATACGAAAATCTTATGAAAAATATGGATTTTTGCCATTAGACACACCAATCATAGAAGACGCAAATGTACTTCTAGCTAAAGCTGGTGGAGAAACAGAAAAACAAATTTATAGATTAAAAAAAGGAGATAATGATTTAGCACTTAGATTTGATTTAACAGTTCCTTTAGCAAAATATGTAACAGAATATTATGATAAATTAAGTTTTCCATTCAAAAGGTATCAAATAGGTAAAGTATATCGTGGAGAAAAGGCTCAAAGAGGGAGATATAGAGAATTTTATCAATGTGATGTAGACATAATTGGAGATGGAAAACTATCAATTTTAAATGATGCAGAACTTCCAGCAATTATTTATAATACATTTAAAAATTTAGGGTTTGATGAATTTACAATTTGCATTAATAATAGAAAAATTTTAAATGGGCTATTTGCAAGTTTAGATTTGGAAGATACATCTACAGAAATTTTGAGAATAATAGATAAAATAGAAAAAATCGGACCTGATTCAGTAAAAAAAGAATTATTAAAAAATATAAATGAAAATCAAGTAAATACCATTATGCAATTTATTTCTATAGATGGAACAAATAGCACAAAATTACAAAGTTTGGAAGATATGAAAATTGAAAATGATGTTTTCCAAGAAGGAATAAGTGAATTAAGAGAGGTTTTGAAATTTGTACAAATTTTTGGAGTTCCAGAAAAAAATATAAAATTAGATTTAACTATTGCGAGAGGTTTAGACTATTATACAGGAACAGTGTATGAAACATTTTTAGATAAATACAAAGACCTTGGAAGTGTTTGCTCTGGCGGAAGATACGATAATTTAGCAGAATATTATACAAACAGAAAAATGCCTGGAGTTGGTATTTCTATTGGACTTTCAAGATTGTTTTTTCAATTAACAGATAGTAATATTATTTCTGCAAATGGTCAGTCAATATCTGATGTACTTGTAATATCAATGACAGAAGATTATGAAAAATGTGCAGAAATTGCTAGAATTTTAAGAGAAAGTGAACTTAATGTTCAAGTAAATTTAGAAAATCAAAAATTAGGAAAAAAGTTTAAAATTGCAGATAAATTAAATGTTAAGTTTGTCATAATAATTGGAGAAGATGAAATAAAAAATGATGTAGTTTCTTTAAAAAATATGATTACAGGGGAACAAACAACTATGAAAATAGAAGAAACTATAATTGCAATAAAAAATAGTAAATGAAAAGAAAACTTTTACCAATTAAATGAAGAGATAAAATTTAAAGCTGTGAAAATTAATAATAAGAATGGAGCATATTAATGAAAAATATAAAAGACTATGATTTGGAAGCACTAAAAGAAGAATTGGTATCAATTGGAGAAAAGTCATATAGGGCTGAACAAATTTTTAAATGGATATATATAGATAAAGTTCAAACCTTTGATGAAATGACAAATTTATCATTAGAATTAAGAGAAAAGTTGAAACAGAATTATACTTTAGGAATATTTAAAATATTAAAAAAGCAAGTTGCATCAGATGGCACAATTAAATATTTATTTGATCTATTAGATGGAAATGCAATAGAAACAGTTTTAATGTCATATCATCATGGTTTTAGTATTTGTGTATCTTCACAAATAGGATGTAAAATGGGCTGTAAATTTTGCGCATCTACAGGTATTGCATTTGCAAGGAGTTTAAGCTCTGGAGAAATAGTTGAGCAGATTTTGGCTGTAGAAAGAGATGAAAATATAAGAATATCAAATGTAGTTTTTATGGGAATAGGAGAACCTTTAGATAATTACGAAAATGTTGTTAATGCAATAAGAATTATAAATAATCAAAAAGGAATAAATATAGGTGCAAGACATATTAGTGTATCAACAAGTGGGTTGGTTCCAAATATTTATAGACTTGCTGAAGAAAACATTCAATGCACTCTTTCTATTTCACTTCATGCTACTACAGACAAAAAAAGAAGTGAAATGATGCCAGTAAATAATTTATATAATATAGAAGAATTACTTAAAGCATGTAAAGATTACATAGCAAAAACAAATAGAAGAGTTTCATTTGAATATGCTTTGGCAAAAGATAACAATGATAATTTAGAAGATGCTAAAAGACTGGTAAAACTTTTGCATGGAATGAATTGTCATGTTAATTTGATTCCTATTAATAAAATAGAAAATGGAAAATTTGATAAGAGTTCAAATGAAAATATAATAAAATTTAGAGATTATTTAAATGATCATGGTATTGTTGCGACAATTAGAAGAGAACTAGGATCCGATATTGATGCAGCATGTGGACAACTTAGGAGAAAAAATTTAAAATAATATAAAGTATTTAGGATAATTAATACATAGAAAGAATTTTAAAGACCTTCTTAAAATTACAAGAGGGTCTTTATTTTTTTTGTATGATAACATTTTAAAAAATTCTTGATTTTTGATTTTTATAAAAATTACAAATAGAGCAGTCATTACAAAAAACAAGTCTATCTTCAAAAACAAGTTTAAGAGTGTTTAAAAATTCATCTTTACAATTATCAGGTGCAAGATGAACATAAATTTTCTTAGGCACAAGATTTAGCAAAGTATTTAATGCAAAGTCATTTGAAGAAAAAGAAATATCAGATAAATATTTAGCTCCAAGAGTATTAAGATCTAAAGAAATAAAATTTTTATTGCTATCAAGTAGAATAGGGTTAGAGCTGCTATATACGAGATGTATTAAATCACATTTCGATTTTTCAGAATTTATATACATTTTTAGTAATGAAATAAATTCTGTATATTCTTGTTCAACAATATATTTATTAACAGATTTATCAATTTGTTCTAATATCATTTCAAAATAATCTTTAATCCTAAAAGTTATAAAACCCTTTAAAAGTACAGAATGATGTACATTCAAATACATATAAAAACTGTTAGATATCAAATTGTATCTCACTTTTTCTGGATTTAATGCTTCATCTTCATCATATAAATCATAAATAGTATTTTCCAAAATTTGTTTTTGTTCCAAACTATTGAAATAAAAATATTCACTTTGCAAAAGTTTTTGAACTATTTCTTCTTCATATAAATCAATTATTAATGAAGAAAGAATATCAGAAATTTTTTTTAGGAATAAAGATGTATTATTTCCTTTATAATGAATAATAATATTATTATAAATCTTAAATTTTTTTAAGGAAAAATAAACATTATCTATTTGTATTTGGTTTATTTTAGTTAGTAGATAATTTATTGTTTTAGAATTAGATACCTTTATGCAAATTGATTTCATAAAAAAAATCTCCTCTCTTTAAAAAATATTATCTACTAAAATCATTAAAGATATACATTATATTATGCTAAAAAAATTTTAGTGTGATTTTAGAAAATTTTATTGACAAGAAATAACGAAATATTGTATACTGATTTCGAATGGGATTAAGGTTGAAAAAAATAATTTCAATGTCATATCTAGTTCATTTTTAACCATATTTATATCTATAGAAAGAAAGGAACAAATAAAAATGGAAGAATCTAAAATAGAAAAAAACAAAAGTAAAGTGAATGTAAAATGGGCAGGAATAGCTATTACAATAGCAATTATTGCAATATTATGTATAATAGCATTTTGTTTAAATAATTCCAAACCCAAAAATGTATTTTTAAATAGAATAAATAAAGGAATGGAAATCTACAGTAAATTAATAAATGAAAATCAAGAAAAATTAAATAGCACAATTTCAGTTAATGGAAATGTACAATCAGAAGATGAAGATATGAAACAAGTTGCAGAATATTTAAATCAGACAGATTTAACATTAAATTTACAATCAGATAAACAAAGCAAAAAAATGCAAGTGTCTGCAAATGTAAATTATCAAAATGAAAACCTTTTAAGTGGAAAAGTTTTTTATCAAAGTGGAGATGAAAATATATATATTTTTGTTCAAGATTTATTTGATAAATATTTTAAGGTAAATGTAGATAAAACAACCGAAGATAACGAAAATTTAGAAAACTTAAAGGGAATTTTTGAAACAAATTCACTTTCAATCGGAGAAAAAGTCAATTTAAGCAAGGCAGAAACAATAATTGAAGATGAAATAGAAGGTAAATTTGTAGATGAATATTTTACACAAGAAAAAGTAGATGGAATGAAAAAGACTACAATAAATATCACAGTAGCTCAGTTAAGACAAATTGTTACAGAAATATCTAATGACTTGCAAAATAATCAAGAATTTTTAAATTGCTATGAAAATCAAGATAAAATAAAAGAAAGTTTGAATAGCATAATAGAATCTTGTGATGAGTTATCAGAGTATGATGAAGCAAATATCAAAATTTCATTATATACAAAAGGCATATTTGCAAGTAAAATGCAAAAAATAGAAATATCAATTGAAGCAGATGGAGACATTGTTAATCTTGTTGTAAATAAAGTAGATAAACAGAATTATGAATATGATTTTTCAACACAACGAGCAAAAAATTCAGAAGTAGAAGATTTTGTAAAAGGAAATATAAATATTAGCGAAGTAGTGAAGGATGATTATAAATATGTTATTACTTCAACAATAAAAGACATAGGAAATATAACTTTAAATATAGAAGTTAAAAATACAGAAGAAACAGATTTAGAAAAGCTTGATTTGTCAAATAGTGTTAATATAAACGATTTGACTTCTGCAGAACAAATGCAACTTTATACAAATTTGATGAATATGAGAATTTATAAATTATTTAGTAATTTGTTAGATTCATCAACTATATATTAATATAAAATTTGAAAAAATTCAAAAAACACTTGCAATTATTGGAAAAACAGGGTATAATAGTAAGAGCATAATAAATAAGAAAGAGCGGGAACAAAAATCTCGCTCTTAAACTTTATAAAAAGAAAGGAGAGTATGAAATTTTCATACGAATAATATGGCAAATATTGAAGAAAAAGTAGAGAATTTAATAAAAAATAAAATAGAAGGTATAGGCTATGAGTTATATGATGTCCTATATTTAAAAGAAGGCAAAAATCATATATTGCGCATTGTTATTGATAATGAAGATGGGATAAGTATAGAAGACTGTGAAAAAGTAAATAACGAGATTACAGGGCTTTTAGATTCTGTAGATTATATAAAAGAACAATATTTTTTAGAAGTTTCATCTCCAGGGCTAGAGAGAAATTTAAGAAAGGATTGGCAATTAAAAAAATATATAGGTTCAAATGTAAATGTTAGCCTTTTTAGAAAAGATGAAAATGGATTTAAAGAATACAATGGAATTTTAAAAGATGTAACAAAAGATCATATAACAATTATTCAAGAAAATGTGGAATACAAAATTTCAAGAGAAAAAATTGCACGAGTAAAAACAATATTTGAGTTTTAATAGAAAGGATGATAGAAAAATGAAAGCAATAGATAATAAAGAATTAATTTTAGCTTTAGAAGATTTAGAAAAAGAAAGAGGAATAAAAAAAGAGTATTTATTAGAATCAATTCAAACAGCATTGGTTACAGCATATAAAAAGAATTTTGACTCTTCAGAAAATGTAAAAGTTATTATGGATGAAAACACAGGTGCTACCTCAGTTTTTTCTACAAAAGAGGTTGTAGAAGATGTCGATTTTAAAAATTCAATACAACAAATATCTTTAACAGATGCAAAAAAAATAAATAAATCTTTAAAAGTTGGAGATCAAGTAGATATAGAAATTGTTCCAAAAAACTTTGGAAGAATTGCGGCACAAACAGCAAAACAAGTTATTGTACAAAAAATTAGAGAAGCAGAAAGAGAAGTATTATATAATGAATATAGTGACAAAAAAGGAGAAATCGTTTCTGGAATAATCCAAAAAGCAGAAAGAGGAATTGTTATTATGGATTTAGGAAGACTTGAGGGTATTATGCCAGCAAAAGAACAGATTCCAACAGAAAAGTATAGAGTTAATGATAAAATAAAAGCTTATGTGGTTGATGTAGATAGAGGAGAAAAAGGAGCTCCTCAAGTAATAGTTTCAAGAAGTCATCCTGATTTTGTTAGAAAAATGTTAGAAATAGAAATTCCAGAAATTTATGAAGGAATAATAGAAGTAAAGAGTGTTTCTAGAGATCCGGGAAAGAGATGCAAAGTTGCAGTTTATTCACAAAATGAAAATATAGACCCTGTTGGTTCATGTGTAGGTCAAAAAGGAATTCGTATTCAAAATATAATAAATGAACTACATGGAGAAAAGATTGATGTTATAGAATGGAATCCAGACATATCAATTTTTATAGCTTCTGCATTACTTCCAGCAAAAATTATGGCAGTAGATATAAAAGAAGAAGACAGATTTGCACAAGTAATTGTTGCTGATGATCAATTATCACTTGCAATAGGAAAAGCTGGGCAAAATGCGCGTCTTGCTGCAAAACTTACAAATTGGAAAATTGATATTAAGTCAGAAAGTCAATTTAGAGAATTTTTAGCAAGTAAACAAGAAGAAGAAAATATAGAAGAAACAGAAAGTTCTGAAGAGCTAAATAACAATGAGAAGTTAGAATCTTCCGAAGAACAAAATAATACTGAAAAAACAGAAAATCATGGAGAAGGAGAATGATAATAGGTGAAGCATTTACCACAAAGAACATGTATGGGATGTTATTCTAAAAAAGACAAAAATGACTTAATTAGAATTGTAAAAAATAAACAAAATGAAGTAATTATAGATAAAACAGGAAAACAAGAAGGAAGAGGAGCATATATTTGTAATAGACAAGAATGCTTAGATAAAGTTATTAAATCAAAAAAATTAGAAAAAATACTTGAAACAAAAATATCTGAAGAAATTTATAGTAATTTAAAAAATATGATTAATGGGGGTGAGTTTATTGGGAAAAATTAAATTATATGAATTAGCAAAGGAATTAAATTTTACCAGTAAAGAATTACTAAAAAAAGCAAGAGATTTAGGAATTAATGTAAAAAGTCATTTGAGCAATCTAGCAGAAGAGGATGTTATTAAAATAAAAAATAACATATCAAACAAAACTAATGAGAAAAATATTGATAGCAAAAATGGTAAAAAAGATTCTGAAAACAAAAAGTCAAAAGAAAAACATTCATCATCAAAAAAAGACAAAACTACTCCTGTTATAATTAGAAGAGAAGTAATAATAGAAGATGAAAAAAAGAAAGAACCAGAAGAAAAAAAGGAAAAAGTGGGCAATAAAAATAATTTTGTTCAACAAAGAAATAATAGAAAAGATTTTAATATTGTATATAGGAATAAACCAGAAAAACCTTTAACAGTAAGTGAATTATTTGGATTGAATAAAAAAGAGGAACCAAAGGAGCAAAAACAAGAAAAAGTGCAAGAACCTGAAAATAAGCCAATAGAAGAAAAGAGTAAAGTAGAAATAAAAGAAGATAAAATAATAGTAGATAACAAAGAAATAGAAGATATTAAAAACAATGTTCCTTCTAATCCTAACAGTAACAATTATACAGAAAATAATTATTATAATAATAATTCAGATAATCAAAAAAATAATGAAAAGAAGAATAAATTCAGTGATAAGAATCTTGAAATACAAAATAATAATGACAAAGTTAATTCTAGAGATAGAAACAATAGAATGAATAATAATTATAGAGATAAAAATAACAATGATAGGCAAAATGGTAATTTCAGAGAAAGAAATAGTTTTAGCAAAAATAATAATGATAGACAAAATGGTAATTTCAAAGATAGAAATAGTTTTGATAGAAACAATAATAATAGGCAAAATTCTAATTTCAGAGATAGAAACAATAATTTTAGAAATAATCGTAATGGAGATAGACAATATCAAAATAATAATAGACAAAATAACAACTATAGAAATAATTATAATGTTTCAAACAATAATTATTTAAAACGTCCATTAGATGAAAAAGGCATCGAAAAGAACATAAAAGATATAATGTCTGCAGATGTTATAGAAAGAGAAAGTAGAGAATATAGTAGGGCAATTGATAAACAAAAAAATAATAGTAAATTTTTAGAAAATAGGAATAATAATAAAAAGAAAAACAGAAGAAATAGAAATGAAGATATAAATGAAGGAAAATTGAAGAACTTAAAACAACAAGATAGATTATCAAATATGTTTGAAGACTCTTCAGAAAATGGAATGCTTGAATATTATGATTTGACTACACAAAGAGGAAGAAAAGGCAAAAAGAAGAATGTAAAAGAAGAAGGAAGGAACAAACAAAAAATATTTAAACTTAAAGAAATAACAATTCCAGAATCTATTAGTGTTAAAGATTTAGCCACAGAACTTAAAAAGACTGCTGGAGAAGTTATTATGAAATTAATGTCTTTAGGTGTAATGGCAACTTTAAACAATGAAATTGATTTTGATACAGCGTATTTAGTTGCAGAAGAATTTGGTGTTACTGCAATTAAAAAAGAAGAAGTAAAAGAAGAAGATGTTTTATTTGACGAATCAGAGGACAAAGAAAGCGATTTAGTCGCAAGACCTCCAGTTGTTGTTGTTATGGGCCATGTAGACCATGGAAAAACATCATTATTAGACACAATTAGAAAGACAAATGTTATTGAGGGTGAAGCAGGAGGAATTACACAAGCAATAGGTGCTTATAAAGTTAAAGTAGGAGATAGAGAAATTACTTTCTTAGATACTCCAGGACATGAAGCTTTTACCGCAATGAGAGCTAGAGGAGCACAAATTACAGATATAGCAATACTAGTTGTTGCTGCAAATGATGGTGTAATGCCACAAACTGTAGAAGCTATAAATCATGCAAGATCAGCTAATATACCAATTATTGTAGCAATAAATAAAATAGATTTACCAGATGCAAATCCACAAAAAGTAAAAGAAGAATTAATGCAATATGAATTAGTACCAGAAGAATGGGGAGGAGATACTATCTATGTAGAAATCTCAGCCAAAAAGAATATAAACATAGATCAATTATTAGAAATGGTATTGCTACAAGCAGATATATTAGAACTTAAAGCTAATCCAAAAAAACAAGCTAAGGGTGTTGTTATAGAGGCAAGACTAGATAAAGCAAGAGGTGCTATTGCGTCAATGTTAGTACAACGTGGTAAATTAGATGTAGGAGATACTATTGTAGTGGGCACAACAATTGGTAGAATTCGTTCAATGATAAATGACAAAGGCAAAAAAGTAAAATCAGCTGGACCATCTACTCCAGTAGAAATAATGGGATTAACTGAAGTTCCCCAAGCTGGAGATATTTTCTATGAAGTAAAAGATGAAAAAATGGCTAAACATTTAATAGAAAGAAGAAAACGTCAACAAAGAGAGAAATCTATAAATGCAACTCAATCAGTTACTTTAGATAATTTATTTAGCCAGATGGAAAAAGGAAATATAAAACAATTGAATTTAATTGTAAAAGCAGATGTACAAGGGTCTGTTGAAGCATTAAAACAATCACTTGAAAAATTGTCTAATGATGAGGTAAAAGTAAAAGTAATTCATGCAGCAGCAGGAGCTGTTACAGAAACAGATGTCACACTTGCTAAAGTTTCTAATGCAATTATTATTGCATTTAATGTAAGGCCAGTTGCAACAGCAAAACTTGAAGCAGAAAAAGATGAAGTTCAAATAAAACAATATTCAGTTATATATACAGCTATTGATGATGTAGAAGCTGCAATGAAAGGAATGTTAGATCCAAAATATGAAGAAGAAATTATTGGTACTGCAGAAGTTCGTCAAGTATTCAAAATTTCAAATGTAGGAACTGTTGCAGGATGTATGGTTCTTACTGGAAAAATAGAGAGAAATGCTGGAGTTAGAGTTATTCGTGATGATGTTGTTATTCATGAAGGAAAATTAATTTCACTAAAACGTTTTAAAGATGATGCAAAAGAAGTAGCAAAAGATTATGAATGTGGAATTCAAATAGAAAAATACAATGATATTAAAGAAAAAGATATTATAGAAGCATTTATCATGAAAGAGATAAAAAGATAGAACAAATGGGAACAGATTTTTCAGGTCCTGAACCGGAGAAATCTGTTCCTAATAGAAACGGGAGGATATATGCAAAAAAGAAATTCAAATCGTATGGAAAAAGTCAATGAGGAGTTTAAAAGAGAATTAAGTGTTATTATAGATAGGGATTTAAAAAATCCTAATATTACTGGAATGATTAGTGTTACAAAAGTAAAAACAGCATCTGATTTGAAGTCTGCAAAAGTTTATGTAAGTATTTTAAATAGTAAAAGTAAAAAAAATACATTACAAGGTTTAAAAAATGCTAGTGGTTTTATAAGATCTGAATTAGCTAAAAGAGTTAATTTAAGATACACACCAGAACTTGTATTTGAATTAGATGAATCTATAGAATATGGAGCAAAAATTGATAGTATTATAGAAAAATTGAATAAAAAAGAAAAATAGATTATAGATTTACAAAATAGGAGGAATATATGACTTTAGATAATATAATTGAAGAGATAAAAAAAGCAGAAAAGATTGTAATATTAACACATGAGTTACCAGATGGAGATGCTATGGGAAGCAGTTTAGCAATGATGCACGCAATTGACAGTTTAAATAAGAAGGCTGATGTTATTATTCCAGAATATTCTAGTTGTTTTAATTTTTTACCTGGAATAGATGAAATAAAAAAAGAGAGTAATGTAGAAAAGTACGATTTAGCAATTGCAGTTGATTGTGCTGATGGAAAAATTTTAAAAGGATATGATAAATATTTTAAAAAAGCTAAAATGAAAATTGTTATAGATCATCATGGTAGTAATAAAATGTATGGAGATATAAATTTTGTTAATCCAGCTTCACCAGCATGTTGTCAAATTTTAGTTGGAATGTTTGAGTATTTTGAAATTGAAATAACAAAGACCATAGGAACTTGTATTATTACAGGAATTATAACAGATACAGGTGGATTTGATTATAATGTAATTCCTGAAACTTTTGATTTTGCTGCAATGTTACTTCGAAAAGGAGTTAAGATTTCAGAAGTTTATAAAAAAGCTTTAAAAACAGTTAGTAAAGCAAGCTTTGAACTTAATAAAATTGCTAATGATAGATTAGAGTTTTTTGAAAATGGTAAAATTGCATATACATATATAACAGAGGAAGATGAAAAAAATGTTAATGCAAGCATAGGAGACCACGAAGGAATTGTTGATAATGGTAGAAATATTGAAGGAGTAGAAGTTTCAATATTTTTACATCAAATTAATGGAAAAACAAATGGATATAAAATATCATTAAGATCTAAAGACTATGTTAATGTTTCTGATGTATGTATAATGTTTGGAGGTGGGGGACACCCAAGAGCAGCAGGTGCATTTTTAATTGGTTCAGAGAAACAAATAAAAGAAAAGGTAATTGCTGAAGTAAAAAAACAACTAAAATAGAAAAATACCAAATGAAATAGGTGAAAATAATGGATGGAATTATTATAATAAATAAACAGAAAGATTATACATCAAATGATGTAGTTCAAATTGTAAAAAAAATATTTAAACAAAAGGTAGGACATACTGGAACATTAGATCCAATGGCGACAGGGGTTCTACCTGTTCTTGTAGGAAAAGGAACTTTGCTTTCTAAATATTTAATAAACCATGACAAAATATATACTGCAACTTTAAAAATAGGAATGAAAACTGACACTGGTGATATTACAGGAAATGTTATAGAACAAAAAGAGTGTGATGCTCAAATTTTAATGAATGAAGAAAAAATAAACAAAGCATTAAATAGCTTTGTTGGTAAACAAAAACAAATACCACCTATGTATTCTGCTATAAAAGTAAATGGAAAAAAATTATATGAATATGCAAGAAGTGGACAAAATGTAGAAATAGCACCAAGAAAAATAGAAATATACAATATGAAATTGATTTCAATTTCAAAAGAGCAAAAAGAAATTACTTTTAGAGTAAGCTGTTCTAAAGGGACATATATTAGAACATTATGTGAGAAAATAGCTGAAACACTTGGAAATATTGGAACAATGAGTAAACTTAACAGAGAACAAGTAGGAGAATTTAAAATAGAAGATTCAATTACATTAGAAGATCTGGAAAGTTCAAAAAATTTCAATGTTATATCAATAGAAAATTTTTTCAAAGATAAAAAAGAAATAATTTTATCACCAAGATCATTTATAGGGTTTATAAATGGAATGAAATTATTAACAGATGAACCAAATGATGTTTATAGAATTTATGATATAAACAAAAAATTTGTAGGAATTGGTCTAGTAAAAAGTGGAATTTTAAAAAGAGATATTGTAATTTAATATAAAATTTGCTAAAATATTTTTAGATATGTTTAATAATTTAATATACCTATAGTTTTACAACTAAAGATTATAGAAATTTTGGAAGGATGAAATAAAAAATGAAAGATAAAATTATAAATTTTATAATGATTATATTTGCTCTAATAATATTTGCTGGCGTGGTATTTTTCGCATGGATAGTATATAGGGAATTTTTCACAGAGGATACTATAGAATCAATACATACAGACAACAATGCAAAAATTACATATGATGAAAGCAAAAATGAAACAAAAGAAAATCAATCATTAAGTAATACAATTTCAGAAACATTTGGTTTATTAGAAGATTCTAAAGATGCTGTATCATATCCATCAGAAAATTCAACAGGTAATTATTTTTATAAGCAATTAAGTGATACTCAAAAAAAAATTTATGATGGAATTCAATCAAATAAAGATAAATTAAAATCTGGAACATATGCAATAGAATATGGAAATGCTTTTTCAGATACATTGTCTAAAGAAAATGGAGAAGATACATTAGGATATGATTATCAAACTGCAATAGAAGCTTTTATACAAGATAATACTGATATATTTTATTTAGATCCTTCTAAAATGTTTTTAAATATAAAGAAAAGTAAAAAAGCATTTTCAACTACATATGATGTTGAGATAAAACCAGAATCAGGAAAAACTTATCTAGAAGATGGATTTAATTCTGAAACAGATGTAAATAATGCAATAAGAGAAGTAGAAAATGTTAGAAACGAAGTTAAAAATAAACTAACAGGAAATACATATAAAGACATAAAAATGATTCATGACTATTTAATAGATACTGTTGACTATAATGAAAAAGATGATAATATAGGAGGGCATTCAATTTATGGTGCATTAGTAGAAAAAAAATGTGTTTGTGAGGGATATGCAAAAGCATTTAAATATTTAGCTGATATGGCTGGTATAGATAATGTATTAATGCAAGGTACAGCAATTAATTCGAATTCAGAAAAGAGAGAACTACATGCATGGAATGCAGTATTTTTAAATAATAAATGGTATTTGATAGACACTACATGGGATGACCCTATTATAATAGGAAGAGGAATTGTTTTAAATAATGTACATTACAGATACTTTTTAAAAGGATATACATCTTTTTATGCAAATCATACACTAAATCCTCAACTTACAGAAGGTGGAAAGATATTTTCTTATCCAACTATAAGTGCAACAGATTATTAAAATTTATAAAACACTTGACTATACTGAAAAAAAATGATATAACATATATATGGTTTATGAGGCCCCTTGGTCAAGCGGTTAAGACGTCACCCTCTCAAGGTGAAATCATGGGTTCGATTCCCGTAGGGGTCACCAAATGTTTTGCTTAAATTAGGAGATGCATATGAAAAATAATAATGAGAAAAAGAGCATTTTAGAAAACCTGTTTATGGCAATAATTATAGTAATATATTTTTGCCTAATTATTTTTATGTATTATAAACTAAAAGAAGAAAACATAATTATAATTCTAAAAATATTTAGTATGGTAGTATTAGTAATCGGTATTATGTTCTTGGAAATTGGTTATAGAACAGAAAATACAAAAAGAGTTATAAATTCATTAGAAATAATTTTTTTAGCAGCACATAGTTTATCAGTAACATATATAGTTGAGCTAAAAAAATTAGATTTTATACAGTATATATTATTTTCCGCAATTTTATTTGCCTTTTATTATATTATAAAAATGATATTAATTTTTACAAAAGAAAGAAAAAAATACTTAGATAGTTTAAGTGACATAAAAGAAATTACCATAAATGATCCTATTAAAAAAGTTGCAACAAGGAAAAACAAGGAATAGGTATAAAAGTTGAAAGGAGAGGGATTCATGAAATTATTAAATATTGGTTTTGGAAATATCATTTCACTAGATAGAGTTGTAGCAATAGTTAGTTCTGACTCAGCTCCAACTAAAAGACTAATACAAGATGCAAAAGATACAAAAATGGCTATAGATGCTACATATGGTAGGAAAACAAGAGCAGCAGTTATAATGGATTCAGGTCATATAGTACTTTCAGCAATTCAGCCAGAAACAATAGCTGCAAGAATAGATAAAGATATTGATAAAAATTTTATGATAGGAGGAAAAAATGATAGTAAAACCAACAGTTAATGAATTACTAGAACATGTGGAAAATAGATATGCATTAGTTATAGCAACTTCAAAAAGAGCAAGAGAAATAGCAAATGGTGATCAGCCATTAGTAAATGTAGAAGACAAATCTCCTGTTACAATTGCCGCAAATGAAATTAAAGAAGGAAAAGTATATATTGAAAGCATAGAAAATGCTCAAAAAGATATTGAAAACATAGAAGATGTTCAAAAAGATATTGAAAATATAGAAGATGCTCAAAAAGATATTGAAAATATAGAAGAATTAGAAAATCTATAAAATTAAAAAATAGAATAATAATGAAATAAAGGGAGAATATAATAATGTTAGTTATATTATCTGGAGTAGCAGGCGCAGGAAAAGACACAATAAAAAAAGAATTAATAAAAAGAATGAAGAATGTAGAATCTTTACCATCTTATACATCAAGACCCCAAAGAAATGGGGATATACCAGGTCAAACATATAATTTTGTTAGTAAAGAAAAATTTGAAGAAATGATAAAAAATGATGAATTCTATGAATATGATATTCATCATAATCATTATTATGGTACTTCTAAAAAATTATTAAATGAAAAAATAAAAAATGGTAAAATAATAGTAAAAGATATTGATGTTAATGGAACAGAGCATTTAATAGAGATGTTAGGAAAAGATACTAAAATAGTAACAATTTTTCTACGTGTTCCAAAAGAAGAATTGAAAAAGAGATTAGAAGAAAGAGTAGATAAGCCAAGTATGAAAGAAGTTGTACTTAGGTTAAATAGATTTGATTATGAAGAATCAAGAATTTCATTGTATGATTATGTTTTAAAAAATAACAATTTAGATAAGACTGTAAAAATTATTATGAGTATAATTGAAAATGAATTTAACACTACAACAGTAGAATTTTAAACATGAAATAATGAAATGTAATGATTATGTAATAATTATGTAATAAAAAAGTTATACAAAAACACTTGATATTTTATTAATTTTGTAGTATAAATATTTAAGGAAATAAGATAGTTATTATACGCAAAGGAGGAAATATTATGATAGGAGAGTCAGATAAAAACAATGTAAGTGGAGTTTTTGGAGGAGTTGAATTCAATAATAATACAAATGGTGTTGCTACAACTAATATAGAAGCATCAACCAATATAGGTGTAACAAATGCAGAAAATAATACAGTATTCAAAAAGGTAGAGGTAGAAAATCTTCCTGCAAAACAAAGTGTTTGGACAAAAATAAAACAAGTGTTATTTAAAGAAATAGATTTAAATGCACCAATTAAAATAGAACTAACACCATATCAACAAAAAGTTGAAGATGAAATAAATGAGTTTTTGCATCAAGAAGTTTCATTTAAAGGATTCTTCAATTTATTCAAAAGGAAGAAAACAGAAGAATAAAATAAAAAGTTGAATTTTTAAAAATTCAACTTTTTTTAAATAATATTTTCTAAAGAGGTTAATTTAAAAGTCTAATTATGAGAGGATTGATAAAATGAAAAATCAAGAAATAGCTACAAGACAAAGTTATGGAGAGGCATTGATAAAATTAGGATATGAAAATGAAAATATTGTTGTATTAGATGCAGATCTATCAAATGCGACAAAAACAATAAAATTTGCAAAAGAATTTCCAAATCGTTTTTTTGATATAGGAATTGCTGAAGCAGATATGATAGGAACAGCTGCAGGACTCGCAACTTGTGGAAAAATACCATATGCAAGTACATTTGCAGTTTTTGCCGCTGGAAGAGCATATGATCAAATAAGAACAAGTATATGTTATCCAAAATTAAATGTAAAGATATGTGCTACACATGCAGGAGTAACAGTGGGAGAAGATGGTGCTACCCATCAAATGATAGAAGATCTATCATTGATGAGGACTTTGCCAAACATGAAAGTATTTTGTCCATCTGATGATATAGAAACTAAATGGATTATAGAAGAAATATCAAAAATAGATGGGCCATGTTATGTAAGATTATGCAGACTTGCTACTCCTGTTATTTATGATGAAAATCAGAAATTTGAAATAGGAAAAATGGTTCAATTTGGAGATGGAACTGATGGAACAATATTTGCTACAGGTGTTGCAGTTTCAGAGGCTTTGAAAGCACAAGAGATTTTGATTAAAAAAGGAAAAGATGTTAGAGTAATTGATGTTCATACAATAAAACCAATAGATACAGAAATGATTATAAAATGTGCAAAAGAAACTGAAAAATTGGTTTCTGTTGAAGATCACAATGTAATTGGTGGATTAGGTTCTGCAATATCTGAAGTATTAACAGCTAATTATCCAAAAAAATTGGAAAGGTTAGGAATAAATGATACATTTGGTGTGTCTGGAAATGCAAAAGAGCTGTTACATTATTTTAAAATTGATTGTGATGCGATTGTTAACGAATTTTTATTATAAAATATTATAATTGCTCAATGTGAACATTACTCCAAAAAGATATTAATAATTTTTAATATTTTTATATCTTAAACATAAATCATTAAAATTAAACAATATTAATACTTTTGAATGTTAAACTGTTTGGTTATTTGCAAATTAAATATTGACATAAAAATAAAATTAGTATAATATATTATTTGTTAATATAAAAATTGAAAGGATGAAAATAATGGAAGATAAAGAAAACAAAAAAAATAAAAATAAAGGCAATATTATAAAAATAATTTCAACAGTAATTGTTTTAATTTTATTATGTATTTTACTTGTATGGTTATGTATGGGATATTACAAAAAACAAACATTAAATATATCAAATCCAATAGTGACAATGGAAGTTGAAAAATTTGGAACAATAAAAATAGAATTATATCCAGATAAGGCTCCAAATACTGTAAAGAATTTTATAAAATTAGCTAACAATGGATTTTATAATGGATTAAAATTTCATAGAGTAGTAAAAGATTTTATGATTCAAGGTGGAGATTCAGCAGGTGATGGAAAAGGAAGTGCAACACTTGGAGATTTAAATGGAACTGATGATGAGACAAAATATGCAATCAAAGGTGAATTTAATGCTAATGGATTTCCACAAAATGATCTTAATTTAACAGAAGGGACAATTGCAATGGCTCGTTCAGATTATACCCAATATTCTTCAACATTATCAAAAGAGTCTTATAATTCTGCAGGAACTCAGTTTTTTATAATGACATCTAATGATCATACAAATTTAAGTGGATATTATTGTGGTTTTGGAAAAGTAACAGAAGGACTTGATGTTGTAAAAGCTATATCAAAAGTTAAAGTAGAAGCAGCAAGCAGTGATGATAGCAGTAGTAATGCAAATACAGAAAAAAGTAAACCAGTTGATGATGTTAAGATTTCATCAGTTTCTGTTGATACATTTGGTGTAGATTATGGATCACCAGAAACATTAGAACCATTTGATTATATGTCATGGCTATATAGTATGTATGGAATGTCAAAATAAAATTCATAGCGACTTTAAGAGTAGACAAATACTTTTATAAGTCGCTTTTATTGTGAAAACAACAAGGTTCTGGGAACCTCACCCACAGGCTTTGCCTGCGAGGTGGGTCAGGTTCTTATTATTGTGTTTTATTAAAATCGCTTGACAAAATAACTGTGAAATATTAAAATTATTATAGGTGATTTTTATGATTTCAAAAGAAAAAAATTTTACAAAATATATTTTTGAATTAATATTTATACTAATTATAATTGCATCAATAGTATTTATTGAAAAAACAGAGAAGAAAACATATGCTACTGATGCTAAAATATCAGAAAATGTTTCAGAAGAAGAAAAAAAAATAAGTGGTGCAGAGATAGTGAATTTAGATAAAATAATTCAAAAAAATTCAAAAAACGAAAAATATAGAGAAGAAGTTGTTGTTAAAGAAGAAGAGTTAGAATATATTACAAAATATAGAAATAATCCTGATTTATATATTGGAAAAACAGAAGTTTCTCAAGAAGGAAGAAATGGGACACAAGCTATCACAATAAAGAAGACTTATGATGAAAATGGAAAATTGCTAAGAGAAGAACAGGTTTCTGCTGTTGTGGTAAAATCTTCAATAAATAAAATAATAGATATTGGAACAAAAAAATATGAAAAACCTAGAAATACTGGAGGATCATCAGGAAAATTAAGTTTTAATATTGCATTAAATAAGAAAAGTGGTTTTACATTAGAACAATTTACAAAAGCATTAACAGATGATAAAGATGTAAATAGAATTTTTCAAAATAATAGTAAATATTTTTACTATGTGGAAGATGAATACAATATAAATGGAATATTTGTAGCAGCTGTAGGAATACACGAAAGTGCTTGGGGCACATCAAAAATTGCTTTAAACAAAAATAACTTATTTGGCTATGGAGCTTATGATTCAAATCCATACAATGGAGCTTATGATTTTGAAGATTATGCAGAATCAATAGACTTAGTTTCAAGAGTATTTGTAAAATATTACATAAATCCTTCTGGGACAAACATATATGATGGACAAAAAGCCAATGGCAAATATTATAGTGGAAATACTTTATATGCAGTAAACAAAAGATATGCAACAGATAAAAATTGGGCTAATGGCGTATATAAACATATGAAATATTTATATAACAAAATTCAAAAAAATTGAAATAAACCTTGCTATTTTTTTAATAATATTGTATGATATAATAGTAAAAAAGTAGAAACATATCTAGAATTTGTAAGGGAGGAAAATAAATGAAAAAATTAATAATATTTATTTCTATATGTTTAATATTATTAGCATTTATAAGCCCATATATAACTAAAGTTTATGCTGTAGAATCTCCAAACGAATTTTCAGCTACAAATACTGAGGCAGAAAGTAATTTAGTGAAGTTAAAAGAAAATCAAGCAAAATCTTTAGAAGAATATCAACAAAAGTATGGGTCAGACACGTATGGTTTTACAGCTTATGTATTACATATAGTGCAAATTTATAGTATACCATTTTGTTTTTTAGGAATTGTAATTAGTATAATATATAAAGTGGTTATAGGAGAAAGGCATCTAGAAAATGCAGAAAAAGGATTGGGAATGATTGTGGCAATAGTAACAATTACAATAATATGTCAAATCTTACCACTAATCTTTGCGATTGTTGTTAAAGTTGGAAGGGAGTAAAACAAATGAAAGTATTATTTGCTGTACATGATGAAAAAGTTTCTTTATCAATAGTGAAAAAGTATCAAAGAGAATATAAGGAGATAATTTCATATAAAAATGTCTATTATTATAATGCGATTTTAAAAGAATTACAAAGAGACAAAAGCTATGATAGGGTCGTTATAGATGAAGAACTAGAAGAATTTACAAGTTCCAGCTATGAAGAAAAAGATAAATTCATTTTTAACAAATTAGATAGTATAACAGATGAAGCATCTGGGGCAAAAGGAAAAGATATTCCAATAATTTTAATTTGTTCAGAAAGAAGAACAAAAGGAGATGATACTTTAGTAAAATTATTTGGTATTGGAATTTATAATGCTATAATAGGAAATGACAGAAGTACAGATGAGGTTTGTAGATTAATAAATAAGCCTAGAATCAAAAAAGAAGCTAAAGCATATTATAGAATTGATTCAAGTAATGTAGACTATGAACCAGAAAGCGAAAATGATGTTAGTGAAGAAGAAATGCAACATATATTAGCATACTATAAAAAAATAGGCAAAAATGAATTAAAATGTGTAGAGGCGTTCAGGAATTTATCTACACAATACAATAATGAACAAATAAAAATAATAATGAAAATATTACCTAATGATACAAAAGCAATACTAGAAGAATCATCACCAGAGTATCAAAAATATGTAATTATGTTTGGTGGAAAAATTCAAAAACGTGAAGCAAAGAGAAATGAACCATCTACAAGTATAGAACTAATAGATACGAAAAGTAAAGAAAACGATCAACCTATAGTTATTCCATCAAATATAAACAAAACTTTAATCAAAAAGCTTACAATTAAAAAGCCAGCAATCCCAACAATTGATGAAATTGAAGATGAAGATGAAGACGAAGTTAAAGAAGTTGAAGAAGTACAAGAAGCAAAGCCAAAAAGAAGGGGCAGACCTCCAAAAAATTCAAAACCTGCAGAAACAACAAAGACTAGGAAGAGAGGTAGACCAGCTAAAAAAATTGTAGAAGATATAGAAGAAGAACAAAAAGAAAATGCAGAAATTTTACCAGGTTTTGAAAAAAAAGAGGATAATAAAAAAACAACTACTTTACCAGGATTTAGCGATGAAGAAGATGATGATAATAAAAAAACAACTACTTTACCGGGATTTAGCGATGAAGAAGATGATGAAGAATTTAAACCAATAAATAATGATTTGCTAAATCCAAGATTAAATAATAGTGATGAAGATGTTTTCCTAGGTTTTGAAGATGACTCTGAAGAAGATGATGATGATGACAAATTTTTATTTGCCAATAATAGAAATGTAAATAACAATTATGAAGATTCCTCATCAAATAATAATATGCCAGATGATTATAAAAAAGACTATAGTGATTATGATTTTTCACTATATAATAGTCTTTTAACAAGTAATAAAAAAGTTATTGCTTTTGTTGGAACAAGCAAAAATGGAACATCATTTATAATAAATAATATTGCAAAAATATTATCAGATGATGGAATTGATACAGCAATTTTAGATGCTACAAAAAATAAAAATTCTTATTATGTATATAACAACAATGATGACGAACTAAGAACTGCTGCAGCAAATAGTATTACAAACTTAATAGATGGTAATCCTGGTGGAATGAAAATATCACAAAATTTATCAATATATGTAGAAGTCCCAGACCAAATGGAAACAAGAATGGGAGAAGTTGGACCAATATTAGAAAATATTGTTAGAGAACATTCTGTAATATTGATAGATTGTGACTTTAATACACCTTTAGAATATTTTGCAAATGCACAAGAAATATATTTAGTACAAAGTATGGATGTACTTACAATTCAACCATTAACTGCATTTTTAAAAAAATTAAAAAACAGAAATATATTAGAGCAAAATAAAATAAGAATAATCATTAATAAATTTATGAGATTAAAAGGAATAACATCAAAACAAATTGTAGGTGGGATGTCAAACTACAATAATCCAGAAATGTCAATAATGACAGAATTATTTGATAGAAATTTAATTGTACCAATCGAAATACCATTTGAACTTGATGTTTATGCAAGATATCTTGAGGGTTTAGCAGAGTGTAATATTTTAGTAAACAAATATCCAAAAGATTTTCAAATAGTATTAAATAAACTTTCAGCAATTATATATCCATTATTACCAGCAAATAAATCAAAAGCAAAACCAAAAAAAGGATACCAATATCCAGCTACTGAGTATGCAAATGGATTTTCAAAAAATGTAAATAATACATTAAATAATATGAAGAAAAATTTATAGAAAATGGAGGGAATAAAATTGACAATTATAATAATAATATTAGTTTTAGTTATAGCAATTTTAACAGTATATAATATGTCAATACACAAAAAGATACAAGATTTTCAAATTTTACATCAAAAAGTTACAAATTTGAATATTATACAGGATTTTGTAGATATTGCTGGAAATGATATGAATGTTGATGAAAAAATAAGAGCGATAAATGATGTTATAATAGAAAAATACGAAGTAAAATATTCGACAATTGTTGTATTTGATGGTGCAAATTATATTATAAAAGCTTCTAATGTTGATGAAAAACATTGGGATTCTATATCTAAATTACATGAATTAGATATTTTTAAAGATAGTATTAGCACAACTAATCCTAAATATTTAACTGTAAATAATGAAAGAGAAAGATTACCATATCAGCAACAAGAATTTGGTAGAGCAAAATCAGCAATATTTTTCCCTCTTTACATAGACAATGTCTATATTGGATATTGGTTAATAGAAAGTGGTACACCACATGATTTTGACAATATAGATATTACAATATTTGAAAAAGCAAAAGAAAATATGATAAATGTTATGAAGGCTGTAAATTATCAGCAAACACTAGAAAGCATTGTTAGAAAAGATTTGTTTACAGGACTTAATTCAGCAGAATATTTATATGGCGAAGGAAAGAAAATAATAGATAGATATACTTCTTCAGCAGTTTGTATGTTTAGGATAGCAAATATTGAAGAAATCAACAAAGTTTCTAGAGAGTTGGGAAATAAAGTAATTACAAAGGTCAGTGAACATATTAAAAATAATATGTCAGATATATATATTTTTGTTAGATATATGGGACCTAAATTTGCAATTGTATTTTGTGGAGTAAATTCAGATAATGCATCAGACTTTATTAATGAAATTAAAGAATCAACAGAAAAATTGCAAATAAGTTTGTCAGATAATAATTTTACAGAGCAAAATTTAGAGGAAAATTCAAACAAAAAAACAAAAAATAGAACAAAAAAGAAAAAAGAAGATATTGTTGTTTCACCAGTTTTGAATTTTGTTGTTTCAACATACTATAAAGGGACAGGCATAGAGATTGTATTAAAGAGTCTTGAAAAATATTTAGATGATGCTGAAAGTAATACTAGTCAAATAAGTAGTATATAATATAGTTTAGTTAAATAAATAATAAATAATTAAGGAGGAAAAATATAATGAATTTTGATAAAACAATGAATTTTAAAATTGAAAGAGACAAAGATGTTGATGCTCAGAAAATTTTAAAAGAAGTATATGGTGCTTTAGTAGAAAAAGGATATAATCCTATAAATCAATTAGTTGGTTATATTTTATCAGGAGACCCTACATATATAACAAGTTACAAAGATGCAAGAAATAAAATTAGAGCAATAGAAAGAGATGAATTACTTGAAAAACTTGTTAAATATTATATAGGAATAGATGAAGAATGAGAAAATTGGGAATAGATTATGGAGATAGTAGGACAGGCTTTGCAATAACAGATGAATTAAATATTACAGTTCAGGGACTAGAAACTCTTAAATATGATGGAAATGATAAAGTCATATTAAGAAAAATAGATGAATATTTAGAAAAATATCATATAGATACAATTGTGGTTGGAATGCCATATTTACTTAATGGAGATAAAGCAGAAAGGGCAGAAAAAACAGAAAAATTTATACATAAATTAAAATGTAAATATAACAATATAAAAATTGACTATATTGATGAACGTCTAACTACTGTTGCAGCCCATAAAACAATGAATTTCTTAAATATTAATAAGCATAAAAAGAAAAATATAGTAGATACTATATCTGCAATATATATTCTTGAAACATATATAAATAAAATTAATTAAATAAGTTATTAAAATTTTTAAATAAAAATGTGAAAGGAGAATTTTTAAATGGACGAAAACATGGAAGAAACAGATAATATAATTATTTTAAATAATGAAAATGGGGAGGAAGTTAAATTTGAATTTCTAGATTTAATCGATTTAGATGACGAAAAATATGTTGTATTATTACCTGTTACTGAAGATGAAGAAAATGATGGAGAAGTAGTAATATTAAAATTAGAAGATTCAGATGAAGATTCAGAGGAAGAATCTTATGTTAGTGTTGAAGATGAAGACATTTTAATGAAAGTATTTAATATTTTTAAAGAAAAATTTAAAGATGAATTCAATTTTGTAGATGATGATGAATAGGAGAAATAAAAAATGAAAAGTCTTATAAGTTGGTTATTAGTACTTTTTATGGCTATGTTTTGGGTATTTAGAGTAATAGTAGCTATATCTGCTCAATTTGGAATAGAATTTGGAGGATTTATAGTATTTAACAATACAACAGAAATGGTTTTATTATTTGTTGATTTATTCTGTTTTATATTAATAGTAAAAAGAAAACTTATTGGTGGAATTATATTTCTTGCAGGATATGGATGGTATTTTGGATCATATATTATTAATAACCTAATACCTGCCTTATCTAGTGAGGCTGGAGTTGATATGGTTATATTTCAAAATTCTATTATTGGAATTTTAGGAATAATTATTGCTCTATGTATTGTGATAAATATTGCATTTGAAAAAGTAAAATTAAGACATTTTACAGACAAAAAAACTGATTGGTATTTTGATAATGATAAGTATGATAGAAAATTTGACGATAGAGCAGATAAAAATCAATATAGAACTTTGTAATAAAAAATGTATTTTAATAAAGATGCTAAAAAGTATCTCTAATGTATATAAAAAAGAGAATTTAAAATTAATTTTTAAATTCTCTTTTTTGAAGTATATATTTTTTTAATGGTTTAAATTTAAAAATTTTTATGTAAGTCCAGATGCCTTAAATTGCTTGACAACATACTTAAAAATATATATAATTATAGGGTAAAAAGTAGTGTAAAAAGAAAATTACAATCACTGTATTAAAGAAAAAAATAAAATTAATATAAATAGGAGATGGTAGAAATGGGTAAATTCACCAAAGAAATGGTTGATGATTATGCAGACAAATTATTAATAGGTTTAACTCCAGAAGAAAATAAGTTAGTTTTGGATGAGTTTGATGTCATAGACAAAAATTGTGATATTGTAAATTCAATACCAAATATTAGCAGTGTCGAGCCAATGACACAATGTTTAGATGATTTTGAATACGAGCTTAGAGAAGATGTTGCTATAAAATCAGATTCTATTGAAGATTTACTTTCTAATTGTGAAGAAAAAGAAAATAGAGAAGTAAAACTTCCAAAGGTGGTGGGATAATGAAATATATGAATTTATCAATAGAAGAACTTCACAAATTATTAAAAAAAGGAGAGGTTACTTCAAAAGATTTAATAAAAGAATCTTTAGAATTATCTCATGAAGTTCAAGAAAAATATAATGCATTTGTAACAATTTTAGATGATGCAAAAGAAACAGAAGTAACTGATAATTTATTATCAGGAATACCATTTGGAGTTAAAGACAATTATTCTACAAAAGGTGTACTATCTACAGGGTCATCTAATACTTTAAAAAACTATGTACCATTTTTTGACGCTACTGGTTATGAAAAACTAAAAAATGTAGGTGCAGTTATGGTTAATAAAACTGTAATGGATGAATTTGGTATGGGAGGAACAGGTACTACAGGTCATACAGGAACTGTAAGAAACCCATGGGATAGGACAAGAATGTGTGCTGGTTCATCTTCAGGTTCAGCATGTGCAGTTGCTGCAGGAGTTTATCCATATGCTACAGGTTCAGATACAGGAGATTCTATTAGAAAGCCAGCTGCATATTGTGGTATTGTTGGGTATAAGCCAACTTATGGAATGATTTCAAGATATGGATTATTTGCTTTTGCATCATCTTTAGATCATCTAGGTGTATTAACTAGAAATGTTAAAGATGCGGCAATAGTTGTTGATAACATGAAAGGTATTGATGAAAAAGATATGACTTCATGGGATTCTTCTAATATTCATTTAGCTGATTCATTAGATGGTAATATAAAAGGTAAAAAGCTATGCTATATTAAAGAGATATGTAATTTAGAGAATTATAAGAATCCAAGTGAAGAACTAACAAAACATTTGAATAATTTCAAAGATAAAATAGACTTAATTAGAAAAAGTGGAGTACAAGTTGATGAAGTATCTGTTGACAATACATTGCTAAAAGCAATAGCATCAACTTATGTAATTATTTCATGTGCAGAAGCAACTTCAAATATGTCAAATTTAACAGGTTTATCATTTGGACCAAGAGGCAAAGGATCTAATTTTAAAGAAATGGTTAAAGACTACAGAACAAAGGGATTTTCTACACTTATAAAAAGAAGATTTGTTATAGGTTCTTATGTTCTTCAAAGAGAAAACCAGGAAAGATATTTTAAAAATGCGCAAAGAGTTAGAAGATTGCTTGTTGATGAATGGAAGAAAATTTTTAGAGAATATGATGCAGTAATATTACCAGTTGGTACTGGTCCAGCAAAGAAATTACAGACAGATTCTTTAGATATTTTAACAGAAGGAACAGAAGCATTAGAAGAACATTTACAAGTTGGAAATTTTGGAGGATTTCCTTCAATTACAATTCCTGATGGATTTATTGATGGACTACCTGTTGGTTTAAATATAACAGGAAATTGTAAAACAGATGCCAATGTTTTAAATATTGCTTATGGTATAGAGTCTTTAATGAATTATAAAAATCAAATTGCAAAGGAGGAGAAATAGTATGTCTAAATATTATCCAACAATAGGCCTTGAAATGCATTGTGAAGGGTCAGAAACAAAATCAAAAGTATTTTCTCCTGCAAAAAATGAATATAGTGCTATTCCAAATGAAAATGTAGTAGCAATAGATATGGGATTTCCAGGAATTCTTCCTGTAGTAAATAAAGAAGCAGTAAGAATGTCAATTATGATGTCATCAATATTACATTGCAGAATTCCAGAATACATGTATTTTGAAAGAAAAAATTACTATTATCCAGACCTTCCAAAAGGATATCAAATAACACAAAATCCACCAGAAGAATGTGTAGGAAATGGTGGTTATATTGATATAGAAAGAGATGATGGAACAACTTTTAGAGTTGATATAGATAATTTACATTTGGAAGAAGATGCAGCAAGAAGTACACACTTTTTAAATACAACAACAATTAATTATAATAGAGCAGGTGCACCTTTATTCGAATTAGTTACAAAACCATGCTTACATTCTGCAAATGATGCAGTATTGTTTTTGGAATATATGAGGTCAATATATCAATATTGTGGTATATCAGAAGCTGATGCAAAAAAGGGACAAATTAGATGTGATGTTAATATTTCAATAAGTGATGATGAAAATACACTTGGAACAAAAGTAGAAATGAAAAACGTAAATTCATTTTATGCTGTTAGAGATGCTATTAATTTTGAAATACAAAGACAATGTGATTTAAAAGATGCTGGAAGATATGATGAAGTAGTTCAGGAGACTAGAAGATGGGATGAAGAAAGTGTATCAACAATTACAATGAGAAGTAAAGAAGATGCTTTAGACTATAAATATTTTGTTGAACCTAATATTCCTAAATTTAAAATTTCTCCTGAATGGGTAAAAGAAATACAAGCTTCTATTCCAGAATTACCTTATGAAAGAAAAGAAAAATATATAAATAAATTTGGGTTAACACCATTAAATGCAAAAAAATTGATTAAGACAAAAGAAATATCAGATTATTTTGAAGAATGTATAAAATTAGGAATTGATCCTAAAGAAGCGGGTAATTGGATAAATGAAAATATAATTGCATATATGAATAAAAACGAATTAGAAATTACTGAGATATATTTAACACCAAAAATGTTAAAATTTATACTTGATAATTTTAATTCTGGAAAAATATCATCAAAACAGGCAAAAGAAATCTTTAATAAGGTTTTAGATGAGAAAAAGGAACCAAGTAATTTCATAAGCAAAGAAAATGCTCAAATTTCAGATGCCAATGAATTAGGAAAAATAATTGATGATATTATTAATTCTAACCCTACACAGGTAGAGCAATATAGAAATGGTAAAGACAGAGTATTTGACTTCTTTGTTGGTCAAGTTATGAAAAGCACGCGAGGAAAAGCAAATCCTGTTATAACAAAAGAATTGCTACAAAAGAAATTAAATAAATAGTAAAAGATTTTGAATATATATTATTTATATATTCAAAATCTTTTAAATTATTTTAGATTATTTTTGCAAAATTTTTAGCATAAGAATATAAAAAGGGTCATTTTGAAATAATATATTTAACAAAATTTTCTTATGGGAGAATTTATTTTGGAAAAAATAATCAAAGAAATAAAACAATTTTTAAAAAAATTAAACAATGATAATATAGAAGAATATACTGGAGAAACTGCATTTTTTATGATATTATCAATTATACCATTTTTTATGTTATTATTTTCACTATTCCAATTTACAAGTGTAGATAAACAATCTATGCACTATATAATGATAGATATTGTTCCAACAAGTCTTATTTCATTTTTTGGAAGTATAGTAGAAGAAGTATATTCAAAATCATTTAGCACAATTTCAATATCTGCTTTAGTTACAATATGGTTAGCAGGAAGAGGATTCTATTCAATGTGTAAGGGATTTAAATCTATATATAAATCAGATAATAAAAATGATACAAATAAATTATTTATAAGAATAGAAAGTTTGATATTTACTGTTATTCTTATATTTACTCTTGTTTTAGTAATGATTATAATGGTATTTGATAGGAAGATTAATGATATGCTAAAAGAGAATTTTAAAACAGCAAATTATTTAACAAAATTTGTAATTAATTATAAATTCATATTTGTAATAATTGGATTATTTTTATTTTTCCTATATTTATATAAACTAATTGCGAACAGAAAAATGAATGTAAAAAAACATATACCAGGAGCAATATTTACAGCGATAGGTTGGTATATAATTACAAAATTTTTCTCATATTATGTAGATATTTTTACAGGTTTTACAAATATGTATGGAAGTTTATCAACATTAATTTTGATTATGATGTGGGTATATTCATGTATAAAGTTAATTTTTTTAGGGGCGGAGTTTAATTCCATTATCTAGCTTTAATGAAAAAAATTCTAAATGCCTTTGACTTTTACCAAATTTTGTAGTATAATATAGATGTTGGTAGTTAAAGAAACTATTAAAAATTTGCTGAAAGGAGTGATTGCATAATGTTTAATGTTGGAGACAAAATAGTCTATCCAATGCATGGAGCAGGAGTAATAGATGCAATAGAAGAAAAAGATATTTTAGGAGAAAAGCAGGCATATTATATTTTAAAAATGCCAGGGGAAGTTAAAGTTATGGTGCCTATTTCTAAAGCAGAACAAGTAGGTGTGAGAAATATTATAGACAAAAATTCAGCAGATAAAGTGTTTACTGTATTATCTCAAGATGAAACAGAAATGGACAAAAATTGGAATAAAAGGTATAGAGATAATATGGAAAAATTAAAAAGTGGCAATATATATGAAATTGCAGATGTTGTTAGAAACTTAGCTTTTAAACAAAAAGAAAAGGGACTTTCAACAGGAGAAAAGAAGATGTTAGAAAATGCTAAACAAATTTTAGTAAGCGAATTGGTTTTAGTAGAACAATCTAACAAGGATGAAATGGAAGAATTAGTTGATAATAAAATTAATAATTCATTTATGTTATTTAGAGGAAATGATCAAGTAAAGGAAAGTGTTGTTAAAAAATTTATTCCTTTCAATAATGAAAATGCCACTCAAAATACATAAAAATATTTAAAGGGGCTACTTATGTAGTTCTTTTAATGTTTAATGATTAAATTACTTAAGACATTATCATAAATTAATCATATTTTTGAATTTTTTTTTGATTTTTTCTTGACAAATGTATTATTTGATTATATAATAGTCATTGTCATCAGGAGATCTACCATGAAAAACATATATGCAGATGTGGCGGAATTGGTAGACGCACAGGACTTAAAATCCTGCGGTTGAATAAACCGTGCCGGTTCGATTCCGGCCATCTGCACCAAAACCGTTAATCTATAAAGCCATGATTTTCATTACTTTATAGATTATTTTTTTGATTTTGGCTACAACTGACTTTATTAAACTAAAAATGTATTTAAATACTCATCTAATTTGTTTATTTTTTTTGTTTAAATTGATTAAAGACATCTGTATATGTATTAGGTGTGATTGAAATATTTTTATGTGGAGATTCTTATTTTATCATTAACATTCTTTTTATGCTTTTTCTTTTTTCTCGTTGAAATATCAAAAAATATATGATATAATGCGAATGAATAGGAGGTATATTTTATGGAATTAAAAGGATCTCAAACAGAGAAAAATTTAATGAAAGCATTTTCTGGAGAATCAGAAGCAAGAAACAAATACACATATTTTGCAAGTAAGGCAAAAAAGGAAGGATATGAGCAAATAGCTGCAATATTTGAAGAAACAGCTTCAAATGAGAAAGAACATGCAAAAATATGGTTTAAATTGTTAAATGGAGGAGAGATTCCATCAACTCTAGAAAATTTAAATACAGCAGCAGCAGGAGAAAATTATGAATGGACAGATATGTATGATGGTTTTGCAAAAACAGCAAGGGAAGAGGGATTTGAAAAAATTGCATACTTATTTGAAGAAGTTGGAAAAATAGAAAAAGAGCATGAAGAAAGATATAGAAAATTAATAGAAAATTTAGATGAAGGTTTAGTATTTAGCAGAGATGGAGATAGAATTTGGAAATGCAGAAATTGTGGACATATTGTTATTGGAAAGTCTGCACCAGCAGTTTGTCCTGTATGTAATCATCCACAAAGCTATTTTGAAATTAAAGCTGAAAATTATTAATTTTACTAAAAAAACCACCATATATAATTGGTGGTTTTTTTTGTTGCTAGTGTTATGATAAATTATTTATTTTTGTTATTATAAAAACTAATTATTGTTATTATTATTTTTTAAATCTATTACTATAGATCCCTCTTGATTATCAAAAGAATATTTAGTAGGAGTATTTTTTATTGGATCAAGTTCTCCATTCTCATTTTCGTTAAAACTTAAATCATCTTTTTTACGTCCAAACCTAAATTTTTTCTTTTTATCATTATCGTTTGAAGAAATATCTGATGTACCGGTAGAGTATGCAGCAAAATTATATGTTTTGCCAGAGTGTTTTTCTTTGTATTTTGATGAAACTCTTGACATAATTCCTTCACCACGTTCATGTTTCAAGCCATCATTTAAAATTTTATATCCACATCTATTTGGACCTAAAGTTTGTAATCTGGCTGCAGGCATTTTTATAACATTTTCAACTTTAGGATTTTTTAAAGTTGAGCCCATAGTTCCTGTTTTTCCATCAAAATCTTGATCCATTTTCCATTGTTTCCATTTTCCAAATTCATTTGACCACCATTCAAGTTCATTGATAGGAGCACTTCCACCTGTATATATTTTATTAGCACAATTTGCTAATATAGTGCTTGAAGTACCTTTATCAAATCTAGAAGTAAATTGTGAAATACTTTGAGCAGATATTGTTGTAGCAACTTTATATTTTCTATACATTGTAAACATGGTTTCTGTATCTTGACTTAGAAAATCTGGAAACTCATCAATATATAAGAAGTGAGGAATACGAGAATTTTCATTTCCTGGTCTGCTTAATACTGAATTTTGCATAGAGATTAAGAAGAAAAGACCAAAAGCTTTATGAGCAACTTTTCCAGAATCTCCACGTCTTGTACATAGAAATGTAACTTCACCATTTTCAAGTGCTAAGTCAAAGTTTATATTTGTGTGTCTGTTACATAGTATGTATCTTATAGTCGGAGCTCTTAAAAGATTTTCAAGCCTTCCAGCAATAAGATTCGCATTTTTTTCTGTTTCTTCTTTTGCTTTTGAATTAGCATAAAATGACCTTTTAAAATAAGAAAGTTCCATTTGATGATCTTTAGCAAGTTCTTCATCTGCCTCTAAGATTTTAGCCATTTTTTCTACTAGTTCAAAATTAGATAGAAGAACCAATAAATCTTCCATATTTGGTAATGAACCATCATGCATTTTTGGATAAATTAATTTTAACAAAATAGAAAGATTTTCTATAATTTGTAGAGAAGTTTCTTCTTTGTATAAATCTTTCATTTCATCAGATTCATCTGAGACGATTCCTTGTAATGTAGATGATATAATTACTGCGACTTTTGTAGGATTATCATATACAAAAGGATTTAATCCAATTGATTTTTCTGGTTGAGATGGGTCAATCAAATTATAGTCAATATTGTAATTATCACATATACTCATAACTTGACTTAAAGTATCATAGTCTGGAGACATATATGTAATACCTAAATTTTTGTAAATATTATGAGGTGATGATGCGAGTACCATTTTTTTGACAAATGTATTAAACAAAGTATCTTTTCCAAATGATGGTGAAATCATATTTAGATTAAAGTTTTTATTTAAATATTCGTTACTATATGGTGCTTTTAAATTTGCAATACCTGTTTTTAATGCAGTAAAACCAAGCTCTTTTGAAGCCTCTCTGAAGAAATATTTTCTTTCTATGTCTTGTGCAATCATAGGCTCAAAAATCATAGTAGTTTTGCCACTTCCAGAACTACCACAAACAAGCATTGACTGGAATCTACCAGCTTCTGCTAATGACATGGTTTTACTATTGTCAAAATCTTTAAATAAAGTTACATCACATACATAAGGTCCATGTTTTGCTTTTTTGTCTGACAAATCAATTCCTTTAAAGTCCCAAATAGATTTAGCAATTGTTTGAGAATCATCAAGATTTAATAAAATAAACTTGATAAATGGGTAAACTGTGACTATTGGCAAATATAAAGATATAGCACAAAATGCTGGTCTAACTAATTCTGAAAATTCTGTAATTATTGTTACATAACTTGGAGAAGAGATAAATAATAGCCAAGCAATTGCATTAAGATATTGTACAAACATAGATAAAGAAATAATGTATAGGCCAATTAAAAATGTGTAAAATAATGTTACCTTTGCAGCTCTTGTGTCTGAATAAGAAGAACTACAAGAAAATGCATAAGCAAATACCGGGCAGGCAATTGCAAAGGTATAAGCAATAGGTCCCCAATAATTTGAAGATATTCCTGTGAATATCATAATTAACATTTCAACAATTCTGTCTATTGCAAGATAAACAGTAACTAAAGTTAAAATATATGTAAAAAAAGTGTTTCTGTTTACATTTAAGTGTTTTAAAAATTTATCTAGTAATTTCATTTTTATCCCCCTTTGACAGTGAGTTCATACACATATATTATCCTATAAAATCACAAAAAAAACAAGTCTTTTTGGAAAAAAAGACTAAAAAATCAATATGTTTTGTATTTACAAGATATTTCTTTTATGATATAATGAGTTAAATTTAATGTAAGGAGGCTATTATGAAAGAGGTTTATAATGATAATAGCTTGGCAGAAAATAAAGTATTAATATTATATACATTAAATAAAATAAATAGAGATTATACAGATAATGATTTATTTAAGATTATTTTAGCAGTAAACGATATTAATTATTTTTATTTTCGAGATATTTTAATGGATCTTGTTTCATCCAAGCTTGTTGCAACTTACACTAAAGAAAATCAAACTTTTTATGAAATTACAACAGAAGGAAAAAATTCATTAGAGCTTACAATAGATGTATTACCAGGTATATTAAAATTAAAAGCAGATAATGTCTTTAAAAATGAGATTGTGAAAATAGTAAATGAAGATTCAATATCAGCAGAATATATTCCTGAAGACGAAAAAAATTATACAGTAAAATGCAAAATAATAGAAAATAATAAAAAAATATTTGAAATTCAAACTTTTGCAGGTTCAAATGAACAAGCAAAAAAGATAGCAGACAATTGGAGAGAACATGCAAAAGAAATATATCCAAAAATTATGGATTTATTAAACTAAAAAAACGAAGTACTAATTAAGTGAACCCAAATTATTAGACAAAAAAGTTTAATAATTTGGGTTCACTTAATGTTTTTAGTACCTTATTTTTATAATTATAGTTCATAAGTTTTATAGTATTTGGCGAATCTGAGTTATGAGTTGTAAAATGAATTTATTGAATCTGCAATTCCTTGCATATAAAGGTCCTTATTGTTTATAATATTTTGTAAATCAGTGTCATTAACCATATATCCTAATTCAATTAAATAGCTTTCCAAACCAATATTAGAATTATAATATTTATTTGTGCCGTAATTTTTATTTCTACCATCTACAAAGGCATTTGTAGCAATTCCACCTGTTTCTCTAATCATGTAAAGATATGGAGTAGAAGTAGTTATATTATATGGCTCATAGTTATCTTTTTTAGCTTTTGTTTTAAAAGCCAAAATATCTGCATTTGTGAAATTTCTGACATAAACACCATCAGATTTTTTATATGTATCTACAGCAGAATAAGAAGTATTTGCTTTTTCGACAATATTTTTTGCCAAAAGTTTGGCAAAGTCCAGATTGCAATTTGATGGAGAAAAGACTTCAACACCACCTTGTTTTACTGTACCTGTAGTGCTATTTAGATGTAATGAAATAAGTAGTTTAGAGTGTGAAGCTTGAGCTGTGTTTACTCTACCATTTTCATCATACACACTATTTGCAGTAAGTTCTTGTCTTGACTCTGTTCCATCACGTGTTAGGAAAACCTTATATCCAGAGCTTTCCAATTTTTGCTTTAAAATTTTTGCACATTGTAATGCAATACTTGATTCTGTATTACTACCATTTATAGCTCCTGTATCACTTCCACCATGACCTGGGTCTATTACGATATCGTAAACATCATCAGGTAATTTATTAATCTGAGTTACTGAAATTCCCATATATGGAATATTATTATATGAATCAAAATTTATATCTATTTTATTATTTGAAGATTTTTTTGTTATGGTATAGTATGTGGTGTTTTCATAACTAGAATCATTTTTTAAAGAATAGTATTTAATGTCATCATTTGAATAGATTACTTTAAGTATAAGGTAATAATTTGATTGAGACAATGATTCTAAATCAAGTCCTTTGTTGATTTCAGTTATTGTGGAAAAGGAAAGCACACTATTTTTATAGTTATGTGTACAGCCTAAATTCATTTCATCTCCATTAATATTTTTTAAAATTAGGTCAACAGAATATATTGATATTCCTGAAATTTTAGGAATATTTATATTTCCTTCGATATTAAAATGTGTACCATATATAATGTATTTATTAATGTTTGCAGTATAATTTTGGTCTAAAGAAGAAAATAATTCTTTGGTTTGCTGGACTGCAATAGCTTCTTTATTATGATCATTTTTTATTTTTGTGTAAATTAAGAAAATCATTAAGATTATAAATAAAACTACAATTATTCTTATTTGCGTTTTTTTCTTCATAGTTAATCTCATTCCTTCCATAATCTGTTTGTAAAAAAATTTATTTAAAACATTTATCTTTTTTGATTAAAGTAAACTTATTATAACATAATGAGAAAAAATAAACAAGAAATAATTCTTTTAAAAAATCTATTGACAAAAATTTTTGGTTTTAGTAGAATAATAAAAAAGAGAGAAAAGAGACAAAAGTAAAAAGAGGAGGAAACTAAAAGATGAAAATAATAGAAAAAAATAATAAAAAAGGTATAACATTGATAGCACTTGTAATCACAATAATTGTGTTGTTAATTCTAGCAGGAGTGTCAATTGCAATGTTAACAGGAGATAACTCATTATTAGGAAATGCTCAAAAAACAGGACCAATAAATAATATAGGAGCAGTAAAAGATGAAGTAGGACTAGCATATAACAAAGCAATGCAAGAATATTATGAAGAAAAGTATGCTTCAAAAAATGGAACAAATGAAACATTTGAAACAAAGTTAGAAACAGCAATAAATGAAATAACATCTAAAGGAAAAAATCATGGTTGTACAATAGTATATGATAAAGATGCAGGTAAAATAACAATAACAAATGGCGGATATAAAGTAATAGGAACTGTAGATACAGCAGATGATAGTGCAGGAATAAGCTGGGGAGAAATGAAAGAAACAACAGGAATAGATTTAGATAAAGTAACATTAAAATTAAATATAGCAGATGACAGTACAAAAACAGGGACCCTAACAGCAACATTAAGTAATATATCAGGAGATATTACATGGACAAGTTCTAATACATCAATTGCAACAGTTTCAGGAAGTAATACGACAGCAACAGTAACAGGAGTAGCAACAGGAGAAACTACAATAACAGCAAAATGTACTGCGAAAGGCAAGGAATATTCCTCAACATGTAAGGTTACAGTAATAGAAAAAAAAGAGCCAAATTATACAGGCTATTATGCAGATACAGATGGAAATCCAAATACTGTAGAAGGAATAATATTTGCAGACTTAGCACACAATGGGACAGGAAAATGGACAGACAATGATGGCAATTATAGTTATTCAGCAGTAACAAGTGGACTAAAAGAATATTATATAAGCAAAGAGTCATATACAGATACAAAAACAGGATATGGAACAAAAGGAGTAATAAGTGCAAAAGAGGGAACAAGTGGAGCAGATAGATTTTATGTAATGTCATTAAGTGATTTTGATAGTTCAAGTCATTATTGGTATTATAGTGCATTTAGTAAAATGAGTGATTACTCAACATATACATCAACAGCATTTGGAAAAGGAAAGGAAAATACAGAAAAAATGATAACAAAATGGAATGATGCTGGTTATGGAGATAAAAACGACAATGATATGTGGAATTTAATACAAGCTAAATATAGTGAGGGATGGTTTGTACCATCAAGTGGAGAATGGTCAGCATTTGGAGTAATGCTACAAGGAAAAGGATTAACAACTTCAAATTATAGCAGTGATTTTGGTTTACAGAGCTGGTACTGGTCTTCTTCGCAGGGCAATGAATACGGCGCATGGATTGCGGGCTTCAGTAATGGGTGTATGAGCAACTACGGCGTACGCAATACGCTCTATGTTCGCTTGGCTTCGACTTTCTAAGTATGTAAATACTTAGAATATGTTTACTTGTTATGTAAATAACAAGTTACCTTATTAATTTTCATTGATAAGCTTCGTAAGAAGCCAATGAAAATTAAATAAAATTTTTTTGAAACGACTGTGTCGAGACTGTGTCAAGTAAAGTGTAAAAACTTTTATAAATCTTCACACTTTATTATACACCATCGAATTAAGTTTTGAAAAATAATATTTAACCCTAGGCAGATCTTAAATGATATAAGATTTTCCTAGGGTTTTCAATAAGTCTTCTCATTTATCACTTATCATTAATTTAATAGTTATGTCGAAAAATGTCAAAAGATTTTTCTTGACCCATTTGGAAATATATGGTAAAATAAAGACAATTTAATTCAAATGTTTTAAATTTGTATAATTTTATTCAAAAAATTAAATTCAGAAAGAGAAGTGATATTATCATAAAATTATTAGATCCAAAAAATGACTATGTATTTAAAAGAATATTTGGACATACAGGAAATGAAGATATAACAAAAAGTTTTTTAAGTTCAATAATTCCAGATAAAATAGAAAAAATAGAATTAGATTGTAATCCAATAATGGATAAAGATTTACTAGATGATAAACTAGGAATCCTAGATATAAAAGCAAGATTAAATGACAATGTTGTATGTAATGTGGAAATGCAGATTTGTGATAAAAAGAATATTGAAAAAAGATTATTATTTTATTGGAGTAAAATGTATTCACAAGGAATTAAGCAAGGTCAAGATTATGATGAATTAAAAAGAACAATTGTAATTCTAATTAGTGATTATAATTTAGAAAAATTTAAAAAAATTCCAGAATATGTAACAAAATGGAACATAAGAGAAGAAAAATACGGAAAAATCATCTTGACAGATGTGTTGGAAATTTATATAATAGAGTTAAATAAGTTAAAGAATGGTGCAGTAAAAGATAACCAAAAATTAAATTCTTGGCTATATTTTATAAAAAGTTCGAAAGTAGTGGTGAATAAAAATATGAGAGAAGAAGATATAGAGGAAATTAAAAAAGCACAGAAAATTCTTGAAGACATCAGTGCAGATGAACATGAGAAATGGTTAGCCGAGATGAGATTAAAGTATATAAGGGACAAACATGCGATAGAAGATTTTGGATATGATAAAGGCTATAAGACTGGACAGTCCAAAGGAATAGAAATTGGAAAAGAGCAAGGAATAGAAATTGGAAGTACAAAAAAACAGGAAGAGATAGTAAGAAATTTAAAGAAAAAAAATATGGATGCAAAATTTATTGCAGAAGTTACAGGATTAACAGAAGAAGAGATAGAAAAGATAAAGTAAAATAGAATAAAGAAAAAATAAACAAATTTAAAATATGAATTAAAATTAAATACTTTCAAAGAGTGGCGGTTCTTTTTTTAAAGAAAAACCGCCACTCTTTAAAAGTGCTTTCTGTTTTTTTATGCTTTTTCATGTTTTTTTGTAAAAATAGTTGTAAAATTTAGAAAAAATTGATATACTATATTCATAAAAATTGAAAGGAAAGTGATTTACATGGATGAAAATAAAATTCCAGAAACAGAAAATGTACAAGAAGTAAAAGAAGCAGAAGGAATAAAAATATCAAATGAGGTTATAGCAGTAATAGCTGGAGTAGCAGCATCAGAAGTACAAGGAGTTGCATCAATGGCTGGGAGCTTTACAGGAGGATTAACAGAGGCATTAAAAGGAAAGAAAAATTTAGCAAAAGGAATAAGAGTAGAAGCAACAGAAGCAACAGCTAAAATAGATGTAAATATTATAGTTGAATATGGAAGCAGAATTCCAGATGTCGCATTTGAAATTCAAAACAGAGTTAAAAAATCAGTAGAAAACATGACAGGGTTAAAAGTTACAGAAGTAAATGTACATGTACAAGGAGTAAATACAGAAAGCATTACAGCTGAAAGTGAAGAAACAGAAAACGAAACAACAGAGGCAACACAAGAAAACAATTCACAAGAATAAATAGATAATAATAAACTTAGGAAAGGATGTTTATAAAATGAAAAAGTTAAACAAATTAGTTTTAGTAATATTTTCAATAATAATATTAATAATAGGAGTAGTAATAAATTTATTAGTAGTAGGATGGTTAGACTATAACACGGCATTTGCTTTAGTAAAAAATGCTTTAACAGGTGAAACTTCTAGCAAAGTAATTTTAATAACTACAGAATTTTGCATGTTGTTTGCAATTCTATGCATATTTGTAGATTCTTCAGATGATAAAAAAGAAACTAAAAATGGAAGAGATGTATTAATGCAAAATGACAATGGAAAATTAATGATTTCAAGAGATACAATAGAAAGCATTGTAAACAATGTGGTTAAAGAATTTCCTGGAGCAAAAGAAGCAACTACAAGAATTAAATTAGATGAGCAAAACAATGTAGCTGTTTTAGTTGATGTCGTGGTTACAAAAAATGTAATTATAAAAGAATTAACTTTAAATATGCAAAATAGAATTAAAGAGGCAATAAAAAAGACTTCTGATTTAGAAGTAAATGAGGTAAATGTCAGAATAAAAGATATAGTTACTCCAGAAATAAATGAAGATTAAGAAAAGAGGGACTTTTGATATGGATGGTTTAAAAGAATTTTGGAATAATTATAAAGGTGCAATAATAGGAGTTATAGTTGCAATTTTAATAATTTTAACTAAATTATATAATTTTATCCTTGCAGTTGTAGTTTTGATTTTAGGAGCTATAGTTGGAAATTATATTCAAAATAATAAACAAGTGGTAAAAGATAGATTAAAAAATTTTATAGATAGGTTTTAATATAACTTTTTTAGGTAATGAAAGTAACTTATAGTTAGGGGAAAAAAATGAGCAGAACAGAAATTAGAGATTTAGCTTTCAAATTAGTATATAGTTTAAAAATACAAAATATATTAAATAAAGATGATCTGGAAGAACAGATAAATCTTTATATAGAAGATTATAATATAGAAAATGAAGAAGCAAGAAAATATATAAAAGATATTGTAATAGGAATAAATTCTAATTTAGAAGATATTCAAGATCTAATCAAATCTTGTTTATCTTCAAATTGGACAATAGAAAGAATTTCGAAAGTAAATATAAGCATTTTGGAACTAGCTATTTATGAATTAAAATACGAAAATATTCCTTACAAAGTAGAAATAAACGAGGCAGTTGAACTTGCTAAAAAATATGGAGAAGAATCATCTGGAAAGTTCATAAATGGAGCTTTAGCAACTGCTGTAAAAAAGCTTGGTTTGACATAAAATATTTAGCAAAGGAAGGAATACAAAATGAATTATGAAAAAATGGCAGTTACAGTTAGTGATTTAAATTCCTACATAAAAAACAAAATTGCAGAGGATGAGGCATTAAATGCAGTAATAGTAAAAGGGGAAATATCTAATTTTAAAAACCATTACACAGGACATCTTTATTTTACATTAAAAGATGAAAAATCTTTAATAAAATGTATAATGTTTAAAAGCTATGCAGAAAAATTAACTTTTATACCCAAAGATGGAATGAAAGTAGTGGTTTTTGGTAGTGTGTCTGTATTTGAAAGAGATGGAATTTATCAAATATATGTAAAAGCAATAAAGGCAGAAGGAACAGGAGATTTATATGAAAAATATGAAGAGTTAAAAGCAAAACTAGAAAAAGAAGGATTATTTGATAAAATACATAAAAAGAAAATTCCTCTTAAACCAGAGATTATAGGTGTTTTAACTTCACAAACAGGTTCTGTAATAAGAGATATAATAAATGTTTCTACAAGAAGAAATCCAAATACATATATAAGATTGCTTCCTGTTCCTGTTCAGGGCCCAGGTGCTGCAGAAGAGATTACAAAAGGAATAAAAACAATGAATGAAAAAAATCTTGCAGATGTTATAATACTTGCAAGAGGTGGAGGCTCGATAGAAGACTTGTGGCCATTTAATGAAGAAATCGTTGCAAGAGCAATATACAATTCCAAAATTCCTGTGATTTCTGCCGTAGGTCATGAAACTGATTTTACTATTTCAGACTTTGTTGCAGATTTAAGAGCTCCAACTCCATCAGCTGCTGCAGAGCTTGCAAATCCTGATGTTTATGAATTGAAACAAAAAATAGAAACATACAAAAATAGATCAAGACTTGCATTAAAAAAGAAAATAGAAATAATGAAATTAAGATATGAAAAATCTTTGTCATCAAAGGTATTTACAGATCCATATAGTTTTGTAAATGAAAAATCTATGGAGTTAGATAAATACATAAAATCATTAGATGTAGAAATAAAAAATAAATATAATGAATCAAAATCTAAATTTATGCAACAACTTGTAAAACTAGATACTCTTAGTCCTTTAAAGACTTTGTCAAGAGGATATAGTATTACAGAAAAAGATGGAAAGATAATAAAAAGCAAAAATGATTTAAACAAAAATGATGAAATAGAAATAAAATTTTTTGATGGCATAAAACATGCAAAAGTTTTATAATTTTTATTAAAGAAGGGAACTATGATGAAGGAAAATAATTTTGAAGCCAAAATGGAAGAATTAGAAAATGTTGTTACAAAACTTGAAAAAGGTGATATGAGTTTAGATGAATCACTAATTAATTTTGAAAAAGGAATGAAATTATCAAAAGAATGTAACAAAATGTTAGAAGATGCAGAAAAAAAGATTACAATTTTATTAGAAAATGATGGAGAAATAAAAGAAGAAAATTTTGAAAACAAAGAATAATTAAAATATTTTCAAAATAATTACAAAAGGAGAAGCTATGGGAACATTTTTTATACAATTTTTTACAAGCAAATATATATATGTGCCATTTCTTACATGGTTTTTTATACAATTATTTAAAGTTATATGGGATTTAGTGGCAACAAAAAAATTTAATTTTAAAAGAATACTTGGAGCAGGTGGAATGCCAAGTTCACATTCTGCAGTTGTAATGTCTATAACTACAATGATTGGAAAGGAATATGGGGTTGCATCTTCAATATTTGCAGCATGTTTAATATTTTCTTGTGTTGTAATGTATGATGCAGCAGGAGTAAGAAGAGCAGCTGGAAAACAAGCAGTATTACTTAATAAAATAGTCCAAACACCTGGACTTTCTGGGTTAGAAGTTCAAGAAAAATTGGTTGAGGTTTTAGGTCATACTCCAACACAAGTAATAGTGGGAGCAATAATTGGAATTTTAGTAGGTTTAATATTTTAAATCTTAAGAAAGTATAAATTTTTAATTAAGGAGGGTTTAATCAATTATCTATATATAATTGGTTATATAAAAAGAGTGAGTGTAATAGTAATTGGTGGAGGTCCTGCAGGTATGATGGCTGCAATAACTTCTGCCGAAAATGGAAATAGAGTAATTTTAGTTGAAAAAATGAATAGGTTAGGAAAAAAACTACTGATAACAGGAAAAGGAAGATGTAATATTACATCTTCTATTGATATAGATGATTTTATAAAAAATATTCCTGGAAATCGGTAGATTTTTATATAGTGCATTTAAAAATTTTTCAAACAAGGACATAATAGAATTTTTAAGAAGAGAAGGATTAGATGTAAAAGAAGAAAGAGGCAACAGGATTTTTCCTATTACAGATAAATCTTTAGATGTTCTAAATTGTTTTAAAAAAAGATTAAAAGAACTCAAAGTAGAAGTTAGATTTAATCAAGATGTAAAAGAATTATTATTAGATAATAGTGAGAACAAAAAAATTATTGGGATAAAAACAAATAAACAAACTATTTATGGTGATAAAGTTATACTTGCAACAGGAGGAAAAAGCTATTCATCAACAGGATCTACGGGTGATGGGTATAAATTGGCACAATCTGTTGGACATACTATAACAGATATAAACCCATCACTTGTACCTTTGACATGCTATGAAGTAGATTTATGCAAATCTTTACAAGGATTGAGTTTAAAAAATGTGCAAATATATATAGAAGATATTGAAAAAAATAAAAAGATATACATGGATTTTGGAGAAATGCTATTTACTCATTTTGGAGTATCTGGACCAATTATTTTAAGTTCTTCTGCTCATTTAGTAAGATATAAAAATATAAAAAAATTGTTAAAAAATAAAAAAATAATTTTACATATAGACTTAAAACCAGCACTAAGTAAAGAAAAGCTAAATGAAAGAATCTTAAGAGATTTTTCAGAATTTAAAAATAAAGAATTTAAAAATAGTTTAAATAAATTATTGCCACAAAAAATGATAGATACAATAATAGAATTAAGCAAGATTGATAAATACAAGCCGGTAAATGAAATAACTAAAATAGAAAGAGAAAATTTAGTAAGCTTAATAAAAGACTTGAAGTTTACAATAAAAGATTTTAGACCAATAGAAGAAGCAATTATAACAAGTGGTGGAATAAATATTAAAGAAATAAACCCAAAAACTATGGAATCTAAAATAGTGAAAGACTTATATTTTGCAGGAGAAGTAATAGATGTAGATGCATATACAGGTGGGTTTAATTTGCAGATAGCTTATTCTACAGGATATACGGCAGGACTTGATATGTAATATTCTATTTAGTTAGTATCTTAATGTGCTAAATAGTAACAAAGAATAATGATAGAAGCTCAAAACACTTTACATTTGGCAGAAAATAGTATATAATATCACAAGTAATAAATGAAAGAAAGGTTATGGTTGAAAAAATTTAATTCTTTTCCAACCAGATGTGTGCCTTGAGAAAGGAATGAGTTTAATTATGCAAGAAAAAAATAACCAAGAAATGGAAATTGATGAAAATCATTTAATTCAAATTAGAAAAGATAAATTAAAAGAATTACAAGAACAAGGAAAAGATCCTTTTGAAATAACAAAATTCAATAGAACAAATACAGCAGGAGAGATAAAATCAAATTATGAAAAATTTGAGCAAAAAGATGTAACTGTTGCTGGAAGAATTATGGCAAAAAGAATTATGGGAAAAGCATCATTTTGTACTATTCAAGATTGTGATGAAAAAATTCAAAGTTATGTAAGTATAAATGATTTAGGAGAAGAAAGCTATAAAGCATTTAAAACATTTGATATTGGAGACATAATTGGAATTACAGGTTTTGTATTTAAAACAAGAACAGAAGAAATTTCTGTACATGCCAAAGAAGTTACTTTGCTTTCAAAATCTCTAAGACCTTTGCCAGAAAAATTCCATGGGTTAAAAGATCCAGATTTAAGATATAGACAAAGATATACAGATTTAATTGTAAATCCAGAAGTAAAAAATACATTTATATTAAGAAGTAAAATCATAAGTGCTATCAGAAGTATATTAGATAATGAAGGATATCTAGAAGTTGAAACACCAGTATTAAATACAATTTCTGGTGGAGCTACAGCTAGGCCATTTGTAACACATCATAATGCATTAGATATAGATATGTATTTAAGAATTGCATTAGAGTTAAACTTAAAAAGACTTATAGTTGGTGGATTTGATAGAGTATATGAAATTGGTAGAGTATTTAGAAATGAAGGAATGGATATAAGACATAACCCAGAATTTACAGAGCTTGAATTATATGCTGCATATCAAGATTTCCATGATATGATGGACATTACAGAAAAGATTTTTTCGGAAACAGCTAAAAAAATTTTGGGCACAACCAAAATAACATATCAAGGAAAAGAAATAGATTTAGCACCAGGTTGGAAAAGAATAACAATGATAGATTCTATAAAAGAGGCTTGTGGAGTCGATTTTAACGAAATTCAAACAGATGAAGAAGCTGTAGCTTTAGCAAAAGAAAGAAATATAGAAATTCCAGACAAAACAAAAGAAACTAGAGGAGATGTAATTTCTTTATTCTTTGATGAATATGTAGAAAAAACACTTATTCAGCCAACATTTATATATGAATATCCAGTAGAAATTTCACCACTTGCAAAAAAATGTCCTAAAAATAAAAAGATGACAGAAAGATTTGAAGTATTTATTGATGGAAGAGAATATGGAAATGCATTTTCAGAATTAAATGATCCAATAGATCAATATGAGAGATTTAAAAAACAAGTAGAAGCAAAAGAAGCAGGAGATGAAGAAGCTGGAATGATGGATGAAGATTTTATACAATCTTTAGAGATTGGTCTTCCACCAACAGGAGGTCTAGGAATTGGAATAGATAGATTAGTAATGCTTTTAACAGATCAAGATTCAATAAGAGATGTGTTATTATTCCCAACAATGAAACCAATAAATTAGGAGATTCATTTCATATAATGGGACACAGCCCAATAAGGGGCATTTGACATTTAAAACAGAAGATCTATAAAGATGTGTAAAATTTTAATTTTACAAAAATAATTGATAATTTTAAAAAATATGATATAATAATAAAAAATTTTGTAAACAATATTAAAAGGAAAAGAGAGATATATGTATATAGATAAAAGGGCAATATATTTTATTATGGCAATTATGGCTATTTCAGGATTTGCAAGTTATATAAGTAATCCAAGTGCATTAATTAATTTGTTGTTAACAATACCTGGAGTATTAATTGCGATAACATTTCACGAATTTGCACATGCTTTTGCTGCAGATAAATTAGGTGATGACACTCCAAGGAGTCAAGGAAGATTAACATTAAATCCATTGGCTCATTTAGATCCAATAGGCTCTATAATGCTACTATTTGCAGGATTTGGTTGGGGCAAGCCAGTTGAAGTAAATCCAAGAAATTATGATAGAAGAATGTCAATGGATAAGGCAGATGCTATTGTATCAATAGCAGGACCATTAATGAATTTTGTACTTTCAATAATATTAACAATAATTTATTGTGCAATATATAAATTTTCTTACAATGCAATTGAAACATCCCAAGTTTTACAAATAGTAATGCCTATGATATTTTATGCAATTTCTATAAATGTTGGATTAGGATTATTTAATTTAATCCCATTACCACCATTAGATGGATCTAAAGTTATAAAACCATTACTTCCATTTAATGCAAGAGAATGGTTTGAATCTAATCAACAAACTTTTGAAATAATATTTGCTGTCTTGTGGATATTTGGAATATTAGGCGAAATAATATCTCCTTTAATAAGTATAGTATTTAATGGGTTAATAAAATTGGGTGCTTTAATATTTGGAATTACATTGTAATAAAGAGGTGAGAATTTTGATAAAAGCTTATGCAAAGTCAGATGTAGGAAAAGTAAGAGAACTAAATGAAGATAGCTATTATATTACACAAGATCCATTAGCAAAAGTTCAGTTATTCATACTAGCAGATGGCATGGGAGGATATAATGGTGGAGAAATAGCAAGTAAAACAGCTGTTTTAAGTGCAAAAAATTATATTGAGAATAATTTTGAAAATACTCAAAAAGATAAAGAAAGCCTTATACAGCTAGTTGCAAGCAGTATGGAATATGCAAATATGGTGGTATATGAAAAATCTATTGAAGATAAAAATCTAGAAGGAATGGGTACTACTTTAGAAATTTGTTTAATATATAATAATAGAGTATTTATTGGACATGTGGGAGATAGTAGAATCTATAGAATTAGAAAAGATTTTATTAGAAAATTGACACAAGATCATAGTTATGTTCAAAAGCTAGTACAAGAGGGGACTATTACTAAAGAAGAAGCAGAACATCATCCAAAAAAGAATATGTTAATGAAAGCGCTTGGATGTAATGCTTTTGTTGAACCAGATGTAATGGTTAAAGGATTTCAAAAAGAAGATATCCTAGTTATATGTTCAGATGGACTAACAAATATGGTAAATATAGAAGATATAAATAAAATAGTTAAAGAAAATTTTGAATTTGCACCAAAGGAATTAGTGGATTTGGCAAATCAAAATGGAGGAGTAGACAATATAACAATAATAACAATTAAGAATTTATAAACATATTCAAAAGAAAGGATGTTTAAAAAATGGATTTAGAAGGAAGATTGTTAGGAAATAGATATGAAATACTAGAGAACATAGGCAATGGTGGAATGGCTATGGTATATAAAGCCAAAGACCAAGTGCTAAATAGATTTGTAGCTGTTAAAATTTTAAGAGATGAATTTACTACAGATAGTGAATTTATTAAAAGATTTTCAATAGAAGCACAAGCTGCAGCAAGTATTTCACACCCTAATATAGTTTCTGTATATGATGTAGGAAATGAAGATAATTTATATTATATTGTAATGGAATTAATAAAAGGAAAAACATTAAAAGAAATAATTGTAGAAGAAGGAAATCCACTTCCTTGGAAATGGTCAACAAATATAGCAATACAAATAGCATCAGCATTGGAAACAGCACATAGAAATAACATTGTTCATAGAGATATAAAACCACACAACATAATTATAACTGAAGATGGTGTGGCAAAAGTTACAGATTTTGGAATAGCTAAAGCTGTTTCAAATTCTACAATTACTGCATTTGGTTCTACAATAGGATCAGTACATTATTTTTCACCAGAACATGCAAGAGGTGGATTTACAGATGCCAAATCTGATTTATATTCTTTAGGTGTTGTTATGTATGAAATGTTAACTGGAAAAGTACCATTTGATGCAGATACACCAGTGTCAGTTGCATTAAAACATATGCAAGAAGAACCAGTTCCACCAAAGGAAATAAATCCTGAAATTCCGCTAGCTTTAAATGATATAATTTTAAAAGCAATGAGAAAAGATACAACACTTAGGTATCAAAATGCAACAGAAATGATTATAGATTTAAATAGAGCTTTAAAAGATCCAAATGGAGATTTTGTAGATAATACAGAATATGCAGAAATTGGAGAAACAAGGAAAGTTCCAACATTAAATAATGAAGAAATAAAATATGAGAAAAATCCAAAAAATAAAAAGAATGGATTTTTCCAAAAACATAAAGGATTGTCAATTTTTTTAATAATTGTTGTATTGTTTATTTTAAGTATGGGTATAACAATGGCAGTTTTGAATGCGACAAATCCAAAAGAAGTTGCAATACCAAATCTTGTTGGTTCTACAGAAGAGGAAGCAAGGAGAAAAATAGAAGAAAGCAAGTTAACTGTAGGTGATGTGACTGGAGAATATAATAGTGAATATGAAAAGGGCAAAGTAATATCACAAAATCCTGAATATAGAGAAAATTATAATATAAAAGAAGGAACAACTATAAAATTTGTAGTAAGCCTTGGTATTGAAGAAACTACTGTTCCAAAAGTAGTTGGATTAAAGCAAGAAGAGGCAATTAAAGCATTAGAAGATGCAAAACTAAAATATGAAATTGAAGAAGAGGCAAGTGAAAAAATAGAAGCTGGGTATGTCATAAAACAAGACACAGAAGCGGAAACAACTGTAAATGCAGGAGACACAGTAGTTATTCATGTAAGTACTGGAATAGAAAAAGTACAAATGCCATCAGTTTTAGGAAAAACTGAAGAGGATGCAACAAAAGCAATAAAAGCTGTTGGACTAAAAGTTGTTGTTTCTACTGAAGAAGATTATTCTAAAGATAATGACACTGTATTAAAACAAAGTATAGATGCTGGTACAGAAGTAGATAAAGGAACTTCTGTTACAATTACAGTAAATAGCATTACAGCTACAAAAACAGCAACACTTACTGTGAATGTAAAATCATTATTAGATGGAAAAGTAACTTATGAAAATACTGCAACAAATTCAACAACTAATAGTGAAAATTCTACAGCAACTCAAACAGTAAAAAAAGTAGCAGTAAGAATTATGGTTGGTGATGATAAAGTTTACAATGATAAAATTGATCCTACAACAACAAATCTTGTAAAATCAATTTCTGGTAAAGGAACTGTTACTGTAAAGGTTTATATAGATGATGTGCTAAAGAGTACCAAAGATGTTAATTTAAATGAAGAAACAAGTGTTACTATTGAATAATAATAACAAAATCAAAGGGATAGAAAATTAGTGACTATCCCTTTATGTGTAATTATAAGTATTGGGAGTGATAGAGTTGAAAAAACTAGAAGGAAGCTATAATCCACAAGAATTTGAAGAAAAGCTATATAAAGAATGGGAAGAAAAAGGATATTTTAAACCAAGTATGGATAAAGAAAAAGAACCATATTGTATAATGATGCCACCTCCAAATGTAACAGGAAAATTACATATGGGACATGCTTTAGATGGAACAATACAAGATATATTAATAAGAACAAAGAGAATGCAAGGATATGATGTTTTGTGGCTTCCAGGTGCTGATCATTCAGCTATTTCTACAGAAATGAAAGTTGTACAAAAATTGAAATCAGAAGGAAAATCTAAACAAGATTTAGGAAGAGAAAAATTTTTAGAAGAAACCTGGGATTGGACACATAAATATGGTGGAATTATAAAAAAACAACAACGAAGACTGGGATGTTCATGTGATTGGTCAAGAGATAGGTTTACAATGGATGAAGGAATGAGTAAGGCGGTTTTAGAGCAATTTGTAAGACTATATAATAAAGGATTAATTTACAAAGGTACAAGAATGATAAATTATTGTCCAAGTTGTAAAACAACAATATCTGATGCAGAAGTTATATATAAAGAAGAACCATCACATTTGTGGCATATAAGATATGAAATAGTTGGAGAAAAAGGAAAATATGTTGAAGTTGCCACAACAAGACCTGAGACAATGCTTGGAGATACTGCAGTTGCAGTACATCCAGATGATGAAAGATATAAAGACATCATAGGCAAAAAATGTATATTACCATTAATGAATAAAGAAATTCCAATTATTGCAGATGAATTTGTAGAAAAAGATTTTGGAACAGGATGTGTTAAAATTACACCTGCACATGATCCAAATGATTATCAATCAGGACTAAGACATAATCTTGAAATAATAGAAGTATTTGATGAAAACTATAAGATGGGAAATCTTTTGCCAGAACTTAAGGGAATGGATTTATTAGAAGCTCGTGAAAAAATAGTAGAAATGTTACAAAAGTCTGGAAATTTAGTAAAAGTAGAAGACTATACTCATAATGTTGCAAAATGTGAAAGATGTAAATCTACAATAGAACCAAAAGTATCAATGCAATGGTTTGTTTCTATGAAGGATTTGGCTAAAAGAGCAATAGATAGCGTAAGAAGCGGAAAAACAAAATTTATACCAAAAAGATATGAAAAACAATATTTTAATTGGTTAGATAATATTCAAGATTGGTGTATATCAAGGCAATTATGGTGGGGACATAGAATACCAGCATATTATTGTGATGAATGTGGACATATAAATGTTGCAAAAACAGAACCGAAAAAATGTGAAAAATGTGGAAGTACACATCTTCATCAAGATGAAGATACATTGGATACATGGTTTAGTTCAGCACTTTGGCCATTTTCAACACTTGGCTGGCCGAATACAGAATCAGAAGATTATAAAAGATTTTATCCTACAAATGTTTTAGTTACAGGATTTGATATTATAACATTTTGGGTATCAAGAATGATGACACAAGGTCTGGAATTTACGGATGTTGAGCCGTTTAAAGATGTACTAATACATGGAATTATTAGAGATAGTCAAGGAAGAAAGATGTCAAAGACTTTAGGAAATGGAGTTGATCCATTAGAAGTAATAGAGAAATATGGTGCAGATAGTTTAAGATTTTCAGTACTTTCAGGTACTACAATGGGAAATGACATAAAATATATGCCAGAAAAATTGGAACAGGCTTCAAATTTTGCAAATAAAATTTGGAATGCTGCAAAATTTATTACAATGAATGCTGTTTCTGATGAAGAAATTATTGAATTTAGACAAGAAAATTATGATTCAAAAATTCATTCATATAAAAAAGAAAGTTTAAAAATAGAAGACAAATGGATTATAAATAAACTAGATAAGCTTATAGTTGAAGTTACAAAAAACATTGATAATTATGATTTAGGTATTGCTTTAGACAATATTTATGGATTTGTAAGAGATGAATTTTGCGATTGGTATATAGAAATGGTAAAACCTAGAATTTATAGTGAAAATCATGATGAAAAAATAAGAGTATCTTTTGTATTAGATTATGTATTTAGTGTATCTATGAAATTATTGCATCCATTTATGCCTTTTATTACAACAGAAATTTATAGACACTTAACAAAATATAATGACAAAGAATTGATGATGTCAAGATGGCCAAAATCAAAACAACAATTTGAATATAATGAAGAAGAGAAATTTATAGAGACAGTTAAAGAAATGATTGTTGAAGTTAGAAATGTAAGAGCAAAGATGAATGTACATCCATCAAGAAAAGTTAAATTAATTTTTGTTACAAATAAATATAAAAATCAATTAAAAGAATCAGAAGAATTTATAAAAAAATTGGCATTTGGAGAAGATTTAATAATAAAGGAAAATAAAGAAGAAATTGCTGAAGATGCAGTATCAATAATAAATGATGAAATAGAATTATATATGCCACTTGAAGGATTGGTAGATTTAGAAGAAGAGGCAAGAAGAAAAGAAGAAGAACGTAAAAAAATAGAATTTGAAATTGAAAGAGCTGAAAAAATGCTTTCAAACCCAGGTTTTATAAAAAAAGCTCCTAAGTCAAAAATTGATGAAGAAAAGTCAAAACTTGAAAAATATAAAGAAATGTTAAAAAAATTAGTTTAATATAAGAAAGGAAGTAAAACATGAATACAAAGTATATTTTTGTAACAGGAGGAGTTGTTTCTGGATTAGGAAAAGGAATAACTGCTGCATCACTTGGAAGATTGCTTAAAAATAGAGGATATAAAGTAACAATTCAAAAGTTTGACCCATATTTAAATGTTGATCCAGGGACAATGAGCCCTTATGAACACGGAGAGGTTTTTGTAACAGATGATGGAGCAGAAACAGACCTAGATTTAGGTCATTATGAGAGATTTATAGATGAAAATTTAACAAGAAATTCAAGTGTAACAATGGGAAAAGTTTATTCAAATGTAATAGAAAAAGAAAGAAGAGGAGACTATTTAGGAAAAACTGTACAAGTAATCCCACATGTTACAAATGAAATAAAAGAAAAAATTTATAGTTTTGACAATACAGATACAGATATTGTAATTACTGAAGTTGGTGGAACTATAGGAGATATAGAAGGAATATCAATAATAGAAGCAATTAGACAAGTAGGATTAGAAAAAAATCCAGAAGATGTATTATATGTTCATGTAACATTACTTCCATATATTTCAGGATCAAATGAAATAAAATCTAAACCTACACAACATTCTGTAAAAGAGTTGCAAAGTTTAGGAATTAAGCCAGATATATTAGTATGTAGAAGTGAAATTGAAATACCAGATAATGTTAGAGAAAAATTGGCATTATTTTGCAATGTTAGAAAAACCAGTGTTATACAAAATTTAACTGCAGATTGTTTGTATGCTGTACCATTAATGCTAGAAAAAGAAGGCCTAGGAAGAGAAGTATGTAATCATCTAAAACTTGACAATTATGTACCAGATAATGAAGAATGGGATAAAATGATTCAAAAGATTAGAAATACAAAAAAAGAAGATAGAGTAAAAATTGCAATTGTTGGAAAATATGTAAGGCTTGAAGATTCTTATATTTCTGTTATAGAAAGCTTAAATCATGCTGGTTTTGAAAATAATGTAAATGTTGATATAGAATTAATTGATAGTGAAACAATAACACAAGATACTACAGAAAAAAAATTAAAGGGATTAAATGGAATTATTGTTCCTGGAGGTTTTGGAAATAGAGGAATAGAAGGAAAAATAGAAACAATAAAATATGCAAGAGAAAATAATATTCCATTTTTAGGAATATGTCTTGGAATGCAGATGGCTGTTGTGGAATTTGCAAGAAATGTACTTGGAATTAAAGATGCAAATTCAGCAGAATTTAGTGAAACTACAAAGAATCCAGTAATACATATTATGGAAAATCAAAAAAATGTAGAAAAAAAGGGTGGCACAATGAGACTTGGAAGCTATCCATGTATATTAAAACCAGGAAGTATTGCATCAAGAGTTTATAATGCTGAAAAAATAGATGAAAGACACAGACATAGATATGAATATAATAATGATTATAAAGAGAGATTGGAAAATGCTGGATTAATATGTTCTGGAACATCTCCAGATGGAAATTTAGTGGAAATAGTAGAAATTGAAAAAAATCATCCATATTTTATAGCTTCACAATTTCATCCAGAACTTAAATCTAGACCAAATAGACCAGCACCATTATTTGTTGGACTCGTAGAAGCGGCAAAGAAAAATAAAGAAAAAAATTGATTTTGGGAGGCATAAATGCTAAACTTAGATATTCAAATGTTAGATAGATATATAATCTTTTTTATGATGTTTTCTTGTGCAGGATGGATAATGGAAACAATTCTAGTATCCATCCAAAATAAAAAATTAGTCAATAGAGGATTTTTAATAGGACCATATTGTCCAATCTATGGTTGGGGAGCATTATCAATTATTATTACATTAAAAGATTTTAATTTTAACCTAATTTTATTATTTTTTATGGCAATGCTAGTATGTGGCATATTAGAGTATTTTACAAGTTGGATAATGGAAAAGGTTTTTAAAGCAAGATGGTGGGATTATTCAAATAGAAAATTTAATATAAAAGGAAGAATTTGCTTAAGAAATCTTATTGGTTTTGGAGTCTTAGGAGTAATTTTGATATATTGGGTTTACCCATTTTGCAATAATTTTTTAGATAGAGTGCCAGTTAATACATTACATATTATTAGTTTAGTATTTTTCATAATATATACATTAGATACAATAATATCATTCATTATTGTTTATGGACTTAGAGGAATAAATAAGGAAGTTAATAAATCAAATAAATCAGATAATACTGAGGAAATTTCTAAAATGGTTAGAGAGATATTCTCTGAAAAGTCATTTTTACATAGAAGAATTATTAATGCTTATCCGAGATTAGAATCTATAAAAATAAAAATGAAAGAGATTAAAACGAAAATAGAAGATGCCACAAATGAGGCAAGAGATGTTGTTGCAGAAAAAGTTAATGACGCAAAGGATGCTGTAACAGAAAAAGTGAGTGGTGCAAAAGACGCTGTAACAGGAAAAATGAATGATGCAAAAGATGCAATGTCTGAGAAAACCGAAGAAATAAAAAATTCAATAAGACAGGGCAAAAGAAAATTAAGAATAAATGTATATAAAGGGAAGAAGAATATTAAAACTACTTTTAAAGGTATGAAATTGAAGTAAGGTTTATAATAGAATTTTAGAAAGGATTGATTAGATGAACATTTTGGCAGTAGGAGACATTGTTGGAAATTCTGGTGTTAATAAGTTGAAAAGTGAATTAAAAGATATTAAGGCAAAATATAACATAGATTTTTGTATTGTAAATGGAGAAAATGCAGCAGAAGGAATGGGTATAACTAAAAAAAATTTTGATGATATAATTTTGGCAGGAGCAGATTGTATTACAATGGGAAATCATACATGGGGAAAAAAAGAAATTTTTACATTTATAGATGATCCTAAAATTTTAAGACCATTAAATTATCCAGAAGGAGTTTGTGGTAAGGGACATAATATTTTTGAATGTAATAATAAAAAAATAGCTGTAATAAATGCAATGGGAAGAGCAGAAATCAATGTGCAGACTGAAAATCCATTTATACAGATACAAAAAGTTATAGATAAAATAAAAAAAGAAGTTGATATTATAGTTTTAGATTTTCATGCAGAAGCAACTGCAGAAAAAGAAGCTATGGGATATTTTTTAGATGGAAAAGCTACAATTGTTTTTGGAACACATACACATGTTCAAACAGCTGATGAAAAAATATTGGAAAAAGGAACAGCTTATATAACAGATATAGGAATGACAGGACCTAAGAATTCTGTACTTGGAATGGATAAAGAGGCTGCTTTAAAAAGATTTTTAACTGCGCTTCCAGAAAAATATAGAGTAGCAACAGGTGAAACAATGCTTAATGGATGTGTATTTAAAATAAATGATGAAACAAATACAGTTATGGATATTGAAAGAATTACAAGATAGAGTTGATTTTAATAAAAAGAAAAATGTCGAATTTTGCGATGAAAAATGGAAAAAATTTCCAAAAAACTATAGACAAATAATTTTAATTGAGTTAAAATAACATTATAAAAGTTGCAACAAAAAATAAAATTATAGGAGGCAAAAGAGAATGGAAATTTTAAAAATTTCATCTAAATCAAATCCAAACTCAGTAGCTGGGGCTATTGCTGGTTTGGTAAAAGAATCACAAAGGGCTGAAATGCAAGCAATTGGAGCTGGAGCCCTAAATCAAGCAGTGAAAGCAGTAGCTATAGCAAGAGGTTTTGTAGCACCATCTGGTGTAGATTTAGTTTGTATTCCTGCATTTGCAGAAGTTGAAGTAGAGGGGGAAGACAGAACAGGGATAAAACTTATTGTGGAATCAAGAAAATAAATAAATTTTAAATATTTTTGGGGGGCACTAATTTGTGCTCTTTTTTTAATTAATTTATAAAAATCACTTGATAAAATTTGGAAAATAATGTAGTATATATAATGAAATGAGGTAATTATGAAAAACAATATTTTTGGATTTTTATTTTTTGTATTTATTGTAATTATTATGGGTTTTGCAATATATAAAGTAAATTCAAACAAAAAAGATAAAAACGGTAATACAACAGATAATGCATCTGTTGTAGATATGAAACAAAAAGGTACATCACTTACACTTGCAATTTCTAACTTTGATACTATAAATCCAATAATTACAAAAAACAAGGATGTACAAGATATTACAAAATTAATTTATGAACCATTAGTAAATATTACAGAAGACGGAAGGGCAGAACCATGTCTTGCAAAAGAATGGGAAACTACAGACAATAAGACATATATTATTAAACTCAGAACTGGAGTAAAATGGACAGATGGTACTTTCTTTTCAAGTAGTGATGTCCAGTATACAATAGATAAATTATTAAGAAGTGAAGAAGCAAAAGATGCGGTTTACCTAGAAAATGTTAAATATTTACAAGAGGTTGATATTATAGATAATACTACAATAAGAATTATATTATCAAAAGAGATACCATTTTATGAATATTATCTTAATTTTCCAATACTTAGTAGCCATTATTATGGTAATGATAATTTTTGGAATACAGATAAAAATGATGCACCAATAACAACAGGAAGATTTTATATTTCAGAAACAAATGGTAATTCAATAATTCTAACAAAAAATGAAAATTGGTGGAATAAAGAAAATGATAATTCTATAATTAATAAGATAACAATTAATTTCTATTCTACAGTAGCAGAACTATATAATGCATTTAAATTAGGTGGAATAGATTTAATTTCTACAAAAAATAGTAATTTTGAACAATACATTGGAAAAATTGGTTATAATGTTAATGAAATAGAGGGAAGACAATTTTCATTTATTGCTTTAAATACACAAAATGGAATATTATCAGATGCAAATGTTAGAAGGGCTATAAGAGCAGCAATAAATAAAAATGAAATAGCATCAAATGAATATAAAGGCACATATTTTACTGCAAATTTTCCACTAACTAAAAATAGTTATCTCGTAGATGATTCAAATGATAATTACTTTAATTTGGGTAGTATGGAGAAATATTTAAATGAATCTGGCTGGAGGCTTAGAAGTAAAATATGGCAAAAGACAATAAATTATAAAACAACAAGATTAGAGCTTAATCTAGTAGTTAGAGCTGATTCAAATAGAATTGGAGTAGCGGAATATATTAAAAATACATTAGCTCAACAGGGAATAATTATAGATATAATAGTAGCATCAAAAGAAAATTATAACAATTATCTTAAAAATAAAAATTATGATATGATTTTAACAGAAATAACAAATTCTATTTCTCCAGATTTATCAACATATTTTGCAGATAGAAACCTTGCTAATTTTAACAATTCAGAGGCTAAAGAAATAATTAATGATGTAAAAAATATTACATCTGAGGATGAACTAAAGAATAAATATCAACGTTTATATGAAATTTATGATGATCAAGTTCCATATATAGGAATTGGAAGAAATAAAATATATGTTATTACAAATTCATATTTAAATGGAGACATAAAATCACAATGGTACAATTTATTTTTTAATATTAAAAATTGGTATACAAACTAAAAAATATAAAAATACTATTGACAAAATAAATGTTTGGTGTATAATACAAATATACAAACAAAAGTTTTATATAGATATTGGCGAAAAAGTCAATACATAAATTTAAGGAGGATTGAAAATGGCAGAAAATTCAGAGAGAAAGAAAGCATTAGATGTAGCATTAAGTCAAATTGAAAAACAATTTGGAAAAGGATCAGTAATGAAATTAGGAGAATATAAAGCAATGGAGATAGAGGCAATATCTACAGGATCTTTAAGTTTAGATATGGCTCTAGGAATAGGAGGATTGCCAAGAGGAAGAATTATTGAAATTTATGGACCTGAATCATCAGGTAAAACAACTCTTGCACTTCATGTAATAGCAGAAGCACAAAAGCTTGGAGGAGAAGCAGCTTTTATTGATGCAGAACATGCTTTAGATCCGGTTTATGCAAGAAGATTGGGAGTTAATATAGATGAGTTAATCGTATCTCAACCAGACACAGGAGAGCAAGCATTAGAAATTACAGAAAGCTTAGTTAGAAGTGGTGCACTAGATGTAGTAGTTGTAGACTCAGTTGCAGCTTTAGTTCCAAAAGCAGAAATTGATGGTGATATGGGAGATTCTCATATGGGGCTTCAAGCAAGACTTATGTCACAAGCCTTAAGAAAATTAGCAGGAGCTGTAAATAGAACAAAAACAGTTATTATATTTATTAACCAATTAAGAGAAAAAATTGGGGTTATGTTTGGAAATCCTGAAACTACGACAGGTGGTAGAGCATTAAAATTTTATGCATCTGTAAGACTAGATATTAGAAGGATAGAAAATATTAAGCAAGATGGAAATGTAATAGGAAATAGAGCAAGAGTAAAAGTTGTAAAAAATAAAGTCGCTCCACCATTTAGAGAGGCTGAATTTGATATTATGTATGGAGAAGGAATATCAAAAGTAGGAAATATATTTGATATGGCTGTTAATATGGACATAATAGATAAGAGCGGTTCATGGTTTAGCTATAATGGAAACAGAATTGGTCAAGGAAGAGAAAATGTTAAAAAATATTTACAAAATAATCCAGAATTGCTAGATGAAATAGAAAAGAAAGTCAGAGGAAATGCTGCAAAAGCATTTGAAGACAGCCTAGGAGAAGAATTACCTGCTGCAGGAAAAGATGATGAAGAAGAAGAAGAAAATTAAAATTTTTAGAGGTTAAAAATGTATTCTATAGAAGAATTTGATGAGAAAAAAACGCAAGTAATGAAATACATTGTATATAAAAAAAGAACAGAACAAGAAGTTAGAAATAAGTTTTCAAGAATAATAGATGAATCTATGTTAGAAGACATAATAGAATATCTAAAAGAAGCTAAATATCTTGATGATAGTGAATATATAGAAAAAATGATAAATAATTTTAAAATATTAAAAAATTTATCTATAAAAGAAGTCAAATATAAGCTTTTAGCTAAAGGGTTAAACAAAAATCAAGTGGAGGACTATATTTACGAACACAAAGAAGAATTAAATGAATATGAAATAAATTCAGCTAAGAATTTAATAATAAAAAAACAGACAGATATGGAAAATGACCAAATAAAACAATATCTATTAAAAAAAGGATATAATATTGAAAATATAAATAAAGCAATGTTTGAGAACTAATTTTAAAAAAATATTTATAAGAGAGGAGGGATTTTGATGCCAAATATCTTAGCATTACAAACAAATAAATATGCAATAAAATTGGAAAATTTTGAAGGACCATTAGATCTTTTATGTACTTTAATAGAAAAAAATAAAATGAATATATATGACATAAAATTAAATGAAATAACAGATCAATATATTAAATATTTAAATAATATTGAGACAGCAAATTTAGAAGTTAAAAGTGAATTTTTAATAATGGCATCAACTCTCCTTTATTTAAAATCAAAAAATCTATTACCAAAAAATAAACAAGAAGAGGAAGAAATAACAGAGGAAGAACTTATAAGAAGAATAGTAGAGTACAAAAAATATAAAGATATTACTCAAAAATTAAGAGATAATTTTGACATATATTCAAAAAGGTTATATAAACAACAGGAAAATATAAAACTTCCAAAACAAGAAATAGTTGGAGAATATGAAGAAGATATTATTCCAAAATTTTATTTAAGTGTAATTAAAAGAAATGAAGATAAAATAAATAGAAATGCAAAAAATATAGAAAAATTAGCTATCACAGAAAATTTCACAATTGCTAGTAAACTTAAAGACATGTTTAGAGAATTAATAAAACATAAAGAATTTAATTTTAACAAATTATTTTCATTAAAACATCATAGCAAAAATGAAGTTGTAACAGCTTTTTCTGGACTTTTAGAATTATCTAGAAGAAATAAAGTTTTAACAACACAAGAAGAACTATTTGGTGACATAAATGTAGAAAAATATAAAAAATAGCTATTAGTAAATAGATTTAGAAAAATATAAAAATAGAGAAAGGAGAGTTTAGCTTAGCATTAAATTTAGGAATGGCTAACACAAAAAAATATGACAATAAAAGAACTATTAAATCAAGGAATAATAATGTTAAAAAATGAAGATATAGATGCTCCTAAGAATAAAGCTAGAGTTTTATTACAATATACATTAAAAGTTACAAAAGAATATTTAATTATATATGATAATAAAAATGTTACATCAAGTCAAAGAGATGAATATACTAGAAACATAAAAAGGCTTATATCAGGAGAACCATTGCAATATATTACAGGACTTCAAGAATTTATGAAACTAAACTTTTTGGTAAACAAAGATGTTCTTATTCCTCAGCCAGACACCGAAATTCTAGTGGAAGAAGTAATTGATCTTGCAAAGAAAATAGAAAATCCATCAATACTAGATTTATGTACAGGAAGTGGTGCAATTGCAATTTCACTTGCAAAATATGTACCAAATGTAAAAATATATGCAACAGATATTAGTAAAAAAGCTTTAGAAATAGCTAAAAAGAATGCTAAATTTAATGGTGTGCTAAATAACATAGAATTTAAAGAGTCAAATATATTTGATAAAATAAAAGATATGAAATTCGACATAATAGTGTCAAATCCACCATATATTCCAACAGAAGATATTAAAAATCTTCCAATAGATGTAAAATATGAGCCTATGATTGCTTTAGATGGTGGAAGTGATGGACTTGAATTTTATAGAAAAATTTTTGAAAATGGATATAAATTTTTAAATAGACTTGGTTTTATTTGTGTAGAAATAGGATATAACCAAAAAGAAAATGTAAAAAAAATTATTGAAAATAAAAAAAGGTATGTTGAAACATATTCTAAAAAAGACTTATGTCAAAATGATAGAGTGATAGTTACCAGAATAGGATAAAAAATTGACAAAATAAGCTTTTTTTGCTATACTATCAAAATGTAAGAAGGATGAATAAAATGCCAAGAAAAAGTATAACCAAAAATTATTTATATAATTTGACTTACCAAATATTAATATTGATATTACCATTAATTACTACACCATATTTATCAAGAGTCTTAGGTGCTAATGGCACAGGAATATATAGTTATACATATACAATAGTAAACTATTTTGTGCTTTTTGGGTCACTAGGAGTATCACTTTATGGACAAAGGGAAATAGCTTATGCACAACAGAAAAAGCAAAAAAGAAAACAAGTATTTATAGAATTAGTATTATTTAGGTTTATTACAATTTCAATATCTACAATAATTTACTTTATATTTTTTATAAAGTCAGGGGTTTATAGTAAGTATTACAAGATTCTATTGTTTGAAATACTTGCTTGTGCTTTTGATATTAGCTGGTTTTTTCAAGGACTTGAAGAATTTAAAAAAACAGTTACAAGAAATATATTAGTTAGAACAATTAGTGTTGCATTAATATTTATTTTTGTAAAAAAGCAAGAAGACTTAACAATATATATGTATATATATTCTGTAGCAGATTTTATAGGTAATTTAACATTGTGGTTTTATTTACCAAAATACTTTAGGGGAGTTAAAATCTCAAAAATAAATATTACCCATCAAATAAAGCCAATAATATTATTATTTATACCACAAGTTACTTTAAAGTTATATAATATGTTAGATACAACAATGCTTGGAAAAATGGTAGAAAATAAGGCAGAAACAGGATATTATGAGCAAAGCCAAAAAGTAATAAGATTATTACTAACTGTAGTTACCTCACTTGGTACAGTAATGATACCAAGGATGGCAAATATGTTTGCAAATGGAGAGAAGAAACAAATAGATTATTATATGAAAAGATCATTTAGTTTTGTGTTTTTATTAAGTTTTCCAATGATGTTTGGAGTTATAAGTATTGCAAAAGCTTTTACACCTGTATTTTTTGGAAAAGGATATGAAAAAGCAGCTATATTAATGTCAATTATTAGCCCCATAGTTTTATTGATGGGAATTGCAAATGTATTAGGAAATCAATATCTATTACCTACAAAAAGGCAAAAAGAATATACAATATCAGTAGGAGCTGGAGTAATTGTAAATTTTATTTTCAATTATATATTTATTAGTTTGTGGACATCTATTGGTGCGTGTATTGCTACAGTTCTTTCTCAAGTAGTGGTAGATTATATGCAATTTAGACAACTAAAAAATGAAGTGAATTTTAAATCAATAATGAAATTATCAAATAAATATTTATTTGCTTCAATTATTATGTTTATAGCATGTAATTTAACAAAACTAATAATTTCAACTGGAATATGGTCTATTGTACTTCAAGTTGTTGTTGGAGTAGTTGTTTATGTTGCTATTTTAATAAAAACAAAAGACGAATATTTATATATGTTATTAAGAAAATTACATGATAAATATGTTAGTAAATTTGGAAATGATTAATTTATAGTTAAATTAAAGAGGAATGAATATGTATTTAATAGTAGGACTTGGAAATCCAGAGCCAGAATATTGTTTTACAAGACATAATATGGGTTTTGATGTTATAAATAAATTATCAGAAAAATATGATATAAATGTAAATAAAAGTGGATTTAAAGCTCTTTATGGTAATGGAGTTATAAATAATGAAAAAGTAATTTTGTGTAAACCACAAACTTATATGAATTTAAGCGGTGATTCTGTAATTGAAATATCAAAATTTTATAAAATATCTTTACAAGATATTATCATAATTTATGATGATATTGATATTGAGTCAGGAATTATAAAAATCAGAAAAAAAGGTGGGCCAGGTGGTCATAATGGTATGAAGTCTATTATATCACGACTTGGAACAGAAGAATTTCCAAGAATAAGAATAGGAACTGGATTTTGTAATGATAAATCACATTTAGTAGATTATGTAATAGGAAAACTTCCAAATGATAAATACATTAATTTAATTCCTGGAATAAACTTAGGAGTTGAAGCAATAGAAGAAATAATGGCAAATGGAATAGACAATGCTATGAATAAATTGAATTAATTTTATATAAAAATTTATTGCGACAAGAAGGGATGAAATATGCTAGAATTAATTATTAATAAAAATGAAAAAATTGAAACAATATGTTTAGTAGACAATGGAAAATTAATTGAATATTATCAAAATAATGAAGAATCGAAAAGAAATAGGCTAGAGGGAAATATATATGCTGGAAAAATATGTGATATTATTCCTGGAATGCAATCAAGTTTTGTAGATTATGGAGAATCTAAAAAAGGATTGTTACACTTGAAAGATGCAATTCCTCAAATAGATGAAAAAACAATAAAAGAAGAAGAAAAAAATAAAAATATTAAAATAAGTGATGTTGTAAAACAAAATCAAAAAATACTTATTCAAATAAAAAAAGATAGCAATGATAAAAAAGGTGCAAAAGTCTCTGCACATATAAGTATACCAAGTAAATACATAGTGTTTATGCCAAATACAAACATAGTTACAATATCACAAAAAATAGATGATGAAAAAAGAAAGAATGAATTAATAAAATTAGTAGCAAACAATTTAACTAAGGGTGATGGAGCAGTAATAAGAACAGCAGCTGAAAATGCTAATGAGGAAGAAATAAAAAAAGATATAAATAGATGTACAAAAAAATGGGATGAAATAATGCAAAAGTTTGAGAAAAGTGATGTTTGCAATCTTATATATGAGTCTGAAAGTGTACAGGAAAAAATACTATTAGATTTGAAAATCGATAAGGTAACAACTAATAGCAAAGAAGAATTTCAAAAAATTAAAAATCTAATTAAGGCAGAAGAATTAAAAGGCACAAAACTTGAATTTTTACCAAAACAAAATTTGCTTAGAATATATGAGTTAGATGAAAAAATTAATAAATTAAAAAATAGAAAGATTTGGCTAAATTGCGGAGGTTTTATAACAATAGATAAAACAGAAGCTTTAACTGCAATTGATGTAAATACTGGAAAATTTACTGGAAGTGCAGATGCTGAATCTACAATATTTAAAGTAAACAAAGAAGCTACATTTGAAATAGCTAAACAACTTAGACTTAGAGATATAGGTGGTATAATTATTATAGATTATATAGATATGCATATTCAAGAAAATAAAGATAAAATTGAGCAATTACTTAATGAACAACTTAAACAAGATAGAGCAAAAACACAAGTAGAGGGATTCACAAAGTTGAATTTAATGGAACTAACAAGAAAGCACATTTGTAGCCATTTAGATTGATTTGCAGCCATTTAGATTGAAATGCCACTAATTAAATTATAACTTTATTGTATAATTAATTATACAATAAAGTTATTATCTTACCTTTTTTCTCAATGAATCCTTCATCTCTTAAATGAGAAATTTCACGCATCATTGCACTTCTATCAACATTAAGATAATCAGCAAGATCAGTTAACGAAAATGGCAAAAAAAAGCTTTTTGTAAGTTGTTTATTTGAGATTATCTCAAAATATGAAAGTAACTTATCTCTGATATTTTTTTTTGTTAATAATTCAATACGAGTGTTTAATTCAATAGTTTGTTTTAATATAAGCTTATTAATTTGTTCTGAAAAATTTTTATGAAATGAACAATTTGATTTACATTTTGTCCAGATATCATTATAATAGAAAAATAATACTTCACAATCTGATTTGGCTTGAACAAATAATTCATTATTTGTATTAGCTGGATAAAGAGTCTCGCCAAAAATATTATTTTCAACAAAATGACCAATTATTGTTTTATTTCCATTAAAATCATATCTTATTAAATCAGCTTCACCTTGCAAAAGAATACATAATAAATCGCGTTTTTCTATGTAGGTAGTTATTGTTTCATTTTTTCTAAAGTTATGTTTTACTACTTTTGAGCAATTTGTATTTAATTCTTTTAGGAAACTAGAAATATCATCCATTAAAATCACCTAATAAATACTATATCATAATTTTGTTGCCTATGCAACAGATTTTTAGCAAAATAATTATATAATGTTACAAGATAATAGTTTAATAATTATTATAGATTAATAAGTAATATTAAACTTATCGATACTAAATTAAAAAAATAAAATAAAATCATTATTTTGTAAAATACAATAATTATTGAAAGGAGAATGCATTAAAGTTGAAAGTTATAAAAAGAGACGGAAGAGTTGTTGATTTTGATAAATCTAAAATAAAAATTGCTGTAGAAAAAGCAAATAAAGAAGTTACACAGAAAGAAAAAGCTTCGAGTGAAGATATAAAGATTATAATCCAATATATTGAGGAATTGAATAAAAAAAGAATTTTAGTAGAAGACGTACAAGATATTATTGAAAAAAAATTAATGGAATTTGGTAAATATGAATTAGCAAAAAAATATATTGTGTATAGATATACTAGAGCATTAATTAGAAAAAGCAATACAACAGATGCTTCATTATTGGGATTAATAAGAAATGGAAATAAAAATTTATACAATAATAATAATGAGGTAAATGCCATAATGGCATCAACTCAAAGAGATTTAATTGTAGGTGAAGTTTCTAAAGATTTAACAAGAAGAATATTATTACCAGAAAAGATAATAAAAGCATGGGATAATGGAGAAATATATTTTCATGATTCAGAATATTTTATACAGCCAATATTTAATTCATGTATAGTAAATATTAGTGATATGTTAGATAATGGAACAATAATTAATGGAATGATGATAGAAAGCCCAAAGAGTTTTCAAATAGCATGTACAATTCTGACTCAAATAATTGGAAGTATTGCAAATAATCAATATGGTGAACAATTGATAGATATAGCATCTTTAGGTAAATATCTAAGGAAAAGTAAAGAAAAAATTATAAAAGACATAGAAGAAGAACTGCAAGATAAAATTGATAAATCCATTAAAGAACAAATAATAGAAAAAAGATTAAAAGCTGAAATTTATGCAGGAGTACAAATTATACAATGTCAAATAAATACATTAATGACTACAAGTGGGCACATACCAAATGTAGCATTAATACTTAGATTAGATGAAGATGATGAATTTATAGAAGAAAATGCAATTATTGTAGAAGAAATATTTAATCAGAGAATATTAGGCATAAAAAATGAAATGGGAGAAAATATAATACCAAAATTTCCAAAATTACTATATATTTTAGATAAACTCAATTGTTTAGAGAAAAACAAGTATGATTATATAACAAAACTTGCAATAGAATGTACTAAAAAAGGAGGGTATTTAAGTTATATATCTGCAAAAAATATGAAAGAAAAGTTCTATATGTCTGTTGGAAAATTTAATCAAGGAATAGTAACAATAAATTTACCACAAATAGCAATAATAGCAGATGGAGATGAAAAAAAATTTTGGAAAATATTAGATCAAAGATTAAATTTATGTAAAGAAGCTTTGATGTGTAGACATTATGCTTTAATAAGTACAACATCAGATATTAGTCCAATACATTGGAAAAACGGAGCAATTGCAAGATTGAAATCTGGGGAGAAGATTGATAGATTTTTATGTGATGATTATTCTAATCTAAGTTTAGGATATATTGGATTGTATGAGATGACTAAGTTAATGAAAAAAGTTACATTAGATACAAAAGAGGGGATGAAATTTGCTAAAAATGTTTTAGAATATTTAAATAATACAATATCAAGATGGAAAAAAGAAAATAACATTGAATTTGTATTATATGGAATTTATTTACCAAAATTAAATCAATTTTTTGCAAAAAAAGATAGAGAAAATTTTGGAACAATAGAAGGAATAACAGATAAAGATGAATATACAAATTCTTATCAAATAAATGATGAAGTTGAGATAGACCTATATAATAAAATAAAATTAGAAAAGGATTTACAAAAAATTGCTTCTTCAAACACACCTTTAGTTGTAAAACAAAGTGATATAGAGGATATGGAGAATTTTGTTAAATTCATTTACAATGAGCTAAAATATGTTGTTTTTGAATAATTAAATAAAGAAAATATCACTAAAAGCTTGAAATTTTGCTTAAATGCAATTATAATATAATCAGTTCAATAAGAACTGATTATTTTTTGCCACTATAGCTCAGTTGGTAGAGCACCAGATTCGTAACCTGGGGGTCGTGAGTCCGATTCTCACTAGTGGCTCCAAATAATTATAATGTATAGGGGGAATTAATATGAAATTATCAAAAACAGGAATGGGAACAACAAAATTAAACAATATAGATGAAATGTATCCAGGTCAAAGTATATTGTTACAATCTGGAGGATTAGTACAATTTGGTGCAGGGATTTTTGCATATAACAATATTCCATTACTTATACAAAGAAAGATAAATGAAATAATAATTAACACTTTAAACAAGCATGATTGTATAGAAGTTTTGCTTCCAACACTTCAACCAGAAAAATTATGGAAAGATTCTGGAAGATATGATACATATGTAAATGAAGGAACAATGCTTACTGTAGATTCAAATAAAGGAAGTTTTTGTTTAGCACCAACAGCAGAGGAAGCAATGCTTGAGTTTGCTAGAGAAAAATTAAAAACCTATAAAAATTTACCAGCAACATTTTATCAAATTGGAGAAAAATTTAGAAATGAAATTAGAACAAGAGGATATTTATTAAGAGGAAAATGTTTTCCAATGCTTGATGCATATAGTTTTGATATAGATGAAGAAGGAATGGTAAAATCATATCAAAATTTAAAAAATGCTTTTTTAGAGATTTTTGAGCAATTAGGATTACCAGTAATTCCAGTAGCTGCAGATAATGGAGCTATTGGAGGAAAGAAATCAGAAGAATTTATGATGATTTCACCAATGGGAGAAGATAAAATTTTAATTGATCAAAATACAGGAATAGGGCTAAATACAGAAATATTAGAAAGAGAAGATTATAAAACATATCTTGAAAAAGAATATGGAATTACAGATATTTCCAAATTAAAAGAAGTTAGAACAGTAGAACTTGGACATATTTTTCAAATAGGGCTTAAATATTCAGAAATGATGAATGGTACATTTATAAATAAAGATGGAAAACAGAGTTTGTATTATATGGGATGTTATGGAATAGGTGTAAGTAGAACAACAGCTATTTTGTTTGAAGCAAATGTAATAAAAGATAAAAATGGTGTTCCATGTGGTTTTGCTCTTCCTAAGAATTTAGCACCATATAAATTACAGATTGTTCCTAAAATAGAAGATGAAACAAAAAAAGAATTAGCAAATAAAATTTATAATACATTAAAAGAAAATGGAATTGAAAGTATTTTAGATGATAGAGAAAATATCCAAATTGGTTCAAAAATAAGAGATTGCAAACTTCTTGGCACTCCATATTTATTAGTTTTAGGAGACAAAGTAGAAGGAGAAATTTTAGAAGTTGAAGATATAAAAACTGGAGAAAAAACTAAAGTAAATATAGAAGGATTAATAAATTTGTTAAAATAATATTGCCACTTGTTAAATTGATTATTTTGGAATTTTAATCATGTAAAAAAATAGGGACTTTTTCACAGCCCCTATTTTTTATTTTCATTATTTTTATTTTTATCTTTTTTATCATCTGTTAAAACTTCTTTAATTGCACCTATACTTCCTAAAGCTGAAGTAGCTTCAAAAGGAATGAACACTTTATTAGCCTCACCTGAGGAAATATCTTTTAAAGCCTCTATAGATTTTAGTTGAACCAATTTCTCATCAGGTTTAGAATCCATCATAGCACCATAAACCATTTCTATTTCTTTAGCTTTAGCTTCTGCTACTTCTCTTATGGCTTTAGCTTCACCTTCGGCACGTTTAACTTGTGATTCGCTTTCTGCTTCTGCTTCTAAAATTGCAGCTTGTTTTTTACCTTCAGCAACTGTAATTTCAGATTGTTTTTGAGCTTCTGCTTCAAGAATTAAAGCTCTTTTATTACGCTCTGCATTCATCTGCTTTTCCATTGCATCTCTAATATCTTCTGGTGGATTTATATCTTGAATTTCAACTCTATTTACTTTACAACCCCATTTATCTGTTGCTTCATCTAATATTGAACGCAACTGATAATTTATAGAATCACGAGATGAAAAGGTTTCATCTAAATCCATTTTACCAACTATATCACGAATAGTGGTTATTGCTAAATATTCGATACCCTTTTTTAAATTTTGAATTTCATAAACTGCTTTTACAGGGTCTGTTATTTGATAAAATACAACTGTATCTATTCTAATTGTAACATTATCTTTGGTTATAACACCTTGAGGTGGAATGTCCATTGTTTGCTCTTTTAATAAAACTACAGAACTTACTCTATCTATAAAAGGAACTATAATTGTAAGTCCAGCATCTGCAGCTTTTTGGAATTTACCTAATCTCTCTATAATGTAAACTTCTGATTGATTTACTACTTTTATTGATGCTATTGCTAGTATTATGATAATAACTAATAATATTATTAAGAATACTGCCATAAAAAATCCTCCTTTATTTATTTAACATAATATAATTATAACATAAATTTCCAGCATTATCAATACAATACTGTCAATAATTTTAAAAAAATATATGAAAAAATAAAAAGAAGGTTACACAGTCTAATATTTAACCCTAGGCAGATCTTAAATGATATAAGATTTTCCTAGGGTTTTCAATATGTCTTCTCATTTATCACTTATCATTAATTTAATAGTTATGTCGAAAAATGTCAAATGATTTTTCTTGACCCATTTGGAAATATATGGTAAAATAAAGACAATTTAATTCAAATGTTTTAAATTTGTATAATTTTATTCAAAAAATTAAATTCAGAAAGAGAAGTGATATTATCATAAAATTATTAGACCCAAAAAATGACTATGTATTTAAAAGAATATTTGGACATACAGGAAATGAAGATATAACAAA
>DFJF01000007.1:158284-213718 GCA_002372935.1 Clostridiales bacterium UBA3678 | reverse complement strand
CATCTAACTGTTATGTTGTAAGATATCCAGCATAAGGAGAAATATTTGCTGTACAATTTAAAGATAGAATTGTACAGCATTTTTATATGGAAGAATTAGGAGAAATATTAAATGCTGAGCTTGTAGAGGGATGCTCATCATGTGTAAAAAATAAGATATTCATAAAAATTTGGACTGAGGTATTGACAATTGAGTTTTTCCATTGTATAATTGTTAGTGTTGAAATGGCGATGTAGCTCAGCTGGCTAGAGCATCCGGTTCATACCCGGCAGGTCGTAGGTTCAAGTCCCACCATCGCTACCAAATATTTTAACTTTAGGCTGTCTGCTTTTGTAGGCAGCTTTTTTAAAAAAATAAATTAAAAAGATTTCATAACTGATGTAAGTTTTAGAAAAAAGTGAGAAGGGAAAAGTTTAATATGGAATATTTTACAACATTTTATTTAGATAAAGAAAGAGATATAGTGGTAAATCTATACAAATCAGATGTTGATGAACTTACTTATATAATACAAACACCAAATCATGGAACAGGAAATTTAATTTCAAATTTAGCCAAAATATGTGGTACTACTACAGAAAAAGATGAAAATGATATGAAAATAATTAAAGGAAAAATACCTGCTAGTATTAATGCAAAAAATGAAGATGTATATATATTTAGGCTAGGAGGATATAGAGTTGCAAATATTTTTGATGATAAGGGTGTACAACTAAATGGACAAATTCCTGCAATTGCAAAAACATTAATGTCACAAACAAAGGACTATAGATTCCCAATAGAAAAGACAATCGTAAAATCATATATTTTTAAAAAATTAAAGTTTAGAACTGATTTACACACACATATGAATGCAAATCTTTCACCAGATGCTTTAATTGCCCTTGGGATAAAACATCAAATACAATATCCATTATATTATATAGAAAAATTAAATTTAAAAATGTCATCAGAACAAGAAGAAGCTATTTTAAAAAAGAGAGAAGAAGTAGCAAATAAATTTAAAGATTCTGAACTTGAAGGTAAATATTTAGATAGAAAAATAAATGATAATACATTTATAAATTTTGCAGATTTTATATTAAATAATTTAAAAGATGCAAAGGAAAATATTGAAAAAATTAGAAAAAGCTTGGCAATCTTAAAGGATGGACAAGCAGTGTTTACTAATCTTGAAAAATTATATATTTATAGATATATATTTGCAAAAGGAAAAGAAAGCACAGAAAAATTAAATTTAGAGGAGAAATTAGACAAGATCGAAAAATTACCTGTAAAAGAGGTTAAAGATGTTGTGTTAAATATGCTTAAAGATTTAAAAGAGGATAGTCCTTATAAAAATAACAATTTGATAGAGGACAAATTATTGTGGATTGCAAGGGAATATCAAAAACAAGGAATAAAGTATGTTGAAATTGCGGATACAACATTAACTAAAAAAGGAATGCCAGCAATTGAATTTTTAGAAGAAGTTCATAAAATAATGCCTATTATTGAAAAAGAGACAGGGGTAAAAATTAGATTTTTAGTTGGTATAAGAAGAATTCCACTTACAATAATTTCAGACACTGAAAATAATACAGATTATTTAAGAGATAATTTAAGTGTTTTAAAAGCAGTCTCTATAAGTCCATATGTTGTTGGAAGTGATTTTATTGGAGAAGAAATAAATGATATTTCAGAACTTAAGCCAATTATTAAAGAAATTGTAAAATATGTCGGGGAACAAGATAATGGATATACAATAAGGATTCATGCTGGGGAAAATGATAGTTTAATAGATAATGTTGGAAATTCTATAAAATGTGTAAAAGAATCGTTATTACCAGGTCAACAAATGCCAAGAGTTAGGATAGGGCATGGACTATATACTCCAAAATTAAATTCAGAAGAAGGAAAAAAATTAATATCAGATATAAAAGAAGCTGGAGCTATAATGGAATTTCAAATTACTTCAAATATAAGACTAAATAATTTAAGTGAGATTTCAGATCATCCATTAAAAAAATATCTAAAAAGCGGAATAAAGTGTGTGCAAGGAACAGATGGATGTGGGTTTTATGGAATAGATACTATTGATGAACAATTAGCCCTTCAGAATTTACTTAATATATCAGAAGAAGAATTTGCACAGATGAGGAAAGTAGAAGATGAAGTAATTGAGAATAGTGAAAAATATTTTAAAGAAAAAAGTCAAAAATTAGAAGATATGCTAAAAAATAGTGGCAAAAGTTTTAGAGAATTAGTATTAGACTTAGAAGAAGAGTATGAAGAAGAAAATGAGTCTAAAGATATAAAATGGAGAATAACAGACAAAGTTGAAACATTAAAATATTTAGGAAATATGGTAAAAAAATTACCATTGAACAAAACACCTATAATAATCGCTGGTGGAAGTTTTAACGCCAGAGGCATACAGACAAATGTCGAGGAAAATGGAATCCAAATCCTTGAAAGTGTTGTAGAGAAAGCAAGTCCAGATAAATACTATTTTGTTATAGGAAATTCAATTAGAGGATATGAAAAAGCATTAATAGATATATGTAAAAAACAGGAAAAGAAGTTTGAAATTTACTCAATTGTCCCTAAATTGATAACCAAAGAGAACAAAGAAAGAATTTTAAACTCTGAAATAACAGGTATTGTAATATCAATAGAAAATGAAAGCTCGGGAATATATAAAAGTTTCAATTATGAGCTATTTGAAAGGATTCCAACAATTGTAATTGCATTTGATGGAAATTCCCCAGTTTCAAATCTTGTGCAAGAAGCTAAAAATGGAAAAGCAAAGTCAAAAATATATGTAAATACAGACAATTCAAATTTAGCAATAAAAGCTAGAAATTTAGAGGGATATGTTATTCCATTTAAATTAACAGATCCATTTGGAACAGATTTAGGTACAAGAATTATTTGAATCTAAAGTAGCAAGTGTTGCTAAAGTATCTCCGTAATTGAACAAAAAATGTAGATAATGCTGATATTTCTTCAGTAGATTTATCTTTTGCAATACTACATGCTAAAATAGAGATAAATGTTACAAATTCACAATTAGACATAAATAATATGCCCCCTTGTGATATTTTATGTGACATTTATTTTTTTGTTAATATTATTCTTTTTTTTATATTCTCTAATAATTAGCTTTATTAAATAAAGTAATATTTAAGGTCTATTTTTTTAAATTTGTAATATATATATATTAAGGAGATGATCTTTAATATGAATATTTTATGGTATAAATTTAGTAAAAACGATGTTGCAATAAAGTTTAAGACAAGCTTAGAAAAAGGACTTTCTACAGATGAAGTAATTTTAAGACAAGAAAAATACGGAAAAAATGAGTTAGATAAAAAGAAGAAAGAATCTTTATTTTTAAAATTTATTAAACAATTTAATGATTTTATGATTATTATTTTAATAATTGCTTCAATTATTTCAGCTGTTGTTTCTAAAATGCAAGGAGCAAATGATTATATTGATTCTATAATAATAATTGCAATTGTTATTTTTAATGCAATTATGGGACTAGTTCAAGAGGAAAAGGCAGAGAAGTCAATTGAGAGTTTGAAAAAGCTTACTCCAACAATGGCAAAAGTTATTAGAAATGGTGAGATAGAGGAAATATTTGCAACTGATTTAGTTCCTGGAGATATTATAGAATTAGAAAGTGGAAACTATGTTCCTGCTGATTGTAGAATTATTGAATGTCATAATTTGAAGATTGAAGAGTCTGCATTGACAGGAGAGACAGAACCTGTACTTAAACAATCAGAGCCAATAACTGAAGATAACCTTGTTATCGGAGATATTAAAAATATGGCTTTTATGTCATCAATAGTATCTTCAGGTAGAGGAAGGGCTATTGTAACAGAAATTGGAATGAATACAAAAATTGGTATGATTGCAAATATGATTATAAAAGATGATGCTCCTGAAACGCCTATTCAAAAAAAATTGGGAGAAGTTGGAAAAGTTTTAGGTTTTGTATGTTTAGCAATTTGTGCAATTATTTTTGTTATAGGCATTTTAAAAAATATAGATCCAATTGAAATGTTTATGACATCTGTTGGACTGGCAGTTGCAGCGATTCCAGAAGGATTGCCTGCCATTGTTACCATTATGCTTTCAATTGGTGTTACAAAAATGGCAAATAAAAATAGTATAATCAGAAAACTTCCAGCTGTAGAGACATTGGGAAGTAGTTCAGTTATATGCTCTGATAAGACTGGAACATTAACACAAAATAAAATGGAAGTTGTAAAAACATATTCTGACAATGAAACACTTTTATTAGAATTAGGAAGTATGTGTACAGATTGCACAATACATACAGAAAATGGAAAACAAACCGTTTTTGGAGACCCAACAGAAAAAGCCATTGTAGAAAGAGCTATTCTAAAAGGAATAGATAAAGTTGATTTATATAAAAAAATGCCAAGAGTTGGAGAGATTCCATTTGATTCAAATACTAAAATGATGACAACAATACATAAGTTGGACGCAGAATCATGCAATGAAACAAAATATTCAAATAGCATAAGTGGACAAATTGATTTTAATGAAATTACAGAAGATAATATGAATTCATCAAACATATATAGATATATTGTAAAAGGAGCACCAGATATCTTAATCGAAAAATGTGACAGAATATATTTAAATGGAAAAATTGTAACATTAACAAATATACAAAAAAATAAAATAAAAGAGCAAAATAAGAAAATGGCTAGTGCTGCACTAAGGGTAATAGCAATTGCATATAAAGATGAAAGTAGCAAAAAGGATCTATTCTCAATTGATCAATTGATTTTTGTTGGGCTTGTTGGAATGATCGATCCACCAAGAGAAGGTGTTAAGGAAGCTGTTACAACTTGTAAAAAAGCTGGTATTAGAACTGTTATGATAACAGGAGATCATATTGAAACTGCGAAAGCAATTGCAATTGATTTAGGCATTTTGAATGAGAAAAACGGAGAACATGCTATTACAGGTGCAGAACTTGACAAGATGTCAGATGAAATGTTGCAAAAAAATATAAAGAATTATTCTGTTTTTGCTAGAGTTACTCCAGAGCATAAGGTTAGGATTGTTAAAGCTTGGCAAAAAACAGGAGCTGTTGTGGCTATGACAGGAGATGGAGTAAATGATAGTCCGGCACTTAAAAATGCTGATATTGGAATTGCTATGGGCAAAGGAGGCACAGATGTTGCAAAAAATGCTGCTGATATGATATTAATTGATGATAATTTTGTTACTATTGTAGAAGCGGTAAAACAAGGAAGAAATATTTATGATAATATAAGAAAAGCAATTCATTTTTTAATTGCAACTAATATTGGTGAAATATTTACAATTTTTATAGGACTCATTTTAGGTTGGGATTCACCATTACTTGCAATACAGCTTTTATGGATTAATTTAGTTACAGATTCATTTCCAGCAATAGCATTAGGACTAGAAAGAGAAGAAAAAGATATAATGAACAGAAAGCCAATAAATGCAAAAGAAAGCATATTTGCTGGTGGTCTATGGAATAGTATTATTACAGAAGGTATTATGATAGGAAGTTTAACATTATTGGCATTTTCTATTGGAAATAAATTGTATAGTGTGGAAATAGGAAGAACAATGGCTTTTGTTTGTTTGGGATTACTAGAACTTATACATAGTTTTAATATCAAAAATGAAAAATCAATATTTGAAACAGGATTATTTGAAAATAAATATTTGGTAGGAAGTCTTTTTATAGGTGGATTTTTGCAAATAATTGTTGTTATTATACCATATTTAGCTAATATATTTAGCTTAGTTTCATTAAATTTGCAACAATGGTTTTATTGTGTTATAATCTCAATATGTCCAATAATTATTATGGAATTACAAAAAAGATTGGACAAGATAAGATGCAAAAACAGAAACGAATATAATGTCACATATATTAAAGAATAATAACAGTATTTATTAAAAAAGGAGATTTTATAAATGACAGAGATTTCAACATCAATATTAAATATGGTAAAAGGAAAAGAAACAGAAACTATATTTGCACTAGAGCAGGCAAAAACAGATTATTTTCATATAGATGTTATGGATGGAAAGTTCGTAAAAAAAGATACATATAATTATATGATTAAAACAGCATCATATATAAAAAGAATTTCGAGTATGCCAATTGATGTGCATTTAATGGTAGAAGATGTAAAAAAAGGAATCGAAGATTTTTTAAGTATAGATCCAAACATCATTACATTTCATTTAGAAGCATGCAAAGATGAAGAAGAAGTATTTAAATTTATAAATTTAATAAAACAAAATAATAGTAGAGTTGGAATTGCAATTAAACCAGAAACCAATATAGAAGAAATATACAAATATCTTCCATATATACACATGTGTTTAGTTATGACTGTAGAGCCTGGAAAAGGTGGGCAAACATTGATTTCTGAAATGATTAATAAAATAAGTACATTAAAAGAATATGTCGAAAAAAATAATTTAGATATTGATATAGAAGTAGATGGTGGAATTAATTTAAAAACTTGTGAAAAAGTAAAAATGGCTGGAGCAAATATTTTAGTTTCAGGGACTGCAATACTTATGGCAAGTAATTATAAAAATATAATTGATGAATTAAAAAAATAGAAAAAAATTGTCGATTTACTTGATAAAAAAAAACAAGTTGTATATAATATTAATAATTAAATAAAAAAATAAATCAAATTGCATATATTATTTTATGGAGGGAAACGAATGAAGAACGATTACGAAGTAAACTATAGAAACTTAAAAATGACTTGTGATCCAGGTATGTTTGACTTTGAGACCGCAGAAAATTTGGAGCCTATGGCATCTGGCATAGGTCAAGAAAGAGGAATAAAAGCATTTGAATTTGGAGTAAATATTGAAGCTAATGGATATAACATATATGTTGAAGGGCCTACAGGTGTTGGTAAAACAATGTATACAAAAAAGTATTTACAAAAAATTGCTACAAAGAAAAAGGTTCCTAGAGATTGGTGCTATATTTATAATTTTGAAAATCCAAATGAGCCTATAGCTGTAAATCTTCCAGCAGGTCAAGGTAAAGAATTCAAAGATAGTATGGATGGATTTATAAAAGAAATAAGAAAAGATATAAGAGCAACATTTAATAATGATGATTTTGAAAAAGAAAAGGGCTTAATTCAAAAACAATATGAGGAAAAAAGAACAAAATTAATGGAAAAGTTGGCTGAAAAAGCCAGTAAATTCAATTTTCAAGTTAAATCAGCACAAAATGGAATATATATGATGCCAGTACTTGATGGAAAAGCACTAAAAGAAGAAGAATTTGATAAATTAGATGAAAATCTAAAGGCAGAATATGAAGAAAAATCTGAAATTGTACAACAAATGATTTTGGATACAATAGGTGGAATCAAAGAAATTGAAAGAGCTTCAGATAAAAAAATAGCAGAATGGCAATCAAATGTTGCATTACTTACAGTTAATGTTCACATAAATTTCTTAAAATCAAAATATAAAAGAAATAAAAAAATAAATAACTTCTTAAATGAAGTTAAAAAAGATGTTCTAAAAAATGTGCCAGTATTTTTAGAAGATGAGAAAAATGAGAAAAATGATCTTCAAACTCAACAAAATCCTTTACAACAAAGACCAGATCCTTGTTTAAATTACAGGGTAAATTTATTTGTAGATAATAGCAACTTAGAAGGTGCACCAGTTATAATGGATTCAAACTATTCTTTTAACAATTTATTCGGAAAACTAGAATATGAAAATTATTATGGTGCATTAAAAACAGATTTCACTATGTTACAACCAGGGTTAATTCAAAAAGCAAATGGTGGATACATTATATTTCAAGCAAAAGATTTATTACAGAATCCGATGTGCTATGAAAATTTAAAAAGAATTTTAAGAATAAAAGAAATTTCAATAGATAGCTCAAATGAGCAAAGATCAACAATGGTTATGGTATCTCTTAAGCCAGAACCTATACCATTAGATTTAAAAGTAGTGTTAATAGGTGATGAAAACATCTATTATACATTATTTTCTATGGATGAAGATTTTAGAAAGCTTTTTAAAATAAAATCAGAATGGGAAGATGAAGCTTTAATAAATAAAGAAAATGTAAATGATTTGGCAAGAGTTATAAATGACTATTGTAGACAAGAAGAATTTGCACCATTAGATAAATATGCTATGTCAAGAATAGTTGAATATGCTTCAAGACTTGCAGGAGATCAAAGAAAAATTTCTACAGCATTTAACGATATTTTTGTAATTGTTGCAGAAGCCGCTACATGGGCTAAAATGTCAAGATCAAAACTTGTTACAGAAAACTTTGTAGAAAAAGCATTAAGAGAAAGAAAAAATAGAGTTAAGAAATATGACGAAAGATATGCAGAAATGATAAAAGATGATAGTTTATTAATAAATACTACAGGTCAAAGAGTTGGAGAATTAAATGGTTTAACAATTATGCAAATAGGAGATTATTCATTTGGTAAACCAGCCAAAATTACCGTAAATACTTTTACTGGAAAAGATGGAGTAATAAATATTGAAAGAGAAGTAGATATGTCAGGTTCTACACATTCAAAAGGAGTATATATACTTTCAGGATATTTAGGTGAAAAGTTTGCACAAGATATGCCATTAAATTTGACTGCTAGCATTTGTTTTGAACAATTATACAATGGAGTAGATGGAGACAGTGCTTCAAGTACAGAACTTTATGGTTTACTTTCAAGTTTATCGGGAATTCCAATAACACAGTCGATCGCAGTTACAGGATCAGTTAATCAAAAAGGTGAAGTTCAACCCATAGGTGGTGTAAACGAGAAGATTGAAGGATTTTACCAAATATGTAAAATGCGCGGATTAGATGGTAAACAAGGAGTAATGATTCCAAAACAAAATATTATGAATCTTCAACTTTCGGAAGAAGTTGTTGAAAGTGTTAGAAATGGATTGTTTACAATTTATGCAGTTTCAACAATAGATGAGGGAATAGATATTTTAACAGGAGTGCCAGCAGGAAAAAAGGATAAAAATGGAAAATTTCCAGCAGGAACAGTTAATTATTTAGTTTATGAAAAACTTAAAAGATATTCAAATATATGTAATGATAAAAAATAATATACAAAGTAGAGGAAAAAATATGAATCTAAAATCAAATAAAGGTGTTACACTGATTGCATTAACAGTTACAATTATTATATTATTGATAATTACAGGTGCAATTATATCAAATGTACAAGATCAGATAAATATTCAAAAACTGGACCAATTAAATGTAGATATTGAATTGCTAAATGCGAATGTAGATGACTATTACCTTACATATGGTGAGTTACCTATTTTATGTGATTATCTTCATAAAGAAGCTTTTGTAGATGAAATATATAAATTTGCAGACACTAGACATGCAATTTTAAATAATGATCCTAATCCAAATGATGGAGATAATTATGCAGTTATAGATGTAGAAAAATTAGGTGGAATTACATTACATTATGGATATGAAAAAGGTGGAACAACTGGAGATTATAATTTACTAAAAACAAATAGAAAAATTAGTGAAGATCCTAATCATGTTGAAGATGAAATATATGTAATAAATACTACTACACATCAAATTTATTTTCCACATGGAATTGTAGTTGATAATATAATGTATTATACTTTTTAAATATTGAAACATCTTAAAACCTTGACAAATCACAAAAAAATAGTATAATATATATGTAACATATAAAAAGGAGATTTTAGTTATGTTAGCAAAAATATGGAAAAAATTATGTATAGTAATTTTAATAATTGCATGTTTATTTAATATAATATCAAAATTAGTAAATAGAATATCATTTAACAAAGAAATATTATCTTCTGCACAATATATGTATGATGAATATCAATATGAAAAAGAAGAAAATGTTATAGAAAAAAATATTTAATTTTACTTGAAATTTGGAGTAAAATGTGGTATTATAAAAAGTAGCAGTTTTAAAAATTAAGAAAGAGGTGAACATTCATGAAAGAAGGAATACATCCAGAATATGGAGAAACAACAATAACATGTGCTTGTGGAAATGTTTTAGAAGTTGGATCAACAAAAAAAGATATAAAAGTAGATGTTTGTTCAAAATGTCATCCATTTTGGACAGGTAATTTAATGAGACAAGATACAGCAGGAAGTAGAGCAGATAGATTCAAAAAGAAATATGGTCTTGCATAATTTAAAAATAAAAAAACACTATTGTTTGCAAATAGTGCTTTTTTTTTGTGTTTTTTGAATAATTTTTAACTTGTAGTAAAAAATATTAATATATAAAATTGAAAGGTGGAATAAAAAATGAAGGTAAAAGATTTTATGTGTCAAGATATATGTTTTGTAAAACCTAATTGTAATGTATATGATGCATCAAGAATAATGTGTGAAAATCATATAGGTTGTATTCCAATTTGTAATGATGAAAAAAATGTAGTTGGAATTTTAACAGATAGAGACATTTTACTAAGATCTGTTGCATGTGATAAAGAATCCAAAAATACTCCAGTTAGTGATATAATGACAACAAATGTTTATACTTGTAAAGGTGAAGAAGATATATGTGAAGCACAAAATTTAATGGCAAGTAAACAAGTTAGAAGAATACCTGTAGTAGATGATTCTAACAAAGTAGTTGGAATGTTAACAATGGGAGATTTAGCAAAAAATGATAAGAAATTAGGTCAACAAAATGTGTGTACAACAATAGAGAATATATGTAATTGCAAGGGTTCTATACAAAATTATTGCTAAATATAAGTTACAAGATGATGTTTTTTTAAAATTTGTTTTCTAAAAGTATTAATATTGTTTGATTTTTCAGCTTTTATCTGTCAATTACAAAATACAAGAAATTCTAAATATCTTTTTAGAGGCCTTATCAAACAATATTAATACTTTTCAATGATAATTATTATAAAATCATTAATTTATTGGTTCCTTTTTAGAGCTCACAAAAAATAAAAATTTGTAAGTAGTAAACTTTATTTATCATAAAAATTGAAATGATTAATATAATGTAATATGTAATTAGATAAAAATTGAAAGGAGAAAAGCATGGAAATTGATGTAGGTAAGGAGAATATTTGTATAAATAAATTAATAGCTCAAAAGAAGGAATTAATTTTTGTAGAAGAGGATATGATTGTACCAGATTCTAAACCAGATATATTAAATTCTGTAAATTTAAGTGGAAATGTATGTATTTATAAAAAAGAAGTATTAGATGGGAAAATTAAAATTGAGGGTTGTGTAAATACATATATTATGTATATTCCAGATAGTCAAGATGATAATTTGAGAGGTCTAAATGCAAATATTGAATTTTCAAAAGTTATTGAAATTCAAGAAAGTAAAGAGGGAATGGATTTAGCTTTAAGTGTTAATATAAAAGATCTTGAATGCAAAGTATTGAATGGAAGAAAGATAAATGTTAGAGCAGGACTGGAGGTAAATATAAAATTATATTCAAATGAAGATATTAGTGTAATTAGTGGTATAAATAATATAAGTGATGTCCAAACATTAAGTGATAAATTTAGTATCAACTCATTAGTTGGAACAAACTCAACAAAAGTATACATAAAAGATACATTAAACATTGATGAACAAGATGAAATTGCTGAAATTTTAAAGGCAGATGTTACTTTGACAGATTGTGATATCAAAATAAGTTATAATAAAATTCTTTCAAAATGTGAAGCAGATGTAAAAATAATTTATTTAACAGAAGATAATAGAATAAATGTTATACAAGGTAAAATACCGGCAGTTGGTTTTATAGATATGCAAAATATCTCAGAGGATAATATATGTGATATTAAAAATGAAATAAGCAATATCGTTATAAAGCCAAACCCAGCAGAAGAACATTCAATATATATAGAAATTGAGCTTGTAACAACTTGTACAGCTTATGAGAGAAAAGATGTTGAATTGATTCAAGATTTATATAGTCCTTCAACGAATTTAACATTTAATCAAAAAAGAATTGTTTCTACAAGCGAAAAAATGGCTAAGAATACAGATTTTTCAATTACAAGTAAATTGAACATCCCAGAAATTGCTGATGGAAATTTATTAGATACAGAATTGTTGCCAAATGTAATTAAAGAACAGACAACCGCTTCTAAGATTTTGTATGAAGGCGAAATGACAATAAATATTATTTATACTAATAGTAATAACTCTATAAATAGTAATATGTCAAAAGTACCATTTGAATTTAGTATAGATAATCCATTAAATAATGAAAATATAAATGTTGATACAAAAATTAAAATATTAAATAAAAACTTTGATGTAAAACAAGATGGAGATATAAATATAAATGTAGATTTAGAGGCAACTTCAGAATTTTCTCAAAATATTAGTATGAATATAATAGATAATATTGAAGTAGGAGATGATAATAGAGGTAAAGATGACTATGATAGTTTAGTAATTTATATTGTTCAAAAAGGTGATACATTATGGAAAATTGCTAAGAAATTTAGAAGTACAGTTGATGACATTGCAAGAGCTAATGGAATTGAAAATGTTGATAAAATAGATGTTGGGCAAAAATTGTATATTCCAAAATTTAGGTATGTAAATGCATTATCAGCATAATAATAATGAATACAAAATTTACTCAAGAGCAAGAATGAATTTAGCAATTTTTAATAATAAACCCAAATTTACAAGAAACAAAAGAAAAATAAAAAAAGTGTTACCAATTATTATTGTTTTTTTTATTGCTCTAATTACCTGTTTTTCAGTTCTAAACTTTATAAATCCAGTTTTTGAACAAACATGTAGTGATAAGGCAGAATCTATTGCAACCAGAATTACAAATGAAGAAACAAGCAAAATTATGAATCAATATAATTATGAGACATTTTTTAATACTGAAAGAGATACAAATGGAAATGTACAAATGATAACAGCTGATGTACTGAAAATGAATCAAGTCATTTCAGATATAGGAAGCAATATACAAAATGCTATTGAAAATAGTGATGATGATACAATATATTTATCTATGGGTGCAATGACTGGTATAAGTGTACTTTCAGGATTTGGCCCAGAAATTCCTATAAAAATAGAATTAAGTGGAAATGTTGAAACAAATGTAAGAAGTGAGTTTGTGGCACAGGGAATTAATCAGACAATACATAGGGTATATTTAGATGTTAAAACAAACATAAATATTTTAACAACATTTAGTAGGATTCACAAAGATATTGAAAACCAAGTTATTATTTTAGAGAATGTTATAGTTGGAGAAATACCACGAACATATTTGAATAAAATAAATTAAAGCTCTGAAACAGGAGCTTTTTTTATTATAGTTATTGGATAAGGTTTTTATAGTAATCATAATACAAAAGTATAAATATTATTTGATTTTGAATTCTTTTTGATGGAAATGGAAAAATATTAGAAATTTTTAATATCTTTTTGGAGTAATGTTCACGCCGAGCAATTTTAATTGCAAGGGCTAAGTGAAAAAGGCCTCCAAAAAGATATTTAGAATTTCTTGTATTTTGTAATTGACAGAAAAAAAATGAAAAATCAAATAATATTTATAGTTCTAGAAATGAAATTAACTAAAACCTTATCCAATAACTATAATAATTTGTCACAAAATAGAGAAAACTTTTTTTGTTTAACACCTTAGTTTCGACAGACTTTTTAATTAGGACAAGTTACAATGTAAATACAAAAGAATAAATTTTAAAAGTTAGGGTACTTTAAAGGAAAGGAAGATAAAATATGCAAATGAACTATTACGAAAAGGACAAGCTTCTCATTTTTAAGATTATGGAGGAGATTGATGAATTTAGTGTTAAAGAATTAAGGAGGAAAGCAGATTATGAAATTGAAAGATTTATGCCTAGAGAAGTTATATTTGATTTTGATTGTGTTACTTTCATGGATAGTGCAGGAATAGGAATGATTATAGGAAGGTACAAGCAAGTAGGCATAATTGGTGGAGTGACAGAGGTAGCAAATTTAAGCAATTCGGTAAAAAGAATTTTTAGAATGAGTGGAATGTTAAAAATTATTCCAGAAATTGATTTAAAAGAAAGATTGAAAGATATTGAATCAAAAGAAAATTCTAAGGAGGTAATTAACTTATGAGAAATAAAATTACAGATAATAATATGAAATTGGAGTTTATAAGTAAATCCAATAATGAAGCATTTGCAAGGATTAGTGTAGCAGCTTTTGTATCACAATTAGATCCAACAATAGAAGAATTATCAGATATAAAAACAGCGGTTTCTGAGGCTGTAACCAATTCAATAGTACATGGATATGAGGAAAAACAAGGAATAGTTACAATAATATGCAAAATCCATGAAAATGAAATTTTTATACAAGTTTCTGACAATGGAAAAGGCATAGAAAATATAGAAATGGCAAAACAACCATTGTATACTACTAAACCAAATTTAGAAAGATCTGGAATGGGATTTACTATAATGGAAAGTTTTATGGATGAGCTTAATATTGAATCTATATTAGGAATTGGAACTAAAGTTACAATGAGAAAAAAGATAAAGCAAACAGAAGACGATGAAGATATACCAGTAACTTTAGAGGAAGCTCTAAGGGGGTAATATGTTGCAAGAAAATTGTGTAGAAAGCATAATTAAAGCACAAAATGGTGATAAAGATGAGATGGCAAAATTGGTGGAAGAAAACCAAGGTTTAATTTGGAATATTGCAAGAAGATTTTTAGGGAGAGGTTATGATAAAGAAGATTTATATCAAATAGGTTGTATGGGATTTATTAAATCTATAAGAAGATTTGATGCAAGTTTTGAAGTTAAATTATCAACTTATGCAGTTCCATATATATTAGGAGAAATTAAGAAATTTTTAAGAGATGATGGTCCAGTTAAGGTTAGTAGAAGTTTAAAAGAACTGTATGCAAAAATAAATGAATTAAAAAGAGATTATGAGAAAAAAGGACAAGAAATATCATTAATGCAGATTTCTAAAATTCTAAGATTGCCTAAAGAAGAGATTATTATGGCAATTGAATCTGCCCAAAATGTTGAATCAATAGAAAGTAATACATATTCAAATGATAAGTCAGACAAATCTATATCTATTATTGATACTTTATCAACAGAAATTGATGAGGCAACCACAATTACAAATAAAATTACAATACAAAATTTAATTAAAAAATTAAATGATAGAGAAAAGGAGATTATTTTGCTTAGGTTTTATAAAGATAAAACACAATCAGAAGTTGCAAAAATAGTAGGTATTTCACAAGTCCAAGTTTCTAGGATAGAAAAAAAGATTTTGCAAAATATGAAGGATGAAATTAGAGGTGATGTCATTGAAGAATAAAATAAAATGGCTGATTTACTTTTTATTTTTTGTCTTTATGATATTTATTATTCCTGCTTTATGCACAAGAAAAACTGAGCCGACTATGACAAATGTAAATAATGATGAGATTTCAGAAAATAATGAAAAAAACAAAAAATATGATTATTCAAAATATGGGACGATAAAATTATATCATACAAAATCTGATACAGTGGAAACGCTTCCAATTGATGAATATTTATATGGAGTAGTATCTGCGGAGATGCCTGCAAATTATGAAGAAGAGGCATTAAAAGCACAAGCTGTTGTTGCAAGGACATATACAATATACCAAATATCAAGTTCTGGTGGAAAACATAAAGATAAAGGAGCAGATATGTGTGACAATTCAGGTTGTTGCCAAGCTTGGATTTCTAAAGAGGATAGATTAAATAAATGGAGTGAGGACAAAAAAGAAGAATATTGGAATAAAATTGTAGAAGCGGTAGATAGTACAGCAGGTAAAATTGTAACATATAATGGAAAAGCAATTGATGCATTTTTTCATTCAAATAGTGGAGGAGAGACAGAAACAGTTTCAAGTGTATGGGGTGGAAAAGATTTACCATATTTACAAAGTGTAGAAACTTCTGGAGAAAGTGATTATGCACAATATAGTTCAGAAGTAAAAATAACAAAAGAGGATTTTATAAAGAAAATGAAAGAAGAATATGATGACCTAAAAATTGATTTTAAAAAAAATGATGCAATAAAGATTTTAGAATATACAGGAAGTGGAAGAGTAAAAACAATAAAGGTTGGAAATGTTGAAATTGCAGGAACAAAAATTAGAAGTTTATTAGGTCTTAAGTCAACAAATTTTTCTGTGAAAATTGATGGTGACAATATTATTTTTTCTGTAATAGGATATGGACATGGTGTTGGAATGAGCCAAACAGGAGCTGATAGTTTGGCAAAACAAGGATATAGCTATGAAGATATTATTAAGCATTTTTATTCTGGGGTGGAAATTACATCATTATAAATATAGACAATTGCTGATTTTTGGTGTAATATAGCTTTAGAGGTTGTTATAATGATTTTAAAATATATAGTAAAAAAAGAAGATGCAAATAAAACAATAAATCAAATTTTAAAAAATCAATATGAATTTTCAAATAGATTGTTTAGTAAATTAGTAAATGGAAGATATATATTTTTGAATGGAAAAAATATTGATACAAGGTTAAGTCCAAAAGAAAAAGATATATTAACTATAGATTTAAATTATAAGGAAGAGAATTCAAACATTATAGCTATTAAAATGAATTTGGATATTGTATATGAAGATGAGGGATTGTTAATATTAAATAAACCTGCAGGAGTTGCTGTTCATCCATCTATAGAGCATTATGATAATTCGCTTGCAAGTGGAGTTAAATATTATTTTGAATCAAAGGGAATAGAAAAAAAGATTAGACCAGTAAATAGGTTAGATTTAAATACATCTGGGTTAATTGTATTTGCAAAAAATGAATATATTCAAGAGTGTTTAATTAGACAAATGAAAAATAATATTTTTAAAAAAGAATATTTAGCAATTGTTGATGGATATTTGAAAAATAAAAAAGGAACAATAGATGAGCCAATTGCAAGAAAAGAAAATAGTATTATAGAAAGATGTGTTTCTAAAAATGGAAAAAGTGCAATTACTGAATATGAAGTGATAAAAGAAAAAAATAATTATTCTTTGGTAAGATGTAAATTACTAACAGGTAGAACCCATCAAATTCGTGTTCATTTTGCTTATATTGGTCATCCACTAATTGGAGATACTTTATATGGGAAAAAATCGAATTTGATTGACAGACAAGCCTTACATAGTTGCAAAATTTCATTTTGCAATCCTATTACAGGGAAAAATATGAGTTTTGAGAATATTCCAGATTTTTTGGAAAAATTTTTTTAAAATTTGATATATTTTTATATTTATAACTAAATTTTTTGGACAAAAAATAAAAAAAGTATAGACAACTCTTAGTTTTTGTGTTAATATAAATATTGTTGATAGCAATATTTGCAGATGTGGTGGAATTGGTAGACGCGATAGACTCAAAATCTATTACTGTAACAAGTGTGTGGGTTCAAGTCCCACCATCTGCACCAACAGCTTACGCAGAAATACGAAGATTTCTTAAAAAAATGATTTCGAGCATAGACAAGGCTCTGGCTATGTTTCAAAGTAACCTTTAAATGATGGTAAAATTTTTGTCATAATTCAAAATATGTCTATTGAGCTGAATTGGTTAAGAAGTTGTGTAGAGCAAATAGATGTAACTAATATAGGTAAACAACATTCTTTAATTGATGCAGTGAGTAAAGCACCAACTAAAGATAATTTGATGTATTTAGATAATATATAGTTATAAAACAATAAAGCTAATAGTTCATTGCAATTATTAGCTTTTTATATAATAATCAAAATAAAATAGTAATTTTTTAAGGAGATGATAATAATATGGATATATGGGAAAAAATGTATAATAAAGCAAAAACAGAATACCATAAAGAACAAATATCACCATTTATAGTTGCACATCATGTTGTAGCAGCCGTTGAAGATGAAGATGGTAATATTTTTACGGGTTTTTGTATTGAAAGTGCCAGTGGAGTTATGAATTTATGTGCTGAAAGAGTAGCAGCATTAAATATGTATATGAACACAGGAAAGACTAAAATTAAAAGATTAATTGCATTTAGAGATAATCCTCCACATAATGGTGGAATGCCTTGTGGTGCGTGCAGAGAGTTTTTAATGCAATTAAATAGAGAGAATAAAGATATGGATATATTGACTGATTATGAAACAAGAGAAACTGTTAAATTATCCGAAGTATTACCAAACTGGTGGGGAGATAAAAAATATAGTGTTTAGTAATACAACTTACAATTTATGAGAAAGTAGGAATTTGAAATATAATTCCTATTTTTTAATTTTTATAGAAAAATGTATTGACAAATTTAAAATGAAATAGTATCATTGTATTATGCAAGTAATACAATGATAGAAAGGAAGAAAATAGTGGATTATAATTTTGATAACGAAAGACCAATTTATATTCAATTAGTTGAAATGATTAGAATTGACATAGTTTCTGGTAAATTCAAAAAAGGACAAAAATTACCTTCTGTAAGAGAGCTAGCACTTATGATGAAGGTTAATCCTAATACAATGCAGAAAGCATTAGTTGAATTAGAAAATGAAAAATTGATTTATACGGAAAGAACAAATGGAAAATATGTAACCGAAGATAAAGAACTGATTGAAAATGCGAAAAAAGAATTGGCACAAGAAAAAGTTAATAATTATCTTAAATCAATGCAAAATATTGGAATAAATTATGATTCTGCAATAAGATACTTGCAAGAATTAGGAGGGAAAAATGGAATTAGTTAAGTGTAATAATTTATGCAAAGAATTTGATAATAAGCAAATTTTGAATAATGTTAATTTAACCATTCCAAAAGGAAAGATTATAGGATTACTTGGAAAAAACGGAATGGGTAAGACTACATTATTAAAATTGATAAATGATTTATTAACTCCAACAAGTGGTGAAGTATTAATCAATGGAGAAAAGCCTGGTATTAATTCAAAAAAAATAATATCATATTTGCCAGAAAGAACATACTTGGATAAGAGTATGAAAATTTCACAAATATTAATATTCTTTGAAGAATTTTATGAAGATTTTAATAAAGAAAAAGCAATTAAGCTATTAAAGGATTTAGATTTAGATATAAATTCAAAAGTAAGTAAAATGTCAAAAGGTATGCAAGAAAAATTGCAACTAATATTAGTTATGAGTAGAGAAGCACAATTATATATTTTAGATGAGCCTTTAGGTGGAGTGGATCCAGCTACTAGAGATTACATATTAGATACAATCCTTTCAAATTTTAGTGAAGGAGCTAGTGTAATAATATCAACGCATTTAATAAGCGATATTGAAAGAATATTAGATGAAGTTATTTTTATAGATAAAGGAAAAATTATTTTAACTTCATCAGCAGATGAATTAAGAACAAAAGAAAATGCTTCAATAGATGAAATATTTAGGAGGTGTTTTAAATGTTAAAGAAATTATTGAAATATGATTTACAATGGTGTTTTAAACCACTAATTGTCTTTTATATATTAGGCATATTTTTTGCAATAATTACAAGAGTCGTCGAGAGTATGGAACAAAGTTTAATTGTACTAATTATAGATAAAATATGTTCTGGTGTAGTAATTGCAATGCTAATTAATATATTGATAAATTGCTTTATGAGAAATTGGGTAAGATTTGTAACTAATATATACAAAGATGAATCTTATTTAACACATACACTTCCTGTAAGCAAAAGTGAACTATATTTATCAAAAGTCTTAACTGCTGTTATAACCTTAATTACATCATTTGTAGTTATAATTAGTTGTATAGCTATTAGCAGTTTAAATGAAAATACTTGGAATTTTTTGAAAGATACTTTAGAACAATCAGCAGTATTCTGTAATACTTCTGTATTTAGTATAGTAATTGTGATAATAATTACTGTTTTCTTTGAAACTATGTCTATTCTAATGTCAGGAATAATGGGAATAATAATAGGTCATAAATCAAATAATTTAAAAATCATAAAGTCTATAATTGTTGGATTTGTAATATATATTGGAATGTCATTTTGTGCATTAGGAGTAGTTTATATTTCTGGATTATTAAATAGTGATATTATGTCTTTATTTAATGATACTCAATCTACTTCAAGTGGTATGATAAGTGCTTCAAAAATTGTAATTATCTTTTATGCAATATATAATGTTCGGAACTTATGCTATTGGAAATAGATTATTAAATAAAGGTGTTAATGTAGATTAGGAGAGTTTACACTATTCTAAATCCGATAAATTTGCTTTTTTATGAAAAAAGTGTTATAATATATAGTATGCCAAAAGTCACAATGGCTTTTTGGTAAATCCACACCACAATTAAGGGTGGAACAAAGAAAGGAGAATATATGATTTACAACAGAACTCAGAACAAATCAGACAAAAAAATTGGAATTTTTCGGGTAATGGGAGTTTGCTTCGAAAAAAATGAGGGTGACAACAAAATTGCGGAGGTTCTCTCTGAAATTTTAAATATGCATATAGTTGCACCTTCATTGATGACGAGAGAAGCTCTATGCTTGTATGTTAAGGCACCAAAATATGTGTCTGATCGTATGGCTACAATGCCCATTGATTCTAGTTTTGACTACAATGGATTTAAGATTACCCGTTGCAGTAAGTTTACTTACAATGGGAAAATCATCTGAGTCGGCAATGCAGTCTCAAAAAAAATCCTATTTCTAGGTATAATTTTCCAAAGAAAAAGGTAAGATCATCCTCAAAGGATGGTCTTTTTTCAATGGAATACAAATAAAAGACACATCGAAAAAGAAACATAATTAAAAATTTAACACTATTCTATGGAAATATCTAAAAATATTTGGTATAATATATATGAATAAAATTAGAAATATAAATAAGGGGGGAATTTGTAAAAAAACAAAGAAAAAAAAGAAAATAGGAGATGTGAAAAATGAGTGATATGGAATTAGCAATTGAGATAATAAATCTCAAAATAGCTAAAGTAGCAAAAGAAAATACTAATAAAAATTATTCAGAATTTAATAAAAAAATAAACTTATTAAAAGAAGAAAAAAAGAAGATTTACTTAAATGATAGAAAAATTATTGATAAAGTAATAAAAACTTATGGAAATAATGTAAAAACTAATTAGATTGGAGAAATAAATGGAAAGTATAGATAGAAAAAAAACTTATACTAAAGATGAGGTGAGATTATCTAAGGAAGAATTTAATAGATGTTTAGATATGGCTGAACTTATAACTTTTTCAGATGCAGTGCCTACTAAAAATCCTAAATCAATTTTTATAGTGGCTCAACCAGGTGCTCGGAAAAACAGGATTAAGATCTTATGTAGAATCTAATTTTGAGGGGAAAGATGGAAATAAAAGTCATGTTTCAATAGATCCAGATCAAATTGCAATGTTTCATAAAAATTATAAAATTATAATTAATCAATTTCCAGATGATTCATATTCTTTACTACAAGAATTTGTTAGACCTTGTTTAGATAATTATATAAGATCAAAAGCAGTTGAACTTAATGTTAATCTTTTTCAAGAAGGAACACTTGCATCTGATACATATATAGACATTATTGATTTCCAAAAAAATGGTGGGATAGCAAGAATTGGAAAAAGAGACCAAAATTTAAATAGAGCAGATGTAAATGTAAAAGGAGATTATAACATAGAAATAGATGTTCTTGCGGTTCATAGATATGAAAGTTTATTATCTTCTTATGAAAGAGAATTTAGTTTTATTGAGAATGGTTTACCACCAAGAGCGGTAATAGCAAAAAATCATGATTACTCTTATAATAAGATGCTTGAAAATTTAAGGAAAATAGAAAATAAAAATTTAGCAGATAATATTAGAGTTTTTAAAAGAGGAGATGTTGAAAATCATCCTATTTTGATATATGAAACTGGAGATAAAACTTATAAAGATTCTGTTGAAGCAATAGAAGCTGAACGTGAAAAAGGAAGAAAAGAATTATTGAAAAACCCTGAGAAATATTACACAAGAATTAATGAGTTAAAAAAGAGAATTGCAGATAGAATTAGAATTAAAGGTGATTTTGGTAATAGTGATATTTTAATAAATAAAATTAATGATTTAGAAAAAGAATTCACTTTAGATTTAGAAAAAGAGAATAAAAAAGGAGTAAATAAATAATATGATTGATTTACATTTACATACAACATATTCAGATGGAGCTGATAGTTTAATAGATGTTTTAAAAAAGGCTGAAAGTCTTAAACTAGAATATATTTCAATTACTGATCATGACACTTGTGCAGGATATAAAGAATTGGAGAAATTAGATATAACTAAGTATTACACAGGTAAAATTATTAAAGGTATAGAAATTAAATGTGCATATAAGAAAAGATTAATTGAAATATTAGGATATAAAATAGACACAAAAAAAATAAACGATTTTATGGATGAATTTCATAAAACAAAATCAAAAGAAATTTTACAAAAAAAATATTTTGATATGTTATATGAAACTTGTTTAAAAATGGGTTTAATAATGTCTAAAAAAGAAAACATTGAATTTAACCCTAAAACTGATTGGGCTAGTATAAAAATCTATAATGAAATTAAATCTCATGAAGAAAATAAACAAAAAGTTCCAGAAGATTTTTGGAGTGAATTTAATATTTTTTCAAAAAAATATTGTGGAGATATAAATAATCCCCTATATATAGATAAAAGTCAGGATTATTTAACATTAGAAGATGCAATAAAATTAGTAAAAGATGCTGGTGGGCTTGTATTTCTTCCACATATTTTTATATATAAATGGGCAGAAGATAACAAAAGATTATTAGATGATTTAGTAAATCAATATGATATTGATGGGGTAGAGGTTATGCATAGTTCATTTAGTCAAGACCAAATAGATTATCTATTAGATTATACCAAAAAGAATCATTTTTATAGAAGCGGTGGTAGTGATTATCATGGAAAAAATAAAGTAGGAATTGAAATGGCCGTTGGCAAAGGGAACTTGAAAATTGATTCTAGTTTAATAAAAGATTGGGTTTAGTAAATACTATTATGTTTTTCTCTTATTTTTTACAAACAAGTGTTTACAAATACAAAGTGTAGTGATATAATAAGAACAAATATTTGTATTTGGAGTTATAAAAAATGAATAATAAGAAATATGACAAAATTTATATAGCAATTGATTTAAAAAGTTTTTATGCCTCTGTAGAATGCAGAGAAAGAGGTCTAGATCCACTAACAACAAATTTGGTAGTAGCAGATAAAACAAGAACTGAAAAAACTGTATGTCTAGCTGTAAGTCCGTCCTTAAAGCAATATGGTATTTCAGGAAGAGCAAGACTTTATGAAGTTATTCAAAAAGTAGATGAAATAAACAAGAATAGAAAAATAAATGCACCAGATCATACATTTACATGTTCATCTTATGATGACATTGCATTAAAAAATAATAATGATTTAAAACTATCATACATTGTAGCTCCACCACACATGAAAAAATATATGAGTTATAGTACCAAAATATATAGTATATATTTAAAATGGTTTTCTTCTGAGGATATTTATGTTTATTCGATTGACGAAGTATTTATTGATGTAACAAATTATCTAAAAACTTACAATATGACACCAAGAGAACTAACAACTCGTGTTATTAAAAATATATATGATGAAACTGGAATTACTGCTACAGGTGGAATTGGTACGAATATGTATTTATGTAAAGTTGCAATGGATATTGTTGCAAAACATATAAAGGCAGATAAATATGGAGTAAGAGTTGCTGGACTTGATGAAATAACATATCGTAAGATTTTATGGTGCCATAAACCACTTACAGATTTTTGGAGAGTGGGAAATGGTATTGCAAAAAAACTAGAACAAAATGGAATGTATACAATGGGTGATGTTGCGCTTATGTCCGAAAAGAATGAAGAATTCTTATATAAATTATTTGGAATAAATGCAGAACTTTTAATTGATCATGCTTGGGGATATGAGCCATGTACAATTAAAAGTGCGAAATCTTATAAACCAATAACAAATAGTATTAGCTCAGGACAAGTATTACATTGTCCATATAATTATGAAGACACAAAACTTATAGTAAAAGAAATGGCAGAACTTTTATCATTAGATTTAGTATCTAAGCACTTAATAACAAGTAAATTAGTTTTGACAATTGGATATGATGTTGAAAATTTAAAAGATTCGGAAATATCTAAAGGATATTCTGGAGAGATTGCACTTGATCATTATGGGAGAAAAGTTCCAAAACATTCTCGTGGAACCATAAACATTGACCACAAAACCTCTTCTACAAAAATAATAACAAAAGCTGTATTAAATTTATATGAGAATATAATAAATAAAAGATTATTGGTAAGAAGAATAAATTTAACTTTAGCAGATGTTGTAAACGAAGATGATTATAATAATATTAAAAAATATGAACAAATAGATATGTTTACTGACTATCAAAGAAAAGAAAAAGAAATTCAAAAAGAAAAAGATGAAAGACATTTGCAAAGAGCTTTATTAAATATAAAACAAAAATATGGTAAAAACTCTGTAATTAAAGGGATGAATCTAGAAAAAGCAGGAACTACAATTGAAAGAAATTCAGAAGTAGGAGGACATAGAAGTTAGAGAGGAAAGAGAAGAATGACTTATAATTATAATAAAAAATATGAAAACATAATAAATAAGCCTCATCATGTATCAAAAGTTCACCCACAAATATCATTATATGCTAGATCTGCACAATTTGCACCATTTGCAGCATTAACTGGATATGAAGATGCTGTAAAAGAAACAGCAAGAGAAACACAGGAAGAACTTGAAATAGATGATGAATTAAAATCTATATTAGATGCAAAATTACAAATGCTGATTGAAATTAAGGAAAGCAATCCTGAAATATCAATTACATATTTTGTGAAAGATGAAAAGAAAAGTGGAGGAAAATATGTAACAATTACTGGTATAATAAAAAAGATTGATTTATACGAACAGATAATTACATTGGTTGATAATACAGTTATACCAATAAAAAATGTAATTGATTTAGAAAGATTTGCACATAGTGAAACAACATAATATAATTATACAAAAAATTAAAAGTAAAAATATAAAATAATAAATATAAAATAAAGAATGTTGGGAGTGTGCTGATATGAATAGAAAAAGGATAATTGTAGTTACAATAATATTGACTTTAGTTGTTATTGGGGGATTATGGGTTAGTGGTATAATTCCAAAACAAATAGCTAAAATATGTGCAACGAATTACCTTAAAAAGAATTTTCCAAAAGCACAATTAGAGTATGTTGACATAGAGTGGAGTTCAAGTCATGGAGGTTATTTAATAAGGTTTAAAGATGAAAACAATAGAATACATGGTTTTATAATTAATAATAAATATTTTCCTATAAAACTTGGACAGGGGGTATTCGCATTTAGAGAAGAATATACAGAAAAATACGATAAAGTTGAAGGAGATGCAGATATTGGTGATTATAGAGTTATAAAAAATTAAATGTTTTTTTCAAATATTATTGTGCTTTAGCCCTAAATCTTATCTAAAAAAAATCCACTTTAGGATTTTTTTTAGATAGAAATGTTGTAAATAGTTTTTGATTAGTTCACCCTAAAAATATAGTTTTAACCTGTGACTAGATAAGTATTTGAAATTATCAGCCTTTTATTATATGATAAGAACATAAAAAATAATAACTTATGCAAGGAGAGATAGAAAAATGGAAAAAATAAAAAAATATATTCCGAAAATTATATTGTTAGATACGATACTTTATACGCTAATAATTGTTACATTATATTTTATATTATCTTCATTTAAATTAATGTTTAGAGAATGGATATATATAGTATCTGCTGTAATAATTATAGGTGGTTTTGTTGCTGGTATAATACAATTATTATCAAAAATAAAGGAAAAAGTTTTAAGGAATGTTTTAATAGGAATAGTTATTATTTTATTGTTACTATCAACTCCAGCAATTTTCTTTTTAGGAGCATTTAGTTATATGCCTGAACATATTGTCAGAAAAGATGGAAAGAAATATGTAGCATATGTAAATGGATTTTTAAGAACATATGTGTATTATTATGATTATAAAAACATATTTGTAGTCGGAAATCAAAAAAGAATAGAAGAAGACTATGGTAAAGGTGGATTTGATCCAATAGAAAATAAATTTAGAAATAAATATGATGTTGAAATGACCACATATTATGACGAAGATGGAAATGTTGTTAGTAGAGAAAATACAAAATCAGATAATCAAATACAAGAAACAGAAATAGAAAATATTACTAATAACATAGAAGAAACTTATAATGGAATTATAACTAATATAAATTCTAATAGTATTGTTTTTGAAGATAAGTCAAGAAATAAAAAATATTCTATTGATGTAAATAGTTCTTTGAATTTTATAAATGGAAGAACAAATGAAAAAGTATATTATGATGAAATGAAAATTGGATATTACATAGATACATATACATATAAAAAATCAAAGGTAATTAGCATATTAAGTAATATAAAGGGAGAAGAGTTAAGAAAAGAATTGATTAAAAACTTAACATTAGAAGATTCGCCTTATTTAACAGTTTCTCCAATAGGTACGAATATAGAAATAATAAATAGTAATAAAGCAATATTAACTATAACTTTTGAAGATTTAATACCTGATTATAATGTAGATGGTGGAATATTTGAAATGAAAGTAGAAATAAATTCTAATACAGTAATAGAGCGTAAAGGTGGAAAGAATAAGATAGAACAATTAAAAGATGCAGATTTAAATATTATAAAAATAAGACTTGACAAAAATACTATTAATAACGAAATACCTATTGCTACATATTTTATGTCTAGCGATGGAAATTAAATATATAAATAAAATATCGAATTTCAGGAGGAAAATATTCCTCCTTTTTTTGATAAATTAAAAAAAGTGTTACTTTTTCTGTAATTTTATCAATATATAAATGTTAATAAATACTTAAGTTCATATATTGCAGGAATAACAAGAAATGTAGTAAAAGAATATTTAAGAAAAGTCAAAATAAATTTTAATATTTCTGATTATGAAAATAGTTTATATAATTATGATAAAATTGACCTTCTTGATGATAATGTAGAAGAAATTAGTAAAATAGAAGAAAAACTGAAAAATATGAAGAAAATCGATAAAACAATATTTTTAGATTCTTATTATTCTTTTTAAATCAATAAAGGATATAGCTAAAGAACAAAAGATTTCTGAATTTAGTGTAAAACAAAGGCTATACTGAATTAGAAATAAAATAAGAAAAGAGGGAAAATAGATGGATAACAATAAGATTTTTGAAAAAACAAAAATGAAAATAGCTATATCTAATGATGGAAAAATAGATATAATGGATTTAAAAGTAGTAAATGAAAAAAATGAAAAAGTTTTCGCAAACGGAAGAAAATTTTATCCAGCAGGTAGATCAGATGGAGATGAAATGATAAGTGTTAAAGAATTAATTATTTTTTAACTAATCTTTTAAATTTTGTGATATAATACATTTGAGATTTTATTAAAATTTGAAAGTGAGGAATTGTCTTATTATGAAAAATAAAACAAGTAAAAAATATGATATATTGATGATTGTATGGGGATTATCATTAGGTATGATTGAACTTTTACTTATACATTTAGACTTTTTTGATATGATAAATATTCCATTTATAAAAGCACCTTATGCAAAAAATTTATTAATTTTAGCAATAGTTTCACTATGCTTTAGAGTAATAACTTATTTTATTCAACAACCTTATAAACGAAAACTTGAGAATAAAAATAAATTAATGAGAAATAGACATTTGGCATTGATTTGTAGCATTATAAGTATAACGATAATGTTTTTTATACTATGGAGTATAGAAATGAGTAAAGAATCAGATGGATCTTTATTTTCAATAATTATTCTTACAATTGAATTTGTTATAGTTCAACTTCCATTTTTATTACCAATTTTTTAATAACTTATATTTAAAGTAGAATTGGTTGATAATTATATGCTTGTGTGATAATATAATTACACAAACTGAAAATAAATCGATATGAAAGTAGAAAGTGATTTTTTATGATAAAGAAAATATTTTTAAATCTTATAAAAGTGGTATTAATAATTTCACCTGTTATTGTTTTGTGTATTAGTTTTGTTAAGACATTCTGGGGGCCTATATATAAATTAGATGTTAATTCTAGTAATATTATGGCTATTGAAGAAATACTACATAAAGATAATATTGAAATTGATAACATAAACAATTTGATTAGAATTGAATTATATGGCTACAATCTAGAGTATATGCTTGATGGTTCAAATGAAACAAATGACTATAAACAAGAGAAAATAGCAAAACTTAAATATACTTATGAGCAAATTTTAGCTACTCAAGCCGAGCAAGTTAATGGCAAAAGTATTGATAATCTCCCAGAAATAGGCAAAAGAATAATAAATAATGATAATATCACTTTATTTATACCTAATAAAGATGAAGTTAAAATTGGATAACTTGGCAAAAGCAGTGGAGTAGGGAGGATAGAGGACATTTTATATTTATAATTTATTTAACTTATTTTTTATAAATATAATTTATTTTAGAGATTTTATATAAAAATAAAAAAACATCCGGAAAAAAGTTTAAGAAAAAAATTTTAAGAGAAAATTTTATGATATAAAAAGTAAAAAAGTTTTATAAATAAAATTATAAATTAAATTTAAATTTAAAATTTGATTTTTGAAAATTTTACGCAATTCAAAATTTTATTTTTTATAATAACCGAACACTCAAATTTAAAAACCGAACATTTGTATAAAGTTTTTATAAATTAAATTTTAGAATTTGGAATTATAATTATTATATTAAATTATTAATTTAAAACATTCAAAATCGATTTTAAGAGATTTTATTAACTAACTAATAGAGTTTAATCATATTGAAATGAAAATTGATTTTAAGAGGTTCTATAATTTAAAATTTAAAACTACATTATTATAGAAAATTTAATATTTTAGATAAGAATTTAAAAAATATTATAGTTATTGATAATACTTGATTTAAAGCTGAAAATCACTAAAATAATGACGCACGAGAATCAATTTTAAGACGTTTTAAATTCAAAGGCATATAACTTGTTGTCTACAAATATTGATAATTTAAGCAATATAAGGATTTTGTAAAAATTACTATAAAAAATTGATAAATTTTACCTAAAACAATGTAAATTCAAAAATGCCCAAAAATGGCTAAAAAAGCGACGCACGAGAATCGATTTTAAGGCGTTTTAAATTTAAAGACATATAACTTGTTGTCTGCAAAATAAGGCAAATGTAGTAAAATAGGCATTTTTAGAGATTTTACAAAAAATCATATAACAGAATCTGAATTAGCAAAAATTTTATACAATATGATTATAAAATTTAATTATAAATTAGAGAAAAAATAAATTAGATATGAAATTATATGAATAAAATATTAAATGAACTTAAAAACAAATTTAAGAAGTTTTAAACATAAAGTAATAAAAGTAATTATAAGAATTAGATTAAAATATAAATTATAAAAAGATTCAATAAAATAATAATAAATATAATAAGAATATTAGTAAGCATTAATGCCGAAAAACCTTGATAATGCTGGTGTAGGACCTGAAACGATGGTCTATATTTTTACTTCTACTCCTTATTGCACAAAACTTTTATTTTGTGCAATGTTACGTATAATAATTTGGGCCAGTCAATATATGTTCTTCTAGCCTCCCTCTTTGTAACTTCAAGAAAATTTTAGTTCTTTAGTTTTTTTGCATTTTATAAATTTTTAAATTGTTTAATCAATTTTTATTTTCTATTTTTTCTACCTTTTAATTTTTGTTTTACATTTTTCATACTTTTTCTAAAATTTAAAAAATATTCATTTTTGTCCAATTTTATACAAATTTCAAAAATCCCATAATTTTATAAAATAACAAAAAAAATTGCAATTTTGAAGATTTAAGTTCCCTACCTCCAAAACTGCAAATTTTTTATCATTATTTATAATTCCTTTTTAGTTTTATTCCATAAAAATTATAATAATCTTCATATGATAATATTTTTTCTTCACCATTATTAAATTTATGTTCATGATTCTCTAACTTATAAACTGGGATAAAAATCATAAATAGAAAATAAAACATTATTACAATTACTGCTAGTTTATTTTTTATTTTTATCTTTTTAATAATCAGCAATATAAATAAAAGAATGTTAATAAAAATATTTATCAAAATTGTAATTATAATTTCTCCATATTTACATGGGCCAGGAAAAATATATCTAAAAAACAGAATAATAAATAGATTAAGAATTTGTAATAATATGCAAAACTTCTTTGTTTTACCTTCTACTTTATTAGTTATTAATAGACTTATAAATATAACTGGTATTATTAAAATTGGTAAAATAAATATCATTCTTATTATCTCCTTATTTATTAACTTAATAATATTATAATATAAAAAGTCATTCAATACAAGAAAATATTTTCTTGTTTTTTAGCTTCATCAAATAAATTTTTAATATTATTAATCTCATATTTGTAATTATAGTTATTTTTAAATTCAACAATTATATAATGTTTCATATCTTTCTCCTTCAAATTATAATTAATTACATTTTAATTTCATTTACAATAATAGTCTGTATATCCCAACTTTCCCTATTATGATTTAGTTTTCAAATATTTTTACTATTTCTTTTATTACATCAATCGTGTCTTTAAAACTAATATCATTTACATAAGTAAATTTATTTTGATAGTTATTCCAAATTTCTTTTAAATCATCACTATTCTCTATTTCAGAAATTTGATTATTAATATTTTCTAAATAATATGTAGTTTCACGTTTTTTAAAAGTATTAATAATAGCTTTCTTTAATGTTTTTATATCTATATTTTGTTTTTGAAACGTCATTAAAATATAAATATCATAGTAATCCCTTGCCCTTGTATTAGCAACACCTTTACTTATTATGCCTTCAAATTTTTCGCTTAATACAGTTTCAAGATTATATGCCAATACACCTATTTGTCTTTCTTCAAATAGTAGTTTAAAATTGTATTCTATTTCTTTTGGAGTTATTGCATCTCCAGTACTAATATCAACTTTAAACTTTTGAAAGATTTTATCGAATGTTCCATTTAATGTAACTCTATATCCACTATATTCAGCTTCTTCTCTAATATCTTTAATCATTAATATTTCAAAATTAACATTATCTTGTAAATTAATAGATATTATTTCTTCTAATATATGTTTTAAATTCTGTTCATTCAGATTAAATCCCTTAATTGTAGCATCCATATCTAGTGTATTTCTTAAATCTATTCCTACTATCGCACTTATAAGCATTCCGCCCTTTAAGTATAAAATTGTTTTTATACTTTGACACAGAAATTCTTTCTAATAATCTTTCCAACATATAGTTTTGCATAATAATGTTAGCAGATACATCTTTTTCTTTGGATAAATTCTTTATCCAATCTTTTAATTGTGTTGGTGATGTTGGTGTCATTATTTCCTCCTAATTTAAAACTTCTATATATTTCTTTACCTCATCTTTAATACCAAATCTTTCTGCATATTTATATAATTTGGCAATGTCTTTAACCTTTAAGCTTGTATATCTTTTCAAAGCATCAACAAATTGGTATTTTTCAATTTTGTTTTTATCTTTGATAATGTCACAAATTGTTCTTTCTATATCATAGCAAAATACTTTATTACCATATGGAGTTTTAATTGTAGTCTTTCCAAGTTCATATAATTCTTCTTTGATATATGAAAATTTATAATTAGCATCTTTTAGAAGTCTTGAATTATATTTTGAAGGAACTGTAACCATAAATTCTATAGGTGTTCTATCTGTTAAATCATGAAAATATAATGCAGTTTCGTGAGAAAAGATTGCTTTTGGACATTTATATTGAAATACATAATATGAATCTTCAATTTTTGTAGAATCAATATATAAACCACGTTCTATTCTATCAATTAAACCTTTTTTCACTAGTCTTACTAATGCCATTTTATTGATATTCTTTGATGTTATATCAGATGTTTTAATCAATCCGCCGTTTTTCTTAATTAATTCTAAAATTTTTTCTTCATCACTCATTTTGTTACCTCCGTTCGTATATATTTTATCACATACGAACAAAAGTAACAATACTTTTGTCAAATTTTTTTTATTATGATATATTTAGTTTTAGTAAAAATTTGTTAAAATATTGAAATATCAATATTCTAATTCTCGAAAACTTTGATTTTGTGCAATGTTCTGTATTTCCACAAAGCAATAAGAAGAGCTATATTTTAGCCCTTCCCTTTACTACTAATAATATACTTCTTTACATTAATATTAATATATTGAATTTTCTTTATACAAAAAACATTCTTTATCATGTGAATAAATAACACCAATTGCCTGTAAATAGGAATATATGGTTGTGCTTCCTACAAATTTCATTCCTCTTTTTTGTAGGTTTTTTGACACCGCATCTGATAGTTGATTTGTTGTTTTATCTATTTCATAAATTATTTTATTATTCGTAAATGTTTTTAAATAGTTATAAAATGTGCCATATTCACTTTGAATTTCCTTGAAAATTTTACTGTTGTTTATAGTTGCATTAATTTTTAGCTTGTTTCTTATTATCTTTTTATTTTTTAATAACTCTTGTATTTTCACATTATCATAATTGCTTATCTTGTCAATATTAAAATTATCAAATGCTTTTCTAAAGTCATCTCTTTTATTTAATACACATTCCCATGAGAGTCCTGCTTGAAAAGATTCTAATATTAACATTTCAAATAAGTATTTATCATCAAAGTTGGGTTTGCCCCATTCATTATCATGATATTCTATATATTTTTCGTTTTTTAAATTACACCATTTGCATCTGGTCATAAAATAGTACCTCCTATTCTTTTGCAATATGTTCTTCCATTAGGTTACATAATTATAGGCATAAGATATTATTTTTATTTTAGTTTCGTCGTTGTTATGCATTTTGTAATCATCAATATTCTTTAAATCTACCATTTTTATCTATTCCTATATATTTTTATTTCTAATATAATTTCCTTCAAATTCACTTTCAAGTATATCCATATGTAGTTCGTCATAATATTTGCCATTTAAAAAGATTTGTTCTCTACTTGCTCCAGTATCTTTAAATCCACATTTTAAATAGCATTTATGAGCTCTTTCATTTACCGATAATAAATCAAGTCTTATGCTATGTAAATTTATGTATCTAAATCCATATTCTAATAATAATTTTATAGCCTCAGTTCCATATCCATTACTTCTAAAATCATTATCTCCTATAAAAATACCTAATACTGCACTTCTTTCAATCCAATTAATTTTCTCTAGTCCAACCGTACCAACTAATTTGTCATCTTCTAAACTTACTATATTAAATGTTCTTTTATCTGTGTTTTTTCCAGCATTTTCAAGATACTCTTTTTCATTTGCGTATGTCATTATTTGACTTGTTCTTCCTGTATAGTCAGTTACTTGAAAGTCATTCATCCATTCTGTAAATTTTTCTATTTCTTCTTCTGATGCACCTTTTGGTGCTAGATATATTCTATCTCCTACTAATTTCTTAAAATATTTCATATGATATTTCCCCTTTCTATAACAAAAAGAGCCCCACAAAGAAATCATTTAAGACTCCTTTGCAAGACCTTCAAATCCATTGCACCGTGTAAATAACCTTATATTTGGTTATCCTATATCGCTCAAAATATTTTTATTTTTTAGATATACTCTTAAAATATGTTTTTTATTGTAACATATATTTTAAAATTTGTCAAATCTACATAACGCCAAATACATTTACAATAAACAAGAGCTAAAAATAAAATTAATTAATTGTTTAGGTGGGACTGTGTCCCCTCCTCAGATAGAAAAAAAGAGGTATAACGCGATCTAAATTGCTATACCTCTAATTTTTTAATTACCTATACTATGTAGCTAACTCAAAGTCACAGTTTTTTTTAAAAAACAGAATAAAGTCTTCCAAAATGTCATAATTTGGTGTATAATATATGTATACATTATATTTAAACATATGAGGAGGTTTCTTAAATGAAAAAAAATTTGAAGATTTCTATCGTAACAGCTTATCCAACTGAAGGAGCAGGCTCAGGAACATTGATTTCAGCACAAGCAAAAACTTATGTTGAAATGGGACATGATGTACACATCATTACTGCTAACAACAACACTAAGTTTAAAAAATTGGAAGGTGTAACATATCATTTAGTTCCTTTCACAGCTGAGAAAGAACCAGTAGAGAAAATCAATGGTGCACTTCCATTTAACTTTGTGATGTTTACTTCACACACAAACTCAAGTGAAAATTTTTGGAATATCTCACTTGAACAGCTGAAGTTGTATTGTGATAAATTTAGGAAAGTCTTTGATAATCATGTCAAAAAAGTGAATCCTGATATTTTTCATGGACAGCATTGTTGGATTTCAACAAGTTTATTATGTGATTATGACATTCCAGTAGTTTGCACTATTCATGGTACAGACTTAATGGGTTATGAAAAGTCACAAGAAATGCTTGCTGAGATTAACAAAAAAATTGATGAAGGGGAATTCTCTCCTGAAATCTTTGCAGCAAAAGCTAAGTATGAATATTATATTCATGCTGCTGAAAAGGCTGCGAGAAAATCAAAATCTATTTTTGTAATTTCAAATCAACAAAAAGAAAAGTTTGAAAAGTTATTTCCATTTGCAAAGCAAAAAGTTATGCTTGTAAGAAATGGATGTGACACAACCATTTTCCATACTGAAAAAGCTGATGAAAAAGAAATTATTTCTTCACTTACATCAAATATCACTCCAGATGGAAAAATTCCGACAGACTATGATAAACTTGCTATTTTTGTTGGTAAGTTTGCACAGTTTAAAAGAGTAGATTTAGTACTTAAGGCTGCAAAAATTTATGAAGATAAGCTTGCAAAAGAGGGAAAGAAAATTACAACCCTTATTGTAGGATCTGGTGCTCTTGATGAAGAGCTTAGAAGTCTTCAGAAGTCTTTAGGACTGAAAAATCTTCATTTTGTTGGAAGACAGCCTTCGAATATTGTTCGCAAATTGTACAATATTTCGGATGTATTCCTTGCACCATCTGACAATGAACCAGATGGTTTAGTTTACAAGGAAGCGATGCTTTGTGGCAATGTACCTGTAGGGACTCTTGGAGGTGGTGTACCAGATACACTTAATCCAAAAAATGAAAAACTTAGTCCTGTTGAAGGATTGAAGTCAAAAATTTATCCTACTCCATACGGGACATTAATTCCTATGAATGATGAACAGGCACTTGCTGATGCAACTATTTTTGTTGTTGACCACCCTGAAAAATTTGATAGAAATGCTATTGTTAAATATGCACTTGAGAACTATGACCAAAGAAATATCTCAAAAAATGTGATTATTCCAGAATTTGAGAAGGTTATTAGGGAGTCAAAACAAAAGTAAAGAAACCTAAAACAAGCAAGTTATAATTATAACTTGTCAAAAAAGAAAACTGCTAACATATCAACTTGTGATAAGTTAGCAGTTTTTCTCGTAAATCAAAATGTTAGAAAAGTCAAGTAATTTATAATTTTACATCTGTTTTTTAAATTCTCCTTGTATTTCAACTCCATCATCACTAACCATAAAAGCATTTGGGTCAAATTCTTTCATATGCCTTTCCAGACGCATTCTTTCATATTTGTTAAGTACTGTATAAGTTATATATGTACTCCCATTAGTATATCCACCTTTTGCACTCCAATATGTAGCATCACGATTCAATATATTAATAATAAATTCAATCATTTTATCTGGTTTATTTTTTGTAAAAATGAATGCCTCAGAACATATATTTTGTGAATGTGTTCTGTCAATTGCAAGTGTGTCAAAAACTGCATATACTATTGAATAAATCATTGTCTCTACTCCATATAAAATTCCACATATTCCATAAACAAATACATTAAAAATCAAACTAATATTTCCTACAGAATATCTTCTATTTTTTTTGCTAAGAGCAATACCAATAATATCTATACCTCCAGTAGAACCACCTGTACTTAATACTAATCCTATTCCAAATCCTCCAAGTATGCCCCCTATTAATACATTTGTCATTAATTCTGGTACTAAAGCAACTTTTGGTATTGGGATAATCGCTAGGAATATAGCATTCAAGGTTACACAATAGAGTGTTCTAACAAAAAATGTTTTACCAACCATCTTATATGCTAATATAAATAAAGGTATATTAATCAAATAATATATTACTGAACTTAAGTCGAATCCGACAGAAATATTAAAACTTGTTACTAAAACAGTTCTTATTAATTGGGCTAATCCCAAAACTCCACCTGTATATAAGTTGTTTGGAACAATAAATAGATTAATTGCAAGTGAACATATAAATAATCCTATAATACTCTTTATCCATTTATAATATCCCCATCCAAACATTTTATATATCTTTCCTAATTGATTTGTAATTTTTTTCATAATATATTCCATTCCCTTCAATTCATATAATCTACACAATGTCTTATTCTATCATATTTTATCATGATAAATATCAAGGATTTAATTTTATACATTTACTTTGATATTTTTAATCAACACCAATAAATGTATATCCAGCATCTGTAACAGCTTTTTCTGCTTGTTCTGCTGAAAATGCATCATTTACAGATACAATTGCAGTTCCTGATTCATGTGATACAACAGCTGAATCAACACCATCAAGTTTTTCTAAAGCTTCTTTTACATGATTTTCACAATGTTCACACATCATACCTTCAATTTTAATTGTTTTCTTCATATTATCATTCTCCTTTTCTTTTTTAAAATTATTTTCTGTAACTTCAGTTACATTCCCCTGATGCAAATCTTTTTCTGTAATTGTATGATCACTATTTTCTGGCAAAGCACTTTCTCTAATTGGATGATCATTTTTTGTACTATGTATCTTAAATAGATTTAATCTAAGAGCATTCATACATACAGTAAAACTTGACAAAGCCATTGCCGCAGCTCCCCACATAGGATTTATCTGTATAGATTTATAAAATCCTGCTGCCATTGGTATTAAAATAATATTATACGCAAATGCCCAAAATAAATTTTCATGGATGTTTTTTAATGTTGCTCTACTTAAACGGATTGCATTACAAACATCTGTAAGCTTAGAGTTCATTAAAACTATATCAGCAGAATCAATTGCTACATCTGTACCTGCTCCAATAGCTATGCCAATGTCTGCGCTTGTTAAAGCTGAAGCATCATTAATACCATCTCCAACCATTGCCACAAAACCTCTTTTTTGAAGTTCTCGAATTTCTACTTCTTTTCCATCAGGAAGAACTCCTGAGATAACTTTATTAACACCTGCAGTTTTACCAATCGCTTTTGCTGTTTTTTCATTATCACCTGTTAGCATTACAACCTCTATTCCCATATTTTTCATTTGATTTATAGCTTCTGCACTTTCCTTTTTTATAACATCTGCTACAGCAATCATTCCTAAAACTTTATTATCACATAAAAAGAATAATGGTGTCTTTCCTTCTTCTGAAAGTCTATTTGCTTCATCTGATAATTTATTGGAAATAGTAGCTTTTCCTGAAATGAATTTATATGAACCTCCTACAATATTACGCCCTTCTATGATTCCTGTTAGTCCATTACCTGAAAGAGCTTTAAAATTGCTAACATCAGAAGATTCAATCTTTTTTGACTCTCCATAAGATACAATTGCTGTTGCCAATGGATGCTCACTTTTCAATTCTAATGAATATGCAATTTTGATAAATTCATCTTCTGTTATTCCCTCTTCAACTATAACATCTGTCACTTCTGGCTTACCCTCTGTTATTGTTCCTGTTTTATCTAGTGCAACAATTTGAACTTTACCTGCATTTTCTAGTGTTTCACTTGTCTTAAATAAAATACCATTTTTTGCACCCATTCCGTTTCCAACCATAATTGCAACTGGTGTTGCAAGGCCTAGAGCACATGGGCAAGCTATTACCAAAACTGAAATTGCCCTTTCTAATGCATAAGAAATATCACTTCCTATAATAAGCCATATTACTGCAACAATTACCGCAATTATAATAATTACTGGTACAAAAATTCCTGAAATAACATCTGAAATTCTTGCAATTGGTGCTTTTGTTCCTGCTGCGTCACTTACCATTTGAATTATTTGAGAAAATGTTGTATCTTCTCCAACTCTGGTTGCTCTTGCTTTAATAAAACCTGATTGATTAATTGTTGCTGCTTTAACTAAATCATCAACATCTTTATCAACTGGGATGGATTCCCCCGTTAGTGCTGATTCATCAACTGCAGTATTTCCTTCTATAATTATACCATCAACAGGAATTGCTTCACCTGGTCTAACTACAAAAATGTCTCCAATTGAAACTTCGTCAATACCTACAGTTACTTCTTTATTATCTCTTAAAATAACAGCAGTTTTAGGCGCCATTTTCAATAAATTTTTAAGAGCATTTGTTGTTTTTCCTTTAGACAATGACTCTAGAGTTTTTCCTACTGTAATCAATGCTGGAATCATAGCCGCTGATTCAAAATATAATTGATTATGGTATAATTGCATTAGATCAGCATTACTTGTACCTTGTGTTATAAGATATGTCATTTTAAATAGAATATAAAGTGACCATCCAAATGATACACCTGATCCAAGTGCTACCAAAGTGTCCATATTTGGGGATTTATGAAATAATGATTTAAAACCAGAAATGAAAAACGCCCTATTTATATACATTACAATCAATGCAAGTAACATTTCTGTGATTGCAAGCCCGATGTGATTATGTTCTAAAAATTTTGGAACAGGCCACCTAAGCATATTATGTCCCATTGTGATATACATTAAAATAATTAATACAACTAGAGATTTAATAAGTCTTTTAACAAGTTTTGGAGTCTCGTGGTCCTCTAATGCTTTTTCATCTGCTTCAAGTTTTGAACTAGCACTTTTCTTTTGTATTTCAGCATTTTTTTGATATGCACCATATCCAGCTGACTCAACTGCTTTTATAATTTCTTCATTAGTTGCTGTTCCAGTAACTGTCATTGTGTTTGTCAGTAAAGATACATTTACTGAATCAACATTGTCTAATTTGCCAACTGCATTTTCAACATGTGATTGACATGCAGCACATGTCATACCAGTTACTATATATTGACTCATAACATTCCTCCTTCATTATCTTTTCAATTCTATCATAACTTACTAGAAAATACAATAAAATAACACAAAAAATACAGGAACAATTCACAGCTTTAAATATCGATTAGCTGTGAATTATCCCTCCACTATTATTGCACTATTAATTTTATTTTTTTATTGTCACATCTAATAAGTTTGAAATATGATATATTCCATCACTATTACATACAATACTCTCTATCTTATAGTTTCCTTCATTTGTAGCTATAAGAGGTATTTTCATTGATGTGCATTTTTTCTCTTTATATACAGTTATATATTCTAAGTAATTGCTCTGAATGTAATAGCCTTTGTCATAATAAAAGTCATCAATTAGTTCATTATGGTCTTGAGCAAGTCGTAATGAATTTGGAAGTGCTATTCTAACTTCCCCTTCATATCTTCCAGAAAACTCAACATTTAAGTTTACAACATTCCCGTATTTTACATTTTTATCTATGCTAATATTAATATCCTTTTTCATATTATTATTATCAATATTTGCTAAATCTGTTTGATAATAATATGAAACCATTAAATCATGTGAATTTGTTTCAAAACTAATATCTTTTAAGTCTTTATTGTTTATTGTATATGTTTTTACTTCCATTCCATTTACTGTTACATTTTCATTTAGTTTATCACTTTTCATTGTAACATTTTGTTCATTTCCTATTTCTTCAGAATTATTTTCAAAGAATGAAATTATTGCAAATCTTAAATATTCATCTGAAGGTGAATTTTTAATTAGATCATCTATTTTTTCTTGTGCTTTATCCTTTGCTATAAATGTATCTATTATAGCACATATTGATTTATACTCTTTACTTTCTTCATCATTTAGAGATATTGTATTATATAAATCTTTTGCATCTTGATAATCTCCTAAAAATTCAAATGATAATGTTACTAATAATTTACCATAATTATCAATATTTTTTTCATCTTTTAGATATTTTAAATCAGTTAAAACAGGATTTTCTTTTGCTGATTCCAATAAGTAATATTCAAAAATATTCTCATTTTTTCCCAATGTTAATTGTTCACTATTATGATAATATTGACTGTTATAATATCTAACTAATGCTGTAAGAACTATATTTTCTTTTGCATTCTTTAGATTTCTTATATATCCATTGTCTCCAGTATATGAATATATATTTATGTCATTTGCATAATTATTTGTTTCATTATAGAATTTATTTTTAAGTTCTTGTACTTTATTATATGCAATTTGTGTATCTAATCTATCTGTTGTTGTGGATTCTATAAAGTCAATATAACTTAGATATTTACTCATATTTTTATTATAAATTTCTAATACAATTGGATTTTGACTTGGTTTAATTACTGTATTTGATGTAACATTCTCTGTTGTTTTTGTACTAACTTGTTGTGTTGACTCAACCACATTAAATTCATATTCTATGCTATCAATATTTTCTCCATATCTTCCTGTTATTTTTGCATGATATGTTCCATATTCCAATTTTCCGAAATTAGCAAATGCAATACTATTTGTTGTTTCTGTTGTTTCTAATGTTTTACCTGTTTCATTTATTGTAAATGTGTAGTTTACATCATATTTGTCGTCTGCTATTGATGTTGCATTTAATACTACATCATCTGATGTCTTTAAACCTTGAGGGGCAGAACTTTGAATAAAGAAATTAAGTTTTGAAGAAATCTTCTTAGTATTTACACCTAACTCTAAATCTTTGTTTCCTGCATGTGCAGTTATTCTATATGTTGTAACATTATCTGGTAGTGTAAATGTACAAGTAGCTTCTCCATTATTATTTGTTTCCATTGTATCAAAATATGCTGTATCTGCAAATTTAGATCTAACTTCTCCACCGCCATCTCCTTTTCCTCCTGTCTCTATCTCCAAATCATCTTCATAACTTGAATAAGTATAGACTGGATACTGAATATTTTGATAAATAGTGTCTAATAAATTTGTAGTATCATCTTGTATTGCAAATACAGCTTCATTTGCAACACTAACATTTACATTTGATTTTACTGGTTTCCCATCTTTAGATGTTTTTACTTTAACTGTTACTTTATCTCCTGGTTTATATTCTTCTTTATCTGTTGTTATTTCAACATCAACTGTTTTTGCCTTTTCATCAAAATCAATATATGTTGTAGGCATTCTATAGAATTTTCCATCTACAAAATATGCTGATGTTATATCACATCCTGGGAAATCTATATCTTTTAATGTATAGCTTATTTTGTTCTCATTACTTAAAGTAGTATCTAATATTCCATTTTTAGAAACTATTAATAATACTTTTCCATTATTTTGTATTTCCTTATTTTTACCTTTTAAGCTTTGTTTTAATGTAAAATTTATGGTATCTCCAACATTTGCAATAATTTCATCATAATTGTTAGCCTTGTCATTTTCTAAGAAATATCTAAATGTAGAATATTTTTCTATATTTATAGGGAAATTATATAAATCTTCAGCAATATATTCAGAATGATATCCTTCTTTTTTGTAATCATAGTAGTCTGTATAAACATAAGTTCCGTCTTTTATTTCTTTGCCATCTTCATCTTTATATGAAAATTCTAATTCATAATCATATGTTTTATTTTCTGTATTGTCTTTTAATTTGAATTCACTAGAATTTGCTTCCACAATACCATTTGTAGATGTTACTGTTTTTATTTTTATTGCATTTTCTTTTGTATTATAATCATATTCTGGTATTTTTTCCTTAGTATATTCATCATAATCATATCCACTTATTGTTCTTGTAGTTTCTGATTCTATTAAATTAACATCAACTTTAGTCTCATAAGTTCCATTATAAAGTTCTGATATATCATTGATATTTGCGTTTTTATTTAAATCTAATTTGTATAATGTAGCTTTATAAGTGTTTTCATCTGTATCTTCAAACTTAGTATATTCTTTCCTTGGGATGATATTTAAATTAAAAGATGTTTGTACACCTGTATATTCTGATGCATCTCCATTATATATTTCTATAGATGATATATTGGAATCTGAATAATCATTTTCAAAATCCTCATCTACATTTATTTCAAAATGTGCAATACCATCTTCGCCTGTAGTTTTTACATAATTCTTTCCATCAAAATAAACTCTTACAGCTTTATTCGGTACTGAAATTCCTGTAATATGAGTTACTTTTACATCAAAAGCAAATTTTTCACCTGCATGACAATAATTTTTATTTGTAATTACTTCATAATCATAATTTTGTAATTCGTAATTCTCAATAGAGATTTCTCTTGAGCCTATTTGTTTGTCTTTATAATATAACACTATACTTATATTTTTTTGAGATATATGATTTTCTAGATTAAATTTATAGGTAAAGTTTCCATTTTTTCCAATATTTACTTTTTGTTTTCCTTCACCATTTAATTCAATATAGAAATCATCTTCTGGAGCATTATAGAATAAGCTCATTGGAACAAATCCCCAAACATTGATTGTATCTGTTTGTTTATAAAGTGTTCTATCTGTATATAAATATGCTGATGGATATGATGTGCTTAAATCATAACTAAATACACCAATTACCAATTCTTTATTTATTGTTAGATATTTTATAGATTTTGAATTATCTGCAATATCTTTAAATGTTGCCATTCCATCACTATTAGTTTTTTCTTTTTTATCTTTATATTCAACTTCTATATTTTGTGCTAACTCATTATTTTGAGCTACCCAAACTAAAATGTCTCTTTCGCTTGACATTGCATAAGCAGATAAATTAGAAATTTGGATTGGAACTTCAAATAAATAATTACCGTTTTTATCATTAATTTTGCCTACATAATATCCAGTTGGTAAAGATTTTTTAAAACTTAAAACTCCATTAAAGTCATTCTTTGAATCTGTTACCTCATAGTCATTAACTTTGCTAGCTGAAGTAGAATCATTAGTCTCTAAATAATTTATAAAGTCATCTATACTGCTAAATCTACTTATCTCTACATTTCCAAACTCTATATTGTTTTTAATTACATCATAAGCTATTTTTACTTGTTCATTTTCTTTAGCACTTACTATACCATCTATAGAAATGCCCTTATATTTGAAAATTGAGTCTGAATATTTATTTACTTGAAAACTAAATGAATAATTGCTATCTAGATGTTGATTTTGAGCTGTTATGTTTTTATTTATTGTAACTGTATATTTAGTTTTATCTTTTAATTCATTTTCTGGTTCAAATCTCCAGATTTTTCCTAAATGTTTCCAGTTTCCTTTTACTTCTGGCACAATTTTTACATTTTTTTCTAAATCTTCTACATCTGCATAAGAAAATGTTATTTCAATTGCAGATTTTTTCGAAACATCAGATTCATTATTTGCTGGATATGTGCTTGTAATACTAAATTTATTAGATGTTTGATATGCCCAACTATCTTGAGTAATCTGATCCTTAACATATTGAAGTTTTACAATTGTATTATCTGGTATATTTTGTTTAAATGTCAATTTATATTCATTTTTATTTAGAGTTTTTTCTATTGTATAATCTAAAGCAGGTTCTACATAAAGACTTTTTTGTACTGCCTCTGTGTTTAAATTTTCTCCTTCTACTTTTACTGTAAACTTTGAATCATTTGCAATTATTCCAGATTCTGTCTTAGTTGGCTCTATAGCAGTTATACTTGTTAAAACTGCATTATTTTCAGAAATATTTGCTGTTTTCAAATTTAATCCTATTGCAAATATTATTACTAAAACAGCCACTACAGATGTGAGTTTCATATAAATATTAAATTCTTTGTTTTTTTCTTTATTTTCTTTTATTTCTACTTCACTTTCAAAATTTGAAAAGAGTTGATTTATTTTTTCTGGTATGTTTTTATCTTCTTGCATAAGTTTTTTTAATGATTTATCAAATTTATCATCTTTCATACTAAATCTCCTCCTTTTCTAATTTCTGTTTTAATAGCTCTCGTGCTTTTGAAAGCCTTGATTTTACTGTCCCTTCCGGAATGTCCATAATTTCTGATATTTCTTTTATTGAATAATCATCATAATAATATAATATTGTAATCAATTTTTGGTCTTCATTTAAACTCTCCATTGCTTTTTTTATCCCATATTTGTCAACTTCATATTCATCATAATGTGACAAATTTATATCATTTTCAATAACTTCATCTATTGGCTGAATATTATTTTTATTTTTTCTTAATAAATCATAACATTTATTGATTACTATCCTTGTTGACCATGTTGAAAAATACTCTTTATTTTCTAATTGATCATATTTTTGATACATACTTAATAAAGCCTCTTGGAGTGCATCATATGAATCATCATCATTTTTTAATATTATTTTTGCTGTTTTATGAAATCTTAATTTATTTTCTTCTATAAGATTAGCAAAATTTTGATCTTTATTTTTCTTGGATTTAAATTTTATAGTGGCCACTTATATAACTCCCTTTCTTCGTCTTCATTTGCTTTGTCTTCATTTATTAGACGAATTGCTTTTTATTTTGGTTCATCTTATTTTTTGTAATTGATTTTCTATGGTATTTTGTTTGATTCTACTCTATCATGTTATATTAATTTTTTCAATAGTAATAAATTTTGATGAATGTATTTCTATATATAATCTTAACAATTTAAAAGCTTTATTACGTTTTCATTACATTTCCTTTAAATCTTTGTGACATTACTAATATTTTTAATTATAATATCAAAGTATTAGATAAAAATATTTATTAAAAAAATAAAGGTAAAAAAATCTTCATATTGATTTTTTTTGTGCAGTAATATATAATTATTTTTGTAAAATAACTGTTTTACACTAAGCCTGCTGAAAATAGAAATTTATCTCAAGCAAAATTATTTAAAAAGGTGAAAGGACTTGATTAAATGGTTCAAGAAGAAGAAAATCCAGATTATTTAAATGATTTTTTAGATTATATGATTACAATTCAAAATAAATCAAAAAATACTGTTAAAGAATATAATTATGATTTAGCAACATTTTTGAAATTTATAAAAATGCATTTTAAATTAACAGATGAAAAAAACATTAAGAATATAAAATACAAAGATGTTACAATAGAAACTTTAAATAGAGTTAAACTAGAAGACTTGCATGCTTTTTTAGCATATTTAACTAAAAACTATAACAGTAAAGCAACTACTCGTTCTCGTAAAGTATCAAGTTTAAGGGTCTTTTTTAAATATTTAACTCAAAAAAAACTGATAGCAATAAATCCAGCACAAGATCTTGAAACACCTAAAATTGGGAAAAGACTTCCAAAATATTTAACATTAGAAGATAGCAAAAAACTACTTTATGTAGCTTCAGAAGAAGATACAAGAAATACTAAGCGAAATTTTGCTATTACTACTTTATTTTTAAATTGTGGCATGCGTTTATCAGAACTTGTAGGAATAAACATAAAAAATATAGCATTTGATGAATGTCAAATGACTGTTATTGGTAAAGGAAATAAAGAAAGAACAATATATCTAAATAAGGCATGTATTAATGCAATAGAAGATTATTTAAAAGTTAGACCAAAAACTAATTTTGCAAATAGTGATGCTGAAAAAGCATTATTTTTAAGTGAAAGAAGACAACGAATTTCAAGAAGAATGGTACAACAAATAATTTATGATGAATTGAGAAAGGCTGGATTAGATTCTGACAAATATTCTGTTCACAAATTAAGACATACAGCAGCAACTTTAATGTATCAATATGGTCAAGTTGATATTCGTGCACTTCAAGAACTTTTAGGTCATGAAAGTATTTCAACTACTGAAATCTATACTCATGTTAGCAACCAACAAGTAAGAGATGCTGTAGAAAAAAATCCTTTAGCCAATTTATGACACTTTTACATGACCCGTTGACCCTAATGGGAAAAACTCTATTCCCATTAGGGTCAATTTGCCACTAGTCCATCTTTGGACTCAAAAGATCTATTCACAACAGTTTGTTCTCAATAGTTTTCATCCATAGAACTGCATTTTCATAAGTTGCTGGGTCTTCTAAATCAACATCAACCATTTTTAATAATTCTACAGATTTTTTTGTACAACCTTGTTTTAGCATATTTATGTATTTTTCTACATATTTTGGTTTTTTATCTAAAATATTTTTTGCTATTATTATTGCAGCAGATACTCCTGTTGCATATTTATATACATAAAATGGTGTATAAAAATGTGGTATTCTAGCCCACTCATATTTTATTTGTTCATCTATTACAACCGATTTTCCAAAATATTCTTTATTTAAGTCATAATAAATTTTATTCAAGTCATCTGCAACAAGCATCTCCCCTTTTTCTATTCTTTCATGTACAATTTTTTCAAATTCTGCAAACATTGCTTGCCTGAAAAATGTTGCTCTAAACATTTCAAGTAACTCATATATAATTTCTTTCTTTTTATTTTCATCTTTTTCAGTATTTATTTGATGCATTGCAAGTAAGATTTCATTTGTAGTAGAAGCAATTTCAGCAACCATTATTGTATAATTTGCATCTATTACATTTTGATTTGTATTTGAATAATATGAATGCATTGAGTGTCCGAGTTCGTGTGCAATTGTACTAACATCTCTTTTTTTATTCACAAAATTTGTAAGCACATAAGGATGAACTCCATAAACACCCATACTATATGCTCCACCCATTTTGTTTTTCTTTTCATATACATCTATCCATCTATTTTGAAAAGCTTCTTTTAATTTATTTGTATATTCTTTTCCTATAACAGAAAGAGCTTCTAACACTTGTTTTTCAGCTTTTTCAAATGAGATATTATCATCTTCTACTTCAATAGGATTAACATATATATCATATAAATGCATTTCTTCTTTTCCAAGCAATTTCTTTTTTAATTCCATAAACTCATGATTTATTGGCAATGTTTTATGAACTGCCTCTATCAAAGCATTATAGACCTTTATTGTTGCATTATCATTATCTACAGCTTTTGCCAAAGATGAAGGATATTTACGAAGTCTTGCGGTAATTGTATCTTCTTTTACTCTATCAATGTATAGCTCGCCTATTGTATTTAAAAATTCACTGTATTTTTTGTACATTAAGTTAAATGCCTGTTTTCTTACTTCTTCATTTTTGTCTTTAAGATAATATGTATAATTTGCATCAGTTAATTCTACTTCTTCTCCATTGCTATTTACTAAATTTCCAAATCTAAATTCTGTATTTGTTAGTATATCAAATGTATTTTCCATACTGCTAAACACTTCAGAATAATTTGCCAAAAGCTCTTCTTCTTTATCACTTAATATATGTTCTTTATTTTTCATTATTTCGCCTAATTCTCTTTTATATCTTTGAAGTCTTGTTTCTTTATCCAAAAATGATAAAATTACCTCATTATCGATTTTCATGATTTCTGGAGTGATAAATGCAGTTGCTTTTTCAAATTCAGTTCCTATATTTTCTACTTTTTTGTATAATTTTGTTTTATGTGGATCTGACATATCTAAATGATAATTTAACATTCCATAACCATATACTTTTTCATATATTTCTAATGTTTTTTCATATAGATTATAGCATTTATATAAATTGCTTGCACTTTCTCCTAGTTTTCCCTTGTATTCTCTAAGTTTTTTTAAATTTTCTTCTATTTTTGTTCCATCTAAATTAAAGTCCTCTTCGTTTTTATAAATATCTTTTAAATTCCAGTTATATTTTTCTTCCAATTCAAACCATCCTTTCAGCTTTTCTTTATTTTATTATATTTAAAAAAGGCCTGCATTGAAGTGAACCCAAATTATTAGACAAAAAAGTTTAATAAGGAGCGTTCACTTCAATTGCAAGTCTTTTTTATTTTTATTTCAAATGCATCTTTTCTTTATAGTCTTTAGAATAGTTTTGATATCTACCAGTGTAATCATGTTGTTTTTCTTTATGTTCTTTACTATTCCAAATTTCATCTGCCACAGGTGCCCATTCTTTTGAATATTCATCACATTTGCCACATAGATGGTCTACTTCTTCCTTAGACTCTAAATCTGTACTATGTGCCCCTGTTTCTTTAACCAATTCACGCAAATCTTCTGGATTTTCAAGCATTGGACATGGTCTGAAATAATTTTCGTTAAATGGTTGCTCTCTATGATATGCCATAAATAAAGGACTTTGCAATATTTCAAGTATAGATTTATCATGAATATTTGCATTTGAATAATGAATAAATACACATGGCTCTGCATCTCCTGCTGAATTTATATGGAAGTAATTTCTCCCAGCTGCTATACACCCACCTACAAATTCTCCATCATTTTGAAAATCCATTGGGAAAAACATTAAATCTGGATATTTTTCAAAATCACGCAATTCGCGAATTCTTTTTATCATATATTTTCTTTGTTCAACTGTAGGCATTAGTTCTTTTACAGCATTGTTTCCAACTGGCATATAATGGAAGAAAAATCCATATCTTGCTCCTTTATCTGCAAGCATTTGTATAAATTTGTCTGTTGTTACAGCTTCTACATTTGCTCTTGTATAACAAATTGATGTACCAAAGAAAATTCCATTTTTCTTTAATAAATCCATTGCTTTCATAACAGCCTGATAATGTCCCTCTCCACGTCTTCCGTCATTTGTCTCCTCTGATCCTTCAATTGATAATTGGAATGCTATATTTCCTAATTTTCTAACATTTTCACAAAATTCTTCATCAATTAATGTTGAATTTGTAAAAATTGAAAATTCACAATCATTATGTTTCTCTGCAAGTTTTAATATATCTTTTTTTCTAACTAATGGCTCTCCACCAGTCATCATGTAGAAAAATATTCCAAGCTCTTTCCCTTCTGTTACTATTTTATCCATATCTTCAAATGATAAGTTATGTTTATGTCCATATTCACCTGCCCAACATCCTGTACAATGCATATTACATGCATCTGTTGGATCAAAAAGTATAAGCCAAGGAATATTACAATCATATTTTATACGATTTTTCCTTGTTTTTTGTGTTCCTCTATATAATGATTCATAAACTAGATTCATAATTGTCATTTTTAATACATTTGGATCTAATTCTCCTACAACTTTATCAAGTAACTTTCTCATTCTACTGTTTGGGTCAGCAAATAGTTTTATATATCTTTGATAATCTTCTTCTTTATAGTCATCACCATAGAATTTTTTTGATAATTCTATGATTTTTTCTATTTGAGCTTCTTTGTCTTTTTCTACTCCTTTTATTATTTTATCTACTGCTACCTCAACTGCTTTCCTTTCCATTTTGTGTGTTAATGATACCCCATTATTTGTCATTATAATACTACCTCCTATTTTTTCTGACCGATGGTCACTTTTCTTGTACTATAATATACTTTTTTTTATATTCTGTCAAGAATTTTTCATAACTAATTTAAAACTATTTTTATATAGTATGTATCATTTAATTTCTAAATATTTTAAACTTCCTTTTGCAATTTCAACATCATTTCTTTTCAATAAGAAATTAATTTTTCCATTCTCTTCTTTTCTATAGATTGTAAGTGTTTCTCCCTCTCTTGATTCCTTTAAAAACTGAATTTCAAAATCAGTAATTTTTTTATTTACCCAAAAATCTGTATTTATTGAATTCATCATGTATTTTACATACATAGTATTATTTGTATGTTTTGTAAAATCTATATCTGATGGTTGAACTGATTGTTTGTAAGAATAGTCATATTCATCATATTTCCAGTTCATTCTTTCAAAAGGCTCTTCGAATTTTTTCTTTTCATCTTCAATGTCCGGAGGATATGAGATTGTATCTAATTTTCTGATTTTTCTACTTGTTAAATCAATAAGACATGATTCTTGTTCAATATAGATTAATGTATTACCATTTTTGTCCTTTATTGTAATTTCATTTAGACTTTTTATTTTTGAATGCAATGTTGTATAATCTTTTATATACATTTTTTCATTCCATTTAAGAGTATTTATTATATGTATTTTTATTTTTGTATATACCCATGCAGCATTATTTTTTTCTCTTAATGTTATATTGTCAGATTTCATTTTCTCATAATAAGTTGTTGATGTATCTTGCGAAATATTCATTATTCCAAGTAAACCTAATTTACAATCTTTATCACATTCTGAGTATTCAACTTTTCTCTCATAATTATATTCATATTTCATATTTAGTTACATTCCTCTCTTTATATTCATACAAAAATTTTTAGTTCCAAGAATAATTTTATTTTTCAATTGCAAATTTTAATATAAAATTATGATTGAATGTATTATTTTTTCTTCTTACTAATTTGGAGTTTTTCTAAACATTTCAACTATTACAGAGCCAAGACCTAGCAACATTATAACAAAGAATAAAATAGGTCCTAATACTGGAATTAATATAATTAGCTGAATTAATAAAGCAATTAATGCTGTAAATCCAACAACATGCCAAAAAGAACTTTTATTAAATTTATTAGCAACTAATTTACCAATAATTGTTTCACCAATTCCAATTGACAATACACAAAGTAAAATATAAACTAATAATAATGCTAATCCAACAGAATAGCAACATGGAATAAATAACAAAGCTATACTAACAATTGGTACAAATATTAAAGTAGCTAATCCAATTAAAATATTAAGTGCAATGTTAGATGCAGTATACTTTTCTGGAAGTGTTTTAATTTTATTGCTTAAAGCAATTGTAATCATTGCAACAACAACTGCATAGATAATACTAGTAATTGTCTTTTTTATAAAGTCTGCTATTTTATCAGATTTATTACTATTTGAATCACTATCTTCTTCAACTTTATTAAAAATGCAATTATTTAAATCTGCGTTTTCATCTATTTTTGGTTCATTGGCTGATTCAATAGTACACTTTGTATCCACTTTTGTTTTACCTGCAATTTCTGCATTACCACAATCAATATAAAGTTCTCCATTAATAAGTGTATCTTCAATTTTTGCAGAAGCACAAGCTACTTTTACATCATTATTAATATTAGAATTACCTGTAATTTCAAAGCTTTGAGATGAACCATAGATATTTTTAGCAGAAATAGCTTTCAATTCTAAATTTTGTCCTGCAATATAAATCGTTCCAGTAACTTCTACATTTTCTAAATTGATATCTTGTGCTACAATAAATAAACTTCCAGAAATTTCAATATTTTCTAGATTAGCAGTTTTGCAAAGAACAAAAGTATCTCCCGAAATAGAAGTATCTTCCAATTTCACTGTTTCTTCTGTCTTAAAGTAATTGTTGTCTATCTTATTTTGATATGTTGTATCAATAGTATTAGTTAAAGTTAGTTCATTTTTGTTTTGAACAACTTCATATGCAAACGATTTAGTAATAAACGTAATAGAACATGCAATAAGTATTAATGTAAAAAATAATTTTTTTAAGTTTTTCATAAACATTCTCCTTTCTTTAAAATTTAAAATTATTATATCATTCTAATACTTATAATGCAAATTATCTTATAAACATATATTAATTTATTTAATATAATATAATGATGTGTCAATATAATTTTAAATATTTTAAAAAAACTGAAGCTCATAATGTTTATGCAAATTAACCAAGTCGGAAATTCAGAAAAAAATTCCTGTTAAAAAAATAATATAAATATAGAGTAACTTAAATTTATAAATAATTTTAAGTTACTTTTTTGTTATAAATTAATTAATTCTATTTTTATAAAAATCAAAACAATGAGTTAAAAATTATCATATTATATAATATATTGTAATTTGAAAGGAGGAAATGATGAATTTTGGAAATAAAAAATAAAAATATAGGATTTGTACTCACAGGGTCGTTTTGTACATTTCACAAAGTAATTCCGCAAATAATGAAAATGAAAGAATTAGAAGCAAATGTATTGCCCATAATGTCAGAAAATAGCTATACAATGGATACAAAATTTGGTAAAGCAAACGATTTTATAAAAGAAATCGAAGAAATTTGTAAAAATAAAATAATGCATACAATTCAAGAATGTGAAACAATCGGGCCTAAACATTTAACAGATATAATGGTTGTCGCACCTGCAAGCGGAAACACCATTTCCAAACTTGCATACGACATTATAGATACTCCTGCTACAATGGCAGTAAAATCACACTTAAGAAATGATTTGCCTGTTGTAATTGCACCATCTACAAATAATGGGCTTGGTTCTAATATGACAAGTATTGCAAATTTAATAAACAGAAGAAATTACTATTTTGTTCCTTTTAGGCAGGATAATCCATTAACCAAACCTCGTTCAATTGTCTTTGACTTTGATTATATTGTTCCAACAATTGAATCTGCTTTAGATGGAAAACAAATAGAGCCAATATTATTATGAACGACCTAAAGAAAATAGATTTAATAGGAACAGATCTTTTCGATTCAAAAAGTATCAAAAAGATCTGTTCTAATTTGGTCTCAACTAATTTTCTATATTAATTAATACCCAGGTTTTTCTAATAATCTAAACATATTTTTCTTATATTCTTCAACACCTGGTTGATTAAATGGATTTACACCCAAAATATTTCCAGAAACTGCACAAGCAAGTTCAAAGAAATATATTAATTCTCCAATATTTTCTTCATCTAATTTGTCAATAGTTATCATTAAATTTGGAACATCTCCTGTAACATGTGCCTCAACAGTTCCTTCCATAGCTTTTTTATTTACATAGTCTAGGTCTTTTCCTGCTAAGTAATTTAATCCATCTAAATTGTCATCATCAGTATTTATTTTTATATTTGAGCTTGGATTTTTTATACATAATAAAGTTTCAAGTAAATTTCTTCTGCCATCTTGAATGTATTGTCCCATTGAATGTAAGTCAGTTGTGTAGTCTACACCTGAAGGGAAGATTCCTTTTCCCTCTTTTCCTTCGCTTTCTCCATATAGCTGTTTCCACCATTCTATAAAATAATGCATTTTAGGTTCATAATTTACTAAAATTTCTATATTTTTATTATTTTTATATAAAATATTTCTTGTAACAGCATACTGATAACATTCATTATATTTTAAATTTTCATCTGAATATTTCTCTTGTGCAATTCTTGCCCCACTCATTAATTTTTCAACATCAATTCCAGCTGTGGCAATTGGTAAAAGACCCACAGCAGTAAGTACTGAATATCTTCCTCCAACATTATCAGGAACTACAAATTTTTCATATCCTTCCATGTCTGAAAGAGTTTTTAATGCCCCTCTTTCTTTATCTGTTGTAACATATATTCTACTTCTTGCTTCATCTATTCCATATTTATTTTCTAAAATTTCTCTAAAAATTCTAAATGCTATTGCAGGTTCTGTTGTAGTTCCAGATTTAGAGATAACATTTACTGAAAAATCCTTATCACCTATTAAATCTATCATATCATTGATATAATTTGGACTCAAATTATTCCCAGCAAATAAAATCATTGGATATTTTCTTTTTTTGTCATCTTGCAAATTATAAAAAGTATTTGTAAGAGATTCAATAACTGCTCTTGCACCTAAATATGATCCACCTATACCAATAACAACCAAAACTTCTGATTCTTTAGATATTTTCTTTGCTGCTTTTTTTATTCTTTCAAACTCTTTTTTGTCATAATTTGTAGGTAAATCTAGCCATCCAACAAAATCTGTTTCATCTTCTGATCTTCTATGAAGATCTTTATGAATATTTTCTACCTCTTCTTTGTACTTCATTATTTCTTTTTCATCAACTTGTGAATTATCTAAATTTAATTTTAACATAACAACTCCATTTCTCTTTCAAAAATATATATATTAATCTTTGAAAGTATAAATTTGGCTTAGCCATTTTTTTACATTTTATCAAAATATATAAAAAATAGCAATAGCTAAAACTGCATTTAATTTTAACTATTGCCATATAAATTTTTTAATTAAGCTTTCTTTGTTTCTACTTCTTCTACAGGATATACACTAACTTGTTTCTTGTCTCTACCTTTTCTTTCAAATTTAACTTTACCATCAACTAATGCATAAAGTGTATCATCACTACCAATACCAACATTAGTACCTGGATGTACGTTTGTTCCTCTTTGTCTTATTAAAATATTTCCTGCTAGAACAAATTGACCATCAGCTCTTTTTACACCAAGACGCTTTGATTCACTATCTCTACCGTTCTTAATACTACCTTGACCTTTTTTATGAGCCATGTTATTCACTCCTTCCAGTTTAGTTTTGTATTAAACAAATACTTTTTATATTTTCTAATTTTAAATTCTAAAATCTAACTTAAGCATTAGCTTTTGCTTCGCTCTTATTTGATGCTTTTGCTGTAACTGTTTCTTTTTTCTCTACTACTTTTGTAGTATTAGCTTTTTTTGTTTCTACTGTTTTTGTTTCAGCTTTCTTAGCACCAGTCATAACTGATGTAATTTCAACCTTTGTGTATGGTTGTCTATGACCTTGTTTTGTTCTCTCATTCTTCTTTGCCTTCATTTTGAAAACAACTATTTTTTTGTGTTTACCATGAGCAACTACTTTGCCTTCAACCTTTACACCTTTAACATAAGGATTTCCTACTTGTACTTTTCCATCATCAGAAACTAAAACTACATTGTCAAATGTAACTTTTTTTCCTTCCTCAGCCTCTAATTTTTCAAAAAATACTACATCTCCTTCTGCTACTTTGTATTGTCTTCCACAGCTTTCAATTATTGCGTACATTTAAAATGCACCTCCCTTATCGTATATTCGCTAATCCTTAAAAAAGGTAGTTAAATATTTCATAACTTTTATTTACCTTGACTAAGCGGATTACAATTATTTATTTTAACATAGTTTCATCTACTTGTCAATGAAATTTTGCCACATTTTTACATATTTTTTGTAATATTTTTTCAAAATTCTCATAAAATATATAGAAAAACTATTGACTTTTTTAAATTCTCGTATTATAATATGTTTTGTTAGACATCGCGGGGTAGAGCAGTTGGCAGCTC
>DFJF01000007.1:33292-158205 GCA_002372935.1 Clostridiales bacterium UBA3678 | reverse complement strand
GTTCGAGTCCTACCCCCGCAACCAATTAAAAAGAGGCGTTTGAGCCTCTTTTTTTAAATGTAATATGATAATATTAGTTTTAAAATTCACATAATTTGACACTTTTCATAAAAAGTTGTATAATATAAGTAATGTATCTAATATGATATGTTATAGAATTCAATTTTAATAATTTAAAAAAGAGGTAAAAAAAACATGAAAAGAAACATGAAAAGAATTGACATCATCATTGTATTAATTATTGCATTAGTTGGATATGCTTCACTAGAATATTCTGCTATTCGGATGACCAGAGCTATGGCCAAATATTACATTCTCTCAGATAATATTACGTTCTCTGAACAGAACGGAAAATATCCTGGAGCTGGAGCTGAAAAGGATGTCGCAGAGAAAAAAAGAATGCATAATTCTAAAGATTTCTTCGAAAGAAGATTTTCTTCTGCAAACTTTTTAGTTAAGATCTTATACTTTATTTTGACTATTTACACTCTCTTTGGTGTAACATATCATTTTCTTAGAAGTATGAGATTTTTAATAAGATATCTGTTCCGGAAAAAAAGAATGCAATAATAAAAAAAACTGGGTATATTTTACCCAGTTTTTTTCTCATTCATACGTCTTCTCTTTCATCTTTTTCTTTTGCTAATATAAAATCATCTATCATCAATTTTATTAATACTGCAATTGGAACAGCTAAAAACATTCCAATTACTCCAAAATAAGCCCCACCTACTGTAACAGAAAATACAACTAATAATGGACTAACATGTAAAGCATTTCCTGTAATTCTCGGATTTATAACATTTGCATCAATTTGTTGTACAATAATTGTTATAATTACCATAACCAATGCTTTTTTCCAACCACCTGTTAATACTGTTAATAGTCCTGCAATTATAACTGCAATTATAGCACCAAAATAAGGAATTAAATTAAATAATCCTATTAATACTCCTAATAAAATGGCATATTTTACATGCAATATAAGCATTATTATTGACATCATTATTGTAACTACAATTGCATCTATAAATTGACTAGATATAAATCCAAAAAATATTCTGTTTCCATTTGTAAAATATCTATTAAATTTGAAATATCCATTTCGTGTCATAGATGCTTTTGCAAATTTTTTTATGTATCCAACTATTTTCTCTCTTTCTGATAATATATAAATTGAAGAAATAACAGCTATAAATCCGCTTACCACAGATTTTGCAATTCCAATAGCTGATGTTAAGTAATTTTGGATTCTTTCTGGAGTAAACATTTCTTTAAAGTTTATTTGTTGTACATACTCTACCAATGGTCTTATAATATTAGACTTAATAAAAGTTAACCATTCTGGCTGAATATCATCTGTACTAACTGAATTATAGTAATTTTGCAAATTGTTTACCAAATCTACAATACTACTAAATATTGCTGGTATAATGAATTTCAATATTAACGCTATAAGAACAATTACAATAACATAAACTATTAAAATACTTATTCCTCTTGAATGTTTTATTTTCTTTTTCTTAATAAATGTTTCTAATTTTAATGTTGGTTTATATAAAATATATGCTATTAAAATTGCTACTAAAAATGGTCCTAAAACTCCAAATAAATTTTTTATCCAATTTCCTATTCCTGTAAAATTATCTAAAAATTTGTATATTATTATTAATATTGTTCCTATAGATACCCAATATAACCATCTTTTTGTACCCATTATTTTATCTTTTTTCAAATTTAATACCATTCCCTTCTTTTCTCATTTTTCTTGCAATCTAAAACTTGTGATTAACTTTATGTAATCTAGTTTATTATATATCAGATAATATCTATTGTCAATTATCCAAATAAACTAATTTGATTACTTTCTGGCATTCCATCTAAACAATTAAAGTCTTTTAATAGTTGTATAATAGAATCTCCAACTTTTGCTCTTTGTCTTATTTCATCTATAGACATAAACTCATCTTCTTTTGCAGCATTATATATTGATTCCGCAGCAATTGGTCCCATTCCTGGAATACTGTTAATTGGTGGTCTTATTGCACCATCTTCAATTTGGAAGTTTTTCCAATGTGATTTATATAAATCTATTGGCAAAAACTTAAATCCTCTTTCATACATTTCTAAAACCAGTTCTAAAACTGGGTACATTGATTGGTCTTTTTTAGATGCTGCATTTCCTTGCATGTCTATCTCTTTCATTTTATTTTTTACTTTTTCTTTTCCAAATATCATGCAAGATGCATCAAAATCATCTGCTGCTCTTATAGAAAAGAATGCACAATAATATGCAAGTGGTATATGAACTTTATACCATGCGATTCTAAAAGCATTTGTGACATAAGCTGCAGCATGTGCTTTTGGAAACATGTATTTTATTTTTTCACATGATTCTATATACCAATCTGGCACATCATGTTCTTTCATCATCTGTTTATATTCTGGCCATTCTTTGCATTTCCCTTTAGATACTTTTCCTTTACGAACTTGTTCCATTATTTTAAATGCTTTTCCTGGATCTAGACCTTTATTTATAAGATAAATCATAATATCATCACGGCAACATATTGCTTCTTTTAATGTAACTGTACCATTTTCTATAAGTGTTTGTGCATTGTTTAGCCATACATCTGTACCATGAGAAAGTCCCGAAATTCTTATTAATTCATCAAATGTTTTTGGTTTTGTATCTACTAACATTCCTCTTACAAATTTTGTTCCAAATTCTGGTACTCCAAAACTTCCGACTTTTGATTTTATTTGTTCTGGTGTAACGCCTAATGCATCTGTAGAACTAAATATAGACATTGTTTCTTTATCATCTAATGGCACTTTTGTTGGATCAGTTTTTGTAATATCTTGTAACATTCTTATAACTGTTGGGTCATCATGACCTAGAATATCAAGTTTTAATAGGTTTTGATCTATTGAGTGATAGTCAAAATGTGTTGTTATAATATCTGAATTTGGATCATCTGCAGGATGTTGTACTGGTGTAAATTCAAATATTTCTCTTCCTTTTGGAACTACTATTATTCCTCCTGGATGTTGCCCTGTAGTCCTTTTTATCCCTGTGCAACCAACAGAAAGCCTTTGTGTTTCTGCTTGACTTACTGTAATGTTTCTTTCTTCATAATATTTTTTTACATATCCATAAGCTGTTTTATCTGCAACTGTGCCAACTGTTCCAGCCTTAAATGTAGTACCTTTTCCAAATATTACCTCTGTATATTTATGTGCTTTTGCTTGATATTCTCCAGAAAAGTTTAAATCTATATCTGGCTCTTTATCTCCATTAAATCCCAAAAATGTTTCAAATGGTATGTCCATTCCATCTTTTGCAAGATCTGCTCCACATTTTGGGCATTTTTTATCTGGCAAATCAAATCCGTTTCCTACACCATAATCTTCAAATTCAGAATATTTGCAATTTGGGCACCTATAATGTGGCTTTAATGAATTTACCTCTGTAATACCTGTCATAAATGCAACAAGTGAAGATCCTACCGAACCTCTAGATCCAACTATATAACCATCTTCATTTGATTTCCAAACTAACTTTTGTGCTATTATGTACATAACAGAATATCCATTACTTATAATTGAATTTAATTCTTTGTCTAGCCTTGTTTGGACAATTTCTGGAAGAGGATCTCCATATAGTTCATGTGCTTTATTATATGCAATATTTTTTATATCTTCTTCACATCCTGGTATATGTGGTGGACATTTTTCTGGAGAAATTGGAGAGATCTGTTCTATCATATCTGATATTTTATTTGTATTTGTAACTACAACTTCATAAGCCTTTTCTTCTCCCAAATATTTGAATTCTTCTAGCATTTCATTTGTTGTCCTTAAATATAAAGGTGCTTGATTATCTGCATCTTTATATCCTTGGCCAGCTTCTAAAATTCTTCTATAAATTTCATCCTGTGGATCCATAAAATGAACATCACATGTAGCAACTACAAGTTTGTTTAATTTCTCACCAAGAGAAACGATCTTTCTATTTATGTCTTTTAAAGCCTCATCATCTGGCATAATCCCATTTCTTACTAAAAACTCGTTATTGCCTATTGGCTGTATTTCAAGATAATCATAACTTTGAGCAATCTCTTCTATTTCTTCTTCTGGTTTTCCAAGTTCTATTGCTTGATATAATTCTCCTGCCTCACAAGCACTTCCAAGTATTAAACCCTCTGAATATTTTTTATAAACACTTTTTAATATCCTTGGTTTTTTATAAAAATATTTTAAATTTGACCATGATACAAGTTTATATAAATTCTTTAGTCCAACATAATTTTTTGCAAGTATTATTGCATGAAAAGATTTACCTGTTTTATATGCATTTTTCCTTGATAATTCATCTTCACACTTTATTCCAATGTCTTCTACTGTAACTGCTCCCCTTTTTTTTAATTCTTTCATCATTTCATTTAAAACTTTTACTGTTGTATCAACATCATCTAATGCTCTATGTGCTACCTCTACTTTTATTTTAAGATATTCAGCAATTTTTCCTAATTTATGTTTTTTAAGTTCAGGATATATTTTTTGTGAAAGACTTAATGTATCTACATAGGTATAATCAAATTTATAACCTAAAACTTTTGCATTGTGCTTCAAAAATCCAACATCAAATGATGTATTATGTGCTACAATAACTGCTTTATCATCACCTATAAATTTTAATATTTTTGGAAAGACTTTATCTATTGTTTCTGCATCTTTTACCATATCATCTGTAATATTTGTTACCTCAACAACCCTTGGAGGGATTGGCTTTTCAGGATTTACGAAACAAGAAAATTTATCAATTACTTCTCCATTTCTAACTTTCATAATTCCTACTTCTGTAATCTTCTCTGTATTTGGAGAAAGTCCTGTCGTTTCTAAATCTAATACGCAAAATGTAGTATCTTCAATTTTTTGGCCTTTGTCATCCATAACAACTGCTGTTCCATCTGGTACTAAATAGGCTTCCATTCCATATATAATTTTCATATCTGGATTATCAACACCAAGTAATTTATGTGCCTCTGGGAAAGCTTGTACAACACCATGGTCTGTAATTGCAATAGATTTCCACCCCCATTTCATTGCACGTTTTATAAGATCTGTAGCAGAAGTAATTGCATCCATCTGACTCATATTTGTATGCATATGAAGTTCAACTCTTTTTACATCTGCTAAATCTTGTCTAACTGTTTTCTTCATCCCTTCTGTTTCAATTACAACATTTGCAAGAATTTCCATCTCATGTGTAAAATTACTAATGCCAGATTTTCCTTCAAGCTTTACACCTTTTGCTTTATTTAATCTACCTAAAACTTTTGCTTTTTCTTCTGGTTTAACAAATATCTTACAAGTAATTGTACTTGTACCATCATATACATTAAAAGACAACAAAAACTTGCCACTTTTTAATTCTTTTTCTTCTATACTTCCATCTAAAATTTCTCCACTAATAGCTGCCATATCATCTTCTGGAGAAATATCTACAACATTTATTATATTGGTTTTTAATGTAGTACTTCTTCCATAGATTAAAGGTGCATCTTCTGCCATTTCTTTTTCTAATAATTGAACTTCATCTATAGGTGGTGGTGGAACAGGAGGCATATCCATTTTTATATTCTTTGAATTTGAATTTAACTTTTTCTCTTCTACTAATTTTTCTCCAAGTTGCATATGTTCTAAAGCCATTTCTATTGCTTTATTTTGATTTTTTTCTATGCTTTCGATTGCAGCTTTTTTATCATCATCACTTAAGACTTCTACAAATTTAATTTTATAATTTTGATTAAATAAATTTTTTATAACTCTTTCAAGTTCTCTATCAAGTTTTCTTCCTCTTAAAAAATCAGCACCTTTAATTTTCATATTAACAGTAATAATATTTTGAGAAACTTCAATTGTGCTTTTTAACAAAATCATTGGCTTCATCAAAGGATATTTATGTACCATATATGCTATAAGATTGATCCATTCATTTTCTATAGGCTTAATTGTAATATTATCTGAATATTCAATTTTAATATCAACATTTTCAAACTTAAATCTATCTCTTAAAAACTTTTCAAAAAACCATAAAGACTTAATTTCAATATATTCTTCTGATTTTATATCTATTTCTAAAATATTGTTTTTTCTTATTAAATTCATTTCTTGTATTTGAGCGTGCATAATATTAGATTTTTCTTTATAATCGCTAAATACATCACAAATCTTTTTTGTTGTTTCCAATATTTCACCCACTTTCATTTGGGGACGGTTCTTTTTCAAAAGGGGACGGTTCTTTTTTGAAAGAGAACCGTCCCCTTTTGAAAAAGAACCGTCCCTTATTTGAAATTATTTATCTTTAAAATATTCTTTTCCACCTTTTAAATAATCATAACCTGAAAATACAGTCGCTATAACTGATATTAGCATTAATATAGATGTGATTATATTAAATATTAAGCTAAATGTAGTCATACTTTGTATAGAAGATGACCTTAAGAATTCAAAAAATGCATTTTTGTCTACAAACATCATTATTATTGAAATCATTTGAGTAACTGTTTTTAATTTTCCCCACATAGATGCTGCAATGACTTGTCCTCCTTGCTGTGAAGCTATTAACCTATATCCTGATACAGCAAATTCTCTAAATAGGACTATTACTGGAATCCATGCAGGTAATTTTCCATTTTCTACAAGCATAATCATTGCTGCTAATACTAAAATTTTATCTGCAATTGGATCTAAAAATTTTCCAAATGTTGTTACTTGATTGTTTTTTCTCGCTAATGTGCCATCTAATTTATCTGTTATAGATGCTATTATAAATATAGCATCTATAATAATCCAAGTAATCGGGATTCCTGCAATTTCTCCTTGAATATTTAAATATGGTATTATTACCATTATTGGTACTAAAATTATTCTAAATAATGTAAGTTTGTTTGGTAAATTCATTTTTCTATCCCCTCAAAATAAATCTATTTGTTGCATTTTACTATTTTTGTTGCTATCTGAATTATTCCAAATAGCAACTTTTATTTGCTTAATTCACTTATTGCTTTTTGTAATTGTGTGTCATCATCTTCTGATACTGAATAAATATTAGTTATAGACTTTGGTAATTCAACTTTTATATCAGGATCAATTCCTTTTTTGTGTATCTCTGTTCCTGATGGTGTAAAATACTCTGCAGTAGTAATTTTTAGTCCACTTCCATCTGTTAATGTAAGAACTGTTTGTATAACACCTTTTCCATAAGTTGTATTTCCAACTATTTTTGCTCTTTTATTATCTTTTAATGCAGCTGTTAAAATTTCCGAAGCACTAGCAGAATTTTCATTAACTAATACAACAACTGGCATATTATATATTTTATCTTTTTCTGCTTTTGTTATCTCTTCATTACCATTTTTATCCTTTGTAGTCATTATTGTTTTTCCTTTATCTAAGAAATAATTTGCAATAGTTGTTGATTCATCAACTATTCCTCCTCCATTATTTCTTAAATCTATTATTAATGATGTTGCACCTTGAGATACTAAGTCATCAACTTTTTCTTTAAAATGATCAGATGATTTTTCATCAAAACTTGGTAATTTTATATATCCAATATTATTATCTAAAATTTTTGATGTAATTGGATTTAATTCAATTTTTTCTCTTTTCACTTTAAATGTTATTTCTTTTCCCTTGCGTTCTACTACAAGAGTAACCTCTGTTCCATCTATACCCTTTATTTTACTAGCTATTACATCAAAATCATCATATCCATACTCAATACCATCAACACTTTTTATTATGTCTCCTGATTTTATTCCTGCTTTTTCTGCAGGACTGTTTGGAATTGGATAATATACAATAATTTGATCATTTTCTTCATCAGCAATCATATATATTCCTATTCCTACAAAACTTCCTGTAATATTTTCTGTAAACTTCTCCATTTCAGATGCCGGAATATATTCAGTATATTCATCACCTAGTCCAGATACATATCCAGAAATTGCTCCTTCTTTTAATTTATTTTGGTCAATTTTATCTGACCATAGATAATATTTGCTTATTAACTTATCTATACTATTTAAATAGCTATCAAGCTCTGATGTATCTGCCGAACTAGAATCTGTAATTAAAGTATATGCTGGCTTATTTGTATAATACGAATATAAAGATAATGATGTTACCATAAAGGTTATAAATGCAGTTAAAATGATTAACATTATTATTTTATATACATTTTTAGATTTTGATTTTTGATTTTCATCCATTTTTTTATCATTCCTTACTTTTAAAATTTCACCTTTTAAAGGTTTTTAAATTTTTAATTGCTCAGAGCTTGCCACCTACCGCTCTGAGCATAAATAACTTTATTTTAGTTGTCTTATGGTAAATAATTCATTGGATATACTCTTGAAGCAAATTTACCATTTGTTCTAACTTCAAAATGTAAATGAGGTCCTGAAGAGTTCCCTGTACTTCCAACAGTACCAATTACTTGACCTTGTGAAACAGTTTGCCCAGCTGAAACACTCCTTGAACTTAAATGTGCATATAAAGTATATAAACCATTATAATGTGCAATTAAAATATAATTTCCATAGCTTATATATTTACCATTTCTCATTTTAGCTGTAGATGTAACAACATATCCATCAGAGACTGCATAAACCGGTGTGCCACAAATTCCAGAACCTGAGAAATCGACTCCACCATGTAAGCTACCAGAAGAATAGTACCAACCTGTTGTAACAGAATATCTTGTATATACTGGCCAGATAAATCCTGATGAACTTGTATCAGTGCTTGAACTAGGAGCATAGTGTGTAGTTGATATACCAGTATTTTTTCCTGCAGTATTAGCTGTTGCTCTTGCTTGAGCAGCTGCTCTTGCTTGAGCAATTTTTTCCTGAGCTTCTTTTATTTGTTGGTCTAATTCATCATTAGTATCTTGCAAATCTTGTAATTTTTCTTGTGCAGATTTTTCTTTTTCTGTAAGTTGGTCTATGTATTCATCTTTTTCCTTTTTAGCAACTTCTAAAGCTTGTTGTTTTGATTGAACTGTTGTTTTAGACTTTTCTAGTTCTGATTTATCATTTTCTAATTCTGCCTTCTCATTTTCTATTTTTTGTTTATGTTCTTCAATTTCTTCTAGCATTTTAGTATCATAATCTGTGACCTCTGATACAAGATAATAACTAGAAATAAAATCTACTATACTTGCAGATGATAGCAAGAAATCTAGATATGTAGTATCTCCAGATTGATACATTGCAACTAATCTTTCATTCAATTTTTCATCTTCTTTTTTGTATTCTGCCTCATCTTCTGCTATTTTCTTTTCTGTAGAAGATATTTTGGTTTCTAAATTTGAAATATTAGTGTTTAATTCATCAATTTCTGATTTATAATCTGAAATTTGTGTAATAAGTTTCTCCACTTGTTCTAATGTTTCAGATTTTTCATCTGAAATATCATCTAATTCTTTCTCTGTTTCTGAAATGCTACTAGATACATTATTTTTTTCATTTTTTAACTCGTTCATAGATGCTGCCAAACTAATGTTACTATATAAAAATATTATAGATAACATACTTAATATTATTAGTTTTTTTACAAGATTATTCATATAATCCTCCTTTTTCTTGAATAGATATTTTAAACTTTTAAATATTTTCTCATTGAAATTGTACTTCCTAATACACCAACTACAATTCCTAAAACTAAATAAACCAAAATTATTAAGGTAAACATATCTGAAAAGTGTAATAAAGTTAAGCCCATTTTTGATATAAAGCTTAAAAATGAATCATTGCTCAATGCTAATGAGTAAACACCATACAATAAAGCTATAGAAATGGCCCCAGATATTAATCCGATTATTATTCCTTCTACAGCAAATGGCCATCTTATAAAACCATTGGTTGCACCTACATATTTCATTATTGAAATTTCTCTTCTTCTTGCGTGAACAGTAAGTTTTATAGTATTTGTTATAATAAATATTGCAAAGACAATTAAACAAATAGAAATTACATAAGTAGCGATTCTTATACCTCTTGCAATCCTTACTAAAGTGGAAATAGTTTCATTACTGCTCCTTATTTCCCCGACATTATCTAATTTTGAAATTTGCTCTTGTATTTCTGATGATTTGCTTAAATCGGTAAGTGTAATTATGTATGATACTGGAAAAATACTCTCATCACGTCCCTCTAATAATGAAGCTTTATCTCCAAATTTATCTTTAACCTCTTGTAAAGCATCAGCCTGAGAGACAAATTCTACTGTATTTATACCATCTATCGCAAGTAACTGTTGTTTTAAAGTTTGAATTTGTTCATCTGTAACATTTTTTTTCATGTATACTTGAATCCCTTGTTCTCCTTCAACCTCATCTACAAAATGGTTTATGTTCTCAGCTATTACAAAAAATATTCCAAAAATTAACATTGTAATGCACATCATACTAATTGATATTATAGCTTGTTTTCTGTTTTTGAATACATTTGAAAAACCTTCTCCTATTAAATATGTTAATATATTATATTTCACTTTCATACCCGCCTTTTTTATCATCTCTAATTATTTCGCCTTTTTCAATTTGAATAACTCTTTTTTGCATTTTATCAACTATGTCTTTTGCATGTGTTGCTACAACTACAGTTGTTCCTCTCATATTTATATCATTTAAAAGACTCATTATTTCCCAAGCTGTATCAGGGTCTAAATTTCCTGTAGGCTCATCTGCAATAAGCATTGATGGATTATTTACTAATGCTCTTGCAAGTGCTACTCTTTGTTGCTCTCCTCCTGAAAGCTCATTTGGATACATTTTAGCTTTGCCACTAAGTCCAACAAGTGACAATACCATTGGTACTTGTCTTCTAATATGTCTAGGTGTTGCCCTAACTATATACATTGCATAAGCTACATTATCATAAACTGTTTTGTCTGGTAATAATCTAAAATCTTGAAAAACAACTCCCATACTTCTTCTTAAATATGGAATCTTGCTCTGCTTAAGAAAGGTAGTATCTTTTCCATTAATAATTATACTACCAGATGTAGGCTCTTCTTCTTTTAAAATTAATTTAATTAGTGTTGATTTTCCACTTCCTGATGTACCAACTAAAAAACAAAATTCACCTTTATCTATTCTAAAGTTTGCATTTCTTATAGCTTTTGTACCTGTACTATATGTTTTTTTTACATTTCTAAATTCTATCATTACAACTTATGCCCCTTTTACCCAAAAGTTTAAAATTTATTTTTAAAAATATCATATATATAATAACAATAATCTACTTTTTTTTCAATAGATTTCTCAAAAAATTCACAATTATTTAATTTTTTTGTAACATGTTTGTAATATTTTAGAATGTCCTTATTATGACATTCTATTAAATTATTAAAAAACTATTTTTATTTTATGAATTCCTTTTTCTAATTTAGTTCCTATAAAACAACCTGCTATATTTTCTGTTTTTACCTTATTTCCATCAACAAAAATTTTCCAATTTTTATCATAAGACATTGCAAATGCTAAATATCCATTATCTTTAAAATTTGCTGTTCCAGTTAATCCATCTTTTTCTATTTTTACATTTGAAAAATAATTATCTTTATCTTTTTCATTCAAAATATTTTGTATTTTATTATTATTCGAAGCATAAATATATAATGAATCCAAACTATTTGTAGTTACTATTTTTATAGTAGCTTTTCCTCCTTTTTTCAAATGCTTAACTTGCTTGATTCCTGTTTCTGTTGACCAAATGTTTGAATAATTTTCAAATTGTTCTTTTCCATTTACATATGCCTGCAAATTATAATCACTAAAAATATATATACTACAGTCATCTTTAGCCTCTATTTCATAATTTATTGTATATTCTTGTGTTTCATTATTTTTCTCACTTTGTTTTTTACAATTTAAAATTTCAGATTTCTCAGGATCTTGAAAATACTGATAATCATTATTTCCTGAGGTCAAATTATTAAGATATTCATTTTGTATTTTAAATGGATTATAACTTTCTTCAATATTATCTGATAAATAATATCCAATATTAAAATTATTTTTATTTTCATAAATATATAAATTGTCATATTTTTCAATTAAATTAAATCCGTAAATTTCATTCTCATCTAATTTTTGTTCTGTAATATAATACTTTACACCTGCAATATCATAATTTAAAAATGTTCCACTATATGATGTAATCCATAATTGTTCATCCATCTGAACATTATATCCCAATCTATACATTGATTTTAATATATCTCTGTTTCTTGCAGATGAAAAAAATCCAATATCACTATATCCATATTTTAAAGACATATTGCTACCATATTTATCTGGATAAAATACAACTCTTTCTGTCTCTGGCTGTTTAATATTTTTTTTTAAATATTTCCAAAAATTGTCATATTGACTAATCATATCTCTTTTTAAATATCTATCATTATTATTTTGTCCACTGTTTGCCCCAACCAACAAGTCAATCATTATTACAAATATTAAAACTAAAAAAACAATATTTTTCTTTGATTTTGAATTTACAAAATATAAATAATAAACTATTGCAAAAAAAGTCAGATATATCACTATAGATACAAGAATAGATTTATAAGAAACAATATATCCATCTAATTCCAAATATCCCTTTTGTTTAAAAATTAATTCTATTATTGTAAGTAAAAAAAATATTATTAGGCTAAATAGAAAATCCTTTTTCTTTGTGCCTCTTTTGTTTTGAAATTCTCTTGCACCTATTAAAACCATTATAAATATCAATGTAAATGAATATCTATAATTAAAACAATTTGGCACAGTAAAACAATGCCATAATTTATCTAAAAAAGGTGAAACTATTGGTAATAGTAGAAATATGATAACAATTGAATACCCTATTTTTTCTCTTTTGCTAATTTTAGAATTTAAAAAGTACATTGGTAATAATAGAATTATTAATGTACTTGAAAACATAAAACATGATTTTTGAGTAAAACTATATATATAATTATTGAAAATTACATTAATAAATAATCTTATTTTTTCCTTGTCAATTTTTATTAATTCTGCATTTTTTGATATATTCATTTTTCCATGTAACTGTAGTAGTGAAGGATATATCACAATCATACCTATTATAAAAGAAATTGATATCGCAAATAAAAATTTAAATAAACTTTTGATAAAATTTTTCTTTTTTACAATAAAACATTTTGTCAAAAAATATATTCCAGCAAAAAAAGCTACCATATATCCTATATAGTAATTTGTTAAAATCGCATAGGCTAAGCTTAAAATTAAAGGGAGTATCTTATTATTATCTATAAACTTATCAACAAACAAAAGAACTATTGGCAACATATATAAGCAATCAAGCCACATAATATGAAAACTATAACATATAACATAAGATGAAAATGCATAAATAAGTCCAAAAATAATTGATTCTTTTTTACTATAATTGTATGAACATTTTAAAAATAATAGTGTAAAATTCGCCATTAGCACTATTTTTATGCCTATAGCAATTTCTACAAAAATATCAATATTACTAAAATTAAAAAACACTACCAATAAATTAATTGGACTTATTAGATAATAAGCAAATGTTGTATAAAAATTATTTGCAAGCCCCAAATTCCAGCACATTAAAATACTTTTATCATTAATTAAAATTTGCTTTAAATAACAGAAAAAATTTATGTATTGCTTATACAAATCACTTTTTAATATTGAATTTTCTCCAAATGGATATATTTCCATCATTTTTAAATATAAAAAATATGTTATAATTACAAATATTGTAGTTATAACATATTTATTTTTTATTATTTTTTTTTCATTATAACTATTTGTACTCATAGTTATAGTATATTCTTTTTTCACAATTATATACAAACCGTTGGATCCTACTCGTTCATTTCTTTTTTTCCGTTATATTCATTTACCAAATATAATGGTCTATTTTTTGTTTCATTAAATATTCTTCCCAAGTATTCTCCCATAATTCCAAATAATAAAATTTGAACACCTGAGAAAAATAGTATTAATAAGATTATAGCTTGAAATGCTTGCATTGCTGTACTTGTAACTATACATTTTACAATTACATATATAAAATATACTAAAAGCATTAAAAATGTAGGTATTGCTATCCATGTTGAAAGTCTTAATGGTGATGTGGTAAAAGAAGTAATACCATCTATTGCTAAATCCATTAATTTCATATAATTCCACTTTGTTTTTCCTGCTATTCTTGCATCTCTATCATATAATACTTCTTTTTTATTGTATCCAATCCAGCTAAACATTGATTTTGTATTTCTTGATGATTCACGTAGTTTTTTTAATGCATTTACACATCTTCTATCTAATAACCTAAAATCACCTGTATCTTTCTGTATTTCGACTTTTGTCATTTTTTGTAATACTTTATAATACATTTTTGATGTAAATTTTTTTAAGAATGTTTCTCCTTCTCTTGAACGACGTCTTGCATAGACATCATCATACCCCTCTTCCCAATATTTTATAAGTTCTGGGATTAGCTCTGGTGGATCTTGTAAATCTGCATCTATAAATATTACACAATCACCTGTTGCATAATCCAAACCTGCAATCATTCCTATTTCTTTTCCAAAATTTCTTGAAAAATCAACATAACAATATCTACTATCTTTTTCTCTATATTGTTTTATTAATTTTAATGTGTTATCTTTACTACCATCATTAATAAACAATATTTCAAATTCATATTGTTTCATAGAATCCATTAATTTATTTAATCTTTCATATAAATATGGCAATGATTCTTCCTCATTATATGCTGGAACAATAATACTAATTTTTTTCATCTTAGCTACATCCCTTTCATCATTTTTTAATACTTGCATAGTGCCATTGTATCATTATAAAAAACTATTTGACTGTCATCAAATTCATTCCAATCTTTATTTTTAAAATTATCTGATAAATCTTGACTATAATCTAATTTTAAATTTCTATTTACATAATAATTTAAAATTGCTATTATACTCCAATCATTTGCATAACATTTAACATTCATGTCACCTACAGCAAATAAGCCATCATATGTATATTTTATTGACAAGTCTTGGTAAACTTCTATTTTTGAAATTATATTTTTTGTTTTTGATTCATATTTATTAATTTTATCAATTATTTGCATTGTAACTTCATAATCTTTTTGGTTTAAAATATATCTATCTTTTTCTATTAGCCAAAATCCATGTACCTGAAATATTAATAAAAATATGCTTATAAGTATAATTAATTTTTCATCTATATTTTCTAGTGTATAATTTATTGATAAATATAATATTAATATTCCATATATAGATGCAAAACAATATGTAGATCTTGGCACTAACCAAATATTTGAAGTCGGTTGCAATATTTGTGGAGCTACTGCAAAAACACTTATTCCCATGAAAATATATATAAATTTTAATATATGAATCCTTTTTTTATCTACATTACATATTTTACAACATAAAATTGAAAAAGTAAAGAGTATTACTAAAATAAATACATATTTAGGCATTAATCCATACATATTTTTAAGCATTTTTAAAAAATTGATTGACAACATTTTTATTGATTCTATTAGCTCAATTTTTCCATTTAATCTATTTTGTTTATATAAAAATTTTACGAGTAAATAGTCTATTATAGCAGGTATTGAATAAATTGTACCTATAATTAAATTGTTTTTTATAAATTCTTTAATTGTTTTAGAATATTTTAAAATATAAACTAATAAGACTGATGCAAAAATTCCCACAACACCCTGATATGAGCAATTTGCTATAAACATAGAAATCAAGCTAAAAAATAGATATTTTTTATTAGAGGTTTTCCAAAATTTGATAACATTTTCTATTCCAATTATGCACATTAAAATTCCAAAAATCATTATTCCCTTTTCAATAAATAGAAATAATTCAATTGAAAAGAAATTAGGTACTATTAAAATTGGTATTAATATTTTTAATACTTTTGAATTAATGTCAATTTTAATTATCTTATACATTTTTACCAAAGACAAAATCATACATAAAATTGCCAAAACAAAAGATATTGCATATATTGTCTGCTCTTTCATGCCAATCTTTTTTGCAAATTTGAACACTATTGCACTTACAAATCTTCCAGAACTTGCAAATTGATTATATACTTCTTGTTCACTAAAATTAAATACTTGATATGTGTCTGTTGCATACTCCATTTTGTACAATTTTCCAAACAATATGATGACTATTATAGAAAAAATCAAAAATATTTTTACATTATCTTTATTTATTTTATAATTGTTCTGCAAATCCTTTTTGTAATTTTGAAAAAATCCAATACCCACATACACAACCCCCAATCGCTATAATTATCAATAATATAATTGATTTTAAATCTATTGCAGTTTTATAATAAAAAATATTTCTATATGCATTTACAATATATGTCATAGGATTATATTTAAGAATCCATTGATATTCAGGCGGAATACTATCTTGAGAATATACAATTGGAGTAGCATAAAATAAGAGTTGTAATATTATTCCAATAAAATGCTGAAGATCTCTAAAATATACACAAATACTAGATATAATAAAAGATATAGCTAGTATTACTAAATATTGTGCAATTAAAACCAATGGATAATACAATATATATTTGGAAATCCCTATTCCTCCAAATATAACAAATCCTAAAATGATTAATGTTGATATTAAAAAATTTATTGTTTCTGCTGTCACTACTGATATAGGTATTATCTCTCTTGGAAAATATACCTTTTTTATAATATTTCCATTCTCTATTATTGTAAAAGCTGATTTATTTATTGATATTGAAAAATATGTCCATGGTATTAGTCCTGCACATAAAAAAATTGCATAGTTGTCTTGCTTATTTTTTAATATAAGTGAAAAAATAATTGCATACACAATAATTTGAAGCAATGGATTTAAAAAAGACCATAATACTCCTAAAAAAGAATTCTTATATTTACTCCTCACTTCTTTTTTTACACTTGTTTTTAACAACTCTCTGTAATCATATAAATTTTTGAAAACATTCATTATCAATTATTAAAAATTAACTCCTTTACTTTTTCATAAATTCCAATTTTTTTTAAAAAAACAACAATTGGATGCTTTATTTTATATTCTAAAGTATGCTCATAAAACTTAGTTTTCTTTTTAGCCATTTTGTTTATATGCACATTTCTTTTATTAAATTCATCTACAAGATACTCATATTCTCGCTTGCTAGAAGCAAAATATGTTGAAATCAATTCTTTTAAAATATCCATATTTTTTGCCAAAAATACGCCATTTTCTTCCTTTTCTTTATCTGGATGTTCATATATTTCTATTAATTTTTTTTGCATCACATTTACCATATTATCAATTGTAAAATTCTTCAAAATTCTATTTCTGCAATTTTGTTTATAAAAATCTAGATTATTAAAAACCTCGTTTATTGCATCTACATAATTTTTTACTTCTTCTTTTGAATAATCATATTTAGATATATCTTCTTCTTTTTGTAAACATGGTACTATAACACCAACATCTTGATTTATTAGTTCTGCTTGTCCTCCAACATCACTTGATACAACAGGAACATTCATAGCCAAAGATTCATAGCTTGTAAGAGCTAAGCCCTCTTTAATTGATGTATTTACTGTCAAATCACTTATTTTATAAATTTTTTGAGGCTCTGTAATATTCCCCAAAAATACAAAAAATTCATTCATTTTATATTCTATAACTTTTCTTTTTACAGAATCTAATAAATCTCCTTCTCCTGCAACAAGTACAATAAAATCATTTCTCTGTTCTAATAATTTTTTTATAATCTGAATAAACAAAAATGGTCTTTTTTGTTCAGTTATTCTGCAAATATAAGAAATTACTTTTTTGCTCTCTTCATAGCTTTCTTTGAATTTTTGATTTTTTTTGATAAATTCATTTATAATACTTTTTTTATCATATTTATCTGGATTATACTTTTTTTCATCAACTCCTATGTATATAGTTTTTATTTCTCTTTCATCTCTTTTAAATTTATTTATAAAAACTCTTCTACTATTTTCATTACATGTAAATGTTTTATCTATTATATTTTGTAATATGCTTGAATCTCTTGAAAATCCACCATTACGCCAATACCATTCTTCCATATGTACAAAATCTACAATAGGAATTTTAGGATATTTAGCTTTTAAATATGGCAAAATCTTATATCCAAATTGATTATTCGAGTTAAAAATCAAGTTAATATTATTTTTTTTGATAGCATAGTTTATAAAACTTGTCCAATCTTTCATATCTAAAAATGTGGTTAAATCATAAACAGTTGCAAAATTTTCAAATTTTTCTCTCCATTCATTTGTAGCTGGTAATACAGTAACTACTGTAAAATCAAATTTTTCTTTGTCAATATTTTTCACCAATTCCAAGTTAAATCTATCTGCACCACCAGTTATCATCCATGGTAAAATCATTAAAACATGGATTTTGTTATCTTTCTTTTTTGCCTCTGGATTTATAATCCAATCTTCTATTTTTTCAAAATAATAATCAAATTTTGGATATTGAATCCCATCTCTATAGATCATTAAATCTCTTTCTGCATTTTTTATTAATCTCATTGCTTTTTTTCTATTTTGCAAATTTGCTTTTTTTAGTTCACTCTCTCCAGTTTTTTGTCTATAATAGGTTAATAGTGCATTAATCCTAATAGGGTATTTCCCTGCTTTAATAAGCTTTATCCATAAATACCAATCTTCATAAACACCTTTTTCTTTTGTACCAAAACATCCAACTTCTATTAAATCTTCTTTTCTAACACATGAAGAAACGAGTAAAATGTTCTCTTCTAATTCCCAATTTACATTATAATATTTCCTCCATAAAAAATTCCTTGCCCCAAAATTAATAGAATCTGTATAACACCAACTTGCTTTTGGATGAGTTTCCATTGTCCAATAACAACATTCTAAAAAGGTTTTATCATACAAATCATCTGAATCTAAAAAAACTATATATTTTGAAAAATAATTAGAATTTTTTATTCCTAAATCCCTCGCTGTAGCAGGTCCTCCATTATTTGTTTTTCCTGTAATTATTCTTATCCTATCATCTAATTTTGAAATTTGCTTTAGTTTTTTTTTACTTTCATTAGAAGATCCATCATCAACAATTATCCATTCAAAATTCTCAAATGTTTGATTTAAAACACTTTTAGCAGTTTCTTCAATATAGTCTTGAGAATTATAATATGGTGTTATAATTGATATTATTGGATTTTTATTTTCCATTATTTTGTTTCCTCCACATATTTATTTATAACTTCATTTGTATTTCCGTCAATCCTAATTTGTCCGTCACAAAGCCAAACTGCTCTACTACATAGTTTTCTTACAGAATCCATACTATGAGTTACAAAAACCATTGTTTTTCCCTTATCTCTTAATTCCAACATTTTTTTTATACATTTATTTTGAAAATGTTCATCTCCAACAGATAATATTTCATCAACAAGTAAAATATCTGCATTTACATTAATTGCAACAGCAAACGCAAGTCTCATAAACATTCCAGAAGAATAGGTTCTAACAGGATTATCTATATATTCTTCTAATTCTGAAAATTCTATAATATCTTCCAATTTTGCATCTATTTGCTTTTTTGTTAATCCAAAAATTGAAGCATTAAAATATATATTTTCTCTACCAGAAAAATCAGGATGAAATCCTGCTCCCAACTCTAATAGTGATGTGAGTTTTCCATTTATTCTTATCACACCACTATTAGGATATAAAATTTTTGTCATTAATTTTAGCAAAGTAGATTTTCCGCTTCCATTTGTTCCAATTAGTGCAACCGCTTCTCCTTGCTTAATCTTCAAATTTATCCCTTTTAAAACTTCCCTTTTTTCTTTTTTATTTCTTGATAGAAACAAAATTTTTTCTTTTATGGTATTTGACTTATCTAAATACACATTAAAATTTTTGTATACATCTTTAACACATATTGCATAATTTTCCATAATCTACCTTCTATGCACATAATTTGTAAATATGTTAAATATTTACAATATTATTCTACCCTAAATTTACACCAATTATTCCTCCAATTGCTCCCCCCAACAATCCAAGAGAAATCATAATTATTGAACTAGAATTTAAAGCAAAATTCATGCTATTTAATATACTAGATATTATGTAGATAATTGCTATATAAATAATTCCAACAATGCACCCAATAAATGCACCATTTTTGTTTCTTTTTCTATTTGAAAAAAAGCTACCTATTAAAATACTTATAATTGTAATTCCTATAACAACAGGCTGAATTAAATTTTCAGTCATATTTGTATTTACCAATAATAAAGAAAAAACTGTTAGACAAATTAATGTAAAAATCATTGAAATTAAAACTCCCTTAAATATTGAAGTTATAAAATTACTGCTTTTTGCTCTTTCCAAAATAATCACATCACTTTCTTTTTTTATATTTTATTAAAATTAATTGTAGTAAGTTGTGTTGAACTGAAAAACATTATAGAATCATACTATATTACAACTTTAATAAATAAACTTTAATTTTTCTCTGTAATATGTATATTCACAATCTCAGCATCAAATTCTCTTGAAATAATATTTTGAATTTGTGCAACTTTTTCTGGTGTTAATTTTTCGCTTGACTTTACAACAACATTAATACTATCTCCATTTACTAAAACAACATAATTTTCAAATCCTTTAGTTGATAAAAGATTTTCAGACACAGATATTGCATTTTTTATATTATTAATTTTTGTTATCTCATTCATAGCTATAGTTTTTTGTGTTTCTGAAACAGATGTATCTTCTAAAATCTTCGTATATGCAGTAATCATATCTGCATAATTTGTATCTCTTTCAAGTTTTGTAGCAGAAAAATAATTACTTGTAACACTATCACTATTAACAAGTTTAGCATCTCCAATTTCGTTGTCATCTTCATGACTACTACTTGTTTCTTCTGTCTCACTAGTATTTTCATTATTACTTGTTTCTTCTGTTTTATCAGTGTTTTTATTATTGCTCGTTTCTCCTGTTTCATTAATATTTCCATTAGCATTTGTACTTTCTTGACTAGGTTTATTAGTTTTGTCTTTTTCAACTATTTCAGAAGTATTCGTATTTTCAGTTTTTTGTGTTGTCTCTTCTTTTGCAATATTTTCTGAATAAGTTTCTTGAGAATTATTATCTAGGTTTGCTGTATAATTAAAATAACCAGCAGTAACAAGCATTAATGCAATTGCATAAATAACAATCTCATTTTTCTTGAATCCCTTTTTTAAAATACTTAAGCTCTTATTTTCTTTTTTCACCATCTTCTGTTATTCCTCCATTTCAAATACTTGAATTTTATCAATAGATAATCCAGTTGCCGATTTAATTGCATTAATAATATTTGTCTTAACTACTGCATTACCAGCACCATTTGCTGTAACTACAGCTCCTTCTATTTTAGGCATTACAACTTTTTCTGTTACAGGAACTTGACTTCCATCCTCTTCAGAAAATATGACATTCTTTTGTGTTTCAGTTGAAGTTGTATTTCTAAGTCCACCTGCCGAATCTGTCTCTTCAGTTGAATTAACTGTTGTTTTCTCATCATACATAGCAATTGTGTCACTACTTTCTGAATAACTTATAAATACTTTCACATCTCCTACTCCTTTTATAGTACTTAATATATTTTCTAGTTTAGATTGTAACTCATCAGAATTTGAGCTATTATTTTCTCCTTGTGTTATACTATTTGCTAATGTCTTTGAATTATCTTTGACATTTTCATTATTATCTTTTTTATCTTTATTCAAAATAGAATTTATTATGACAATTGTTATTATTAATAAGACAATTAAAAAAATTAAATTTTCTATTTTTTTCTTATTGTTAGTTCCTTCTCCAATATTCATATTTTTCTTCATAAATTCTTTAAACATAAGATCACTCCTTATAATTATTTAACTGTAATATCAAAAATCTTCTTATCAAGTTCATAATAGTCACAAAGATATTCTTTTAGATCTTTAATGTCACTTTTAGTAATTTCATCATCTTTTGTATTTTCTACTTTGTTCTCTACATCAATTTCTACATTCTCAATTTTATTTATATGACTATTATTTTCATCACTTTTCTTTTTAGATTCAAGAATTATTATTATCTTATTAATCCCTGTTTTATCCTTTTCTTCAAATTCACCATCAACATTGCATTCAGATACAATGTATCCTTTATTTTCTACTGTTTTCTTTATTTCTTTTTCAAATGTTTTTTTATAAATTTTATTTAAATCAGCTCCAGAGCTCTTTTTACTACCGATTAGAATTCGTTTCATTACTCACAATATTATTTGAATATGTATCTATTTCTTTGGATATATTAAGGTTGTACAATTCTTTTCTATCTACAAATGGAGAAATAATACTGAAAATAATATAAATGCCTAAAACAATTTTTACATATTTTTTTATATTTCCATCTGGTAATATCATCTCAAAAATACTAGCAACTATGACTGCAATAGCAATACCCTCAATCCATTTACCTAAAAAATTAATCATTTAAAATCTTTCCTATCTATACATCATTCCACTATTAGAAATCTTTATAACAAGGGTTATTCCAATAATAAATAATACTGAAACAGAACATAAAATTCCAAGAAGTAATTTAAAAATACTGCTAAATTCTCCTAATAGCCTTACTATTTTTTCATCTGCTATTGGTTCAATAATAGCTGAAGAAATTGAATATAGAATTGACAAAGTTGCAAGTTTAATAATAGGGACAATACATATTCCAATTATTATAACCACTCCAACTACACCAACTGCATTTTTTAAAACTATTCCACAGCCTAGCACACTATCCACAGAATCTCCTAATACTTTTCCTACCACCGGAATAAGGCTTGATATAGCAGCTTTTGCTGTCTTTGCTGTAATTCCATCTACACTACTTGTCAAAGTTCCCTCGAGTGATATTACTCCTACAAAAATAGTCAAAATTATACCTAAAAACCATCCTATAGATGATTTCATAAAATCTGCTAATCTTACTATTTGAATTTTATCTGAAATTTTAGAAACTATTATTAATGCTACAATTATAGAAACAGCTGGCAAAACTAATGCTCCTATAATATTTCCTATAAAATCTACTACAAATAATATTATTGGTTCTAACAGACTACTTGTTGTTATACTACCTGTATATACCATAAGTGTTGTCAAAAGTGGAATCAAGCAATTTGTAAATCCCGTTAAGTTATTTATTGTATTATTGATATTTGAAATTAAACTCGAAAAATTGTTCATTATTAATGTAATGATTAATATGTATTGTACATAATAAATAATCCTTGAAATGCTATCATTTTCAAACCCTTCTGATATTGCTTTTAAAATGCTATGAACTAAAACTATAACTAAAATACCAACCAATGTTTTCATACTTGATACTAATTCTTTTCCAAATAGATTTAAAATTTTTTTAAAAATCGTACTATTATCAATATTTCCAGTAATAGCTGAATCTAGCATATCTTCTATATTTACATCTTCAAAAAAATTTCCTGTATATTTTTTGGTTTCTTCTAGAAAATCGCTTATTCCAAAACTTTTTTGTGTGTCATTAATTATTTCTTCATCTAAATTGCTTGCATAAACAGGTGCTTTTATAGTAAACCAAATTAATAATATTATTAATGTACACCAGAATTTTTTATTCACATTTAACATTCCTCCATTTATTAATACTTTTTTGCTATTTATAAACAAGTACAATTGAGGTCTGTGCTGGATAATTTTTTTTAAAACTTAAATTTATAAATGGCAACAAAGTTATATCAATTTTAAAATAACCTGCAATAAACTTGAGATTATAGGGATTGACATAGAAACTACAATTATCTTGCTTCCTATCTCTACTTTGCTAGCAAGTGCACCTTCACCTGCATCTTTGCAGATATTTATTGCAAATTCTGCCAAAAACGCAATTCCAGTCATTTTTAGCAATAAACCTAAAAATTGACTGTTAACGCCTGATTTATTACTTATTGTTCTTAAAAGCTCTATAATTTCTCTAAACTTGTCCATCACTAAAAATAAAATTATTATTCCAGAAAGCATAGAAATATATAATGCAAATTCAGGTTTATATTGTTTTATTATAATAATAAAAATTAATCCAACAAATCCTATTCCAGTAATTTTTATAATTGTATCCATTTTGTTTTTCCTTTCGTGCTTATACTGAATTCATATATTAAATATTGTTCTAATTGTATTAAACAAATTGCTTATTTCTTTAACAACTAATGTAAGCACAATAACTAATCCTGCTAATGTTGTCATCATTGCCTGTTCTTCCCTTCCAGCCCTACAAAGAACTTGATGTAAAACAGCTACTAAAATACCTATTGCTGCTATTTTAAAAAGTAAATCGATATTCATCTTGACCTCCATCAATTTCAACTAATTAAATTAATATAATAATTATTGCTAATCCAACTATTGTACCAAGTGTTTTGTACATTTTTTCATTTTTCTTGCATTCTTGTTCTGCATCTTGTATTTGAGTATCTAAAAAATCCATTGTCATTTCTATCTCGCTTATTTGTCCATTCACATCAGTTTTTCCGAAGCATATTTCCCAAACTTCTAATTATACTCAAATCTTCCTCATTCAAGCTAAGTGTAGATGACATTGAATTTATACTATTATTCCATGCAATAGTAAAATTATTTTGTCTTAGATTATTAGTTGTCTCATCTAATAGTTCACAAATATTTTTATTTTTTATCATTTTAGAAATATCACTTAAAATCTCTCCTAGTGGCTCATATGTAAATTTTATTTTAGTTTCTAAAACATTTAAAACCTCTTTAAATTCCTTTAATTCTTTTGCTCTATTTTTGTACTTTCTTGAAAGCAATCTCCCAATTATAACTGCTGATATAAATATGCCTGTTAAAAAAAGATATTTAAAAAATAACATAAAACTTGTCCTTTCCAAAACCTAATTACTATATTATATTCTTCAAAAAAATAAATAGAACTATTCTTTATCTAATTTATAAATATTTTTAATCTCTCCAAGTTTTTTTTCATCAAGAACTATAACTAATTTTATTAAATGTTTTTCAATTAAACTTCTTATTTCACTATTATTAAGCAAATCCTCCAAACTATTTCCATGTGCAGTAAATATACCTTTTACACCACTACACATTGCATATTCAATTGCCTCTACATCTTCTTTGCTTCCTATTTCATCACAAATTATTACATCTGGAGCCATAGATCTTACAAGCATTTTCATACCATCATATTTTGAAACATTATCTATTACATCACTTAATATTCCTACATCATTTTGCGGTATTCCCTTATACATTGATGCTATTTCTCCTCTTTCATCAACAACCCCACAAGTTTTTGGATTTAAATTATATTGACTTACACCACTACTTATGTTTCTTACTAAATCTCTTAACATAGTGGTCTTTCCACATCCAGGTCTTGAAATAATTAATGTGTTTAATATTTCACCATTATTAATTATGTAATTTATAATTTTATTTGAGCATCCCTTTTTCTCTTTTGCAATTCTAAAATTTAAACTAGATATGTAATTTATATTTATTATTTTTCCATCTTCTATTGCACAATTTCCTGTTATTCCAACTCTATGTCCTCCTTTTATTGTAATAAATCCTTCACATATTTGTTTTTGGTATGAATATATTGAATGTTCACATATATTTTGAAAAGTTTCTAATAATTCCTCTGTTTTTACAATATGTTCTAAAATTATATTTCTGAAGCTTGTCCTAATTACAATTGGTCTATTATTTCTTAACCTTATTTCTTCTATATTTTCATTGAAACTTTTTATATATTTTTGAATTTCTAATTTTATCTCTTTAGCTAAATATTCTAAAACAACATCCACTTTTAATCACATTCCTTTGCAAATATACATAAATTTTATTTAAATACAAGCACAAAAAAAGCACATAGTATAACTTTAATTATATTATATGCTCTTTATTTTTATTTAGAACTTTTTTCGTTACAGAACCCTGCAAACTTTTTTATCATTTGTCTAAAAACCATCTGAGCCCTCAAAATAATTAGGGCTTGAATTAATTGAATTAATAGAACTATTTGTTAAATTCATAATTTGCATACCACATGTTAAAACAAATGTTGTAGGTAGTATCATTTTTGAATTTTCAGATGATGATATAAGTCCTGTAATAGCTACAGGAACTACAGCAGGTATATAATATACAAAAGGATTTTTACCTTCAGAAATTTTAGCATTATTCATCTTTTCTTTATTTGCCTTTTCAAAATTTTCTGATATATAAGCAAATAAACTTTGAATCGAATCTGAATTAGGTGCTGTATTTAACAACATTATATTATTGTTATTTACATCATCTTCAGTAAAGTTAGCTCCAAATGTTTTATTATTTGTATATTTACAAACATATTTTGTTGAATTATATGTTAAATCTAATTCAGAATTCTCTTGAACTTGATTACCATCTAAGCCACTGAATTCCATAATATATTCATATACTTGCTTTTCATTATATGAGTAAATGATATCATATTTTACATCACTAGAAGATTCAATTTTTTGCATATAAAAAGATGACGATTTACTAGAAGATCCACCTGTAGAATTAAAATCTAATTTAACATTATTGTCAGATTTTGTAATAGTATATGTTTTTGTATTTGATGTTTCACTTGAAGGATAAATATCATTTACTATAATTTCACTTTTTGCTAAATTTCTTTTTTGGACATAAACCTTTAATTGTAGTGATTGTGAAGTTGTTTTTTTACTATCGGCACTTTGGCTAATCTTGGATATATAATTATTAGCTTCTTCTTCTGACATTTCTAAGTTGTTAACCATATAATTTTTTAGTACACTTTTTAATACTTCATCATTTTTCATTTCCTCAAAAATTTTGTCTTTTATATTTGAAATCTGTTCTTCTGTTAATGATAATGTATAAACAGTGTAATCATCAGATTTTTCTTTACTAACCATATCCTCTGTTATATTATCTAATATTAATTGAAAATATTTTTCCTTTTCTTGTTCTAATTGCTCATCAGTAAATAATGTAATATATGAAGAAAGATTTTCTGTTTTTATTTGATTTGGTATTAAAGAAAAAATATTGCTTAAATAAAACAGTTCACTTTCTTCAGATTCCAACTTTTCTTCTAATTCTTTTAAATTAGTATTTTCAACTCCAATAAATTTATCATAAGCATCATTTAATTTTACTGCACATACATCATTTTTTCCTATAAATTCAAAATTTAAAGATTCCATATCTGTATAATTGGCTTTTATATTTCTATATATATAGTTATTTGGCTTGTCAGTTTTACCAGTATATGTAATATTACAATTTTGTAGGCTTGAAACTATATTGTTATCATTTTCTGCATCTGTTACATTTTCTAAAGTAACATTTGTCTTTATAGTTCCTTCTGATGTATATGAATTGCTTTTTTGTTTTGATGCATAATTTTCTAATGTATCACTATTAAATATATCTAAAATTTTTTCATTTTCTAAAGCATATTTGAAAAAAGTCTCTTTATTAGACCTTAAACTATCTGTAAAAAAATATAAATATGCTAATACTCCTCCAGTAATTGATATGACTAATACTATAATAATAAGTAAAATTATTAATTTTTTTTTCTTCATTTTATCCCCCGTTGTTTATTTTATTCCCAATTATGGTATACATTCATAACATCATCTAAGTCTTCAAGTCTTTCAATCATTCTTTCCATTTTTTCTGCTGATGAATCATCTAATGATATTGTTGTTGAAGGTACCATTTGTACTGATGCTTCTAAAAATTCTACACCCTCTGATTGTAACTTGTCTGAAACATTAGCAAAATCGCTTGGTGCTGTAATAATTTGATAAACTTCATCCGAAGTCTTAAAATCTTCTGCTCCACTATCTAATGCAATCATCATTAATTCTTCTTCATCTATTGGGCAATTTTCTTTTTCAATTACAATTACACCTTTTTTGCTAAACATATATGACACACAACCAGTTGTACCAAGATTACCTCCAGATTTGTCAAAAGCATGTCTTACTTCTGCTGCTGTTCTATTTTTGTTATCTGTGCTTGCTTCTACAATTATAGCAACACCATTTGGTCCATAACCCTCATATGTTATTTCATCATAATTTGCTGTATTTCCTTCTCCAGATGCTTTTTTTATCGCATTATTTATTGTATCATTTGGCATATTTGCTGCTTTGCATTTGGCTATAACTGCTTTTAATGTCGAATTTCCTTCTGGGTCTGGGCCTCCTGCTTTTACAGCAACTAATAATTCTCTTCCTAATTTTGTAAATATCTTTCCTCTGGCTGCATCTACCTTTCCTTTTCTTGCTTGTATATTGTTCCATTTACTATGTCCTGACATTTATAAATCCTCCTACATAATTTTAAAATATTTCCTTAACATTTTTCATAAATATAATATCTTCTATTATATCTATTATAGATGATATTATCATCATAACACCAATTGTTACAACAACTGCACCTGGTTGTAGTGTAATATATAGTCCACAAGCAAGCATTATCAATGCTAATACTAGGCTGTATCCCCAAACAGCAAATTCCTGAACTTTTAATTTCATTGATAATCCAATTCTAATAAGTGAACTATATATAATCCAAATTCCGATTATAACTCTAAATACAGACCCAATCGCTGAACTATATATTATAGTTACAATACCAATAATTATAGCTATAATTCCATATATTAAATCATAATTGTAAAAATCATATTTCCCCTTTGCTGCTAAATAATTACATGTTTTATAAATTCCTACAGTGATAAATATTATTCCTAACACATAAGAAATAAATTTAACTGTTCCTTCAGGATTTGCAATTACAATTACTCCAAGTATTGCAAATATTATTGATTCTAGTATTGAAAGCCATCCACTTTTTTCAAATATTTTTTTTATATAATCCATTTTCAACTCCTCCTTATATTTTTATGTGTCTTTATAAAAGAACTTTATTTTAAATCAGTTGCAATATCCTCCACTATTTTATTTAATTTTTCTTCTTGCTCATATTTTATCGAAGACTTAATTGATAATGTTTCTTCTAAAATTTTCATATTTTTCATTTGAGAAATCTGGTCTTTTATAGATTTTGAAATTCCTGGTGCCCATGTTGCATTTTCAATTATAGATATTGTTCTATTTTGTAAATTCATTCTTCTTATATGATCAATATATTCTGCAATTTTAGGAAATACCTCCATATTATATGTTGTAGAAATTATTGCAATATTACTACATCTAAAGCTTTCTGAAACAAGTATTGATACATCTGTATTTGAGGCATCATATACTTTTATATTTTTAATTTCTTTTTGACTCAATTTATTGGCTAAAACATTCGCAACATTTTCTGTATTTCCATAAACAGAAGAATAAATTATAACAACTGAGTTATCTTCTGGCTCGTATTTGCTCCATTTCTCATATTTTTCTAAAATATATGATAGATTATTTCTCCAAATTGGTCCATGTAATGGGCAAATTTTGTTTATTTCTGTTCCCTCTAACTTTTTTAATGCATTTTGAACTTGCATTCCATATTTTCCAACAATATTTGCATAATATCTTCTTGCTTTATTTAGATATGTTTTTTCAAAATCTAAATCATCATTAAATAAATTTCCATTTAAAGCACCAAATGTTCCAAATGCATCAGCTGAAAATAGTATTTTTGATGTTTCATCATAAGTAAACATTACCTCTGGCCAATGTACCATTGGCGCAAATACAAATTTTAAATTATGTTTTCCTGTAGATAATATTTCTCCATCTTTTACAATTTGCATTTTTGAATCTACATCAAAATCAAAGAATTGTTTTAGCATTTTTGCTGTTTGCATATTTCCAATAATTTTTACATCAGGATATCTTAATATCACTTCTTCGATTACAGAAGAATGGTCTGGTTCCATATGATTTACGATTAAGTAATCTATTTTTTCACCATCTAATTTATATTCTAAATTTTCTAAGAACTGCTTACTTACTGAATGATCAACAGTATCTAATAAGACAGTTTTTTCATCTAATAGTAAATATGAATTATAAGATACTCCGTGTATTGGCAATATGTTTTCAAATAAACTATAATTTCTTTTCTCTGAACCTATCCAATAAAGGTCTTCTTCTATTTTTCTTGTACATTGCATTTCTATTATTCCCCTCTGTTTTTACACAAAAAAATTTATTCCTCAACCTTTTCAAACATTTCTTTTCCTACTCCACATAGTGGGCAAACCCAATCATCTGGTAAATCTTCAAATTTTACTTTTTCAACTTCCTCATCATAAATATATCCACATACTCCACATTTATATTTCATTTTTATCCTCCTTTTTTACAAGTTTTTGTTTCTTGCAATTTTTTTCTTCATTATATCATTTTATTGAAAAAAAGCAAGTAATTTTATAGATTTTTTATATTTAGTGTATTGTTTCGCACTAATTCATATTTTAAAGATGACCATTATAAAATAAAACATAAAGAAAGCTCTCCCTTTCGAGAGAGTAAAAGATAATTCTTTTTTTTGAAAAGATTAGCCAACTTGAACGATGTAAATATAATTACAGGTTGTTACAGTATACACATTATTTCCCATATAGGAAACTGTTTCTAATGTGCTTGTCAACCATTCCATCAGACTAGGCTGACCATTCACGAACTCTAACTTATACATTGAGCACTTTTCTCCTACTACAGGAATACTATTTGTAGCAGCAACACAAACTTTTGTCATAGACTTCGAACCACCATAATAATTATGAGTTCCACCATTGTAATGTACAATCTTTTCCATTTCTTTAAATACCTCCAAAAAAAATTTTTCTTAAAAAAGAATGAATATAAGTATGCAAACACGAGGTTTACAAATATGAACCCTTGAGTTCATATTAATTTAATTATACCATAAATTACTAGATTTTGTCAATTGTTATGTAAAGTTCTTATTTAGAGTTCTTATTTTCACCTTTCCTCATCAAAGTCATCTTTACCATCTTGTCTTGTTTTATTAGTTTTATTTTTTTCTCGTTGCTTATGTTCTATTGCTGCCCTGATTCTGCCTGGTCTATTCAAAATTTTTGGTGATAATCCAATTATCTCATCAGGAGTAAATCCCATTTTTACTAACTCACTTATAGTATATCCTGCATCTTTTTCAAAGTCTTCTCTATATTTTTTATCTCTAATTATTGTTTTTTCAAAATCTAGACTTTGGTCTATAGATATATTGTCCCTAAAAGAATTATTATTTTCTTTAGATTTTTTACTTTTTGGAAGTAAGTTTATTTCATATTTATTAAAAATTTTTTTGAATGTACTTTTTATTTTATTTTTTGAAAAATTGTTTTTACATTCAGGACCATTTTCACAATATTTTCCATCTTTTTCAAAATTTTTATCTGATTTTAGTACAAATTCTGGGCTTTTACCAACTGAAATATTTTCTCTATCCCATGTTGGGTCACAATTATACCATACACCATCAATTTTAACTTTATTCCATGCATGCCATTCTGCCTCATTATATTCTTTATAAGAATTATTTGCTCTTTTTTCTAATATTTTTTTCAATGGCGAATCTTTTTTTAGATTACGGTAATAATTTAAAAAATTTTTCTGTTTCTTTAAATCCTCATTTACTGGTCCACAAACATAAACTGCATCTATGCCAACCAGTTCCAATGCAGACTTTAAAATATATGCATAGCCACTGCAAATGGCTTTTCCATCTAGCAAACCATTTCTTAAATCTCTACTCCTAAATTTATTTAACCTTGAGTATTCTTCTTGTATTCTTGTATCTGGATATCCAGCAGGATAATCATATTCTATGTTTTGGCATACTCTATAATAAATTTCGGAAAATTTTTCTAAATCACTTGAATTTGGATCAATTTTCTCTATTAGTTCGTCAAGCTTTTCTCTGCATGCAATAAATTCATTTACATCATAGGGATCTTGTTGGTAATATCCTACATAGTTTGTATTCTTTGTCCCATATCCGAACCCCTGTGAAAGAATTTGTATTTTTGTATATTTTGCACTCAATTTTTTTGCATCTTCTGCTGACAAATCTTTAATAGAGTCTATGGTAAGAATTCCATTTCCTTTATTTCTTAGCATTTTAGTCTCCTTTTAATCAAATTAATCTGTTGCATCATATTCTTCTGTAACCTTATTTTATAGGGTATGAATTTGATTCATGTGATACTCGGATTTTTTTAGATAAGTCTTTTAATGTTTTTTTATCATCAACATCACTTCCATCAATATTTAACTTCTTTAAATTTTGCATTTGAGATGTAAGATTAAAGTCCTTAATTTTTTTTATGTTTTTCATAGTAATATACTCAACATTTTGAAGATTTGTAAGATTTCCAAGATCTAGTCCCTCTTCTGCACAATTTATATATACATTTTTCGGAAGTTTTATTTTTGGAAACTGGAGATATTTGCACATATTAAATTCAATACTACCTAAATTTGGAAATTCATAGAATTCTTCTGCACTAAATGAACATCCTGAAAAAAATAAGTCTTTTAAAGATTCTAAATTTTCCAATGCTTTAAGTTCTTCATCACTAATCTGGAAACGTTGAAGTGTCAGTTTTTCTAAATTTGGCAATACTTTAAGCTCTTCTAAATTTATTCCTTTTAATTCTCCAGAATATGTAAAGTTATTTACACTAAATTCTTTTATACTTTCTAATTCTTCTCTTGAAAGTGGCTCACCAGAGAATTTTAATAATTTTGTATATATATCTTTTACTAAATATTTATTCATAATTCATTCTTATCCTTATCTTTTTTTATTATTTTATTATAACTTACAGTAAAAATCAATGTTTTTTTATTTTTTATGAAAAAAAATTAAATAGAGAAAACAAGCTAATGTTTTCTCTATTTATTTATATCTTTTAATCTTTCTTAATTTAATATTAAATATTTATTATTACTTTTTTTAACTGATAGTTTTCCACAAATTATTTAATTAAATTCAATAAATCTATTGACTAAATTGCTTTTATCTGATAAATTAATAGAAACAACATAAGATAATAATTTTAAGCATAAAAAGAAAAGGAGGGAATAAAATGAATAAAGCTGAATTAGTTAGTGCAATGGCTACTGAAACTGGAGTTTCTAAAAAAGAATGCGAAGCTGTATTAAATTCTTTTGTTAATACTGTTTCAAACGAATTAGCAAATAAAGGAAAAGTTCAATTAGTTGGATTCGGTACTTTTGAAACAAGAGAAAGAGCTGCAAGAACTGGAAGAAATCCTCAAACTGGAGAAGATATCCAAATACCTGCTACTACAGCTCCTGCTTTTAAGGCTGGAAAAGCATTAAAAGACAGAGTTAATAAATAATTATTAAGAGTATATTGTTATTTGCAATATGCTCCTTATTTTTTTTGAATATTTATTTTTTCGATTAAATTAAAAAAACACATAAAAGTAATACTTTTATGTGTTCAAATATTGAAGCTATTTCATCAATAAAATTTTAATGTATTTCTTAAGATTTTGTGGTAATGGGTCTCCAAGAGTATCTTCAAGAATCTGAGGATATTTCACATCTTGACTTACAAGATATTCATAAATTAATTTTCTTTTATACTTTCTTCTAGGCTGCCATCCTTCCATCATATAATAAAGGATAAACAATGCTTCCATAGATGTCAATGGAATTGAAACACCATCTACATCAACATAATCCAACTGTTCTGAATTATATTCATATATATAGTGGCTTCCAAAAGTTAAGAGCTGGAATCCAGCAATTACATCAAAATCAACACGTCCATATTGAAAATGCATATAGACGAGTGATTCGCAATAGCCGTTTCCACCTGTTGCAACAAGCTTTGCTCCAAGCTTTTCCACAACATCCTTAACTCTTTCAGAATCTTTCTCTTCGATAATAAAATCGAAATCGTGGAAATCGTCTGAAACCCCTCTTAAGAAAAGATTAAAAGAGCAAGCCAAACTATAACCTAGTTTGGCTTTTTCAAATTCACCAATAATCCGAAAAAGTGCTTCTTTTCTTTCTTGATACTCTTCTTCCATCAAAAAACTTTCAATATTTGCCTTTTTCTGGCTTCTATAATTTTTCTTCATGTAAAAAACCTCCTTGTGTAATTAATAGATGCCATATATAATAATATGTTTACATTTATTTTAGCATATTTTAACTATTATGTCAATTATATTACAAATCTTTCATTTGTAACTTTATTTATATATTCTTTATCATCAATATGCATTAATATAATTTTAGTTCCATCATTTTGTATTTGTGTTAAATTTTCTAAAACATCATCTATTTTTAAATGTGCTCCACCATTTTTTGAAACATCAACATAGAACTCACTTGCATCATTTAAATATGGTAAAAATGGTTTTAAAATTTTTGTATCTCCTGTATAAACTATTTTTTTATTTGCAATGTTTAAAGTAAAACCATAAGCATCAATATATTCAACATGTTCTGTTTTTATAAATTTTATATTTTTTGTATCTGAATATAGTGTGAATGAATCAAGTGGTGTTCCTGTAATCTTCAAGTATTCTTTGATTTTCTCACATTTACTATATACATTTACTTTTTTGTTAAACACAAAATATAGATATAAAATTAATTGAGATAATGAGCCAGCGTGATCATTATGCAAGTGTGTTATTATCACATTAATTTCATCATATTTGTTAAAATCAAATTTGTTTTTTATTTCATTAAATACAGAAAAACCACAATCTATTAATATTAATTTTTTGTTAATTTCTATATATGCTGAATTATTTTTTTCTCCAAAACCTGAGTCTTTACCAATAAATTGTAATAACATATGTCCTTCTCCTTCTATAATTTATCATTTAGTTTTCTATCTCTCTTCATCATTAATAGTATAATTTTTGATAAGTTTATCATATTCTTTAGATATATCCTCTCTTGTGCCATGATATAAATCTTCTAAATCATAGCTAACAGAAAGATCTGTTGGAATATTAGTTTCTTTATTATAGATTTGAAATTCAATTGGATATTTGTTTTTTCGAAGTTCTGGATTTTCATCCCTAAGTTGTTTAAAAAGTAGATGCATATTTTCATATAAATCTGCATATTTTGCTACAACTTCTTCTTTTTTTACTCCTCTTCCTATTTCCATTTCTCTACTTTTTATATTTTTTAAAGATAAATCTAATGTTGGATTTAGAATAATAATTCTAGGCTCAACTCCATTTTGTACTGCCAAATTAACCTTTTTTCCAAATTCCGGAGCTGTAATTGATCCCTCATATACAATAGCAGAATCAGGAATAGCATTTAAAGCAAACAAGGATTGTGCAAAATAAGATTTACCAGCACCATATGGTCCGGCAAATGTAAATACACTTATCTACATCTTTTGACTTTATTTGTCTTCTATAATATTCATTAGCCAAACAAGCAGCACTATTTCCAACAGATAAATAAAATTTAGCTCTGTTTTCTTTACTTTCTCTGTAATTTGGATATAACATTTGCATAAGGTCTGAATTAATATAATGTCCATTATGTGATTGTGGAAATTTTTTGTATTCTTCTAATAATTTATCTGTTTGTGTACATGTTAAATTAATGGTTTCATTTTCGACTTTTTCCAAAATTGGATCATCAAAATTTCTTCTTCTTATTACTTTAAAATCAATATTCCCCATTTAAATTTAGCCCCCTTTGAAATTAATAACTTGACATTTTTTTTATTTTCTCTTCTAATTTAGGATTTTTTGATGCTTCTATAGATATCATTTTTCCTAATTTAACTAAGTTATCTAAATATTTCTCTTCTTTTTGTTTATTTTCGTTTTCACTTTTATTTTCGCTCATAAAATACCTCCAAAAATTATTTTAAACTTGATATTATAGTGTCATATTGTTCAGCAACTTCTTCATAAGAGCCATGATTTAAATCTTCAATATTATGGCTTGTTTCTAAATTACTTGGTATATTTGATGTTTTGTTATATATTGTATATGATAAATTACTATATTTTTCTGTAAGTCTTTTTAGAGCGCCATATATATTTGCATAAACATAAACACAATCTTCTTTTCTTACATCTCTTCCAATCCTTTTAACTCTATCTTTAATATTTTGCATAGAAAGTTCAAGTGTAGGATTTAGAACTATTATACATGGAATTTTGCCACTTTTAATTGCAAAATCAATTTTTTCATCAATCGTTTTTGTAGTTATTGAGCCCTCATACATAATACAATTTTTTAATTCTTCTTTTTTCTCTTCGTATAATGATTGTATTAAAAATGACTTTCCAGAACCATAAGGTCCTGCAACAAATATACAATAATCAGCATCACTTTCTTTAATTTTGGTTCTATAAGCTAAATTTGCAAGACAAGCTGCACTATTTGCTACAGCCAAATTATATTTTTTTCTGTATTCTATATTATTAGCATATTCATCAAATACTAATTTCATTAAATCTGAACTTATGTAATTTCCATTTCTAGATTGTTCTAAATTATTGTATTTATTTATACACTCTTCAGTATTTGAACATGTATATTTTCTTGTTCTTTCTTCTACTTCAAGCATTTTGGAATCTTCAAAATTTCTTTTCCATATATTTTCTATTTTTATATTTTCCACAATTGACCTCCTTTTCAAAAATATCAACTTCTTTAATCTTTATATCTTCTTAAAAACATATCCATTTTGTCTAAAAATTCAGCATTATTTTTTGTCTTAACCATCTCGTCAATTATATGTTCTGTGACATCTGAGGCAGGAAGATTATTCATAGCTTTGCGTATTGCAAAAACAGTTTCAAGCTCTTTTTTAGATAAAAGCAAGTCTTCACGTCTTGTTCCTGATTTGTTAATATCTATAGCTGGGAAAATACGCTTTTCTGAAAGCTTTCTGTCAAGATGAACTTCCATATTACCAGTACCTTTAAATTCTTCGAAGATAACTTCGTCCATTCTACTTCCTGTTTCTACCAATGAAGTTGCAAGAATTGTTAGACTTCCACCAAATTCTATATTACGAGCTGCACCAAAAAATTTCTTTGGTTTATGTAATGATGCAGGGTCAATACCTCCTGATAAAGTTCTTCCTGATGAAGGAACTGTTAAATTATATGCCCTTGTAAGTCTTGTAATACTATCTAATAAGATAACAACATCTCTTCCATGTTCTACAAGTCTTTTTGCTCTTTCAATAACCATTTCTGCGACTTTAACATGATGTTCTGGCATTTCATCAAATGTAGAATAAATTACTTGTCCTTTAATTGAACGCTGCATATCTGTAACTTCTTCTGGACGCTCATCAATTAAAAGCACCATAAGTTCACATTCTGGGTTGTTTTCTGAAATACTGTTTGCAATTTCTTTTAGTAATGTTGTTTTACCAACTTTTGGTGGTGCAACAATTTGACCTCTTTGACCTTTTCCAATTGGAGAAATTAAATCTATAATTCTTGTTGCATAATTTGTTGGTTTAGTTTCAAGTTTTAATCTTTCATTTGGATAAATAGGTGTTAATTCATCAAACCTTTTTCTTTTCATTGCTTTTTCTGGATGCTCACCATTTACTTCTCCAACAAATATTAATGATGGGAATTTTTCTCCTTCTTTGCATCTTGAAATTCCTTTTACTAAATCTCCTGTTTCAAGTCTAAATCTTCTAATTTGAACAGGTGAAATATATACATCTTTTGGAGTTGACAAGAAGTTCTCTCCTCTTAAAAATCCATAACCATCTGGCAAAACTTCTAAGATTCCTTCAATTATTTCATCTTCTTCGTTATTAACCTGATAAGTTACTTCTGGTTCTTCTACATCTGATGAATCTCCTACTTCTTCATCTGCTGCATCATATTTATTGTTTTCAGCTTCTTGAGCCTTTTCTTCTTCTTCTTGATTAATTTGTTCTTCTTTTTCAACTTCTTGTACATCTTTTAAAATATCAATTAATTCTTCTTTTTTTAATCTTGAAATATTTCTTATGTTATTTTCTTTAGCTAATTTTTTTAATTCTATTAATGTCATACTTTCTAAATTTGACATAAAAGCTCCTCCTTTAATACAAATTGTAATATAACATGTATTAAATTCGGATTTAATACATTGCTATATTTTGTTTTTAATAATTATTATTTTTTATGTGGATTTTTTATAGAAAATAAATAATTGATTGTTTAACAGTATTTATTATAACATATAAAAATCAATTTGTGAAGTTTTTTTTGGAAATTTTTGGTATTTTTACTAGATAATGTTTTCATTTAATTTATTACTTTAGATTTATAGAAATTATATTTTATTAAAATAAACTATAAATGCTCCAGCAATACAAATAATAAACCCCAAAATTTTAAATCCTGAAGAAGCTTCATTTTGATCTCCAAACCCAAACCACCTATTTGTTAAAATTCTAGCATCATAAACCATAATTACACCTAACATTAATAAAATCAATCCTATAACTCTTAATATAATTTGTAACATAAAATATACACTCCCTTTGTTTTTATATCTCAATTCTGCTAGTAAACTTATCATTTATTAAATCTTTTAATCTTAAGTTATTTTCTTGACTTAAATGTGGATCTATCTTCATAATATTTGAAGCAATTTGTTGAACAAGTTTCAAAGTAGGTATATCTTCGAATAAATTTGCAATTTTAAGTTCTGGCACACCATGTTGAGCCGTACCAAAGAAATCACCAGACCCACGAAGTTCTAAATCTTTTTCTGAAATAATAAATCCATCATTTGTTTGACACATAACTTTCATTCTTTCTTTTGAAACCTTATTATGTCCTTCATTTTTTAAAATACAATATGATTTATATTCTCCTCTACCTACTCTTCCTCTTAGCTGATGAAGCTGAGCAAGCCCAAATCTTTCTGCATTTTCTATAATCATTAAACTTGCATTTGGAACATCTACACCAACTTCAATTACTGTTGTAGAAATTAAAATATCTATTTCTCCATTTTTAAATCTTTTCATTATATCATCTTTTTCTTTTGCCTTCATTTTTCCATGTAAATATTCTACTCTGTAATCACTAAATACCTCTGTCTTATACTTTTCCGCCAAAGCTGTAACAGATTTTAGTGACAAATCATCATCAGAATCCTCTACTAATGGGCAAACAATATATGCTTGTCTTCCTTCATCTATAAGTTTTTTTGTAAAAACATTTATTCTATCTTCAAAATCTTTATTAACTGCATAAGTTTCAATTTTCTTTCTATTTGGAGGTAATTCATCAATTATTGAAATATCTAAATCACCATATAATATAAGAGCTAATGTTCTAGGAATTGGTGTAGCAGACATTACAATAACATCAGGGTTATTTCCTTTCGCAACTATTTTTGCACGTTGTTTAACTCCAAACCTATGCTGTTCATCTGTAACTACTAGCCCTAAATTTTTAAATATAACATTATCTTCCAACAAAGCATGTGTTCCAATTAATATATCAATTTCTCCATTTGCAAGTCTTTCAATGATTTTTTCTTTGTTCTTTTTTGTAACACTTGATACAAGTAATTCACATTTAATATCAAATTGACCCAAAATTTTTTCAAAATTTTTTAAATGCTGATCTGCAAGAATCGCTGTTGGAGCCATAATTGCTACTTGATATCCGCTTTTTACTGCCTTATATGCAGAAATCATGCTTATAACAGTTTTTCCAGAGCCAACATCTCCCTGTAACAACCTATTCATTGGAATACTTTTTTCCATATCTTCATTTATTTCTTTCAAAACTCTTAATTGTGCATTTGTAAGAGTAAATGGTAATGTTTTTATAACATCATTCATGTTAATTTTTGAGTTAAATTTTATTCCTTCTTGCGTTTCGTCTTGACCCTCTTTTAGCCTAAAAAGTGCAAGTTGTAATGCAAGTAATTCTTCAAAAACTAGCCTTTTTTTTGCTTGTATAAAATCATTATTAGTTTTTGGAAAATGTATGTTTTTGTATGCATCATTAATATTTACCAAATTATATTTTTTCAAAATATAATCTGGAATATCTTCTTCCAAATTTCCATAGACTTCATCAATTCCCGCTTCTATTATTTTTCTTAACATATTTTGTGAAAGCCTTGCAGTTAGTGGATAAATAGGAACTATTCTTCCTGTATTTTTATCAATACCTTTTTCTTCATATACAGGTGAAGACATTTCAAAACTTCCACCCTTAGTTGTAATTTTTCCATAAAAAGTATATGTTTCTCCAATTTTAAATTTATCTTTTAAATATCTTTGGTTAAACCATGTAATTACACAACTAGAACTATTATCACTAACTATCAATCTATATATTGTAACTCTTCTAGTCCTTATTTCTGCAATTTTTGACATAGCCTTTGCTTTGATTAAAACAGTTTCACCATCCTCACAATCAGCTATATTTTTTGCAACACTTCTGTCTTCATGATTTCTTGGAAAATATGTTATTAAATCTTTAAGTGTAAAAATATTTAGTTTATTCAAAAGTTTTACTCTATTTGGTCCAACGTTTTTTACATATTGAACTTCTTTATTTAAATCTATCATTCTACTCTCTCTTTCAAATGTAAATTTTTCCTAATTTTAAATTCACTCCATTACTGTAATTTTTTCCAACTTAAAATTCACTCCATCACTACTAATTAATTTTAGTTCTATTTCATTGTAAAACCCATTAATAGCATTTTTTATTGATTTACCATGTAGATGTCCATAATAACATCTTTTTATATTGTATTCCTTCAAAATTTGCATAAAAACTGTAGATTCGTTTTTTGAAATATTTGATTGGATAATTGGTGGATAATGTAAAAAAGCAATTTTTTCTAAATCATTACCATATTTTTGAATTCCATCTTCTATTGAAAGCTTAAGTCTTGTAGCCTCTCTGTTTATCATTTTAAGATTATTATCTTCTTCATTTTCACTTAAGTTCCACCCTCTTGTACCACAAATTATTTTCTTTTCTATCTTAAATGAATTGTTATGTAGAAAATCAACATTTTCTATATCATTTTCTTCTAAAAACTTTTTCATATTTGTAACAGTTGTCCACCAGTAATCATGATTTCCTTTTAGCAAAATCTTTTTTCCTGGCAATTGGTTTATAAATTGAAAGTCTAATAAAGTATCTTGTAACTTCATAGCCCAAGAAAAATCTCCTATTAAAATAACAGTATCATTCTCTTTTACTTTTGAAAGCCAATCCATCTTTATTTTTTCTTCATGTTTCTCCCAATTTTCTCCAAATATATTCATTGGCTTAGGGTCTTTATAAGATAGATGCAAATCTCCTATTGCATATATTGACATTATCTCACCTCTTTTATCTTTTTCTAGATTTTTAGATTAGGTACTGCATTTAAATCTAAATTATTAATATTTCCATTTATAAAATTGTAATATCCCGCAGATGCTATCATTGCACCATTGTCTGTGCATAATTTTAAATCTGGCATATAAACTTTTAAATTATTAAATTCATTTTCTAAATTTAAAAATGCATTTCTTATATAACTATTTGCAGAAACTCCTCCAGCAATTGCAATTTGTGTAGTATTTGTTTCCTTTATTGCCTGTTTTGTATTTTCTATCAATACTTCTGTTACCGCTTTTTCAAAACTTGCACATAAATCAGCTTTTTTAATATTTGGATTGTTATGATTAGTATTTATTACTGCTGTTTTTATTCCACTAAAACTAAAATCTAAACTATTTTCAAAATGAGTTTTTGGAAGTTTTATATTGGCTGTACCCTCTTTTGCCAATTTATCAACTTTAGGTCCACCAGGATATCCAAGTCCGACAACTCTTGCTATTTTATCAAAAGCTTCTCCAATTGCATCATCTCTTGTTTTTCCCAATAAGTCAAAAAATGTATAATCTTGTACATTTATAATCTGAGTATTTCCTCCTGAAATTAAAACACATAAGAATGGTGGTTTTAAATCTTTATGTGTTATATAATTAGCTGCAATGTGACCTTGAATATGATTTACCCCTACTAATGGCTTATTTAGTGCATAACTTAATGCCTTTCCATAAGATAATCCAACAAGTAAAGCACCAACCAATCCTGGACCATATGTTGGCGCAATTACATCTATATCTTTAAACTCTACATTTGCATCTTCTAAAGCTTTTTTAGTAACTCGTGTAATTGCCTCTATATGATTTCTTGATGCTATTTCTGGCACAACTCCACCATATTTTTCATGTATAGGTATTTGTGTGTCAATTACATTTGATAATATTTCTCTTCCATTTTTCACTACAGAAACTGATGTTTCATCACAACTAGATTCTATTCCTAATACTAATATATCTTTCATTGTTTATTACATAAATAGTTTTATATCTATGTTTCTCCCTTCTGATTATATTTCAATTTCTTTGTCTAATTTTTCTCTAGCAATTATCCTAATAGGTGTTCCTTCTAGTCCAAATTCTTTTCTTATTTGATTTACCAAATATCTCTCATATGAAAAATGAAATAAATCTTTTTTATTTACAAATATTATAAATGTAGGAGGTTTTGTAGCAACTTGTGTGCCATAATATATGCGAAGTCTTTTTCCCTTATCTGATGGTGGTTGAACTAGAGCTATCGCCTCATTTATTACTTGATTTAGTGTAGAAGTTGGAATTCTTTTTGAATTTTGTTCTGCCACATTATTTATCAAATCAAAAAGCTTATCAATTCTCTGTCCAGTTTTTGCAGATATAAAAATTATTGGTGCATAAGATAAATATGAAAGTTTATTATATATATTTTTTCTATACTTTTCCATAGTTCCAGTTTCTTTTTCATATTCATCCCATTTATTTACAACTATAATAACTCCTTTACCAGCTTCGTGTGCCTCTCCTGCAATTTTTGCATCTTGGTCTGTTACACCTTCTAAACTGTCAATCATCATTAAAACTACATCAGCTCTTTCTATTGCAAGTAGACTCCTCATAACACTAAATTTTTCTATAGATTCTTTTACTTTGCTTTTTCTTCTAATTCCTGCTGTATCAATGAAAATATATTTTCCTTTTTCATTTTCATACTCAGAATCAACTGCATCTCTAGTAGTTCCAGCAATATCACTAACTATATTTCTTTCTTCTCCTAATATTTTATTTATAAGAGAAGATTTTCCTACATTTGGTTTGCCAATAACTGCAACTTTTATTCTTTCTTCATCTTCCAATCTTTCTTGAGCTGGTAAATGCTCATAAATACTATCTAACGCATCACCTATTCCTTGTGCATTTGTAGCTGAAATTGCTATTGGATCTCCTAAACCTAAATTATAAAATTCATAAACTTCATTTTGATATTTTTGAAAATTGTCTACTTTATTACAAACCAAAATAATTGGCTTTTTTGATTTTTTAAGCATTAGTGCAATATCCTCATCAGCTGCTGTAACACCTTGTTTTACATCTGTTAAAAATATTATAACATCAGCTATTTCAATTGCAATTTCTGCTTGTCTTCTCATTTGAGATAAAATTACATCATTAGATTCAGGCTCAATCCCGCCCTGTATCAATCATTGTAAATGTTTTACCTCTCCAGTTTGTTTCTGCATACACTCTATCTCTTGTAACACCTGGAGTATCTTCTACAATTGAGATTCTTTTTCCAACTATATAATTGAAAAATGTTGATTTTCCCACATTTGGTTTTCCTATTATTGCTACTATTGGTTTTGACATTTATATATCTCCTCTTTTTTTTATTTTGAAGAAACTAATCTTTGTGTTTCTTTAGCTATCATTAATTCCTCATTCGTAGGAATTACCCAAACTTCAACTTTAGAATCTGGTTTTGAAACTTTCTTTTCTTCTCCACGCATATTATTAGCTTCTACATCTATGTTTACTCCCATAAATTTAAGTTGTTCACAAATTCCTCTACGAATATTTATTTGATTTTCTCCAACTCCACCAGTAAATACTATTGCATCAATTCCATTCATTGCTACTGCATATTTTGCAATATAACTTGCTATTGAATATTTAAATATTTCCATAGCAAGATATGCTCTTTCATTGTCATTATATGATTCAGCTTCAATAACTCTGAAATCTGGTGCTAATCCTGAAACTCCCATAACTCCAGATTCTTTGTTTAAAATATTTTCCATTTCGTCTGGTGTTAAGTTTTCTTTTTTCATAATATATGTAACAACAGATGGATCTAAATCTCCACTTCTTGTAACCATTGGAATTCCACCTAAAGGTGTTAATCCCATTGATGTATCAATTGATTTTCCACCATCTACTGCACATATACTTGATCCCTGACCTAAATGGCATGTAACAATTTTTAAATCTTTTGGATCTTTTTTCTCTATTTCTGCTAATCTTCTAGAAACATACATATGTGATGTTCCATGTGCTCCATATTTTCTAATTCCATATTTTTCATAGTACTTATATGGTATCGGATAAATATATTTATCTTTACTAATTGTTTGATGAAAAGCCGTATCAAATACACATACCATTGGTACACCTGGCATAGATTTTTTTGCTGCCTCAATTCCCATAATTGCAGCAATATTATGTAATGGTGCTAATTCAGCACATTTTCTAATTTCTTCAACTACAGAATCATCTACTACAACAGAATCCTTCATTTTTTCTCCACCATGTACAATTCTATGTCCAACTGCATTTATTTCTTTTAAACTATCTATTACTTTATATTCAGGATTTGTAAATTGCTCTAAAGTAAATTCTATTGCTTCATTATGATCTAAAGCTGTATGCTCCATTTTTACCTTTTTTCCACAAGCTTTATGTGTTATAAATGACTCTTTTTCTCCTATTCTTTCATATTTTCCAGATGCAATTACTTCATCATTCTCCATATTTATTAATTGATATTTTAATGATGAACTTCCACAATTTAATACTAAAATTTTCATTATTCAAATTCCTTTCTTTTTTTTATTTTACTTGATTTTATTGATTTTGCGCTTGAACTGATGTTATAGCCACAACTCCAACTATATCTTCTGCAGAACATCCTCTTGATAAATCATTTACTGGTTTTGCAATTCCTTGGCAAAGTGGTCCATAAGCTTCAGCTTTTGCTAATCTTTGTGTTAATTTATAGCCAATATTTCCAGCATCTAAGTCTGGAAATATAAGTACATTAGCATTTCCTTTTATTGGGCTACCAGGAGCCTTTGATTTTGATATTTCTGGTATTATTGCTGCATCAACTTGTAATTCTCCATCTACCAATAAATTTGGTGATTTTTCTTTTACAAGCTTGGTTGCTTCTATAACTTTTTCTGTTAATTCGGATTTTGCACTTCCATAAGTAGAATATGAAAGCATCGCAACCTTTGGTTCAGATTGAACTAGATCTTCAAAACTTTTGGCAGACGAAATTGCTATTTCTGATAATTCATCTGCTGTAGGATTTTGATTTAAACCACAATCACCATATACAAAATTTCCATGTTCTCCATATTCACAATTTGGAACACACATAATAAAAAATGCTGAAACCAATTTTGTATTTGGGGCTGTTTTTAATATTTGAAGAGCTGGTCTTAATGTATTTGCTGTAGAATGTGCTGCTCCTGAAACTAAACCATCAGCTTCATTATTTTTAAGCATCATCATTCCAAAATAAATTGGTTCTTCTATTAATTTTTCTGCTTCATCTAAGGTCAACCCTTTTGCTTTTCTTAGTTCATAAAGTTTATTTGCGTAATCTTGCTTTTTGTCTGATGAATTAACATCTATAATTTCTATTTTTGATAAATCAAGATTATATTTAGAACTATCTTTTTCAATTTGTTCTTTATTTCCAAGTAAAATAATATTTGCAAATCCCTCTTTTGCAACTTTACTTGCAGCTTCTAATACTCTTTTATCTTCCGCCTCTGGAAGTATAATTGTTTTTATATCTTTTTTAGCTCTTTGCTTTATTTGTTCGATAAACTTCATTTTTTCCTCCCTTAAAAAGATTTTTACATTCTTATTAAATCACAATTTTAGCAATATTGCAATAAAATTTGATTTTATTATGGGATTTTAAATATATTAAAAAAATTAAATCAATTTTTGCCTAACATATTCATACAAAATAACCCCTGTCGCAACAGAAGCATTTAAACTTTCTGTTTTACCAAGCATTGGTATAATTACTTTTTCATCAGCCATTTTTTGAATATCCTTTGAAACTCCATTTGCTTCATTTCCAATTACAATAACCTTTTTATTATAATTTGTTTGATAAATTGTCTTTTTTGCCTCTAAAGATGTACACATTATTTTATAATTTTTCTCTTTCAAATACTCTAAAATTTCTTTTAAATTATCACATTCTATAATATTTATTCTAAATATTGCACCCATAGTAGAACGTACAACCTTTGGATTATATGGATCTGCTGTACCTTTTGAAATTAAAATTTGCTTTAGCCCTACACTATCTGCTGTTCTTAAAATAGTTCCTAAATTTCCTGGATCTTGTATATCATCAAGAGCAAGTATAATATCATTTGTTAAAGATATATTATCTTTATTTGCAGTATCTATTGTATTTTTTCCAATAACTGCTAAAACACCTTGTGGATTATCCACATTAGAAATCATTTTAAAAATATTTTCAGGAACATAAACAAAATCAAATTTAGCCATCTCATATTTTAAATGACTTTCAATTATCTCTGAATTACATCCATCACATATAATCAGTTGTTTTATATTCGCCTTTTCTTTAAAAGCTTCTTTAACAAGTTTTATACCTTCTACAGTATATTCTCCATATTCATCTCTATATTTCTTTTCTTTTAATTTTTTTAAATGTTTTATTAAATTATTATCTTTACTTGAAATTCTTTGCATAAATTACCTTCTTTCATTTGGGGACGGTTCTTTTTCAAAAGGGGACGGTTCTTTTTTAAAAAGGGACGGTTCTCTTTCAAAAAAGAACCGTCCCTTTTTGAAAGTAGATCAATTTTCGTCATCTAATTTTAATACTGATAAAAATGCTTCTTGTGGTACATCAACTTTACCTATTTGACGCATTTTTTCTTTTCCTCTTTTTTGCTTTTCTAATAATTTTTTCTTTCTTGTAATATCTCCGCCATAACATTTTGCTAATACATCTTTTCGTAATGCTGATATTGTTTCTCTTGCAATTATTGTGCCTCCAACTACTGCTTGAAGTGGTATGACAAATAAATGTCTTGGTATAACTGTTTTTAGTTTTTCTACCATTTTTTTGCCTCTATTATATGCCATATCTTTGTGAACTATAAATGATAATGCATCAACATTTTCACCATTTATTCTTATATCTAATCTAACCAATTTTGACTCTCTATATTCTTTAAATTCATAGTCAAATGATGCATAGCCTTTTGTTTTTGATTTTAAATTATCAAAGAAATCGTATATTATTTCATTTAATGGCATTTCATAGATTAGTGAAACTCTAGTTTCGTCAAGATATTTCATATCTACATAAATACCTCTTCTATTTTGACACATTTCCATTATTCCACCAACATATTCTTTTGGTGTTATGATATTTGCTGTAACTATTGGTTCTTCTATATATGCAATCTCTCCTTGGTTTGGTAAATCTGATGGATTATAGATATCTAATACTTCTCCATTTGTTTTATGAACTTTATATATAACTGATGGAGCAGTTGTGATTAACCCTAAATCAAATTCTCTATCTAATCTTTCTTCTATTATTTCTAAATGTAATAATCCTAAAAATCCACATCTAAATCCAAATCCTAGTGCAGCAGATGTCTCTTGTTCAAATTCTAATGCTGCATCATTTAATTTTAATTTTTCTAATGCTATTTTAAGATTTTCATATTCACTTCCATCTATTGGATAAATCCCACAATACACCATAGGTGTCACTTTTTTATATCCAGGAAGCGGTTTTTCTGCAGGATTATTTACTAGTGTAATTGTATCTCCAACCCTTATTTCTGAGAGGCTTTTTATGCTTGCAGCAATATATCCTACTTCTCCTGCTTTTAATTCATTACAAGGTAAATATCTTCCTGGTGCAAAATATCCAACTTCTGTTACAATGAATTTGTCTTTTGAGGACATTAACTCTATTTCATCTCCAACTTTTACTTTCCCATCCATAATTCTAACAAAAGCTACAGCACCTTTATAGTTGTCATAATATGAATCGAATATTAGAGATTTTAACTTTGCAGTTTCATCTCCTTTTGGAGCTGGCAAATCTGTTACTATTTTTTCTAAAACCTGGTCAACATTTAGTCCTGTTTTTGCAGAAACACATGGTGCCTCTTCTGCTGGAATTCCAATTATATCTTCTATTTCTTTTTTTGCATCATCTGGTCTTGCACTTGCTAAATCAATTTTATTTATAACAGGTAAAATCTCTAAGTTATTGTCTATTGCTAAATATGAATTAGCTAAAGTTTGTGCTTCTACTCCTTGTGTTGCATCAACAATTAAAATTGCACCATCACAAGCTGCTAAACTTCTAGACACTTCATAATTAAAGTCAACATGACCTGGTGTATCTATTAAATTAAAAGTATATTCATTTCCATCTTTTGCTTTATATTTCATACGAACAGATTGAGCTTTTATTGTAATTCCTCTTTCACGCTCTATGTCCATATTATCTAATATTTGAGATTCCATCTCTCTTTCTGATAGAACACCTGTCATTTCTATTAATCTATCTGCTAATGTAGACTTTCCATGGTCTATGTGTGCTATTATACTAAAATTTCTAATATATTTTTGATATTCATTCATATTATCTTGTATGATTGATTAATTGTGTTAATCAATCATTCCCTTTCTACTTAAATCTATGTGTGTATTTTATCATAAAAACAAAAAAAGCTCAAGAGTTTGAGCCGGAAGTTTGACAGTTTTATATTTATATTTATATTTGATTTTAATGTACTCCTCTGATATAATATATAAAACGGAGGTAACTATGAAACAGAAAAATATAATCTATATAATATCATGCATATTAATATTTTTAAGTATACTATTTTTATTAAACAGATTAAATACAACTAAATCTATGTCATATAAGTTTGAAGATTCAAAATTATATATTAAAATCGGTTCTGAAGATTGGACTGAAGTACCTTATGATTTTTCATTGATAGCTGACTACTTAACTCAGAATAACAATGGAAAATATTATGAAGGAACATATCAAATGGACAATAACAAAATAGTATTTTATTACATAAAAGAAACTCCATCAATAAACAATAATTCAAATGTAAGTAAAAATATTTTAAATATGATTGATGAAAATAAATATATAACTTATATTGTCTATTCAGACGATATGGGAAAAAATTGGACCGCTATAGATATTGGAAGAAGTAGTACTATTGAAAACATTATAACCAATATTCATTTCAGTAATAGATACGAAGGAACTATGATTTTAAAAAATTTAAATATAGAATACACATATAATACAAAAAATGGTGGACAGGATTGGGAAACAGTAGATAAATAAATGCAAAATAAGAGGATCTTTACTTCCTCTTATTTTTTTATTTTAAATCTCTCATTAATATTCTTCAGTTTCTATACTTACAATTACTCTAACTGGAACATTATTCACTACTTCTCCATTTTCACCAACAACGCTATATGTTGCATAATAATTCGTATCGGATGAAATTCTCATATAATCTCTATCGTCAGTAGCAACATCTGTTCCAATCATTTCTGCAAAATCATGAACAGAACCATCAATAGGAGCAATAATAGCTTTAAATGTATCATAATATGGCGAAACCGATGTTTGTGGCCTTATTAAGAATTCTATATGTAAATTTGAATAATCTACATTTTCAGATTCTCCTATTGGTGTAATATAAGCCCTTAATCTATTTCCTCCATATTTTATATTAGTTCCACTATGTTCACCAGTAAAAACAAAATCCCCTTCATATAAATACCTTTCACTTAAAGACTCCACTGCTTCAAATCTTCCAGAACTTGCAACTTTGTCAATAGCCCATGTTCCATCTGAATTTGTCATTGACATAGGGGCAAACTGATCAAAGTTCCAGTTTTGAGGCATTCTAAATCCTTTATTTCCACTATATCCAGTTGACATATCACTTACAAAACATGTTATAGCATATCCTTCTATAGCTTGAAGTACTTTAATTAAAGCCAAATTCATTTCTCTACCGTAAGCTCCATCACAAGGAGACAATCCAATATAAGCTTCATACTGATTATTTATTGTTCTTTGAATAGTTTGAATTACTTGTTTTTCTAAAGTTGGAACCCCTACAATTCTAAATTGATCCATTGATAACAAAGCCTTCATAACATTTAAAGTAACTGTAGAAGTAGTTTCAGAGCATCCTGCCTCTGTTTTTAAATGTGTTATCGCACCACCTGTACCACTATAAAAATGTTTAGTTATAGCACTTGCTCCTGTCGAATATCCTTTACACCAACACGCACCTTGAATAATTGCATAAATATTATCTTCTGTCTCATCATTGGGTGATTGTTGAGCAACTCCACTAGGAAATCTTTGATTAAATCTTTGAGTTGTTGATGGTCCAAAAGCTGTTGAAGTTTGCGTTATTCCTATCAACACTTAAGAAACACTCCTTATAATTTATATTTAACGCAAAAAACGGTATTAAATCATCATTTTCTTTATATAGTTCATATACTTCTTTATTTTCTTTTGTATATTTTCCATCCTCTTTCATATTACTCTTCCTTTACAACTAAATTCACTGACATATCCATATCCGCAATCCTTAATATTTTGTATTTTAATATTATTTAAATCATAATAATACAAATCTAGCTCATTTTTTATTTTACAAATAAATTCACATATTTCTTCATAATCAAATAATTTATATGGCCCATTATGAATGGTATATACTCTAAAAAATTCTTTAGTTCCTTCAATGTTTTGAACTAGTATTACTCTTATACCTTGTTTTAAATATTTATTTTTTATTTTCCTGAGTTTTTTGATTCCTAACTCATCATTAAAATATATGCTTTGATTTATACTTTCATTTTGAACTAGTTTTTTACAATACCATTAGAAGATTTTTATTATAAATAACGGCTATATCTTTATATCCATATAAAGATGGCATTCTCATTCCAAACTTATCCGTATTGTTATAAGCTAAGTATGCAAATATTTTTTGACTATATCCAATGTCAAAAATATTTTTTTCTTTAAAGTTATTCGAAAGATTAAACTGCTGGGGTGGTAGGATTCAAACCTATGCATCGATGTGTCAGAGCATTTTATTATTTGTCTTTTATAACAAATTTTTTTAAGAAATTATCTTTAACCAAATTTAAATCAATTTGAATATCTATTCCAATATCACTTGCACCTGTTTCCGAAAATTGCCAAATCTTCATCTTATTTACAAAATCCGTATTAGAAATAACCTTATCCTGGTTAGTTTCTGTATACCAATAATTTGGAACTGAAGTTTCCTCTGTATAATATGAAAGCCAGAAATCTGAGTCTACATCTGAAAGATATTTATTTGCATATTGTGCATTACTATAAATAAAAGCATTTAAGCCAGCATTTTTGAATCCATTTAAAAGGTTTTGAGCAATTCTAGATCTATTTGCTAAAGCATCTTTAGTATCTGCTCTTCCACTTCCATCATGATATTCCATATCTATTACAACTGGAAGTAAACAGTTTTCCTTAGCATGTTCTGATATAAAATTTTGCATGAATTCTATTTCTTCATTTACTTCTTCTTCATTTAAAGCTTCATCTATATAATAGAATCCATAAGGTATTCCAAGATATTCACAAGCATTTATATACATATCTGCATTTTGATCTATGTACATATTTCCGTCTTGCCCATAGCCTCTTCCTCCTGCACGAATATATACATAATTAAAATTATTCTCTATTAAAAATAGTTCATAGTCATTTTCGGTTTTAAATTGTTCATAAATAACATTAAATTTTGAAACATCACTCATTAGTGTGTTTTCATCACTATCATTAAATACAAAATATTTTACATCCTTCTCATTTATATATCCCATTTGATTATTGTAATCTACATAATACCAGGTTATACCATTTCTATCTGTAGTTTTATCAAATATATACACATTTTTTCCTTTTTCTAAAGTAGAAATTAGTTCTTTTTCATTTGGTTCTTTGTAAAATTGTGTATTGTCATTTATAGTAATTCCGTGTATTGTAGATGTAGTATCTATCTCTTTTTTGTTATGATTTACTAATAAAATGATAATTAATATTAAAATTATGATAAATGCAATTAATGATATTGTACACATCTTTTTATTTTTATTGTAAAATTCTTTACATCTTTTTACTTTATCTGATATATTTGTATTTCCATATCCTTTTATAAAATTGTTTGCCATCATTTACTCCTATTTAATTGGTTTCTTTACAACGACTTTTCATTCTTTTTCTCTATTTTTGTCAAACTTAATTGTCCCTTTATAATGTTTCTGTCAAATTTGAGCAACCTGAAATGCTATTATTTAAATCTGCTTTAAAAATCCCTAATTATTCACTCTTTAATGCTAATACAGGATCTTCTTTTGCAGCTTTCCTTGAAGGCAAAATTCCTCCAAATAATGTTAAGATTATACTTAAAAAAATCAAAATAATTCCTGATGTTGGTAGTAATACTGCTCTAATATTTACACCATTAGCAAGTGATGCGATAATATGATTTATAGGAATTAGTAATAATAAAGTAATACCTATTCCAATTACTCCAGAAAGAGTTCCTATGATAAATGTTTCAGCATTGAAAACTTGTGAAATATTATGTTTTGATGCTCCAATAGCTCTTAAAATTCCAATTTCTTTTCTTCTCTCTAATACACTGATATATGTGATAACACCAATCATAATAGAAGATACAATTAAAGATATTCCAGTAAATGCAATAAGTACATAACTTACTGTATTGATAATATTTGTTACAGAACTCATCAAAGTTCCAACCATATCTGTGTATGAAATTACTTTATCATCATTTCCATTTTCTCTCATATTGTTATTGTATGAATCTAATAAATTTGTAATTGCTTTATTCCCCTCAAAATCTTTTGGGTAAATATTAATACCAGCTGGTTCATTAAAATCAGCATAATTTAGCTTTTTTAGATTGTTATCATAACTTTCATTACCTTTGCTCATAAGTGAAGCAAAAAGCTCTGATAGTTCCTCCTCATCCATTTTCATTTTAAAAGCATTAGCAAAAGCACTTGTGTCAATACTTATTGCATTTGCCATTGATTTACTAAGCTTATTAATGCTTGATTTCATTTCTTTTTCAAGGCTTTTACTCATTGTTGTCATAACAGATTGCATATATTTTTCAATAATTTTTGAAATTTGTTTATCTAAATTCTGAGATTTAATTATTTCTGAAACATTATTAGTAATAATTTTTTTTGCTTGTTCTGATTCAAGATATTCCATAAAATATTTATCTACCTCTGTAATATCTCCTAGTCCATTATTACTAGCATATTCTTGAAAATCTTTTAAAATAGTTTGCATAATTTCATTCATTTGTTCTTGAGTAATAGTTAAACTCCCATTTTTTTTAATTATTTTTTCAATTTCCTTGTTTAACAATTCAGTTGTTTCTTTTGATTGCAAATATTCAGTTAAAGCTTTATTTAACTGGTTTAAACTAGCATCTGGTGTATTTTTTAAATATGTTTCATATCCTTTTAAAATCTCATTCATTAATTTTTTAATACTTTCTTGCGGTATAGAAAATTCAATTTTGCTTAAAATTTTATTTAAATCAATTTCAGGTAATGAATTTTGTGTTGCTATATTATTTAGATTACTAAAATCAACTTTTATTTTTGACTGATCTATTTTAAATGCTGATTTTAATGCATTTGTATCTATTTCAAATAATGAATTCATATCAAAAGAATTATCTTTCTCATTATCATCAAATCTTTTTCCAGTAAATACATTAATTTCTGGTCGTTCTAGCTGATCTTTTACAATTTTACTATTAGTTGAATTTTCGATTATATGGTTTGTTAATGATGAAGGATAGTTTATTCCAGGTTTTAGCATCGTGCCTGTTGCTCCTTCTTTGGGTTGTACAATTCCAACAATTTTTATATCTTCACCGTTTTCCACAATTTTTTTCATATATTTTGTATTATCTGTTTTATCTCTCCATATTTTGTATTCTTTGTCATATTCATAACAATCACTATTATTTACTAATTTAAATGATTTTCCAAGAATATCTTCATAAGAATAAGATCCCATATCAGTAGGTGGTTCTACTCTTTCTTCATTTGAAAACTTATTAACCATATTATCAAGTTCACTAAAATCCCTTAATCCTAATGTATATAGCAAGAAGTCACTAATATTTCCATCTGATGTTAATACTAAAACACATTCATTGTAATTAGTAGTCCATCTTCCAGCTTTTATATCATATTGATTCTCAAATAAATTTGTATTTGTTGGCATTTGAAAAAATACATCTGTACTCATCATACTAGATATTAAGCTATTCATGCTTGAACCTGATCCCATTCCCAATCCTTCAAATGAAACATCAGGATTCAATTGTCTTAATTTTTCAGTGTCCGAATTATATATTTTGGGTGAAACATTGTATGTGTATTCAATTGCTTTTGCATAGTTATCAATATGGCTTTCCCCACTTTCTAAATATTTCTTAAATGAAACTAAATCATTAGAGCCTATTGTGGAAAACATATTACTTAGGTTTTTTGTGACATTTATTTTCCCATTTTCTTGATTTTCACTTGTATCATTTCTTGCACTCATTAACAGTGAAGTCATATCAATTCCTGTACTTTGTATTTGTAATGGGTATTCTGACAAAGTATCTTCTTCAACTGATTTAATATAAGTATTAACTCCATTTGATAATGATAAAATAAGAGCTATTCCAATAATACCAATTGATCCAGCAAAAGAAGTTAAAAATGTTCTTCCTTTTTTAGTTTTTAAATTATTGAAGCTAAGTGATAAAGCAGTTAAGAATGACATTGTTGTTTTTCCCATGTTTTTATGTTCTGCTTTTTTATTTTTTTCATTATCTATTTTATAAGGATTGCTATCAGAGCGTATTTTTCCGTCTCTTAAATTCACAATACGAGTAGCATAGGTTTTTGCTAATTCTGGATTATGTGTTACCATTACTACCAAACGGTCTTTTGCAACTTCTTTTAATAATTCCATTACTTGAACACTTGTATCACTATCTAAAGCTCCTGTTGGTTCATCAGCAAGTATAACATCTGGGTTATTTACTAAAGCTCTTGCAATAGCAACTCTTTGCATTTGTCCTCCTGATAGTTGGCTAGGTTTTTTATGTGCTTGCTCTTTAAGTCCTACTTGTTCAAGTGCTTTTAATGCTTTTTGTTTTCTTTTGCTTTTAACTATGCCTGAAATAGTTAATGCAAGTTCAACATTTGATAAAATTGTTTGGTGTGGTATCAAATTATAACTTTGAAACACAAATCCAATTGTATGGTTACGGTAAGAATCCCAGTCTCTATCTTTGTATTTCTTGGTTGAAATTCCATTTATTATTAAATCTCCTGTATCATAATGGTCTAAACCTCCAATAATGTTTAGAAGAGTTGTTTTTCCAGATCCACTAGGGCCAAGAATAGCAACAAATTCACTATCTCTTAAATTTAAACTTACATTATCTAAAGCCTTTTGTATTAAATTTCCTGTTTTATATTTTTTGCAAATATTTTTTATTTGTAACATATTTTATCTCCTTTTACACCTTTGAAAGAAGAACCGTCCACAAATGAAATTATAATTCAAATTGTGCATTATATAAGTCTGCATAAACACCATTTTTAGACATGAGTTCATCATGATTTCCTTGTTCTATAATATTTCCATCTTTCATTACCAAAATTAAATCTGCATTTTTTATTGTTGATAATCTATGTGCTATAATAAATGATGTTTTTCCTTCTGTTAATTTATCCATTGCTTTTTGGACTAATTCTTCTGTTCTTGTATCAACATTTGAAGTAGCCTCATCTAGTATTAAAAATGGTGCATTTTGTAGCATTCCTCTTGCAATTGTAAGTAATTGTTTTTGACCAGCAGAAACAGTATCATTTTCTGAAAGCATTGAATCATAGCCACCTGGTAATGTCTTGATAAAATGATGTAATCCAACGATTTTACATACTTCTTCTACCTGTTCTTGTGTAGCATTTGTATTATATATTAAATTTTCTTTTATTGTGCCTTCAAAAAGCCAAGTGTCTTGTAATACCATTGTAAATAAATCATGTATATTTTCACGAGTTAATTCTTTTGTAGATATATCATCTATTTTTATATCTCCTGAATCTATATCATAAAATTTCATAAGTAAATTTACCATTGTAGTTTTTCCTGCACCTGTTGGTCCAACAATTGCCACCTTTTGCCCTGGATGTGCTATTGCACTAAAATTCTTTATTGTAGGATTTGGATTATTGTCATATTGGAATACAATATTATCAAATTCAATTTTCCCTTTAACTTTTTCTTTATCTAATTTTTTAGTTATATTTTCTTGACTACTCATTTCTTTTGCATCTACAAATTCAAAAACTCTTTCACTAGCAGCTGCAGTTGATTGAAGTGATGTCATGCTTTGTGCAATCTGTGATAATGGATTTGTAAATAATCTAACATATGTAATAAATGCAACAATTACACCAAAAGATATAACATTATTCATTGTAAGTAATGCGCCAACTATACAAACTGCAACATAACCAAGGTTTCCTATAAATTGCATCATAGGTTGCATTAATCCTGATAAAAATTGGCTTTTTCTATTTGCATTATATACTTTTTTATTTAGTTCAGCAAATTTACTATTTGCAGACTTTTGACCATTATATACTTTTACAATATTTAATGCTGAATATATTTCTTCAATATGACCATTTAATTTTCCTAGTTCTTCTTGTCTTGCAACAAAGTATTTTTGTGATTTTCCTAAAATTAAGAACATAAATATAAATCCTATTACACTAGAACCTATAGCAGTTAATGCCATTATCCAATTTGTATAAAACATCATGATTATTGAACCTAAAAATAATGTTATACTACTTACAAATGTTCCTAGTGATTGATTCATTGTTTGAGCAATTGTATCAACATCATTTGTAACTCTTGATAAAATATCTCCAATTGGATGTAAGTCAAAATATCTAAGTGGTAATTTATTTATCTTTTTCGAAATTCTACTTCTTAAATTTTGAGCAAATTTATTTGCAATTATTGTCATTATAATGCCTTGAATAAAGTTAAATAATGCACTAGCAATATACATACATGCTAAAATTAATGCAATATGTTTTATTTTTGATAAATTCATATTTCCCATTAATCCTGCTGAAATTTCATCTGTTAAACTTGATAGCCTGTTTGGTGCCATAATTGATAGTACAGAACCTGCAACCGCAAGGATAAGCGCAATTATAATAAACATTTTATATGTTTTTAATTCTGAAATCAGTCTCCTAACTGCACCTTTAAAGTCTTTTGCTTTTTCACCAGGAACACCTGGTCCTCTACCCATTGGTCCTCTTCTTGGAGGTCTTGATTCGTTATTACTCATTATTAATCTTTTTCCTTTCTTGAGGCATTTTGCTGAAAAAAGAATTAAATTTTGGCAAGGAAAATTTAATTTAAAAGGCAAGGGCGCATACTTTTTGTATGTAACCGCGTTTTAAATAAAATTTGACATAGCCAAAATTGTAATTATTTTTCAGCATCTAATTCCTCCTTTGTTAATTGTGATAAAGCAATCTGTCTATATACATCACATTTCTGTAATAATTCTTTGTGTTTTCCAATTCCAACAATTTTTCCCTCATCTAAAACCACAATTTTATCTGCATTCATAATTGTACCAATTCTTTGGGCAACTATTAATATTGTAGCATTTTTAGTATAATCTTTTAATGCTTTTCTTAATATACTATCTGTTTTATAATCTAAAGCTGAAAATGTATCATCAAAAATATAAATTTCTGGATCTCTTGCAATTGCTCTTGCTATTGATAATCTTTGCTTTTGACCTCCAGATACATTTGTTCCGCCTTCAGCCATATCTGTATTATAGCCATCTTCCATTTTTTCTACAAATTCTTTTGCTTGAGCTACTTCTATAGCTTTTTTTATCTTTTCTTCTGATATTTTACCTTTTCCATTATCACCATAAGAAATATTATTTGCAACAGTGTCATTGAAAATAACAGCTTTTTGAGAAACATATCCTAATTTTGTATGTAAAAATTCTTGTTTATATTCTTTTATATTTATTCCATCAACTAAAACTTCTCCAGAAGTAGAATCATAAAATCTTGGAACTAAATTTATTAAAGTAGATTTTCCACTACCTGTTGACCCAATAAAAGCAACTGTTTCTCCTTTGTTAGCTTTAAATGAAATATTTTCTAAAACATAGTCATCTGCATCTGGATATTTGAAACTTACATTTTTAAATTCTACTTCACCTTTTATGTTGTTTGTATCTTTGTCTATTTTTCCATCTTTAATTGTTATGTCTGTATCTAATACTTCATTTATACGCTTTGCAGAAACTTGAGCTCTTGGGTACATCATAAAAATCATAGCAAGCATCAAAAATGCCATGATAACTTGCATAGCATAAGAACTAAATACAACCATATTTCCAAATAAAGTTATTTTTTCTGCAAAATTAGCATCATTTATCAAATGGGCTCCAACATAGTAAATAGAAAGTGTCAAAAAATACATTACCAAATACATAACTGGTGAAAGAAGAGCAAAAGCTTTTTGGTTAAACATTTGTTGATTTGTTAAATCTTTATTTGCTTTTTCAAATTTATTTTCTTGATATTCTTCTGCATTAAAAGCTCTAACTACTCTAATTCCTGTAAGATTTTCACGAGTTACCCCATTTAATTTATCTGTCAATTTTTGTACAATTTTAAATTTTGGAACAACGACAAACATAATGGCAATAATAACTGCCATAAGTATTAATACTCCTACACCTGTAATCGCACTCCATTGCCAACTCTTGTTTAATATCTTTGTTACTGCCCATACAGCAGTTATAGGAGCTTTTATTGCCATTTGTAACCCCATTGCAACAAGCATCTGTATTTGTGTTATATCATTTGTAGTTCTTGTAATTAAACTACTTGTAGAAAATCTTTTAACTTCATTCATTGCCAAATTTTCAACTTTTGTAAATAATTTTTTTCTAATTTTCATAGATAAAGTTGCAGCTAAATTTGCAACTAAATATCCAACAATAATTGCTGATACCAAACTTCCAAATGCACAGGCCATCATATAGCCTCCATTTGCTAATATGTCACTCATTTGACTTCCTTCTGTTTGAACTAAAACAGTTATTTCTGACATATAATCTGGCATTTTTAGTTCTAGCCAAACTTGAAGTACAATTAATATAATACAAATTAACATTACAGCTATGTCTTTTTTTCCAAAATTTTTAAATAATTTAAACATATAAAATTCCTTTCGTTTTGATTATCTTTTATTATATTTTATTTAAAATAAAATGACAATAAAAATAATAAAAAAGTTGTATAAGGATTAGCCTTATACAACTCTTCCATTAATTAATCTTCTATTTGAATATATTTCTTTTCTGGTATTTCTTGTTTTTCTTCTTTTTTAGGTACTTCTATTCTTAATGTTCCATTTTTAAATGAAGCCTTTATATCTTCATTTTCTATGTCTTCTCCTATATAGAAGCTTCTAGAGCAAGATCCAACATATCTTTCTTTACGAACAAATTTGCCTTTTTCTTTTTCTTCTTTGTTTGTATCAACATTAGCAGAAACTACTAAATATCCATCATCTATTTCTATTTTTATATTGTCTTTTTCATATCCAGGTAAGTCCATATCTATTTCATATTTGTCACCCTTTTCTTTAATATCTGTTTTCATGATCTCACCTTCTGTGTTTGAGAAGAATGGATTTCTAAACATGTCACCCCAAATATCAAAATCATCTTTTTTTCTAGGTATCATCATCATAATAATCAACTTCCTTTCTTATTTTTTTTGATACCATTTTGTGGTATTTTTATTTTTTACAATTATAGTATATCACGTTTTTTAGCAATGTCAATATGTGAGTGCCAAAATTTACAAAACATTCACATTTCTTTTGTTTTCTTACTCTCTCAAGCCTTTTTAGAAGAAAAAAATAGCAAAATTAATTGCTATTTTAATTCCACTCTTGATAATTTGGATCTCCTCTGTGATCAGTTAAAATATTTTTTTCATATAAATATTTCCCTAAATATTTAGTTACTTTTATTGCTCCATTATAATTTAAGTGATCTCCTTTATCTCTAGAATCTTCATTCCAATTTATATTAATTTCATTGTTTTTTAGATTTAAATCTATAAATTCAATACCTAGGCTGTCTGCTAATGCCTGTACTCCATTATGTTTTTCATAAGTCCAATTTTTTGAACTTGGTGCACTATAGAAAACCAATTTTGCTCCATTTTTTTCACAATACTTCTTCATTATTTTTATGTATAATTTATTTGACTTTGGAATTTTTCGTTCATCCTTAGACCTTCTCATATATTTCCCAGGTTTTGATGATTTTATAATATCACTATAATAATATCCTTTACTATCTTGTATTGTTGTATAATCCACTTTACCAAAAAGATCGTTTTTTGTAAGAGTTTTCCATCTATCATGGTATTTAAAAATTGGCAAAATATTATCTGATAACTCATATAATGGATACATTAATGATCTTCTTCTATATATCGTATTTGTCTCTAACATAACTATTTTTGGTTTTTGAGTTTTAAAAGTTTTATATATAAAACTCAATGACCTGCTTAATGGCTGTTTTGGATTTCCACATACATATGATGTAATTCCATATTCATTCCATATCTCACGAGGTACATAAGATGAATATGATTCACTATCACCAACAACCAAAACATCAATTGTATTTTCTGGTTCTGCTAAAATCCCATTTGCTAATTCATCTTCCATCCCTGCTTCTTTTGAATTATTTTTTGGAACTACTATATGTGAAAGGATTATTAATATTATTAAAAATATTGTACAAAATATAGTGCATTTAAGTATTATTTTTTTCACCTTAGTTTATTCCTCCTTCTTATTTAAAAACCTGCATACATTGGATCAACTGGAATATAATTCATACCATAAGCGCCTAATATTATCACTACAAATATAATTGCATAATATATTAACCATCTTATTACAATCTTTTGTCCAAAAACCCATTTTTTTATATCTACATTTTTTTCTTTTAAAATACTTATTATATATACAAAAATTATTCCTATTCCAACTATAATAAAATCTTTTAAATCCATACCATTTTTATCTAATATGGCTCCTGTTGAAATTCCATTAAAACTAAACTGAGTAAAGATTCTATTTAACATGGCAAACCCATCTTTTACTGTTTTAGCTTCAAAAAATAATTCCCCAATAAATACTAAAATTGTTGTTCTTATTATTTGCAATGTTTTATATATCCAATTTTCCTTTTTTATATGTAATTTTTCATTTACAATATTTACTAAAGGTTCAATTATATTACCTGTCAAAATTAATACAAAATGGTACATTCCAAAAAAGATAAAAGACCATGCTGCTCCATGCCAAAGCCCATTGCAAAACCATACACAAAATAATGCAATACTGCTTGATATAAGTGGCCCATAATGTTTTCCTAATTTTTTCCTTGCTTTAGTAGTAAGTTTTTTTAATGGCTCTGAAAGTGACAATGGATAAAAAACATAATCTCTGAAAAACGCTCCAAGTGTGATATGCCACCTTGTCCAAAATTCTGATATTGTTTTTGAGAAAAATGGTTGCCTGAAATTTTCGGGCATCTTTATTCCAAATATTTCTCCACTTCCTATTACAATATCCATAACACCTGAAAAGTCCATATATAATTGAACTGTATATAATATAACTCCAATAGCTACAATTCCACCATCAAATTCTGAATATTTTTCAAATATTGTTTGTACAAATATATTTAATCTATCAGCAATAACAATCTTTTTAATAATTCCATATCCTATACGTAATAACCCAGATTTTAAATTTTGATAAGTAACTTTTTTTCCTTCCCATAATTGCATAGCTGTATCTGAATATCTGCATATTGGACCTTCCATTATTTGTGGAAAAAATGTCATAAATAATGCAAGTCTTCCCAAATTTCTATCTGCTTGTATTTTTTCGTGATATACATCTGTAATATATGAAATAGCTTGTAATGTGTAAAAAGATATTCCTATTGGCATCATATATTTGGTTATACTAAATGAAATTGGAATCTTTATCATCGCAAATAATGCATTTAGATTTTCTAAAGCAAAACCTGAATATTTTAGTACAAGCAATATTCCAAGGTGAATTAATACACCCAATAATAAAACTTTTCTTTGCTTTTTTAAATATTCTGCTCTTATTGCTTTTTTGCTTTCTTTTTCCGCTTCTTTTAATAATTTATTTCTTTCTTCTTGTATACTTTTAAGCCATAATCCAAAGTGATGAATTGAAAATGTTGAAAATATTATAAAAATAATTAATTTTTTGCTTATACACCAGAAAAATATATAGCTTGCGATTAATAATACTTTCCAACGGTGTTTTTGTGGCATTAAATTATATATTAGTATAGTTAATGGTAAAAATAATACAAGATATGTTGCATCACTATAGCTCATTTTACTCAAACCTTTCTATTTTTGTTATATATTATCCTTCTTCTTGTAATCTAGTTATTAGTTTCCACATAGATTCTACAGAATTAAAGTTTTCAGGTATAATTTCAACTGTTGGAATTGTGATATCAAATTCATCCTCCAATTCTGCAACTAATGATATAATTGAAAGTGAATCTAAATAATGATCATCTATTAGTGTTTTGCAATTTTTATAATCTACTCCATCTTCTATTTCTTCTAAAATCTCTATTAATCTATCCATTTTTAATCTCTTTCCTTTCTATATTTTTATTTTCATTACACATATTTAATACATATGTTTCTATCGAATTTCTGACTAATTCTATTTTATCTCCTTTTATTAATGCTACTTTAGGTAAATCCCTACTCAAGAAAAGTGCAATACATTCTGTCATGCAATATGCTCCTGTGTTTTTAAATATAAAAACATCTCCTAATTGTAAATTACTTACTGGTAATTGTTTTACTAAAATATCATTGACTGTACACAAAGACCCCATCAAGTTCCATTTTTTTATATCCTCTTTTTGGCGTTTTGGATATATATCATAATATGGAAATTTCATTGCCATAACCTGTCCAAAATAAACTAATTGATTTATTCCTCCATCTAATATTGCGTAATTCTCGTCTTTATTTGTTTTTTTATCAACAACTTTTGTTAAATAACTACCACAAGAAGCAGATATGCTCCTTCCAAGTTCTAAAATTATTTTTCCATCATATTTTAAATTTTCAAACATTTTAGAAATTTCTTCTAAATATGTAACTTCATCAAATTCATGACCATCAAAATAATTAACAGCAAATCCTCCGCCATATTCTAATTCTTCTACATTAAACTCATAGTTTGTTTTTAATTGGTTTATAAAATTGTCCAAATAATCCAATTCTCTAAAAATCTTTTTTGTTGATTTTTTTTGAGTTCCTGAAAAATACTGTATTCCAACAAAATTTAATTTTCTATATTTATCTCTATTTTTTATAATATTTTCGATGTCTTCTTCATTTACTCCAAATTGGTTTCCACTAGTAAGTCTTAATAAAATGTTTAATTTAATATTGTATTTTTTTGACAATTCATCCAATAATTCTAATTGTTCTAAAGACTCAATTGTATATCTTCCAATCTTTGGACTGTTTACAATCATATTCTCTATTTCAGAAGGTGTTTTATATACACCAGAAATTACAATCTTTTCTTGAGGCACATTTTGTTCATGACAAATTTTATATTCCCCAGGAGAACATACCTCAAGTCTTTCTATATCATCACTTAGTTCATTTACAATAAAAGTATTTGCCTTAACTGCATAACATAATTTTATTTTATCTGATAAATGTTCTTTTAAATATTTTATTCTTTGCTTTAGTATATTAATATCAAAGACATATATTGGTGTATCATATTTTTCAATTATATTTTTTATCATAAAATCTTCCAAAACTTTTCCTCCTATAGTTTATTTTTTTATATTTTTTAATAATGCCATTCTATCAATTTTTCCATTTTTAGTCAACTCAAATTTCTCTATTTGTGTAATTTTATTTGGAATCATAAATATAGGTAAATTGTTTTTTAGATAATCATGAACTTGTTTTTTATCTATTTTTCCCACATAAAATCCGTATAGTTTTTCTTTTTCTTGATTGAATATGCAGCAGCTTCTCTCTACTTCTGGTATTTTTTCCATTGCTCTTTCTATCTCTTCTAATTCTATCCTATGTCCCATAAATTTTATTTGAAAATCTTTTCTTCCTAAAAAATGTAAATCATTATTTTCATCATATTCACCTAAATCACCAGTCTTGTATATTATATCAATATAATTAGGATTTAATGGATTTTGTATGAAACTTTTTGACGTTTGTTCTTCATTATTATAATAACCAAGCGCTAAACATGTACCTTTAACACATATTTCTCCAGTTTTTCCTGTATCTTTTATTAATTCATTTTTGTCGTTTAATAAAAATACTTCTTCATTTGGAAAATGTTTTCCAATTGGGATTGATTTTACATAATTCAAGCTTTTATCCACAATATGATATGTACAATTACATGTTATTTCTGTTGGGCCATATAAATTTACAAACATTGCATTTGGTAAGTGTTCAATCCATTGTTTAATGTGCTTAATTGGCATAACTTCACCACTAAACAGAATTTTATTTACAGATTTTGGAGTTTTGTAGTCTAATCCATGGAATGTTGTAATTAGACATAATGCCGAAACTGCCCAAATTAAAGTTGTAACTTTATTTTCACATATAAAATCAAGTAACTTTACTGGTAACGAAAATAATCTTTTAGGTATTATGACTAATGTTGCACCCTTACTAATACTAGAATATATGTCTTTTACAGATACATCAAAATCAAATGGTGCTTGATTTCCAATTATATCATTTTCATTTATATTGAAAATATTAGTAAAATTATCTATAAAGTCTATTACTGATCTGTTTCCTACCACTACTCCTTTTGGAATACCAGTTGATCCAGATGTAAAATTTGCATATAATGGATCAACATCTAAAATTTCTTGTCTTATCAAATTTAATTTAGTCTGATTAATATCTGTATTTTTCAAATCTTCTTCTAATAAAATATAGTCTTTGTTTACTAATTTTGTTGCTAATTCTGAATGCTCTTGATCTGTAACAATATATTTTGCATTTAAAGTGTTTATAATATTTTTTAATCTCGTTTCTGGTAAACTAGGATTTAGTAAGCAATAAAAACAGCCAGCATATACAATTCCAAAAAATGTTGACAAAGTTTCTTTTCCTTTTTCCATTAATACTGGAACTGGATTTCCTTTATCAATTTTTTCCAAAATTCCAGATCCTATTTTCTTACTATTTTCGACTAACTCTTTATATGTATATCTTCCTGTTTCATCTATTACAGCAACCTTAGAATTATGCTTTTTTTCTGAATTTTCTAAATACTCTAATATAGTTTTCATTTTTTTACCCTTTTCCTTTTTTATTTTAAAATAATATCATCTAAATATTAGACGATGTTGTTTGTAATTTGGTTCCAATTTTTTTTATTTTTTTAAAATATCTTTAACTACTTCACCAGCAATAATTAATCCTGCAACAGATGGTACAAATGATATACTTCCAGGAACTTGATTTTTAATAGAACACTTTCTCTTTGTACCAGGTGGACAAATGCAATTAGTTTTGCAACTTGATTCACTTCTATTATCAGGGATAATTGGTTCTTCTTTAGAATAAACCACTTTTAAATCTTTTATTTCTCTTGCCCTCAATTCTTTTCTCATAACTTTAGCAAGTGGGCAAACACTAGTCTTATATATATCTGTAACTTCAAATTTTGTAGGATCTAATTTATTTCCTGTTCCCATACACGAAATAATTGGTATATCTAATTTTTTAGCCCTCATAATTAATTCTATCTTAGCAGTAACAGTATCTACACTATCAACTATATAATCAATGGTTTTATCTAATATCTCATCACTATCTGGCATAAAAAATTCTTGTCTTATCTCTACATTTGCATCTGGATTAATATCTAAGATCCTTTGTTTTGCAACTTCTACTTTAGGCTTTCCAATTGTGCTTTTAGTAGCTATGATTTGTCTATTTAAATTAGTTAAACAAATTTTATCATCATCTACTAAAAGAAAATTTTCCACTCCAGCTCTTACCAACCCTTCTACTACAAAAGAGCCTACTCCTCCTATTCCAAAAATTGCAACTTTAGAATTATGTATTTTTTCTACACCATCTTTTCCTATTATCAATTCTGTCCTTGAAAACTGATTTAACATTTTTACTTCCTTTCTTTTTTCTCAACTGATGTCCACTGATAATCAAAATTTATGATTTTTCCAATAATGCTCATATTTTTCTTTTGCAGTGTCTGGATTAAATTCACTCCTAAAATCTTTTATCGGTGCAAACTCCTCATTAGGATTTACTCGCAAAAGCAACATGTCATCAAAATATTTAAACCCATCAAATATAAAATTTTCATATTTAAAAGTATTTGGACTATCTGGTACTTGTTTCATCCCCTCTTCATTTACAAATGCATTTTTTTTGTATGAACGATGATATGGTAGTTTTACATCTTTTATTTTAATTATTGCATCAATTGACATTAAATGTGAAATGATATTTGAATCTCTGTATTTATACATTCCATTATCAAATTTTGAATTTGATAATTCTAAATCTATTTCATCATAATCTAAAATTGCTGGTTTCCCATCTTTCTTGCAAAATACAGCATTCTTTTCAAGCGGATCTTGTTTAAAAATTGATTTTGACGCTATTTTTTGATCTTTAGCAATTGTCAACCCTAAAAATAATGGATCAGCATTTTTTAATAAAACATTATCAATGCCTCCAAACGAAACCCATTGTATGCCTTTGCTTTGCATATCTTTTATAATATTATGTTTGCTCATAGAATTAAATACATTTCCATTTCCATTTGATGCAGTTTTAATTAAATATGTTTCTTGTAGGATTAGTTTACCATCTACATCAATTAGTGGCAATTTTCCTTGTATAAAAAATTTCACATTTTCTCTCGGATAATTCCAATAATTATTTTCCTCAAAATATTCCTTAGTTTTTTTATCATTTTCTTCACTTGTCATAATATACCAAGGTATTGTGACATTATATTTTTTATTTGCTCTTTTTAAATCCTCACACATTATTTGAAATAATGATTTTTTTATATTTGTTTCTTCAAATTTTAATTCATAAGTTCCTTTTGGTCCTTTATATCCTAATCTTGTGCCTTGCCCTCCAGCCATTGTAACAACTGCAAATTTTTGAGATTTAATTATATCTTCACCAATTGAAATAAATCCTTGCATTTCTTTTGCATCAATAAGATTTTTTTCGTAGTGATATAATGGAGAAATAATTGCAGTGTCCTTATCATTTATTGTTTTTTTAGAATGTTCATAAAGACCTATAATTTCGCCAAAATCTATAGTCAAAATTTGATCTATTAAAATTTCTCTTTGTTCTTTTGTTAATTCTTTATAAAAGAGTAATAAATGTTCTTGATTGTATTTTTTTAAAATAGCTTTTGCTCTTCTAAATTTATTAATCATATTTATTTTCCACTCCTAAAATTAAATTCTGGTGGGATTGCACCTTTTAAACTTTTAATTATTATATGTTTATTAGGTGTTTCAGAATATTCTAAATCTTTAACTTCTTTTTCAATATCATAAGGTACTCTAACTAAATTAAAAGAAATAGAACCTAGTTCTTTTGACCCATATGTACCCTCAATTATAGCATAAGAAGCAAGTGTAGAAAATTTATTTTTTTCATCATCAATATCTGAATTGCACATTTCTATTGGAATCCCAACACTTCCAGCATTTATTAATGTTTTATTTTTATATCTAACTATACAAGGTGTATGAATATGACCATATACAACAATATCTGGTTCTGGTTCTCTCATGCCTTTTCCTATAAACTCAGTATTTTTAAATAAATCTTCTGGATCTTTTAATTCATTTCCAGAATAAACTGTCCCTTCATTGCTAAACATCGGATTATATATTCCATCTAGATTATATGGACATGCATGAAAAATTCTAATTAGATGTCCACTCATGTAAAAATCATGTGAAATTGGCAAATTAAATAAAAACTGAGCTCTTTCCTCTCCAATTATTTTTCTAGAATAAAAATTTTTATTTTTATTTTCAGGTTTACATATTGCATTATCACAATTTCCTTTTATCATAACTTCTGCAACCTCTCTTAGTCTGTCAATAACTAAGTCTGGATGAGAACATTTTGTAATATAATCTCCAAGACAAAAAATTCTTTTTATTCCACGATTTTCTATATCATTTAACACTTCATTTAATGCTGTAATATTTCCATGTATATCTGAAAGTAATGCTATTTTTTCCATATTTGCCTCCTTTTTTCTTATATCAAGTTTACAATAAATTTATCCAAAAGTCAATTTTCTTTTTTCATTTATTATTTTAAATGCAATCCAAATTAAAAATGACTAAACTTACAATAATTTTAGTCATTTTTTATTATACTTTTTAATCTTTCAAATATCCTTCATAAACATTTTTTAAAATTTCAAATTCAGGGTTTCCCATATATCCAGGTGCAACTTCAAATTGATCAAATACTATAACAATATTCCCATTATTTGAAAAGTAATAATTCTGATCATCAGATATTGACTTAAATTTATTTTCATCTGTCCAATAAATTATATTTTCATCTGATTTCATTTGACTTTTCATTTGTTTCTTTATTTCTTCATTAATTGAATCTTTATATTTTTCGTTTTTAAATAAATCTGATAATTGCATTATTTTATCTTCTTTTTTATTTAAGTTATAATATTTATATTCTTTTTCAGTATCTGCCATTGTCCTTGATATAATAAGCTTTAATGTAAACCAATCCTCATCATTTCTTATAACTTCAGAATCAATACTTACAGCCAACTTTGTACTTTTGCCTTCTTCTGAATAATATTGTTGCAAAATTTCTTGAGTTATATCTTCTACATTTTCGTTTATTTCATCATTTGCATTACTATTAGAATTATCTTCATTTTTTACTTTTGGAATTTTTATATTTAACTCACTATTTCCGTTTTCTTCCGAGTAATTACGTATTGTTACTATTTTTGCTAGACTCCCTATAACTGGTATCTCGCTCATAGCATAAGCTACCTTTGAATTTGTATTTGGCAATATTACAAAAATAGCAACTACCATTGCCATAACCAATTGTAATGAATAAGTCAACTTTCTTCTAATATCTAGTTTCCTGTTTGGAAGACTGTCTAGTGCTTCATCTACCATTTTTGCTATCCTACTTGGCATTGTTATTTTTTCTTCATGTGCCATTTTTCGTAATTTCATGCTTTTAATATAATTATTCATTAAATACTTCCTCCCATCTTATTTTTTATTTTTTCTCTTCCTCTTAATAATTGTTTTTTTATTGCTTCTTTTGTTGATTTTTTTATGTCACAAATTTCTTTTATAGATAAATCATTATAGTAATATAATATAATTGTATCTCTATATGGTTGTTTCAAACTTTGTACAGCTTCCCATAATGATAAATTTGTTTCTATATTTTTATCTTTATCAGCTATTTCAACATTAGAATCTATATCTAGATAAGTTTTACGTTTATTAATTATTTCTAAAGAAGAGTTAGTCAAAATCTTATATATCCACGACTTAAAATTTTTTTCATCTCTTAGACCGTCTAAATTTCTATATGCTTTATAAATAGTTTCTTGTATTGCATCTTGTGAATCATCATCATTCTTTAATATACTGTATGCATATCTATACATTCCGGTCTTGTATATTTTTGATGTTTTCACAAAACCATTTTTTTTCATATTTCATGAATTTTCCTCCTATTGGATACTATATATCCAGTATTATTTCAAGCTTGAAATAGGATTTTTTCTATTTCACTTATTAAGACAGTTTTTTTTATAAAATGGGGACATTTTTTATTTCTTTCATTTTGTCACCTCTGTAACATATTATAAATCATTTTTGAGACATTTTCAAAAATTAATTACTAAAACATTTTCATAAATTAACAAATTATTGAAAAAATTTTTCTAAAATCTATTGACAAAAAATAAAAAATAATATATACTAAAAAATGTCTTGTGAAGAGCTCCTTTAGCTCAGTTGGTCAGAGCAACCGGCTCATAACCGGTGGGTCCAAGGTTCAAGTCCTTGAAGGAGCACCATTAAAAAAATGGCGATTTTTATAAATCGCCATTTTTTATTTTTCATAAAAATTATTAACTATATCTTCATATGGTCCATATTTATCAAGTTCTCCAGCGTCATGTATTATATCCTGTAATAAATTAAATGATTTTTCTGTCATATATGGAGTTTTACTCCATGCATTTATTTTTCTATAACTTTCAATAGAATTTGAAAGCATATCTAAATCTGTATCTGGAAAAAATTCTTGTATTGATTTTGCAATCTCTCTTGATGAATGTTTTTCTACATATTGTTCCCCTTTATATATGGCATTTGTAAAACTTTTTATTATATCTGAATTTTTTTCAATATAACTTTTTTTAGCAAAATATGCAGTATAGGGTATTTCTCCAGCTTCTTTACCAATTGATTTTATAATATATCCTTTTTTTGAATTCTGTATTTGAGAAGCGGTTGGCTCAAATAATGTTACAAAATCTGCTTTTCCTGTAGAAAATGCACTTGCCATTAAATCAAAATCTATACTATCATCTAAAATAACATCTTTCTCAGGATCTATTCCATTTTTTCTTAAAACATAAAGCAAAGTCATATATGGAACTCCTCCTTTTCTACCTGGTATTATTGTTTTTCCTTTTAAATCAGACCATTTAAAATCTCTTATATTTTTACTACTTACCAAAAAAGATCCATCAGTTCTAGTTAATTGTGCAAATACTTGTGTATAATCCTCTTTTCCCTCATTATATACATATATAGAAGCCTCTGGTCCTGCAAACCCAATATCTACTTGATTTGAAAGAACAGCAGTCATGACATTATCAGCACCCTGGCCTGTCGTTAAATCTATCTTTAATCCATTTTCCTCAAAATATCCATTTGCAATTGCAACATATTGTGGAGCATAAAATACGGATCTTGTTACTTCACTTACATATATTATCTTAAGTCCATCATTATTGCTTTCATCTGATGAATTTCCTCTATTTATAATAAAAATAGAGGAAATAACTATTATAATAGCTATTATTAAGAAAACTACAATTTTTTTAAATTCCATTTTACCTTTTTCCTTTCTCTTTCAAAGAAGAACCGTCCCTTTTTGAAAGAAGCCATACTAAAAAGTACATTATACATGAAAAAATTCCAAGAATAATGATACTTGCCATTACTAAATCTAATTTAAAAATTTGACCTCCATAGGTAATTAAATATCCGAAGCCCTGCCTTTGATACTAAAAATTCTCCAGAAATAACTCCAACAAGTGATAATCCAATATTTATTTTTAATGAATTTATAAATGTTGATTTATTAGCTGGAATAACGATTTTTGTTAGTATCTGTATCTTTTTTGCATTAAAGGTTTCAGCCATTTTTATTAAATCTTTATCTGTATTTAAAAATCCATGTAATATATCTAATATTGTTACAATAAGGGAAATTGCTACTGCCATAACAATAATTGCTTTTGTTCCTGCTCCAACCCAAACAATTATTATTGGTCCTAGAGCTACTTTTGGTAAGCTATTTAATATAACTAGATATGGATCTAATATTTTCGCAATTGTTTCTGACCACCATAATAAAATTGCTATAATTAAGCCTAAAATAGTTCCTATAGTAAATCCTACTAAAGTTTCATACACTGTTACCCTTATATGTTCTAATAAATGATTGGAATTGAAATTTGCAAATACTTTGATAATCCTACTTGGACTACTTGTTATAAATTTGTCAATTATCCCTTTATCAGCTAAATACTCCCATAAGCCTAAAAATACAATTAAAATTAAAATTTGACTAACAAATATTAGGCTCTTTTTAATTTTTATATTTCTTAAATATTTCTTTCGTTCATCGCTCATCTACTCCCAACTCCTTCCAAAGTATGTTAAAATATTCACTAAAATTTGGAGTTTCTCTACAATTTAATGGAGTTCTGTTTTCTAAATCAAAATGTATCTTATGAATCTTTTTTATTGTCCCTGGTCTTTTTGTTAAAACTACAACTTTATCTGCCATACTTATAGCTTCTGATATATCATGTGTTACCATTAGTGTGGTTATGTTTTCTTTTTTCAAAATATTATATATATCTTCTGTAACTTTAATCCTTGTTTGATAGTCTAATGCAGAAAAAGCTTCATCTAATAGTAATATTTTAGGCTTGGTACAAAGTGTTCTAATTAATGCAACTCTTTGTCTCATTCCTCCAGATAATTGATTAGGATATTTATCCTTAAAATCATACAAATCATATTTTTTTAGAAGGCTTTCAGCATATAAAATATTTTCTCTATTTTTCATATGCTTAATTTCCAAACCAAATAAAACATTACTATATATCGTTCTCCACTCTAAAAGGCAATCTTTTTGCAACATATAACCGATTTCAGAAGATATACCATTCATTTTTTTGTTTTCTATAAAAATATCTCCACTTGTTTTACTTTCTAGTCCTGTTATTATTGATAACAATGTAGATTTTCCACAACCACTTGGCCCTATAATACTTACAAATTCTCCTTGCTCTACAACTAAATTTATATTATCTAGGGCCAGTGTTTCACCATTCTCGTGTTGATATTTTTTAGATAATTTTCTTATTTTTAATACCTCCATAGTTGCCCCCTTATATCATTTGTTATATTATATTTTATGCAATTTCTTATCTATGGTTACATAATGAAGGCAACAAAAAAGCTTCAAATTTTAATAATTTTATAAATCATTAAAATTTGAGGCTTTTCATAAAATAGAACCTATTATTCCTGCGTCATTACCAAGTTTTGCAATTCTTAAATCTATATCATTTCTTTTATTAAATAACAAATTAGAATTTACAATAGCATCTTTTAAGCTATTTCCAAACATATAACTAAAATGAGAATAACCACCACCTAATACAATAGTATCTGGCTCAAATATATTTATCAAATTCGAAATTCCAAGTGCCAAATCAGAAATATATTGATTATCAATATCTGCAATTTCCTCTCTTCTTGCTTTCATTATCTCACGCAATGGGTCAGCATTTACATTTTCTGGTATATTTAATCTTTGCTTTACTTTCTTTTTATATTCTAAAATACTTCCATATTTTTCGAAACACCCATTTTTACCACATTTACATGGAATTCCATTTTCTTTTATAACAATATGTCCAAGTTCATATCCCTCAAACATATGTCCTTCTAACAGTTTTCCATTATATATTACTCCACCACCAATACCAGTTCCTATTGTTAAAAATAGCATTGTTATATCTTTTAAACTAGAATCTTCTTTTACCATATGTGCATATTCTGCTAAACATGCACATTTTGCATCATTTCTAAGTTTGACAGGTATATGCAAATTTTCGGATATTTTTTTTGATATATTATAATTGTTTATTCCAAGATTTATTGTCCTTAAAATTATACCATTTTTTGTAACCCCTGGTACTGCAATTCCAATTTCTTCTATATCGTATTGTTTTTTTATATTATTCACCATATTTATTATATAATTTTCTATAACAGGTAAAATATCTTTCTTTTCTTCTTCTGTAAAGTCTTTTTCATAGTTTTCTAAAATATTGTTATCTGAATTAATTACTCCTAAGCCTATATGACTTCCACCTAAATCTATTCCTATTTTCATATTTAATATCATTCCTTTTTAAGTTTCTAACCAAGGATGTAGCAAAAATTGTAATTATTTTTTAACTACTTTTATTTAATAGAAAAAGTGCTTTACTTTAGCACTTTTTCTAAATAACATATATTAAGCACGAGGGTGTGCTTTTTTGTAGACATTATTTAATCCATCATTTTGAAACTTCATATACACTTGTGTTGATGAAATATCAGAATGTCCAAGCATTGTTTGGATTGATTTTAAATCTGCTCCATTTTGTAAAAGATGTGTTGCAAAAGAATGTCTTAAAGTATGTGGTGTAATGTCTTTGTCTATATGAGCTTGTTCTTGATAATATTTTATTATCTTCCAAAATCCTTGTCTTGTAAGTCTTTTACCATTTATATTAACAAATAAAGCTGTTTCTTTGTCACTTTTTACTAGAATTTCACGTGATTTATTTAAATATTCTTTAACAGATTCTAATGCCATTCTACCTAAAGGAATCTCTCTAGCTTTATTTTTACTTTTACATACAACATAACCTTGTTCTAAATTTACATCTTCTACATCTAAAGAAATAATTTCTGTTACTCTCATTCCTGTAGCATAAGCAAATTCTAACATAGCCTTATCTCTTATTCCCTTTAAATCAACATTTGTAGGTTGTTTTAAAAGTAAATCTACTTCCTCTGTTGTCAAGATACATGGTACCTTTTTTTCTACTTTTGGTGATTGTAGATTTTCTATAGGATTTGTGGTTATCTTTTTGTTTTTTATTTCATATTGATAGAATGAACGTATAGATGCTATCATTCTGGATATTGTAGAAGCTTTCTTGTTTTCCTCTTTTACTAAATAATCCAAATATTCTTTTATTTCTTTTTCTTTCACTTTATTATATTTAAGATTATGATTTTTTAAATAATTTTTATATTGCTCTAAGTCTCTTTTATAAGATTGTATTGTATTATTTGATGCTTTTTTATCATTTTCTAAAAATTTTAAAAATTGTTTTAATTGTTTTTCCATTGCTTACCCCTCATCTATTTACATAAACTATATATGTTATATCAAACTATTTTAAAAAAGTAAATAGTTTTTTTGTTTTTTCTTTAAAAAAATATAATAAATTTCTTTAAAATACCTAATGATACAACATTTTCAAATACTGATGATAAAATTAATATTATTGTCATCAATAAGGCGATAATTGTATGTCTTATTACACCCACTTTTATATTCTCTCTTCTTCTGTCTTTTATTATAGATTTGTAAAGTTTTATACTGCTCACTCCCAGTGTAAGAATAGCAGGTATAAATAATATGTTTTGGAGAAATATCGTTATAAGGCAAAAAAGTAAGCCTTTATATGTTCCAAGTACAATAGAAAAGGCAGATATAGTATAGCCTAATATTATTCCTCTATATAATATTACAATTAAAACTATTGGGATTCCAATTATTGTTGTTCCAGCTCCCCATATAATCAAAGCTAAAAAAACATTATTTTTTATTGAAGTAGAAATTAATTGCAATTTATCTATATTTTCTGTTGATTTAAAGTTTATGAAAAAATTATTTATGTATGTCTCAATATTTGTTATGTCATTATCTGATAAATTATTAATTATCAAAACTCCTGTAAACAGACCTATTAAAAACAATAAAGTAGCTAAAATATATTCTTTGTTATTATTTTTAATATAATTTTTTATTACTATTCTTATTTTTGAATTCTGCATTATGTAATAAAACTCCTTTATAAATCTTATTACATAATGTGTATTCAAAAATAAGAAAAATATGTCCTAATATTAATTAATGTTTTTTTACATAGCTTGTCTATATAATCTAATAAAATCTTCTTTTGTTACATCTCTTGGATTTCCTGGTTTACAAGGATCTTCCATAGCTTTTTCAGCAAGCATTTCGATATCCTCTTCTCTTGCTCCATAATCTGAAATCTTTTGAGTAACACCTACAGACTTTGAAAGTTCTGAAATCATCCATACAAATGTATTTATTACATCTTGATCATTTAAATTTGCAGCATCTGGTCTTCCTATTTCACATAATATTTCTCTAAATCTTTGAGCTGTTGCAGGATCTTCTCCATTAAATCTCATAACTGTAGGTAATAACATTGCATTAGCTATTCCATGTGGTGTGTCATATACAGCACCTAATTGATGTGCCATTGAATGTACTATTCCAAGTCCAACATTACTAAATCCCATTCCAGCTATATATTGAGCATATCCCATCATTTCAATTGCATTAGGATCCTTATCATTTACTGCTTTTGTTAAATTTGCAAATATTAATTTAATAGCTTGCATATGGAACATATCACTCATTAAATTATGAGCTTTTGTAATATATCCTTCTACAGCATGTGTTAAAGCATCAAGCCCTGTTGCAGCAGCTAAACCCTTTGGCATAGATGCCATAAGTTCTGTATCCACAATTGCTAAAATTGGTATATCATTTGGATCTACACATACCATTTTTATTTTTCTTTCTTCATCTGTTATAACATAATTTATTGTAACTTCTGAAGCTGTACCTGCTGTTGTTGGAAGGCAAATCAAAGGTAGTCCTTTATTTTTAGTATTTGAAAGACCATTTAATGATCTTACATCTGCACGATCTGGATTTGTCATTATAATTGAAATTCCTTTTGCTGTATCCATACTAGATCCACCACCTACAGAAACAATGGCATCAGCTTTTGCTCTTCTGCAAGCTTTGACTCCATCTAACACATTTCCAATTGTTGGATTTGGTTTTATCTTTGAATATAAATCATAAGCAATATTTGCTTTTTTTAATTCTTCTTCAACCTTTCTTGTAACTCCTGCTTCTACTAAAGATTTATCAGATACTAAAAATATCTTTTTAAATCCTCTCTTTAGAATTTCTCCTGCAAGATTTTCTCTTGCACCTTGTCCAAAATAAGATGTTTCGTTTAAAACAAATTTTGTACTCATTTTATTTTCTCCTTTCGTTTCTTAAAATTTTGGCTTTTAATTAGTCTTTTTTATTAATTAAATTAATAATTAACTTCAGCATAATCATCTGGTATTTTAAATACATTTTCATCGACATTATAATTTAATGTAATTTTTAGTAATTCTTCTGTTACATCTTCATCTGTAGTAATTATATTTTTTATATATTTTATATCATTTCCGTCAAAATAAAATCTAGTTTTAATATTTGATGTTTCATTATGATTAGTATACATTACAAAATTAGCATCATCATTCTCATATTCTTCATAATAATAATTTTTTCCATAAATTTCTTCTTTGCCATTATTATATCCTTTTTTGGTAATTTCTTTTAAACCTGTAGTTACAATATTAGCTTCTACTTCTTCACTTCCATAGTCATAATACTCTTGGCTATCATGCATAATAAAATATGAATCTCCATTTATTGCAAGTGATGTTGTATGTTCATCTGCAGAATTCATATCAATACTTAAATTACCCCTATCTTGAGAAACTACAATTTTAAAATTATTTGCAATTTCTTCTAAAGTAAATGTAAATTGTGGTTTATTTAATAAATTTTGATACATACTTATTACTCTATCATTTTTATCTTTTTTAAAGATACATATTAATGAAAAAATTAATAAAATAATTATAATACAAAAAAATATTATTAATGACTTTTTTTGTTTCATATTTTGTAATATCTCTCTTTCTTCTAATCTCCCAAGCAAATTCCAATATTTCTTGCTGTTTTTATTAAATCATCATCCATAGTTACTACTCTCATATTACTATCTTCTGTTCCACCTTCTACAGCACCTATTTCTTTATTGTTCCCTACAACATCTTCTAAAGAAACATAATCTAGTTTTCCATTTTTTAAAACAGTTAATACATTAAATTTTCCTTCTAATGCAAGTTCCATGGCTTTAGCACCATATTTTGTAGATAAAACTCTATCTGTTGCAGTTGGTGTTCCTCCTCTTTGTATATATCCTAATGTTGTATTTCTGCTTGTAATTCCAGTTCTTTTTTCTATCTCTTTTGCAACAGTTTCTCCTGCGCCACCAAGTTGAATATTAATAACTCCTTTTCCACCTTCTCTAGTATTTTTTACAGAAATACTTCCTCCTTTTGGATAAGCACCTTCTGAAACAACTATTACACTAAAGTTCTTTCCAATACTTTTTCTTTCTTCAATTTTTGCTATTACTTTATCCATATCATAAGGTATTTCTGGAAGTAATGCAACATCTGCTCCACCTGATATTGCAGATTCTAATGCAATCCAGCCTGCATATCTTCCCATAACCTCTAGAACCATTATTCTATTATGTGTTTCAGCAGTAGTATGCAATCTATCTAACGCTTCTGTCGCAACAGATACAGCAGTATTATATCCAAAAGTAGCCTCAGTACATGCTACATCATTGTCTATTGTCTTTGGAACACCTATTACTTTGATTCCTTTTAATGAAAAGTCTCTTGCTGATTTTTGAGTACTATCTCCACCTAATGTAAATAAGCAATCTATTCCATCATCTTTTAAATTTTGTACACATTTATCAGAAAAATCTTTATATACTTCTTGTCCATTTTCAATGGTTTTCAAATTAAAAACATTTGTATTTAATGATGAGCCAATTATTGCTCCACCTTTTTGCAATATTCCAGAAGAAATAGAAGATTTATCTAATCTAACATAATTGTTTTCTAATAATCCTTTGAATCCTTCTATAAATCCATAACTTTCAATTCCATTTTTTTCTGCTGTTCTTACAATGGCTCTTATTACAGCATTTAGCCCAGGTGCATCTCCACCATTTATTAATATTGCTATTTTTTTTATATCTGACATTTTTTATCTCTTCCTTTCAAATTTAACTCACTTTATTATTATACCATTTAATTTTTATTTTACAAGTAATTTATTCAAGAAATTTTATTTACAATTTAATTACAAATCTTTTACTTTTTCATTACATCATTTATTTATATTTAAATCTATGATATAATTATATAATTAATAGAATTATTGAAAGGGTTTTAGTATGAAAAAAAGAGTATTTTTAATATTTGCATGTTTATGGATAATAATTTCTTTACTTATTATAAGATCAACTTATGCAAAATATCTAACATCAATTGATGGAGGCACTAATGTAAATATAGCTCAGTGGAATTTAATTTTGAATAAACAAGATATATTACAAAATTCAGATTTTTCTTCAACCTTGAGTTTGAAAGTTCCAAAAAGTGATTATTATATTGAAGATTATATGGTTCCAGGAGCAACAGGTTATTATGATTTAATAATTGATTCTTCAAATGTTTCATTGCCTTTTAGATTTCATATAACATGTTCTGTTGCTGAAAATAGTGATATAAAAGATGCAAAAATAATTGGATATTCAAGGAATGGAAATAGTCAAATAACTTATCTAGATGATTCTAAAAAAGAGATAACTGATTCAGTTTCTGAAACTGTTGACACATGTTCTGTAAGAGTTTATGTAAAATGGATAGACAATGATTCTTCAGAAACTATGAATGATACAAATGACACTTCAGTCGCTATAAATAACGGAAATGCAATTATTACTACAAATATTTCATTTGAACAAATAACTTAAAAAAACTCTCTACTATATAAAAATTTATATAGTAGAGAGTTTTTTATTATGTATAATTAACTTGTTTCATCCTGTGCAACAATCAGTTTTATAGACATTTCAATTGCTGCCTTACCTGAATTTACTTGACTATATTCATAAGAAGTAGTACCATAATTTGTGTCTTTTTCATCATCACCAGATTCATATGCCCATGCAAAATTAATATTTAAATCTTGAGATTCACCAGTCAATATTTTATCTGCACTAGTTGTAAAAGTTACATGAAATGGATAATCATTTTCTATTTTATCTAATAATTCATCAGCTGTTAACCCTGTTGCTCCTGTAGGTACAGATTCACCTGAAGATAACTGATCTGTTGCAACAAATTGTTCATCAAAAATTCTTACTGACTTTACAACATATCCTATTCCTGCCTCTCTATCTCCATCATTTATTATTGTTATTTTTTTTATTTCATCTTTCATACCAGGATATGCGTGATCTATTTGAATTTTAAATTCTTTTTCTACTGTTTTATCATCAATCCTAAATTCTACATGCCATGCATCAACATGTGCTGTTAAATTTGATGATACAGTAGTAGTATATAAGAACCATGCATAAGTATTGAAAATCAAGGTCACTGATAGTAAAAATAGAGTTTTAAAAATTGATCTTCTTTTGGCTCTTTTTTGTCTTCTAGATAATTTTTCTTTTCTTTTCATCAGTGTCCTCCTTTCAAAAAATTCAATACTCTATTCATTGCTCTTTCTCTTTTTTCTTCTTTTTTTCTCTTCTATTTTTTCTTCTGGATTTCATTTTATCTTTTAATTCTTTTTTATTAGTATTTTCAATTGTTTCTATATGAGTATCTTCTTTAATAAAATCATCAACTATTTCTTTCTTACTTTCTTCATCTGACATCCCTTCTATTTTTTTGTCTTTTTTATATGACGAAAAATCATGGAAAATCATAAGTGTTAATGGAATAAAAATAATAAAGTACATCCCATATAAATTACCTATAATACTATTTAAATATGATATTGATTTTATCTTATAAATAACCTTTCCATAAACTTGATTAGAAGTTATTTTAGGATCTTCTTTATCATTTGCTATACCTTTTGTAGTAATTGTATATATGCCATCATCACTTTTTGAAATATCAATTATCCTATGTGTAACTATTTTACCTTTAAAAGATTCCTCTTCTCCTAAATAAGTAATATCGTCGCCTACTTTCAACTTAGATGGTTCTATATTTTTTATTAAAATTGTATCTCCAACTAAATATTCCGGAACCATACTTTCTGTCACTATTGTAAATACTCTATAACCAGCAACAGATTTTTTATTGTTTGAAACTCTTTGTGTAAGAATTACCGCAAGTGAAACAACAATAACTATAAATAAAATCACTCTTATGATTTCATATAATCCCTTTAAAATTTTTAATAAAATTTTCATTTTAATTTTATCCCCTTTGTATAATATTAATTACGCTCTTTGTAAATATTTATCTATGTATTTTCTAAAGATTTTTTCAATATCGTTCTTTGTAGCAACTCTTCTTTCTTTTGCTTTGTCAAATTCTAATCCAAGTTTATCCTGTAATTCTTTTTTTGTAAGTTCTGGATTTAAATCTATAATTCTGTCAAGCATTCTACTAATAGTTTTTTCCTTTTCATTTTTTGTTTCTTCCTCATTGTTGTTAATTGAATTAACAGTTAGATATTGTAAAAGAAATGTTTCATCAATTAAGCTTTTTATATTTCCTTTTTCCATATAATCTTTATTTTGCTTTATTGGCTCATTCTTTTTTGTCATGTTCTCATGTATATAATCCCATAACTTCATTGCATATTGAAAATGAACATTTTTTAAGATAACATTTGTCTTTTTTATAGGAGGAGTAACAAAAGCTACTCCTTCTTTTTCTAAATCTTTATATACCTCTGTATATGTCAAACTTTTTATATCATCTTGTATCTTTTTTACTCTTTTTTCAAAGTTTTTATCAAAATTCAAATTTGTATCTAAAGCAGTATTTAATTGAACATTTATATTTATTTTTTCTTGCCCTACAGATGTAGCACTATTATATTCAATCTTTTTGTTGTCTTTTAGTCTTGGGTTTTTCTTTATATTTTCTAATCTAAATCTTATAAAATCATTCATATGATTTATAAGTGTATATATAAAACGATTTTCATAGGTATTAAAAGTTTCTTCTTTTAAAACATTTAAAAGCTTTGAAGGGATAACATCACCTGTTTTTTTATCTATATCTTGTATAAAATTTGTATGTTTTGCTAAATGTTTTACTGTTTCTACTCCAACCTTTTTAGCTGACTCTATTTTAACAATTTCTTCTTCTGTTTTTATAAATCTTTTTGGATTTTTCATTATTTTTTCAAGATGTGGCAATATATCTTCAAAAATATCTAACCATTCCAAATCATTTACATCTTTATAATAGTCTGTTTTTACATGCATATTTGAATCTAGTTTATTCGAAAAGTCTTCAACACTATGTTCATCTATATTGTCATATAGATTGGTTACTTCTAGGTTTCTCATATTTCCACCCTTTCCTTAATAAAATATAGATTATCCCATCTTCTTCAATCTTAATAAATATTCTATACATTCTGCCATAGCGCCTTTGCCAAATGTATCATCTAAAAATTTAATATATCCATCAATTTCGTCTTTAATTAATGACATATTTAACTGCTCAAATTTTCTTAAAATCTTTTTAGCAATAAAATAATCTACTCCTTCTACTTCTGTTCCACCACATGCAACATATACTGGAACAAATTTTTTCATGTGTGCAACAATACGGTTACCAAAAGCTATTCTAAAGTGTTTAATAACAAAATCATCCATCTTTTCTATTTTATCAAGAGTTTCTTGAGATATTTGAAAATTCTCCATAGCTTCTGTAAATAATTTATCTAAATATGAATAATTTACATTTTGTGCATCAACATCTTCTGGTGTGAATGCTTGTCCTTTATCATTTATGTCTATAGGCATAGCTCTATCATAAACCTTATCTGTAACAGCAAATGTAGAATCATCATTGTTGATTGTTCCTATATACCACATATTTGGTGGAACTTGAATTTTTCCATGCATTAATTTTTTTGGATCACTTTTCCAAGTGTTTGGAACAATTTCAATTACCCATTCTTTTTTGTCTGGCATTTCTAGAATAGATAACATTTCTGCAAAATAGTATTCAACACGTGACAAGTTCATCTCGTCTAGTATTACAGTATATACATCATCTGTATAATCTGCTATATACATTTCTTTTAATAATTCTGTTTCATTAAACTTTTTAGTAAACTCATTAAAATAACCAAAAAGGTCTGTTCTATCCCTCCATGATGGCTGTACTGAAGCAACACAAGAATCTTGTTTCATAAATTTTCCCCAAGCATAAGCAAGAGAAGTTTTACCTGTACCAGAAATACCTTGTAATATTACAAGTCTTGTTGAAGCTAACCCAGCGACGAAAATTCTTAATAGTTTTTCTTTATAATATAGATGTAACTTAGATGCTGCAAAATTTCTAAAATTACTTACAAGTTCTGGCAAATCAAAAGTATTACCATAATTTTTAATCTTATAATCTGCATATTCCATATCGATTAAATTTAATTTTGAAAATCTTATTCCATTTTCTCCTTTAGCTTCATCTTCTCCATCTGATGCTCCATTTGCTGTTGCAAGAGCCTTTTCATCAATTGGACTTTCATCAGGCTTTAATCCCATTTGAGAAACTTTCATTTCTAGAATTTCATCTTTTTCTCTAGAAAGTTGAATCACTTGTTTATTTAATTCTTCTACTTCATTTAACAATGCTGTCTTATTTATTGGCTTTAATCTTTTTACTATTTTTCTTATTAAAAATATAACTAACAATATTATTCCACCATAAAAAACAATCATAAACAAAATGGTTAGTCCAACAAGTACCCATTCAGGTCCTGTAAAATCATTTTTATATTGTGTTACTAAATTATAAAATAATGGAAAATTAAACATCTGTTTTAATCCATTTATTAATCCACTAAATATTACATATATTCCAGTAACTATTTGGTTAACTAACTCATATAGAAATCTTAAAAAAGTATCCATTTTACACCTCTTTTAACTACATATTGTTTTTTATATATCATATATTATTGTTTTGCTTATTCTTATTTCGTTTTCTTTTATGAAATCATAATTCTTATTGTTCTCAGGAACTAACAAATATTGAAACATATCTAATTTTCTAATATTATCCATTGTTGTTTCAAAATTGTCATCTAAAATTAATGCAAACTTAAATCCTTCTTTCATCAAAGAATAAATTATTTCTTTATTTTTTTCGAAATCTTGATATTTAATTTTTAATATTATTTTGTCTTGTATAGCTGTGTTATCTATTGTTCTTAATGTTTGTCTTAATTTTTTTTCTTTTTCAAATAGAGTATTTGCAAAATTAACTAAATATTTTGTGTCAAAATTGCATTTATTTATATCATTTATACATACTCCTACTAAAAGATTGTATTCTATAATTAACTTGTCCTCATTTATTACACCACAATTATAAACCTCGTTAATAACTTTTTGGCTATAAATATATGGTAAATTAAAGTTAAAATCTAAATCTACTTTATATGTATCATCAATTAACATATATTTTTCAATTTTTAATGTAAAATCTTGTGTATCTAAATTTTTAATAAATTTTTCCTTGTCTTCATTATATTTTTTTGTCATTTTATAGATTCTATCCTCAAGACCAGTAATTTTTATTATACCAAATTTTGTAGTTCTTTTTTCGCACATTTCTTTAATAAAAGTTTTTAAATCAGATATTCCCCTTACTCCATCAAAATAAAATACATATTGGTACATTTTCAAATTGTCATCTATTAATTGTCTATCAAGTATTGATGAATTTTCTTTTATTTCCTTGGATTTTTTTATTAGATTTATATAAATTCTTCTATAAAAAAATCTATGCTTTTCTTCTTCAAAGTTATAAATTCGAGCCTCTATATATGCCTTTATATATTCATTTGATATAGCATCTACAAATTTTTCAGCAAAAAAGGCTTTGGTAAAATCTTTTAAAAAGGTTTTTGTGATTTTAATATATTCATCCATCAAATTTGTTGTCATATTTTCCTCCTAGATTTATTAATATGATAATGTTATTACTGGTGTTACTCCATTTTCATTTGAATAAGAATAATCTTGTGTTTTATCCATTTTATAAAACTTAACACTTGTTGTTGTAAGAGAATCAACATAAGATGTAATGCTATTTATATAAGCATAATTATTTAGCTTCTCAGTCTTATTACTTGTAGAATTAAGATAAAATCTACTAGTCATATCCAATAATACTACTGACGGGCTATATGCTAAAGTTACATCAGCACCTTTACTTTGTGAATTTGTAATATTTACTGTTAAATATGGTGAATTGGCTGAATCTATTATTTCATAAGAAATTTCAGCATTTCCTACCTCAAGTATTAATTTTCCACTAATTGTTTGCTTATATGGAGATTTTGATGTTGCAGTAACTTCTACCCATGCTTTCTCCCCCTCATTTAAAGCTGTACCATTTGCAGGATCAATATTTATAGAAAAAGAATCTTCATTAACTCCACCATTGTCTTGTCCAACAATTGTTCCTGATGTCTTGCTTAATTTACATGATATATTGTCAGAGCATGTATATGAAATGGTATATTCAATGTCCGCAGCAGTAAATGCCATATCATTTTTCTTGCTACTCATATTTACTGCTATAATATATGTTTCTGCTCCAGACCAGTTATTCGTAATTTCATATTCTGTATGGCTTGAACTTAGCTTATCACTTGCAAAATAAAAGTCTTTTGATGATAAATAATATTCTTGAACTGAACTATAAATATATTTTGCAGCAGAGAATAGTTTTGGAGCAAGATACACAACAACAACTAAAATTATTAATAATAAAAAAATATTATTTTTTTTAATTTTTCCTTTTGTTCTTTTATTTAAATGCTTCCTTTCTTTTTTTACCTTCACTTTTACCCTCTTTTATAATTAAATTATGTTTATTGTATTCTTTGTTTTGAATCTACTGATATTTCTACATATTCTAAAATATTTTCATATTCTGCTAAATTATATTGTTCTGGAAAAGTAACACTTATTTGATATGTGGTTTCTTCATCTTTCGAAAATCCAAATGTACCACCTTGAACATAAATATATTTAAAATATGTTCCGTCATCATCTTGCGATGTTTCAGTTTTTTGTACAAGATCTGTTGATGTATCTTCTGTATTATAAACCTTATAACTTAACGGCAAATTTGTAGTAGTTTTTATTACTATTGAATATGCTAGTGAAACCTGAGTTCTGTTTTTTCCATCATTGTTGGCAACAGAAAATGTGTATGTATAAGGTTCCTTTCTTGGTAATATGCTTCCAAGTTTTAATTCCTGTGAAATTCTTCCTTCTGAAAACACATAATATGCTAAATCAAGATTTGCACCAGATTTTGCCGAAGACCTATATCTTGCTAATATTCCTCTAACTAAGAATATAGTTAAAATTAGGATAACTAAGAAAAATATTAGTCTCATATACATTAATTTAGTCTGTCTTCTTCTTCTTCTCCTTTTGCTCATATTTTTTCTTTCCTCTCCTTTTTCTCAAAAATTTGGAAAAAGATTGCTTTTCTTTGCTTTTTTCATTATGATCATCTGTAGAAATTGCAATTCCAAACAAAATAAGTGTTATAAAAATAGATATTATAACTTTTACGTCTGAAAAAACTTTAAACCATATTCCAAGTTTAGGAAATACTTTTATAACTTTTCCTATTACATTTGATTTGCTTATGGGCATATCTCCTGCATTATTTGCATCTCCCTTTGTTATAAGATCTTCTTTTCTTTCTTCTATAACTCTGTGTGTAATAATTTCATCATTTTGTACATAAGTTATTATGTCATTAGTATGAACATCATTTGTAATCTTTACTAAAATCACATCATTTATTTCCATGGTTCCTGACATACTGCCAGTTGTAACTTCAAAAAAAGTGTATCCTAAAAAATCAGGATATTTATGTCCAAAAACATTTACTTGAAAAAAATTACACAAGACTATAATTACAATTCCGATAGCAAGAATTATTATAATATCTAAAATAATTTTTATTATTTTTTCAAAAATCTTCATAAGTTCTCCAATTTTATTTATATTCTTCTAAAGTCTCACCTAAGTATTGACTTACTACTACAACAATTGGTAATCCCAATGATACATCTTTTGTAGATCCTATTTGAGAATCAGATTTATCACCTAAAGTTGTTTCCTCATCATTCCATTTTATATAAAATCTAGCAGTTGTTAAAACACCCTTTTGAACATCATCTAAACTTATAATTCCTGAATATGTTTTTTCTGCTGTTCTTGTTAAAGTTTTGTCAGACTCTACACCATCTACTACTAATTTTGCATCTGTAAAATTAATTGCATCACTTATACCTAATTCTGTAGTATCTATTGTTACATCAAATCTTACTGCTGTACTTGTGCCAGATGGATCTATTGTTACATCAAAATATCCAACTGAAGAAGGAGCAATTTTTCCTTCTTCTACATAATCATTTTTTTTATAAGTAAGCTTGTCTATTTTAAATTCTGTTTCTGAAGAACTTGAAGAAATATCTGTGTCATTAACTTTTATAACCCATGCACCAGCTTGCCTTTCTGTTGTGCCTGAAGCCTCTGCTATGTATTTCGCATAAGAATTTGCAATTACAAAAATCGTAACTATAAGCATAAGCATTCCTATTAAAAACCAGATTTTTTTCATATTTTTATACCCTTTGTTCTTTATTTGAAATCTCTAGTATTAGCTCATATACTTCATGTAAAAATGCTAATAATGATGGAAATACTATTAAAAATAAAAATCCCCATTTAGATTCTAATGCACCTAAGATTGTACCAAACTTGCTTATTACTTTTGCATTATTGGATGTTCCTATCACATTTTCATTAACTACCTGATAATTTCCATCTATTGTAAAAACCACTCCAGCATCTCCAAAATCTTCTTTCTGTTGTATCTTAGCTACTTTTATTCCATTTTCTTGATAAAAGAATAATGTATCTCCTTCTTTTGCATTTTTATATCCTTCTTTTCCAACTATAACTAAATCACCTTTTTTGTAATCTAAACCATCATCTTCTTCATTAATTATAATTAAAGTTTTATCACCAAATACTGAAACTTTATATTCATTGTATGTTAATAAACATATAGTTGTACCTATAGCTATTATTACATACAAAATAATTATTAAGTTTACAACTGCTTTTTTCATAAAAATTCCTCCTAATATTACACTGATTATATTATATCAAATAAATTTTAAAATGCAATAATTTTTTTATAAAAAAAAGGATAAGTTTTTTTCTTATCCTTTAATAACTTTTTTGAACTTATTCTTCCCAAATTGTATTATGTTTTCTTCTTTTGTTATTATAGTTTTAGAAATATCATTTACTGTTTTTGAATTTAATTTAACACCATTTCCTTTAATCATTCTTTTTGCTTCACCTTTTGAAGAAGCAAACCCTACTCTTACTAACAAATCACATATATTAATTTCATCTTCTTTAATTTTTACTTCTTCCACATCTGTTGGTATTCCACCTTTTGCAATATTTAAATATTTTTGTTTTAAATTTTCAAACTCATTAACATCATCATACATTGTTAATAATTCTTTTGCAAATCTAAAATGTGCTTCTCTTATATCTCCACTCATAATTGAATTAATTTCTTCTATTGGTAAATCAGTAGTAAGTTCAAAATATTGTCTTAATACATCATCTGGTATTTTCATACTTTTTTCTAATTTTGAAAAAGGATCTTCAGAAATTCCTATGTAATTATCTAATGATTTACTCATTTTTTCTTTTCCATCTAGACCAACAAGTAATGGAAATGTCATTACAACCTGGCTTTCCTGCCCATAATCTTTTTGCAAATCTCTTCCAACTAAAAGATTAAATGTCTGATCTGTTCCACCTATTTCTATATCTGCGTTTAAAGCCACAGAATCATATCCTTGCATTAATGGATATAATAATTCATGCATTGATAATGGCAAATTGTTTTCAAATCTATTTTTAAAGTCATCTCTTTCCATAATTCTGGCAACTGTATAATGACTTGCAAGTTTAATGACATCTTCAAAATTCATTTTAGATAACCATTCTGAATTAAATACTATTCTCGTTTTTTCTTTATCTAATATTTTTGTTGCTTGTTCTAAATATGTTTCTGCTGATTTCCTTGTTTGCTCAAAAGTAAGTGATGGTCTTGTTTTGCTCTTCCCTGATGGATCTCCTATCATACCTGTAAAATCACCTACAACAAAAACTACTTCATGTCCCATATCTTGAAATTGTTTTAAAGCTCTTAAAACTACACTATGACCTATATGTAAGTCTGGTCTTGATGGATCTGCTCCAAGCTTTATTGTAAGTTTTTTTCCACTTTTTATTTTTTTATCTAAATCTTCTTCATTAAAAATTTGTACTGCTTTTCTTTTTATAATTTCTAAATTATCCATTATTATTTTCTTTCCTTCCCTTAAGGCATAAATCTAGTAAAAAAATAATTATTTTTCAACTTTTATTGCCATTTTATATTAATTAATATTTATTTATTTTTTCTATTTGATTCTTTTCAGCTAGTTCTTTGATTACCTCATCTAATTTTGGTAAATATATTTGTTCTAATGTTATATGTATTTTTATTCCATCTTCCATATTAACTTCAAAAGATTCCATATTGATATTATTTTTTGTAAAAATTTCTGTAACTTCAGAAATAATTCCATTTAAACTTATATCTCCTAATTTTTTTATAAAAATATCTAAATTTACGTTCTGTATTGTTTTTTGAGTTTCTTTCAGTCTTTTCACAATGTGTATCTTGGCCTTTGCTGTTTTTACAATATCTAGCCATTCTTTTTCTGGAGTAATTCCATCTTTTGATGTAATAATTTGAACTATATCTCCATTTCTTAACTTAGTAGTAATTGGCATATATTTGCTATTTATCATACATCCAGAAATATTATTTCCTATATCATTATGAATTGCATATGCAAAATCCAAAACTACGGCATCTTTTGGCAATACTTTAATTTCACCTTTTGGTGTGAAAACATAAGTCTCTTTACCTATTAACTCTTCTTTTAGTGTTTTTAAAAATTCTTTTGGATTGTTTATTAAGTCTTCTAACTCTAGAGTATCTTTTATTCCTGATAAATTATTTTCAAAATTTTCCTCACCATTTGCTTTAAAATATCTAAAATAATTTGTAATCCCATATTTAGACATTTTATTCATCTCATAAGTGCAAATTTGTGCCTCTACTATACAACCTTTTTCTCCAAAAATTATTTCTTGCAATGCTTGATAATTATTGTTTCTTGGAATTGCAACATAATCTCGAAAAGATTTTGGTATTGTTCTAAATTGAGTATTCAAGGCGCCTAATATTCTATAGCACTCTCTTTTGTGTTTTACAATGATTTTTATTGCAAATAAATCTTGTATCTGACTTATATCAATATTTTTCTCTTTCATCTTTATATAAATATTATATAAATGTTTGTATTCTAAATTTGTAAGTGCTGGTATTCTTTGTTTTTTCAAAAATTGTTTTAAAATTTTTACTGTATTATCTAAATTTTCTTTATTTTTCTCTTTTAATTTTTCAAATTTCTCAGTTATAAATTTGTATTCTTCTGGATGAACATATTTGAATGCTTCATCTTGTAATTGAATTTGCACATCATGCATACCAAGCTTATGAGCAATTGGTGCATATAATTCTATTGTTTCTGTTGCAATCGCAAGCTGCCTATCTGGTCTTAAATATGTTAATGTTTGAATATTATGCAACCTATCTGCCAATTTTACAATTATAACTCTTATATCTTTTTCCATCGCACCAAACAATTTTGTATAATTTTTTGTTTGTTTTTCTTCTAAATCTGAAAAAGCATCAGCTAGTTTAGTAACTCCATCTACTATTTGAGCTATTTCTTCACCAAACTCAACTTGTATATCTTGGTAAGTAGCTGATGTATCTTCTACTACATCATGTAATAGACCAGCACATATACTTGGTGTATCCATACCCCATGTAGCTAAGTTGTAAGCAACATTTATTGGATGAATTATATATGGCTCGCCTGATTTTCTATATTGATTTTCATGTTTTTTATTTGCAAAATCATATGCTTTTTTAATTAAATTTATATTATTAGAACTATTATTTCTTTTGACCTGTTTTAAAAGAACTTGTATAGAAATATCCATTAAAATTCTCCTTATGTTAACATTTTGCTTAATTCTACCACTTATCTATCAAAAAATCAACCCATCAAGTTGCATTTTTTTCTAAAATTACTTTTATAACTCCACCATCTATAAAATTCTTAAAAACATTTTTTAATATAATTAAAATAATAGGTCCAACAAACATGCCTAAAACACCCATAATTTTGAACCCTGTATACATTGCAATTATTGTAAAAATTGGATGAATTCCTATGTTTCCGACTAACAAGTTTTGGCTCTAAACATTGCCTTGTTACACTCATTATTATCCATAATGTAAGAATTGAAATACCTAATTTAAAATCTCCGTTTAGTGCAGAAATAACTGCCCATGGTACCATTACAGTTCCAGAACCGAGTATTGGAAGTGCATCAACAAACCCTATTCCTAATGCAATTAAAAGTGGAAAGCCAACATTTAATCCTAAAAAGTGCATTATATAAAGTCCTATAAGTGATATAACAAATGAAATCCCTATTAGTTTCAGCTCAGCTTTTAAATATCCTCCCATTGATTTTGTAATTTCTTTTGTATGTCTACTTAACCCTTTTACCCAATTATCTGGTAGGTGATGTTCTAATTCATCTATCATATATATTTTATCTGTACATATAAAATATAATGCCAAAATTGTCACAATAAAATAAATTGTCATACTTGGAATTGATGTAAAAAATTTAACTAGATTATTTAAAAATCCCTGTAAATATTTAGAAACTTTTTCTAAAAGAGATGTAGAAGTATTTCCTAAAATATCTTTTAATTCGCCAGAAGTATTTACACTATCAAACTTTAAATTCTCTATCATATAATTCAATTGATTTGAAATTTTTTCATAATAATTATTAAAACCTGACAATAAATTTGTTGCTTCAGAAATAATTGTAGTAATTCCCCATATAAGTAATCCTAAAATAATCCCAAATACAATAATAAATACAATAATAGAGCTTAGTTTCCTAGAAAATTTCATTTTCTTCATTATTTTTTTTATTAATGGCTCTATCATAATTGATATAACAAATGCAATAACAAATGGCATATAAAAAATAGCCAATTTCACCACAATAATAGTAATTATGATTATTCCAAAAATATAACCAATATTTTTTAAGACTCTTGTCCAGCTAATTTTTTTATCAGACATTTTTCATTTAAATCCTCTCTATAATTTAAATTTATTATTTTATATTAATTTTATGTTGAAATTTACTAAAGAATTTTAAATATATTTAAAATTTTTATTTATTTGTAATAATTTATTACCTTTTTAAAACAAAAAAAATCCTTCTTTTACAATTATTTGTAAAAAAAGGATTTTTATTCTTATGTTATTAAATTTCTTCAGAGCCAAAAACTTTTGTAATATCTATTTTTGACTTTCCTCGTTTCATAGTTTCATCTGTCGTAACAACCAATTCAACATCATAAGTATCTTTTAATTTTTCTATATTCTCATTTTTATATCCAATTACATTGTTTACATCTTCTGGATTTATAGTTACTTCTACTTGCATAACTTTAGTATTTAACATTTTAATTTTATTAACTATAACATCATACCATAAGCTAGATTCAACCAATTGTCTAAATTCAGGATGAAACGGACCAGAAATAACTTGTTCTGAAAAAGTTTCCTGTTTTACCTCACTATCTAATGGGTCAAATCCTATTGCTGTAATTTCTATATTTTTTTTATTAAATATTTTTACTAATTCTTTGCAAGTTTCTATTGCTTGTACTACTGCTAATGGTTTATATGTTCTTTCTTGAAATTCTTTTTCCAAAGATGTATTTTTTATTACTAAAACTGGATTTATACTTACCATACTAGTTTTAAGTTTTACAAGGCTTTTTGCAGTATTTATGTCATCTATTTTTGTACTATCTGGTAAACCAATAGTCATTTGATGTCCTAACTTAAATCCTCTAAGTCTAACCATTTTTGATACTTTTTTGATATCTTTAAATGAATAGTCCATACCTATACTTTTCAATATGTAATCATTTGTTGAATGTACTTCTAATTCTATTGATTTTACTTTATATTTTTTTAACATTTTTAATTTGCTTTTTGTTATATTATTTGGTCTAATTGAAACTCTTATACTATTTATCTTCCCATCTTTTATATATCTTTGTAGAATTTCTAATAATTCTATTTGTAAATCTTCAGATAAATTAGTAAAATCGGCCCCTACAAATGCAACTTCTATAAAAGTTCCCTGTTTTATTTTAGTAATATTAGTTTGTATAATATCCTTAAGTTTCTCTTTTGTTAATTCTTTTTTGCCATTTACAATTTTTTGATTATCAAAAATCCAATCTTTTTTGCTCGAAGTATATGGAACATAAATTGGAATAATAAACTTTTTCATTAAAAATCACATCCTTTTTATAACTTTTTTGCTCTCTCCAAAGCTTTTTTAGCTGCATGCATTTCTGCCAATTTTTTGCTTTTGCCGTCTCCTCCTGCTAATATCTTTCCATTACATTTTACTTCCGCAAAAAAAATTTTGTCATGGTCTGGTCCGCTTTCTTTTATAATTTCGTATTCAATTTTTGCATTACCATTTTTTTGTAAAATTTCTTGTAATACTGTTTTGTAATCTTTTTGTCCAATATGTTTAGTTGAATTTTCTATGCTTTCTATTAAATTACTTAAAATAAATTTTTTTGCGGGTTCAATTCCTCCATCTAAAAAAATTGCAGCAATAACAGCTTCCACACTATCTGCCATAATTGCAGGTCTTACTTCACTTTGTGATACCTTTTCTGATTTTCCAAGATTCAAGAAATCACCAAAATTATGCTTTTTTGCAATACCATACAAGCTTTTCTCGCAAACAACACTAGCTCTAACTTTAGTCATTTCTCCTTCTTTTAGTTTAGAATAATTTTCGAATATATATTCACTAGATACAAACTCAAGTATGCTATCTCCAAGAAATTCAAGTTTTTCATTACTTTCTACTTTTTTTTCATATGCATAAGAAGTATGTGTAAGAGCCTTATCCAATAATTTTATATTTTTAAAATGATAGTCTATTTCTTTTTCTAATTTTTCTAAATTGTTATTTATGCTTTGCATATTAAAAAATTCACTCCTTTTTCCGATTCCTATTATAACATTGTTTTTTTGTATTTGTAAAGACTTTATTCATTTTTTGCAATGCCATTATTAATTTCTTTTTTATTCTCTAATAATATTAGATTTTACCGTACTATTTTATCAAAATATAATAAAATATTATAATATAAAAAACTACACAAAATAAAATTTTGCATAGTCTTTATTTTATTTTTACATTAAACCCATATTTTTTATAATTCTTTTTCCATTTTTAAGAACTTTTTTCTTACTGCTTTTAGCACTTTCGTTATACATCATCCAAGCTCCAGCACCAATCATAGTTCCTACAATTACGCCTTTAAAAAATTTCATAATTTTCCTCCTAAATTTAATCAATTTTCTTAAATTTATTATTTGTTCTTTTTATGTTTATATACAAAATTTATTTATGAAAAATTTTGAAATTTTTATTGTTCTTTATATATTTCAAATACATTCTTTTTTTCCCCACAAACTGGACAAACCCAATTTTTTGGTAAATCATTAAATGGCGTATTTTTATGAATTCCTGCTTTTTCGTTTCCATATTTTGGATTATAAATATATTTGCATACAGAGCATTCATATTTTGTATCTGCCGCAATTTCATTTTTATTTATAATAAAATTTTTATAACCTATTGCAACTGCTGCAAATACCATTAGTAAAAATGAAAGTGCTTTCCAGATCCCACTATCAAAAAGTATTATTGCAAACATCCCAAATATAGTACTTGCACCATATAATATAAAAACAGCTTGCTTTTGTGTAAACCCCCTTTTAACTAGCTTGTGATGTACATGTTCATTATCTGCTTTAAATACAGCCTTTATTGACTTTCCTTTTATAATTCTTCTAATAATAGCCCAGGTTACATCTAATATTGGTAATCCTAAAACTAAAATTGGTAGAACAATTACAGCAAATGTATATGTTTTTGCTACACCTAAAATTGATATAACAGCTAGCATAAATCCTAAAAAATTTGATCCAGTGTCACCTATAAAAGTTTTAGCTGGCGCAAAGTTAAATGGTAGAAATCCTACCAAAGCACCTATTAAAGATGATATAACAAGTATTGCAACCATTGGAGAGTTATTTAATGCAAATATCATTAATAAGGAAATTAATGATATCAAAGAAATGCCTGAAGATAAACCATCTAAACCATCCATTAAATTTATTGCATTAGTTATACCTACAATCCAAATTATTGTAATTATGCTTGATATCCATCTATTTAATCCTATTTGTAAAAATCCAGAATTTATATTATCAATTTGTGTTCCAAATGCCACAACTATAATTGCAGCTAATATTTGTCCTATAAGTTTTTGATGTGGCTTTAAAGTTTTTATATCATCTAAAATTCCTGTAATCGTAATAATTATAATTCCTAAAAATACACCTATTAATTTTTTTATATACATTTCTGAACCAAAAAGATCTATACTCTTTTCTATTGATGAAACTATTAATAAATAAATAATAGATACTAAGAATCCCGCTATTACAGCAACTCCGCCAAGTTTTGGCATAGAATTTTGATGCATTCTTCTATCATCTTTTGGTATATCTACAGCTCCAATTTTATGTGCTAATTTCATTGAATATGGTGTTGCCATAAATGATACAATAAATGCTAAAAGGAATGCAATAGCTATATCTCCCCACATATTATTCCTCCGTTATTTCATATTTTCTTTTTCAATGTCTTCTATCATATCTAATCTTTCTTTGTATCTTCCACCTTTAAATTCTGTGGCAATCCATACTCTTAGGATTCTAATTGCTTCATCTGTTTCTAAACAATCTGCCCCTAAACAAAGCACATTAACATTGTCATCAGACTTTGCCATTCTAGCATCATCTTCATTAGAAACAGATGCTGCTCTTACTCCTTTAAATTTATTTGCTGCAATCTCCATTCCGTGTCCAGAACGACAAATTAAAACTCCTTTTTCACATTTTTTTTCACTTACAAGTCGCCCAACTTCTTTTGCAAAAATCGGATAATCTGTTCTAGTCTCACTATTTGTGCCAACATCTTTATATTCTAGTCCTATTTCTTCTAAATATTTTTTCAATTCTTCTTTTAATTTATATCCCCCGTGATCACTACCTATAGCTATCATAATTATCACTCCTATTCTTCTATGTATATTTTTTTAACATATAGATTTATTTTACCATAATATTCTTTATTTTTCAATCTTTTTTATTCAATTTGTAATTAATTTTAAAAAACGTAAATTCTTAGAAAATAGAGGAAAATTATAAAGGCTACTAAAAAGTAGCCTTTATAATTTTTCTCTATTTTTTATTATATTCTAATAATTCCACAAGCAATTTTACTATTTGTTTCACCTTTTAATAATTTTGCTCCTCCAGAAACAACAACTATATCTTCACTCTCTAAAACCCCTTGTTTCTTTAATTTTTCTATACCTGCTTCTACTGTTTCATCTGTACTTTCTTTAGAATCAACATATACAGGATAAACATTCCAAACTAATCCTAATTGATAGAATGTTTTTCTATTATCTGTAACAGCAAGTATTGGGCATCCTGCTCCTAATCCTGCTAATCTTCTAGCACTATCTCCTGTATTTGTATATGCAACAATTGCGTCTGCTTTCATGTTTTTAGCAAGTACACAAGCAGAGTTTGCAACACTCATTTCTAATGTAGATAAATCTGAATCTTCATTTTGTTCAAATCTTTTCCAATAATTAATTGTTGGTTCAACTCTATTTGCAATCTTTGCCATTGTTTTTACACATTCAACTGGGTAATCTCCTTGAGCACATTCTCCAGAAAGCATTACTGCACTTGTTCTATCATATATAGCATTTGCAACATCTGATGCTTCTGCTCTTGTTGGTAGTGGTTGATGTGTCATTGATTCAAGCATTTGTGTAGCAGTAATTACTGGTCTATTTAAAGAATTTGCCATTTTTATAATTCTCTTTTGCATAACTGGTGGTTCAGTAAAGTCAGTTTCTGTTGCCATATCTCCACGAGCTACCATTTGAGCATCTGCCATTTCAACAATAGAATTTGTATTTCTTATTCCTTCTACATTTTCAATTTTAGTGATAAGTTTAATGTCTTTTCCACCATTTTCATCTAATATTTTTCTAACTTGCATTATATCATCTGTGTTTCTTGCAAATGATATAGCAACATAATCATATTCATGTGCACATGCAGCTTTTAAGTCTTCTATATCTTTATCTTTTAAAGCTGGCAATCTAACTTCTGTTCCAGGTAAATTCATTGTCTTTCTGCTTCCTAAACCATTTCCGTGGATTACAGTACAAACTATATCCTTGTCAACTATTTTGTCTACTCTTAATTCTATAGCTCCATCATCTATTAAAATCTTTGCTCCTGGTTTAACATCTTTATATAAATTTTTGTATGTTACAGATGTTTTGTCTTTGTCACCAATAATATCTTCATTTACTAATGTAAATGTTTGACCATCTTCTAACATTATTTTTTCATTTTTTCCTGTAACTAACATACCTGTTCTAATTTCTGGTCCTTGCATATCTAGAATCATAGGAATTGGTAAATCTAATTCTTTTCTTAATCTAATTATTTCTTCTGTCTTTTCTCTTTGCTCCTCATAACTTCCATGTGAATAATTTATTCTGCATACATTTAATCCTGCATCAAATAATTCCTCTAATCTGTTTTCGCTTGCTGGTCCTATTGTTCCTACAATTTTTGTTTTTCTTATTGCTTTCATTTATAAAACTTCCTTTCTTCTTTATATACTTAAAATTAAGCACTTTTTTAAACACTATGGTATTATATCACATTTACTAATAATTATTCAAGTACTTTGACAAAAAATTACAAAAATTTAAAAAGTCTACACACTTGACACAGTCGTCTTTTCCAATTTACTGCAAAAGAAAAAGGGGCAAAGCCCCAAGGAAAGTTTCAAAGTGCTACGGACAAAGCACCGCACGGAACGAAAGGCCGCTGTCGCTATTACCATGGGAGTTGCTTGAACAGAACACACCTGCGCCGGCTTCATTATTGCAATAGCCCCCGCGAAAGACAAACGGGTAACTCGCGCAGCAAAGGAAAGGGCAGTCTCCAAACCAGTTGTAATTTGTGCTTGTATTACTTAAATCATATGCTCCACCTTTATTAACTTCTTTTGTTGCATCTCCTATTTTTCCGTATGTATAAATTATATTGTTTCCAATAAAATTTGTTGAACCACTAGAATTTAAAGTTGTATTTAAGTATTTTGTTGCATATTTAGTACTTGTTCCAGATGTTGAAGCAAATGTACTTCCATAACTTGATTCATAATCATCTGTATCAGTATTATTAAATGCTGCTACATATTCCCAAGCACCACCAGACATATCATAAACTCCATAAACATTTCCTGTTGTACTTGCTTTTGCTCCTATAGTGGTATTATAAGGATTTGGCGCTCCCGATGTACTATAAGCATTTGTACTTCCTCCACCATTTCCAGTTATGTATGAACTACTATTATTTATATCTATTTCATTTCCATTTCTACCATATTGACTTTGTGTTAAATAAGCAACTGCTCCCCATTCACTATTTTTCATTAAATGGCTTTCTTTTGATGAGTCGTAACTTTTTGCTACATTATACACATTTCCTATTGTTATACTTCTAGCACTCTGAACATTTGGAACACTTAAAAACGTTGTATTATATCCAGAACCTGCAGACGATGAGGTTGCTCCAGTTCTACTCATTTCATATTTGGCTACCCAAAATCCAGAAATATCACTGCTCCATGAACCATTATCATATCCTACAGATGTACCACAAAATGCGGGATGAACAATATATTTATTTCCACCATATTCTACTGTCTCTATTCCACTATCTAATGCTAGTCTTACTTTACCATCTGATGCTCTCCATTGCCCCCAACCATCATAGTATCCTGTTGGCTCTGTTGATGATTGACTAGAATAGTATGTAATTCTATACGCAAATCTTGGTATCCATACAAAATAACTTCCATCAGAATTTTTGGCATTCGCCCACCTACTTGATGTATTATCAGAATTTTCACTTCCTGCTTCATAACTATAATATGAGCTACTAGCAGTTGAATCTTCTGTCCATGTATCCCCATTCTTTGTCCAACTTACTGGTGTCATTCCACTAAGATTTGGTGCATTCGGAGTACTTGAAACAGTGTTTTCTGTTCCAGAAAGCCATATTACATCAATTTTTCCATATTCAGTTGAAAAAGTAGTTGATGCATCTGCTACACTTGTTTCTGTTGGCATTACTTTAATTGAAATTTTTTCTTTATACAACTCATCTTCATTTCCAATATCTGTTTCATAACTCTGTTTTATAGTATTTAATTTTCTATCCATAGAAACTGATTTATTTTTTAAGCTTATACCAACACTTACCACAATTACAAGGAAAAATAATAAAGAAACTAAAATAAATAAAGAAATAGCTCCATTTTCTTTTTTAAAATTAATTTTTATCTTTTTCATATCTTACCTCTCTTATCTAAAAGTACTTTTTTCTTAAACATAATCATAAAAAAACTTTAAATTTTTTACATCTTTTCTGGCATTTTTATTCCTAAGAGTTCTGCACCATTTCTTAAAACTTTATTTGTAGAAAAAGTCAAGTAAATCCTTGCATCTTGTAAATCTTTATCATCACAAATAATTTTATTTTCATTATAAAAGCTACTAAAAGCTTTTGCTAAATCCATTAAATATCTTGCCAAAAATGAAGGTTCACTTTTGGCTATTGCTTGATTTAATACATCTTCAAAATTATATATTAATTTGATTATATTTTGAGAATATTTATCTTGCAATAAATTTATTTTTAAATCTTTAACTTCAGGAATTTTTCTGACTTTTCCTAATACACTATTTGTTCTAACATACATATACTGAATATATGGTCCTGTTTCTCCTTGAAAATTAAGCATTTCGTCTATATCAAATATTTCATCTTTTATTCTACTTGTTGCCAAGTCATTATATATAACTGCTCCTATTCCAACTTTTTTAGCAATTTCTTCTTTATTTTCTAAATCTGGATTTTTTTCTTCGATAATTTTTTTAGCTTTTTCTATTGTTTCATTTAATAAATCTTCTACTTTAACAAAATTTCCTAATCTAGTTGACATTTTTCCAGTTGGCAATCTTACAAAACCATAAGGTACATGTTCTAAACCATTTGTGTATTTTTCATTTATTCCCAATAATTTTGCTACTTCAAATACTTGTTTAAAGTGTAAGTTTTGTTCATAAGAAGTTACATATAAGCACTTGTCAAAATCATAGGTTCTTGCTCTATATAATATTGCTGCTAAGTCTCTAGTTGCATATATTGTAGATCCATTTGATTTACATATTATACATGGAGTATCAATTCCTTTATCAGATAAATCAACTACTTTTGCTCCCTCAGATTCAACTAATTTTCCACTTTTTTCTAAGAGTTCAATTACCTCATCTGTTTTATCAGCATAAAAAGCTTCTCCATTCCATGAGTCAAATTTTGTTCCTAATAAATCATATATTTTTTGAAATTCTTTTATACTAAGATCTTTAAATTCTTGCCATAATTTAGTGCAATATTCATCTCCTTGCTCCAATAATTTAAAGTTTTCTCTACATCTATCTAAAACTCTCTCATCTTCTTTACATAAAATATTGATTCTTTTATAAATTTCAGCTAATTTATCTATTGAATCCTCAGATAAATCATATTCATTTCCCCATAACTTGTATCCTTCTATTAGTTTTCCAAATTGAGTTCCATAATCTCCTAAATGATTTATCCCTATTACATTATATCCTAGATATTTATATATATTATATAATGCTCCTCCAATTACTGTTGTCTTTAAATGCCCTATATGAAATGGTTTTGCAATATTAGGTGAGGAATAATCTATAACAATATTTTTACCTACACTATTTTCTTCTTTTTTGCCATAATCTTCTTGCATTTCCACTTGTTCTAAAACCTCTTGTGTTAATAAATCTTTATTTATGTAAAAATTTAAATACCCTCCGACAATGCTAATTTCCACTATTTTATTTTTGTCTATCTCAATCTTTTCTGATATGTCTTTAGCAATTAATGGTGGTGCTTTTTTTAGTGATTTTGCAAGTTTAAAACATGGAAATGCATAATCCCCATTTTGTGTATCTTTTGGAACTTCTATATAATCATATATTTCTTCTCTGCCCAAATTTACAGCCTTTGATATAGCTTCTGCTATTATGTTTTTAAAATCTGTCATTTATATACTTTCCTTTCAAAATTACTCAAAATAATCTAATTTCATTGCTTTTTTTATTCTCTTCATATTCTTTTTAGCTTCTTCTCTTGCTTTATTTGTACCCTCTAATATTATTTTATCAACCAATTCTGGATGTGCTTCATAATATGCTCTTTTTTCTCTCATTGGTTTTAAAAATTCTATTATATTATTTGCAAGTTGTTTTTTGCAAAAAACACATCCTCTTTTTCCTGCTCGACATTCTTCACAAACATTTTTATATTCTTCTTGACTGCTAAATAAATTATGATAATATGCAACCATACAAATATCTGGATTTCCTAAATCATCTTTTCTAATTCTGTTTGGATCTGTTAATGCACTCATAACTTTTTTTGTTATTTCTTCTGGTGAATCTGAAATATATATGGCATTTCCTAAAGATTTTCCCATTTTTTCATTTCCGTCTAAACCTTTTATTCTTTTATTTTTAGACAAAAGTATTTTAGGTTCTTTTAAAACATTTCCATAAATTGAATTGAATTTTCTAACAATTTCTCTACATTGTTCTATTAATGGCTCTTGATCTTCGCCTGTTGGTATAATTTCTCCATTTAATACAGTAATATCTGCTGCTTGGCTAACAGGATAACCTAAAAAACCATAAGTAACACTTTCTCCAAATACATCTCTTTTCTGAGCTAGCTCTGTTTTTACAGTAGGATTTCTTTCAAGTCTTGCAATAGTTACTAAGTTTGAATAAAACACTGTAAGTTCAGCTGTTTCTGGGATCATAGATTGTATGTATATTGTAGTCTTTTCAGGATCAATTCCACATGATAAATAATCTATTACAACTTCTCTTACATTTTTTCTAACTTTATCGGGATTATTAAAATTATCAGTTAAAGCTTGTACATCAGCAACTAATAAATATGATTCATATTCCTCTTGTAATTTTACTCTATTAACAATAGAACCAAAGTAATGTCCAATATGTAGCCTTCCTGTAGGTCTATCACCTGTTAACATTCTTTTTTTCTCCATTTAAATTCCTCCATTTTATTTTTATCAGTTAGGAACAGATCTTTTCTAATATTTTTTGAAGATCCGTCCCTTTTAGAAATAAGACCCGTCCCCAATTAATAGCCAATCGACAATTGATATTTATTTTAATTGATATCCATCTTTGGTGTCTTCTATCTCATATCCTTTTTCTTTTATTTCATCTCTTAAACTATCTGATTCTGCCCAATTCTTCTCTTTGCGAGCCTTTAATCTTTTTTCTGCCAATTCTATTACTTCTTGTGGTATTTCATTTTTGCTTGTGTCTATAGGTCTATCTATATCTAGTGCTAATACACTATCAAATTTTTTTAATAGTTTTGCATATTTAGGAGATTTTGTTGGTAATTTTATAACTTCCCAAACTACACTCATCGCAAGTGGCATATTTAAATCATCATTTATTGCTTGATGAAACTTTGTTTCAAAATTTTGAATCTCAGGTTCTGATACATCATCATTTCCATTCAAGTGTTTTTGATAGCCCTCTCTAAGTTTTTCAAGTGATTTAGAATTTGCTTCTATTCCATCCCATGTGAAATTTATTTTATTTCTATAATTACTTGAATATGTAAATAATCTATAGACTAATGGATCATATCCCCTAGAAATAATATCATTTAATAGATACACATTTCCAAGGCTTTTCGACATTTTTCCACCATCTATTAAAAGATATTCCCCATGCATCCAAAATCTAGCTGGGTTAACTCCATATGCACCTTTGCTCTGTGCTATTTCATTTTCATGATGTGTAGGTATTAAATCTATTCCTCCTGTATGTATGTCAAATGTTCTTCCTAAATATTTTTGACCCATTGCTGAACATTCTATGTGCCATCCAGGATAAGCTAATCCCCATGGGCTTTCCCATTTCATCAAATGATTTTCTGGTGCTTTTATCCATACAGCAAAATCATAAGGATTTCTCTTTTCTGGATCAACTTCAACTCTTGCTCCAGCTTTTTGCTTTCTTAAATCTATTCCAGAAAGGACTCCATATTCATCTAATTTTGAAACATCAAAATATACTGCAGTTGAGGTTTCATAAGCATAACCATTGTCAATTAGTTTTTGTACATATTGGATCATCTCCTGAATATGGTCTGTAGCTTTACATACAATTTCTGGGGTTTCTATATTTAAATTTTTTAAATCTTTAAAAAATAATTTTGTATAATGTTCAGCTATTTCTAATGGTGTCTTATGCATCTCTTTTGCTGATTTTATCATTTTGTCTTCTCCTTCATCTGCATCAGATACCAAATGTCCAACATCTGTAATATTCATTACATGTTTTAATGTATAACCATTATATTTTAAAACTCTTCTTAAAACATCTTGAAATAAATTTGTTCTCATATTTCCTATTGTTGCATCTTTATATACTGTTGGACCACATGAATACATTCTAACCTCATTTCCAATAGCTGGCTCGAATTTTTCTTTTTTCTTTGTTAAAGTGTTATAAAAATATATGTCCATTAAGATTCCCCCTTCAATATAATTTTTTTATTAAGGATAGTTCATTCAATTAAGAACTATCCTACTAAATTGTTATTTTATTGCTTTTTGCTAAATTTATGGAGTAGTTTTATTATCATCTGGTTTTTTTGATGTATTATTGGTGTTATTAGATGTATTACTACTGTTATCTGTATTTGTAGTATTATTTGAATTTGTATTTGTATTTGTATTGTTAGATTCTGATGGTGTTAACGTTTTTCCTTCTACTTTTATTGTCCTTGTAGTTTTAGCTGTTTTTCCTAATGAATTTTTAACAGTATATGTCACATAGTATGTTCCTGCTTTTGATGTATTTACACTACCAGAAATACTAATACTACTTGTCAAATCCCCATCTGTAGGATCTGTTGCTTTTGCCCCTTGTTCAGAATAAGTTTCTCCAACATTTAAAGTCATTGTAGAACTTCCCACTAGAGTTATTCTTGGTTCACTTGCACTTTGTTTAGCAGTATCTTCATTATGTTCTGTACAAACTTTTGTAGGTGCTCCATTATTTCCTTTATGAGTAACCCACAATCCTAATCTTTCTTTTGGTAATATATATGAATAATATCTTGTTATAACCTCTGGGCAATATTCATTCGCTAGTAAATTTGTTGATTTGCAGATTTTTACTCCTGTTGAGCCTTGATCACATTCATCTGGTATATTATCTTCTGTAAAATATTCTGTATATGTTGATTTACAACTACTTGTTGCTTTTAACCCTGTTTCTGAACAAATTTTTACAGGTACCACTCCACTTGGCTTTTCAAATGTGGTTTTAGGTTTATCAGAATGTAATTCTGTCATAACAGCATCCCAAATTCTTCCAGCTGGGTTTAAACCACTTATCTTTACTTCTTCTTTTGAATCATAACCATACCATGTGGCTGCTGTATAGTAATTTGTAAATCCACATAGCCATCTATCTTCATCATTACTTGATGTACCAGTTTTTGCTGCAACATCTATTCCAGATATTTTACAATATGGTGCTGTTCCAGAATATCCTGGTGCGCCATCTACAACAGATGTTAGAACATCTTTTACTAAATAAGCATTTTGTTCTGAACAAACCTCATGTGTTTCTTGCTTAGGCTCTAATATTGTATTTCCGTTGTTGTCTACAACTTTTGTATAAAATAAAGGTTTTCTATATATTCCGTTATTTGCAATTGTAGCATAAGCTCCAGCCATTTCTAATGGACTTATACCATTATATAAACCACCTATTCCTAATGATAAACCTACATCTTTTTCTTTATCTAGTGTTGTTACACCTAATTTTTCCAAATATGATGTTGAAACAGAATTTGTTAATTCGGCAATGACTTTTACAAATGGAACATTTTGAGATCTTGCAGTCGCTTGCCTAATGCTTAAAGATGTATTGTAATATCTAACATCATCTTTTGGTGTATATTTTCCATTATCAAAATCTGTTTTATAATCTTCATATCTTGTTGCAAGAGTAATAGTTTTTTCTTGAAGTCCTGGTAAAATATCTGCTAAAGGTTTTATAGTAGAACCTGTTGATCTTGTAGCTTGTGTTGCTCTATTAAATCCTCTAGAAGTTGTTTTTTCTCCAAGTCCTCCATATACTCCAACTACATATCCAGTGTCATTGTCTATAATAACCATTGCTGCCTGACTTTTTTGATATTTTCCATCACTATCTTTTTTAGTTCTTGAAGTTATTTGGTAAGTGCTTGCATTTTCTCCCATTACCTTTTCTAACTCATTTTGAACATTAGGTTCTTCTGTTGAATATATTTTAAGTCCTCCACCATATACATAAGTTTTTGCATAGTCTTCAGACCAATTCTTTTCTGCCATTAAATCTGAAATTAATTGAGATATAGTTGCATCTGTATGATATGAATATATAACACTTTTTTGTGAACCATTTTTAAATTTTAATCCTTTATCCACATTTTTTACTGCTTTATCATATTGATCTTGTTTAATATATCCTAATTCTAACATTTTAGATAGGACAGTTTTTGTTCTATTATTTATTAAATCTGTTTTTTCATCATCTTTTCCATATTTAGAATCACTATTAAATGGATTGTACGAATTTGGTGCATTGTTTATTCCAGCCAAAAATGCACATTCTTCTAAGCTTAAATCTTTTGCATCTTTACTAAAATAATACTCTGACCCAACTTGAACTCCGGAATTTCCAGCACCAACAAATACTATATTTAGATATAATTCTAAAATTTGATCTTTTGAAAGCATTCTTTCTACTTGATATGCTTTAGCCCATTCTTTTATTTTTCTTGTAACACCTTCTGTTCCAGTTTTCGCATCATCACCAGTTAAATTTTTTACCAATTGCTGAGTTATTGTACTTCCTCCATAAGATGAACTTCCATGATGTATTATGTAATTTGCTATAGCACCTGCTGTTCTTTTATAATCCACACCACTATGCTTATAAAATCTTTCATCTTCTATTGCTACATAAGCTTTTGGTAAATATTCTGCCATATTCTCTAATGTTATAATTTTTCTATTTTCATCCCCACTAAGTTCTGCTGATACATTTCCTTCTGCATCATATATAACTGAATTTCCTTTTATTTCTAATTCATCTTCTGATATTTCAAAATCTTGTCCCCACATACCATAAAGCATTCCAACTACAATTCCTGCACCTACAACAATAAGAGCTAAAATCAACACAATAATAATTTTTATTATTATTGATGCCTTTGAATGTTTTTTTGAAAATTTGCTTTTTTCCTTTTTGTCTTTTGTTTTGTTGTTCTTATTATTTACAACTGTCATTTTATTGGTATTAGATCTATTTTTACTTGGAATAGGTTCAAAATTATATGAATTAAAGTTGTAAACTCTTGTATCATCAATATTAAAATTGTTTTTTCCTGACTTGTCTTTGTTGCTATTTGTTATATTCTTGTTATTACTTTTTTTATTATTTGTTTCTTTTTTTTGTTTCATAGCATTCTCCTTTTTGAAAAATCTATTTTAAATATATTATAAAAGCTCTATTTTATGCATATTAATACATTTTTTCACACGAATATTATATTACAAATATATAAAAAAAGCAATAGTCAAATTTAAAAGAGATAACTCCTTTGAAAAAGAGTTATCTCTTGTTTAATTATTTTTTTATTATGACTGGTTTATCTATAAATGTAATCAATGTATCATTATCATATAATGAAAATCTTATTTTATATGTTCCGGTTTTTAAAGCTTCTTTTAATGTCAAAGTGAATTTTTGTATAGATAACACTAAATCTGTAACTAAATATTCATTTTCTGTATTTGTATGCAACAATTCTGTAGATACATAATCAGCTAAATCTACTTTTTCATATTTATAACTATATATTTCATCATATTTTCTTCTATATAAAGAAACACATATTTTTGTATTTTCAAAATTACCTGAATATCCTATAGTGAAATCCAATGTATTTTTATCATTTTTTGTTTTTCCAGTGTCCTTATTTATTAAAGCTGAATTATCATCTAAGTCTACATCAAATCCATAATTTGTATTTATAATTTGTATATCTTTTGAAGCTGATTCAATTTCTGTTGAAAAATATGTACCATCTATAGATCCAAATGACTGAGCAGTAATAGTATATGTACCAGTATTCAGCTCACCATTTTCAGTGTATAATGTCATATTAGCTAATACATTTGCTACAGCATCTGCCACTTTAATTCTAAATGATCCATCTGACCTTGCAAAATAATTTGTACCATTATAACTTATATATATACCCTGTAAATCTGATGAGGTCAAAATTTTACTACCTGAAGAAATTGTAATTCTTATTCCCAATGCATCATCAATATGTGTTGTATCATATACAATATCTGAGTTACTATTTTTCTTAAATGCATAATTTGACTCTATATTAAATTCTAATGAATTACCCATATAAATAATGTCTTTATTTGTAGTTAGTTTTAAACTCGTATCTACATCTATATTATTATATACACTAAATAACATTGGATATGAAGCTGTATTTACAGTTATTGCAACTGTATCATCAAATATATCTCTTAGCTGTACTACCAAATTTTGTGATTCTAAACTTGATGTCAAACTTGTATCTTCAAAATTTACATGAACAATATAATCTTCATATAATAAATCCGTAGTTGAATTATAATAACTTCCATCCGCACTATACGGCTCTTCTTTGCTATCCATTGCTTTAAAATCTGTGAATTTATACACTTTTTTATTATTTTTTACATCATCTGCACTAACAATATAATAATAATATTTAGGATTTTCTCCTGACATATCTATTAATGTAATTTTTGTTTTTTCAGGTAATATGCATGATGAAGTTAGTGTATGATAATAATATCCCGAAAATCCTTCATAATAGTTAGTTTTTGAATAATCATTTATATATAATGAATAATATGCTGAAAATGAACTTTTTTGAGTAATTGTTGTAGTTGTAGTTGGAAAGATTTTATATTCTTTACCAGGAGTTATTGCTCCTTCATAATAGTCTTTGTCCATCTTTAAAGTATTATTTGTAGTCAATTTTATTACAACATAAGCATTTTTTATTTTTATCTCGTCATTTTCTTCATATAAAGCCTCAAGTTTTATTGTAATAGTTCCAAGTTCGCCTGTTGAACTTATGTTTTTTGAGTGAGCCATATAAAAACTGAATGTTGGAGTAGCTGAAGAATTATCACTTAAATATTGTGTTTTTCCTCTGTATCCCGCAGAAGTTTCCCCATTATTTAGGAAGTATGTTGTTCCTTTTGTTTGCCATCCGCTATTTCCAGCTGTCATTGTCAAACCAAATTTTGTGTCTGCATCTTCTGCAGTTTTAGCAATATTTGGTATTGTGTCTGGATCATTTAAAGTAATATCTGTTGATAAATCTGAAATATCAAAGTCAACAACCTTTACTGTCATATTTGGATAACTTAAACCATTTAAACTTAAAACATAAGTTGCAGTAGTTGCGTATTTTGTTGCTATTAATTCTATATTTTCATAATAAATATCTGTTGATTTTTCTCCTACAATCCATTGATAATATGCAGCATCATCTGGAGTTGGTTCTATATATTGTACATCAACTACTCCATCTACATTATATTTTGTATAATATCCATCTACATTAATATCGTGATTTGAGTAGTGTTTTCCTTGTACATATGAGTTCCTAGAAAATGTTTCTGCAACATCATCTGATATTGTACTTCCATCTGTGTAATCATCTCCATATATTCCTGTAACTCTATTTATTATACCCTTATATAAACCTACAAAAGTCATTCCACTAACTTCTCCATCATTTCCAGCTTCTGTTTTTAATATAATGTTTTTACCTTGCAACAAATATATTTTATTATTAACATTTTGACTTGTTATTCCACTATCACCAATTGTAACAGTTTCTTTATTTCCACTAGCATCTAAACTTTTTAATTTTGCAACAATATTTACACCAGATTCCAAATATATTGTTGTATTATTTCTTAATTCTAAATCATCTATTCTGTTAAATGTATAAACAGCTGTTGCTATTTCATTTGTTGTATCTGTGGTTCCTGAAAAATACATATGACAATTATTTAAAATAACTTGTGTTGCTCTTTGAATAGATACATTTTCTTTTATATTATCTTCTGTTCCGTAATTTGTTATTGTAACATATCCGCTTCCTGAAATTTTAGCAGCATTTCCTGATCCAAATACACTTTTTTTAATATTAAATGTGTAAGTTCCATCATCATAATCTGTTGCATTTATATCAATATTTGCATCTCCTGTAACACTCTCGAATGTAAAGTCATAGTTTTCTGATCCTGCAGTATTTGATTTTCCTCCACCAAATACAGTTCCACCTATTTCAATGTTTCCTTTTGTTAAAGATGAATCATTTACAGCTGTTGTACCAATTTTAACTTGTGTTGAACCATACACAACAGATGTATTTGCTGCACCATATACATCTCCTTTAATTGTTCCTCCAGTAATTAAAGTCTGTACTACTGCATTATTATTTGAAGTTGAACCATTAGCTGCTGCATTTCCTCCTCCATACAAATCACCTGAAATAGATGTTGTCCCTTCTACTATTGTTGTACTATTTCCACTGACAACTGCTGCAGATCCATTGCCTCCACCATAAGCAGCACCCTTTATAGTAGCATTTGTCAATTTTAAATATGTTGTTCCAGAAGTTATTGCTTCATTTCCTCCGCCATATACATTTGTAGTCTCTGATGTTACTAATACATTTGTATCAATAGTATCTCCACCAGCATTATTTCCACCATATACATTTGTAACTTTTCCTGAAGTTATTGTTACATTAGATTTTGTAACAGTTCCATTTTCATTTGAACCACCATATATACTTGATGAGGTCGTTCCATTAAGAACAATATTTGCAGTAGTTACATCAGCTGCATTTCCTCCTCCAAATCCATTTGTAATTGTTCCACCTGTTAAACTGACATTGGTTGTTGGAGTACTTGCTTGATATCCTCCACCATATACATTTGTTGTTGTTGCTCCTGTTATATATACAAAACTTTCTGTGGTTTGTCCTCCTTTATTGTTTCCACCATATACATTTGTAGCTTTTCCTGACTCTACATATACATGGCTTGCTGTAACTGTACCTGAGGTATCTGAACCTCCAAATACATTTTCTGCATTTCCACCTCTTAAATAAATTGCTCTTGTTGTATCACTAGTTCCAGAAGTAGTTAAATCTGCTGATTTTCCACCATTGAATGCATTTGTTACATTTGCATTATCTAATAAATATACATAAACAGAATCTGTTTCTGTTCCTGTTGCATCTTCATTTCCTCCACCATAGGCATTTAATAAAGTGGATTTATATGTTTTTCCAATATTTACTGTAATTGCACCTTGTGTTGTACCATTTAAATCATTTCCACCAAATACACTTGCTTTTGGCAAATCACTTCCATCAACATTTATAGTAGCATTTCCTAAAATAGTTGCAGATGTTGATGAATTTCCACGACCTCCTGCAAATACATTTCCTACAATGTTTATAGTTTTATTTTTATCTGGTATATCTTGTATATTTACTGTTACATTTGATTTCATAGTTCCAAGAGAGCTCCCACCATAAGCACTTCCATAAATCTTTGAATCTGCATCAGTATCTAAAATATTTACAACTGCTTCTCCTGTAACTACTGTACTTGATCCATATCCTCCACCAAATAAGACTTGATTATCTGTTGTATTTGATTCTTGTCCTAGGATTCCTCCTGTTACATTTATTGTTGTAGTAGTTGAAATTGTACCAGATGTATTTGATCCTCCATATACTGCTCCTTTTACTTGTCCGCCTTTTACATTTGTTAAAGTCGAACCATAAATATCATTTTGGTTTGCACCTCCATAAGAACTTCCATCTATTGTGCCACCTAAAATCTCTACTTTTGTTGTGCCAGTTGTTGACCCTTTTGTACCAACAACTCCATAATTTCCTCCACCATAAACACTATTTAATATATGTGCTTTTTGGTCTACAATAATATGTGATGTATCAACTTGTCCTGCACCTGAATTTTTATATGATTCATTTCCATTTCCAGCTCCTAAAACACATCCAGCAGGCACTCCATAGACTGTACTTGATAATGTACTTTCAGTTCCAATTTGTGCATTTCCACCAATATATACTAAAGTATTTCCATTTAATTTACCATTATTTGTACTACTTTCTGCATATACACCATTTGAGCCTCCACTTACACTATATCTTATTACTCCACCTGTTACTTGGATAAATCTATCTTCATATGTTGCAGAAACTCCTGCACCTCCAACAATGTTATATGCTTCTCCGCCTTTTACATATATTTTAGTATCAACTCCACTATTTTCTGTTACCTTTAGTCCACCTATTATATTAGAAATTACTCCACCCTCTAAAATAAAATATCTATCACTTATATCTCTTGTATTAGAAGATGCTCCAACACCATAACCACCTACATAAATTCCTGAATATGCACTTGAATCTGTATTAGCTCCATATGTGTCAAAATAATCTGTTCCAAACTTTCCACTTTTTACATCTATCAAAAATGATTTATCTCCATTTTGTCCTGTCCCATTTATTCCATATCCAGAATTAATTGTAGTTCTGTAATATACTGATAAATCATCATTATTGCCATTTACTCTATCTATATCATTTCCAAGTGTTAAATATATTGTTCCATAATAATTATATGTACTTCCATAATATTCATAATAATTAAATCCCTGTATAGAAGAATATTTTCCAGATTCTACTACTAATTTGTATGCATGATTATAATTGTTGCTATTACCAACACTTACTCCTCCTCCAATTATGTTTGCAAAAGTACATCCACTTGTCGCAGTATTTGCACATTCTATTCCTCTACCTAATCTTACATTATTTGCCATACCATTTAGCCATGCATAAGATTCAGTAAGAGTAGTTCCATCAGAATTTGATGTATATCCAGTTGTATTTATTTTAACATAATCCATTTGGAAAGAATTATATATATCAAAATCTGAATATGATGAATTTGTTAGATCTATAGTTGCATTATCTCTATAATCTGTATGATTATAGAGACTTGTTACTGTTACTGCAACATTTCTACTACTTGTATAATTAGAATTACTTGATATACTACTAGATTTAGTTACACTATCTCTTTGATTAGTTGCTTCATATTTTAAAAAATATACTGATGTAGCATTATATGTTGAAGTTGTTGTTGTCCAATATGAGTTATTGTTATAATAACTTGAATAAAGTCTTAAATAATATGATCTACTTCCACTTCTATAATAAAATCTTCTGTTTGATGTATTAAATTGCCAAACCGTTGCATTACTTCCAGTTCCTAATCCAGAATTGTATGTTAAATATTCTTTTGTTTCACTATTTTGTATTGTATATCCGCCGCCAGAACTTGTAATTATCCATTGAGCAGATACAGAAGGTACTGAATTATTTGTAAGTTTTTCTACATCTAGGTCAGAATTTATTGCATTTCCACCAGAACCTGTAGTTGTAGAAATAATATATGTTTCTCCTGAAGTTGGAGTTGTAGATGAAGTATATGTAATATCTGCTAATGTTGTAGCATAAGTTGGTCTAGTATAATTGATAGATGAATCTATATTTCCTGTTAAAACAATAATATTGTTTTCTCTATCTGACCTATCTGAAGAATTATTATATAAATATTCAAAAGCCTTTCCCCATGAACCAAAAGGCTTATCTTCAGAAAGTCCATCATCTCTATCATCTGCCCCAACATCTGGATTTACATATACAACTGTTGCTTTTTTCCAATTTGCATAAAGATTTATTGTCAAATCACTTGTAGCAGTGGCTTTTAATGTTTGCGTGCCAGTTTTACTATCTGTAGAAATTACGCCATTATTTGAAGTCCAGCCTCCAAATCCATAACCTGTAGGTTTATCCATAAATGGATTATCCATTAGTTCTATTGAGACACTTCCATTAAGTATTGGTACACATCTTGTATTTTTTATGATATCCTGTGTTTCTGTAAGGGAAATTCTTCCCTTCATTTCATTATCTGTTTCTCCTTCTGCATATCCATAATAATTGACTGTAACTTTTATAAGATCAGAAGATGTGTATGTTCCAGCATTTTCTCCAGAAATCTTGTCTGTGTAATTTTTACCAATATAATAATAGTAATCTGAATTATAGTCATCTATTTCTAAAGTAGAGTCTGGTAATGTACTTGCAGCTGCTCTTCTTACTTGTGATTTCATTATTTTTGATGCATTTGATGATGAAGTATCTAAATTTTCTGTTGTTGTTTCAGAATTTTGTACATCTGTGGTGTTCTCCTCATTAGTACTATCTTCTGTTTCCACTACTTCTACACCATAAATAGAAAATTCTGTTGCTTTAAATTTAACTAGGTTTTCATCATAATTTGAATTAATCATTTCTATATTTTCGTCATCTTTAACATGCCATATATTTACTTTTTCTTCATCTATTCCTGTTATTGTAACTTGTACATTTTCATCAAATTCATCTGGTTCATATTCTTTATCATCTACTAAAATTTTGATATCATATGCAGTTTTTAATTTTACATCACTATTATATTTTTCATTTATTTTATCTTGAACATTTGATACATCTACATCCGAAACTTTAATTTCAGCATCTTTAGGCATATAGCCATTAATTATAATATTATTTTGTTCTGTTTGTTTTGAGATATATTTGTTATATAAAATTTGATTATCTTTTTCTTCTGTATCATATTCTGCAATTACATATATATTTTTGTTTTCTATCTCCTCATCACTTAATACATAATCTTCTTCTGGTTCAATTGCAACTCCTACTCCATTTTCTATAATTTCCTTTTTAAATTCTTCAAATTCTTTTTCTATTTGTTCTAAATTTTTATCTTTATCTACATTTGGTTTTCCTGTGTTATTTACTGTATTTGAACTTTCAGAAGTTTTTTTTGTATTACTTGCCGTGTTTTCATTTTCAGAGCTTTCATCTTTTTCCTCATTTTCTGTTAACTTTTTTATTTTCTCTTTATAATTGTTATATGTATTAAAATCCTCTTCATTTACAAATATATATTTTTTTACAACAAAATTTGTTTGAATTTTTGGAAATTTTACAATATATTCTTGATTATCATTTTCTGAAACTTTTATTTCAGAACAAGTATCATCTATTCCAATATCTTCGTCTATAACAGTAGCATTTAGCTTAATAACATTTTCTGCTTTCGAGTTATTTACAAAGAAATATGATATAGTTGAAATTAAAAAAATTATTCCATAAAACACAGTTAAAGCTGTTTTTTTAGTTATTATTTGTTTTTTATATATTGTATTTTTTGAAATCATATTCACTCCTCTTAGGTTATATTTATATTTAAAATTTTTGTTAAAATTATTCCATTTATATTATAACATATTATTTATTTTTTTCTACAAAATTTTTAAAAAAAATTTTGAAAGTTTTGTAGTATTTTTTTTTCTTTTATGTTATAATCAAAATAGTTAAGAAAAAATTTTTTTATTAAGAAAGGAATGAATATATAATGATTCAAACTAACACAAAAGCTAGCCTAAAAACAAATTTGAGTAAAGAGAGAAAAAACGTAGAAGCCTACGATAATTACGAAACAAATGTAAAAAAAGTATTAGAAACTTATGTAGAAGAATTTAATAACGTATCTTTTGAAAACGAAGTTCTAAAAACAATGATTTTAAATAATTTTGAAAATGCAATTATGCAAGTAGAAAGTAACCTTCAAGAAATTCATTCTCTAAGTAATGCTTTAGATATATTAGAATCTCAAAAAAGCATAAAACCCTCAGATATAGAAACATTTAACAACTTAGAGTCTAAAATAGAAAAAGATATGGAACTTGTTCAAAATTTTCTTCACAAAACAATATCTTGTTTTGATAATGTTCAAGTTAAAGGCAAAAAGAAATCAATTACAATATTAGAAGAATGTAAAAAAGGAATTTTGCAGGATGTTCCAATTACAGAAGATGATTCAGAAGAAAAAGAAAAAACAAAAGCATTAAAAAATACTTTACATGAAAAATCAATAGCAAAATCTATACAAAAAAATTTGGATTATTCATCATCAGATTTATTATGTTTCTTCCCTAAAACTGATTCAGACAATTTAGTTATCTCTACTATTCAAGACAATTACAAAATTTCTTTTAATGGTGATATTGCAAACATTAATATTAAAGATGATGATTTTAATATGACTTTACATACTTCTGGTGTGCAAATTTCAAATTCGAATACAAACAATATTATATTTATATCACATAATGGTTCAAAATACGCAATAGTTACAAACAATCAAATTGAAATTCCACCATTTATACAAGTTTCGAAAATTGCAAAAGACGAAGACTTTCTTGAAGTAGAAATTTCTACAAATTCTTTAAGCTTACATGTTGAAAATAACATTATTAATTTTGAAAAAGCATCTGAAGTAAATAATATTAATACAATTATTGAAGAAGTAAAAACTACTGCACCTGTTGCAAAACATTTTATTATAGAAGATGAAACAGATTCTATACAACAACCTCAAATAAATACAAATCCAGCACCTATTGAACAACCAAAAGAGATTATAACAAATATTACGCCAGAAAAACCAATAGTTACTAAAGAACAAACTGTTGCAACTTCAGATAATGAAATTAAAGATAATGATACTTTAATTATTTCTGCCTCGAATAAAAATGTAATTTTACCTTATAAAGTTACAGAATTACAAGAAAAATTAAAAAAGAACAAAAACTATAAATCTCTTCAAGAAATTATAAAAAAAGAATATACTATCCCAGCAGATACTTTTAAAACACCTACAAAATCAAGATTTAAGGAAGCTTTTCAATTAATAAAGAAAAAAGAACATGGATCATTCAGAGAAGCTTTGGAATTAGGATTTGAATTAATGTTTCAATCAAACTTAAACCCTGCAATTATCAGGGCTTGCAAAGATTTAGATGAACTTGATATTTATTTAGACTGTTTAGATGACAACGAATTAGATAAATTCTCTTGTTTTAAAATACAATATGATGTTCCTCCTGCAAAATAAAATAAAAAAGAAATTTGAAACTTATATTTGTTTCAAATTTCTTTTTTATCTTTATTTTTTTTGGATTCCTCAAATTTTATTCTCTTTTCTTTTCTTCTCTCTTTCCTGTCTACTTTTCTATATAATAATATCCTTTGCATAATATATCCCATACATAAAAATGTTAAGATAAAACCAAATACAACTTTATTTTTTAACCAATTAGACAATTTGCCAAGTTTAGGTATTCTAAAAAGATACTTTCCTTCTATCTGTCCAAACTCTATTTTTTCAGTATCAGACACTTCGTTTCTGTCTCCTTTTGTTATATAAACCAATCTGCCATCTACATTTTGTATATTTATTATTCTATGTGTAATAATTTCATTATCAATTTTGAATGTAATTATATCATTTAATTCTAAATCTGATTTTGAGCATTCTTCAACAATAATAATGTCATCAATATTTATTACAGGGCTCATACTTCCAGAAATAATTGTAAATGTTTTTATTCCAAAAGCACTTGGAGTAACTTCAGGATTACGTTCTGCTTGTATTATTAAAATTAAATCAAATACTATTATTGGAATAATAATTATATACAAAATATTAATTATTATTGCTTTTATAGCTCTCATATCTAGTTGTTCTTTCTTTACTCCATTCACAATAAATTCCTCTCAAGATCTTTATACTTCTAAAATTTTTTTAGCTTGTAACACAAAATTTACATCATCTAATTTAATTTTACTATGTCTTAAATAATTATATTTGCAAATACTTTCTACACTTAAAATTAAATTATCAATATTATCTTCATCTAAGTCCCCTTTTGTTACATTTATGTCACATAGATTATATTTATCTTTTATTACTATGGTAATATCTTTCTCTTCAGAAATTTTTATATTATTTATAATTGTGATATATGGATATTTAATAAATTCGCGAAATTCCTCTATAGTCTTTCTGATGTTATCTTGTGAGATGTCTTCAAAATGTTTGATAATTGTCTCAACCAAAAATGAATAAAATGGAGCAACTAATACTAATGCATCATAAATAGTTGATGAATCATTCAATTTTGTCACAATAATAGATTTTATTTTATTTGTTTCATATTTTCTATATAACTCTTTTAATTCTAATATTCTTTCATTTGCATCAGTATTAATATTTTCTAATTTATTATTGTTTTGATTTGATTTATTAAATAACTTTAATATCAATCCTTTATGATTTGCTAGACTTTCAACTCTTTTATTTGTCTTAAATAGTTTTGTCTCTAATTTGTTAATTTGTTTTCTTATTCCATTACATTGTGTATTAAATTTTTCATTACTTTTATATATCTCTAAAATCTCATCATATATAAATTTAAACTTCAAATAATTTTTGTATTCATATAAACTATTTGACATTTTGAAAATATTGCTATTATATTCTTCTAATTTATCGTCTTCTATCTCTTTTTGATCTACTCCTAATAATTTTTTATAATTTTTCTTTATCGTAATCTCTTCATAATTTTTTATAACTTCTTTTCCCTTTAAAAATTTTTCTAAGATTAATGCTGTATCTTTATTTTTCATATCTATTAGTTTATCATTCATTGAATTATATTTAGCAATTGCTTCTTCTTGATTTAAGCCAAGTTCTTTCATAATTTGCTTACTTGCAGTGTTAAAATATTTATCTATTACTTTTTCATTTTTTAAATATAAATTTCTAAAATTCATTTCTATATGAATAATAATATCTGGACATTTCCAATAAATTTGTTCAAATGTTTCCTTTACTTTAGGAGAGTTTGAATTTCCTAATTTAGCTTCCTCTAAAAATACTGTCATATATTCTTTTGCATATAAACTATAATTAAAATCATTTCCTTTTAAATCAATTCCAACCATTCTAAATTTTTCTAAAACTCTGACTATTGCATCATTTACAAGTTCAAGATTGTTTTTGTAAAATCTTTTTAAAACAAATAAAATCTCGTCTAATTCCATTTTTTCAAATGATGTAATGTCTTTATTTAAAAGTTTAATTTTATCCATGTATTGAATTTCTTGTTCTAGTTTTGCTATTTTTGGATCAGGCAATATAGATTCAATTTTTATTACTCTCCTTTTCATTTCCTGAGTAACTTTTTCTAGATAATATTCATATTCTTTTTTTACTTCTGCCACTTTATCTTTATATGCTTTTAGATTTTTTTTGTTATTTACAGGTAAAGCCGACAATACTTCTTTATCTATATCTATTTGCCTATTTATTTTTTCCCTTACACTTTCTACTTCATCATCCATAAAAATTCTCCCAATCTAGATATCATTTTTTTGTAGTTTTTTCAACTTCTCTTGAGGTAATTTCTCCATCTAAAAATTTTATGAAATCTTCTACTTTATTGTATAATAAAATTAAGTCATCATTGCTAATATCATTGATGTTTATATCTACATTCATTTTCTTGACTCCTTTTTTAAAATATAATTATGAAAATAAATATATTTTATTTTATCCATTATATTTATTTTCATAATTATATTTCATATTTAAATTTTATATTGTAATAATTCAAAAACGGAAGTGAAAGATTTTAACATAATATATCTTTCACTTCGTTTTGCCATTATCTAAATTTATATATTTTATAACTATGGTGCTGTAGCAACTGGTTTTGTTAAATTAAATTGTATATCAAATGCTTTACCAGTTGAAGCTGTATCTTGACAATCAGGATCTTGTCCTTCAAGCCATATATACATTCTAGCTTTCATAATAGTATTTGGTTTCAATTCCAATTGTGTAGTTCCATCAACTGCTAACATATTAGTTACAGTTCCATTTTCTCCATCTGTTTTAATAGTAACTGGTGCAGCTAAATATCCATCATCACCATCTTTTTTTAATTCTTTTCTATTTGCTTCTGCTACATCGTTTCCAGAAGATTTAGCTGTAAGTCCTAGTGTATTAAATACTGTATCTTCTGCATCAATTCTTGGATCATTTTTTACAATTTCAGCTATGTGTTTATTATAATTTGGCTCCCAAATTGCAGCAAGAGGTGTTCCTGATGCAAGATTAACAATATCTTCCTGAGCAGCTGTGAATACAGCAGTATTGCTATATAGTAACATACCTGTTCTTGTACTATATTCAAGTCCTGTAGCTGCTTTTCCTTCATCTTTATTAATTTTTACATAAGATCCTGTACTTAATTGTAAATTATCTTTTGCTTTTGATGATGCATTTTTTAAATAAATATCAAAAGCTATGTATTTATTGCTTGTTGTAGCCGCTGCAGTTACACCTGATAATGTTGCTCCATCTGCACTTATATCACCAGAATAAAAGTTAATGTCTGACCCTGTAAATGTACCATCTGTTGATACTGGCTCTAATTGGTCTGGCCAAGTATAATTGTTAACAGTATATTTAGTACTTTCAGCTTTTGCATTAGCTAAATTTGATTCATTTACTTCTACACTAGACCCCCATGCAACACCATCTAAAGAAATTTGCAAACCTTCAGCTGCTGATACATGTGCAGTAATTCCAGTAATTGAAACCTCACGGTTCGCTGAGAACCACGCATAAGATGATAATATTAAAAGTATAGCAGTTAATAATAACATCATATACAAAGAATGTATTCTTCTCTTACTTTTTCTACTTCTTCTACTCATAATTTTTTCTCCTTTTTGTTTATTCTTGTTTAATATGTTCTTCGGTTATGGTCATATGCATTTTCATTTCTCCACCAATAAGATCATCAATGCATTGTGGATCATCCCCTTCAATCCATATTACTATAGTAAATTTATCAACATCCCCTGGTTTGAAATTTTTTCGCTGTTCTAGCATAACATTTTCTTCGTCTTTAAAAGCTACCGTATTTTTTTCAGGTTTGCCTGTTGATCTGTTTTTTTTGGCATATACTGTTTTATTACCATTTAAATATATCGCTACTCTCATAGCTTCATCTACATTTTTTATGACATCATCAATATATATTCTATACCAATAATGTATTGTTTCGTCACTAACATTTTCTACATAGAATGTATAAGCTATATAATTATCTCCATTGTGTCCACCATCAGCTTCATCATTAATGTTTTCGGGAATCCAATCTCCAGAAATGTTTGTCATAAAATCCAAAACATCAGCTTGTAAGGTTCTTCTAGAAATTTTTTCATCCTTATTTGCATACATTATCAAAGCACCCTTCATGTCAGAGGCGGAGTCCATAACAATTGTAAACCTACCGGGTTTCATACACTATTTTAAGAACAAAATATATTACCAATAAAAACACTAGCATTATAACTAATAATTTTCTTAGCATTTTCATTCTCGTATTAGCTTCTGCTAACCTTTTAGCTTTTCTTCTTACTCTCCTTTTTTCTGCAATCTTTTTACCTTTTTCAACATTTTCTTTTTTTTTTAGTTTTTCTTCTTTTGCATTAGTATTTTGTTCTTTTTCAGGCTCTAGATTGCTAACCTTTTTTTCATTTTCTTGCATGTAAAACACCAACTTTGTTTAATTTAGATAGCAAATATTTAAATACCATAAAACAATACCCTGCTATTGTTTTATTTGAGTATAGTATAGCATATAAAAATATTAAATACAATTACATATCATTTACATTTTTTTTACATTTTTTTTACAGTTTTTTTACAGTTTTGTAACATTTTGTGGATAACTGTCGTAAAATATTCATCTTCCGTAGAACAAAATAGTTCTTTTTTTGTTCTATCTGAATACAATTAACTAGGTGATTAAAATGTTTATATATAATGTAAAAATAAATAATAAATTTATTACAAAATTATTTATTGTTCTCTCTATAATTATTATTCTATTCATAATTTTTTATTGTATTTATACTGTATTTTTTAAAAATGTCCAAAATGTAGATGATGATATCAAAACTCAGGATGTATATGAGCTAAATGAAACAAACTATACTAATGTATTGAAATCTTCAAATGAAGATATAGATTCTTATATTGGCCTAAAAGTAAAGATTACAGGATATGTCTATAGAATTCTTGGTTTTAATGAAAATCAATTTGTAATAGCAAGAGATATGAAATTTAATGAAAATTCTCGGTCCATTAGTTGTAGGATTTTTATGTGAATATTCAAGAGCTTCAACTTTTGCAGACAATACTTGGATTGAATTAATTGGAATTATAAAAAAAGGTACTTTTAATAATAAAGAAATTGCAGTTCTCAATGTTCTTTCTGTACATCAAGTTCAAAAGCCAGATAATGTACTTGTAAATCCACCAGATAATTTATATTTGCCAACTGCAAATATGTTTTAAAAAAAGTTACTGAAAAATATCAGTAACTTTATTCGGTGCGAATTTCGCTTTCTTCACTATTTTCTTTGTCCTCATTGTTGTTTTCATTGTTATTTTCATTATTATTTTCACTGTCTGCCTTATTCAATTTTCTCATAGTCAAATTAATTCTGCCTTGTGGATCTATTGAAGTAACTTTCACAGTAACTTTTTGTCCAACACTTAAATAATCTTCTACTCTTCTTATATGCTCATCTGAAATTTGAGAAATATGAACAAGCCCTTCTTTACCATTTCCAAGATCTACAAATGCTCCAAATGATGTTGTACGGATTACTGCGCCATAATAGATTCCACCTACTTCGATTTCTCTTACAATATCTTCTATCATATATAAAGCATCATAAGCATTTTCACTATTTTCTCCATAAATAAATACTTGTCCATCTTCTTCAATATCTATTTTAACTCCTGTTTCTTCTATAATTTTATTTATAACTTTTCCACCTGTTCCTATAACATCTTTAATTTTTTCTACTTTAATTTTTGTTGTTATAATCTTTGGAGCATAAGGTGAAAGTTCTTTTCTTGGCTCTGAAATAACTGGTGCCATGATTTCATTTAAAATATACATTCTAGCCTTTTCAGTTCTTTCAAATGCTTCTTTTATAATATCATAAGATAACCCATCTACTTTAATATCTACTTGTATTGCTGTAATTCCCTTTTCTGTTCCTCCGACTTTAAAGTCCATATCTCCAAAGAAATCTTCTATTCCTTGAATATCTGTCATTTCAATGTAGTCATTAGGATCTTCTGGATTTGTAATTAACCCACAAGAAATTCCTGCAACAGGTCTTTTTATTGGAACTCCAGCATCCATTAAACTTAATGTACTTGCACAAATACTTCCTTGAGAAGTTGAACCATTTGAAGATAAAATTTCTGACACAACTCTTATTGCATAAGGAAATTCCTCTTTTGATGGTAATACTGGAACTAATGCTTTTTCTGCTAATGCTCCATGTCCAATTTCTCTTCTTCCTGGACCACGAGAAGTTCTTGCCTCTCCAACACTATATCCTGGGAAATTGTATTGATGCATATATCTCTTAGAATCTTGTGTATCTATACCATCTAAAGATTGTTCTTCACTAACCATTCCAAGTGTTGTAACTGATAATACTTGTGTTAAACCTCTTGAAAACATTGCACTTCCATGTACTCTAGGCAAAATACCTACTTCACAAGATAATGGTCTAATATCGTCTAAACCTCTGCCATCAACACGTGTATGCTCGTAGAAAATCATGTCTCTTACAACTTTCTTTTCTAATTTATATAAAGCCTCTCCAATAGCTGTTTTATCATCTTCAAGCTTTTCCTCTCCATATTTTTCTGCATATTCTGAATCTATTCTTTCTGTTAATTCTGCAATATTGTTGTCTCTTGTAGTCTTGTCTTTCTCTGTTACAGCAGTTTTCATTGCATCTTTATAATTTTCTGATAAATAATTATATAAATCTTCATCAACTGAAAATGATTTGTATTCAAATTTTGGCCTTCCAATTTCTGCCTTGATATCTGATATAAATTTACAAATTTTCTTTATTTCTTCATGTCCTTTTTTTATTGCATCTAACATCACATCATTTGGAACTTCATTTGCTCCTGCCTCTATCATAGCAATCTTAGCTTCTGTTCCTGCAACAGTTAATGTTAAATCACTAACTTTTCTTTGCTCTTCATTTGGATTTATAACAATTTCTCCATCAACTAAGCCTACATTTACAGCAGCTGTTGGTCCACCCCATGGAATGTCTGAAATAGATAGTGCTGCAGAAGCACCTATCATAGCTGCAACTTCTGGTGAATTATCTTGATCTACAGAAAGAACTGTTGCAACAACAACTACATCATTTCTGAAATCCTTTGGAAATAAAGGTCTTAAAGGTCTATCTATAGCTCTTGATGTAAGAATTGCCCTATCTGAAGGCTTTCCTTCTCTTTTTGTATATGACCCTGGTATCTTTCCTACTGAATATAGTTTTTCTTCATAATCTACTGACAATGGAAAGAAATCAATTCCGTCTTTTGGTTCTTTTGATGCAGCAACATTTACCATAACAACTGTATCTCCATATCTTACTACAACACTACCATTTGCAAGTGCTGCTATTTTTCCTGTTTCTATTGTCAAATTTCTTCCTGCTAATTCTGTTTCATAAACTTTAAACATATATTTTTTCTCCTTTCATTTGGGGACGGTTCTTTTTCAAAAAGGGACGGTTCTTTTTTGAAAGAGAA
>DFJF01000007.1:0-33228 GCA_002372935.1 Clostridiales bacterium UBA3678 | reverse complement strand
TTTTGAAAAAGAACCGTCCCCTTTTGAAAGTAAATATCCCTGTCGTCATAAATCCATTATAGATTGTAACCTCTATAATATATTAATATATACAAAAATGCACACATTTAAATTTATTAAAATCAATATTAAATTTAAAAATTTGATAATTTTCTACTAATGAAATATAAAATTAATACATTATACAAGCTACTTATCTAATAATAAATTTATGATTTAAATTTTTGAATAAAATAGAATTGCTTTCTAACACACCAAAAATTAGATTACAATTAATAATTAAAGTCCTGTCCAAAGTAAGGACAAGACTCTGGTTTTATTTTCTTAATCCTAATTCTGAAACTATTTGTCTATATCTGTTAATATCTTTTTTTGCTAAATAGTTTAATAGATTTCTTCTTTTTCCAACCATTTTTAAAAGACCTCTTCTAGAATGGTTATCTTTTTTATGAACTTTTAAGTGTTCTGTTAATTCATTGATTCTTTCTGTTAATATAGCGATTTGAACTTCTGGTGAACCAGTATCTTTTTCATCTCTCTTATATTTTTCAATAATTTCACTTTTCTTTTCCTTAGAAATCATTTTTAACACCTCCATCCTTTTTTATCCTAAAACTGAGCCATAAATTTTGGTGTTTAAATTTAAGCCAAGTTAAAGGTTTTTTCAACATCTATATTTTACTACATTTGTTTTGAAAAATCAAGTCTTTTTAATTTTCTTTTTGATGTTATATTTTTTTCAATTGTTGTTTTCTAAGCTATCTATTGATTTTTCTATAATTTCCTTAAGTCTATTGTTTTGTTTGCATAAGTATAAATATCCTAATAGTGCTTCAAATGCGGTAGAATACATATATTCCTGAACATTTGAATTTTTAGGCAAATGATGATTTTGCGTATTTCTTCCTCTTCTTACTATATCTTTTTCTTCTTCATTTAATTCTTCATATATATTATTCAGCATTTCCGCTTGAGATTTAGCTTTTACATATTTAATTGCTTTTATATGTAATTCATGTGGTTTAAGCCTTGTTTCATTTATTAATTTTGTTCTGACATATAATTCAAAAATACAATCTCCAATATATGCCCAAGTTAATGGTGATAATTGATTTATCTCTGATTCATCTTTTTCTATGTCTATAATATCGTTCAAAGTTTCCTCCTTTTTAAATTCTACAATATAGATTACTTAAATTTAATAACCTACCCCAAACCAAATTTTTTCTATTATAGCATAAATTCTAGCACTTTTCAAGTGTTATGTTTCCTAGCTTTCCTGATCTAAAATCTTCCAAAATTAATCTTGAAGTTTTCTCATCATCGGCACTTCCTCCAGAAACAATAGCACCTCGTTTCTCTCCTATTTTTTGCATTATTTCATAAATATTAAAATTTTTCGGTTGATCTTGAGATAGCACTCTTTCTATATAGTCTTTGGATAATCCATATCTTTTAATAACATTTTCTTCATAATTTTCAATTAAAAAATTTAACAATTGATATCCAATCTCTGTTATTTCCAAAACATTATCTTTGATACTCCCTGTAAATGCTAAATCTAAAGCAACAGTGTTATCATTAAATTTTGGCCATAGAACTCCTGGTGTATCTAATAAATCAATTCTTTCATTCACACTAATCCATTGTTTCTTTTTTGTTACACCTGGTCTATTTCCTACTTCTAGTCTATTAGATTTTACAACTCTATTTATAAATGATGATTTTCCAACATTTGGTATTCCTAAAATCATTACCTTTATTTTTTTACCTGTTCTTCCTTTTACCGCAAATTTTTCTAGATCATCCTTCATAATGTTTTCAATTGCTTTTATAACATCATTAATCCCTTTTCCAGAATTACAATCTGTTAAAATACCTATTTGTCCATCTTTTTTTAGCTTATTAATCCAAAGTTCATTTTGTCTTGCATCTGCCAAATCACTTTTATTTAATATTATTATCTTTTTCTTGTTCTTCGTGAGATTTGCTATGTCAGGATTTTGACTAGATCTTGGTATTCTACTATCTAATATTTCTATTACTACATCTATTAATTTTAAATTTTCTGAGATTTCTCTTTTGGTTTTTGCCATATGGCCAGGGTACCAGTTGAGACGGACTTTAGCAAAACTTTTATCATTATTATTTTTATCATTTTTTATATCATTTTTCTTCATCAAAAAACTCCTTTTCTAATATCTAAATTGACTTTAAATATATTATAAAAATCAATTCAAACACTTTTGGCTCTTACATTATAGCACATTTATTTTTGTTTATAAAGTCTTTTGCTTCAAAAAATTCATCTTGATATTTAAATACTACTCTCAAATCTCCATTTTCTAATACAAAAATATTATCGACTAAATCGTCAATTATTTCTTTTGTAAGATATTCCATATTGTGATTTTTTATAAATTTCTTTACCCATTCTTTGTTTTCTTTAGATTTATATCCTAGTTTCTCTAGTTTCTTTTTTATTTGATTTTTTTGTTTATAATATTTAACTAACTTACAATTGTATTCATTATAATATTCATCATATTCATCTTTACTTATATAATTATTATAATAATCATTCATAAGTGATTTCTTTAGTGTCTCATTTTTATTTATTTCATTATCTACTTCATTTAATCTACGATTTAATATTTCATAATCATAGTTTACTTTATTTTCTTTTGTTATCTGTTCTATCTTTTTGTCCATTTCTATAATTAAATCAATTTGATTATTTACAATTTTTAAAACAGTTTTTTCTAATTCATTTTTATTTGTAGTATGTTTTGAACACTCTTTCATTTTTAAATAAGATGTGCAATAATAATATGAATATTTTTTTGATTTTCTAATTGTCAATGTTCTACCACATTCATTACATTTTAAATGTCCAGAAAAAATATCATATTCTTCATTTTTATTTATTCTTATATCTCTACTATATATAATGTTTTGTACTTGTTCAAATTCTTCTTTACTTATCAATGGAATATGATGTGCAGGACAAATAATCCAATCTTCTTTGTCGTTTATCACTAATTTATGCACTTTATGACTTATTCTTTTTCGCTTACCTTGTATTAAATCTCCTGTATATGCTCGATTATGTAATATTCTATCTATCATTTTTGTATTCCATAATCCCATTGTTTCTGTTTTTTTGGATTTTGCTATTGATTCATTCATTTTATATAAAGCAGGTGGCAAAATCCCACATTGATTTAATTCATTTGCTATTTCTTTTTTACTTTTTCCATTTAAAATCATTCTAAATATTTTCTTAACAACTTTACCAGTTTTTTTATCAACAATAAATTTATGTTTATCATTAGGGTCTTTTAAATATCCATAGGGAGCAGAAAGACCTACAAATTCTCCTTTTGCTCTTTTAGTATTTAAAACACTCTTTACTTTATTAGAAATATCTCTTGCATATTCATCATTCATCAAATTTTTAAATGGAACTATTATGTTGTTAACTGATTTTGGATCTTTATAACTATCTATATTATCATTTATTGCAATAAATCTTATATTATATAGAGGGAAAATTTCTTCTAAATAATTTCCTACCTCTATATAATTTCTCCCAAGTCTTGATAAATCCTTAACAATTATTGTATTAATTTGTCCATTTTTTATATCAACAAGTAATCTTTTAAAATCTGGTCTTTCAAAATCTGTCCCTGTAAATCCATCATCAATATAGTAGTCTTTTACTTTTAAATCCTTTTCTTTCTGCAAATATAAGTTAATTAACTCTTTTTGATTTGTTATACTATTTGATTCTTCTTTTTCTCCATCATCACTTGATAATCTTAAATATACTGCTGTATTCCATTTACTCATTTAATTCATCTCCCTACTTATAAATTCTAATGACTTTTCATATTCATCTTGATATTTAAATTTTATAGTTACATTTCCATCTTCGTGAACATATATAGTATCCACAATTTCATTTATTACTTCTTTAGATAATGATTTTAGATTTTTATTTCGTTTAAAATGTTCTATCCAATAATCGTCTTTTTTTAATTCATTCATTTTATCTATATAAATATTTTTTAGTGCTTCAATTTCTTTTTCTAATGTTCCAATTCTTTCATCGTAATCTTTTGAATAATTTAAATATTCTTCTTTTGTTATTTTTTCAAATTTCCAATCCTCATAAGAAGATTTTTTTAGTTTTTTATATTTATCAATATCATTATTCAACTTTTTAATCTCATTAAAGTATTTTTTCTCAATTTGTTCTTCTGTACCTTTTTTCTTTATTTTTTCTATTGCTTTTTCTAAATCAATTACTAATCTAACTTGAAATAGTATAGACTTCAAAACAATTTCATTTAAATCAGAAGTCTTTATCTTATGTGGAGAACATACATCACTTTGAGTTTTGTAACTTCTGCAGTAGAAATTGGAACACGCTCTGTTATTTCTATAATCTTCCATTCTACACATAGCGTGTCCACAATCAGCACATTTTATTTTCCATCCATAAATTGATGGTTGAGATGGCTTTTTTCTATTACATTTTCTACTATCTATAAATTCACTAACTTTTTCAAAATCTTTCTTATCTACAATTCCCTCGTGTGTATTTTGTACTATAATCCATTCTTCTTTAGGTTTTGAAATTTGCTTTCTATTTTTATAGCTAACTGAGCCTGTTCTGTTATAAACTAGGTTTCCAATATATGTTTCATTTGTTAATACATTGCTTACTGTTGTTTTGCTCCATTTATATTTTGAATCTTCTGTCGTTGAATTTAAATCTATACTATATTTATTTCTTCTTTGTATTTCCTTTCTACATAAGATATTATTATTGTTTAAATACTTACAGATTTTTAATATTCCATCTCCATTTAAAGCCATTTGATATATTAATTTTACATTTTTTGCCTCATCTTCATTTATTATTAAATGATGTATATCATTAGGGTCTTTCATATATCCATAAGGTGTCGTTCCACCTACAAATTGTCCATTTCGTGATTTTGAAAGCAATACACTTTTTACTTTATTAGAAATATCTCTTGCATACTCATCATTCATTAAGTTTTTAAATGGAACAATTACATTGTTAATAGATTTTGGATCTTTATAACTATCAACATTATCATTTATTGCAATAAATCTTATATTATATATAGGAAATATTTGTTCAATATAATTTCCAACTTCTAAATAGTTTCTTCCAAATCTCGATAAATCCTTAACAATTATTGTGTTTATTTTTCCATTGACCATATCATTAAACATTCTTTTAAATTCTGGTCTATTAAAACTTGTACCACTAAATCCATCGTCAGCATAAAAATCAACAATTTTTAAATTTTCTTCTTTTTTTAAGTAATATGTAATTAGTTCTCTTTGATTTTTTATACTATCTGACTCTGCATTATCTCCATCATCACTTGATAATCTACAATAAACTCCTGCTTTCCAAGTATTTTTGTTTGTACCTAAAATATCTTTTTTACTTCTTCTAGGCATAATATGCACCTCTTTTTCTTCTAAATTTATTTTAATTTTATAGAGGTTCAGATTATTTTTGAATTGTGTGATTTTTTAGATTACACAATTGACAAATAGAGTTATTGGTATAAATTTTTTATTACTTTAGTAAGACAGTTCTCTGCTGTATCTTCATTATTGGAAAATTCAAATTTAACTAATCGACCACTTACTTTAAAAATATATGGATTAGCCGAATTATTTATAAAATCTATTATTCTTTCATTGCTTGATTTTTTTCTATTTATTTTTATATTATCTAAATCATCTACAGTATTTATATCAACATCTTCTAATTTTATATTTTTACATTTGTTTAATTTTCTTTCCAATAGTTCAAAATCTACATTATTCATAACAACACCTACCTGTTCTCTATGTTGTCTTTAGCATTAAATTTTGTTCTTACAAATTCTACTGCATTATCTGGAGAATATAATTTCATAACATATACAAACATATCTGTAATTTCTTTTTCCGTGAACTCTTTGTTTTCAAATCCTAAATTAAAAAATACTATCATTCCATAAGCCATTGCTTGTCCTATTGATAAACTCCAATAATTTTCAATCTTTTTCAGCAAAGTAATATCTACTTTTTCCAATATTGTTCTATTATTTATGTTTTTTATAAATGTATTTTCTAAAGATGACACCATACTATTAAATTCTTTATTAACTACATCTCCATTACTAATAATAAAATGTGCTAATACTTCTTTAGGCGAATATCTCCTATTTTTTATTTGTTTATATTCATTTAATTCCATAATTCATCTATCCTTTCATATATAAAAAAGAAGTAGATATTTCACTACTCCCTAAATTTGTTTTAATCCCAATGCTATTAAAATTTTATTATCAATTTCTTGCATTGCTTTATTATTCATAACTCCTATTTTTTCTTTTAATCTACTTTTGTCTATAACTCTTATTTGCTCTGTTAATACAATTGAATCAAATCTAATATTTCCAAATGGATTTATCCAAAAATGTGTAGGCTGATTTATTTTTAATCTAACTTTCTTTGTTAGTGGAACAATTATTGTTGTTGGACTATATTTGTTTCCAACATCATTTTGTACTACTATTACAGGTCTAATTCCAGATTGTTCACTTCCTATTGTTCCATCTAAATTAGCATAAAATATATCTCCTCTAGTTATATTTCTTTCCATTATGTTTGCCTTTTCTTTCATCTCTACATTTCTTTAAATATTCCATTTGTTCTTGATCTTCAATTTCTTTTTCTTCTGCAGTTTCTGATTTATCTGCACCTAATATAATTAAATATGTAAAAACAACTGCTAGAAAAAATATAATCATAATTATAAGTAAAGTTATCATTGCAATTTTGTCCAACATAATCTCAACCTTTCTTTTTCTATTATGGGCTATCTCAAATAACAAGATAGCCCTGTATATTATTTTTTTTAATTATTTCCTTTAATTACTCTCTCCCTAATTCATTGGATAGCAATTCGCTAAATTGCCTCATAGGAATTTCACCTGCCTGTTAGCAACAGACTTGCACTCATTGCGTGGGACGCTTTTAACGCTCGTTCTATGACTATGCAAAAGTATCATTCTATCAAACATCTTCGCCTTATTAGGAGCGACCTAATATTTAAGTAGATGGCTCTGATTCCATTCTTTAACTGGCTCAATTTGATAGTGTTTCCAATGAATTTTATTCAATTGTCAAAGTTCAAACTTGAAAGGATAAAAAAATACCCCTTATTCCATAAAGGAAAAAAAGGGGCTTTTGTAGGATAAAAATTTCAAATTTTTTTAATTTTTTTTAAAATTTTAAAAATTCTCTTAATTTTTCAAGTATTTTATCTCTGTGATATTGTATTGTTGTATAATGTTTTCCTACTTTATCTGCATAATTTCTTAATGATTTATCATCATAAAACAATGCTTTTATTATTTTGTACTCATCTTCAGTTAGTTCTAATAATGCTTGTTTTAATTTTTCAACTTCAATTTTTCTTGTAACCTCAAACTCAACATTACAATTTGGATCTGCAACAACATCTTTTGTCTTCATATCGTCATCTTCATTAACTCTTTTCTGTTGTTCAATAGATATATCACTAAAGTTCTTTAATATTTTCTCTGCATATCTATTTCTTTCAATTTCTTGAAAATAATCTATGTATTCTTCTTGTGATACTTCCATAAGCATCTTATGAATATAAATAAATTTTTTGTTTTTATATGTATTATCTTTTCTTCTTCGTTCTTTTAACTCTTTATAAGTAATTTCCTCATAATAGCCCTTATTTATTTTGATAAAGCATTTCGCATTATCGTCCATTTCTATTACCTCCATTCAATTTCAAATTTGAAAATTGAATGAAAGTCGGAGGACTATGATTTCCATTACAGAAAATCAGCAATATATACAAAAAAAAGGCATAAATATCGAAATGATTATTTATACCTTTTTTTAATCTATATTTAATTTCTGTATAACTCAAAAATGTTAAAATCTCCAATTTACTACTCGACCTTTCATAAGCGTAGTAAATAGAGAAAACACTACGCTACTTTCTACCTCCTTTATTTTTTCCTTTGGGACTTTCAAAATAGTGAGTGTTTTATTGGATATTTACATTTTTAAAGCAAAAAAGCACACAAGTAATCTACATTCTATACATTACTGTGTGTTTTATAAAGTTTAATTCAGTTATAGTAAAATCCATCTTCAATACCTCTTTTTCAATATAAATTGATACATCTTTCGTATCTTTATGGATTTTATCTTTAGAAATCGCCAACATAATACCACATTTTTTTTGCGAAATTTGTCAAATTTTGCGAAAAGCACAAAATATTTTATGAAAAGTGTATTTTTTATTTTCGTAAAACATTTTATGTATATTATAAATTACTTTTATTGATATTATTTGGCATTTTAACTTGGTAAAAAATAGACTTTTATGGAAAAAAATAGATAAATATAGTAAAAAAACTATAATTTATAAAACTTTTTCTTATTTTACTTTTCTTATAAATAGAGAATATTTTACTTAATTCTCAACAAAATAAGTTCTAGCACGATATTCGTGCATGATTTTAAACATTTTATATTACAATGTAAAAAATTGTAACCGAAAGGAGCAATATAAATGCGAATTAAAAGAATTAACTCAAAATTAAATGTTATTGGACAAAATGTAAAAAAATACAGAACTAAAATGAATCTAACACAACAAGAGTTATGCGATAAACTAGATTTATACGGATTGAATTTATATCATTCAGACATTTATCTTATTGAGTATAATAAAAGAATTGTAAGAGATTATGAAGCACTTGCACTTTCTAAAGTTTTTGGAATATCTTTAGATGAATTATATGCAGGTGCAGATAAAGATTTAACTTAAAAAGAGCCACAAAGAATTATATCATTCTTTAATGGCTCTATATTTTTGACTAAATAATTATTGAAATAAAAATTTTAATTTATCTAAAAAAGTTACTTTCTTTTCAACTTTTTCTTCTTCTTTTTTCTTTCTTTCCACATATCCTTGCATAAAACTAGACCTCTCTGTTATTTTTATACAATGTAATTCTCTTTTAATTGCTTCATAGTCTGTATTAGGATATTTTTCATATCTTCCAACAATGTTGTCTGCATTAAATTCTGGTGTATATGAAAGTACAATGAATTTTGGTACAAAATATTTTTCAGAATATTCTTTTATTATATCATATCCTCCTGTATTTTTATTCTCAAAATGTCCTCTAAAAATATCTGTTATTACAACATCTGGTTTTAATTCTTCTATTTTTTGCCTTTCTTCTTCATTAGACAATGCGTACCCTACAATTTCATAGTCTTCATTCTCTTTATCTATATTTAATAATATATCATCTACCATTTCTTTGTCATCATCTGCTATTAGAACTTTCAATTTTCTATTCAAAAGATATTGATTTTCATTATTTGCTACTTTATTTTCTTCCATAAATTCCTCCATTTTCTTGCACGATATTCGTGAATTGACATTAAAAAAATATTATTGCTTTATTGCTATAATGCTTTCAATACATTTAGAACATATTGTTTTATCATTAAATTTACTTATATCTTTTGTTCTTCCACAGAAAATACAACTATCTTCTACTTTTCTTAAAATAATAGTATTGCCATCGGTATATATTTCCATAGGATCTTTTATATTTATCTCTTGTGAATCTCTAATTTCTTTTGGTATGACAATTCTGCCTAATTCATCTACTCGTCTATACACTCCTGTCTTTTTCATAATATAAAGAACCTCCTTTCCTGTTTATATACCATATTTTTATGCCTTTTACAATTACTACCTTTATTTCTTCATTTTCTTGTTTATTTATTATTATATTACATATTTCAACTAAAAATATGATTTTTTGATTTATAGCCATTATACTACATTTTTTCAATTAGTCAACCCATTCAGTAGTCAAAACAACTCCTTTTCAGTTGTATCAATAAAATAAAATTTTACGACATTTTTCTACATTTTTTTGCAAAAATAAAGAGAACTACACATTTTTATAGTTCCCTTATCTTTATTTATCACTATTTAAAGCATTATATATTGCTATATTAGTCAATTTGTATATTGATAATCCATATTTATTTTTAAATTCTTCTAATTTATTGTATGATGTTTCTCTTATTGCAAAATTGTGAGCCTCTACAATTTCATTATCTGGCTTTTCATAGATTTTTACATTTTCCGTTTTTATCATTTCAATTATTGCAACATTTACTAATTTATTTATTGAAGCATCATATATATTTGATAATTTTACTAATTGTTCATATAATGAATTGTCTATTTCTATTCTTCTTTTTAAAAGATTATCCTTTTTCAGTAAGTATTTATCAAAAGTATTCATTTTCTACCACCTCGCAATACTATTATACTGTCCTTTCAGCCGTATTTTAATTCCCATACGGTAGTTATTTTGACTATTTTGTGGTATAAAATGTTTTTATTTATTTATTTATTTATCTTTTTTGTGTAATAATATTGTGTATAATAATTTTCATAATTTAACTCTATTTCCTTCTCACTAATATCATTTTCATTGCAATATTTCAAAAAATTATTCATTAAAATATCTTCATCATCAAGGCTAAAAAATAACTCTTTTAGCATAATATCATATACCAAATTAATATATTTATCTTGTAAAAATTGTATATTATTATATGTACTCAAATCTAATTCTTCTATTTTTTCATAATGTATATTGTTTCTTAGCTTTCTGCTAAAAGAATAAAAATCTTTATTTCCTTGTAGCATTTTTCTATCTAATTTTCGCTGTAATTTCGTTATGTACTCTGTATTTAAAGACCTTATGTCAATTCCTAATATATCAATTTCTAATGCTATTATTTTATTAAAAAAATTATTTACATCAATAATAATTGTATCATTTATTCTACCAGTTATTTCATTTTTCCTAAAGAAATTTCTTAATTCAATTATTATTTGTAAAATATTAATTCTATACAAAATAAATAATTTGTCATTTTCTTGAATATTTGAATTTTTAAATACCTTGTAACTTTTATAGCTATATCTTATTCCTGATAGTCTTCTTTCAAGTTTTCTTATTTCATTGCTCTTTTTATCTAATATTTCATTTATCATATTTTTATAATCAGATTCAGATAGTCTTACTATTTCTTTAAAACATACCTTTGAAAACTCTTCATTTGTCCAATAACACATTTCTATAAAATTTTTTTCTTCCTTTTTGTTGTATTCTGAAAAATTAAATCTTTTTACTTTATTGTTTTTTACAATAACATTAATGTCATAAATATCTTCACCAAATTCTATTCCCATTTTTTTCGTTATAGTTTCTATATAATTTGATTCTTTTATCTTCTTTTTGGTAGTAAGCATTCTATAATCTCTTACTTTGTTTTTTAATTCTTCACTTCTATAAAACTTTTCTTCTTCAATAAAATTATTATTTTTCAAATAAAAATGTGCTTCATATATTAGAACGGGAGAAAAATTGGAAATAAATTCTTCTATTGCAATTTTAGCTTCAATATTTTGGAATCTATTTAAAATCTTTCCTAAAAAAACTATTGAAAAATTATCTTGTAATATTTCATATAAGCTATGTATATCTATATTTTTATTCGATTTTTTCTCCACAAATTTTTTCCTCCTAGTATAAAAAATATAATAATTTGCATATTTTTGATTAAATATATGTACATTATATAAATCTAATTTCCTCATAAGAAATAGAATTTTCTTTTAAATAATTAATAACTTCGTTGAAATTATATTCACTAATATCAGCAATTATCTTATTTAATTCCTCAATACTTTTATCCTTTATAATAATACCTTTCTCTTTAATATTTTCTTCAGCTCTTACTATAAGCTCGTAAATATCTATTTTTTTACCATTTAAATCATATTTTAAATATTTTAAAATTTCACAATTTACATTGTTTTCTTTACAACTCAACATAATTTTTCTCCTCACATAAATTAATTTCCTAAAACATCCCAAGCTGTTAACATACCTAATATACTTTCGCTAGACTTTCCATTTTCGGTTATATATACACAGCCTAATCTCTTTTTTCTTACAAAATAATCTTTAAAAATATCTTCAACATCATAGATATTTTTGTTTCTTGATATAAATATAAACTCTTCGGTTGAGTGATTTTCTATCTTTAAATATTCTAATATATCACTAAACTTAGTATTTTTATCAACAACAATTCCACTTTCTGTATTAACAATATCTAATAATGTACTTTCACTAAACACACCTATCACAATTCCATTTTCAAGTATAGGAATATGAGTATATATTTTATTAACCATATCCTTAATTGTTGCTTCAACTGTATCATTTAAAGTCTTACAATACATATTTTGCCTTTTTATACACATATTGCTATTGTATATAGTTGGAGGATTGTTTATTTCATCAATAATACTTTTAAGTTTTATATTCATATCAGGATTTGGACATACAACATATCCATATTTATCATTTCTTTGATGAGTATTTATATTTCTAACTTGTTTTATAATTAATAATTCATCTTGATATCTTCTTACTACACTATTTTTCCTACTTAATTCTTTTATTTGAGAATCTATAGGTACATTGTCCGTTTTAATACCAACTGAATTACACTTTTTTCTTATAACTTCTTCAAGTTCTTTAAATAAATCAACTAACTTATTACCTTCTTCAGTAAAATTAACTATATTTTCGTTCATCTAAATCTCCTTTTATTTTAATTCATCTTTTTATTTTCAAATATAAACTTAAAATTTGTATATAGATAATTGATTAATTTTATTTTATCTAATAGTATATCATAGCATTCTGCAACACAATTTTCATATACTCTATTTTTATGAGCAACTAAATTTCTTTTATCCTTTAGCTTATCAAGATCATTATAGATTTTTATTATAACACTTTTAGAATTTGTAATATTATTTTTTTTACAAAATTCTAAAAAATATCTATTTGGAATTACAAATGAAGTATTATCATAATAGCTAATACTTTTGCGACCTATCAATGATAATATCTTTCCATACTCTAATCTATCAATTTCTGTAATAAACTCACCATCTTTATCTAAAAATCCTTTAATATCTCTTTTATCAATTTGTTTTTGTTTTAATGTTTCTACTATAAAAGGATGATAATTTATTGCTAATATTTCATACATAATATTTTCTATTGCTTTTAAAATTGGCATTAATGTCGCACTATAATCCATTGTAATTTTTGTTGTTTTCATATATTCATATATATTTAACGAAGTTAAAATATATATTTTATTGTCATCACTTATTAAGTCTAATATTTCTTTATCAAAATATTTTAATAATGTATCTTCAGAATATTTTATATCTTTTGTTTTGCTAATCTGTTCTTCACACTTCTTAATATGACCATTTATAATTTTTAATGTTTCATACTGATTTATATCTAAATCTAAATGAATATAGTATTTTTTTGCTTCTTTTGCAACTTTTAACGAATCTTCATATAGTCCTAAATCATATAAGAAGTTATAATAATTTGAATAACTATATAATTTTATCACAATATTTTGACCATTTGTACCAAAATTTTTAGGTTCAAAATTATGCATTAATTCATAATAAATACAAGCATTATTATAATCTAATTTATCACAATAGTATTTAAGAAACACACTAATTGCATTAAGAGAGCCATATTCTACTGCTTTTTTTCCAAATAATATAAAATTATCTTCATCATTGAGCATATAATAAAAATAGCTTATATCTTGACATAGGATACGGCGTCCTTCTCTGTTTCTATAGCATATTCCAAAAACTTGCTCATCAATATATGAATCTTTAAATTGTTTTTCCTGTAATTTATTAAATTCTTTCATTTTTTCCGTTGATTTCTTAATAATGTTATTATCCAAAGCTTTTTTATAATTGTCATAAGATATCATCTTATATTTTAATATTCTATCTACGAACTCTTTGTTGTTTTCATCTTGAATTGCATCTACATTATAATTAGTTCCATTGGATATTTTATACTTTTGAGATTCCATTCTAGCCATATAATAAAATAATTCTGCTATGTAACTATAAAATATCAATTCATCTCTTTCATTTGGCTCTTTAACTTTTTCTATATCATTAATTAGTTTTAATCCTTTTTCATATTTCTTATTATCATCTTCTATGTTATTAAATTCAATAAACTCTTTTAAAAAAACTGCATTATCTATTATTTTATTATTCATTATTTAATCTCCTAAATAATACTTTTTTAGCTTGATTATTTATCATATTTTATTTAATACTAATTTTAATTTTTTAATTTCTTCTTCAGTTAATGTAATGCCTTTTCCCATTTTTTCGTGATTTTCTGACCAATCTCTTAAATCATATTTTGGCTCTCTTTCATTCCAACTAACAAGGTTTAGTTCTTTTTTCCATCCTTTTTCACTTTCAGATAGAACACCTAATTGTTCAATTATTTCGTATTTTATTTCATTCATTTATATCATCCTCACTATTTATTTTTTTATTATAAAATTCTTCGACATAATTTATTTCATCTTGATTAAGTTTATATAAATCATATATTTTTTTATCTAATTCTATCTTTAGTATATCTATATTTTCTTTTTCATTAAGAATTTTATCTACTAAATGTATATATTGAGATTGTTCTTCTTGATTTATTTTCTTTATAGGCACAAATTGTAAAGGCTCTAGGTACAATTCTAATGCTTCTCCTTTTCTTTTTCCCATCCAATATAGCCAATAATACATTAACTTGCTATTTAAAATTGCTAGTATATATTTTAAATCATAATCATTTTTATTAAGCGACATATAGTATATATCAGCAGATGAATAAAATTCATTATCAGAATAAGCAAACTTATTTATTCTACTTCTTTGAGGAAATACAATATTTTCCCCATCAAATTTGATATTTGGTCTATCTGTTGTTAAAGCCCACCATTTTCCTTTAGAAAAGGCTGATTTTAAAACTCCATTTACAGATCTTTTTTCTAAGACATTCTTGTATTTAAGCAAATGTTGATATATGTTGTTATGACATTTTAATTCATCTTCATCATTTATATTATTAACATATAACAGATTTGTATTGCTTTTTTTATCAATCCAGTATTGTTTTATATCTGAATTTTTATAGAAAGGTTTAATATAACTTTTTTCAGCATCATCTAGCATAAGTGTTGCGATTTCTTCAGGATAAAGAATAAATACTCCTTCGTTAGAATTATCAGTAATTAACCTATCTTTTCCTGTAACTAATCCTTGATTTAAATTGCAAATACCATTTGTTACCTTTTTACCTGTTATAACACCTTTTTTTGATTCTCCAACACTTTCATTATCACATAATTTCTCGCAATCATCTGTTAATTTATTTAACAAACTTAAATTATATGTATCTATAAAATTAACAAAACCTGTCCATTTATTTAATAATATTTTTTGCTTGATCTTAAAATTATTTTCATTAGGCATATTCTTAATAAAATCATTATCATAGGTATTATCAAATATGCAAACATCAATATCATTTTCTTGTTTTAACACTTTACTTAATACAAATACATTAGTATGTACTCCTGCATTAAAGATTTTATTTTCGTTAAAATTTATATATCTAATAAAAGAAAAATCATTTACAATTCTATTTCTTAATTTTTTGCCTCCTTGTGCTGTTATCCAATAATTAGGAGTAATATAAGAAACAATACCTAAATTATTTGTCATTTTATGTGCATTATGCAAGAAAAAGTACCAATAATCCATTTTCTTTTCAAAGTTTATATCATTACTCATTTGATCAAATAAATCTTTATGACCTTTTTGACCAATATAAGGAGGGTTACCAATAACTATGTCAAAACCATCATTTTCTATAAATACTTCTATAAATTCTAACATCCAAGCAAAATAAGGTTTATTATGTGATTTGTCTATTTCTAAAAGTTCTTTTTCTTTATTAGTACCTGCAAAATTTAATCGTAATAATTCATTTCTCGCTGTTTGAATTTTATCTAATAATGCTTTTTTTCTGTTTGGCTCATTTTCTCCATATAGCTCTTGCTTTAAGTTGATTAAATCATCTATTTGAGCTTTTTTCTGACCATCTCCAAATTGTATTTGATTTGCAGAAACATCAATATATTTATTTTTGTTCTTAATTCTTCCTCCATCATTTAATTTAACATTATCACGGTCTTTAAGTTCTTCAATAAACCTTTCATCAATAAGTTTTATTCCGTTATATTCATCTACTAATGAATTTCCTTGCATAATTTTGCAATTCAAGTTTGGTAAAGGCTCTGGATCTTCAGTCTGATCTACTACTATTGAAAGCCATAATCTTAATTTAGTTATATCAACAGCACTATTTTCAATATCAACTGCATAAATGCTGTTTTTAATGGTATTCCACTTCATATTGTATATGCTTCTTTTATTATTAGTTATTTGTTCTTCAGGATATTTTTTTCCAAATAATCCAAGTCTATTATATATTAGCATATATGAAGTTAATATATCTCTTATCTTAACTATTTCGTTTAATATTCCTAAAGGAAATGCACCTGATCCAACAGATGGATCTGCAATTTTTATATTTTCAAGTTCTCTATCTATTTGAATTATATTTTTGAATATAGAATCTCCAATGATGTGAGAATCTTCTGTTGCATCCTTTAAGTCTAAATCTCGTATTAACTCCCCGTATTGTATAAATTCTTTTATTTCTTCGTATTTAACTCCAACTTTATTTACTAAAAAATTTGCAATACTTTCTTGGCACATATAATGAACAATTTCTCTTGGTGTATAAAATGCTCCTTTAGATTTTCTGTCCTTAACATCAAGTAGGTTTTCAAATATTTTTCCTAACATTTCAGGATCAACAGCAACATCCTTTTCTAATGGTTCTTCCTCATTCATTGTAAAGTTATATCTATCAAAGAAGTCTAATATTCCTGTTTCTTCTTTATTAGAAAAAATTTCATTATCAATATTAAATCTAGCTATTTCCCATTGATAATTATCTAAAGGCTCAAATAATCCACCATTAAGGAAAGGTATTTTACAATTAAACAAACTAAAATATTGATTTTTTCTCTTATGATTAAGTCCATCATAGAAAAATGGCTCTAAATAATCATCAAAGAAGTTCTTTTTTCTGTTTATACAATTATCAAATATAGCTCTAATAAATCTTTTTTGTCCCGATCCCCATTTATTATCGAAACTTGTATTTGCAAAGATGTCTGATAAACTTTCAATTTCTTGTTTGTTATCATTATATTTTTCTAATAATTCTTTTTTAATTTTTTTATTTCCATTAAAAGTAATATAGTATTTATCTAATATTTTCTTTTGAATTACATCACTTTTATTATAAATATTATTATATTCTTCTATACTTAATAACTGAGGAACTAATCTTACACCAAGCCATCCCTTTTTCTGTAAGAAATATATAAATACAATTTGTCCCATCAGTTTTTTTGTAAATTCTTCTGATGTAAAATCACATCTATTAGACTCACTAACAAACTCATCGTTACATTCTAATGTTTCTTTCAATTTTAAATAATTTTCTTTATAATTTTCAAAGAAATCTTTTGTAACTTTTTCTACACTAAATTTTTCTTCAATTTCCTCAATAGTATATTGTTTATTATTGTTTTCTAATAATTCTAATAATTGTTCTTTAGCTGTATGATTAGGCTCATCCTTTCCAAATAGATATGAATATCTTTTTGCAGGGGTAAATTTAGCTTTTAATTTTCCTTCTCCAAAATCTAATTCTTGTTTTACAAAAGATAGTCTCCAAGTATCATCTGTTTCGCTATATATTGCAGATAATGAAGCATCTAAATTATGTGCATCTAGCAAGTGTGCTATATAATTTCTCTGTAAAGTCCTAGCATTAGCAGGAAGTTTATTATTTTGTAATTTAATGACTAAAACACCTATTGTTCTTCTTTTACTATCTTCATATTTTGCAAATAATTGAGTAGTATCTATATAGTTTTTATATTGTTCACTTGTAGCTTTTTGTCTTTGTCCATTAACAATATTACTATTTTCTAAATTCAATAAGTCTTTTATAAATTCATAAAAATTATTTATATCAAATTTTTCTTCAAGCATTTGTAAATATTTTTTTGTTTTATCACTAGCTATCGCCATTTTTACATACCCCCATTAAAAAATGTATTCTGACAAGATTATTTCTCTCTCATTTTTACTGATTTTCTTTTTATTTGCTTCAACTTTAGTTTCTTGTTCAAGATAAACCTTAGGTATCATAAGTTCTAATTCTTTATAAAATTTTATAATATCATTAACTCCTGTTATCTTCTTTATAGCTTTATTTCCATCTTTAACAATTCTAACAGGTAATTCTCCATTTTCAAGTAAGTTTATTATTTTATTTATGTTATCAACTTCAATATCTGTAAAACTTGTTTCCATTTTTAAACATTCTTTAAGAACTTTGATAATATTTTTTGCATTACTAGTTCCTTTTTTATTTACAGCAGTTATCTCATTGCTATTCTCTTCTTTTTCTGATTCTTCAAAAGCTAGTTTATTTGCTTTTAGTAAATCATAATAATCACTTTTTACTTTTTTACCTTGTTCCGATTTCGTTGCTTTAATATAATCAATTGCTTGTTCAAAAGTTATTTCCTTTGTATCTCCAGAACTTGAAATATAAAACTTCTTTAAATATCCTTTTCTGAAGAAGGTAACTAATCCATCTATATTATCTTTTCTTCTTCCGATTTTTATTTTTTTAGGATAGTTTTTAATTTTTTCAAATAACTCTTTATCTTTATCCCTAATATCACGAATAGCTTTTAAATATGAAAGTTCAGAACTTATTTCTTCATCTTCATCATCAATTATTGTTGTCATTCTCTTAAATAATTCGTGTGTAGAAACTTCCTCATCATCTGTTAAGAATTTTGAATCTTCTCCTAAAATATCGTGAAACATCTGCATTTTAGTAATAATATTTTCTTCCAATGACATTTGCTCATTTGATTTACTAGTAGGAAAGAAATTGTAAACAAATATCTCATTATGTGCTGTTCCAACTCTGTTAATTCTACCTACTCTCTGCATAATTTTTGTAGGATTCCAAGGCAAATCATAATTTATGATTACATTACTTCTATGTAAGTTCATACCTTCAGCAAGTACATCAGTAGTAACCAATATTCTATAATCATTTTTTTGTTTTTCTTTGTTATAGTTTGGATCAAAATTTGCTCTTATGGATGTTCTGATACTATCAGGCATCGAACCACTAAAGACAATAACTTTTTCATTAAGTCTATTTTCAATACTTTTAGTTAAGTATTCAGCTGTTTCTTTTGATTCTGTAAATATTATTAGTTTATTATGTTTTAGGTCTCTATTATTCTTTAATTCAGCTATAAAATATTCTAGTTTATCATCTGTCTGAACTGTATCCCAAATATATTTTAAATTCTGTAATATTGCTAGGTCTTTCTCTAAATCTATAATAAAGTCTTTGTTAAAATCTTCTGCATTAAACTTAAAGGCATCTTCATTCTTTACAGCTTGTTCTAATTTTTCAGTATCGTCATTATCTAGCAATTCAGCAACATTAAGTTTTTTACTAATCCAAACAACACCATTTTCTTTATACATCTTTATAAATTCATTATATGAGTCTATAAATCTATTTAAAGTCATTTCAAAGGCATATTTACTACTTTCCAATCTTTTTACAAGTATTCCTTTCATAAATCCACCCATATTAGTTTGACCTACTAATAAAGATCTTTGACTAGATTGTAGTTTATTATCTTTAACATAAGTTAAAGGTTTATATCTTGAATAATTTAACTCTGTTATTTTTTGAATTGTTGTTTCAAATACTTCTTCAGCATTTTCACTAAATTCATAAATTAGTTTTATAGGATCAGAAACTTTTGGAAATTTTAATCCTTGTTTTTTCAAATCATCAGCATATGTATTTTGAATTTCTGTCCTAGTTCTTCTAATCATTACTTCTCTTAAAACTTTATCTCTTATTTCTTCTGATGTTTCTCTTATTGCTTGTTTATATTCTTCAGTATCTTTTTCATAAGTTCTAACCTTTTTTCTAAGATTATCAAAAAATAATTCCAAATTTCTTGCATTTACTATTGTAGATTTATTTTTTGATTGGAATAAATATAATTGATTAGCAATATCAGTATTATAATTATTTTGAGGTGTTGCAGAAATAAGAATTACCTTTTTTCCAACACATATTTCGTGTAATTGTCTATATTGCTCAGTTTCTGCATTTCTAAATCTGTGAGATTCATCAACAAAAACATATCCATATTGTTCTGTACCATCTTCAATAATTTTATCTAACTTTCCAACTGATTCAACTTTTACTCCTCTAACTCCAAAATTAAACATTACATTTTCCCAATAATCTACAAGAACAGGAGGACAAAGTATTAACTTTTTATGCTCAAGCTCTTGTGCTAACATTGCACATATGTAAGTTTTTCCTAAACCAACAACATCAGAAATAAAAATACCATTATGTTTCTCTAGTATTCTTTTTGCTTGAATAACGGCATCTTTTTGGTATTGTAAAGGTACAAATCCATCTGGATAATATCTCGATGAATCTTTTGAACTATCAATTAAGTCATCATTTATTTCTTCTTTAAAGTATTCATACAAGAATTTTACATACATTTCATAAGGTGTTATATCTGATTTAACCCAAGTTTTATTCTCTATTGTATCAACGCATTCTTGATTAACTTCGACAGATTCTTCCCATAATTCTTCAAATTTTTCTAATGCAAATTGAACATCTGCCGAATTTTTTAATTCAACATTAAATTCAAGATTATTTACTAATCCTGATTGAGAAAAATTACTTGATCCAGTTATTACTCTACCAAAATCAGCACTATCTTTAAAATCTCTCATAATATAAATTTTTGCGTGTATAGGTTGTTTAGTATATATTCTAATTTCAAGTTTTCCCTCTTTTAGTAATGATATAAATTTATTTACACCATTTTCAACATTTTCTGTATCTTCTGATTTTTCAAATTCTTTTTCCAATTCTTTTTTATATTCAGTTATAGATTCTTTATTTGATAAACTAAATTCTTTTATTTCTCCCTGTGCTTCTTCAAACATATCAACAATTTGTTTATCAGTATTTATACCTATTAAAATTCTAGTTTTTTCCACTTTATCTAATGCGTCTTGCATTAAATAAAATCCACTTGCTCTAAAGTATCCAACAAGCACATCAAAAAATTGTGTATTTCTATTAAGAATTTTACTAAATCTATCATATAAATTTCTTTCAGGCTCGTTTGTAAAGAATGTTAAATCATTGTTACTCATATTTATTACCTCTTTTATTTTCTTTTTTATATTTATATTTAAATACTTCCTTTGATAAACTTCCTAAATTAGATGGTATAGAAAAATTTAAATAGTAACCTAATTGTTATAAAATATCATTATTTTTATGCAACAAAAGTCATCTACTTGTGTATCACTAAAATGCTTATAATTTTTCTATTTTATTTTATATCATATTTTCCTTTTTTTAACAACATATTTGGACAAATTTTGACAAAAAAATATACCAGTCAAACTACTGGTATAATAATAAAAATTCAAAATTCAAAAATCCTCATTTATATATTCTGTTTTAGATTAAAACTATTTATATTTTTCTATCAGTTCATATAAATAACTCCATTTCTTTGCCTTACTATTTTGAGCAAAATTAGTTTGCATTTCATAAATAACTTTTTCATCATTTTCTTCTTTTTGTTCAATGCTTATTGTATTTGGCGAATGGCTCTTATTTTTTTCTATATTATATAAATCTTTTTCATATTTATTTATTGAAAACTCAATATAAAATTGCGTTTCTCTTACTTCAGATATTTCTTTTAATTTATTAAATTCTAAACTTTGAGGATATTTATCAAGTTCTAAAAAATTTAGTTCCATTAGTTTTGATTTTTCTTCTTCATTTATATTGGTCAATGATATTTCTGTAAAATGTGGTCTAGCAGTATCATAAACTATCCACCCTAAATATGCTATTCCAATAACTATTATAGTTACTATCCCAATTATCAATACACTTATTGTTTTTTTCATTATTATCACTACCCATCATATATTTCTATATCAATTATTGTAGGATATTTATCATTTATTGTATTCTTATCTAATCCTATCCAAAACATAAATCCTACTACTTTTTCTTTTAAGTTAAAAACTGTTACATCATCTGAATGTGTAGGAATTTTTAAATCAGCACTTGCCTTTGCTTTTAATTCAAAAGTATCTGCATTTTCTTTATTAAAATATTTTGATGTATCATCTCTCATAATTACACTGATAATCACATAATCGCCCATATTTTGAATTTTAGTGATTTCTTGAGGATTACAAATTAAATCTCCTTTTTCATAGCAATATGCCATATTTTTTATACATTCTTTTTTCAATTCTTCTCCACTTATATTTCTTATGATTTTTCCATCTATGTAGTAATCTCCTACTTTTACATCAGCAATATTTATATCTTCTGTTGTTCTATAATTTTTAAATTGTTTTGTAACACTATTAACATTCACTCTATATTCTTGCTCTTTCTCTGTTTCTTTGACCACTATATAATCATCTTTTACATCAATAATGCTACCACTCAAATTTGTTTTTTCTTCTTTCAGTATGTAAATGTATTGTCCGTTTTTTTCATCAATTCCAGTAGTAATATTGAAAATTCCCGTATTATCACTTTCTCTTGTATTTATATAATCATCTATCATTCCAATAATAGCATTACGAGTTATTTCATCAACACTATTTTCTGCATTTTTTGAAAAATACACATATAAGCCCTTACTATTTCCGTTTTCTGTTGAATTAACTAAATAATTTTTATATTCATTTTTTAATTTATTTAATAATTCAATCCCATTCTCATAACTTATTTTATCTCCAAAATAAATGCTCAATGCAGATAAATCTATATTATTTTTTTGTTTCTGTGTGGTACTTTCATTTGGAAATCTTCTTTCATATTCTGTATCTGCCTCATATAAAGCCCATATATAAAATCCTATCCAGAATATTATTACAAATGATAATACTGCTATTCCACTAATAAAAATTTTATTCTTTTTTGCAATTTTTCCTGTAATTAGTACTATAACACCTAATACTACTAATATTATTGTTGTATATAATAATGGCATATTTATCACTCCTTAATTGGCTAATTACTTCCTTTTAAAGATAATCCTAAAAGTTGTAATTCTATATCTATTTTATTTATTTCAAAATTTTCAAAACCGTAATTCTTTAAGTCTGTTCTTGTTTTCTTTGATAATTGTCCTAATGTTTTTACATTATCTTGTTTTAATTTTGTAAGCATTTCCTCTTTTAAGAATAAAAATCTATCTATTGATTATTTGCTATATTTTTCTTCCATTTTATTTGATGTTCCTTTCTTTTATTGCTATCATATAATCTTGTGATTGCACCTGTTGTTCTTTACCATTATATTTGAATTTTGCACCTGTAAAATATACTTGATAATTCATATTTTCTAGTCTTGTCTTTGCCAATTTTAAAAGTTCATCAACTTGTTCTTCAGATAGATTTCTTTTTACTCTTAATTCATAAAAAGTACATTTAATATAATTTTCATTTTTTTCTATTTTGTTATCTAAATATTCTGTTACAAATTGCGTAGTCATAATTTCACTCCTTAACTGTTTTCCATTATAACACACATTTCTTTTTTTGTCTTATGTTCTTACTAAATTTGTAAAATAAAGATTAGACCTGCTTTCACTTATATAAAACAGCAACTTTTTTAAAAGTTTCATTTTTCTTTAAAATTTTTTATAAAAATTAAGAGAGATTAAATCTCCCCTAAAAATTACTATTTTTATTGAGCATATTATATAATAAAAAGCCGATAATTTCAACTAATTATCAGCTCTATTGTTCAAAAATTAAAACTATTTTAAAATTTCATTTGCTTTGTTTTCTGTCAAATATCCATATTCTATCATCTTTCTCATTACTTGTTTTTGCCTTTGTTTTGCTAATTCTGGATTTTTAGTTGGAGCATACACACTTGGAGCATTAGGTATTCCTGCTAATAATATACACTCATAATCTGTCATTTGATATAATTCCTTATCAAAATATCCTTTACAAGCCTCTTTTATTGTATAATAACCATCTCCATAATAACTTGTGTTTAAATATAATTCTAATATTTTATCTTTTTCATAATTCTTTTCTATTTCAAAAGTCATAAAAATTTCTGCTACTTTTCTTTCAATTTTCTTTTCTTGTGTAAAATATATATTTTTTGCGAGTTGTTGTGTTATTGTACTGCCACCTTCAACAAAATCAAGTGCTTTAATATCATTTACAAAGGCTCTACCTATTGCAATTATATCTATTCCATTATGTTTATAAAATCTATGATCTTCTACAGATATTACTGCATCTTTATACATTTGTGGTACTTCATCTATTGTAGCATAATTTTCTTTTTGCATAATACTTGCAACTTTATCTGTTAAAGGCATTTTGTTCAAAGCATTTTTATACATCTTATAACCACTAATTCCAAAAGCAGTACAAACTACAATTATTATCAATGCTATTACTAATATTACTCTTTTAAATATCTTCATAATTTACTACCTCTAATTTTACTTTAATTAAAGTATAGCAAATGAAAGTTACAAGTAAGTTACTTTATAAATTATAATGCAAAATATTTTATAATAAATTTTGTTCCTATGTTATCAGTTTCTACATTTATATTTCCATTATCATTTTCTATAATTGTTTTTGCTAATGCTAGTCCAATTCCTACACTATCTTGTGATGCGTTTTTTCCTTTATAAAATCTTTCAAAAATATGTGGTAAATCTTCCTTATCAATTCCTCCTGCAAAATCTTGTATTATGATACTTGAATACACATTATTCTGTTCAAAATTTACAGTAATTTTACTTCCATTATTTGAATGTTCAACACAATTCTTTATGATATTTGTAACTGCTTCAACTTCCCACATAAAATCGCAATTTACTTTAGCTTTAGATTCTCCGTTTACTTCAATATCTACATTCTTCAAATCGCATAACATAGATACATTTTTCACAGATTCATTTACAATATCTTTAAGTAATATATTTTCTTTTATAAATATAATTGTATTACTATCAAACTTTGATAATTTTAAAATAGATTGCACTAAAAAATTGATAGAACTTACTTCTCTCTTTATATCTCTAATAAAGTCTTGCCTTACTTCTTTTGGCATATCTTCATCATCAATTAAATTATCTAATATAACTAAAATTGATGTTAATGGAGTTTTTAATTGATGTGATATATCTTCTAAAGATTTTTTCAAGTTTATTTTATCTTTTAAAGAATTATCGGCATTTTCTTTTAGCATTATAGTAGTTTTATATATTTCATTTTTTAGAATGGATAATTCATCCTCTGATATTTCATCTATTTTTAATGAATAATTTTTTCTATTTATTTCTTCAATATATTTTGTTATTTGTGCAAGTTCTTTATCTTTTTTTCTATCATATATTAAGAATAATCCAATTAAACCAAAAATTATACCAATAAAAGCTATTCCATCTAATATCAAGAATCTAGTGAAATCCTTATTATTTTCTAAAATTAAGCTATCTTTATCTAATTCTATTCCATATTGTTTAAATATATCTGTTGCAGTTGTTTCTTCATTATTTATTATTTTAATTATTTCTGTATCTGAAATGTCTGGATATTTTTCTTTAATCGTGCCAATAATCATATCTAATTTGTTATTAAAATTATTTGTATATGTTTTATACTCATATACTCTTATTATTAGGAACAGACTTAATATACAAATAGATATGAAAGCAGACAAAAGTAAATATTTCTTTAATCTAACTTTATTCTTCATCAATTCTATATCCTATTCCCTTTACTGTGCTAATTATATCTGTTCCTAATTTTTCTCTTATCCTTTTAAAATAAACTGTAACTGTATGATCATCTACATCATTACCAGTCCATTCCCATATTTTATCTAGTATAATAGTTCTTGATACAACTTTACCTATATTTAAGAATAATAAGTTAAGCAATTTTATCTCTAAACTTGTTAATTCTACTTGTTTTTCACTTTTATATACAATCATTTTATCCATATCAAATTTAATATCTTTTACAATAATAATACTTTGCTTTTTTGTACGAAGCATAATCTTATTTATTCTTGCTAATAACTCTTTTGTAGAAAATGGCTTTGTTATATAATCTTCTGCTCCAATATTTAATCCTTTTACAATGTCATCTTCTTCATCCTTCGCAGTAAGAAATATTGTTGGAATATTTGTATCTTTTATATGTTTTTCAAACAAATCAAAGCCATTTCCATCTGGCAAAGTAATATCCAAAATTATAAAATCAATTTTGCTTTTATTTTCTTTTAAATACTGGATAGTATCTTTTACATTAGTCTTGTATATGAGTTTATCATTATTCTTTTCAAAAGAGTATTTTAACCCTTTTATAATACTTAAACTATCTTCTACTAATAAAATATTCATATCTATCTTTGTCCTTTCATCATACATTATACCACAAAAGAGGGAATTTTTCCCTCTCCTGCTATATATTTTCGTTTCTAATTGTTTCAATAGTATTTTGTTTGTTAATTTTGTTCATAGAATATCTCATAAGTGAAGATATAAGAATGAAAACAGCAACTATTGCTATAATTATTCCCACAACAGGCAATTTATATGGAAGTCCAGATTGTTCAGTCAAGAAATGATGGATTAAATATGATAATCCAATTCCTATTGGAAGTCCGAATAATAATGATTTTACACCCATAAATGTACTTTCTAACCTTATCATTCTTTTAAATTCACTATTTGTCATTCCTATAGATTTTAACATTGCAAATTCTTGCTTTCGTAATTCCATATTAGTTGTAATTGTATTGAAGATATTTGTAATACCAATTAAAGAAATAACAATTATAAATCCATATAAGAATATACCAACTAATGTAAATAAATTATTCATTGCTCTAACATTTTCTTCTTTGTTATTTAAATTGTAATTTTCTCCCTTTAATAGCTCATCAATATCATTTTGTAATTTATCTGCATTATTAGATTTATACATAATTTTAATAACTTTTGACATTTTATCAGGTGCTATTTTATTATAAAGTTCTTCACTTACAATTAAAAATTCACCAGAATTTTTTAAACCAAAAGGTCTTATATCTGTTATATGTCCTATTTCTATTGAAAAGTCATTTTTATCAGATAATTTTCCATTAAGTTTTTCTCCTAATTGATAATTATATATTCTCATTATTTTATTTTCAATTTTGCTTTCTCCATCAGCATATCTTCCGACATTTGAATAATCCATTAAAATTGCTTTATTTTTTATGTCATCATATTGTAAACCTAATGTTTTTATATATTTTTCATATTGTTCTTTTCCTAACGTACAAATATTAAAGTAAACACTATCTTCTTTATTTTTACCTTTTGAATCCAAATTAACCCACTTTATATATTCTGGATTAAATTTAACATCTTTTGTTTCAAATCCTACTTGTCTTAATATAGTATAATCTTCAATATTATCTAATTTAGTTGTATCTATAAATTTATTATACTTTTCATCACTTGCATCATAAATTGATGTAGATGATAGAGAAACATTATAATCTGATATCTGTAATTCATTCTCTACTGTATCAAATGCCATACTCATAAAACTAGACAATGCTACAAATACAAAGCTTGACACAACAATAGAAATTACTGTAGTTCTATATTTCTTTTTATTTCTCTTTAAGTTTTTATAAGATATTTCTCCACCAATTCCAAATAGTTTTTTTATAAGTTTAGGAGTTTTTAACTTTTTAGATTTTATTTTTATATTTCCACTATTTCTTATTGATTCTATTGGAGAAATTTTTGATGCCCTTCTTGCACTTCTAAATGCAGAGAAGTATATTGTTATAATTCCAAGTAATATAGCAACTATAACTGCTATATAAGAAAATTCAAATTCTAAAACAAATCCTGTTACGAAATTATTGCCTAAAAAGTAATTACTAATAATTATTAGTATATAAGAAGCTAAAAATCCTAAAATAATTCCTAATGGTATTCCAATAATTCCTAAAACTGTTGCCTCATAAAATACATTTCTCTTTATTTGTTTTTTAGTTGCTCCAATACTTCTTAACATTCCATATTGTTTTGTTTTTTCTGTTATAGATATATCAAAACTATTTTTTATACAGAATACTGATGTAAATACTATAATTCCTACTACAATGCCTACAACTATTCCGAGTCCTCCAACACTACTGCTACCTATAGGATCTGTTTCTAAATCTATTAAATATTGATTTATATTAGTTTTATATTTATTTTCTACTTCTGCACCAAACTTGATTATATCTTCATCAGGTTCTTCTCCAGTAGGATTTAAGTATCTTTCATATTTTTCTGCATCTACACCTAAAATATTGGCTGTAACTTCATATACATTCTTCATTCCATCTTTTGTATATCTTGTATATAAATCTACATTACCACTTAAATTATTGTTATCAAGATAAGTTATAAACGTATATCCAGGTGCTGAACGTTGTTCAATATTAGTTGCAGGTCTTTCTATTATACCTACAATTCTATATTCTTTTTTCTGTGTATCAATTATTTGCTCACTACTATTATTTTCTTCATCTTTTTGTAAAGGATTGAATTGATTTAATTCATATCCTGTACTTTCAATTCTTTTTCCTACTTCTAAACTAATTGTATCTCCAACATTTAAAAATACTCTACCATTTGTTTTTAAATGTGTAGGAATAAGTATTTCATTTTCGTTTTGTGGTAATCTTCCTTCTACTAATTTAATTGAAAGATTTTTAAGCGAATCAGATGTAAATGCTTTTATGTAGGCATAAGGTTTATATTCGTTTTGTGAATCAATTTTGCTATAACCTATATTTTGTGTTAAATTAATAGATTCGATTTTTCTATTATTCTTAAATGTACTGATTTCAGTTACTGGAACATCAAAAAATGCAACGTGGAAGTTTCCTTTTTCACGAGTTTCATAATTTATAAGTGATTGTATTGCACTTGAATACATTGATGCAACTGCTGTAATAAGTGCGACAGATAACATTATTCCTATAATAGTTACAATAGTTCTCTTTTTATTTAATTTTAAATTTTTTATGGTTAATTTGTTAAGTAAGCCCATTTTTACACCTCCTTAAGCAATCTTCCATCTTCTATCTTTAAAATCCTATCTGCAGATTTTGCAATTTCCATATTATGTGTAATCATAATAATTGTTTGCTTTAACTCTTTATTAGATTTTTTCAATAATGCTACTATTTCATCACTTGATTTTGAATCTAAATTTCCAGTAGGCTCATCTGCTAAAATTATAGTAGGATTTGTTATCAATGCTCTACCTATACTCGTTCTTTGTTGTTGTCCTCCAGATAGTTCATTTGGCAAATGATTTCTTCTATTTTGAAGTCCTAATAACTTTAGCATTTCATCTAATGTTTTCTGATCTACTTCTCTATTATCAAGAGAAAGTGGTAGAGTTATATTTTCTTCTACATTTAATATTGGTATTAAATTATAGAATTGATAAATAAGTCCTACTTGCCTTCTTCTGAATATAGCAAGTTTATCATCATTAAAATCATATATATCTTTGCCATCTATATAAACTTTTCCAGATGTTGGTCTATCTACTCCTCCTAATAAATGCAATAATGTTGATTTTCCACTTCCAGATGCACCAACTATTGCAACAAATTCTCCTTTTTGAACAGAAAAAGAAACATTATCAAGTGCTATTACTTTCGTTGTATCTTTTCCATAGATTTTAGTTAAGTTTTCAACTCTTAATATCTCCATAACTAATAACTCCTTTCTCATTTTACAAGTAGATTATATAATAGCCAAAGTTACAAGTAAGTTACATTTTAAAAATTTTTCAAAAAAAATTAGGAATTATTTTTCAAATTCCTAATTTAATGATTTTATTTCATTAGTTTTACTATAAATTCAATCACTTCATCTTCACTCTTGGCTTCAATAGTTCCATTGTGCAATTCTATTATATCTTTAGTAATTGCAAGTCCTAATCCTGCCCCTCCATTATTTGTTCCTCTGGATTCATCTGCTCTATAAAACTGTTCAAAAATCTTATCTAATTTATATTCTGGAATAGTTACACCTTTATTTTTAAATATAATTTCTATATTTTTTTCTGTTTCAATTACATCTACAGTAATTATTGTATTTTCATAACTATAACTAATTGCGTTTTTTAGCAAATTCCCAAATGCTCTTGCTAGCTTATCTCCATCTGCTTTATAAATCAATGTATTAGGTTTATTTACTTCTAATTTCAGTTTTCGTTCTTCTAGCATAGGATAAAATTCATCTATTAACTGGTCGAATAGTATAGATAAATCAATATTTATTTTATTTATAGGCATATCATTTAAGTTATATCTAGTGATTTCAAAGAATTGGTTTGTAAGTTCTTCCAATCTTAAAGATTTATCATAAGCAATTTTTAAATACTTCTGTTCTGCTTGTTTGTCTTGAATGTTTGCTTCACTTAATAAAGAAAGATAGCCTATAACAGATGTAAGAGGTGTTTTTAAATCGTGAGCCATATACATCATTAAATCATTTTTCTTTTGTTCAGCTTCTTTTGCATTATTTTGGCTTGTATTATATTCATACTTTATTTTATTTAATCTTTCAGAAAATTTCATCATATCAGTAGGTAGTTCTATGCTTTCAATATTTTCATTTAATATATTATTTAATGAATTATATAATTTATATTCGTTTTTTACCCTTTTTAAGAAAAATCTATATGCTACTATCATAAATACTAATATAACATAAATAATTTGAATTATAGTCTTATTTGTAACAACCCAAACATAAAAATCATAGTTTAGATTATATAATCCATTTCCTAAACTCTGTGCCATGACCCCATCTAAAACCACAACATAGAATAATATTGCAATGACATAAGCTATTATTACCCTAATCGTAAATGCTCCAACTAATTTAATTGTTTCTTTAAAAAATTCTTTATTTTTCAATTTTATATCCTACTCCCCATACTGTTTTTATAAATTTAGGATTTTTACTATTATCATTTAGCTTTTCCCTTATTCTTCTTATATGTACCATAACAGTATTATTATTTTCTAAATATTTTTCTTTCCATACTTTTTCAAATAGTTCTTCTGAACTGACTACAATTCCGTTTCTTTTGAGCTAAATAAAGTAGTATATCAAATTCTATTGGTGTTAAATCTATTATTTTATCATATAGTTTGCATATATGTTTATCTTGATTTATTTCCAATCCATTTATTTCAATTATATTTTCTTCATTTCTGTCATTATATTTTGTGTATCTTCTATATGCAGATTTTACTCTTGCAACTAATTCCAAAGGGTCAAAAGGCTTTGTTATATAGTCATCTGCTCCGAATTGTTAGTCCTTCTATTTTATCTTTATTCTCAATTTTTGCAGTAAGCATTATTATTGGAAAGTTCATACCCTTTTCTCTTATTCTTTTGCAAATTTCAAAGCCATTTATATCTTTTATCATAACATCTAAAATTGCAAAATCTATTTTTTGATTGTTTATACACTCTATTGCAGCTTTAGAATCGTAAAACTTAAAAACATTGTAATTCTGACTTTTCATATATAATTCAACTAAATCTGCAATCTCTTTTTCATCATCTAACACTAAAATGTTCATATTTTTCCTCTTTTCCACTTGCTTGTATTCTATCATAAAATGGCTATTATTTCTATTATTTCGACAAAATGTAAGAAAAAGTTAAGAATTTGTTAAGTCTTTCTTAAAACACTTATATATTTTTTTAGATATACTGATTACAGTTCGGAGGGATATTTATGAAGAAAAAACACAAGAAAAAATTAAATATAAGAAAAATTACATTACTCATTATTTTTATTGCCTTAATAGTCATTCTCGTTAGAAATATATCTACTTCTGATAATGTAGAAGATATTATAAATAATATTTCATTTATTCAAAACACAAATGGATATGATGTTATAAAACAAGATAAAAATGAAAAGTATTCTGGAAAAGGACAAGAAAAAGTATCTAATAAGGATGGATATTATACTACATTTACTACAACTGCACCTCATAAAAAGACTTATATTGAATACAAACAAAACGGAAATGCCTCTTGGAGTAAAAATACATATTGGAATGATTATATGGAGAATAGTGGTTGTGGAATTACTGCAATGTCTGTTATTTTAAGTGGATATGGGAAAAGTGTTACTCCAGAAGATTTAAGAAATAAATATTATCCTGTAATTGATTATGAAACTTTAGATAAAGAATTTTCAAATTCCTATGGAATAAAGGCAACTGGTTTTTTTTATGATTCAACTCATTTATCAAAAAAATACATAAATGAACATTTATTAACTAACAGACCTGTTTTAATTTGTGTTTGGAATAAACCTAATGAAAATCGCTGGACTACTGCTTCCCATTATATGGTGTTACTTGCCTCTGATGGTAATAATATGGTATATATTTCAAATCCAAATCGGTGGAAAAAATGACAGCAAAAGTTCTGGTTGGTATAAATATAAAGAAATCATTCCTTATATTGCAAAGGCTATGTTTATTGAAAGTTATGAATAAAAAATGAGCAAGATCTATCTTGCTCATAAATTGACTATCTAATTTTTGTCAAATGTTTTTTTACAAAATTATTATAATATTTTTGTGCACAGCAAACAAGCGAAAATGATATAATTTTTTAAAAAGTGTATCTTTTTCGCCTAAAGTATGTTAAACTTTATTTAGTTAATCATTTAGGAATGTTGTATTATTTTTGCACATTGAATATAACATTCTTAAGATTTTTGTTGAACAAGCAGTT
>DFJF01000004.1:117467-200330 GCA_002372935.1 Clostridiales bacterium UBA3678 | reverse complement strand
GCAAATTCAATTCCTACTTCTATTGTGATATTGTCTCCTCCATTTATTTGTTTTAAATAAATAGTTTTGTCTTCAATCTTACTAATATGCTCATCTTTAATATCTGTTTTAAATTTAAAATTAGCATTATCATCTAACTGTATTTTTCCATCAGTTAAATAACCATCATTGCTTACACCTAGCTCGATAGCCAATTTTAAATCCTTTTCATCTAATTTTTGTGTTGTTAACTGTGATTGACTTCCATCTTTAAAATATGCATTAAATCTAACATTTGAATTGTTTATTTCAATGAAGTCTGCCGCATAACTTACAAGGTTCATTCCAACCATAGTTAAATTAGCCATAGTCATTGATATGATAATTAATATGGCTAAAATTTTTTGAATAATTCTTTTCCCAGTACAATTCATTTTTCTTCCTCCTTATACTTCTAATATAAACTTTTTTTATTATAAGTTTATAGTTTTTGATTGTCAATATGTTTTTATGTGCTTTTTTTTTTATTACAAACGAATGATTACGGATTTTCATAATCTAATCAATATTAAAATTATATTACATTTTTGTAACAATATTTTTTTGCACAAAAAAACACCTACTATTATTATAAGTCATTTTCTTACATTTTGCAAGACTTTTTAAGGTTTTTTTAAACTTCTTATGTAACTTTTTGTTTTTTATTTTTATTAACACATATATTTTATTCTCATATAATATTATTAATATAGTTATATTATATAAAAGGTATACTAATGTTAAAAAATAATGATTTTTTTAACCAAATTGGTGCCTTTAGGGAGGAATGAAATTATGAATAACAATGACATTTCAAATTTAATTAATATGATTAGCAAAATGGATAAGAATCAGTTGTCTAAAGGAGTTAATCAATTAAATCAAATGCTTAGTAATGAAGATAAACAAAGGATTATACAAGCACTTAATAACAAAAAATAATTTTAAATTATTTTAATGAAAGGATTTTATGAAATGGATAATGATGTTAATATTTCTCCAGATATGATAAATAACTTGGTTAATATGTTAAAAAACAATACAAATTCTATAAATGATTCATCTAAAAGCAACTCAAATAATTCCAATACCAGCAATAATTCTGATAATCCATTTGATAATATTGATTTTAATACAATTTTAAAAATGAAGTCTGTTATGGATTCATTAAATAATAAAAATGATCCTGATTCAAATTTGTTATATTCTTTAAAACCTTATTTGCGTAAGAGTAGACAGGATAAATTAGATCAATATATCAATATTTTAAAGATATCTCAAATTTCAAAATTATTTAACCAAAATGATTCTAATGATAGCAAGGAGAGTTGATTATGCCACCAAATTTTTCTTTTTTTCCATCATATCCTTTTCATAATTATAATTATAAAACTTATTCAAATAAGTTTGAAAATTTTCATAATATTCACAATAAATCTGATAATTTAAAAAATAATTCTAGCAAATTAAGTAACTTGGAGAATATTTCTAATAATCATAATAATGTTAAAAATGAGAAAAAAAAAGATTCAGAAAGTTCTATTTCTTCCGAAAATTCTTCTGAACCATTTTTTGAAATATTTGGGTTGCAATTATATTTAGATGATATTCTAATAATTTCAATATTATTTTTCCTTTATTTTGAAGATGTACATGATGATGCATTGTTCATATGCTTGATTTTATTGCTTTTAAATTAAGATATTTATTTTAAATTATTAGTACAAATATAAGCTAAAATACTATTTCATCTAAAATTTAATCTTCAAATTTAGCCCAGTCTGCAAATTTTGTATAATTACCCATCCAAATTAATTTAACCATTCCAGTTGAGCCACCTCTATGTTTTGCTAAAATAACTTCTGTTAACCCTTTGTCTTCACTATCTTTATTGTAATAGTCATCTCTATATAAAAACATAACTATGTCAGCATCTTGCTCTATTGATCCTGATTCACGCAAATCAGAAAGCATGGGTCTATGATCTGGTCTTTGTTCTACTGCTCTTGAAAGTTGTGATAATGCAATTACTGGAACATTTAACTCTTTTGCTAGTATCTTTAATGATCTACTTATTTCTGCTATTTCTTGTTCACGACTTCCATTTTTCCTTAAATTACTACCTTGTACAAGTTGTAAGTAATCTATTATCACTAGACCAATATTATGTTCCATTTTTAATTTTCTACATTTTGTACGAATATCCATTACGGAAATCCCTGGTGTATCATCTATATAAATGTTTGATTCTGAAAGTGGTCCTACAACTCCTGCAAGTTTTGACCAATCATCCTCTTCTAACTTTCCAGTTCTAACTTTATTACTGTCTACCATTGCTTCACTACATAAAATTCTATCTACTAATTGTTCTTTTGACATTTCAAGACTAAATACTGCAACAGGAGTATTTGCTTTTAATGCTGCATTAGCTGCAATATTTAGGGCAAATGCTGATTTTCCCATTGCAGGACGTGCTGCAAGTAAAATTAATTCTGATCCATGAAATCCTGTTGTCATATTATCTAAATCTGTAAAACCTGATGGTACACCTGTTATATGTTGTTTTCTATTATATAATTCTTCTAATTTTGTAAAATTTTCTATTAAAACATCTTTTATAGGCGCCATACCATCTTGATTTTTATTTTGTATTAAGTCAAATATTTTCTTTTCTGCTCCATTCATAGCATCTTCTGTGTTAGCTGTTGGATCATATCCAAGCTCTATAATCTCATTTCCAGCTTTTATCAAATGTCTTAAAGTTGATTTTTCGTCAACAATACCTATGTATTTTTCAACATTTGCAGTTGTTGGAACCTTTGATGGAAGTAATGCCAAATATTCTATTCCACCAACTTTATCAAATAATTCCATTGATTCTAATTCATCTTTTACTGTAATTAAATCTATTGGTTGAGATTTATTATATAAATTAACCATAGCTTCAAAAATTAGTTTGTTATCATCCCTGTAAAAGCTTTCTGCCCTAAGTTTTTGAACCGCAAGCATTACAGCATCTTTATCTGTTAGCATACTTCCTATTACTGCTTGCTCAGCTTCTATATCATGTGGTGGTATTTTTTCTATATCCATTTTTTCACTTCCTCTTACTCTGCTATGGTTGAAATTTTTACAATTCCTGTTACACCCTCAAATAATTTTATCTCTACCCTTTTTACTCCTAAAATTTTTATTGGTTCTTTTAAATCAATTTTTTTCTTGTCTACCAGTATTTTATAGTCTTTATTTAATTTTTCTGCTATTTCTTTGTTTGAAACTCCACCAAAAATTTTTCCATTTTCTCCAGCTCTTACTTTAAATTCTAATGTAATTTTTGAAAGCTTATCTGCAATTTTTTTAGCTTCTTCTTTTTCTTGTGATTTTTTAAATGCTAGTGAATCTTTCTTTGTTTGTAATTTTGCTAAATTCCCTGGTGTTGCTTCAACCGCTAAATCCTTTACAAATAGGTAATTTCTTGCATATCCATCAGAAACATTTATAATTTCATCTTTTTTCCCTATTGATTTAATGTTTTCTTTTAAAATAACTTTCATTTTCGCTCCTTTTAGTTTTTTATTATAATTTATTATAATTCATATCTCTGTGAAGATTTTAAAAATTCTAACAATTATCTAATGTTTTAATTATCCTTTTTCTTCATCGAAATATTCATTTATTTTTTGAATTAATTCCTCTTTCGCTTCTTGAATCGTTTTTCCTTCTAATTGAGCTCCTGCAAGAGTACTGTGTCCTCCTCCGCCCAATTTTTCAAGAATTAACTGTACATTTATTTCTCCTATTGATCTTCCACTGATATTTACCTTTTCTCCTGTTCTTCCTATTACAAATGATGTTGTAATATCTCCTATTGTAAGCATTTCATCAGCAGCTTTAGCACATATAATATTTGAATTTTTGTCATCATTTTCGTAAATTGAAATTCCAATATAATCCTTAATTATTTCTGTTTTATCTATTATTTCTGTGATTTTTTTGTATGTTTCCAAATCACTCTGAAACCATTTTTTTACTTTTATTATATCAATGCCATATCTTCTAAGATATGCAGCCGCCTCAAATGTTCTTACCCCTGTTTTAAATGTAAAGTTTTTTGTGTCCATCATTATTCCAGCATATAATGCCTCTGCTTCTAATGTTGTAAGTTTAGGTTGTGATTCTGCATATTGTAATAGCTCAGTTACAAGCTCTGCAGCAGATGAAGCATATACTTCTTGAAATGTTAATATACTTTCTTTAATAAAATCTGTACTTCTTCTATGATGGTCTATTATAGCTATTTTATTTGTTTTTTCTAATAATATTGGATCTTCTACATGACTTGCTTTATTTGTGTCTACTATAATTAGCAATGTTTCTGGTGTTATGATGTTTTCTGCTATTTCATTATTTACAATTACACCTGTATATTGTCCATCACTTTTCAAACTCTCTGATATTGCTTTTAATGCCATGCCTTCTGTTTCAGCAACAATGTGAACTTCTTTTCCTTTACTTTTTGCTAATCTATAAATTCCAAGAGCAGATCCTAATGCATCTATATCTGGATTATTATGTCCCATAATCATTATGTTATCAGTTTCTGATATTAATTCTTCTAATGCATGTGCTACAATTCTTGCCTTAACCTTTGTTCTCTTTTCAAATTCTGTAGTCCTTCCACCAAAAAATTGATATTTTTCATTTTCTCTTATTGCTGCTTGATCTCCACCACGTCCTAATATAACATCCATTGCTGCTTGTGCAGTTTTATATTTCTCTTTATTTGTTGAACCATCATCTGAAATTGCAATGCTTAATGTTATTTGTATTGAACTATTTATTTCTTTAATTGTATCTAATATTACAAATCTTTCTTCTTTTATTGTTGATAAATATTTGTGGTCAAATATATAAACAAATCTATCTCTATCTGACTTTACTAAAATGCCATCAATCTTGTTTGCCCACTCGTATATGATTTTTTCCATTTCAGCTATAACTTGTGGTCTTTCTTCTGCATCTATTTGTAACATTGTTTCTTCATAATTGTCGACCATTATTATTCCAACACAATTTTGTGAATCTTCATATTCTTTTTGTAATTTGATCTCTTCTGTCTCATCTATAAAATATAGAATCATCATATATTTATCTTTGTTTCTGTCTAATCTACCAGATTGTATAAATTCTCCTATTACTTTATAGTTATTATTTCCTATTTTTATTTGCTCTTTTATATTTTTTTCTTTTCCATCTTGCTCTTCTATTTTCTTATTGATTTCTTTAAGTAAATCCTCTATATATGATGACATATCTTCGTTTGCAAATTCTGAAACATATCTTGTACTTCTCCAAATTATATTTCCATCTGTTTCTAAAATTATTAATGGAAATGGTGAATGAATTAAACTATTTTTAGCAGCTGAATTAACATTTAAAGTTAGTTCTTGTAAGTGCTGTGAAATTTCACTTTTTCTTCTATTGTTTGCAAAAAAAGTGTATAACATTATTATAATGAATAATAATATTGCTGGTATTATTAATATTGGTTTTAAAACACAAATAACTACTAATAAAATAAATATTAATACTAAATATATTTTAGTTCTTGATACTAAGCTATCAAATATTCTTCTATTGCTATTTTGCATAGATTTTTCTCTCCTTTTACATTCTATATTTTACCTCTATTTTACGCTTTTGTCAATAAAAACTCCTTGACTTATGTAGTCTTCCTGATGTATAATATTGAAAAATCTGTTCCAGGTTGAAAAGAAAGGACTTGATAAAATGGCATATGATTTTAAAAAAATAGAAAAAAAATGGCAAAATAAATGGGAAAAAGAAGGTACTTTTTATGCCAAAAAAGATTATAAAAAGAAAAAATGGTATGGATTAATTGAATTTCCATATCCATCTGGTCAAGGACTTCATGTTGGACATCCACGTAGTTATACTGCTCTTGACATTATTGCAAGAAAAAGAAGATTGCAAGGCTATAATGTTCTCTTCCCTATAGGTTTTGATGCATTTGGTCTTCCTGCAGAAAATTACGCAATTAAGACTAATGTTCATCCAAAAATTACGACTGAAAAAAATATTGCACATTTTACAGAACAATTAAAATCCGTAGGTTTTTCTTTTGATTGGTCAAGAGTTATAAATACAACTGATCCTGATTATTATAAATGGACTCAATGGATTTTTATTCAATTATATAAACATGGTTTAGCTTATAAAGCTACAATGCCAATCAATTTCTGCACTGGATGCAAAGTTGGACTTGCAAACGAGGAAGTTGTAAATGGTGTTTGTGAAAGATGTGGAAGCCCTGTTATTCAGAAAGAGAAATCTGAATGGATGTTAAAAATTACTGAATATGCACAAAGACTAATTGATGATTTAGATGATGTTGATTATCTTGATAAAATTAAAATTCAACAAAAAAATTGGATTGGTCGTTCTGAGGGAGCTGAAGTTAAATTTAAAATAGCGGATTCTTCCTATGAATTAATTGTTTACACTACACGTCCAGATACTTTATTTGGTGCTACATATATGGTTATTGCTCCAGAACATGAATTAATAAAAAAATTTGCAGATAAAATTACAAATCTTGATGAAATAAAAGATTATCAAAAAAAAGCTGCATTAAAATCTGATTTTGAGCGTTCAGAAATTAATAAAGATAAAACTGGTATTGAAATAAAAGGTATAAAAGCAATCAATCCTTTAACAAACAAAGAAATTCCTATTTGGATTTCAGATTATGTTCTATCAAGCTACGGAACAGGAGCTATTATGGCTGTTCCCGCACATGATTCTAGAGATTTTGAATTTGCAACAAAATTTGGATTACCTATTGTACAAGTTGTAAAACCAAATTCTGGTGAAGATATTGATTTATCAAAAGAAGCTTTCACAGATGTTGCAACTGGAATTTTAGTAAATTCTGGATTTCTAAATGGTCTATCTGTTTCAGATGCCAAGAAAAAAGTTATTAAATATTTAGAAGATACTAAAATAGGACATAAAAAGATTAATTATAAATTACGTGATTGGGTATTTTCTCGTCAAAGATATTGGGGTGAACCAATTCCTATGGTTTATTGTGAACATTGTGGTTGGCAGCCAGTTGATGAAAAAGATCTACCTTTGAAATTACCTGAAGTTAAGGATTTTTTACCTGGAGAAAATGGCGAGTCTCCACTTGCAAAGCAAACAGATTGGATTAACACAACCTGTCCAAAATGTGGTGGACCTGCAAAGCGTGAAACAGATACAATGCCTCAATGGGCTGGTTCAAGTTGGTATTATTTAAGATATATGGATCCACATAATAATGACAGTTTGGCATCTAAAAAAGATTTAGAATATTGGAGTCCAGTTGACTGGTATAATGGTGGAATGGAACATACTACTCTTCACTTATTATATTCAAGATTTTGGCATAAATTTTTATATGATATTGGGGTTGTCCCAACAAAAGAGCCTTATGCTAAACGTACTTCTCATGGTATGATTCTTGGTACAAATGGTGAAAAAATGTCTAAATCTAAAGGAAATGTCATAAATCCAGATGATATTATAAATGAATTTGGTGCAGACACATTCAGGGTTTATGAAATGTTTATGGGACCTTTTGATCAAACAGCTGCTTGGTCTATGGAAAGTATCCGTGGCTGTGGTAAATTCTTAGATAGAGTTTGGAATATGCAAGATTTTCTTGTTGATGGAGATACATTTACAAAAGAAACTGATAAGATGATGAATAAAGCTATAAAAAAAGTTACAAATGATATTGAAGAAATGAAGTTTAACACTTGTATTTCTACTTTCATGACCATGGTTAATGAATTTTATAAGTTAAAAAGAATTAACAAAACAGAATTCAAAACATTTTTGACCTTACTTAATCCTTTTGCTCCACATATTACAGAAGAATTAAATAAATTGATTGGCTTTGAAGAAGATATTTCAACTTATGAATGGCCTTCTTATGATGAAGCAAAAACAATTGATGATGAAATTGATTTGCCTGTTCAGGTCAATGGCAAGCTTAGAGCTAATATTAAGATTGTTTTAGATGAACAAGAAGATTCTGTAAAAGAGAAGGCTTTGGCATCTGTAAGTGGTAGAATTGAAGGAAAAGCTATTGCTAAAATAATATATGTAAAAAATAGAATTTGCAATATAGTTGTAAAATAGTCAATTGGGAACAGTTCTTTTCTGTTCCCAATTATTTTTTAGTATCAGAAAAAATCTGTTCCCAACTGATCATCAACTTATATATTTATCTAAAGTGCAACTATTTGAAGTATCCCTAAATATCCAAATAGTGGAAATAACATTTTTACTAAATTTGAGAATCCAATATTTGAAATTAATACTCCACTTATGCACATTATTCCAACAATTTGTGGAAAACTTTTTTTATCTTTTGTAACATTATGCAAGAAACTTATTCCTGCTGATATTTCTGTTGAAAATATGGACAGCAACACAGCTATTCCGTATGCTAATCCATATGCTTGAAATTTATTATTTACTGAATATATTGCTGGCATTTCTATTTTTGATATTTCTTCTTTATTAATATTTGTTAATAATAAATATATTGAAAGTGCCAATATAAATACTATTATTCCACATATTATTGATATTATTTTTATATCTTTTTTACTTTTTATATATTTTGACAAATTAACCGCTACTGGAATTACAAGAATCATATTATAACTACAGTATAATATTGACTGCAATATCCAACTTAAATTAAATTTCAATTCTATATTTTTAAAATTTATTGTTATACAATTTTTTATTCCAATCGTAATAATTAATACAATAAGTATTGGAACTATTACAGAATTTGCCTTTGTTACTCCTTTTATATCTTTTATTAGAATAAAATAACTACATAATGCTAAAATTCCTGATCCCAAAATTTTATTTATTCCAAATTCTTCTTCAAAATATGTTCCAAATCCTGATATCATTATATAAAATGACATTAATAAAAATACATTTACTATTAAATTTGTTATATATGTTAAGTTTAAATATTTTATTTTTGGAATCTGCTTGTTTTTCTTAAAATAAAATATCTTGTTTAAAAAATCTTTGTAATTTCTAATTTTTTCATCTTTATAGCAAATTTTCAGTGTTTTATAAATTACATAAGAAATTAAACAACTACATAATATTAACCCAAATATTCCATAAATTCCATATTTATAAAAAAATATATAAATCTCTTGTCCAGATGCAAAACCTGCACCAATTAATGCTCCAATAATAGAAAAAATAATCATAAAAAATCTCCCATATTTTTATATTTTATGAGAGATTTTAATTTTTATTCATTTATACTCTATGTTTTCTTGTTAACCAAACTACAATTCCTATAACTATAATAACTAGTGGAACCACAAAAATAATGTACATAATTGTTAATTTTTCTTTATCTGTTGGCGTAAATGTTGTTTCTGAATCTGAATAAGTTTTTCTTATTGTTATATCTTGATCATTATTTGTTAAGTATGCTATAGAATTTAATGCTACATCTGCATTATTTCCTAGATCTACAACATAAGATTGATATTGACCACTTTGTACTGTTTGATCTGAAATAAACCAATCATCACCATAAATCATAAGTTTAGATTTTACAGCATTTGAATCCTCTTCTGAAGAATTATTTTCTGAAGATTTATCATCACTTGAAATTGTCTTTACAAGTTGTGCACCTAATACAAATGATCCTTTTGTATCTTTTTTTGAATTAAAATCTGATTTTAGGTTTGTTGTAAAATATGTTGTATCTGAAGATGTAATTAGATCTGTTTCTTCTACATTTAAATCAGATAATTTATCTTTATTTATATTGATCTTTGTTGGGTTGAAAAATACTGCTCCCATGTCTTCTTTTATTGTATCCAAAACATCAGAACTTTCTATAGTTGGTATAAAACATGTTGCATATCCTAAAACTGTATTTGAATTATTAGTTTCGTATACTACACCTTTTTCAAATTTTTCTACTCCATACTGACTAAGAATTTTATTTACATTGTTAAGTTCTTGATCTTTTTCATAAACACCATTTAGCCATAATATGTTTCCACCTTTATTTATATAATCGATGATAGCATTTGTAGTTAAATCATCAAAATCTTTTGATGGTGTCATGATAATTAATGTCGAACAATCGTCTGGCACTTTTCGAGTACTAAGTATATTTAATTCTTCATAAGTAAGAACTTCATTATCTAAATATGATTTAAATCTAGATAAATATCCCTTTTCATTTAGTGAAAACGTTGTATAACCTGTTAAGAAATAAACATTTGGTACATCGTCAGTTGTTACATTTAATATTGCAGATGTGATTTTTTGTTCTGCGATATCTACTTGATTATAACTTGAATCATAAGTATATAAATCAGAATATTCCAATGTTCTTGATTTATCTCCACTTTCAACTATAACTGTTTGAGAATCAGATTTTAAGTTATATTTATTAGCTAATTCCAAGTTCTTGGTTATGTCTACAATTTCCACATTTATTTTTGAATTTGCCTTATTGTATTGTTTTGCCAAAGTATAATCCTTATCTGAATCTTCAAATCCGACAAAGTATATATTTATATTTTTATCAATGTTTTTTACTCTTTCTTTACTTTCGTCTGTAAGAGTATAATCCTGGCTTTTAGTACAATCTATCGCTGTTGGGTCAATATATTTAACACCAACATTTATTAATACAAAAACTGCTATTAATATTGCTATTAATAAAATTGTATTTATTCCACTCATTAACCATCTTTTTTTAAATTTACTAGCAAATTCTGCCCTTTTATTTAATTTCTTCTCTTTTGATGAATCAACTTTTTTTAAAGATTGTTCTTTTTTAGGATTATTTTTTTGTTTATTTTGTTTATTTTCTTTCTTTTCTTTTTTTTCTTTCAAATCTTCTCTCTCCTTTCTATCCTACACTTTTTCTTCTTTGCATTAAAATTATTGTAATTACTAGACATAGTACTGTAGCTGTAATAAAAAATACCAATGCTTTTATATCAATTGTTCCATAAAGGAATTTTATAAACATATCCATTAAAGATAATCCTGATAAAGAACTTACAAAATATGGTACCCATGTTGATGCAAATACTATAGCAAAAGTTACAATTGCAGCTACTATTGGTGATTCTGTAATACTAGATGCTAATAATCCAAATGATATGTATGTCATAGATAATAGCAAAAATCCTAATATTGATGTTAAATATGTAGGTATATCTGGTAGATTGTAATGTGCTAATATTGCAAAATACATTAATGTAAATATTACTGGAATTATGATTAATATCATTGCAGCTATAAATTTACCTATTACAATATTTACTATACTTACAGGTGAAGTCATTAATAATTGGTCTGTACCGCTTTTTCTTTCTCCTGCAATTGCTTGCATTGTAATTAATGGAGCTATAAACATTAACCCATAAAGTGCAGTGTAGTAAAATAAATATGTTAAATTTATTTCTGAAGATGCAACAGATGTTAAATAGAAAAATGCACTAAATGCTATTAAAAATATTCCTATTACTACATAACCTATTGGTGATAAAAAATAGTTTTTTAATTCTTTTTTTATTATTGCTGACATTATTTTTTCCCTCCTTCACCTATTATTTTCATAAATGCATCTTCTAAAGTTGCCTCTGGTTTTTTCATTTCAAATATTGTAATTCCTTCTTTAGCAAATTCTTTGAATATCTCTTTTCTAAGGTCTTCATTTTCTTTATTTGCTGTTATTTCATATTTTTTAGTTTTGTCTTCTAATTCCTCAATAAATTTTATATTTTTAATACCATTTATTTTATCTTTCATTGTTTCAATTTTATTTTCTGGATCTTCTATTGTTATATACACAATATTACTGTTTGATGTTTTATTTTCTAGATTTTCTGGTGTATCTTCTGCAACAATTTTCCCCTTATTGATAATTATAACTTTATCACATATTTGACTAACTTCTGATAATATATGTGAACTTAGTATTACTGTATGTTTTTTTCCAAGTTCTTTTATTAAACTTCTAATTTCTGTAACTTGTTTTGGGTCTAACCCAACAGTTGGTTCATCTAAAATTAGTACTTTTGGATCTCCAATTAAAGTTCCTGCTAAACTTACTCTTTGCTTTTGACCTCTTGATAAATTTTTAATAAGTTTATTTTGCATATCTGATAAACCTACTTTTTCTATAACCTCTTGAACTTTTGCTTTTCTTTCTTTTCTATTTACCTTTCTAAGTTCTGCCATATATGTAACAAATTCCTTTATTGTTAAATCCATATATAATGGTGTTCCTTCTGGCATATAGCCAATTTCTCTTTTTGATTTTTTTGATCTTTTTATTGTGTCATATCCATTTACTGTAATTTCTCCATCTGTTTGCTCAATATAGCCTGTAATTGCGTTCATTGTAGTACTTTTTCCTGCACCATTTGGTCCTAATAGCCCAACTATCTCTCCATCATTTACAACAAAACTGATATTGTCAACAGCTACAAAATTTCCATATTTCTTTGTGAAATTCTTTACTTCAATCATGAAGATTTCCTCCTTACTTTTTCTTATTCCTGATTTATAATACCATTTCTTATTTTTATTGTAAATATTTTTCACATAATTTTCACATTTTTATTTAGGGAAATGGGCAAAATAGATTATTAGTTTCAAATTTATTTAAAGTCCATGATGATATAAAATTTTTCTTGCATTTCTATTGACTTTATGCTTTTTATGTGTTATTATATTAATTGTTCAATTGATATGGGCCAGTAGCTCAGTTGGATAGAGCACGCGCCTTCTAAGCGCGGTGTCGGGGGTTCGATTCCCTTCTGACCCACCATGTACATACTTATATGTATGTGCTTTTTTATTTTATATTGCAAATTATTGTATACTTCTTATGTTGCACTTGGTTTATAGATAAAACCAAAAAAATCTAAATATATTTATAGGAGGCTTATGATATAAATATCATTTAAATATTATTATGGTATAAATATCATACAGAAAATATTATGAAAAATAAGAAGAATAAAACTGGTTTAATAATATGTGTTATTATTATTTTGATAATTGTTTGCATTTTAATTTATTATTTTGGGTTTGCCAGAAAAGGCTCTGATATAAGTCAAAACAATATAGCACAAAATGAAGTGAACTCTAATCAAAATGTTGGACAAGATCTTAACAATATAAATAATTCTATTTCAAACAACATAAATTCTGAAAATACAAACACTAATACTAATACAAATTCAGATAATAATTCTGAATCGACAAATTCTAATAAAACTGAAAATAATACTAATTCTCAATCAAGTAGTGAACCTCAGCCAAAAGTAACTTCTACTGCACATCCTAGTGGTTTTGCTGGAAGTTCTATGAATAAAGTTGACCTTTATTCTAATGGAAATGTTTATGTAGTTGTATCTGACACTGGAGAAGATACTGTTCCTAAGAATAACCGTACATTGATTGCAAAGAATGCAACAAAAGTTGAAGAGACTGAAGATGGCGGAGTATTAGTTTCTGGGGAAAATATTAATATTGTTGATTCTAGCTTTGATTGGATAACTTTTAAGAAAAATTAGATAGATTGCAATAGTTCAACTATTGCATCTATGCTTTTTTTTGGAGTTGAAGCTCCAGCCATAATTCCTATTTTATTAAGTTTTTTTATATCATTAACATTTATTTCCTCTCTTGTTTCTACTAACAAACTATTTTTGCAATATGTTTTTGCAATATTAAATAATTTATTTGTATTTGAGCTGTTTTTTCCTCCTACAATTATCATACATTCTACTTTTCGTGCTAATTCTTTTGTTTCTTCTTGTCTTAATTTTGTAGCATTACATATTGTATTTTTTATTTCTAATGTAATATTTCTTCCTTGTATACTCTTTTTTATTTCATCAGAGATATCACTAAAATCTTTTATGCTATATGTAGTTTGTGCAATAACTAATAATTTTTTTATATTGCTGTTATAAAATTCTTGCATTTTTTCTTTTGTGTCTTCTTTTTTTTCAATAATAGTAGCATTTTTGCCACAATAGCCTATTGTTCCTATTATTTCTGGATGATTTTTAGCTCCAACTAATAATATATAAAACCCCTTATTTGAATATTCTTTTGCTATATTGTGAATTTTTAGGACTTTTGGACATGTTAAGTCAAATATATTTATGTTTAATTTATTTGCTAAATCATAAGTCTCTTGTGGCTCACCATGTGCTCTTATAATTACATTTTGTTTTGCCTCTTCTACATTGTTAATAATATTTAGACCTTTTTCTTTAAGCTCCTCTGTTACTTGTTTGTTATGTACTAATTCTCCGAGACAATACATATATTTTTTTTCCTTTAATAATTCTTGTGTTTTATTTACGGCATTTGCTACTCCAAAACAAAAGCCTGCTGTCTTTCCGATAATTATTTCCATATTTTCTTGTATAATCAATTACATAGAAATATTAATCTATAATTGATTAATCCCTTTCTTTTAAATTTTTTTGAAAAACTATTGACAATTAATAGTTAATCTTTTTATAAACTTAAATCATGTTTAATATTTCTTCTTTTAGAACATTTACAATATCTTCTTGCTTCACTTTTTTAATAATTTCTCCTTTTTTAAATAGCAATCCTTCTCTAACTCCTCCTGCAATACCTATATCAGCAAATTTAGCTTCATTTGGTCCATTAACTCCGCAGCCCATAACTGCTACCGTAATTGGCTTTTTTATTGTAGTTAAAAATTCTTCTATTTCATTTACAATAGGAATTAAGTCATATTGTATTCTTCCACATGTTGGACAAGCTATAAGTGTCGGCATATTATTGTACAAATTACAATCTTTTAAAATTTCTTTTGCAACTTTAATTTCTTTTACAGGATCACTAGACAAAGAAACTCTCATTGTATCTCCTATTCCTTCTCTTAATAATATTCCAAGTCCAATACTAGAACTTATAGTTCCACTAAATTCAGTTCCTGCATGTGTAACTCCTAGGTGTAAAGGATAATTTATGGTTTCTGCTGCTTTTCTATAGCTTTCTACGCACAGATCAATAGAAGATGCTTTTAGAGAAAGTGCTATATCAAAGAAATTTAGGTTTTCTAATATTTTTATATGTCTTAAGCCCGCTTCTACCATTCCTTCTGCAGTCGGTTTTCCATCTCTTTCCAAAATATCTTTTGGAAGTGAGCCACTATTAACTCCTATCCTGATTGGTATTTTTTTCTCTTTACATATATCTACAACTGCTTTTACCCTATCTATTGATCCTATATTACCTGGATTTATCCTTATTTTATCCACTCCAGCTTTTGCTGCCTCTATCGCAATTCTATAATCAAAATGTATATCAGCAACAATAGGAATATGAATTTTCTTCTTTATATCTTTAATTGCTTTTGCATCTTCTAAATCTAAACATGCCACTCTAATAATTTCGCATCCTGCTTTCTCTAATTGCAAAATTTGATTTACTGTTGCATTTATATCTTTTGTTTTCGTATTTGTCATAGATTGTATTACAACTTTGTTTTGCCCTCCTATTTGAACATTTCCTACAAATATTTTTCTTGTTTCATTTCTTTCTACCATATTTCTTCTTGTATGATTACTTAAATAATCATACACTCCTTTCTTTCTTATTTCCCTAATATTTTGAAATTTTATGTTTTTATACTTACTATTTTTCAAGTATATGCTTCACATCGCAATACTCTTTTTTTCCCTAGCAAGTAACTTCTTAATCTAGTATCTAGTAAGATTTTTAAATCAGCTTTATCTAATCTTTTTTATGTTTTATTTTCTATTTTATATGCTAATTCAAATGCCAAAAATGGTACTTTTGTTTTCTTTTCAAAATTTATTAATTGGCTTATACTTCTTTCTTTCCATTCTACTGCATCCAAATTATCACCTGCATAATAAAATGTAAAATAATTTAATTTCTTATACTCACAAATTGCTGCAATAGATGCTCCTTCCATTTCAACACAAATAGCCCCTTTTTTCTTAAACATCTCCATCTTCTCTCTGGTTTCTCTATAAAACCCATCTGTTGTCCAGGTAGCTCCCTCAACATAATCATAACTATTTTCCTGTAGCACTTTTTTAAACAATTCTCTATATTCTTTGTTCAGTTCAATTGATTCTGATTCTGGTAAATAATGATAACTAACTCCTTCATCTCTAAATGCCTTATTCGGAATAATAATGGAACAATCCTCTATACTTTTATCTAATACTCCACAATTTCCAAAAATAATAAATGTATTAACTCCATTAACATTTAGTTCTTCAATATCAGCGCTTATCCATGGTCCACTAACTCCTGCTAAAAACAATGTTATTTTCATATCTTTATATTTCATAACATAGACTGGTCGCTGACAATTAGCACAACTAATTACTCCTACTTTTTCACACCCGAATTTTGCAACTATATCATCTAATAAATATTCTGAAAAGACCCCTACTGCTATATGAGGTAATTTAAAATTTATATCTCTTGTTCCATCTAATTTTTTAATTCCAAATGGTTTTGTTATGCTTTCTTCCTCACTATAAATTATCATACTTATTCTCCATTCTATTCTTTTTCTTCATATTTATATTCTAATTTTTCTTGCATATTATTCTCTATACTTCTCCTTTTCTTAATATCTTATTTAATTCCACTTCTGCTTTTTTTACAAAATAGTTATCTGTATAAATTGGAATTCCAATATTATTGGCTTTTTGAATTAATATATTGCCTTTTTCATCGAAGTTTTTAATTTTAAATGTTATTAGTTTTTTTTCTTCTACTATTTTATGAAATTCCTTTAGTTCACATTTTATTTTTACAGTTATTTCATTACTTTTTTTAAAACCCATCTTTGTTTTCTCCCCATTTTTTTATAATTATAACACCTTTTTTTAATTATTGAAATATTTTTTTTAAATTTGCTTGGTAATAAAAAGTCGTTTTCTAATTTGGAACTAAATGTTATGTTTTTGCTCGATATTCAATAAAAAACAGCTGATAAGATATTCCATCATTACTTTAATATTTAGTTGAATGTTAAATGAAGTTTGGGGATTATGACCTTCGGGTTATGAGGGCTACATAATGTCTTTTCAGATAAATGTTGAATTGTGCTGTATACTAGTGTTATCAATACTTTCGAAGATTTTTGTCCAATGTCTAATTTGGTTAAAATTGGGGTGTTTTTGAAAAATTGCTCCCCAATTTCTCCCCAATTTTTTATAAAGAATTTTTGGAAGTATTTGGATATTTATTTTATAATTTGGAGGTTTATTTTATGGAAAATAATTTAAGAGAAGTAAATGATGATTTAATGAAAGAATGGTTTCAATTTAGAGAAGAAAGCAAATTTTGTTACTTAACTGAAGAAGATAAAAAGCATTTTATTCATTTTGAGAAGATAAGTAAGAATATTTTAAATAATATTCCTGAAAAGAATAGACAATATGTAAAAAAGCAACTAGATCAACTTGATAAGAATTTCTATGACTATATTTATTACTGGTGTGAAAAGTATTATAGGAATGGATTTTGTGATGGGATGGAGTTGGTTAGAAAGTGTTTTAAAGAATAAAAAATATGCCGAAAGAAATTTATGTTCTTTCGGTATTATTTTATTTGTTTTTCATTTTGAAAATACTTTTTAAATCAATTAAAATAGGGACTACAAAATCTTCATTGTTTTTATTAATTAGTTTCATTTTTTTATTACAAGTATTTATACTACTTTTTTGATTAATTATTACAAATAATATTTTAGGAGAATTAAATTCTGATTTATATTTATTTAATGTATTATTTATGTATTGTTTTATTTTTTCTTCATTACCAATATCATTATTTTCAATTAGTTTTGTTTCAATCACTATATCTTGTATAAAACCTTCAGAAATCAATTGGATGTCACTTCTTTTTTTGTCAAATCCTGTAGACTCATATATTACCTTTGTATTAAACCCTTCTATTGTTAGAATCCTATTTAATTCATACCCAATTAAAAATTGAAATGTTTGTTCATTAAGTTTATTTAGTTCTCCATCTTTATTTCTAAACAATTCAAAAAAATTCATTCTTTTAATATCTTCAAAAATATTGTTTTCTAAGACTTCTTTTACTATTTCAAATAATTCATCATATGAATATATTTTCTTTATATTACTTCCCATAATTGTATTTAATTCTATTATAGTTCTTCCTAATTGTTTTACATTTAATTTTTTCATTGTTGATATAGAATTACATATATTAAATAAATATCTATTATTGTTATTTTTCTCCAAATTCATAATTTCCTTTATAAGACTAGAAACTTCTGGTTTTTCAATATTATTTTTTATAAAACTAGTTACCATCTCTAGAATATATTTTGCAAAATAAAAATAATCACCTTCATTATACTTTTTAAAAGCAAATTCTGTTATATCAATTATATATCCTATATATTTTATATCTATTTTGCTTAATGGACTAGTATAGTATCCTGATGAATATTCAAAATTGTAATTCTTTTCAATAGATAAAATATCCCCTGAGTATACTAAATGCTCTTTTATATAATTTATTCTATTAATAATTTCACTTTCTGTATTCAATAGTATTAGTAAGTCTTGACAAGTTTTATTTTCTTTAAATTTTTTTATTTTATCAAGTTTATTTTTGTCAATAATATTAATGTTTTCACATAATACACTTAATAATTGATTAATTTCATATTCTTCAAATTCATATTTATCTATCCATTGAAAAATCAAATCATACAATTCATTTATATGACTATTTTTAATTTTTTCAATTATCGAATAGAAATAATATCTTATGTATCCTTCATTATTCTTTCTTTTTAGATAATCTATAAAAATTTTGTACTCTTTGTCCGTATAATTAATACTTATCTCATTATTATAATCCCTTAGCAGTATTATATTTTTCTCATTGTATATATTAATGTCTATATCACCTTTCTTTAATATATATATAGCTTTAGAATAAAAAATAACACCATAACTTAATGTATAATTTTTGTCTTTAGTATTATATTTAATCTGTAATTTTGAAATATCTAAATTAGATATATATTGATTTATTTTGTTTATGATTTGCTTGAAAGTGTTTTTCATTATTGTATCTGAAATAATCATATTATACTTTTTATCATCTTTTACAAAATTATACATTTTATCTATAACATAAAATATATTTGAAGCTTCTAAAATTTTTTTCATACTATTTTCTATATCTACATAATCCCTATTTTTTAATTTTTCCATAGCAATGATATAATTTTTATATTGTTCTGGAAATAATCTTTTAATTTCATCCTCATACTTCTTTTTTTCTATACTAGATATATCATTTTTCCAAACATAAAAAACAAGTTCTCTCTTTATTAAAGAGTTATATATTTCTTGAATTTGCGTACCTTTTTCTAATAGTTTTTTTATAATTAATTCACAAATATACTGAATTATATAATTTGATGGATTAATACTTTTTAAATCGACAGCCTGTATGTATTTGTAATTTATACATAACTCTATTATTTTTTCAAATCCATCCCCCTGTCTCCTATCAAACATTATTTCTTCTCTAAGTTCCATATTACCTTTAGAATCTTCTTTTAAAAATCTTTTTATTATTTTTGCATATAAAACCTTAATAATCGTTTTTCTATCAAATTTATTCAAAATATCAGTATTATTACTATTTACAAATCTCAAAAAGCTCGCAATATTTTCATCAGAATCTAATTTATTCAATAATTTATTTATTCTAGTTACATTATAATTGTTTATTATAAATTCTTTTATTAAGGTATCATCCATAAAAAAATAAACTTCTTCTTCAAATCTATCTTTATAGTTTAAAATATACCTATTAATAATATCGTCCAACTTTTGTAATTTGTTTTTTTGGGGGCATTCATGCAGTATTATCGAAAACAATCTATTGTTTATTTTTCCTGTATTTAATAAATTATCTATATCATCTATATTCATTATTCTTGAATAAATAGTTAAATATCTAACATTAAATCTTCTATCACTCATAATGTATTTTTCATTATTCACTAAAAATTTCTTTAAACAATCTAATTGTATTTGTTTAGGAGCATATTTTTCTAAAATATTATCTATAATAGACAATATATTATTTATATAAATAACATTAAATTCATCAATTGAACTTTTAAAATCAAATTTACTAAGTATATCTATCAGTATTTTTAATATGTCTTTGTAATTTGCTGATACAATGTTTAAAATACTTTTATCGCTATAGCTCAAATATTGGTATAGCTTTGTATATTGGAAAATTAACTTATTAGATATTATTCTGGCATATTCTTTATCTTCAAATCCAAAATTAATATTAAATAATAGATTTATTAAATTGTCTTGTTCTTCTATATTATTATAAATATATTCTAATATTAATCTTCTATATATTTTGGACTCACATACTAAATATGTAATAGTATTAAACCAAAATGAATCTATTTCTTTTTCTTCATTGATAACCATATTATATAAATGCTCATTCGATATATCATTTTCAATTATTTCTTTTGCAGCCAAAAATTCCATTAACTCCTTATTTTCAAATTGTAATATTTTACCATCATTTAATATTAATTGATTATTCAAAAAACTTTCAATTATATTTTCATTTAAAATATAACTTTTAATATCTAAATAGTTAATTCTACTTAAAAATGTAATAAATTCTTCAATAGTTAAATTAGTTTTTCCAGCCATCATCATAACTAATGCCATAGACTGTAATATTTTTCTATGTATATGTTTTTCAATTTTTACATTAGCTCTATTATTTAACGTATCAAGATGATTTTCTATTATCATATTTAATAGATTATACTTATTAATTTTTTTCAAATTTTTAACTTGCTCAATATTATCAATAATATAAAGTAAAAATCTTGGAGTTTTCAACAAGTTCATAATATTATCTGTTTTTAAATCTTCTATGTCTAAATCTTCTATAAATTGCTTTACCCTATATTCTTCAATAGGCATTATTTCATAAACATTATATATAACATTGAGCATATTATTTTTTTGTAAAAAATCTTTTCTGCTAGAAACAATTATTCTTTTATTCTTAATTGCAAAAATTAAATTTATAACACTATCTACTATGTTTATATTTATTTCATCCAGTCCATCAAAAATAATAATTTCATATTCATCCATAATTTGATTTTCTATTTCATTTAAGGTGTTATAGTTTTTTAACTCAATCAATTTTGCTCTTTTGTTTTCTTCTATAAACTTATTATTAATCTGTTTTAGTAAATATGTCTTACCTATACCATTATTGCCTGTTATAATAGATATTCCTTTTCTTCTCTTTAATAAAGAAATAAACTCACTTTGATTTTTAATTGTGTTTTTTTCTGTATATTCATATTTATTCTTCTCATTATTAACTATCTGATAATTAATTCCATCCTCATATAATCTAGTAATTTTTTGCTCAATATTTTCCATTATATTTCCTCTCTTAATTACAATTTTTTATTTTTTCTAATTTTTCTCTATCTAAAAATAACATATTAATCATTTTTTTCACTACTATTTCAAGTTCACAGCAAATATGTAGTATAACCCAATTTTTTCTACTATATTCTGAATAATCAAAATAGAAGTTATTGTCCATTATCTCACAAGCAAATTCTTCAACCAATTTTTCAAATGCTATAAAATCCCCATGTGCAATTTTATTTCGCATTTTTCGTAACTTCTCAGGTATAATATTTTTTAGTTCTTCTGAATACATATCATCTAAAAAAATAATTAATTTTTTATCTAATTCAGTTTCTTTTTCTTTCTCTAAAAATAATTGGCATAATGAATATAATTTTAATAAATGATATTCATTATAATCATTGTCTTTAAAAAAAGCATTAATTAAATAATCTAATTGTAAATAGTCGTTTTTACTAATTAAAAAATCATCAAATTTCTTTCCCCATTCTTTTAATCCTTCTATATATTTATCTGTTTCAGATGTATATTGTAAAAAACCATAAGGATTGTTAAAATCGTGATTAGATGAATAGATATAATGTGGAACATTACCATTTTCATTTATGCTACATATAAAGTTTATAATTTTTTCTGCATAATCATTTTCGCACATTCTCCCATCAAAACAATTCGTTTCCCACCCTCCTAATGGCATATCGTCATAATTATAGTCTAAATATACACAAATCATATTATTAACAATTTCATGAATCTTCTTATAATTATTTATTTTTTTATCTTTTGCTGGAAAACATACAGCTGAATATATTTTATCTATCTCGAACGGCGACTTTAATTTGTATCTCTTAGAACTCTCATCTATTCTTTTTTTAGCTAAAATCATTTCTTCATATAACATATCGTTCCAATTATTATGTTCTTCTTTAGGAAGATTAGCTATATACAATCCTAGTTTTTTTGATATACATATAGGCTTTATCCTTCCATAAATATTTAATACAACCATTATAACTCCTTATATTTCTAAAATATTCTAAATTTCTTTTTATTATCAAAAAAGCAAAATAATCATGTAATTATTAATTACTATCATACTTTGCTTTTCTTCTGTGATTTTATTTATTTAAATTAATTTAAGTATTTATTTTCTTCCCATTCCTCATATTTCTTTTTATATTTTTCTTCATCATTTGCCAATACTTCTGTGCCATCATCAAAAATAATTAGGATTTTACTAAAATCATTTCCTCCAAAATGTAAATAATCTTGTCCACCATCAATATAACAATTATTACATTTGCAGCTTAATAAGTCATGCCTATGTTTAGATTCAATAATATCATTACAATTCAAACATTTTATTTTCATTCTTTCTCTCCATTAATTAGTTTTAAATCTATTAATTTTTTAGCAATATTATAATATTCAACTTTTGATAAAACTTTTTCTATTGCTTGTTTATATTTTTCTTGATTATCTGTTGATTCTTTTTCAATTTCTTTGAGCTCTTTTTTTATTATATCTTCCATCTTATTATAATAATCTTTATTAATATCTAAAAATGCATATTTATTTACTTCTTTTAGTTTATCCTTATCCATATAATTGCAAAAATAAATTAAAGTAAGCTTTTCTATAATATATTTAAATATTACTAAATCTTGAAAAGTTTCATCAACTATTATATTTTCTTCATAAAGTATTTCTAAAAATAAAATTGGTAAAACCATTATTACATTAAGATATAATAAAACGACATCTGCTTTTTCTCTTTCAAAAAATCTTAGCATATTCCTATGAATTGTTGGATGAGCAAATTTAGATAAGACATTATATATTTTGTTATAATCTTCTTCTATGTTCTCATATTTTTTTAATATTATTTTTCTTAAATAACTTTGTGATAAATAATCCTTTGCTTTTTTATTTATCTTTCTTCTTTCAAGATAACACTCATAACTATCTTCTTTACAATATTCTTTTCTTACATTTGCATCTATTCTAATTCCAAATAGCATCATCATTAATTCAAATGCATTCCTTGTTAAAACTATTCCATCCAATAATCTATTATTATCTACTAGTCTATACGCACGTTTATATGTATCAATACAATCATTAAATAATTCGATCTCTATAGAATTATTTATCTCTTTTTTAGCTTCTTGTAATTTGTTTATAAATATATTGTTTATATCCTCAAAAACATCCTTTATTTCATTATTCATTTATCCTATCATCTCTTTACATTTTAACTCAGCTTGTCTTATAACAATTTGAACTGCTTTTTCCTTTTTGTTAGGTGAAATAATTAGCTTTGCACTATCTAAAACTCCAAAACCTTGAAATTTTAAATTTTATTTAGTTCTATTGTCATAATTCATTCTTTCACAAAATACGATTGGTACTGCTTCACTTTTTCTTATTTCTGAATCTTCTGATTTGTTTTGATTTGAATATCTATAAATTTTTCCTATTTTTAATTTCATATTACTTTCCTTTTATTTGTTATATTATTTAATTACTTTTTATTATTTTTTCTAATTCTTTTATGAGTTTATTTTCTATGCCATTTAAATAAAATGCACATTGTTTTTGCATAAAATATTCACTTCCATTATTTCCTGTTCTGTCTAATGTTGCAAATTTAACTGGGTATTGTCTTCCTACTTCTAATTGCATACCGTTAAAGCTACAACCATTTTCTAAAGCAGTAATTACCATTCCATCATTATTGTACTTACATATTTCAATATTTTCTATATTATCAGCTGAAAAGTCTAATATTGCAGTATTCTCACTAATACTCATCTTTTCTCTCCATAATTTATTAAATTCATATAGTTTCTTTACACGAGGGCTTTTATTTGCATATGAACTTAATTTATCATGTAATAGATTTGATCTCATGTTTGTTTTTCTAGCATTCATTTCTTTCATTCTTTGTACACTTACATTTCCACCACATAAAGTAGCTTGTTTCATAAAATCAGTAGCATTTGTAACAGCAATTAATTTTAGCGTTCCTATGACATCAGATGAATAATCTATAGGAGTTATTTTAGTAACTCTTGTATTTTTATCTTTTTCAATAAATACTTTATCATCCATTTGCATTTTTTTAGCAATATTTTTGTTTAATAATTTAGAATCTAAAAATGGTACTAAATAATCTATTCTTAAATCTAAATCTACAAATATCATATATTCAGAATAGCCTTGATCTCTAAGGCTAATCATTTGATCTTTTGCTTTAAATGTCTTTATTTCAATTTGTGGCATTCCTTTTTCAGCTTCCCACTTATTATTAAATTTCGTAAAACGAATTTGTTTTCCATTTACAGTAATTCCAAAAATATCTGGTGCTATTCCTGAAACTGATTTTTTTGGATCATAATAATAGTAATCATTTATTACATTAACTTTCTTTTTCGTTTTTATTTGTGGTAAAATAATTTTTTCAAAAACCAACGAATCTGATATTGTATTTATAAATCTATCAAATATACCACCCATTGAATCACTCTTAGATGTTAATGCCCCTTGCATTGTTGTACCTTTTTGATTCTGAACTAATTTCGTTATAAAATATACTCTTTCAATAATATCATCCCTATTAAAACTAACTTCTTTCATTAATTATTCCCCCTAATCCTCATCTTCCATTAAATTTATTTTCTTTATTGGTTTTAATCTTAAAGGATTAATTATTTTATCTTTTATTGAAAGTCTAGGTCTTCTGCCTTGTAACTGTTGATCTCTAAATGTTTCAGCTTTTTTAGTATTTAAAATAATATTGTAAATATTGGTCGAATCTATTTCATAAAACCAAACATTTCCGTCCACACTTCCATTAGGTGCTAAATCTGCAAAAATCAATTTGTCCCATGTTGAAGTTGGACCAAATGAAGTACAATCATTTTGTATAGAAGCTGATTTTATTTGAATTCCTTCACCAGTTTCTTTATCGACAGCATCATATGAATGAGCTGTTCCATTTGTTCTTACTGCATTAAAAAATATACAATATAGAGCTTCACTGAATACATCTGGTACATTTAAGTTTCTTCCTCCAAATTGTTTTAAATCAGAATTAATATCAGTCCACTTACGGAAGATTTGTTTAAATTTTTTGTAATCTTCCATATCAAATTCATCACCAATTACTATTGTATTATCTTTTAATTTTACTTTTACTTGTTTCATATCTTCTCTTATATATGAATTAATTCATTTTAAATAACACTTCTGGAGATATATTTAGGACATCGCATATGTCAAAAATTACTTCTAAAGAAACTGGCGTTACCATATTAGGTGCTTCTATATTACTCATATGAGTTCTACTTATACCTATCTTTTCAGCCAATTCAATTTGTGTCATCTTTTTTAATTTTCTTTGTAAAGAAATATTTAATCCTATTCTTATATACTTCTCTGAATGTTTATTATCCATATACTTCCTCCTTCGAGATTATTTTACAAAAAAAGATAAATTATTAAAACAAACTGTAACTTTGCATTATTAAATATAATAAATGCAAATACAATTTTCAATATTGCTTTTTTTATTAAAATATGATAATTTCTTGTAAGGTGAATATAATATGAGTAAAATAGTTATTTTAAATAATAATTCAGAGTCAATAAAATATCTTTCAAAAAAAGATAGTAATTTAAACATTTTATTTAATTTAATAGGTGATTTGTCTTATACACTATACGATAATCCTTATACTTTTTTAATTAAAACTATTATAGGTCAAATGCTTTCAAACAAAGTTGCAGATGTACTATATAATAGACTTTTAAATTTATGTAAAAATGATATAACACCAAAAAAAATATTAAATCTTGATTACACAGAACTAAGAAATATTGGGATTTCAAATTCAAAAATTGGTTACATTAAGAATTTATCAAATTCAGTATTAAATAATGAAATTGATTTTAAATCTTTTGATAAAAAAAATAATTCTGAAATAGAAAGAGATTTACAAAAAATAAGAGGAATCGGAAAATGGACATCTAAAATGTATTTAATCTTCGTTCTTGGTAGAGATGATATTTTACCCTATGAAGATATGGCTTTTATTCAAAGTTATTCATGGTTATATAATACAAATAAAACAGATAGAAACTCTATAATAAAAAAATGTAGGAAATGGGGTCAATATTCATCAGTAGCTTCTCGATATTTATATAAGGCTTTAGATCTTGGATATACAAAAATAAAATTTTCAGAATACAAAAAAGAGAGCAAATTTTAATTGCTCTTTCTTCTTATTTATTATCATTTTTTTCTAAAATTTTCAAAATTTCTTCTGATAAAATTGTTATAACTGGAACTGAAACTGCATTTCCTGCTTGTTTATATAATTGTGAATCAGGATATTTCTTTCCTTTAAACTCTTTAGGTAAATTATATCCATTTCCTACCGGAAATCCTTGTAATTTAAATGTTTCAGTAGGTGTTAATTTTCTAATACCATCACTAACTTTGATTAATGGTACATTATGCCCACCTGTTCCCATATTAGCTGTTAATGTAGGACAAACACCACTTTTATTTTTTCTAACATACATTCCTCTACGGCATTGATAGAATTGATACATTTCGTCAATTTGCTCATCTAAATTTATTCTATTTTCTTTATCAGAATTTTTGAATTCATCAAGTGAAACAAAATAATTAGGATATTTTGTTTTTGTATAATAATACTTTTCTGCGTTTTCTTTTGTTAAATCATAATTAATTACCCTTTTAATATCATTTACTCTATCCTCAGATGTCTTATTATTATGCAAATTAGAAAGGACATCCTTATTATATAAGTTAAATAATTCTATATCTTCTTCATTTGATAAACCTATAATATATATTCTTTCCCTATTTTGTGGTAAATCCGAATATTCCATTGTATTTAGTACTTTTTCAAATATCTTATAACCACATTCTTCTAATTTTTGTTTAATAACTTTATACGTTCTTCCATTATCGTGTGCTTGTAGGTTCTTAACATTTTCTAAAAACAATACTCTAGGTTTATAGAATTTCTCTCCTAACATATTAATTAAATCTATAATATTTAAAAATAAATTTCCTCTTTCATCATTAAAACCTTTTTGTTCTCCTGCAATACTAAATGCTTGACAAGGAAATCCTCCATTTAAAATATCTATAGGCTCTTTTAAAATTATTTCGTGAAGATTTTCATAATACTTCTTTTCTTCATTATCCTTTGCTAACTCAGGATGTAATACTAATTTTATATCTCCTTGTAATAAAGTATGTTTAAAATTGTTCTTATATGTAGCACACGCATATTCATCTATTTCATTTGCCCATAATAGTTTATATTTAGCGTTTTCACTTTTAGCGTTTTGAAATCCTAAACATATTCCACCAACTCCAGCAAATAAACTTCCTACTTTATATTCTTTCATTTTGCACCTCTTTCTCTTATATTGTATTGTATTTTTTGTTAGAATGCAAACCCCTAGATTGCATTAATATTTTTTCCTACAAATATTTTCATCTGTTACTACTTGGAAATTATTTTCTACTACTTCATCTGTAAAATCTATATTTTTCTCTATATATTCTTTTAACTCAATAAAATTATCCAAATAATAATATGATTCTGGAATAATAAATTTTTCAAGATTATTTTTTAAATCACTTAAAGGAATTTCTGTTGTCATTTTAAATTTGTTAATTGGCATTGCATACTTGTAATTTCTTGAAATATAATCATCAATTCTTTTACTTACTTCTAAATTATCTTTGTATTTATTCTTCCAATCTTTTAATTCAATTCTTTTGTCAAATTCAATATATCCAACTATTTTTTGAATTGGTTTACTAATATATAAATATGCTCCTACTGGTTCATTATAAAACTGATGTCTATATTCAAATATTTTTTTTCCATTTCTTATTAATTCAAAAATATCGGGTTTTAAACTTAATAACATTGTACGCATTTTCTACCTCAATTAATATTTATATATATTATCCTTACTCGTTACTATATATTTTTAAAAACTGCTTTTATATTTATATCAAACATTTGTTTCTTTGTCAATATCTTTTATAACATTTTTTTATTTTTATAATTTTTGTAGCACTCATCAACAAATTGTTTTAAAAGCTCTTTTTGTTCTCTTGTTAAATTATACTTTTGATCATTTTCTATTAACATTTTATCTGTTTCTGCTAAAAACTTTGCAAACATATCAATATCATTACTCATATCTATATTTTTCTCCTTCTTCAGCAACCATTAAGCTATCATTATCTTCGTCTTCATCTATTGAATAAATAATCTCATTCTTTTGGTTTAATCTTTTCTTTAAATAATCTGCTAATTTTTTATCTGTGCAATAAATATAACAGCCTTTCTGTCCTCTTGTCATTAATGTTCTATATGTATTCTTAATTATTTCATCTGCTATTTTATTAGCTTTTTCAGAGTCCTCTCTACTTAGCTTATTAATCCCTTTTATAGATTGATCTGTTTTAGCTCTTTTTGTTACATCAGTAATTATTTTATCATTTTCATACCTTAAGTCGTCTCCAATAATTACACCAATATAATCAAATTCAAGTCCTTGAGCAGTATGTATACATCCAATTTCATTTACTGATTCAGCATCTATTGCCCATGTTTGGCTATTGCCTAAATTCCAACTCATTGCAAAATTGTATTCTGGAATATTTATATCATACACATCTGATTTATTTTTTCCATCTTTTATCCAATTCCAACAATATCCTGCTAATAATCTAGCTTTATTATTTATTTTATTCTTTTCAAATATCAAATCTCTTACTTCATTTGGAGTATCACATACCTTGATATCATAATCTAAATCAAATCCATCACTATTAGCTGTTTTTCTTATATCTAATACATCATCTAGCCATGCAATATATCCATCTGAACCATTACATCTAAATTGTGATTCCAATTCCATTACTTCTGATTCAGCATTAGCTTGTTTTATATATTTTTGTATTTCATCAATACTTCCTATATCCTTTAAGGTTACTCTTTGTGATTCATCTATGAAAAATATTGAAAATTTAGAAGCCTTAATAATTTCTTTTATTTGATTTTCTCCTAAGTTTTGAAACATTCCAGATTTTGCATTTAATCTATGTGCTTCATCTACTATTAAAACATCAAATTCATTTTCTGCAGATTCTACAAATGAACCCGAACCTTTAAATAAATTATTAATTCTTGTTTTCCTAAAATCTCCACTCAATTTTGTTGCATATACATTTCTTGGTGCTGCATTTTTTGTAACATATGAACAAACCATATTTTCATTAGTTAGTTTTACTAAAAGATTAATTGCTAAAACTGATTTTCCTGTTCCAGGTCCACCTTTAACAACTAAAACTCTCTTCTTTCCATCTCTATATGATTTTCTTGCCATTTCTAATGCTGTTTCATAAACAAGTTTTTGATCATCTATCATTACAAATTCGTCATTACCTTTTAGCATACTAGATAATGCATCTTGTAACGATTTAGAAGGTCTTATTTTTCCATTTTCAATCATATATAGTGTTTCTTTATCATCGCCATATTTAATATATTTGTTTATGAAATCTCTTAATTTTTCAACATCTCCCTTTATAAATGCAGGTGCTTTCTCTAAGTAATATTTATAATTATCTGCTAATAGTGTTGGAGGTGTTACTGTTAAATAATTATGAAGATATGCACATGGATGTAAATCTATTTGTCTTTCTTGCACTGTTTCATTATAGTCTTCTATTGTCGTTGCATAAGACCAAGCTTGGTATGAAGGATGTGCTACTTCTCTTAATGCATATCCTGTATATGCTTGTACAATTCCATCTTTTCCTTCAACTATATCAGCCTCTGTCCATTGTTTTAATTCAACAATAATAGCAGTATTTTTAAGTTTTCCATCTTTACCTGTAATTATAAAATCTACTCTTTTAGATGTATTTGGAATTTTGAATTCAATTGCAATTCCTACATTTCCTGGTATATTGTTATCAATTAAAACTTTCATCATATATTGCATAGAATTATTCCATGCTTTTCTTTCATTTTGAGATGTATGATATCCCATCTTCTCATAAAATTTTCTATCTATATTTTCTTCAATTCTGTCTTGCACAACATCTTCTACAAAAAGTTGCTTTGTTGCTTCATATACTATCATAATAATTGCCCCCATTAATTATTATCTTTATAGTTTATTATATTTTGTACTAACCCCTTTAGCTTTTTCAACTGGATATTTTTTTCTTGTTTTATCTAACTTCTTTAAAATTATATCTTTTGGATCTACATCTAACTTATCAGCCATCATTAAACAATATGTAAAAACATCTGCTAGTTCTTCACATACTTCTTCTTTGTTATAGTCATTATTCCATTGAAAACACTCTAATAATTCTCCAGCCTCAATAGAAATTGACTTTGCTAAATTCTCAGGTGAATGAAATTGATCCCAATCTCTTTCTTTGTTGAATTTATCTATTTCTTCTATTAATTCTTTCATCTTTACCTCTCAATACTTTATAATTTCTCTAGTATATGTTATATCACAAAATCATTTTTTTAACAACATACCTTCCAGTATTTTGAAATAAAATGTCGAATTTCTATAACAAAAAAATTTAAAGGGTCTGGGAGTTACTCCCAAAGATCAAAAAATACCTTTTGTATACACAGAGGGGAATCTTGCTTAAATATTTAGCAAACATTTCATAAAGTAAAAAATTATAAATTCTCATCGTGAGAATTCTGGCATTAACACTAGTAATATCAAGGGATTTAGTGAAAATTCTCCAATGGAGACTTTTATATAAAATTAAAAATTCCCCATTGGGGAATTACCCTTAAAAGTCTTCTCTTATCTAATTTTCAAGTATAATTTACATAGCTATTTATAATTCTAGCAATATCATCAGGTGTATCAGTTGTATATTGATATTCTTCTTCAATTATTAGTTTATACTTTTTTTAATACTACTTTTATTGTCTATCCTTTGAAACCAACCTTTTTCATTATTTTTATTTTTTTCATAAACTATTACTTTCTTACTTATTCGCTATAAACTGATCAAAAAACTCCGGTGGATAATGTCTTTGTTCATAATTTGCATACCCACTTTTGTATTTATTTCTTTCTATTATATTCTTTTCTTGTATCTTCTCTTCTGTTCCGTTACCGTAACGTTACATTAACGTTATTTTCGTTTTTTTGATTTTCTCTAAATCTTCTTTGTCTTTCTCTATTTTGTTCTAAAGTTTTCACATATTTATCAGCACTTTGATACTTCTCCCAATTTTTAATTATGTATGTATTATTTTCAAATATAATCATTTCGCAATGAATTAACTTATCCAATATATTTTTAATTTTTTTGTTTGTTTTTTGTGTAATCTTTGCAAGATCTTCCACAGTTAATGGTTGATTTGTTGAAAACATTATCTTTCCACCTTGCGCGCTTGTCCCAGCAATTGTTAATAATTGAATCCATATTCTAAATATTGTATCTCCATCACGCTCTTTTAATAATAGTTGAATTTTAGGATTTCCAAATATACTTGTAAAAATCTTAATCCATTGCATACAGTCTTTCTCCTTTCTTACTTATTTAATGAATTTACTTCTTTTGCACTTAAGTATTCATCTAAAGCTTTAACTCTAAATAACACTCTTCCACCAACTCTTGCACATGGTATTTGTTTTCTTCTAACTAATTGATTTACTAACCAATATGAAACTCCTAAATACTCTGCTGTTTCCTTCATTGTTAGTGTTGTTCTTTCTACTTTTGATAGTTCATTCATAAAATCACCTCCTCATTTTTATGCACATTTCAGCACAAATCAGCACAAAATTGCACAATTTTACACAAATCAGCAAATTTCAGCATTTTTTATGTTTTTTTGTAAAATGCTTTGTATAATGTAACTAGCTAATTACTAATTGTTATTTTAATTGTCTATTTAAGAATTAAAAACCGTACAAATGAAAAAATATTTATTTATGAATTGTAGGGGGTATTTTATGATTGCAAATCTTGAAATAATTTTTGATTTTAAAAACTTTAAAGAATATATTTCTAGCTATGCATTAGAAGAAGTTGATAATAAAAAAATAAGAATTAAAACAGCTTGCCCAAAAGAACAAGAATTAGGAAATTTTTTACTAGATTTTATGAACACAGATTTTGATGATCATATAGATTTTACTATTTTTGTCAAAGATTACTTATTCATTCATTTATTGAGCTTATATGATAATAAAATTTTAGGTGATATAAATAATTATTCTATTGTATTAAATAGAGAATACTTACAAGACTTTATTGACTGGATATATGATGAATTATCATTAAATTTTTCAATGCTTAAAATTAGATTAGAGCAAGTCTTTACTAACAGTTATTATAAGAACATCTTAAATATTACTGATATTTTAGATAAGGATTATGATATTATAGAATACCTTGCTGAAAAAGAACATAATTACTCTGCTATAAACACTATATTAGAAGAAAATCCTACATTATTTATAAATTATAATTTAAACACATTTTTTATGAACAATATACCTGAAAATTTATCAATGAATTACACATTTTCTTCTGATTCTGTTGAAAATCTTTTATATTGTATTGTAAAAGAATTAATAAGTAATATTAAGAATATAAAATTTGAATGTTGCAAAAATTGTAACTATTGGTTTATACATACTAAAAATAAAGAACAACAATATTGTAATAACTTATATACTGATACTAAAACTTGTTTTGAAATTGCAAAAGAAGAACGCGATAGAAAAAATGAAAAAGATGATATATATCTGCAAAAATGCAGGAAAAGATATAAAAACTTACATAAACAAGTCTCAATAGGTGCTTCTGAAAAAGTGGAAAGACTTTTTGAATGCTTTAGAGAGGAATATCCAATTTATCAAGAAAGATATAAAAAAGGATTAATAACTGGCGAAGAATTAATTGAGTGGCTTGAATACATGAAAATAAGGAAGTAGTACTTCCTTATTTTATTGATATTACTCCTTCATTTATTAGAAACTCTTCTTCTTTTTCATAAGTATTGCATTTATATGGTATTTCTATTAATTTAATCATATTTTTATTTGCATATTCTCTTTTTAAATTATCATTTTCCTTTTGAACATTATATTGATAATTTCCTCCAAACTCTTTTACTGGTTTATAATGTTGTTCTCCTTGGCATTCAATTAAATATTTAATATTGCCATCCTTATCATATATTGCAAAATCATATCTTAATTGATTTTTATTTCCTATACCATATAAATCTGGAAAAGAAACTTCAACTCTATAATTCACATCATATTTTTGAAATAGGTCAATCGTCCTCCATTGAAAAGATGATATTTTATGGCAATCACAGTATGCATCACTATAATATCCTTTAGTTGCATTTGAACCATATGTATCATTTTTAATTTTGAATTGCGAAGATATTATCTCATATTCCTTTCCACATAAGTAACAACGACATTTGTATATTTTGTATATTTTATATGTTCCTCCACCTTTTTTTCTTTTATCATGATAGCCATACAATCTTTCATAATTATCATTAACACACTCTATAATTTCTAGAGATTCAAAAATTGTATTCAATAATTTTTTATCATAGCTTTCATCTTTTACTCTTTCATAACTATCTAGAATATCTTGATTATGCTTTTTTTTAATTCCACAATCATTGGAGCAATATCTATGCCTCTTCCTCAAAAATCTTGATTTATCTAAGAAATGAATTTGACCACACTTGCATTGACATTTATAATATTGTGCATTTCTACAATGCTTAATCCAATCATCAAATGTATCAACCGATTCAAAGTTATTTGTTTCTAGCTTAATTCCATCTATAAAGTCTTGCTTTTCTTTTTCTAATTTTTCAATCTTTTTTTGTGCAACTTCATTTTGATAAGCTGAAAAATCATCAATTATAGTAAGACATCCATTTTTCGTTCCAATAGGCAAAATGCTTTCATCTTCTTTTATATTAAGTTTATGTATTGTTTCACTCATGTTTTTCCTCCAAATCTAATCGTCACATTGATTATATCATATTTTATACAATACTTAAATAGTGTATTCACCATACAATAATTATTTATAAACTAATTTTCATTGTCGGGTTTTGTTTTCTTTCTTCCTGATGATACAATAAAATCATAGTAATACACTCTATTACTAAATAAAACGAAAGGAGGCAAAAAGTTGACTGGTAGTATTGAAAAGCGTGGAAAAAACAGTTATAGATTAGTAGTCTTTAAAGGCTATGATCTAGATGGAAAAGCTATAAGACATCAAAAGACAGTCCATTGCAAAAACAAATCAGAAGCGAGAACTGAACTTGCAAAATATATTGCACAAGTAGAAAACGGATTTGTAGTTGATGGAACTGTCCCAACATTTAAAGAATTCGTTGAAATATGGAAAAGAGATTATGGACTAAAAGAACTTGCGCCATCTACATATAGCAGATATAAAGGAATGCTAGAATCTAGAATTCTTCCCTATTTTGGACATTTTAGGTTAAATAAAATAAGACCTATTGATATTATGCAATTCTATAATTTATTAGATGAAGATACTCAAATAGTTAGAAAGAAAAACAACAATGGAAAGAAAACTAGAAAACCATTATCAAAGAAAACAATTTTAGAACATCATAGGCTTTTACATGCTATGCTAACTAAGGCTGTTTATTGGCAAATGATTGTAAATAATCCTGCAGAACGTGTGCAACCACCTAAAGCACCTAAACCTAAACGTGAATGTTATGATGAAGTTCAAACTAGAATTCTAATAGATAATTTAGAAAAGCTAACAGGCAATGACATCAAATACAAAGTTGCAGTTTTACTAGACATATTTATAGGTGCAAGACTTGGAGAACTAGCTGGACTTGAATGGTCTGATATAGATTTAAAAAATGGAATTATCAGCATAAACAAATCAAGTCAATATTTATCTGACAAAGGAATATTTACAAAAAGTCCTAAAACAGAAAGTTCAATTCGTGAAGTCGCTATTCCCGATTTTATCGTTTCTTTACTCGAAGAATATAAATTATGGTATGAAGAACAAAAAACGATTGTAGGCGATTTCTGGCACGATTCTGATAGGTTATTTGTACAAGTAGATGGCAAACCAATTACACCATCAACTATTAGTAAATGGTTTGAAAAATTTATTAAACAAATTGGCTTACCTGTTATAACATTTCATGGGTTACGCCATACAAATGCAACATTGCTTATAGCTCAGCAAGTAGATGTAGCAACTGTATCAGCAAGACTAGGTCATGCACAGATTACTACAACCTATAATTTCTATGTACATCCTTTAAAATCACACGATAAACACGCAGGAAACGTACTAGAAAATTTATTAGTGACTAACGCACATTAGCAATTCAATATTACTAAATCTTTTTTGCTCTCATATTTATCAGCTATGAATTTTATTGAAATTTATAGTATTACAAAGGTCTAGTTTTAGGAGTTCATCCCCAATTTTTCCCCAAATTGACATAAGGAAGCACTTTTTAGTAATTATAGCAACCTTTAAGCAAAACAAAAAAATCACTAAAACCGTTATGGTTCTAGTGACTACTGTTTGGTTGCGGGGGTAAGACTCGAACTTACGACCTTCGGGTTATGAGGGCTACATAACATGTTTTGTTAGATGTGTTGAATTGTATTGTATGCTAGTGATATTAGTACTTTGCTGTTTTTTTGTTTGATGTACAATTTTGTTAAAATTGGAGTGATTTTGAAAATTTGATCACCAATTTCTTCCCAATTTTTATTGGAATATTTTAGGAAATTTGTACTAATTTCGTTTGATTTTTATTGGAAGGTTTTATGAGATTTTTACTAATTGTATTTGATTTCTAATAGTAATTAAATTTATTTTTGTTAATGATAAAATAAGAATGTACAAAAAATGGAATTTAATAATGTACAAAAATGTACAAAGATAAATTCCCAAAAGTACATTCTTTTTTGTTATACTTTTGATGGAGGTATAACAAAATGAATGAAGAATATAGAAAAAAATTAGAAAAAATAAAACAGGAGTTATTAATAATGAAGACTTTAAATATAAAACCAAATTATTCAGAATTATCAAGAATATATAAGATAGATAGACGAACAATTGAAAAATATAATAATGGATATTGTAGAGAAAATATTAAGATAATTAGAAAATCAAAATTGGATAATTTAAAAAATGAAATTAAAGAAAAATTGGAATTGCCAGGAATAACAATAACAGGATTATATCAATATTTTAGTGAAGATAATAATATAGGAACATATTCAAATTTTTATAAGTACATAAACAAACATAAATTAAAGCCTAAAAAGAATAATAAAGCACATTTAAGATTTGAAACAGATATGGGAAAACAATTACAATTTGATTGGAAAGAAGATATAAGAATGGTGAGTAAACATGGCGAAGTATTTGAATTTAATATATTATCATCAACACTTGGTTCAAGTAGATTACATGTATTTATATATAGTAAATTTAAAACAAGAATTGATGTACAAAGAAGTTTGATAAAAACATTTGAATATATTGGGGGATTGCCAGAAGAATTACTTACAGATAATATGAGTAGTATAGTAAATACCAAAACAGGAGAATTTTCAGATGAATTTAAAGCATTTATAAAAGATATAGGAATAAATGCTAAAAAGTGTAAACCGAGACATCCATATACAAAAGGAAAAGATGAGTCAGCAAATAGATTTATGAGCTGGTTAATACCATATAATCATGAATTTGAAGATGAAGAAGAATTAGTAAAAATAATTAAGGAAATAAATATAAAAGTAAATAGACAAGTAAATTCGACAATAGGAGTAGCACCAATTATACTATTTAATAAGGAAAAAGAATATCTTAAACCACTACCAAATCAAAAAATAATGGAACAATATTTGATATCCACAAAGCAAATAAAAATATCAAATGAATCATTATTTTATTATAAAGGTAAAAGATATTCAGTTCCAAATAAATACATAGAACATACATTATCCATTCAAGAAGAGAATAACAAGCTCTATGTATATTATAACAAAGAATTAATAACAATACATGAAATTTCAGAAAAAAATATAAATTATAAAGAAGAACACTATATAGAAGGACTTAGCGGAATATTACAAAATAAAACGCAAGAACAAATAGAAGCATTAGCAAAAAAGAATTTAGAGAATTTAAATAAATTATGTGAGGTAAAATAAAATGAGTAATTATATAAAATTAATAAATAATTTGGAAATATTAAAATTAGAAAGAATAAAGCAAAACTTGGATAAGTATATCGAGCTAATAAATAAGAAAGAAAAAGATGTAGTAGAAAGTCTATATGAATTAACAAATTTAGAAATAGAATTAATGAATGAAAAAGCAATATATGGATGTGTAAGAACAGCAGGATTTCCATTTATAAAGAACTTTGAGGATTTTGATTTTTCATTTCAGCCAACAATAAATAAAGAGCAAATATTAGATTTTAAAAACTTAAGATTTATAGAGAATAAGGAAAATATAATATTTGTAGGAAGTCCAGGAGTTGGAAAAACACATTTAGCAACATCAATAGGAATAGTCGCAGCAAAGAACAGAGATTCAACATATTTTATAAATTGCAATGATCTGATATCAAATTTAAAGAAAGCAAATTCAGAAAATAGGTTTATGAATAGATTAAATCATTATGCGAAATATAAAGTTTTAATAATAGATGAGATGGGATTTTTGCCAATAGATAACGAGGGAGCAAATATGTTATTTCAACTAATAAATAAAAGATATGAAAATCATTCCACAATAATAACAACAAATAAACCTTTTGGAAAGTGGTATGAAATATTTGGAGATGTAACATTAGCAAACGCAATATTAGACAGACTTTTACATCATTCACATATTATAAATATAAATGGAAATTCTTACAGACTCAAAGATAAATTAAAATCAGAAATTGCAGAAGAAACTTGAATTTAATAATGTACAAAATTGTACATAACTAAATTCAAAATTTTGTACATTTCCTTATTGACATTAACACCTAAAAAAGTAATCCCCAAAATTTCTAATTAGAAATTTTGGGGATTTTGGATGTTAGAAAATGAAAATTTTAATTACTGGAAAACGTTCATGACCAACAAATAATAACTGAACATAAGCTTTATTTCATATTTTGTTTCTTTTCCAACGTTCATCGTCAAAAATAAAGTAGACATCTTCTTCCTCAGCTCTTAAGACCCATTCAATATTTTTTTCCTTTTTCATTAAAATCTCAATCTCTTCTCTTATTTGAGGAAACTCATCTAGCAATAATAAAAACTGCTTTTTCCGATACACTTCATCGAAGCATATACTCTTATCAATTAATTCGTTAACATCCATTTTTCTGAATACCTCCTTTTGGATATAGAACTATATTATATCATAAATACTTTAAAAATGCAAGGAAATAATTAAAAATTCCATAATTTACCAGTTTTATGTAACATAAATGTATTAAATTTAAACTGACAAAAAAGGATATGGCAGTAGCCATATCCTTTTGAGGCATCAATTTTTTAAAACCAGAGCACCATATGGAGAAAGCTCAGATTTCGAACAATTTGGCAAATTAAAAATAATTTCGTAAGAGTCAAACTGTTGATCTAAGTTTACAACATGATGTGTTCTGCTAGCAATAACAATAATAGAGTTTTCACCATCATATCTTTCATAAGAAATATAATTAGCATTTAATTCAAGAATTTTTAAATCTGCTGTTTTTAAAAAAGTTTCCTTTTTACGAATAAAACAGATTTTCTGGAAAAACTGAAGTAAATCAAAGTCTGCACTATGCCAAGGAAATGGACCTCTATTTGCAAGGTTTCCAATTCCTTCATGACCAACTTCATCACCATAAAAGATAGAAAAGATACCAGGGAAAAATGCTAAAACAGTAATATATGATTTTAAAGTGATTTTTCCATAATCGTATTCACATGGAGTGAGCTTATGTGAAGAAATCCAACCTAAATCACTATTTAACAAATCCCAAGACCATTCTCCATATTCTTGAAATGAATTAGTAGAGAAAAACTCAATAAGTCTTGAAATGTCATGAGTTGATGTAAAATTCATCATTGTTTGAATTGTTCCTTCAGGATATTCATTCATGATTTCTTGAATGGTATTATCTAATTTAGAAATATCAGTATATTTATAATATCTGATTAAAGCATCTACAAGAAGATAATTCATTACAGAATGCATTCCTTTACCAGAAGAAATATAACTACGGTTCATTCTCATTGGGTTTTTCCAAACCTCACCGATAACTAAACCATCTTTTTTATTTCTTTTGACTGCAGAAACAATTCCTTCGATAAATTCATCACTAAGACAATCAGCTACATCGAGCCGTAATCCATCAATTCCCAAAGCAAACCATTTGTCAATTACTCCATTTTCACCGAAAATATATTCTCTCCAATGATTAGAGTTTGAATCACATTCTGGAAGATTTTCTAATCCCCACCAGTAAGAAAAATCCTGTTCTCCTTGAAACCAGCGTCTTACATAAAAATCAAAAAATGGAGAATCTTGACTTTGATATGCTCCAACTGTTGGATAAGTTCCAAGCTTGTTAAAGTATTTGCTGTCATCACCTGTATGGTTAAAAACAGCATCAAGAATTAATTTCATACCATTTTTATGAAGTTCATCACAAAGATCTTTTAAATCTTCATTTGTTCCTACATAAGGGTCAACATTTTCATAATCAGCAGTATCATATCGATGATTTGACTGGCTCAGACATATTGGGCTTAAATAAATAATATCAATACTTAAAGATTTAAGATATGGTATTTTTTCTTTAATTCCAATTAAATCACCACCATAAAAATCGGCATTCCAAATTCCATTTTCATCTGGCCCTAAAATAGGGAGATCATTCCAATTTTCATGAATAGTTCTTCTAGGCATAGGTAATAATTTATTTTTAGATGATCTATAAAATCTATCAACAAAAATATGATACATATTAGCACCTTTTGCCCAATCAGGAACATCAAACCCAACAGAAAGTTTCCAATATTCTTCTTTAATGATACTATTATTTCCAGTAATATTTAATTTTTTATAGTACTGAAAAACACTATTTGCGTAGAATGAAAAATAATAGTAACAAATAGCTACTTTTGCAATTTCTACATTGGTCTCAAAAATAGCATAAAATTCTCCACAATCTTCTTCGTTTTTTACATAATAAAGTTCATACACATCTTTATGATCATGGATAGAAATGGCAAACTTGACATTTTCAATAAATCCTAATGAAAAGTTTATCCGGATTGAAACTTTAAAAACTTCACTATTTTCTTTTTCTTCAATTTTATCGATTTTGTGTGATATTTGTTTTGATTTTTGGTGTTCGTTTAATTGCCTCATATAAATTACTCCTTTCTTACAAGAAAAAGTTAAATAAAGCTTACACTTTAGTTATATAATGATATTATGAATTTGTCAATAGAATAACAGAAAATGACTAAAAAATTATGACAAATTTATCATAATGAACTAATAAAAATTGGTTGAAAAACTTTTTAAATATATGTATAATATTAATCATAATAAAAAATTGAATAATAAATTCGATTTGAAGTATACTAATTATGTCACAAAATAGATGGTTTATAGGCAAAACCAACATAAAAACCTAAATATATTTGTAAAAGGAAATAATATGAATCAGGGAATAAAAATACATTTAATAAACACAAATAAATTTAAAACTAATCTTATAGCAATTTTTTTAAGTACACCCTTGGAAAGAGAAAATGTAACTAAAAATGCAGTATTATCTGCTGTTTTAAGAAGAGGGTGTGAAGAATTTAAAGATCAAGAAGAAATAAGCAAAGAATTAGAAGAAATATATGGAGCGGATTTTGATTGTGGTTTAGACAAAATAGGTAAAAATCATGTATTTAAATTTTATATTGAATCAATAAATGATGAATATTTGCCAAAAAAAAATGAAAATTTGTTACAAAAAAGTATAGATATGTTGGCTGAAATTGTTTTTGACCCTTTTATTCAAGAAGAAAAATTCTGCAAAGACTATGTAAATCAAGAAAAAGAGAATATAAAACAAATTATAGAAGGAAAAAAAGATAATAAGTCTTCTTATTCATTATTTAGATGTATGGAAGAAATGTATAAAAATGAACCAGAGGGCTTGTACAAATATGGATATGTAGAGGATTTAGAAAAAATAGATGAAAAAAATTTATATGAATATTATAAAAAATTAATAAATGAATGCAAAATAGATATTTTTGTATCTGGAAAAATAGAAAATGCTGATGTTAAAAGAATTTTAGAAGAAAACAAAAACATAAAAAAACTAGATTCAAGAGATCCAATTTATAATAAAAAAGAGTTTAAAAAGAAAAAACAATTAGAAAAAGAAAATATTGTAAATGAAAATCAGGAAGTAACACAGGGAAAATTGGTAATTGGTTATGATGTTATAAATTCAGAAAATGATGAATTTGACAAAAATCTTAAATATATAGGAATGATGTATAATGCAATACTTGGAGGCACCGCAAACTCTAAACTTTTTCAAAATGTAAGAGAAAAAGCCAGTTTAGCATATACTGCAAATTCTAGATACTACTATAATTATGGAAATATTTTAGTTATGGCAGGAATAGAAATTTCAAATTATGAAAAGGCTCTAAAAATTATAAAAGAACAAGTTGAAGCAATGGAAAAATCAGATTTTTCTGATGAAGATATTTCAAATGCAAAGAAAATAATTATATCTAACATAGAATCTATAAGTGATGAGCAAGATTCGGAAATAATATATTTTTTTGGACAAGAATTAAGTGAAGACAATATAAGTATTGAACAATATGTAGAATTTATAAAAAAAGTAAATAGAGAAGAAATAGTAGAATTTGCTAAGAAAATAAAGATAAATACAATTTATTTTCTAAAATAAGCAGACATAAATTGAATAAAAAAATAATTATAAATTAAATTTGGAGGATAAAATGCAAGTTATAGAAAATTTAAAAGTCAAGGAAAAAGCATATATAGAAAAATTAAAAAATGGTTTAACTATAATCATTGTTCCTAAAGCTGGAATTAGAAAAAAATATGTGATTTTTGGAACTCATTATGGATCAAATGATAGTAAATTTATTGTACCTGGCGAGAATGAAGTTACAGAAGTACCAAAAGGTGTAGCACATTTTTTAGAACATAAAATGTTTGAACAAGAAAATGGAAGAAATAGTTTAGATGTTTTATCTAGTTTAGGAGTTAATGCAAATGCATATACTACAAATACTCATACAGCATTTCTTTATGAGTGTACTGACAATTTTTATGAAGCATTAGATGAATTTATGGATTATGTTCAGCATCCATATTTTACAGATGAAAATGTTGAAAAAGAAAAAGGAATAATTGGACAAGAGATTATGATGTATGATGACTATCCAGAGTGGAAAGTTTATTTAAATGCACTTGAAGCTATGTATCATAATAATCCTGTTAAGCTTGATATAACAGGAACAATAGAAACTATAAGCCATATAGATAAAGAAATATTGTACAAATGTTATAATACTTTTTATAACCCATCAAATATGTGCTTAGTTGTATGTGGAGATTTTGTTCCAGAAGAAATTTTAAAAGAAATTGAAAAGAGATTAATTAACAAAAATTCATCAGGAGAAATAAAAAGAATTTATGAGGAAGAAGATGAATCTATAGTAAAACCAAATATTGAAGTAAAAATGGATGTGAGTATACCATTGTTTACTATGGGAATAAAATGTAAGCCTGCAAATCAAACCCAAAAAGTTAAAAAAGATATTGCAATAAGTATTTTGCTAAATATGATTATAGGTGAAAGTTCTACATTATATCAAGATTTATATAAATCAGGAATTTTACTAAATAGCCCTTCTTATGAATTTGATTTTACAAATGAATATGCACACATCCTTATAAGTGGTTCATCTCGAAATCCACAAGAATTTTATAATAAATTAAATGAAGAGATTAAAAATTTAAAAACTAATGGATTAGATAAAGAAAATTTTGAAAGAATTAAAAAGAAGCTTTATGGTGAATATATAAAAGAATATAATGATGTATCTGATATTGCAAGAATGTTTTTAAATGATTTTATGAATGGAATAAATAGTTTTGAATATTTGGAAGAGATTACAAGTATAGATATAAACTATTTAGAGCAAGTATTAAAAAATGATTTTGATACAGAAAAAATGGTTTTTTCTGTAATTAAAAACTCTTAATTGTCGATTACTGTAAAATGCTGAAAAATCAAGTAAAATAAGGTCATACGAAAATGTAAAAAAACATAAAAAATGCTTGACTAAGATTTTTTTATATGGTACTCTAGTAATATATGTAGTAAAATAATAATTTTTATCAAAAAAATAAAAATTAGTAGCATTAAAGGAGGACTAAAATGTTAAATGATGAAATTTGTAAATTAAGAGATAAATTAAACAAGAGCATAGAAGATAATGCTGATTATGATGAAATCTATAAAATTAGTGTGGAATTAGATAAATTAATAGCTAGTTTTTATAAAAATTCTATGAGTCAAGATGTGTAAAATATTATGCAAAATTATGTAAATAAATGTCGATAAGTGGCGATAAATGCAATAAAAAACTTGATGTAAGGTATTGATTTTTTAAGATTTTGTAGTATAATAGATAGGTACTGTTAAAAATGGAAGAAAGGAGTTTAGGCTTGAAAACATTTTTTGATTGCATTTTTATAGATAAAGACGATCCTAATGACAATATAGAATATCCAATGAAGTTAGACTATTACAAAGTCATTGAAAATCAGGAAAATGTTAAAGCCAAATACGGTTTGGAAGTAGTGAAGACGGAATTTATAGAGGGAGAAGTAAATATTGAAAGTAAAAGGGCAGACAATATTGCAACAAATGAAAATGAATTAGAAAAGATACTATCTATTTTACGAAATAATGAAGTAACACCTTTTGGCATGCAAGATATTTTAGACGAAATAGTTATTAAGATTTAAAAAAAGATTCAGTAAGCTAAACTGAATCTTTTTTTGGCATTATCTAGCAACCACAGCTTCTATTTCCACCACAACAACAACAAATTAATATGATTAATATGATAATCCAGCAGCAGTCATCACCGCCAAAGCCGAATCCACCACAACCTCTGTTTTCTGGCATAGAATTCACCACCTTTCAAAATTAAGTATTGCAATTATGGATTAGAGTTTGAACAACAACAACCTCTATTTCCACATCCACCACAGAAAAGAAGTAAGAATAAAATAATGAACCAAAGGATTACATTATCATCATTATTACAACAGCACATAATGAACCTCCTTTTGTTTTGATTGTTATGTTATATAATATGAAAAACAAAAAAAAGTGTTACTTTAGTTTTTTTTACTTTATATCATTGCAAAAAAAAGGCATAAATGATATAATTTGCATATAACTTAAGAAAGGAAAAAATATATGGGAAAAATAGTATTATTAGATGAATTAACAATTAATCAAATAGCTGCAGGAGAAGTAATTGAGAGACCAGCTTCAGTAGTAAAAGAGATGATGGAAAATTCAATAGATGCTGGAGCAACTAATATTACTGTAGAGATAAAAAATGGTGGAATATCATATATAAGAATAACAGATAATGGAAAAGGAATATCAAGAGATGATGTAGAACTTGCTTTTGAAAGACATGCAACAAGTAAGATACGTTCTGCAGAAGACTTAAAAGAAGTAAAATCTATGGGCTTTAGAGGTGAGGCATTAGCAAGTATTGCAGCAATATCAAATGTAGAATTAATTTCTAAAACAGAAGACTCTGAAATAGGAACAAAGATATCTGTTGAAGGTGGAGATATATTAAATATAGAAGATGCTGCATGTAGTAAAGGAACATCAATAACTGTAAGAAATCTATTTTATAACACACCAGTTAGGTATAAGTTTTTAAAGAAAGATTTTACAGAAACAGGCTATATTGAAGATGTAATCGAAAGAATAGCTCTTGTTCATCCAGAAATAGCAATAAAATTAATAAATACAGGAAAAACTACAATTCAAACAAATGGAAATGGAGATTTAAAGTCAGTAGTATATAGTATTTATGGAAAAGAAATTGCAGAAGAAATAATCCCAGTATCTTATGAATATGAATATATAAAAATAAATGGAGTTATTGGAAAGCCGGCTATAGCTCGTTCAAATAGATCAAATCAAATATTTTTTGTAAATAAAAGATATATAAAAGATAAAACTCTAAGAGCAGCTGCAGAACAAGCATATAAGGGAATGATACCAATTGGAAAATTTGCATTTTTAATATTGAATTTGGATATGGATCAAGAAAAAGTTGATGTAAATGTCCACCCTGCAAAACTTGAAGTTAGGTTTGCAGAAGAAAATGTTGCTTTTCAAGCAGTATATCATGCAATAAAAAGTACATTACTTGGTTCAGATTTAATTTCAGATAGAGAGAAAAATAAAGAAATAAAAGAAGCAAATAAAGATGCTTTCAAAATTGACTACAATTCAGGTAATGGTGGATTATTTGGTAAAAGACAATCATTAGATTTTAATAGAACTGATAAAGAAAATAAAGAAGAATACATAACTGAATCTACAATTATCACTAATAATGAAACAAAGAAAGCCAGTTCGGAAAATATGGATGTATTTAAGAAGCTAAAAGAATTACAGAACCAATTACAAAATCAAATAGATCAAAATCCTCAAATAAAATTTACTGACGACTATAAAAAGATGTCACAAAAATATAATGAGATTTCATCAAATGCATTTAATATTGAAAAAAATTTGAAGAAAGAAGAATTAGTAGAAGATATTAGCAAAAAGTTTACAAAAACAGAGACTGATAATATAGAGGAAAAACCAATAAAAATAAAAACTGATGATATAGAGGAAGAACTAATAAAAATAAAAACTGATGATATAGTGGAAGAACCAATAAAAATAAAAACTGATGATATAGAAGAAGAAACAGTAAAAACAGAAAAAGAGAAAATACAAGAAACTGGAGAGGAAAAAATAAAAGAAGTAAAAGAGCAAATTTTATCATTTGAAGAAATGTATGAAAAACTATTTGGAAAAGCTCCTATTAGTACAAAAGAAGATGAAAAAGAAACAAAGACTGAAATTGATAATACAGAAAACAATGGAGAGTATCAAATAAAAGACGAAGATTTAAATGACAATATATCTGTTTTTGAAGATATTGAAGAATATAAAAAGCCAACATACAAATTTATTGGTATTGCATTTAAAACATATATAATTTTAGAAATGAATAATGAGTTATATATCATGGATCAACATGCTGCACATGAGAGAATTTTGTATGAAAAAGTAAAAAAGAATTTTTATAGTAAAAAGGAAAATGAAAGTCAACTTTTATTATTGCCAGACATTATTACAGTAACAAATAAAGAAATGAGTATTGCAAAAGATAATTTTGATTTATTTGAAAAAGCTGGTTTTATAGTGGAAGAATTTGGTGAAAATGCATTAAAGGTTTCAGGAGTGCCAGATGTATGTATTGATCTTGATACAAAAGAATTATTTATGGAAACATTAGATGAAATAAATACAATAGCAAGAACAGCAAAACAAGAAAAAGAAGAAAAATTCATAGCAACAGTTGCATGTAAAGCAGCGGTCAAGGCAAATATGGCATTAACAGAAGAAGAAGTAAAAAGTTTAATGGATGAGTTATTAGAACTTCCAAATCCATTTTCTTGTCCTCATGGAAGACCGACTGTAATAAAAATGTCAAAATATGACATTGAAAGAAAATTTGCTAGAAAGTAATTATTGCCTATTAAAAAGAGAAAACAATGCAAAATAAGTATTTATGAGAAAGGACTAATATGCAAACAATATATTTTATAATTTTTATTTTATTTGCAATGTACATAGTTTTTACATGGAATAGTACGAAAGAATTTGAAACAATAATTAGTAGAATATCTTTTGTTATAATAGGAACTTTATTTATTTCTTTATTTACATTAGTCTTATTCTATATTTCGAAAATAGGTGTAGTGTATCCAAAAGAAGAGATGATAGGACAAATTAGAAAAATAGTATTGCTAGTTTTTATTCCGATAAATGGTTTTTTAACACTTACACAATTGGCTAGTATTTTTGCAAAAGTAAAGAATGATATGATTTCAAAAGAAGAATTATCAAAAAAAATAAAAATTTTTGCAATTATTTTTATAGTATTGATAATTATAGAATGTATATATTTAAAGAGATTTCAAGTTGATATAATAGAAATGATGAATAATATGAAAAAGTAAATTATGAAATGGGGGAGAATTTTGAAACCTAAAGTTATTGTTATTGTAGGACCAACAGCATCTGGAAAAACAGCTCTTTCTATAGAACTTGCAAAACAGATTAAAGGAGAAATTGTATCTTGTGATTCTATGCAGATATATAAAGATATGAATATAGGATCTGCGAAGCCAAGCTTAGAAGAAATGCAAGGAATAAAACATTATATGATAGATATTGTAGAGCCTGATAAAAGATTTAGTGTAGCAGAATATAAAAAACAAGCAGAACAAGCAATAGAAGAAATTTTATCAAAAGGAAAGATGCCTATAGTTATTGGTGGGACAGGCTTATATGCAGATAGCTTAATATATGGAATAGAATATCCTGAAATAGAGTTTGATAAAAACTACAGAAATGAACTAGAAAATATAGCAAATAGTAAAGAGGGATTATCAAATCTTTATGAAAAAGCAAAAGAAATAGATAGTAAGGCAATAGAAAAAATCAGTCCAAATGATAAAAAAAGAATATTAAGGATTTTAGAAATTTATCATTCAACTGGAAAAACGAAAACTGAGCTAGAAGCGGAATCAAGAAAAAATGAAGTAAAATATGATTATAGAGTTTTTGTAATAAATATGGATAGACAAATTTTATATAATAGAATCAATAAAAGAGTAGAAATAATGATAGAAAATGGATTGATTGAAGAAGTTAAAAATTTATTAGATAAATACAAAGAATTCCCCACAGCTATGCAAGGACTAGGATATAAAGAAGTAGTGGAATACTTAAATGGTTATTTAACAAAAGATGAAATGATAGAAAAAATAAAACAAGAGACTAGAAGATATGCAAAAAGACAATTAACTTGGTTTAGAAAAAATAAAAATACAATTTGGATTGATGGCTTAAATGATTTACAAAGTAATATAAACATTATTTTGGAGGGAATAAATTGAGTAAAATTATAGACTTAAATGAAAACAAGAAAAAGATTAACAAAAAGAAGATTTTTATGAATTTATTGTTTATTATTGCTTTTATTTATATAATATATGCGATTTATTTAACAATAAAAAAGCCAACAGATACTGTAACTGTGGAAAGTGGAACATTAACAGATGATGAGAGTTCAACAGGTTATATTATAAGAGAGGAAACGATAGTAAAAGGTAATAATTATAAAAATGGCATATACCAGATTGTTTTAGAAGGAAAAAAAGCTGCAAAGAATGAGACAATTTTTAGATATTATAGTAAAAATGAAAATAATATACAGAAAAAAATAGATGAAATCAATGCTAAAATTCAAACAGCTATTGAAAAAGAAAATACTTTTTCTTCTGCAGATATAAATAATTTGGAAACACAGATAGATGATATAATTCAGAACTTAAAATTTGTTACAGATGTGCAAGATCTTGAAGAATATAAAAAACAAATTTCAAATATTATTTTGAAAAAAGCTACAATAGCAGGTGAAAATAGTAAAAGTGGTTCATATATTAAAAAGCTTATTAATAAAAGGAAAGAATACGAAGAAAAATTAATAGATGGCTCAGAATTTGTTACTGCACCAAAGAGTGGTGTAGTTTCATATAGAGTAGATGGTTTGGAAGAAGTTTTATCCCCAGATAGTTTTGACAGTATAACAGAGGAAAAATTAAATGAACTTGATGTTAAGACTGGAAAGATTGTTGCGACTAGTACAGAAGAGGCAAAAGTAATAAATAATTTCAATTGTTATATTGCAACAATTTTAAATTCAGAAACTGCCAAAAATGTGGAAACAGGAAAAAGTGTATTATTAACATTATCAAGTGGAAATGAAGTAGATGCAACAGTGAAATATAAAAAAGAACAAGCAGATGGGAAAATGTTAATTGTTTTTGAACTTAATACTTTAACTGATGAACTAATATCGTATAGAAAAATATCTTTTAATATCACATGGTGGAGCTATTCAGGAATAAAAGTACCAAATGTTTCTATTTTAGAAGATAATAATCAACTGAGATATGTTTTGAAGAAGACAACAACTGGATTAAAAAAATGTTATATTAAGGTTTTAAAAACAAATGATAATTATTCAATTATAAGTTCATATAGTAATGATGATTTATCAGCATTAGGATTAGATGCTTCTACTTATGAGGGCATAGATATATATGATAGTATTATGCTATATCCAAATTCGAATTATAATTATAATTAAAATATTACAATAATATTACAAAAATGTTAAATTTTGATTACAATATCAAAAAAGTATTGACAAAGAAAAAAAAATATAAGATACTTATGGTAGTTTAGTAATTAAAAAAAATTTTGGGAGGATAAAAATGGCTAGTGCAATAATGAATAAAGTTTGGAATTTATTGGGAATGGAACAAGATAACGAGGATTACGAAGAGGAAAATAATATATATGGAAATGATTATGAAGAAGAGGAAGATGAACCAGAAGTAGAAGAAAGAAAAGGCTTTATTAAAAGAAATAAAGTTATTCCAATGACACAACAAGCAATAAAAATGGTAATATCTCAACCTACAAGTTTTGAACAATCAGAGGAAATTTGTGGTTTTTTAAAGGAAAAGAAATCTGTAATAGTTAATTTGGAATATGTAAACAAAGATGTAGCAAGACGTATTGTTGATTTTATAAGTGGAGGAGTATATTGTTTAGATGCACATATTCAGAAAGTATCTAATTCTATTTTCTTAATAGCACCTATGAACTATGAAATTACAAATGATATGGCAAGAGAAGAAATAAAAAATAAATTGTCAGTTTCTTGGTTAAATAAAAACAATATAGACTAAAAATAAGTAAGGAGGCATTAATATGCTTACACCATTAGATGTTGAAAATAAAAGATTTTCTAAGCAAATGATGAATGGATATAGTGTTGAAGAAGTAGATGACTTTTTAGATGAGATAAGTATTGATTATGCTAAGAAAAACAAAGAATTAACAGAAGCAAATAAAAAAATTGATGAGTTTAATAAAGAATTAGAAAAATATAAAAATTTAGAGGACACTCTTCAAAATACTTTGATTATGGCTCAAACAACTGCAGAAGAAGTTAAAAATGTTGCAAGACAGCAAGCTGACCAAATAGTTGCAGAGGCTAAGACTTCAGCTCAAAAGGAACTAAGCGAATTAGAACAACAAATTGTTTATAAAGGCAAAGAATTAGAAGATTTACAAAAAAAATTTGATATCTATAAAGCAAAAATGGAATCATTATTAATATCACAACTAGAGTTAATAAAAGAAATAAATAAAGATGATAATTAAAAAAACACAAGAAAAAACTATTCTCTTTTTGAGAATGGTTTTTTTATTACAAAAATATTAAAACTATATGACAATTTTGTTAATACTATTGACAATTAGCAAAATTGTTATAAAATGTATATAACGATGTGGAGGAAAGTCAAAATATATGAGAATTATAAGTGGAAAAGCAAGAGGTACAAATTTATATACATTAGAAGGCTTAGAAACAAGACCAACTCTTGATAGGGTGAAAGAATCTTTTTTTAATATAATAAATAATGAAATTTATGATTCAATAGTTCTTGATTTATTTTCTGGAAGTGGTGCAATAGGACTAGAATTTGCTAGCAGAGGTGCAAAGAAAGTATATTTATGTGACAAATCTCCAATGGCAATAGAAATTATAAGAAAAAATATACAAAAAACACATTGTGAAGAGATGGTCGAATTACATAATTGTGACTTTAAAAAAATGTTGGAAAAATTAAAAGGTAAAAAAATGAATTTAATATATTTGGATCCACCATACAATACAGATTATATAATAGAATCATTACAAAAAATTACACAATTTAATCTTTTATGTGAAGATGGAATTATAATAGCAGAAACTGATGATCCAAATAGGGTAGAAGATTTAAAAAATATAGAGAATTTAAATTTAGAAATTTATGATAAGAGAAATTATGGAAGAGCATATTTATTTTTCTTAAAGATTAAAAAAGCTTAGAAAGGAAGAAAATCCTATGGAAATATTTACTTTATTAGAAACTTTAGAAGATATTTTAGAAAAAGGAAAATCTGTACCGTTTACTAATAAAATAATTGTTGATAAAGAAGAATTATTAGATATTATAAAGGAAATACGTTTAAAATTACCAGATGAATTAAAACAAGCTAAATGGATAAAAGAAGAAAGACAACGTATCTTAGTTGAGGCTCAAAAAGAGGCTGATGAGGTTGTGAAAGAAGCTGAAAATAGGATAATCTCAATGATTGATGAGCATGAAATTACAAGAAAAGCTTATGAACAAAAAAATGAAATAATAGAAACAGCAAATGAGATGTCAAGAGAGATTACAAATGGTACAAAGGAATATGCAGATGGCTTACTTAATAATACAGAAAAAGTTTTAACAGACACAATGGCAACATTAGAAAAGAATCTTTCAGAAGCAATGAACTTAATGCATATCTCATTAGAAGATACTATAAAAACAGTTCAAAATAGTAGAAAAGAATTAGAATAAACATAAGATGCAAATACAATTAATATGAAATGGAGCAGGATATATGGGTACTTTAAAAACTTTTTTAAAATATATTTTATGGATAATTGCATTTTATCTTTTTACCAGCTTTTTGATTTTTGTTGGCTTTAATGCAAGTTATAAAAATATTGAATCTAAACAAGACTTGCCAAAGCAAATTACAATAGATAAAGCAGAAGCTACAAAAAATCAAGGTAGAATTTATGGATATGTTCAAAATAATGAGCAAAATAATTTAAATGGAAAATATATAAAAATTGCAATATTTAATTCTGCTGATGAAAATATTACAACACAATATTTAAAAATAGAAAATTTGGGAGCAAATGAAAAGAAAATGTTTAGAGCTACATATACTGCGGAAAATAGCAAATATTATAAGATTGAAATAACTGAAAATAATTAAATGAAAGGAGTCCAATGAAAAATTTTGGACTCTTGTTTATTTGGTTATCTATTTTCGTTATTATTATTTTTATTGTTATTGTTATTTTTACTGTTTTTGTTGTTATTATTGTTTTTCTTATTATTATTTTCTGCCATAATTAACACCTCCATTGATCTGAGATAATTGTATTATTTACAAAAATAAAAAAAATATACTTCCAAATTGAGAACATATCTTTTTGTTATTTTATATTTTTGAAATGAATAATTCTTGAAATTTTTGAAAAAATTAGATATAGTATTTTATAATAGTTTATTTATAATTAAAGGAAAATAGTATGATATTGATAATAATAATTGTATTAATTATATTAATATTTTTGACTTTTAATATAAAAATTGAAACAAAGAATTTTCAGATTGAATTTTCAAAAAATAGTTTATATTCAATAAGTGAGGATAGTAAAATTTTGCTAAAAATTTATTTACTATTCTTCTTTAAAATAGCACAAATTGATTTAATAAAGATGTTTAAAAATAAGAAAATTAAAGATAAAATAAGAAATAAAATTTCACTAAAAAAAATTAAAAATGTAGGTAGTAGTTTACAACATATTGATAAATTAAGATATGCTTTAGAAAAACTAGATTTAAAAATAGGAGTTGGAATTGAAGATCCAGCATTTACTGCAATACTTATTGGTTATGTTTCAATAATTTTAAGTTTTTTTATGGCAAAAATAGTGAAAGATTTTAATAATAAAAAGTATGAAATAAATCCTCTCTATAATAGTAATATTTTGAAAATAAAACTCGACTGTGTTATTAGTTTTAATATTATAGATGTGGTGAGTGTAACAAAAATATAATGAAATTCAGAGTTTTAGATTTCTAGTAAATTTGAATTTCAATACTTTGATTTGTCAAATACAAATTTTTTCAAAATTTATTGACAAAAATTATTGATTTTAGTAGAATAATATAAAAGAGAGAAAAGAAACAAAAGTAAAAAGAGGGGGAAAAAAAGATGAAATTAATAGAAAAAAATAATAAAAAAGGTATAACATTGATAGCACTTGTAATCACAATAATAGTGTTGTTAATTCTAGCAGGAGTGTCAATTTCAATGTTAACAGGAGATAATGCATTATTAAATAAAACAACAGAAGCAAAAAATAAAACAAAACATGCAAATATATATGAGCAATTGCAGTTAGAAGAATTAGCATACTTATCAGATAAAACGACATCAAAAAATTCATCAACTTTAATAGAATATTTACAATCAAAATCTATTATAGGTAATGAAATAGGAGAAGATACAGGAAAATATCAAATAAATGTAACAGCATTGTTGGGTTCTAGACAATCATTAGGAAATGGAGATGCAACAGTAGAATTAAAAGATGTATATATGTTAGAAAAACAAAGTACATCAACAGGAAGTATAGTAAATACAAAAGTTGCTACAATAACACCTATAAAAATTGCTGCAACACCAACAACTCAAATTACATATAAAGTTGTGTACTATGGAAATGGTACAAGTGAAAATCTAATATTAGGAAGTTTAACAGATAGCGATGATTCAAACAATACACCAGTAGCAAAAACAGACGATTTATCAAAATTGCAAGAGTATTTTTCAAAAGGACCAAGTGTATTTAATAAAAATGGAAGTTTTCAAAATGTAGCACCAATAACTGATGCAACTGAAAAACTTAAAAATATTACAGGAGGAGAAGAAGATGAAGGAGAAGGATATCTAATTGTGCAATATGGAGATTCTTTATATAAAATATCAATTGTAGAAGATCCTTGGAGTGCAACAGCAACAATGATGGACATTGATCTAACTAAATTTGGAGAACAAGAAATATATGGAAAAAAAGTTTTAGTAACTCCAAGCACACCAGACCATTTAGTACATGTCTATTATGAAGGACCAAGTACATACAAATATAATGAAACAACACATGAATATGATATTCCATTTACAGGATATCGTGCAGATGATTCTGATGACGGCCGTTCTAGATATTATGATACTTCTGGGGCACTTGTTAGTGAGGAAGAGCCACATCGTGAAGGGCCTATGTAAGTAGTCTGAGTTCGCGGAGGCGTAGTTTCAAATCTAGAATCTAATATCCATACAACATAAAAACATAACAAGAGTGCAACAAGGCAAACAACAAAAAACAAAATCGACTATAGACTGTGTCAATTAAAGTGTAAAGACTTTTATAAATCTCCACACTTTATTATACACCCTCTACACCCTCGAATTAAGTTTTGAAAAATAATATTTAACCCTAGGCAGATCTTAAATGATATAAGATTTTCCTAGGGTTTTCAATACGTCTTCTCATTTATCACTTATCATTAATTTAATAGTTATGTCGAAAAAAGTCAAATGATTTTTCTTGACCCATTTGGAAATATATGGTAAAATAAAGACAATTTAATTCAAATGTTTTAAATTTGCATTATTTTATTCAAAAAATTAAATTCAGAAAGAGAAGTGATATTATCATAAAATTATTAGATCCAAAAAACGACTATGTATTTAAAAGAATATTTGGACATACAGGAAATGAAGATATAACAAAAAGTTTTTTAAGTTCAATAATTCCAGATAAAATAGAAAAAATAGAATTAGATTGTAATCCAATAATGGATAAAGATTTATTAGATGATAAACTAGGAATCCTAGATATAAAAGCAAGATTAAATGACAATGTTGTATGTAATGTGGAAATGCAGATTTGTGATAAAAAGAATATTGAAAAAAGATTATTATTTTATTGGAGTAAAATGTATTCACAAGGAATTAAGCAAGGTCAAGATTATGATGAATTAAAAAGAACAATTGCAATTCTAATTAGTGATTATAATTTAGAAAAATTAAAAAAAATTCCAGAATATGTAACAAAATGGAATATAAGAGAAGAAAAATACGGAAAAATCATCTTGACAGATGTGTTGGAAATTTATATAATAGAGTTAAATAAGTTAAAGAATGGTGCAGTAAAAGATAACCAAAAATTAAATTCTTGGCTATATTTTATAAAGAATTCGAAAGTAGTGGTGAATAAAAATATGAGAGAAGAAGATATAGAGGAAATCAAAAAAGCACAGAAAATTCTTGAAGACATCAGTGCAGATGAACATGAGAAATGGTTAGCCGAGATGAGATTAAAGTATATAAGGGACAAACATGCAATAGAAGATTTTGGATATGATAAAGGCTATAAGTCTGGACAGTCAAAAAAACAGGAAGAGATAGCAAGAAATTTAAAGCAAGAAAATGTAGATATACAATTCATTGCTAGAGTTACAGGATTAACAGAAGAAGAGATAGAAAAAATAAAGTAAAATAGAATAAAGAAAAAATAAACAAATTTAAAATATGAATTAAAATTAAATACTTTCAAAGAGTGGCGGTTTTTTAAAAAAAGAAAAACCGTCACTTTTTAAAATTAGATATTTGAGAAAATGTTTAGAACTAATATAGGTTTACACTATTTTTAAAAATTAATTTAATAGTTATGTCGAAAAAAGTCATTTGAAAAAAATGCATAATTACTCAAATATTGTAGATATTATAAATATAATAATATTTATAATATAGGAGAGTGAAAAAATGACAGAACATCCAATAGAAGGACTTATGCTTACAGCAATGAATAGCATAAGAGATATGATTGATGTAAATACAATAGTTGGAGATCCAATTCAAACATCAACTGATATTGTTGTAATTCCAATATCAAAAGTTTCTTTTGGTTTTGCCGCTGGTGGAAGTGAATTTAAAGGCGAAACAATTGATGAATATAAAAAACAAGAAAAAGACGAGCAGATTCAATATAGGCTACCATTCGGAGGTGGTGCAGGGGCTGGAGTTTCCATTAATCCAGTTGCATTTTTAGTAATTCAAGGAGATATTGTAAAATTGCTTCCAATTGATAATTCTACTGCTATTGACAGATTATTAGACTATATTCCAGATTTATTTGAAAAAGTAAATAATATGATTAATAAATATATTGATAATAAAACATAAAAGGCTCAATTGAAAGAGCCTTTTATTTATGTTAATTAACTTTATTTTTACAAAAATCCTTAATTGTGCATTTATCACATTTGGGGTTTCTAGCAGTACATGTGTATCTACCATGCCAGATAAATAAATGATTAACATCTTTTAAATATTTATGGTCTATTTGTTTTAATAAATCTTGTTCTATTTTTGATGGATCTTTTTCATTTGAAAGTCCAAGTCTATTTGAAATTCTCTTGCAATGTGTATCAACAGCTATTCCATCAGCTATTCCAAATACTTCAAGTCTAATAACATTTGCACTTTTTCTGCCAATTCCAGCTAAACTTAAAAGGCTATCCATATCTTTTGGAACTTGACCATTAAAATTCTCCATAATCTGTTTTGCACATAATTTTATATTTTTTGCTTTATTTTTATAAAATCCACAAGGATGAATAAAATTTTCTAACTCATTTATATCAATATCCATAAAATCCTGGATTGTTTTGCATTTAGCAAATAATGGAGGCACAGTTGCATTTACTCTTTCGTCTGTACATTGAGCTGAAAGCATAACTGCTACAACAAGTTCAAATGGAGTTGAAAAATTCAAACTACATTGCGCATCTGGATATGTTTGTTTTAATATTTCTATTATTTGTTTTGTTTTATTTTTTGCCATATTTTTTCTCCTTATGTGAATATTATACATAAAAAAGTATGGAAAATCAAATATTTCTCTTTACTTTTAATAAAAAATTGTATATAATGGGAAAGTAAGAATTTACGAGATAGAAAGGAAAGAGAGAAATGGAAAAAATATTAATATTTGGGCATAAGAATCCAGACACAGATACAATAATGTCAGCAATAGCAATGGCAAATTTAAAAAATAAACTAAAAAAAGAAGCTAAAGCTTATAGACTCGGAAATATAAATAAAGAAACAAAATTTGCACTAGATTATTTTAGACAAGAAGAACCAGAATTGTTAGAAGATTTAGAAAATTCTCAAAGTGTAATATTAGTAGATCACAATGATTTTGGACAAAGTGTAAAAAATATAGAAAATGCAAATATATTAGAAGTTGTAGATCATCACAAAATTTCAGGATTTAGCACATCAGAGCCATTGTACTATACAGCAATGCCTGTTGGTTGTACTGCAACTATTATTTATGGAATGTATAAAAATAAAAATATAGAAATAGATTCTAAAATAGCAGGACTAATGGCAAGTGCAATAATATCAGATACATTGCTTCTAAAATCACCAACAACTACAGATTTAGATAAAAAAGTATTAGAAGAATTAGGTGAAATTGCTAAAATTGATGTAAAAGAATATGGATTAGAAATGTTAAAAGCTGGTACAGATTTAAGCGATTTTTCTGCTGATGAGTTAATAAATATAGATTCTAAGCCATTTTCTACAAATGGTGTAAACTATCAAGTAGCTCAAGTAAATACGGCTAGTATAGAAGAAGTTATAAAAGACAAAGAGAAAATTGAAAATGCAATGAAAAACTTTATCAGTAAAAATTCGCAAGATTTATTTGTTTTACTTATAACAGATATATTAGAAAATAACTCTCAAATTTTAGTTGCAGGTTCAAGAAAAGACATTGCAGAAAAGGCGTTTAATGTAAAATTAAATGATAATACAGCATTTTTACCAGGTGTTGTGTCTCGCAAAAAGCAGGTTGTACCTGTCATAGATAAAAATTGTTAATTTGATTTTTAACAAAAGAAAGGAATTTAAAAAGTTGAAAGAAGAAATAAAAAGCAGAATTAAAGACATTTTAGAATGGATAGTTTGTATAATAATTGCACTTATTATTGCTATTGCATTTAGATATTATATAGGTACTCCAACAATAGTTCAACAGAGATCAATGGTTCCAACATTACAGCCAGATCAAAGACTTTGGCTAAATAGATGGGTTAGAACAACTAAAAAGATGCCATCTAGGGGAGATATTATTACATTTGAGGCTCCAACAGATAAATATACAACACTTACTCAAAATGAGCTTTCAGAAAGTGTTATTGCAAGGTATGTAGATGAGCCAACTTCACTTTGGGGCAAGTTTTCATATTATGTTTTAGAAATAGGAAAAACCAGTTATATAAAAAGAGTAATAGGTCTTCCTGGAGAACATGTAGAAATAAAAGATGGAAATGTTTATATCGATAATCAAAAGTTAGATGAAAATTATTTACCTTCAGGTTTGGTTACAGATGCGGGCAGTGGAAGTTGTATAGATGTTGTTGTACCCCAAAATTGTTTATTTGTAATGGGAGATAACAGATCAGGAAGTACAGACAGTAGATGTTTTGGATGTATACCTTTAGAAAAAGTTGAAAGTAAAGTTTGGATAAGAATTTGGCCATTTAGTTTATTTGGAAAAATAGATAAATAAAAAAAGGTGTAATGATGTTTGAAAAAATTATAGGGAATAACAATATAAAAAATGAATTAATACATACTGTTGAATTAAATAAAATATCTCATAGTTATCTATTTCTTGGAACCGCAGGAATAGGTAAAAAAGAAATTGCAAAAGAATTTGCAAAAATGATATTATGTTTAAATGAAAAAAAATATTGTAATCATTGCAAATCATGTATAGAATTTGATTCAAACAATAATCCGGATTTTCAGATGGTTGAGCCAGATGGAAATAGCATAAAAATCGAACAAATAAGGCAAATGCAAAGAAAAATTATTGAAGCTCCTATAATTTCACAAAATAAAGTTTATATTATAAATGATGCAGATTTGATGACAATAGAAGCTCAAAACTGTTTATTAAAAACATTAGAAGAGCCACCAGAATTTGTTACAATTATTTTAATTGGCTCAAATGAAAATAATTTTTTAAGTACAATAAAATCAAGATGTACTATAATAAAATTTCAAGACATAGAAAATAGTCAGATAAAAGATTATTTAAAAAGTAAATATGATATAAAAGTTTCTGATAATTTACTAGAGATTTTTGATGGAAGTATAGGAAAAGCTGAAAAATTAAAAGATAAGCAAGAACTCTATAATAGTATTATAGAAATAATTGAGAATATAGAAAATTTAGATATAATAGATTTATTTAAAAGAGCAGATGTTATTTATAAATCACAAGAAGAAAAAAATTCTATATTAGATGCGATTAATACAATTCTATTTAAAATGGGAAAGGAAAATATTAAATATTTAAATTGTATAAATATTGTAGAAGATACAAAAATAAGATTAAATGCAAATGGAAATTATAATATGTGCATTGATAATATGCTACTAAAAATATGGGAGGAAATGCATTGAAAAATATTGTAGGTGTAAGATTTAGAAGATTAGGAAAAATATATTTTTTTGATCCACAATACTTAATAATGAAAAAAGGTGAGAATGTTATAGTTGATACTACAGATGGGGAAGATATTGCAGAAGTAGTTATAGCAAATAGAAAAATTGAAGAAGAAAAAATAGTAAAACCATTAAAAAAAGTTATAAGAATTGCCAATAACAGAGATTTAAAACATTATGAAGAATGCAAGAAAAAAGAAAAAGAAGCTTATAATTTTTGCATTAAAAAAATAAAACAACTAGGCTTAAAAATGAAATTAACTGATGTTGAATATAAATTCAATAACACCAAAATACTATTTTTCTTTACAGCAGATGGCAGAATTGATTTTAGAGATTTAGTAAAAGAATTAGCTGCAAATTATAAAACAAGAATAGAATTAAGACAAATAGGTGTAAGAGATGAGGTAAAAAGAATAGGCGGAAATGGAGTTTGTGGAAGAGAACTATGTTGTTGTTCATTTTTAAATAATTTTGAAACTGTATCAATAAAAATGGCAAAAGAACAAAACCTATCTTTAAATTTATCAAAAATCTCGGGAAATTGTGGAAGACTTATGTGTTGTTTAAAATATGAAAATGATGTTTATGAGGAAAAACTATCTAGACTTCCTCATGTCGGAGCAATAGTAAAAACTGAAGATGGGGAAGGAGAAATTGTAAATGTTGAAATATTAGCAGAAAGAGTTAGAGTAAGATTACAAAAGGGAGAAGATATTTCATATAAAAAATACAATGTAAGTGATATTAAAGTAATTAAAGATAATAATGCAGAAAAGGAAAATAATCAAAATGAAGAAACAGAGGACATAAAAGAACTCAAAAGGCTTGAAGAATTAGATAAAGAAGATTTAAGAAAGGAGAGTGAAAAAAATGGCATATAAAATTACAGACAAATGTATATCTTGCGGAGCTTGTGCTGCAAACTGTCCAGTAAGTTGTATATCTCAAGGTGATGGAAAATATGTTATAGATCCAGAAGCTTGTATAGAATGTGGAACTTGTTCTGCAGTTTGCCCAGTGGATGCACCAAAATTAGATAATTAATTTCAAAAAGGGACGGTTCTTTTTCAAAAAAGAACCGTCCCTTTTCAAAAAAGAACCGTCCCCTTTTGAAAGTTTACTTTTTTCCTTTTGGAATAATTATTTTTTCATTAGGATCTTTTTTCTTTTTTTCATCATCTTTGTCTAGTTTGATATGATCATATACTGGGGAAATTGAGATTTCAGATCCATCACCAGTTATAATTTCAATTTCTTTTTTTGGTTCATCTTCTGTTTCGGGATTATTCTTTTCATCTAGCATTTTTCTTTTTCCTCCTTTCAATAATAGATCTAATAATATCAATAATAAATACTAAAATAATTAATATAACGCCGACAATTGAAAGTTTAGTTCCTAATTGTAAATAAGGTGTTTCATATTTAAGTTCTATTTTATGTTTTCCAGAAGTAAGAGGAATACCGATAAATCCTGTATTAACATTTATAGTTTTGGTTTCAACTCCATCTACATAAGCCTTCCAACCAGAAGTATATGATGTAGAAACTTGTAAAATACCATCTTCGCTATTATTTATAGAACCTGTTAGATTATTGTCATTAAATGATTCTAATTTAAATTCATATTTCTTTAAATTTGATATATCATTAGAGTAATTATCCATTGGAACTGCTATAAGCTTAATATTATCAAATGTATATGTTCCTTTTAAACTAAATAATATTTTAATACTTCCTGAATGTTGCTCACTATATCCTAAATTAAATAATATGTTTGGAGTTTCGATATAATATGGGCTTGTAACTTTATCTTTTACAACTTGTTCTTTTGTCACTCCATTGTATTTAGCTGTAATAGAATATTCTTTAGTTCCATTAAATTTTAAATTTTCAAAATATAAATATAATTCACAGTTTTTAGTATTTATACCATCAGATATATTTAATTTTATTGATTTATATTTTTTGGTTGTTGTTATTGTATTGTTTGATACAAGTCCATGACTGTCATTTAATTCATAATTTACATTATTTGTTTGCAAATTATTTAAAATAGAAGAATCTGATTTTATATTATAATTATTAACTAAATCTTTATTTTCTATGACTGCAGTTTTTAAAAGAGCTTGCTCTTTTTCTAATGCAGATAATTTATTATATTCTTCTTTTGATGTGTAATTATTGTAAAATACACAAATAGGAAGATAATTTTGATTCTCATAAATACATGCTGTATCATCATCTGATTCTTGATCTTTTATTTCTTTGATTAATGTATATCCATAAGGAACATAATTTGCTTTATCTTTAGAAACTACATAGTATTTGTTACCCATAAGGGTCAAAATTCTTGTTCTTGAATCAAATTCTCTTAAAGGATTAGTTTTAGCAATATTTAATATTAATAATTCTTTTGAAAGATTAGAAATATATTTGTTTCCAACAGAAAGGTATGTATTTAATCCTAAATAATTGTATTTGAAAGATTCATTATTTGATTCAGAAACATTTGTTGCAATTCTATATGTTGAATTATCATTTTCTTGAATATATTTAACTGCTTCATCAAAATGTGGTAATTGATTTATAAGATTACCATACCTTGAATCAACTTTATCTTCTTTTAAAAACGCTTTATAATATTTAGAGTGATAAATTACTTGCCAAGAAAAGAGAACAATATTTAAACAAATTGTTGCAAGTAAGACATATTTTACTCTATTTTTAATAATATTAGATTCTGGAGTTTTTAAATTTTCTGCATATCTAAATTGTTGCTCTTTTTTAATTTCTGGATAATCTAAGCTTCTTGAAACCAATATTAGTAAATATAAAAATCCAAAAGCTATTGTAGTAATAGGGAATATCCCTACATGTTCTCTTAAAATATACCATAATAAGAAATAGATTATATAAAATCTTTTTACTAGTTTAAATTCTCTTGGAGAATAGATTAAGTCTTTTCTAATATTTAAAGTAACAAGATATGAAAGCACAAATGTATATGCAAATGTCCATCTATTTGATTGGAAAGAAAAACCATTCATAACAGAACCTAAAAATGGTATTAGTAAAATTATAGTTTGTATTATTAAATTAATTAAAAATGTTCTGTTTTCTTTGTTCTTTTTAAAGTTTAATATTGATATTGGTAAAATTGTAAGAACAAGTGGACAAACGAAAATTCTTACCCAAAATGGTGTTTTTTCACTCATAAATATGAGTTTTGCATAATAATCAAGATTATAGTAAGTAAAACCAACATCTATAAGTCTTGAATTGTTTGCAAGAGCATAAATTGTTGGTAATAATAATATTCCAGCAGATAAAACACCAATAATATAGCATAATAATGTTTTAAAAAACTTGGCAAAAAATGTTTTTAAACCATGATCTTTATAATATTCATTAAAGTATTTTACTATAGCATAGATAAATGTAAGAATAGTTATCATATAAAAGAAATAGTAGTTTGAAATTGCAGAAATTGCACTTACAATTGTAAATAATTTGTATTTATCTTCTTTTAAAATCTTGTCTATTCCTAAAAACATTAATGGAAGCCAAATTGCTGCATTAGTGAAAAATGGATGTCGAATTGCAGAAGCTATAATAAAACCACTAAATGTGTATAATAATGCACCAACAAGTGTAGCATATTTTTCTTTTTTGTGATAGTTAGAATATGCAATAAAAGCAAGTCCTACACAGAAAATTCTAAGTATAACTAAAATACTATATGCTAGTTTTAATTTTGAATATGGAAATAGAAGACTAATATAAGCAAAAGGATCACCTAATAAATAATATGAAAGTTGTCCAATTTTATCTAGCCCAAGTCCAAGATTCCATGAAAATCCTGAAATACTACCATTCCCATTTTTTATTGTATTATAAAAGTTTTCTAATATAAGATAGTGTTGTTTGAACCCATCTGTTTTCCATATAAAAGTTCTATTGTTTTTTATAAAAGCAAAAAATATTATAAAACAAAGTATTATAAATAGAATTGTATACATTTGATATGTATTTAGTTTTTTTATTATTTTTTTAAAATGTGTTTGCATAATTATTATCCCTTTCTAAAAATTTTTCATTATTCTTTCTATTGGATAGTTTTCCTTTTCCTGTCCACCTGAAATTATTTCATCTATTATATTGTGTATAACGACTCTTTCATCATAAGGATATTTAACTCTCATATATTCAATGTATAAATCACTTCCAAGTCCAGGAAGAACAATCACATCATCTTTAGTTGCCATTTTTATAGCATGACGAATAGCTTCAGTTCTATTTAAAATGATTGTATATTGATCTGTAACTTTTTTAAGACCAGATTCTATTTCTAGAAGAATCTTTTTTGGATTTTCTGTACGAACTTGATCAGAAGTAAGAATGGTGTAATCTGCATATTTTCCGGAGATTTCACCCATTAGTGGACGCTTTTTAGCATCTCTATCTCCACCAACACCCCAAGTACAAATTACTCTGCCTTTAGTATATGGCTTTACAGTTTCTAAAATTGATTGCAAACTAGATGGAGTATGTGCATAATCTATAATTATTGTAAGACCTAATTTGTTAGGTACAAGTTCACTTCTTCCAAATACTTTAACATCTTTTAAACCATCTTGAATTTGATTTTCTTTGACTCCAAAAGTACTTGAAATAGCGATTGCTCCAAGTGCATTGTAAACCATATATTTGCCTGGAATCGAAATATGTGCATCGAATTTTGAGTTAATAGTTTTTACTGTGAAATCAACACCATTATTTGCCATTTTTAAATTTTCTGCCATAAAATTGGATTTATTTTTTAAACCAAAACTTATTAATTTTTTATCTTTCAATAAAACAGGGATACGTGCTGTATATTCATTATCTGAATTATACACAACAATAGGAGCCATTTTTGCTAAAGAGAGTTTTGCATTAAAATAATCTTCCATATCTTTATGTTCTCTAGGACTTATATGATCTTCAGATAAATTTGTAAATAATACTCTATCAAAATCACAACCTGTAACTCTATCTAATTTCATTGCTTGAGAAGATACTTCTAATACGACAATGTCTACTTTTTGTTCAACCATCATTGCCAATGTTTTTTGCAATTTATAGCTTTCTGCAGAAGTACGATCCATATCTTCAATTTTATGATTATTAATATAAATTGCTATACTTCCAATTAAACCTACTTTAAAACCCGTTTGTTGTAAAATAGATTTAATCATATAAGTAGAAGTAGTTTTACCCTTTGTACCTGTTACTCCGATTAATTTTAGTTTTTTTGACGGATAATCATAAAGATTACAACTAGCTATAGCAAGTGAATGACGGATATTTTTTACTTTTACAATTGTAACATTATCTGGAAATTCAATTGAAGAAATATCTGTTGTTTCGTCTACCATAATTCCTGTAGCTCCATTTTCTATAGCATTTGGAATAAATTGTGTACCGTCCATTACATAACCAATTATTGCAACAAATAATCCATTTTTTTCTACATTTCTAGAATCTGATGTTATGTTGGTTATTTCAATTTCAAGATTTCCTTTTTTTTCGATAATTTCAATGTCTTTTAGTACATCCTTTAAAATCAATTTTATCACCTTCAATAAAAAATAGGGTAAAATTAATAGTTATTAAATTTATCCTTTAAATTAAAATTTGTAATTGCATTATATAACTTTTATGTCTATTTGTACAGAGTTTTTTTAATAGATTTTGCAAAAAAATTACAAAATTACTATTGAAAAAAGAAAAAATATGTAGTACAATGAGAAATATCAAAATTTAAAAAAACGAATGGGGATGCAATAAAATGATAGATTCAATGGAAAAACTTGTTAGTTTATGTAAAAATAGAGGATTCGTATATCCAGGTTCAGAAATATATGGTGGTCTTTCAAATACTTGGGATTATGGACCATTAGGAGTTCAATTAAAAAACAATGTAAAAAAAGCTTGGATGAAGAAAATGGTACAAGAAAACAAATATAATGTTGGAATAGATACTGCCATACTTATGAATCCAGAAGTTTGGGTAACAACAGGACATGTAAGTACATTTGCAGATCCACTTATAGATTGCAAAGAATGCAAGACTAGACATAGAGCCGATAAATTAATAGAAGAATGGGCAACAAAAAATGGAAAAGATGTTATAGCAGATGGCTGGAGTGATGAAGAAACAATAAAATATATTTATGACAATAACATTGTATGTCCAAAATGTGGAAAGCTTAATTTTACACCAATTAGAAAGTTTAATTTAATGTTCAAAACATTCCAAGGAACAACAGAAGACGCAAAATCAGAAATATATCTTAGACCAGAAACAGCTCAAGGAATATTTGTCAATTTTAAAAATGTTTTAAGAACAACAAGAAGAAGATTGCCAATGGGTATATGTCAACAAGGAAAGGCGTTTAGAAATGAAATCACACCAGGAAACTTTATATTTAGAACACGTGAATTTGAACAAATGGAAATAGAGTTTTTCTGTAAACCAGGAACAGATTTAGAATGGCATGAATATTGGAAGAATTATTGTAAAAACTTTTTATTATCTTTAGGAGCAAATGAAGAACACATAAGATTTAGAAATCACAGCAAAGAAGAATTATCATTTTATAGTACAGCAACAGCAGATATTGAGTACAAATTTCCATTTGGTTGGGGAGAAGTATGGGGAATTGCAGATAGAACAAATTATGATTTATCAAGACATATGGAGGCTACAAAACAAGATCTATCATATTTAGACCCAGAAACAAAGGAAAAATATGTACCATTTGTTATTGAACCATCTGTTGGAGTAGATAGATTAATGCTTATGTTTTTATGTGATGCTTATGAAGAACAAGAAATATCACAAGGAGATTCAAGAGTTGTAATGCATTTGCATCCAGCACTTGCACCATATAAAGCTGCAGTATTACCACTATCTAAAAAATTATCAGAACAAGCAATGAAATTACATGATGAGCTTTCAAAATCATTTATGTGTGACTATGATGAAACTGGTTCAATAGGAAAGAGATATAGAAGAGAAGATGAAATAGGAACACCATATTGTGTAACAGTAGATTTTGATACATTAGAAGACCATAAAGTTACAATACGTGATAGAGATACAATGGAACAAGTTCGTATACCAATTTCTGAAGTAGAAAAATGGATAGAAGAAAAGATAGAATTTTAAATTTAAATTTCAAAGAGGGACGGTTCTTTTTCAAAAAGGGACGGTTCTTTTTTGAAAAAGAACCGTCCCTTTTTGAAACAAATGAAAAAATTTAGCTATAAATTCTATAATCAATATCTGGAAATATCGCATCTTTAATTTCTATATCTTTTAAAAATTTAGCATCAATCTTATCTTCTTTTATTTCATTATATAATTTTGTGAATCTTCCAATATGATCTTTAATTCTTTTGTGTGCATAATCAACCATTGTATTATTTGTAATAATAAACAACCAATCACTACTTTGTGCAAGAAGAAGCTCACGGGCCATCTGGTTTAAAGCACGAACTTTTAATTTTGTTTTTCTGTATTTAGATGATGAGGTAATAGAGGTGACAGTTTTTTTGGCAGAACGAAGTTCTTTAATTTGATTTTCCATTTTGTCTAACTCACCATTTAAATCTCTAAATTGATATGCTATTTCACACATTCTATTTCCTGCAGTATGTAGGTGTCTATGAGCATAATCATTTGATGGATTAAGCCAAACTTCACTATATCCATTAGCTCCCCAACTAGAACGGCAAGGTTCACATTCTTGAATTTCTGGATATTTATCTATGTATTCTGATGGAGTAATAAGCTCAAAATTACATTCATCATAATAAATCTTTTTAAATAATATGTATAACCAATATGGACCTTCATACCACCAATGACCATAAAGTTCTGCATCATAAGGACAAAGTACAATTGGAGGTTTATCCATATATTTACTTGCATTTTCTATTTGGGCTGTTCTACAATCTAAAAAGTGACCTGCTTGGCGTTCAGCAGAATCTTTTGCCCATTGAATATTGTAAACATCTTTATATTCAGATTTACCAGTAATTCTATTATATTTTATTCCAGTATTAACTCTAACACCATCATGAGCAATATAAGGTCTTATATAATCATAATCTGCTTCATAACCAATATCACGGTAAAATTCACGATAATTAAAATCTCCTGGATAACCATTTATAGAACTCCAAACTTGCCTTGAAGATTCTAAATCACGTCCAAAAACAGTGAATCCACGAGGGGAAACAATTGGTGCTAAAGTTCCATAAACAGGTGTAGGGTTAGCATATAAAATACCATGAGTTTCAACAATTGCATATTCTAATCCAAATTCTCTTAAATATTTATCAGCTTCTGGAACATATCCACACTCTGGAAGCCAGATTCCACGCGGCTTTTTTCCAAAATATCTTTCATAAGTTTGAACACCAACTGCAATTTGGGCTCTAACTGTCTTTTCATTAACATATAAAATTGGAAAATATCCATGTGTTGCACCACAGGTAATTATTTCTAATACACCTAAATCTTGAAATTTTTTAAACCCTGTAATTAGATTGCATTTGTAAATATCTTTAAACCAATGTAAATCTTTTGAATATCTTTTATAATAATATTTTGAAAGCTCATTTATTCTTGAGTCATATTTAGTCCTTTCTATTTCTTTTTTTGAAAGCTCAATATGTTGCTTTAAGTAGTTAATGTATTTTTGCTGTAATAGTTTACTATCAAGCATAGAAAGAAGAGGAGGAGTCATAGTCATTGTAATTCTAAAATTAACTCCTTCATCAACTAATTTTTGAAAATTTTGTAATAATGGTATATATGTTTCTGATATTGCTTCATATAGCCAAGACTCTTCTAAGTAATCATCACTTTCTGGGTGATGAATAAATGGAAGATGTGCATGCAATACAAAGCTTAGGTATCCTTTTTTTTGCATTTTGTTCTCCTATCAAAAAAGGTTGGAGCTAAAATCTAACTTCAAACCTTTTAAATTTTTATTTAAATTGTGATGAAAACATTCCAGATGAATTTCCACCTCTTGATGATGGATTTCCAATAAAGACATTTTCAAATTCAAAGTTTTCATTAGGATATAAATATTTATATAAATCTTGGATAGTAAATATTCCAAAGTTAGTAATAAATGTAAATTGTCTAATATCCTTTTCGGTAACTTGTCCTGTTTTTACATTTCTAAATCTAATGGTACGCAAATTTGGATTAAATAAAATTTTATTATTTGGTGCCACCATTTCATTAGAAGAGGTAAGATATATGTAATGAGGAATATAGGCAGTGTTTGAAGAAGCATTTTCTTGATTTTGAGAAATATAATTATATATAGGTCTTCTGCCAAGTTCTACATGATATTCACAATTTGCATCATTTATATGCAAATACCAACTATTTGCAAAATCATTTATATCTACTTCAAAAGAATAATGTAAAGTATCATTAAATACTATTAATATTGGTTTAGTTGTTTCAAAGAAATTTTCACCATAAGTTTTTTTAAAATTTTCTCTATCATTTTTAGAGATTTCCCAATAAATAAAAAGTGTTTTTGGAGTTTGTGCTAAAACTTTTACTATTGTTTTGTTGTACATATATGGTAAATCATAATATTCTGATTGAAATTGTATTTTTTTAGAAGAATTTTTGCTTTTTGTACTAGTAGATTCATTTTCTACAATAATATCTTCTTCATCTAATATTTTTGTTTTTTTAACATTAGAAAGCTTTTTGCTAGAGGATCTTTTAGTAGTTTTTCTACTATTTGTTTTTTTAGCTTTAGCTTTTTCTTCTTTTTTAGTAGCTTTTTTTAGCTCTTTAGCTTTTTTTACAATTTCTTTTTTTGCTTCTTTTTTAGTTGTAGTTCTCTTAGAAGTAGCTTTTGAAGTAGTTGTTTTTTTTGTAGTAGCCTTTTTTGCAGTAGTAGGTGATTTTGAAGATTCTACTTTTACTGTTGTGGTTTCTTTTTTTAGCTGATTTTCTTTGATAATTGTTGGTTTAAATTCTTCTTTTTCAGAATCTTTTGTTTTCTTTGCCATTTTTATCCTCCTAAGTATATAATTCTTACTTATATATACTATACTATAATTAAAATAAATTCAAGAGTTTTTGACAATATTTTTCAAAAAATTATATGACATTTTCATTACAAAAATTATGCTCTATTTTTTTAAGTTTTGCAATTCTAATTAAGTAATCTAATTTTGATTGTAAAGCCTTGATTTGATAGGCATAAAAGTCTATTAATTCATCTTCTGCAAATTCAAAATTTATGTTTGCTTTTTTTAAATCTTTTTGAGCTTCTATGATTGAATCAATTAATTGAATATTTTTTTCGTCATCATTTATATCAATAATTATATTTTCTTTTTCATACATAAAATGCACCTCTTTGCTAATATATGTAAAAAATAGAAATTTTATTCTAAAAGGTATTGCAATTTTTAAAAAATGATAATAAAATAGAATTCATAAAATAGACTATATAAAAGATTGTCATAATTTTGGAAGGAATGAAAAATATGAAGATTTTATTAGATGCAATGGGTGGAGATAATGCTCCAGATGCTACTATAAAAGGTGCAGTAAATGCAATAAACCAAATAAAGGCAGAAATTATATTAATAGGAAAAGAAGAAGTTATTAAGTCAAAATTACAAGAATTTTATGGTAAAAGCGCAGAAGAAATTTCTCCAAGATTAAAAATATATAATACTACAGAAACAATAGAAATGGAAGATACACCAACTGTTGCAATAAAACATAAAAAAGATTCATCAATGGTTGTTGGTTTTAGAATGCTTAAAGATGGAGAAGGAGATGTATTTATTTCTGCAGGAAATTCTGGCGCTTTACTTACTGGTGCAACATTAATAGTTGGAAGAATAAAAGGAATAGATAGACCAGCATTAGCAGGAATATTGCCAGCTTATAAAAGTAGACTTGTATTAATAGATTCTGGTTCAAATACAAATTGTAAGCCTATCAATTTATTGCAATTTGCTCAAATGTCAAGCATATATATAAAAAATACATTTGGAATAGAGCATCCAAGAATAGGACTTTTAAATATTGGAACAGAAGAAACAAAAGGAAATGAGCTAACTAAAGAAAGTTATAAACTTTTAAAAGAAAAGTCAAAAGAATTAGATATTAATTTTATAGGAAATGTAGAAGGAAGAGATGCATTTACAGGAGAAGTAGATGCAATTGTTACAGATGGTTTTACAGGAAATGTATTTTTGAAAGCCATAGAAGGATTAGGTAAATTTGTAAAAAGAACTTTAGTTGAAAGCCTTACTAAAAATTTAGGAACAAAAATTTTAGCTATACCATCACTTCCAGCTATAAAGAGTTTTTCGAAAACAATGGATTATAAATCATATGGTGGAGCATTGTTCTTAGGAGTAAAAAAACCTGTAGTAAAAGCACATGGTAGTAGTGATGAAAAACTATTTGAATTTACAATAAAACAGGCAGAACAATTTGTGAATAATAAAACAGTTGATAATTTGATTTCCGAATTTGAAAAAAATAAAAAAACTGAATGATAGTTCAAATTCTAAATGTTACCTGTAAATAGTAATATTTAGATTGAAATTTGATATAAATAAAAATAAATTTATGATTAACTATTGACAAAAATAAAAACATATATTATAAATGTAAAATAGAAAAAGAAAAGATTATTTTGTATCACTTGAGAGGAGGTGAACTTATAATGAGTTCAGAGGAGATTTTTGAAAAGATTAAAAACATAATAGTTGAGCAATTACAAGTTTCAGAAACAGCAATTACAGAAGATGCATCATTTATAGATGATTTAGGAGCAGATTCATTAGATTTAGTAGAATTAATTATGGCTCTTGAAGAAGAATTTGGAATAGAAATTCCAGATGCTGATGCAGAAAAAGTTGTTACTGTAGGTGATGTTGTAAATTATATCAAAGAGAATGTTAAAGAATAATATAAATAAAAGGGAATTGGAATAAAGTTCTAATTTCTTTTTTTATTCCAAAATTCGAATTTTATATTCTTAAAAAGTCATGTATAGTATATAAAATAAACTATACATGACTTTTTAACTCTAAAATTATTTTTTAGGGCAGAATTTTAAAAGTTAAATATAGTTGCCAAAAGGTGGCATAGGTCTCATGGGTTCAGTAGGTCTCATGGGATCCATAGGTCTCATAGGTCTTGGTGGTCTATTTTGTCTTTGTCTTCTTAAAAGCTCTCTTATTAAAAGAATTTTAATTAAATCTCTTATTGGGTTGTTTATCTGTCTGGTTTCTTGTATAGAGTTGTTTATTTGTCTTTTTTCTTGTTTTGAAGAACTGTTCCTTGTATTGCTGAAATTATTTGAATCTGTGGATTCATTTTTTGTATTTTCGATGTTAATATTTAAATTTACAACATTTTCACCTTCAAGATTGTTATAAATATCATTTGTTAAATTATCCAATAGACTCGCATCTATTTGACCTGTTATTTGTAAACAAGCTTTTTGAACCATTGGATATATAATTTTATAGATTTCTGGATATAAACTTTCTAAATCAACTGAACGATTCATTTGAGGTTGATTATTATAAAAGTAATTACCCATTGGATTATAAGAATAACCTATATCTATAAAAGAATTGTCATATGTATTTTGATAATTTGGAAAATTAGATCCTAATAAATTTTGCATATAATCGTTATACACTTTAATTGAACTCCTTTCTTTGATTTATAGATATTTTATTCAATAAAAAAAAATATGTTACTTTTAAAGGCAACAAAAAAAGGCAATCTTAAAAGAAAGCCTCTTAATATAAAAAATTAGATAAATAATTTTTTATATCCCTCTAAACCATCATAATTCAAAAATCTATTTAAATTTTTTTCTGAAATACCAGTTTGTGTTGATATTTGACTTAAAGAATTAATTTCTAGTCCATTTTTTTCAACAAAAGTTTTAAATTGAGATAACTCTAAATTATCTTTATTGGTACATTTTGGACATACATATCCTTGGTTTGTATAAAAAGCTCCACAACGAGAACATCTTTTAAATTCCATAGCATTAATTCTCCTTTTCTAAAAATATTTTATATGAATTATTGTATCATAAATATAAAAAAAAATAAATATCTTTTGAAAAAATTTTGTTGATATTTTATAGATTTTGTAGTAAAATAAATTAAATAACAACAAGAAGGAGGACAATTAGCATTATTTTTTGCTAATAAATAAAAAATGATAGAACAATTAATTTTTATAATATTGTCAATAATTTTATTTGCAATTATTTTTTTCAAGATGATAAAAAATAATGATACGAGTTATGTTATGGTACTTGCAATAGAAGCATTAGGAATTGCAATTGATTTTGTTGCATTAGTTTTAAATTTGAAACTTCAAATTTGGGTAACATTTTTAATAATTTTTATGTCAATATTGTTACCAATAATTATCATTTTATTAGAAAAAAAGAATATAAATATATTTTTAAGATTAAAATCTCTTAGGGCAGATATATATATAGCATTTGGAAATTATAAATCAGCAAAAAATATACTTATAAGTATTGAAGAAAAATATCCACAAAATTATGATATTCATAAAAAACTTGCAAAAATTTATGAAAAAGAGGGCGGAATAAGAAAGTCAATGGATGAATATGTTCAATGTATTGACATTAACAAACAAGATTATGATTCTTATTATAAAGTTGCAAATTTTTTAATAGATTTAGACAGAAAACAGGAATCAATAGAAATGCTTAATAAATTACTTGCAAAAAAACCCGACTATATTAATGCCTCTATGGTTTTAGCAGATTTATTAATAGAAAAAGATGAATACAAAGAGGCAGCAATGGTTTATATGGAAGCACTAAAATATAATCCTGTAAATTATGAATTAAATTATAATTTGGGAATTGTATATACAATGTTAAATGATTTTAAAAATGCCAAAAATTGTTATGAAAAAGCTACAGAATTAAATTATTTAGCATATAATGCAAAATATTATTTAGCAGAAATTGCATTATTATATAAGGATTTAGATAAAGCTGAACTTTATTTTGAACAGGTTTTATCTGATGAAGATTTAAGTGCAGATTGTTATTTTGAACTTTCTAAAATAAATATTATGAAAGGAAAAAAAGATATAGCAATAAAATATATAAATATTGCTATAGACATAAATAGCAAAAAAATTGTATCAAAAATTGAAAAAGAACCATTATTTATGACTATAAGATCTAAAATATCTATACCATTTAATCTTGAAGAAAAAGAGCTATCTGGAAAATATTCAGAAAAAGAGATAAAGGCAAAAGAACATTTAGAAAATACTACAGATATCACTACAAACATGGGTTATGGTCATATACAGGGCGAATTTGGTAAAACAAAAGAAAAAGAAAACGAAAGACAAAAAGAATAAATTGGATTGATATAGAAAAGAGAAATTAATGCTTGACCAATGAAAAAAATTGGAATATAATTAACCCAAAAGTAAACAAGAAAGGATGATAAATATGTTAGTAACAACAAAGGAAATGTTTGAAAAATCAATGAGAGAGGGATTTGCAATAGGAGCATTTAATGTTAACAATATGGAAATTATACAAGCTATAATGGATGCAGCTGCTGAAGAACATGCACCAGTTATAATGCAAGCCTCATCAAGTGCAATCAAATATGCAAGAATAAATTATTTAATGAAAATGGTAAAGGCAGCAGAGGAAGAACATCCAGAAGTTCCATTTGCAATACATTTAGATCATGGCCCAGATTTTGAGACATGTAAACTATGTATAGACAATGGATTTACATCAGTTATGTTTGATGGCTCAAAATATGATTTTGAAGAAAATGTAAGACTTACAAAAGAAGTGGTAGATTATGCTCATAGTCATGGTGTAGTAGTAGAAGCTGAACTTGGAAAATTAGCAGGTATAGAAGATGATGTTAATGTTAAAGCTGATGATGCTATGTATACAGATCCAGCTCAAGCTGAAGAATTTGTTAAAAGAACAGGATGTGATTCATTAGCAATTGCAATAGGAACTAGCCATGGAGCATATAAATTTAAAGGAGAAGCTAAATTAAGATTTGATATTTTACAAAAAGTTAAAGATAGAATTCCAAACACACCAATTGTTTTACATGGTGCTTCAACAGTTATACCAGAATTAGTAGAACAATGTAATAAATATGGAGCAGATATTCCTGGAGCAAAGGGTGTACCTGATGAAATACTTCACCAAGCTTCACTTTCAGGAGTTTCAAAAATAAATGTTGATACAGATTTAAGACTTGCAATGACAGCTGCAATAAGAAAAGAATTTGCAGAAGAACCAAGCGTATTTGATCCTAGAAAATATTTAGGACCTGCAAGAGAATTAATAAAAGCAACTGTTCAACATAAAATAAGAGATGTATTTGGTTCAAGCAATAAAGCATAGTAATAAAAAAAGAAGGCAACTTTATTTAAAAGTTGCTTTCTCTTTTTACTCTTAGAGCTTTTTGCATTCTGCGTTCTGCATCTTTTTTTGCAATATCTTGACGCTTATCATAATTTTTTTTGCCTTTACCAATCCCAAGTTCTAATTTTATTAAATTACCTTTAAAATATAAGCTAATTGGGATAAGAGACAATCTATCTTGTTTGATTTTTCCAAATAATTTGTTAATTTCTCTTTTATTTAAAAGTAATTTTCTAACTCTTAAAGGATCTTTATTATAAATATTGCCATGTTCGTAAGGACTGATGTGGATTCCATATACAAAACATTCACCATTTTTTATATTTGCATAACTATCTTTTAAATTGACTTTTCCGAGCTCTTATTGATTTTATTTCTGTTCCAGATAAAACGATTCCAGCTTCCATAGTAGTTTCAATAGAATAATTATGATAAGCAGTTGGATTTTTTGCAATTACTTTTTTTCCTTCCATTAAATTCACCTAATTTCAAAATATTTATTTTAATTTTAGCATGAATTTTAACAAAAGTAAATATTACTCATTATAATTTTTAGAATGACGAGTATTTTGTGCAGCATAAGAATAAACCAATATTCCAATACCAATTGCAGCTAGAGCAATTATCATCCAAACCCAAGCAGTATATGTTAATCCCAAAAATTTGATATTATCATTTGTAGTTGCTGTTCTTGTAGCATTGTAATTATTATCTGTTGTTACTCTACCCATATCAGTATTGGTATTTTGAACTGTATCTTTTACACCATTTGTCATGTTTCCTGCTGTATTTCTGACATTATTTCCAACTCCATTCATTGTGTTTTGTGCATTATTTGTAGCATTATCAATTTTGTTTTCATCTCTATTCATCATATTTTGTGCATTATTTTGTACATTGTTTGCAGCATCTTGAACTTTATTTCCAGCTTCATTCATTGCATTTTTTACATTGTTTGTAGCATTTTTTATCATATTCTCTGTTGCGAAACTATATGTTGTAAAAAATAATAAAATTGTTAATAATATTAATATACTATAAAAAATTTTATTTTTCATCTTTGATCCTTTCCGAGATAAAATATCTCATGTTTTTTAAAATGAAATTATTTGTTTTAATTCACAGATTCCAAATCTTAAATTTCAGGCAAGGTAAAAGATTTTCGAGAATTAAAACATCTATTAATATTATTAATTTTTTTGAAAAAAATATACAAATTTAAAAATGAAAAAAATCCCTTTTAAAGAGATTTTTTAAAAATTTTTTATGTTATATTAATGTAATCTTATTAATATTGCAATTGCTAATAAAATTAATAATACTCCAACAACAACCAAAACAATATTTAATACATTTGTAAATGTAGAAGCATTTGAAACTGAACTAACTCCACTTACAACTGTAGATTGATTATCATTTGAAGAATTAGAGGTTGAAGCTGTAGATGAGTTAGAAAATGGTACATTTGAATTTGAATAATCTGATGATGAAACAGAATTATCTGTATCAGTAGAAATAGAATTATTAGATGTAGAATTTTCCGTAGAATTTATAGTATTAGCATTTACAGTATCATTATTAGGATTAGTGGTTGAATTTGAACTGTTATTATCTTGAGATACCACGCCATTTGTAGGATTATCTGGATTAGATGTAAGTTGATTAGCATCTATTGCAAAACACTTTGTATTAAAAAATATAAAAAATATTGCAAAAACAATTAATGAAATTTTTTTTATTTTAAACATATTAAACACCCTTTCTTTTTATTGTTTTTCTTTTGTTAATAGTAATACTATCATAATTTACAAAATTTGTCTATAGAAATTAAAAAAATTCACAAAATACTTGTTAATATTTTTTAAATATGATAATATATTTATGTTATAAAATATAATGTACAAAAGCTAGAAAATGGTTGTTGAATTTTTATTATCTTTATGGTTTTATAGAAGGGAAAGGTAAAAAAATGAAAAAAATACGAAAAGTAAAAATAAGTTTAATTTTAATATTAACAATTATAATGCAAATATTTGCATTATCATATGGAAGAGTATATGCAGAAGATGTTTATAACAATAATACTACTACAAAAACAAGTGAGTCAGAGGAAAAAGTGACAAAAGAAATATATAAATTAAAAATTAAAGTTAGTGCTTATATACATACATATGATGGAAGAAGAAAAGAAGCAGAAGTTAAAATATATGATGGAAAAAAGAAATTAACTCAAAATAAGGACTACGAAATTACATATTCAAATAATGTAAAGCCTGGAAAAGCAAAAGTTTTAATTACAGGAATAGGTGACTATACAGGTAAAGTAACAAGATATTTTTATATTGCACCTAAAAAGACACAAATAAAAAGCATAATAATGAACTATAATTTCACAAAAGCCACAATTACTTGGAATAAAGATAGTTTAGCATCAGGATATAGAATATATATGTCTACATCTGAAAATGGAAAATATACAAGAATAAAAACTATTACAAATAATAAAATAACTTCATATAGAAAAAGTGGATTAAATCCAAATAGAACATATTATTTTAAGATAAGAGCTTATGTTGAAATAGGAGGACAAAGGCTTTGTAAAAAATATGGTAGTCCAAAAGCAAATACAGGTCTTGTTGCTAAAATAACTCTTAATTCACCTAAAAGTGGTTCAGCCAGAAATTGGAATTTAAATCTTGCAAGTAAAAAAATTAACGGAACAGTGCTAAAGCCAGGGCAGACATTCAACTGGTTTAAAATTGTGGGACCTGCAAGTAAGTCAAGAGGATTCAAAGATGCAATAATATTTGTAAATCATAAAAGTGTTTTAGGTTCTGGAGGAGGAGTATGCCAGGTAAGTACAACATTATTCCAGGCTGCTAGAAAAGCAGGTTTGAAAATAGTAGAAAGACATACTCATAGTAAAGCAGTTTCATATACGACTAGCGGAAATGATGCAACAGTTTCTTATGGAAGTAAAAATTTAAAATTTAAGAATAACAAAAAATATACTATAAAATTAAATACATATTCAAAAGGCGGAAAAACTGTATGTAAAATATATCATGTAGTAAATTAAAGGAAGGTGAAAATTTATGAAGCTTAAAAATATCTTAATAGGAATAGAAAATTTAAAAGCAAAAGGAGATCTAGAACAAGATATAATAGGAATTGAAAGTAATTCTAAAAAAGTACAACCTGGTTATATATTTGTAGCAATAAAAGGATTTAGTTTTGATGGGCACCAATATATAGAAGAAGCGGTGAAAAATGGTGCAATAGCTGTTGTAGTAGAGAAAATTAACAAAGAATTAATAAGCAAATTATCAAATATTACTATAATTGTTGCAAAAAATACAAGAGAATTTTTAGCAATAGCTTCAAGTAATTTTTATGAAAATCCATCAAAAAAATTTAAATTAATAGGTATTACAGGTACAAAAGGAAAGACTACAACAACATACATGATAAAAGATATATTAGAAAAAGCTGGAAAAAAAGTAGGACTTATAGGCACAGTTGCAGTATATATTAATGGTGAAAAAATAGAAGATAGTGAAAGAACTACTCCAGAAAGTTTAGAGCTTCAAAAGATTTTTTCAAAAATGGTAGAACAAGGAACAGAATATGTAGTAATGGAAGTATCTTCACAAAGTCTTAAATTACATAGAGTTGATGGGTGTGATTTTGATATGGTAGTATTTACAAATTTATCAGAAGACCATATAAGTGCAAAAGAACATCCAAATACTAAAGATTATTTTGAATCTAAATTAAAATTATTCAAAATGTGCAAAACTGGATTTGTAAATATTGATGATTTGTATGGTGCAAAAATTCCATCAATGTTTCCAGATAGTGAAATAACAAGATATGGAATTGATAATCCAGGAGAAGTAATTGCAAAAGATATTACAATTACAAATTCTTCTGTAGACTTTAAAGTAAAATTATCAGATAGAAATGAAAGAGTAAAAGTAGATATACCTGGAAGATTCACTGTATATAATGCATTAGTAGCTATTTGTATATGTAAGAAAATAGGAGTAGATCCAGAGATTATTAAAGATGCTTTATTGAAAGTGAAGGTGCCAGGAAGGTCAGAAATGGTAGATAATAAATTAGAGCTTCCTATAATGATAGATTTTGCACATACTCCAGAAAGCTTGCAAAATATATTAAAAGCAGTAAAAAGCTATACAAAAGGCAAAGTTATATGTGTATTTGGGTGTGGTGGAGATAGAGATGCAAGAAAGCGCCCGCTAATGGGAGAAATCTCAGGTAAAATTGCGGATTATACAATAATAACATCTGATAATCCTAGAACAGAGGATCCACAGGTAATTGTTAATCAAATTGAAGAAGGAATAAAAAAGACAAAAGGAAAATATGAAGTTATTGTTGACAGAAAAGAAGCAATAAAAAAAGCAATAGAAATGGCAAAAAAGACTGATATAGTTGTTTTAGCTGGAAAAGGTCATGAGTTGTATCAAGAAATAAATGATAAAAAATATGATTTTGATGAAAGAACTATTATAAGAGAAATAATAAAAAATATTAATAAGAAGGGATAAGAAAATGAAAACTCAAATGATAATGCTAATAATTTCATTTATAGTGACAATTATATTAGCTCTTATAATTATACCAATATTAAAAAAAATTAAAGTAGGACAGATAGAAAGAGAAGATGGACCAGAGTCTCATCTAAAAAAACAGGGGACACCAACAATGGGTGGAATTATATTTATAATTTCAATAATTATATGTGTTACAGGTGTTTACATATATTTTAATAATCTATATGAAACAAGTATAGTAAAAAATCTTTTACCCATGTTGTGTTTGACGATAGGCTTTGGGTTAATAGGCTTTATAGATGATTTTAAAAAATTGGTTTTAAAAAATACAGTTGGATTAAAACCTAGTTATAAAATGTTTGGTTTATTATTAATATCTGTTGCATATACATTATTTATAGTAAAATATTCAAATATAGGAACAGGAACCTTTATTCCATTTGTGAAAAAATATATAAGTTTACCATTGTTTATTTATATACCTTTTGCAATTTTAGTAATATTAGCAACAACAAATGCAATAAACTTAACAGATGGAATAGATGGATTATCTTCAAGTGTAAGTATAATAATAATAACTTGTTTAACTTCAATTGCAGTAATTTTTAAAAAAGAAGAAGCAGTTATATTTGGAAGTATAGTCATTGGTGCCATTTTGGGATTTTTAATATTTAATTTACATCCAGCAAAAGTCTTTATGGGAGATACAGGATCATTATTTTTAGGAGGAGTGATTTCAAGTATTTCATTATATTTAAGAATTCCATTACTATTATTAGTAATAGCTTTAATACCAATACTAGAGACAATTTCAGTTATAATACAGGTTTTATATTTTAAGAAAACGGGTAAAAGAATATTTAAAATGGCTCCATTACATCATCATTTTGAACTTTCAGGGTGGAGTGAAAATAAAGTAGTTATTATATTTACCTTAATTACTCTTTTAGTATGTATAATTGGAATTTTTGCTGTAGCATAGATTCAAAAGACAATAGGAGAGGAGGAAACCAAATTTATTTGGGAGAATAAAGGTGAAAAAAACTAATAAAAAGAAAGTAAGTTTTTTTAATAATCCATTAGATTACACATTATTAATCACAATATTACTATTATTATCTTTGGGCTTAATAATGGTACTTTCTGCAAGTTCACCAACATCACTTGCAGAAAGTGGAACAAGTTATACATATTTTATAAAACAGGCAATATTTGCGATTGCTGGGTTAGTTGCGATGGGAATAATTTCAAAAATAAATTATAGAGTTTACAAATCATTCTATAAATTTGTATATGTTTTATCAATAATTTTATTAGCACTAGTTTTAGTTATTGGAACATCAAGCAATGGTGCTAAGAGGTGGATATACATAGGTGGTCAATCATTTCAGCCATCAGAATTTGTAAAATTATTTATGATTATTTTTTATGCTGGATTATTGACAAAAGATAGAGAAGAATTACCAAAATTTTGGAAAGGTTTAGTAAAACATATTTTATGGATAGCACCAATAGCAGGTCTGTTGTTATTAGAACCACATATGAGTGCAACACTTGTTATAAGTGGAATTTGTTTGGTAATGATGATAGTTGCTGGTTGCAAATTTAGTCAATTATTTATGTCAGGATTAATTATTGGAGTTCCTGTAATAGGAGTGTTAATAGTAAAATCTTCATATAGATTAAAAAGAGTAGTAACATTTTTAGATCCTTGGCAAGATAAGTTAGGTGATGGCTGGCAAGTAATACAGAGTCTATATGCAATAGGATCAGGAGGTCTATTTGGATTAGGACTTGGTCAAAGTAAACAAAAATATTTGTATTTACCAGAGCCACAAAATGATTTTATATTTTCGGTTCTAGCAGAAGAATTAGGATGGGCAGGATGTGTTTTTGTAATAATATTATTTGCAATTTTAATTTGGAGAGGGGTTTTAATTGCAATGAAAGCACCAGATATGTTTGGAAGTTTATTAGCAGTTGGAATAACATCATTAATTGCTATACAAGTTATAATAAATATTGCAGTTGTTACATCATCTATGCCTGCTACTGGTATGCCACTTCCATTCTTTAGCTATGGAGGAACAGCATTATTTTTGTTATTATGTGAGATGGGAATTTTATTGAATATTTCAAGAGCTGGAAACAAGGTAGATTAACTTTCAAAAGGGGACGGTTCTCTTTCAAAAAGGGACGGTTCTTTTTTGAAAAAGAACCGTCCCTTTTT
>DFJF01000004.1:49609-117412 GCA_002372935.1 Clostridiales bacterium UBA3678 | reverse complement strand
AAGAGAACCGTCCCCAAATGAAAGAGAGGAATAAAGAAATGAGAGTAATAATTGCAGCTGCAGGAACTGGAGGACATATAAATCCAGGTATTGCGATAGCAAATAAAATAAAAAAAGAAGAACCAGATTCAAAAATAATTTTTATAGGAACAACAAGAGGTTTAGAAAATGATTTAGTTCCTAGAGCTGGTTATGAATTAAAAACAATTGATGCATATGGTTTGAGCAAAAGGATTTCAATTGATAATATAAAAAAGATGTATAAGACTTTTAAAGGAATTGGAGAAGCTAAAAAAATAATAAAAGAATTTAAACCAGATATAGTAATTGGTACAGGTGGTTATATTTGCGGTGCTGTTGTGCTTGCAGCTAAAAAAAATAATATACCTGTTCTTTTGCATGAAAGTAATGCTTTCCCAGGAAAAGCTATAAAAATGTTATCAAAAAAAGCAGATACAATTTTAGTTTCTTTTGAAGATGCAAAAAGTAGAATTGAAAATTGTAAAAATGTAGTATTTACTGGAACTCCAGTAAAGGTAAAAAAACAAAATTATGATTTAAATCAAAAGAAAAAGATATTAAATAATTTAAATTTGGGAGTTGAAAAACCTGTTGTATTAATATTTGGAGGGAGTCAAGGAGCTCAAAAAATTAATGATGCTATAATTGATATAATAGAAAATAAATTAAATAAAAATTATCAAATTATTTGGGCAACTGGACCTAAACAGTATGACATAATAGAAAATAAGCTTTCTGAAAATAATATAGATATAAAAAATATTGAGAATACAAGAATAGTACCATATATATATAATATGGAAGAAGTGGAAAATGTATCAGATTTAATAGTTGCAAGAAGTGGGGCAATGACAATTACTGAGATTTCAAATCTTGGAAAACCTTCAATTTTGATTCCACTTCCAAATGTTAGTAATGATCATCAGATGTATAATGCTAAAGTTTTAGAAAAAGTAAATGCTGCAAAGATTATAACAAATGATTCTTTAAATGGAAATATTTTAAATGAAGAGATTAATAGTATTATTGGTACAAAAGAAGTTTCTGATAAAATGGGAAATAATGCACTAAAGATATCTACAAGTAATGTTGAAGAAAAAATATATACAGAGATAAAAAAGTTAGTGAATTAGGAGATAATGATAATGAAAACAAATAAAAAGCCATTAACTATAATTGTAATAGTATTTGCATTAGAATTGATTTTGGTTGGAATATTAGGCATAGTTTTTCGAAACAATATTAACATGATATATAATGATATAGAAACAGGAGAATTACAAGATATTAATCAAGTTAAAGAAGAATGCATAGAATTACGAAAAACAGTAAATATTTTATTGACAACAATAATGGGATTATATGTTGTAACTACAATTTTTCTTACAATTTATTTATCCAAAATGGTAATTTATCCTTATAAGAAGATGTTAGAAAGTAGGGAAAAAAAGGAAAAAGCAGAAGAAACAGAAATAAAAACAAAATTGCTTCATATGTCAGAAGGTATCATTGCTTTTGATATAAATGGAAAAATTGATTTAATAAACCCTGCTGCTAAATTACTTTTAAAAATATCGCCAGAAGATTTTACTTTTGAAGATATATTTAATAAATTCAAGTTAAATTTGAATATGGAAAAATTAATTTATCTTGAAGAACTAGCTTCATTAGAGCAAAGAATTGAGGTTGAAGATAAAACAGTAAAAGTGTTATTTTCACCATTCAGAAATGAAGAAACAAATAAACCTGAAGGAATAATTGCTGTTATTCAAGACATTACAGAAAATGTGCAATTAGATACAATGAGAAAAGAATTTGTTGCAGATGTATCTCATGAATTAAAAACTCCAATAACTACAATAATGGGTTATGCTGATACTCTTTTAGAAGGAGAATATGACAAAAAAACAGAAAAAGAATTTTTGAATGTAATTTCATCAGAGGCAAGACGAATGGCAAGACTTGTAACAGATTTATTAGATCTTTCAAGATTAGATAATAACAAAAAAAGAATAAAAAAGACAAGTTTTGATTTGGGAGATTTAGCAAAAGAATGTACACAGAAATTAGCAATAGAAACAAAGAAAAAAGGACATAGTGTGGAATGCTTTGTAACAGCTGATGTTCCTCCAGTTTATGCAGATAAAGATGATATTCAAAGAGTAATATTAAATATACTTACAAATAGTATAAAATATACTCCTGATGGAGGAAATATAAAAATTTATGTTGGTTTTGTTTATAGTGATGCATATATAAAAATTATAGATAATGGTATAGGAATACCAGAAGAGGATTTAAATAGAATTTTTGAAAGATTTTATAGAGTAGATAAGTCAAGATCTAGAGAAATGGGAGGCACAGGACTTGGACTTTCTATTGCAAAAGAAATTTTGGACAAAAATGGTGGAAGTATTGATTTAAAAAGTAAAGTAAATGAAGGGACAGAAGTTGTAGTAAAAATTCCTACAAAATAAATCTATTGACAAAAATTATTGGTTTTAGTAGAATAATAAAAAAGAGAGAAAAGAGACAAAAGTAAAAAGAGGAGGAAACCAAAAGATGAAAATAAATAAAAAACCTGAAACCCTTGAGGCTGTACACACACACACACACACACACACACACACTATACTTATTAAAAATAAAAAATGGAATCAACAAAAGCGGAATAAGGAATAAAGGCCATCCACTTTAAAAACTTGAATAAGTAGAGTTTAAAAAAGTGGAGGAAAAAAAGATGAAATTAATAGAAAAAAATAATAAAAAAGGTATAACATTGATAGCACTTGTAATAACAATAATTGTGTTGTTAATTCTAGCAGGGGTGTCAATTTCAATGTTAACAGGAGATAACTCATTATTAGGAAATGCTCAAAAAACAGGGCCAGCAAATAATATAGGAGCAGCAAAAGATGAAGTAGGACTAGCATATAACACAGCAATGCAAGAATACTATGAAACAAAATATGCATCAACAAATGGAACAAATGGAACATTTGCAACAAAGTTAGAAACAGCAATAAATGAAATAACATCTAAAGGAAGAAATCATGGTTGTGGAATAGTATATGATAAAGATGCAGGTACAATAACAATAACAAATGGAGGATATAAAGTAATAGGAACAGTAGATACAACAGATGATAGTGCAGGAATAAGCTGGGGAGAAATGAAAGAGGCAAATGGAATAGATATAACTCCAGCAACTGGACAAGTTGTAGGATATGATGATATAGTAAAAAACACAAAAGACTATTATGGAAAAGTAGTAAAAAATTATACATTAACAGATAAAACAGCAGACGGAGAAGACTATATTTTTAGAATTTTTTATGCTGGAAGTGATATAGATGGAGAAGAAAGGATATACTTAAAAGCAGATCCATGTGATGCTAGAAGATTACCAACAACTACAACATATGATGCAATGTCAGCAGATGGAAAAACGATTTTGAAAAATCAAAATCCACAATGGGCAGATAAAAGATTAACTAGTACTTGGGACTATAATGAACAAGCAACAGCATGGTTATGTGATCCAGATAATTTTACAAATTATAAAACAACAGGAGAACTAGCAAGTAAAGTAAAATATGTAATAGGAGCACCAGGAGTAGAAATGTATGTAAAATCATACAATCAAACACATCCAGACGGATATACAAATGGAAGTACAAAATATGGACTTTTAAAAGCAACATACACTTCAGGAGACTACGGATATAAGTACGCATTTGGAACAGAAAGTGCAAGTAATTATACAGCGGATAATTCAATAGATAATTCAGGATCTGAACAAATGTATTGTAAACCAAACACATCTATGTGGCTGGCTTCTCCTTCTGCTTGCAGCCTCTTCAGCGCTGTGTGCTATGTGTATGGCGACGGCGCGAGCTTGGCCTACGGCTATGGCAGTACTTATTCGCTCGTGCCCCTAGTTTCTCTATCATCTGATGTCCAGTTACAAATATAAGAATTAATTAGACCGAGAAATTTAAAAAGGCAGGAAATAGAATAATAGTTGTGCTATCAGGCCGAAAGGTCTGACGGCACTCGCAGACTGTGTCAAGTAAAGTGTAAAGACTTTTATAAATCTCCACACTTTATTATATACCCTCCTTTAGTTAAATATTAAATTTAACTATAAAACAAAAATAGATGACAAAGTTTGTTAGTAGGATAACCGAAAGGAAGCTATTGTCTATCACTATTTTTAGAGTACTACATTTGTAGTACTTTTTTTATAAAAAGAAAAAAGAAGTAAAATGCTTGAAAGACACAAAGCAAGAGAAAATATTATCATGTAGTAGTGATGTTAAAACTTGCTTTTTTTTCGATTATATAGTATATTATTGTATAGTTTAAGACTTTACATATTTAGAATTTTAATAAAAAAATAAGTGAAGTAATTAATGTCGAAGAGGTGTGTCTAAAAATGTTAGAAAAAATAAGCAATACGGAAGATTTAAAAAAACTAAATTTAAAAGAAAAAAACATTTTAGCACAAGAGATAAGAAAATATATAATAGAAGTAGTATCAAAAAATGGAGGACATTTAGCTTCAAATTTGGGAGTTGTTGAACTTACAATAGCACTACATAGTGTATTTGATCTTCCAAAAGATAAAATAGTTTGGGATGTAGGACATCAAAGTTATGTACACAAAATATTAACTGGAAGAAAAGAAAAATTAAAAACAATAAGAAAATTAAATGGGATAGCAGGCTTTCCTAAAACTTGTGAATCAGATACAGATTGTTTTAATACAGGACATAGTAGTACATCAATTTCTGCTGCAATGGGAATGGCAAAAGCAAGAGATATTAAGCATGAAGATAATGCAGTAGTTGCAGTAATAGGAGATGGTGCTTTAACAGGTGGAATGGCATTAGAAGCTTTAAACCATGCAGGAAGTTCCAGAACTAGAATGATAGTTGTCTTAAATGATAATGAAATGAGCATATCAAAAAATATAGGTGGAATAAATATGCTTTTAAGTAAATTAAGAGCTAAAAAAAGATATACAGTTTCAAACCAATTAGGAAGAAAGGTAATTGAAAAAATTCCACTAATAGGTAAATATATAGTAAAAATAGTAACAAGAGCAAAAAAAAGTATTAAACAACTTATTATTCCTAAAATGTTTTTTGAAGACATTGGTTTTAAATATTTGGGACCTGTTGATGGACACAACATAGAAGACTTAGAATATTTACTTTCAAGAGCAAAAGAACTAAATGAACCAGTTTTAATACATGTAATAACTAAAAAAGGAAAGGGATATAAACCTGCAGAAGAAAATCCAGATAAATTCCATAGTACATCTGCATTTAACATAGAAACTGGAAAACCATTAAAAGAAAAGAAAAAAGATTATTCAAAAGCATTTGGCGAAAAATTAATAGAAATTGCAGAAAAAAATAAAAAAGTAGTTGCAATAACTGCTGCAATGAAAGATGGAACAGGACTTTCAGAATTTGCAACTAAATTTCCAGAAAGGTATTTTGATGTTGGTATTGCAGAACAACATGCATTAACATTTTCTGCAGGACTTGCAAAAGAAGGACTGATACCATTTATACCATTATATTCGTCATTTTATCAAAGAGGATATGACCAAGTAATACATGATATTTGTATACAAAAATTACCTGTAATTATGTGTGTAGATAGAGCCCGGATGTGTTGGAAATGATGGAGAAACACATCAAGGCTTATTAGATATGGCTTTTTTTAGAGTAATCCCAAATATTACAATTATGGCGCCTAAAGATTTTGAAGAATTACATCAAATGATGGATTTTGCTATGGCTTTAAAAAAGCCAGTTACAATAAGATACCCAAGAGGTGGGGAAGATGATATTAAGTTTAAAAAACATAGTAAAATTTTCCTAGGAAAATCTGAAAAAATAAAAGATGGAAATGATGTGACAATAATTGCAATAGGTAAAATGGTAGCAAGAGCGGTGAAAATAGCACAAAATTTAGAAAATAGCAATATACATGCAGAAGTAATAAATGCAAGATTTTTAAAGCCATTTGATGTAAATTATGTGACAAAATCTATAAAAAAGACAAGATTTGTAATTACAATAGAAGATGGAACATTAATTGGTGGTTTAGGAACAGAGGTAAAAGAACTTTTGGTAAATAATAGAATGAAAAATGTAAAAATTAAGTCTTTTGGTTATCCAGATAAATTTATTAAACATGGGTCTGTTCAAGAACTAGAGAAAATATATGGATTAGATGAGAAAAATATAGAAAGTTACATAAAATATAATTATAATAAAAAGATTGAAAAAAATGTTGAAAAAAAGTAGAATATGTTATATCATAATAATGAGGATTTAAAAATGAAAAATGTTTTATTAGAAATATTAGTAATATTTTTAAAAATATTATATTTACCAATGAAATTATTTAAAGTAAAAGATAAGATAACATATATGAGCAGAGAATCTAATTCTGAATCTTTAGATTTTAAAATGATAAGACAAGAATTAGAAAAAGAATATCCAGAATATGAAAACATTATTTTATGTAAAAAGATTGAAGATGGAATATTAAATAAAATATCATATTGTGGAAATGTATTTAGACAGATGTATCATCTAGCAACATCTAAAGTTATAGTTTTAGATACATATTCTATTACAGCATGTGTGCTTTCACATAAAAAAAAGACCAAAATTATACAAATATGGCATGCATTAGGAGCAATAAAAAAGTTTGGGTATCAAACAATAGGTACAAAATCTGGCTCAAATATAAATACTGCAAAAATTATGTGTATGCATAAAAATTATGATTATGTATTAGCTCCAAGTGTAGCAACAGCAATAAATTTTGAAAAAGCATTTAATGTTGGAAAAGAAAAAATCAAATATATTGGGCTTCCAAGAATTGATTATATTTTACATAAAGATGAACAAAAGAAAAAAGAAATTTTTAACAAATACAATATTCAAGAAAATAAACAATTAGTAGTCTATGTTCCTACTTTTAGAAGAGGAGGAAAAGTAGAGTTAGATGAACTCGTAGAAAAAGTAGATACAAATAAATATATTTTAGTTATAAAATTACATCCATTAGACTGGAAAAATTATACATATAAACAAAAAGATGGAGTTATTTATGATACAGAATTTAAAAGTTATGATTGGCTAAAAATAGCAGACAAGATAATAACAGACTATTCATCACTTTCAATAGAATCGTCATTACTAAATATTCCAATCTATTTTTACACATATGATTTAAAAGAATATAAAGAAAATACAGGATTAAATTTTGATTTTGCAAATGAAGAAATAGGGAAATATAATACAGGGAATGTAGATGATTTATTAAAATTGATGGAAGAAAAATATGATTATAAGTCATTAGAAAATTTTAAAAATAAATACATTAGTATAGATACAAACAACTGTACAAAACAAGTAGTAGAATTTATTGCGAGGTTATTAAAAAATGAAAAAATTAAGGATTTGGGCAATGAACCTATCAAAGAAGAGCAAACTATTTAGAGAATGTGCCAGAAAAGGAATGTATATTTTAAAAAGGACAAAATATGTTATTACAGGTTGTAATAAGAAAATAGATGAGAAAACAATTTTATTTTCATGTTTTAATGGAAAATCATATACTTGTAGTCCAAAGGCAATATATGAATATATGCTTACAGATGAAAAATATAAAGATTACAAATTTATATGGTTTTTTAATGATGTAAAAAAATATGAGTTTTTAAATAAAAATGCAAATACAAAAGTTGTTTTAAATAAAAGCAAAGAATATACAAAATATTTGCAAATTGCTAAATATTGGATTTTTAATTTTAAAATTGCAGATTATATAAAGCCAAAAAAAGAACAAGTATTTTTACAATGCTGGCATGGCACACCACTTAAAAGATTGGGATGTGATTTGACACATTTTGATAATCAATTAAATACATCAAAAGAGATGAAAAAAAGATATAAAATAGAAGCAGAAAAATTTTCTTATTTTATTTCACCATCAAAATATTGTACAGAAAAATTTATATCTGCATGGAATTTAAAAGAGATTGGTAAAGAAAATATCATAATAGAAAAAGGATATCCTAGAAATGACTTTTTGTTTAAATACACCAAAGAAGATGTTACAAGAATAAAACAAAAAATTTTAGGTGAAAATATTACAGATAAAAAAATTATTTTGTATGCTCCAACATATAGAGCAAACCAACATAAATCAGGTGTAGGTTATGTGTATAAAGAAGAAGCGGATTTTACAAAAATGAGAGAGAAGTTAGGAAAGGATTATATAATCTTATTTAGACCACATTATTTTGTTGCAAATGCTTTTGACTTTGAAAAATACAAAGGATTTGTATACAATGTCTCAGATATTGATGATATAAATGAATTATACATAATATCAGATATTTTAATTACAGATTATTCAAGTGTATTTTTTGATTATGCAAATTTAAAAAGACCTATGATTTTCTATATGTATGATTTAGAATATTATAGAGATGAGTCAAATGGATTTTATTTTGATGTAGAAAAAGAATTGCCAGGAAAAATTGTTAAAACAGATGATGACTTAATAAACGAAATTTTACGAGTTACTAAAGATTTTAAATATGACGAAAGATATAAAAAATTTAATGACAAGTATAACTATCTAGATGATGGTAATGCGAGCAAGAGAGTTATAGAGGAAGTAATAAAATAATGGCTTTAGAACTTATTAAAATTGGAAAATTTAATAAAAAAGAATTTACTAAAAAAAATACATTAGCAATAAAGGGAATAGCAATAATGTTAATGATTTTTCATCATACATTAAGAGAAAACTATTTATGGGGTGATTGCAAAGTTTCATTTTATCCACTAGGAAAAGAATTGGTAACAAACTTATGCTTTTTATCCAAAATTTGTGTTAGTATGTTTGCGTTTTTAACAGGCTATGGATTAACATTATCATTAAAAAAACTAAGCAGTAAATATGAGTGGAAAAGAAAAGAGATTTATGTATGGATTTCAAATAGAATAATCAAACTAATATCTAATTTCTTCATTGTTGCTATTTTGGCATATATTATTTGTCAGATAATTGATGGATATACTGGACAAGTCTTTTTTAAAGATAATAATGTGATTAGCCGGAATATTTAGAATGATTATAGAAAGTTTAGGACTTACACAATTATTTACTTATGGGGATCAATTTAATACAGCATGGTGGTATATGACACTCGCTGTACTTTATGCTATATCTGTTCCAATATTTTTAAAATTATTTAAAAAATATAAATATATTCCAGTATTATTTGGAGTAATTGCAATTCCTAGAATTTTGAGATGGAGTTTTAGTATAAATTCATATATAGTATATTTGTTTCCATTATTACTTGGAATTATATTTGCAGAAGATAATTTAATGGTAAAAATTGCAAATTTTAGAATTTTAAAAAAACATGTTTATTTAAACGAAGTTTTAAAATTTTTGATAGGAACATTAATATTGGTTGGAATGTACTTTATTGAACACGATATATCTGTTAAACAATATTGGGAAATATTATATGGTGTATTTCCAGTATATTTAATTTGTTATTTGTATGAGTTTATAATAGAATTGCCAATAATAAAAAACATTTTACAGCTTTTAGGTAAATATTCAATGAATATGTTCTTTACACATGAATTTTTAAGAACAAATTATCTTCATGATTATATTTATTCATTTAGAAATTGGGTAAAAATTTTAATAGTAATGATTATTTTATCATTTATTTTAGCTGTATTGGTAGAACTATTTAAAAAGATAATAAGATATGATAAATGGGTTGACAAATTTAAAAGTTACATTGGGAAAAAAGTATATGAGAGTTCATAAATTTTAGATTTAAAATAGGAGTGAAGTTTATGCAAGATATGGATAAAATTATATACAAATATAAGTTTTCAGTTGTAATGCCAATATATAATGTGGAAAAATATCTTGAAGATTCTATAAAAAGTGTAACAAATCAAACAATAGGCTTTAGAGAAAATATTCAATTAATTTTGGTAAATGATGGAAGCAAAGATAATAGTGAACAAATATGCATTAAATATAAAAAAATGTTTCCAGACAATATTATATATATAAGCCAAGGAAACTCAGGGGTAAGTGCTGCTAGGAATGTTGGGTCAAAATATATAGAAGGAAAATATGTCAATTTTTTAGATAGTGATGATAAATGGAGTTTAGATGCATTTGAAAAAGTTTGGGAATATTTTGAAGAAAATCAAGAGGAAGTAAGTTTTGTATCATGCAGAATGAAATTTTTTGATGGAAGAGAAGATTATCATTTACTTGACTATAAATTTGAGAATACAAAAATAGTAAATATAATTGAAGACTATAATTTTATTCAATTACATATTACTTCATCATTCCTTAAATCAAAATTAGTAGAAAAATTTGCGTTTGATGAAAGACTAAAATTTGGAGAAGATGCAAAATATATAAGTGAAATAATTCTTGAAACAGGAAAATATAGTGTATTTAATGAAACAACACATTTTTATAGAAAAAGATTAGATGGTACTTCAGCAATACAGAATAAAGAACAATCTATAGATTGGTACACAAAAACAGTACAATATTCGTATTATGAGCTTATTGAACAATCTAGAAAAAAATATGGTAAAGTTATAAGATATATACAGTATCTATTAATGTATGATTTGCAGTGGAGAATAAAAAAAGTTATACCAGATATTTTAGATGATAAAACTAAAAAACAATATATTAAGGATATAATAAATATTTTAAATCTAATTGATGATGACATAATCTGTGAGCAACATAATATCCATTCAGAACATAAAATATTTATATTTTCTTTAAAATATGGAAAAGATATAAGGAAAAATTTAGAATATAAAAATGGTAGATTATATTATAAAGATAATAAATTATATAATATAAAAAATAATGAATCAATTTTAAAAATAACAGAATTAAATATTTTAGAAAAGGATTTAATTATAGAAGGCATAATAAAGTCGCCTTTAGAAAAAGAAGATTTTGATATATATATAAAATTAAATGAGGATGAAAGAAAAACACTAAAATTATTAGATTGCGACGATGATGAAATAAATAAAAAGGCAATTATATTTAATAATAATAAAGATTTAAATTTTTATACATATAAGTTATCAATTCCAATAGAAAGATTAAATAAAATCAGATTTGTTTTCAGATATAGAAATAATGAAAATAAGCTAAAGGTAAGTTTTGGAGAAAATGTTAAGCTTTCAAATTATGATGGTTCTTATTGCAAAATAAAAGACTATATGCTTGAATATGTAGGTAGAGATATAAATATAAAAAATGAAACTGAAATGAAGGATAAAAATAAGGGTAAAGGAGCAAATAATTTGGGAAAAATAAAAGTTAATTTCAAAGACAATATATTGATTTTAGAAAAAGATTCTGTAAGGAAAAACAAAACATTACAAGAAAAAATTAATATTTATAATTTGAACTATGGAGACACTTATACAAGCAATATAAAGGTGACAAATATTAAGGATAAAAATAAGATTTTATTTTTTCAGGAAGTATCCACAAATATAAATCATGTTCTAGAAGATGATGAACAGTATGAAGAAGAAAAAGATAATAGTACAAGCTCTTTAGGAGATAATGAAAAAGAAAAAAGTGTTTTAATTGTTTATTCAGCTAATGAAAAAATAAAATATTCATTTTGCAATTTAGAAAAAGCTATAAAAAAATTTGTACAATTAAAATATAAAATAACAAAATTAAAGCTTAATAAACATCGTTTTGAAATTGTTTTAATTGCATATTTAGTGAATAAGTCAAAAGCAGAAATAGGAAAGACTAAATTTTTTGCAGATGGAGATACATATAAAGAATGTGAATTAAAACAATATAAAAAACAAATATCAAAATTAAAGATGATTACAGATAAAAACATGTATAAATTTTCATTTAAATTAAAAGATATTTTAAAAGATGAATCAACTATAAATGGTTCTGTAAGATTTGAAGTGATGGTAAATGGTTATCCAGTAAAATATAAAGTGGGAATTAGAGATAAAAAAATAGTAAGTGGAAAAATTGAAAAAAAATATTATAATTTGCCAATAAAGGGTCTATATACTGGAAATTTTGCAGTACATATTAGAAGAACAATAGCTGGAAATTTGGTACTTGTACAAAGACTGATAGAACCAATAGAAAAAACATTAAAATATAAATTTTTTGAAAGTAAATTTGTATCATTTTTATTGTATTACATTGGAAGGTTTGGAACAAAGATTAGAAAGAAAAAAATAAACTTATTTTATGAAAAATTTGCATCAAAAGCTGAAGAGGGAGTTTATGACTTATATGCAAAATGTAAGCAAAGTAAAAAAACAAAAAACTATTTTGTAATAGATAAAAATAGTCCAGATTATTTAAAAATAAAATCTGATAAAAATGTTATAAAAAAATATTCTTTCAAATTTTATTGGTTATTCTATAATACATCTTATTTTATTGCATCAGAAGCTCCAAGCCACTTAAATGTACTAAGATCAAACAATAAATATTTTAGAAGGGCAACTTATGACAAAAAGTTTGTATTTTTACAACATGGAATTATATATATGAAAAACTTAGGGGTTAATTCTTCTTTTAAAAAAGGAAAAGAAGGAGAGTCTCAATATATGGTGGTTAGCAGTGAAAAAGAAAGAGAAGTTGTTACAGAGATGCTTGGTTATGATGAAGAACAACTTTTAAAAACTGGTCTTGGAATGTATAGTAAAATTAAATATAAACATATTAATCAAGACTCTAAAGATTATGTTACTGTTATGCTTACATGGAAGCCTTATGAAGAACAATTATATGATTTTGAACAATCTAGCTATTATCAAAATGTAATAGAAATAGCAAATATGTTAAAAAAATATATTGATAGAGAAAATATTATTCTTATATCACATCCAAAAGCAGAAAGTTTATTAATAAATACAGATTTAAAAAATAGTATTTGGAATAAATCAATCTCTGAAGCACTAGAGAAAACTAAATTGTTGATTACAGATTATTCTTCAGTATGTTATAATACATTTTATCAAGGTGGAGGAGTAATTTTCTATCAACCAGATTTGCAATTATATGAAAGTGAAAACGGACCTCTAATTCCAGACAAAGATGAATATATTGGCAAGAGAGTTTTTAATATTAAGGAATTAGAAAAATTAATTAAGAAAACAATAAAAAATAAAAAAATAAATATAGATGAGGTAAGAACTAAAAAGTTTGAGGAAAATTATAAAACAATTAATGAATTTTCAGATGGAAAGAATATAGATAGAATTTATGAAAAATTGACTCAATTAAATATTGTATAAAATATAGACTTTTCCATCTTCATCAAAAAACATTCAAATAAAACAATATTAGTACTTTGAAATATTGAATGAATACATCAAGTGATTTTATTTAAATTTTAATATAGTTTGTTGCAATTTATTTACTTATAAAGTATAATAAAGAAAAATATAAAGAGTAAAGAGGTAAAAAATATGAAAAGAGTATTAACTTATGGAACTTTTGATTTATTACATTATGGTCATATAAATTTATTAAGAAGAGCAAAAGCACTAGGTGATTATTTAATTGTTGCATTATCAACAGATGATTTTAATGCATTAAAAGGGAAAAAGGCATATCATAATTATGAAACAAGAAAAAAAATGTTAGAAGCCATTAGATATGTAGATTTAGTTATTCCAGAAGAAAGTTGGGAGCAAAAGATAGATGATGTAAAAAAATATCAGGTAGATATAGTTGTTATGGGAAGTGACTGGGCAGGAAGTAGTAAATTTGATTACTTGAAAGATTATTGTGAAGTTGTATATTTACCTCGTACAGAGGGAATATCAACTACAAAAATTAAAGAAGAATTGAAATTGCAAGAGCCAGTAAATGGAATAAATCAAATTCCCAATATTTAGTAGAATTATAACTAGCAAAAATAATGAAAGAGAGGTAGCATTTTGGAGGGATTAAATGATTTTATAAAAATACTAAAAGAACATTGGCGATTTAGGCAACAATTATTAAAATTAGCAAAAGCAGATTTAATAAAAACATATAGAGGAGCTGCTTTAGGCTGGGCATGGGCAATTATTAAACCAGTGGTGCAAATATTTGTATATTGGTTTGGCTTCCAAATAGGATTAAGAACTAGTAAAGTCGTAAATGGTTATCCATTCTTCTTATGGTTAATAGCAGGACAAGTACCATGGTTTTATATGAATGATATGTTAACAGCCGGAACCGAATCAATAAGGAAATATAGTTATTTAGTAACAAAAATGAAATTCCCAGTTTCTACAATACCAACTTTTGTTTCGATTTCTAAAATGACAATTAATTTATTATTGATGGTTATTGTGATGATTCTCTATGTTTGTTTTGGATTTTCGCCTACAATATATTGGTTACAACTAATTTTTTATATATTAATAAGCTTTGGTTTTTGGACTACTTGGGGTTTACTTGGGGCTTTGCTTGCAGCAATAAGTAAGGATTTTGCTAATCTTGTAAAATCTTTTGTATCATTCTTATTTTGGTTTTCGGGAATTCTTTGGAATCCTGATACTGTGAAAGTTATTTGGCTTAGAAAATTATTAAGATTAAATCCAATTACATATTTAGTTACAGGATTTAGAGATTGCCTTATAAACAAAGTATGGTTTTGGGAAAAACCATCAAGATTATTATATTTTCTAATTGCTTGGGGAGCAATGCTTATTATGGCATTATGGGCATATAGAAAAGTCAGAAAAGATATTCCTGATGTGCTTTAAAATACATAACTTATATAAAATTTAAAGTTGTAAATTACAACAATACATTGAAAGGACGATTTATTTCATGGACAATGATGTAGTAATAAAATTTGACAAAGTAACAAAAACATATAAATTATATAAAGATGATAAAAAAAGATTTTTAGGCTTATTTTTCAAAAACATCAAATACAAAGAAAAAAAAGCTGTAAATAATGTTTCATTTGATATTCATAAAGGAGAATGTGTTGCACTTTTTGGGAAAAATGGGGCAGGAAAATCTACAATTCTTAAATTAATAACAGGTGTTACATATCCTACTGAAGGAAAAATAGAAGTTAATGGTAGAGTTAGTGCATTGCTTGAGTTAACATCTGGGTTTGATCAAGAATTTACAGGAAGAGAAAACATATTTTTAAAAGGTCAAATTCTTGGTATAAAAGATGAAGAAATTAAAGAATTAGAAAGGCCAATAATAGAATTTGCTGAGCTTGGAGAATATATAGATCAGCCAGTAAGGACATATTCAAGTGGTATGAAAGCAAGACTAGGATTTTCAATAAATGCAAATATAAAACCAGAAATATTAATTATAGATGAGGCGTTAAGCGTTGGAGATGAAGCATTTAGAAGAAAATGTGTTTCTAAGATAAATGAAATTACAAGTAAAAAAGATGTAACTTTATTATTTGTAACACACGCAACAAATACTGCTAGAGATTTTTGCCAAAGAGGAATTGTAATGAAAAAAGGAAAAGCTATTTTTGATGGAGATATAAATAGTGCAATAGAAAATTATAATACAATAATTGATAAAAAAGCAAGCAAAAAATTGAATTTATCAATAGATATGAATAATATATCATAAAAAAATATATATCCTTTTAAATTATAGAATTTAGTGTCAAAAATGTAATATTAATGTAATAAAAAAGTAACAAAAATGTAAAGAGAAATTCATTGCAATATATAAAAAGAAATGATACAATGAAAATGATGTAATTAATTTAACTAAAGATAGGAGGAATAATATGTTTATATTAAATATAGCAAGTCCATTAACATTACTTTTGCTAGTTTTAGCTGTAGCATTATTAATTTTTTTAGGACAAGAAGAAAAAAATAGTATTACAGTTGCAATTCCACTAATTTCATTTCTTATTTTATTAGTAATTCATGTTGTACAAGTTGTTACTTTATCAACAGAATATGCTTATTTAGCTAGTACTTTATATAAATGTATAGCCATAGATTTCTTATTTATTTTAGTAACATTTTTTGCCTATTTATGGGTAGATGACCTAGAGGCAAAAGCAAACAATATAAAGAGCATTGATAATAGCTTAGATTGGTTTTGGAAAGAAATCTAAAATTTATGGACGGAAATATTTCCGTCCTTTTATTATAAAATTATACAAATTAATCCACCACTACCCTCGTTTATAATTCTTTCCAATGTTTCTTGAAGTTTCATTTGTGCTTCTTCTGGCATTTTAGAAAGTTTAGTTTGTAATCCTTCATTTACTAAAGAATGTAAACTCTTGCCAAATATATTAGAATCCCAAATTTTTTTAGGGTCACTTTCAAATTCTGAAAGAAGATAATTTACCAATTCTTCAGATTGTTTTTCAGATCCAACAATTGGAGAAACTTCAGTTTCTATATTTGCCTTTATAATATGCAAACTAGGAGCAGTAGCTTTTAGTTTTACACCAAATCTGGAACCTTGTTTTACCATTTCTGGTTCATCTAATATTAATTCATCTATAGAAGGAGTAACTATTCCATATCCTTTTCTCTCTGCTTCATCTAGTGCATTAGCTATTTTATCATATTTTTGCTTTGTTTTAGAAAGGTCATTTATTATTGAAAATAAATCTCCCTCATTATTTATTTGAACTCCAGTCATTTCAGTTAAAATATTATAAAATAAATTATCTTTTAAGTTTATAGAAACATTGACATTTCCATTTCCTAGCATAATATTATCAACATTTGTTCCAGAAATAATTTCAGTTTGATTTATTTTTTGAGCACATTGATTTATATCTTTTAAAATAGAAGCATCAGAAAAAGCATCTTTTATTTCATTTAGTAATTCTTGCCTTAGAGAATGATTTAAATCTAATCCATTAACCCAAGCAGGAAATTTGAAGTTTATTTGGCTAATAGGAAATTCATATAAAATATTTGAAAAGATATTAGTTATATCATTCATACTTAAATTAGCACAATTAATCGGAATAACTGTTGAATTATATTTTTGGCTCAATTGTGAAGCTAGATTTTGAGTATCAGAAGAATTTGGGTCTTGAGAGTTCAATAATATAACAAAAGGTTTATTTATAGCTTTTAATTCAGATACTACTCTTTCTTCAGCACTAATATAGCTTTCTCTCGGAATTTCAGATATAGTCCCATCTGTTGTAATTAAAATACCAATTGTAGAGTGGTCTTCAATAACTTTTTTTGTGCCAATTTCTGCTGCTTGTTCAAATGGGATTTCTTCATCAGACCAAGGAGTTTTTACCATCCTTGGGTTACCATCCTCTAAATATCCAATACTATTTGGAACTAAATATCCAACACAATCAACTAATCTAGTTTTTAATTTTATTTTATCATCAATAGCAATTTCAACGGCTTCATTGGGAACAAATTTTGGCTCAGTTGTCATTATTGTTCTTCCAGCTGCACTTTGTGGCAGTTCATCTTGAGCTCTTTCCTTTTTATATTCATTATCAATATTTGGAATTACCAGTAAATCCATGAAATTTTTTATAAAAGTCGATTTACCAGTTCGTACAGGCCCAACCACCCCAACATAGATATCTCCATCTGTTCTTTTGGCAATATCTTCATATAATCCTAGATTTTCCATCTATTTTACCTCCCTAATATGTAGAAATGTTTGTACTAAACTTTAGTTAATTGTATGAGGAAGTTTTAATTTTATGAGTATAATTTGAAAAATAATTGTATTTACTATTGTGATTTTTCAAATAGTGTGATAGAATGCGAAATATAATAAGAAATAAGGAGGAACTAAGATGTCAGAAGCAAAATATAAAAGAATACTTTTAAAATTGAGCGGAGAGGCATTAGCAGGAGATGAAAAAACAGGAATAAACATAAAAGTTTTAGGATCAATATGTGATAAAGTTAAAGAAATATCAGAAATGGGAGTACAAGTTGCAATAGTTGTTGGAGGAGGAAATTTCTGGAGAGGAAGAAGAAATGGAGAACAAATGGAAAAGACTACAGCAGACTATATGGGAATGCTTGCAACAGCAATGAATGCATTGGCATTACAAGATGCATTAGAAGCAAGAGGTGTATTTACAAGAGTTCAAACAGCAATAGAAATGAGAGAAATTGCAGAGCCATTTATAAAAAGGAAGGCTCTAAAGCACTTAAATAGAGGTAGAGTTGTAATATTTGCATGTGGTACAGGAAGTCCATTTTTTACAACAGATACTGGAGCTGCATTAAGAGCTGCTGAAATAGAAGCAGATGCAATATTACTTGGAAAATCTATAGATGGAGTATATTCAGCAGATCCAAAATTAGATCATAATGCAGTTAAATATGATGAGATAACATATCAACAAGTATTAGAAAAAGATTTAAAAGTAATGGATTCAACATCTACAGCATTATGCAAAGACAACCATATTCCACTTGTAGTATTTGGAATATCAGACCCAGAAAATATAGTAAGGGCAGTAAAGGGAGAAAAAATAGGAACAGTTGTGAAAAATTAATACTTTCAAAAAAGGACGGTTTTGTTTTGAAAGAAAAACAGCCGTCTTTGAAAGAAGAAATATCTTTAAATAAAAGAAAGGATTTGAAAATTATGGATTATTCAGAGATGAAAAGTAAAAACGAAAAAGCTATAAATAGCTTATCAGAAAGATTAGCAGAAGTAAGAGCAGGAAGAGCCAACCCTGCAGTTTTAAATAAAGTTAAAATAGATTATTATGGTACACCAACACCAATAAATCAAGTAGCAGGGGTATCTGTTCCTGAGGCTAGAATGATTGTTATTCAGCCATGGGATGTTAGTATTTTAAAAGAAATTGAAAAGGCAATTTTAGCATCAGATGTTGGAATTAATCCAAATAATGATGGAAAGGTTATAAGACTTGTATTTCCTGAGCTAACAGAAGAAAGAAGAAAAGAGTTAGTAAAAGAAATTAAAAAGTATTCAGAAGATACAAAAGTTGTTATTAGAAATGTTAGACGTGATACTATAGATAAAGCAAAGACTATGCAAAAAGATGGAGAAGTTACAGAAGATGATTTAAAATCTATAGAAAACGAAATTCAAAAATTTACAGATAAATATATAGAAGAAGTAGATAAATTGATTTCTGTAAAGGAAACTGAGATAATGTCTATTTAATAATAGTTTATTGTAACAAAGATTTTATATTAAGCATATTTTAAAACTTATAAGTTGTACTTATATGGAGGATTTTATATGGACTTTAAGACAGAGCTAAAAAATTATCAAAATATCGTAGAAAAAGAATTAGAAAAATATTTAAAGAAAGATGTGTGCCCAGAAATAGAACTAAATAAATCAATGGAATATAGTTTAATGGCTGGAGGAAAGAGATTGAGACCAATCCTTATACTTTCAACATGTAAGTTATTTTCTGGAGATTATGGAAAATGTATTCCTTATGCAGTAGCAATAGAAATGGTGCACAATTTTTCTTTAATACATGATGATTTACCAGCAATTGATAATGATGATTTTAGACATGGAAAACTTACAAATCACAAAAAATTTAATGAATCAACTGCAATTCTTGCAGGTGACGGATTGTTAAATTATGCATATATAGTAATAAGCAATGATTTAAAAAACACTACAGAACAGCAAGAATTATCAAAAAAATTACAGGTATTTAATGAGTTTGCAGAGTCTGTAGATAGAATGATTGTTGGAGAATATGTGGATACAGAATTTGAAGGAAAGCCAATATCTTCAGAATATTTAGAATACATGCATAAAAATAAAACAGGAGCATTAATAAGGCTATGTGTCAGAATTGGTGCTATTCTTGGTGGAGCTTCAGAAGAAGAACTTGCAAAACTAACTACTTATGCAGAAAAAATAGGACTTGCATTTCAAATTAAAGATGACATTTTATCTGAAGAAGGTGATTCTTTGATTACAGGAAAACCAGTTGGAAATGATAGAGTGAAAAACAAATGTACATATGTCACAAAATATGGAATAGAAGAGGCTAAAAATATTTTAAATAATATAATACAAGAAGCCATTGAAATAGCAGAAACTTATAAAGAAAATGGGGAATTTTTAAAACAATTGGCTATATATATAAAAGATAGAAATAAGTAAAATTATAATTACTAATCTAAAATCTTGCGAAAGGATATTAATATGGATTTTAACAAAGAAAATATGCCTACACATATTGCGATAATTATGGATGGAAATAGAAGATGGGCAAAAAGTAAAAGAATACCTACTGCAATGGGACATAAGCAAGGTGCGGAAACACTAGACAAAATAATAAAATACGCAAACAAAATTGGTTTAAAATATTTAACAGTATATGCATTTTCTACAGAAAATTGGAAAAGAGCCAAAGATGAAGTTAATTCATTGATGATATTATTTCAAAATTATATAGATAGATATACAAAAATTGCAGATACTGAAAATATTAAAGTGCAATTTTTAGGAGAACTATCTGCTTTCTCAAAGAAATTGCAAAAAGGAATAGCAGATTGCGAAAATAGAACTAAAAATAATACAGGTACAGTTTTTAATATTTGTATGAATTATGGTGGAAGATTAGAATTAACAGAAGCTGTAAAAAAAATTGCAAAAGATGTTCAGGATGGAAAATATAATATAGAAGACATAAATGAAGAGACAATATCAAATAATTTATATACAAAAGGAATTCCAGATCCAGATTTGTTAATTAGAACAAGTGGAGAAATGAGAACAAGTAATTTTTTGCCTTGGCAATTAGTTTATTCAGAATTTTTATTTATAAATAAAAATTGGCCAGATTTTAGTGAAGATGATTTAGATAATGCTATAATTGAATATCAAAAAAGAACTAGAAAATTTGGAGCAAATTAGTATAGTTATAAAAAAATAGAAAGAAGAGTCTATGTAAAAAAAGAAGACTCGAAAAAAGGAGAAAAAAATGGATATAAAAAGGGTCTTAACAGCAGTAATAGGATTACCATTAGTTCTATTAGGAATAATTTTTGGTACACCACAAATTATTTCATTTGTCATTTTTTTAATTGCAATTATTTGTATGAATGAATATTTAAATGTAATATCAAAAATTTGTAAACCTATAAAGTGGGTTGGCTATTTAAGTACAATAATTGTTTTTATAGTTTCAATTGTAGAAACAAGTATTTCAGAAAAAATAATAATTTTTGGAATTCCAACTATATTATTAATTCTATTTTTGCATATAATAATTACAGATATGAGAATTACATTTAAAGATGTAGCTTATACACTTTTGGGAATTATTTATGTAACAGGTTTTATAACTTTTTTAAGCTTGATTGTAACAAGTAAAAACGGAAAATATTTATTAGGATACACATTGATTACAGCTTGGACAACAGATATATTTGCTTATATAGCTGGAAAATATTTTGGAAAACATCATTTTAGTAAAGTAAGCCCTAAAAAAACAATAGAAGGATGTATTGCTGGAACTATTGCAGCTTTAATTTTAGGAATAGTATATTCATATATTTTAAAAGTCTTAGAGGTAATTGATCTTAATGGTGCACAATATCTATACATTGGAATTGTAACATTATTATTAAGCATTATAAGTCAAATTGGAGATTTTACAGCATCTACAATAAAAAGAGCTGCAGATTCGAAAGATTATGGAAATATGCTACCAGGGCATGGTGGAATGTTAGATAGAATAGATAGCTTAATATTTATATCGCCATTTATATATATGCTTAGTTTAATATTAATCTAAAAACATAGAAGGAGTGAAGATTAAATTTGTTTTTATTAAATGCTTTAAAAATAATTTTTTTACTAGGATTTTTAATATTCATACATGAAGGTGGACATTTTTTTGTAGCCAAACTTTGTAAAGTAAAAGTAAATGAATTTTCAATTGGATTTGGACCGAAAATACTTAAAAAACAAGGAAAAGAAACACTTTATGCACTACGACTTATTCCCCTTGGTGGTTTTGTAAGTATGGAGGGTGAAGATAAAGAATCTAAAGAAGAACGTTCATTTTCAAATGCTAGTATTTTAAAAAGAATTGCTATTGTTGCAGCAGGAGCCATTGTAAATATAGTTTTTGGGTTAATTGTATATTTTATATTAGTTTTAGTTGTATATAATAATGTTTCAATAGCATTTAGAGCAACAGGAGGTTTTATTTTATCAATAGGAGAAAGCTTGAAAATGATATTTACAGGAAATGTTGGTATAAATGATTTAACAGGACCAGTTGGAATATCAGAGGTTGTGTCTAAAACTACTACTTTTATTAATTATTTAAGCATATTAGCCTTAATTTCTGTATCATTAGGGGTAACAAATTTACTTCCAATTCCAGCATTAGATGGAGGGAAAATCTTAATTTTAATAATAGAAGCTATAAGAAGAAAACCATTAAAACAAGAAACAGAAATGCAAATTCAATTAATAGGTTTTTCAATTTTAATTGCACTTTCTTTGGTTGTAACATATAATGACATCATTAGAATTGCAAAATAGTTTTGCGATAAATAATTGAAATTATTACTACATCATATTGGTTTTGGAAAGGAATGAACTAAAAAATGAATAATGATTTTAAATCTGGTTTTGTATCTATAGTAGGAAGAACAAATGTAGGAAAATCAACACTTATAAATTTGCTAGTTGGTGAAAAGATTGCAGCAATTGCAAATAAAGTTCAAACAACTAGAACACAAATTAGAGGTATAGTAAATAGAGAAAATTCTCAAATAATTTTTATAGATACTCCTGGAATACATAAACCAAAAACAAAATTAAATGAGAATATGATAGAATTATCTTGGGGAGCCATCCAAGATTCTGATGTAATTTTGTTTTTGATAGAAGCTGATAGCAAAGAAATTGGAAGAGGAGACAGAAGAATTTTAGAGAAAATTCAAGAATCTCATAAAAAAACAATTTTAATAATAAATAAAATCGATTTGGTAAATAAAGAAGAATTAGCTAAATTAATAGATTTATACAAAAATGAGTATGATTTTAAAGCAGTTATACCAATTTCTGCACTAAAATCAAAGTATAAAGATGTTGTTTTAGATGAAATAGAAAAGAACCTAAATTTAGGACCTGCATATTATGATATAGAACAATATACTGACCAAACATTACGTCAGCTTGCAGAAGAAACGATTAGAGAAAAAGCATTGATTCTTTTACGAGATGAAGTGCCACACGGAATTTTCGTTAAAGTAGACAAAATGAAATTTAAAAAAAGTAAAAATGGTGAAGATATGTACAACATAGAGGCTACAATATATTGTTTACGAGAGTCACATAAAGGAATTATAATAGGAAAAGACGGAAGTATGTTAAAGAGAATTGGAACAATGGCAAGGAAAGATTTAGAGAAAAATTTGAATGTCAAAATTAACCTAAAAACTTGGGTAAAAGTTAAACAGGATTGGCAAAATAATGAAAGCTTTTTTAATAATTAATTTTACTAAATCAATGAATATAATTCTTTTTTGAGAGCAAAATAACTAAAGAAGGAGATCTAGCTTATGATAAAAGAAATTGCTTGGAATACTTTCAAAAATACTGGAAGTATCAATACTTTTTTAGAATTAAAACAAATAGAAGATTTAGAAAATAGTAGTAATTTGTATAATCAATTAAAAAATAGCAGTAATTTGTATAATCAAAAGGTGAATTTAAATGAGTATAGTAAAGATGAAAGGGATAATAATCGCTGAAAATAATATGGGGGATTTTGACAAAATGCTTACTATGTTAACCCCAGGGATAGGAAAAATTTCGTGTGTCGCAAAGGGAGCAAGACGCCCAAAGAGTACCCTTTTAGCTGGCACACAATTTTTATGTTTTGCAGAATATGTAATGTATAAAGGACAAGAAAATTATATAATAAATTCATGTGATACAATAGAAGTATTTTATAACTTAAGAACAGATTTAGATAAATTGCAATATGCAGTAGATATTACAAAAATCATACAAGATGTTACAAACGAAAATGAAAATAGTTATAAAATTTTACAGTTATATTTAAATACATTATATATGCTTTCTGAAACAAAAAAAGATCCAGATTTTATAGTAAGTATTTTCAAAATAAGATTATTATGTTATTTAGGATTTAAACCAAATGTTGAATCTTGTACTATTTGTGGAAATAAAAAAAATTTACATTATTTTAGTATAAAAGATAATGGTTTAAAATGTGATGAATGTGGTAAATTAGATAAATCTGCAATAAAAGTAAGTGATAGTACCGCGATTAGTTTAAAATACATAGTTTTGGCACCAGCTAAAAGATTATTTTCTTTTGATTTAAAAAATGATAGTTTAAAAGAATTAAAATTAATTAGTAAAATATATCTTAATGAAAAGTTAGAGAAGGAATATAAATAAAAAGGAGGAAAATATGAAAAAAATATTAGTTACAGGTGGTACAGGCTACATAGGAAGTCATACAATTGTAGAATTATTAGAAAATGATAGAGAAGTTGTAGCAGTTGATGATTTTTCAAATAGTAAAGAAGATGTTATAGAAAAAATAAAAAAAATAACAGGGAAAGATTTTAAATTTTACAATGTAGATTATCTGAAAAAAGAGAAAATAGAAAAAATATTTCAAGAAAATGAGATAGATGCTGTAATAAATTTTGCTGGTTATAAAGCTGTTGCAGAATCAATAAAAGAACCATTAAAATATTATAAAAATAATGTTTGTGGAGCAATAAATCTTTTAGAAGTAATGCAAGAACATGGAGTAAAAAAATTTGTATTTAGTTCTTCGGCAACAGTATATGGAAATCAAAATTGCTCAAAATATACAGAAAATATGGAAAGAGGACATGCTTCTAGTCCATATGGTACAACTAAAATAATGATTGAGAAGATTTTAGAAGATCTATATTTTTCAGACAACACATGGAATATTGCAATATTGAGATATTTTAATCCAGTTGGAGCACATGAAAGTGGGCTAATTGGAGAGAATCCACAAGGCATACCAAATAATCTTATGCCTTTTATAATGAAAGTTGCAAATAAAGAAATAGATTGTTTAAATATTTTTGGAAATGATTATAAAGAAACAAAAGATGGAACATGTGCAAGAGATTTCTTACATGTTGTGGATTTAGCAAAAGGTCATATAAAGGCATTAGAAAAATTAGATAAAGAGAAAAACGGAATTTTTGTGTACAATTTGGGAACAGGAAATCCATACACAGTTCAGGAAATGGTGGAGACATTTAAAAAGGTAAATAATGTAGATGTACCATATAAATATGCACCTAGAAGAAGTGGTGATTTACCAATTTTTTATTCTGATCCAACAAAAGCAAAAGAAGAGTTAAATTGGACAGCAGAAAAAACAATAGAAGATATGTGCAAAGATTCTTGGAATTTTGTAGTTAAAAATAAAAATAATTAATGATTAGAAAGGACATGTAACTTTGAAAAGTGTTCTAGTTGCAGCTAAAGACTTAAAAATAGGTGGAATTGAAAAATCTCTAATTGAATTATCTAATTATCTAGAAGAAAATGGATATATAGTAACTTTAGTTTTGGAAAACAAAGAAGGAGTTTTACAAAAACAATTAAATAAAAAAATAAATATAATACAATACAAGCCAAATACAAGTAATTTTAAAATATATAGAAAAATAATTAATTTTGCAAAAAAAATAAATTTTGTTATAAAATATATGAACAAATTCGATATTTCAATTTCGTATGCAACATATTTAAAGTCAAGTTCATTTATTGCAAGAGTAGCTTCAAAAAACTCAATTTTATGGTGTCATGCTGATTATTTAAGTCTGTTTAATAATGATAAAAATAGAATGGAAGATTTTTTTGAAGACATTTGTTATTATAAGTTTAAAAAAATTGTATTTGTCTCTAAAATAGGAAAAGAAAATTTTTTAAAAGTTTTTCCAAAACAAAAAAATGTCTATTTTTGCAATAATTTAATAAATAGCAAAAAAATTTATGAAAATGCAAATGAAGAAATTGATTTAAAATATAATCAAGAAACTATTACATTTTTAAATGTTGGAAGACATGACGAAAAACAGAAAAAACTTAGTAGAATAATTAAATCATCAGCAATTTTAAAAAAACAAAAATATAAATTTAGAGTTATATTTGTGGGAAGTGGTCCAGATACAGCAAAATATAAAAATATGGTAAAAAAATATCAATTAGAAAAAAATATTATTTTTGTTGGGCAAAAAGAAAATCCATATCCATATTATAAAATTTCAAAATGTGTAATACTTTCATCAGATTATGAGGGTTATCCAGTTGTATTTTTAGAAAGTTATATTTTAAATAAGCCAATTATTACAACAAAAGTTTCAGATTATGAAGACATAAAAAATAAAAGAGGTATTGTTGCAGAAAAGAATACAAAATCTATATATAATGCAATGAAGTTATTTATAAAAGATGGATATACAATAAAAGAAAATTTTGATGTAACTAAATATAATTTTGAAATAAGAAATAAATTAAAAGAAATTTTAAAAAACAGTTGAATTTTTTTTGGTTTTAAGCTAAAATATTAAAAGGAAAAAACGAAAGGAATGTTATAAAATATGAAGAAAAACAAGTTGGTATTGGCAGCAAAGATTTTAGCTGTAGTTATAATATGTTTAATTGCTTTTGTAGGAATATATGTGCAAAAGGCAAATAAAATGGAAAATGTAGTAAAAGATTATAAATTAGGAAAAGACTTAGAAGGGTATAGAGAGTTTACTTTAAAAATATCAGATGCTTATAAAGTGTTAGATTCAGATGGAAATGAAGTTGGAAATACAGACACTTATGATGATAATAGTATAAGCAGTAATAAATATACAAAATCAGAAGAAAAAGTAAATAGTAAAGATAGTTTGACAGCAGAAAATTATGAAAAATCCAAAGAAATAATAGAGAAAAGGTTGAAATCTTTTGGAGTTAAGGATTATAATATAAGTTTGGATAAATCTACAGGAGAAATCTATTTACAAATACCAGAAAATTCTGATACAGATAAAATAGTAAGTAATATTACAGAATTAGGGACAATAGAATTAAAAGATTCAGAGGATAATAGCAAAGTATATTTAACATCAAGTAATTTTGAAAAAGCAAAAACATTATATAATAGAACTTCATCAGGTACAGTTGTTTACTTAGAGTTACAATTTAATAAAGATGGAAAAAATACTTTAAAGAATTTAAGTGAAAATGACTATAAAACTTTAGAAAATACTAATAATACTACAAGTGATAGTAATACCACTTCAGAGAACACAAATGAATCTTCAAATAAAAGCTCAGAAAATAACACAGATGAGAGTTCAGAAGATACTACAAATACTACTTCAGAGGAAACTAAAGACAATTCTAAAAATGCAGAAGATGCTTCAAATGAGAGCTCAGAAGATTCTTCAGACAATAGTTCAAAAAAATCTGAAACGCAAAAAAAAGTTACATTATATATTTCAGGTAATCAAATTATCTCAACTAGTTTTGATGATGTTATAGAAAATGGTGCAATAGACCTTAGTATGAGCCAAGCTTCAACAGATGAAAAAGCAGTGTCAGATTCATTGCAATCTGCATCAACAATAGCCAATATATTAAACAATGGAGAGCTTCCATTAACATATAATGTTGATGAAAACCAATATGTTAAAACAGATATTACAACAAATAGCGTAAAAATTGCACTTACTATAGTTGGAGTTATTATTGCAATTGGTTTTGTATATTTAATTATCAAATTTAAATTAAAAGGAGTATTGGCACTAATAAGCTATATTTGTTTTATTGCATTAGCTACATTATTATTAAGATACACAAATGTAGAAATTTCATTATCTGCAATAGTTGCAGGAATTATAATCGCTATATTAAACTATTTATTTAATTTTAAAATGCTAAAAATAGATGTACAAGATAAAAAGGAATATAATAAAACATATTTACAATTATTAATGAATTTATTACCAATCTATGCTATTTCAATAATATTCTGTTTCATTAGTTGGACAGTTTTATCAGATTTTGGAATGGTAATGTTTTGGGGAATAACACTAATTGCAATATATAATAGACTTATCACAAAACATATAGTAGATTGATAATTAGGAGGATTTTTATACATGAAACTAAAAAATATAATATATATAATAATATGTTTAATAATTGTTGCTGGAATTGTAGTTTGGAAGACTGCTGGATTTAACATGGAACTACAATATTCATCAAGAAAACAAATAGAATTGACAAATAAAACTGGAATAGAAATTTCAGATATAAAAAAAATGGTTTCTGAGGTGCTTGGAAACACTAGGTTCATAGTACAACCAGTTGAAACATTTGGAAATGCTGTTTCAATAGTTGCAGAGGATATGACAGAAGAACAAAAAAATAGCATTGTAGAAAAATTTAATGAAAAATATTATAGTGAGGATTCATCAGAAGAAGACAAAGAATCTTCAGATAAAAGTTCAGACAAAAAAATTGACAATGATGATATAAAGATAGTATCAATACCTTTTACAAGAGTAAAAGATGTAATTAAACCATATATTTTGCCAGGTATAATTACATTAGTATTAGTTACAATGTATTTTACAATAAGATTTAGAAGATTAGGATATAAAAAAATATTTGCAAAAACATTAATTGTGCCTGTAGTTGCAGAAACTTTGATGTTTAGTATAATAGCAATTACAAGAATACCATTTGGAAGAATTGCAATTACATTAGGAATTGCTTTATATCTAATGACTATATTTGTTTTAACAAATAAATTTGAAAATGAAAGAATAAAAATATTAGAAGAATTAGAAAATAATAATTAATAGTGCTTAAAAAATTCAATTAAAGAATAAGATATTTTAAAAAATTGAAAAGCCATAAGAAAGGATTTGACAAAAATGGAAGAAAAGGAAGTTATCTTAACACAGGATGGATACAATAAATTAGAAGAAAAATTAAATTATTTAAAAACAGAGAAAAGAACAGAAATTGCAGAAAGAATAAAAGTAGCATTAGGATTTGGAGACTTATCAGAAAATGCAGAATATGATGAAGCTAAAACTGCTCAATCAGAAAATGAACAAGAAATAGCAGAACTTGAGGTTAAATTAAGAAATGCCAAAGTTATAAATGAAAAAGAAGTTGACTTAGAAACTGTACAAATAGGAAACAGAGTAAAAGTTCATGATATGGAATTTGATGAAGATATTTTTTATACAATTGTTGGAACAACAGAAGTTGATTTAGCAGAAAACAAAATATCAAATGAATCTCCTTTAGGAAAAGCTCTTTTAGGATCTAAAAATGGAGATATAGTTTCAGTAAATGCACCAGTAGGAGAAATAAAATACAAAATTTTAGCTATTGAAAAATAAATTTGAGTCAAGGTGGAGATAATATGGATGAAAATATTTATTTAGAAGAAGCTATTGAGATAAAAAAATGGATAGACAATAGTAATGAAAAATTACCACCATCAAAGTCTTCTAAAGATGAAACAGAAAAAAAATTAGGAAAAGAGTTAAACTATATTAGAAAAAAGATTATTAAACCATATCTTAAGATTAAAAATGAAAAGAAAAAGGAAAAATTTGAAGAAAAGAATCCTAAGATACAGGAAATTATAAAGATTATAGATGAAATAGACGAAATTTCTGTAAATAAACAATTGGGAATAATAGAAAAAGAAAAAGATATTGTAGACTTGGATATGGAATTAAACAAAGATGAGCCAACTATAGAAATCGAGTTTAATAAATCAAATAGTAAGCAACATGATTTAGCTGATTTAATTATAAAAGATTTAAAAATCAGAAAAAAAATAGAAAATGCAAATGAATTAAAAAAGAAGTATGAAAATAATAATTGAAAAGTTAGGAGTGTGAGTTAATATGGAAACTGGATTGATAAGGACAGACAAGTTATCATATAAGATTAGAAGATTCTTTATGAATTTATTTATGAAAAGAAATTCAGAAAGAGTAGAAGAAACATTTGAAGAAATTATGAATAACACTGAGTTAGAACTTAACAAAGTTACATCTTACAAAACAGAAATACAAGAAGTTGGAATTAAACAAGAACTTGCACGAAAATTGATAAAAAATGAACTTGCAATTAATGATTTAACAGAAGAAGAAATAGATGAAATGATTGAATATTTTAAAAATGATATAGAATCAAAAAATGTAGAATTAGAGTCTGTAAAAAAAGAACTTGCAGAATTAATGAATAATTAAAAGAATATTTTATAAACACTCCTCATAGTATCTTCTAGAGGAGTGATTTTTTTGAAGACTTTTTATATAGAACAAAATATAAATAAAAGAAATATAAAAAAATTTTTTAGACTAGTTACTAAAAAAGAAAATAAAATTATAATAAACAGAAATTTAGTAAAATTGAATATAAAAAAGAAATCAAAAATTGTAAAAAAAATACTTGAAATATTATCAAATGAAAAGACAAAACAAATAGCAATTGAAAGAAATTTAAAAAATGATAAAGAATTTGTAAATTTGTTATATAGCTGTAATTTAAACATCTGTAATAAAAATTGGCTATTTTTTAAGTTATTAGATAAAATAATAGATAATTTATTAGAAAATAAACTAAGAGCTGAGACGGAAATTTGGATTTGTGTAAATGATTTAAATAATAGCATAGAAGAAGAATTAATTAAGCTTGCGAAAGAATTTAAAAATATTAGTATAGTTACTAAATATATTGAAAAATTTAAAAAGATAGAAGAAATAATATATGTAAAATATGGTATATTAATAAATATTTCAAATAATAAAAGAAAAAGTTTGGCAAAAGCAGATTTGATTTTAAATATTGATTTTCCAAAAGAAATAATTAATCAGTTTGTTATTTATGATGAGGCCAAAATAGTGGATTTTTATGGAGATGTAAAAATAAAAAAGAAAAGATTTAATGGAAAAATAATAAATAATTATGATTTTGAAATTGATAATGAAGATGAAGTTTTGAAATTTGTCGAAGAAAATCAGTTGAAAAGTTTTGATATAAAAGATGTTTGTCAAGGTTTGCAAGTTGTACCAAAAGGAAAGGTATTTTTGAAATAAATAATAAATTAAATAAACCATTTCTAGTAATATAGCAATAAAAAAGTTTACAAAAAATATTGAAATAAAAAGTCACTTATAGTATAATGTAAGCAACTTTAGTAAAAATAAATAATATAAGCAATCATAGTTTGAAAGGGAGATAAAAAACGAAATGAGATTTGTAACAGATGAAAATTCCGAAAGTGAATATACAGAATTTTTAGAAACACACGAAAGATGTAATTTTCAACAATCACTAGAATGGGCAAAAGTAAAAATTAGTTGGAAACATGAAGTAATACTTGCAGAAGATAATTCTGGGAAAATAATTGGATCACTTATGGTATGGATTAGAAAGATACCTATTTTTGGAAACATTATGTATTCAGCGAGAGGACCAGTTTGCGATATTCATAATATGGAAGTATTAAAACAATTATCAGAGGGAATTCAGCAATTAGCAAAAAAATACAATGCAATAGTTATGAGAATGGAACCAGATATAGTAAGCTCTGATGAAACATTTAGAAATATTATGATAGATTTAGGATATCAAATAAAAGATGATGCTAAAAATTTTAGAGAAGAAATTCAGCCTAGATATGTATTTAGACTAAATACAAAAAATAAAACAGAAGAAGAATTATTTAAAAATTTACATTCAAAAACAAGATATAATGTAAGACTTGCAACTAAAAAAGGTGTTGTCATAAAAGAGGGTACAAGAGATGATTTAAAAGTATTTCACAAAATAATGGTAACAACAGGAATTAGAGATGGGTTTATTACAAGACCTTTATCATATTTTGAAAGGATGTATGATTGTCTTGGAGAAAAACATATGAAATTATTAATGGCATATTACAATGATGAACCAATATCAGGTGTTATAGTAATTATGTATGGAAATAAGACATGGTATTTATATGGTGCAAGTAGTAATGAACATAGAAATTTAATGCCAAATTATTTGTTACAATGGGAAATGGTTAAAATAGCTTTAGCAAATAAAAGTGATATATATGATTTAAGAGGAGTACCAGGAATAGCAGATAATAGTAATGGATTATATAGATTTAAAAAAGGTTTTGGAGCAGAATACACAGAATTTATAGGAGAAGTTTATATGGAATTCAAACCTTTAAGATATAGATTATATAAATTTTCAGAAAAAGCATATAGAAATATTAGAGCATTAAAGTTGAAATTCAAAAAAAATAAATAGAAAGGAGAAAAAAGATCTGTCTCACTTTCAAAGAGGGACGGTTCTCTTTAAAAAAAGAACCGTCCCCTTCTGAAAAAGAACCGTCCCCAGACGAAAGAGATCTGTCCCCACTTGAAAAAAAATGAGTAAATCGTTATTGATAAATAAAGAAGATTTAAAACATAATATAAAAATTATAAAAAAAATAGCAGATGAAAATGGCAGAAATGATAATCACAAAGGTTTGCAAATAATTGCAGTTGTAAAAGGAAATGGCTATGGACTTGGACTTGTTGAGTATTCTAGGTTTTTAATTGACAATGGCATAAATTTTTTGGCTGTGGCTACAACTGAAGAAGCACTAAGATTACGTAAGTCAGGAATTACAACTAAAATTTTGATGCTTTCTTGTACTTCAATAGAAAAAGAAGTACAAGAGTTGGTAGAAAATAACATTATTATTTCTTTAGGCTCAAAAGAAGATGTAGATATAGCAAATTCTGTAGCAAAAAAATTGAATAAAAAAATAGAAGCACATATAAAAATAGATTCTGGTTTTGGAAGATATGGTTTTTGCTATAATGAAAAAGAAAAAATGGTACAAGCATTAATGAGTTTACAAAATATAAATATATCTGGTACTTTTTCACATTTTTCATTAGCATTCTATGAAAAGGACAAGTACTCAAAACAGCAATTTGATAGATTTATTGATTGTGTAGAAGTTTTAAAAGAAAATAATATAGAAACTGGAATTTTACATATATGTAATTCTTCAGCATTTTTAAAATATAAAGAAATGAGATTAAATGCAGTAAGAGTGGGATCTGCTTTTCTTGGAAGATTAGCAATTCCTAATATTTATGGCTTAAAAAAAATAGGTTATTTAAAATCAAATGTTTCTGAAATAAAATATTTAGGTAAAGGATATAATATAGGTTATTCCAATTCTTATACAACTAAAGAAGAGACAAAAATTGCTTTAATTCCATGCGGTTATGCAGATGGATTTAATGTTATAGTAGATAGAGATATGTTTAGAAAAAGGGATAGATTAAGATATATAGTAAGAGATATAAAAGATTATTTTAAAAATAAAAATCTATATGTAGAAATAAATGGCGAAAAATGTAAGGTTTTAGGAAGAATTGGGATGTTTCATGTATCATGTGATATTACTGGAAAAAATATAAAAGTAAAAGATGAGGCTATATTTAATGTAAGTCCAATGTATGTCGATAGTAGTATTAGGAGGGAATATAGATAAATGGAAGAAAATATAAAAAAAGGTGAAACCAATCCACATAAAAAAATTCCTCAGCATAAAAAATATTGGTATTCTATTACTAAATTTGAACTATATCCAGAGATGGCAGCAGAAGGAGTAGGTAGTGCTTTTAAATATTTAACTTGGCTTATATTTATATTTGGTTTAATTTTAACAATTGGAATATTAATAAAATTTAATATTATTGCAAATAAAGGAATAAAGTATTTGTCAGATAATTTTAGTGATTTTACTTATAAAAATGGTACTTTATCAGCAACATTATCAAATGAAAATGCAAATTTAAATAATATAATAATTAATACTTCAGATTTATCAGATGAGCAAATAAAAAAGTATGAAAATGAATCTGCACAAAATAGTTTTAAGATGATTTTATTAAAAAACAATGTAATAATTAAAGCAAATGGTGCATCAATCACTTACAAATATACAGAAATACTTGATTCTTTAGGAGTAACAGAATTTGACAAAGCCACATTATTAGAATTTTTAAATACAGAAATCCATACGCCAGCAAAATATATAATATACGGATTAGTAGTTTTAATTTATCTATTTATAATGTTTTTTATATCAAGCTTATTTGATATACTTATATTATCATTATTTGGATTGATTACTACAGTGATTGCTAAAATAAAAATGAGATATAGGGCATTATTTAATATGTCAGTATTTGCAATTACAATTTCTAAAACTCTAGAACTTATTTATATGTATATTACTTTATTTATGAATTTTAGAATAAAATATTTTGATATAATGTATTCTTCTATATCTTTTATTTGTTTAGTAGCAGCAATATTTATGATAAAATCAGATGTTATAAAACAGCAATTACAATTAATGCAAATAATTGAGATGAAGAAAAAACAAAACGAAAATGATGATGAGAAAGAAGAAAAAGAGGAAGAAAAAGAAGAACAGAACAAAGAAAAAGATGATGAAGAAGAAAATAAAGAAAAAAAAGATTCTAAAGAAACTGGGAATATAGGTGGAGATACAGAAGGATCTAATGCATAAAATTATATATTGAAAGGGAGATAATAATGAAAAATAATGGCAAAAATAAGGGGTTGGAAATATTTACATTAATACTGACAATAGTCATAGTAGCATGTATAGTAATAATTACTATACTTAATAAAAATAAGCCAAAAGATGAAAAAACTTTAGCATATACAGATTTAATAAAACAGGTATCTGAAGGAAATGTAAAAAAGGTAGAAATGACAACAGGCAGTACATCAATAAAAGTAACATTAAAAAAAGAGATAAATGAAAATGGGGAAACAGTTGAAAATGGTGTTTATATAGATGATAAAACAGATATTAAGGATGATGAAGCACTTTCTCCAGAACAAAAAGAAAAATTAGTTAAGAAAACAATAATACCTAGTACACAAAGTTTTATAGAATTAATACAACAAAAAGTTGCTGATGGAAATGATATAGAATTAATACAAAAAACACCTAGTATAATTTCACAAATACCATCATATCTATTCTCACTTTTACCAACAATTATAATGGTAGCATTATTTATAATGTTATTTAAAATGCAAGGATTATCAGATAAAGGTGAAGTTTATGATGATACAGCAAGAAAAGTAAAAGTAAAATTTGATGATGTTGCAGGCCTAGATGAGGAAAAAGGTGAATTAATAGAAATTGTAGATTTTTTAAAAAATCCAAAAGAATATACAAAAATGGGAGCTAAAATTCCAAAAGGAGTTTTACTATATGGTAAGCCAGGAACTGGAAAAACATTAATTGCAAAAGCAATTGCAGGAGAAGCAGATGTACCATTTATTTCTATGAGTGGATCAGAGTTTGTAGAAATGTTTGCAGGACTTGGAGCTTCAAGAGTTAGAAAATTATTTGACAGGGCAAGAAGGCTAGAACCATGTATAGTTTTTATAGATGAAATAGATGCAATAGGTTCAAGAAGAACAAATGGAAATGGAGCAGATACAGAAAATAACCAAACATTAAATCAATTGCTAGTAGAAATGGATGGATTTTCTTCAGAACAGACAATAATAGTACTTGCTGCAACTAATAGACCTGAAATGCTTGATAAAGCACTTTTAAGACCAGGAAGATTTGATAGACAGATAGTAGTTCCAGCACCAGATTTAAAAGGAAGAGAGGAAATTCTTAAAATACATGCTAAAGACAAGAAATTTGCAGAAAATGTTACATTTAAAGGAATTGCAGAAGATACAGCAGGATTTACAGGTGCAGAACTAGCAAATATTTTAAATGAAGCTGCAATACTTGCAACTAAAAATAAACATGAAGTAATAGAACAAATAGATGTTGATGAAGCGGTTAAGAAAGTTACTGTAGGGCTTGAAAAGAAAAATAGAGTTATATCAGATAAAGATAAAAGATTAACAGCATATCATGAAGCTGGACACGCTGTAGTAAGTTGGTATTTACCAACACAAGAAGATGTAAAAGAAATTTCAATTGTACCTAGAGGTATGGCAGGTGGCTATACTATGTATAAAAGTGATGAAGATAAATCATATATTTCAAAAACAGAAATGGAAGAAAAACTTATTAGCCTACTTGGTGGACGCGCTGCAGAACAAATTGCTTTAAATGAAATATCAACAGGTGCAAGTAATGATATAGAAGTTGCAACACAAATTGCAAGAGATATGGTTATAAAATATGGAATGAGTAAAGAAATAGGAACTATATCATTAAAAGATGAAAATGGAGAATATCCATTAGAGATGTTTGGAGCAAATATTGGAGACAAAATAGGAAAAGAAATAAAAGGTTTACTTGACACAGCATATAGTGATGCTATGAACATACTAAAACAGCATTTTGATAAATTAGAGGCAATAGCAGAAAGACTTTTAGTTAGTGAAAAAATTAATGCAGAAGAATTTAAGAGTTATTTTGAAGAAAAATAGATTTTGAGCACTTTAATTTAAGAGGAGGATAAAATAATGGAAAAACACTTGAATGATGCAATAGTTGGAAATAGACATTTATTAATAACACTTACAAAAAAAGGAGAAATACAAAAGATATATTATCCTACAAAAGATAATAAACAATTTATAGATTTTTATCATGTAGGGATAAAAGCAAATGATTCAGATTTAATATATTTACATGACGATATAAACAATGTTTACAAACAATATTATGACATAAATACAAATATATTAAATACAGAAATAACAAATACTTATTTTAACTTAAAAATTTTACAAACAGATTTTGTACCAATTAAAGAAAACATATTAATAAGAAAATACACAGTAATAAACAATAGTTCTATTGATTTAGATATTAAATTTTTTATACATTCAGGTATTGTAGAAAATAATAATTTTGTGGGTTGCAAAAAAGTTGATTATGGAATTATGCAATATACCAATGATTTTATACTTTCTACTATATCTCAAGATAAAAAAGTGTCAAATTATCAAATAAAAGACAGTATAAATAATCTAGAATCAACAAATATATCAGATGAAAATTATATAGGGATATCAAAAGATTCAAGTGTTGCTTACAAAATTGGAAATATAAAACCAAATGAAAAGAAAATACTAGAAATTTGTGTTGTTATACAAGAACAACCAAATTCTATATCAGATTTTGAAAAAGAAATAGAGAGAATAAGAAAAATAGATTTGCATTCTGAATATATAAAAACAAAAAATTATTGGAAAAAATATGTTAGAGATCATGATGGATTAGAAATGAAAGAACCAGAAAATAGCTATGAAGAAAGAATACAAGATATATATTATAGAAGTATATTGCTATTTCCATTATTATCGAATTCAGAAACAGGTGGAATAATTGCTTCTCAAGAAGCAGATAAAAATTTAGATAATAATGCATATTGCTGGCCACGATTTGCAACATATATTGCAAGAGCAATGGATATTTTAAAAATGGATAAAGAAACAGAAAAATTTTATAAAGTTTTCTGTAAAAAGACACAAAGTAAAAATGGAATGTGGGAACAAAAATTTTACCCAAATGGAAAATTAGCACCAAATTTCGGATATTCAGTTGATGAAACAGCTTCTGTAATTTATGGTGTTTATATACACTACAAATATACAAAGAATTTTAAATTTTTAAAAGATTGTCTTCCTATGTGTGAAAAAGCTTTAGATTTTTTAAAAAGATATGTAAAAGACATATTAACAAAAACTGGAAAATATGAAGAAACTTATGACTTGTGGGAAATGAATAAAGGCACAAATACATATAGTTTATCTGCAATTTATTCTGCTTTTGATTCAATGCTTGAAATATATAAAATTCTTGGAAAAGATGTATCAAATTTTGAAAATAACAGATTAAAAGATGAAAAAATATCAAAGTCAAAAGTTGAAGTTGAGAAATTAAGAAAAGAATTAAAACTTTATATAGAAGAAAAAATGTATGATGATGAAAAAAAATGTTATGTTAGAAATCCGAAGGATAAAAAGATTGATATAAGTATATTAGGTGCAGTTACACCATTTAAAGTCTTTTCACCAAAAGAAAAGAAAATAGAAAATACTGTAGAAAGAATAAATATGAGTTTACGTACATATACGGGACGGATATAAAAGATTTGAAGATGATAAATATATGAATGGTAATCCTTGGCCAATTGCAAATTGTTGGATGACATTATATTATTTAGAAAGAGGAGAAAATATAAAAGCTAAAAAAACATTTGATTTTGTGGTGAAAACGGTTGGATTTCATAGCTTTTTAGGAGAACAAGTAGATAACAATACTTTACAAGCAAATTGGGATTTAGGTCTTGGATTAAGCCATGCTATGTTTATAATTATACTTGAAAAGATGTTTAAAAAATAAATTAGTGCACAGATTTAAAAACTAAAAAAGAAAGGGTAAATAATAATGAAAAAAGAAAAAGGAATTACCTTAACAAGTTTAGTAATAACAATAATAATATTATTAATTATTGCATCTATATCAGTTTATTCTGGAACTAATTTAATTAAATATGCAAAATATAATAAGGCCAAAAGTGAAATGGAGACAGTTCAAGCACAGGTAAATACTTGGAATGAAGAATACAAAAGTTTAAGTGATACTGAAAAAAATACATATTTAAAAAATATTGGAACAAGTGTAACTAATCCACCAGATGTTGAAGATATGGATTCATATAATACAGCTTTAGAAAAAACAAAAAATGCTGTAGATGAAATAGATGATGCAGATATTGAAGATTATAGACTTCTTTCAGAAGATTATTTAAAAAAGAATTTAGGATTAGATGGAAGTTATGAATTTTTAGTAAATATAAAAACAAGAGATGTTGTTTTACTTAGTGGTTTAGAATATGAAGGAAATATGTACTATACTACGAAAGACTTTAATATATATAATACAGAATCTGCTGATGTGACTGGAATTAAATTTGATTTGGAGCAAGGCAATGGAAATGAAATAATAATTTCTAATGTAAAATTAATTGATTCAAATAGTAATGAATCTAATATAAGCAAATTTAAAGTTCAATATAAAATGAATGATGCAGAATATTTTACAGATGTTACTTCTAATTTAACTAAATACACTGAAGAAAAAGAGAATGAAGATGGGACAAAGAACACAGTTACAAAATATAAATTTCCGGTTGATGAAGTTGGAGAATATACAGTTCAAATTTCTACTATAGATAATAAAAATACAATATATAAAGACATTACTCTTACTGCAAAGGTACCAACAGATACGCAAATTGCTAATGCTGATGCAAGTACTGCTATTACAACGACTTATGGTAGGATAGATGTAATATGGTTAGATAGATATAATAAAGTAATAAGTACACCAAATGCACCCAAGCTAGGAGATATGACAAAAGTAACATGGACTGAAACAACAGATGGATGGACTGAAGATACTACAGCAAAAAGCACTTGGTATAATTACACGGCAGGAACGGGAAATGATGATAACCTATCTAGTATGTGGGCAAATGCAAAGGACTCAAAAGGAAGCTATTTTGTATGGATACCAAGGTATGCATATAGAATAACATATTATTCTGATGATACTTATACAACACCAACAGGATATTATGATGGATATGGAATGTGGAATGCTGATAGTAGAGATGTAAAATATAAATTAGACAGTGGAATTGAAACAGTAAAATATAATGAAAACAAATATATAGTTCACCCAGCATTTGAGACAAATTTAGATAATGGTGGATGGGATTCAGAATTAGCAGGATTTTGGATGGCAAAATATGAAATGAGTAGAAATGGTGCGACAGATTCAAATGAAGGTTCTGGATATAATACAACGTTTTTAAGTGTTCCAAATGTTCAGAGTGCTAGAAGTATAACAATAGGAAATATGTATAATGTAGCAAAAAGTTATGACACTTTAAAAGAAAGTCATTTAATAAAAAATAGTGAATGGGGAGCAGTTGCTTACTTAACACAAAGTCAATATGGTAGAAATGGACATGAAATAGATAAAAATAATAGTACTTCATATATAACTGGAAATGGTGGAGGAAGTACAAGTGCTTCAAGGACATCGGGAGCGCCAAATCCTTATAATACCACTACAGGAGCAAAAGCAAGTACAACAGGAAATGTTTATGGAGTTTATGATATGTCTGGTGGTGCTTGGGAATATGTAGCAGTATTTAATAATACTGATACAAATAATTATGAATCAAGGCTTGGAAGTACATTTGCTTCAACATCTGGGACAAGTGATAAATATGCAACAAAATATTACAATGAAACAACATTACCAAACGGAAATGCTAGAATATATACATATGGAAAAATAGGAGATGCAACAAAAGAAGTTAATAAAGGTGGAGCATATGATTTAAGTAATACAAGTAGATACAACAACTGGTTTGAAGACTACTCTAGCCTTTGCTACGCGGGTTTCTCATTTGTCAAGCGCGGGGGCCATTGCAATTATGGAGCCTACGCAGGTGTGTTCTGTTCGCGCAGCTACAGTGGTGATAGCAGCAGCGACGGTTCGTTCCGTGTGGTGCTTTGTCCGTAGCACTTTGAATCTTCCCTTGCTCGTTGGACCCTTATATTCGCTGACATTTGCAAATTAGAATGGCAAGGTAGGAAAAATGATTAATCAGAAAATAGCATATCTGGAACTTATTCAAAATAAAATAATAAAGTAAACAATTAAAATGGAGGGAAAAAAATGACAATAATTCAGTCAATAATTTTAGGAATAGTACAAGGATTAACAGAGTTTTTACCAATATCTAGTTCTGCACACTTAAATTTATTTCCATGGATATTTGGATGGCAAGAAATGCCAGCATCATTTGATGTAGCATTACATATAGGTACATTACTTGCAATAATTATATATTTTTATAAAGATTGGAAAGATTTAATTGTAGGAGGATATAATCAAACAATAAAAAAGAAACCAACACTAGAAGGAAAAATGTTTTGGTATATAGTATTAGCCACAATACCAGCAGGAATTTTGAGTTTAGTTTTAGATAAAATATCAGAAAAAATAGTAGGTGATGATTTAAATGTACAAATGTTAATAATAGCAATTACATTAATAGTATTAGGTATTATTTTATATGAAGTAGATAGAAGATCAAAATCTACTACAGACTATGAACATATAACATTTAAACAATCACTATGGATTGCATGTTCACAAGCATTGGCAGCTGCATTTCCAGGAGTTTCTCGCTCTGGAATTACAATGACAGTTGCAAGAGGACTTGGAGTAGATAGAGAAAGCTCAGCAAAATTTTCTTTTATGCTTGCAATGCCAATAACACTTGCAGCAGTTATATTTGATATAACAGATTTTGTATTTAATGCATCATTTTTTATTGGAATAATAACAAGCTTTTTAGTAGGTTTTGCGGTAATAAAATTTTTGATGAATTATCTAAAAAAAGGAAGTTTCAAAGCATTTGCAGTGTATAGAGTTATAGTTGGAATTATAGTTATAATTTTATTTATGGTAAGAACTTAAAAAAACACACCTAAATTTTGTTTTGGGTGTGTTTTTTATTTTGTTTAGTAATAATTTAAAAATAAAGTTAATATAAATAAATGTGAAAAAATTGTGAATTTTAAAAATAGGTATTGACAATTTAAAAAATAGGGTATAATATATTAGCAGTTAAAAGCAAAGAGTGCTAATTTTATAATACCTATTTTAAAAAGTGTTTTAAGATTATACATAGCTTTTATATGGTAAATTCAAAGGAGGTAATATTATGATAAAACCATTAGGAAGTAGAGTATTAATAAAAATGAAAGAAAAAGAGGAAACCACAAAAAGTGGAATAATCTTAGCTGGAGCTAGCCAAGAAAAGCCACAAATTGCAGAAGTAATTGCAGTTGGACCTGGAGAAAAAATAGATGGCAAATTGGAAGAAATGAATGTTAAAAAAGGTGACAATGTAATTGTAAGTAAATATTCTGGAACTGAAGTAAAATATGAAGGAGAAGAATATATAATAGTAAAACAAGATGATATATTAGCAATAGTAGATTAATTTTAAAGGAGGAATTATTATGTCAAAGATGATTAAATATGGCGAAGATGCCAGAAAAAGTTTATTAAAAGGTGTCAATAAATTAGCAGACACAGTAAAGGTTACATTAGGACCAAAAGGAAGAAATGTTGTATTAGATAAAAGTTATGGTTCACCACTTATTACAAATGATGGTGTTACAATAGCTAAAGAAATAGAGCTTGAAGATAAGTTCGAAAATATGGGTGCAAGACTTGTTAAAGAAGTTTCTACAAAAACTAATGATGTAGCAGGAGATGGAACAACTACAGCAACAGTATTAGCACAAGCAATGGTAAAAGAAGGAGTTAAAAATGTTGCAGCAGGTGCAGATCCTATGAGTGTTAAAAGAGGTATGGATAAAGCTGTAGATACTGCTGTAAAAGGACTTAAAGAAATTAGTGTTCCAGTTAACGGAAAAGAAGATATTGCAAGAGTTGCAAGTATTTCAGCAAATAGTACAGAAATAGGAAGCTTAATTGCAGATGCAATGGAAAAAGTTTCAAAAGATGGAGTTATAACAATAGAAGAATCAAAAACTTCGCAAACAGAACTAAATGTTGTAGAAGGAATGCAATTTGATAAAGGTTATGTTTCTCCATATATGGTTACAGATACAGAAAAAATGGAGGCTGTTTTAGATAATCCATATATTTTAATTACAGATAAAAAAATAAGTAATATTCAAGAAGTATTACCATTATTAGAAAATTTAATGCAACAATCAGGAAAACTTTTAATTATATGTGATGATGTTGAACAAGAAGCTTTATCGACACTTGTACTTAATAAATTAAGAGGAGTGCTAAATGTAGTTGCAGTAAAGGCTCCTGGATTTGGAGATAAGAGAAAAGCAATGTTACAAGATATTGCAATATTAACAGGTGGAGAAGTTATAACATCAGAACTTGGATTAGAATTAAAAGATACAACATTAGAACAATTAGGTAGAGCAAAACAAGTTAAAGTATCAAAAGAAAATACTATAATTGTAGATGGTTCTGGAGATAAAGCTAAAATCCAAGAAAGAGTTAAACAAATAAGAACTCAAATGGAAGAAACAAAAAGTGAATTTGATAAAGAAAATCTACAAGAGCGTTTAGCAAAAATTGCTGGAGGAGTTGCAGTAATTGGTGTTGGAGCAGCAACAGAAATAGAAATGAAAGATAAAAAGCTTCGTATAGAAGATGCATTATCTGCTACAAAAGCAGCAGTTGAAGAAGGTGTTGTAGCAGGTGGAGGAACAGCACTTATAAATGTAATTCCAAAAGTTGAAAAATTAGTTTCAACTTTAAAAGATGATGAAAAATTAGGTGCTAGCATTGTATTAAAAGCATTAGAAGAACCATTAAGTCAAATTGTAAGAAATGCAGGATTAGAGCCAGCTGTAGTTGTAGCAAATGTTAAAAAAGCAGATCAAGGATTTGGATTTGATGCTGCAAAAGAACAATATGTTGACATGAAAAAAGCTGGAATTGTAGACCCTACAAAGGTTACAAGAAGTGCATTACAAAATGCAACATCTATTGCTTCAATGGTAATTACTACAGAAAGCTTAGTAACAGATGCACCAGAAAAGAACTGTGGATGTCACAATGGTTCACATGGAGATGAAGGACCAGAAATGCCAGCAATGTACTAATAATCTGACTGAGAAAGGAGAGTATGATTCAATCATACAATAGTAATATGTCTTTTTCGTCAAATGTAAAAAAAGAATTAAGTGAAATAAATAATCTAGCAAAGAAAAGCGAAGTAAAATATGAGTTTTTAGGGTATTTATCAAGTTCAAATATAAATTATACATCAAAAGAAATTAAATATTTAACAGAAAGCGAATATAATATCAATCGCTTTTCTAAACTACTTAAAAATGTTGAAATAAGTAATTTCAATATTGATATACAAGGTAAAATTTATAATATAACACTAAAAAAAGAAGAATTAAAAAAAGTAAAATTAGAAAATATAGATAAAGATTTTTTTACAATGATTTTCAAAGATAATTTTAAAGAAATTGATAATAAAATTTTATTTGAAAAAGAAAATTTATCTAAAGCATTTTTTAGAGGTTTATTTTTAGGATCAGGTTCAATAAATGATCCTAAATTGCAATATCATTTGGAAATTGAGTTACCAAATGATATTGCAATAGATACTTTAATTGAGGTTTTATATAAATATGGAATAAAAGTAAAAAAATTAGAAAACCATCTCTATATTAAAGATGGAGAAGAAATATCTAAATTTATAGCTTTTATAGGTGCAAGTAAATCAGTACTCGATTTTGAAGATATAAGAGTCCAAAAAGATATGAGTAATAAAATTAATAGGTTGGTTAATTGCAAAACTGCAAATTTAAACAAAACCTTAAATGCTTCTGTTGAGCAAATTAATGCAATAAAATTGCTAAAAGAATCTGGAAAATATAACAAAATGGATGAAAATTTAATTGAGCTTGCAGAGTTAAGATTGGAATTCCCAGACTTACCTTTAAGTGAATTACGGAAAGAAATTAAAAAATCCAATAGGAAAGTCTGGAGTTAATTATAGAATGAAAAAAATACTTGATCTTTCAAAAGAAAAAGTGTTATAATAGTTATGATAGTTATGAGGTAAATATGAAAGAATTAGGGATATATATACATATCCCTTTTTGCGTAAGAAAATGTTTTTATTGTGACTTTGTGTCTTATGCAAAAAAGGAGAGTGTACAGAAAAAATATATTGAAGCATTACAAAAAGAAATTTTAAATTGGAAAAAATCTAATAAAGATGTAAAAATAAAAACTATATATATTGGAGGAGGAACGCCATCTTGTATAGATAGTAAATTTATTACAGAAATTTTAAATTTAATAAATATTAAAAATGCAGAGGAAATTACAATAGAAGTAAATCCTGGGACAGTAAATAAGGAAAAATTATATGATTATAAAAATGCTGGCATAAATAGGTTAAGCATTGGACTTCAAAGTACAAATAATGAATTGTTAAAAAAAATAGGAAGAATACATAATTATGAACAATTTTTAGAAACATATAAAATGGCTAGAGAAGTTGGATTCAACAATATTAATGTAGATTTAATGATAGGACTTCCAGGACAAGCAATGGATGATTTAAAAACATCACTAGAAGATATAATAAATTTAAATCCTGAGCATATATCAGTATATTCTTTAATTTTAGAAGACGAAACACCATTAAAGAAAATGATTGAAAACAATATTTTAAAATTACCAGAAGAAGACCTAGAAAGACAGATGTATTGGTATACAAAAGACTTCTTAAAAATAAATGGATACAATCATTATGAAATATCCAATTTTGCAAAACAAGGATTTTATTCAAAACATAATTTGGATTGTTGGGAGCAAAAAGAATATATCGGATTTGGAATTTCCGCTCATTCTTATATAGATAGAAAAAGATTTGGAAATATTTCAAATTTAGATAATTATATAAAAAATTGCATAGAAGGTGGTTTTGATAAAAATAGAATTATAGAAGAAGAACAGGATAAAAAAGATGAAATGAAAGAATATATGATTTTAGGTTTAAGAAAAATTAATGGAATTTCTATTCAAAAATTTGAAAATAAATTTAATGAAAATCCAATAGTTTTATTTAAAAAAGAATTAAAAAAATTATTCAATGAAGGATTGATAATTATTGATGGAGATATAATAAGACTATCGAATAAAGGTTTAGACTTTGCAAATATTGTTTGGGAAGAATTTATATAGATTTAGTATTTTTTGTTGATAAAAAGATAAAAATATGATAGAATTCAAACAAACAAGGAGAAAAGAATGGAAGATAAAATAATAGATTTTATGAAAAGCAAAGAATATGTTCCGATGAAAGCAAAGGAACTTGCTTATGTATTAGGGATAACTAAAAAAGAATATAATCAATTCGTATTGAAATTAAAAAAACTAGAAGAAGAATATAAAATTACCAAAAATAAGAAAAACAAATATAAACTTAATAATATTGAAACATATGAAGGAAAATATAGAAAAAATGCACAAGGATATGGATTTGTTTCAGTAGAAAATTTAGAAGATGAAATATATATATCAAAAGAAAATTCTTTAAATGCTTTAAATGAAGATATTGTTATTGTTGAAATTTTGTCAGAAAAGGAAAAAGATAAAAATCCAGAGGGAAAGATTTTAAAAATAAAAAAACATGGAAAGACCACAATTGTTGGTACATTTCAAAAAAATGAAAATTTTGGCTTTGTTGTGCCAGATGATAGAGCATTTGGGACAGATATTTTTATTTCAAAAAATAACTTTGGAAAGGCAAGAAATAACCATAAAGTTTTGGTAGAAATTACAAAATATCCTCAAAAGGGTAAAAATGCAGAAGGAAAAGTAATCGAAGTAATTGGCAATATAAATGAAGCTGGAGTTGATATGTTATCACTTATAAAAGAATACAATTTACCAGCAAAATTTCCGGAGGATGTAGTAAATGAAGCGAGATCTAAAGGAGACAGAATAGATGAATCACAAATAAAAAATAGAATAGACTTAAGAGACAAAATAATTTTCACTATAGATGGAGAAGATGCAAAAGATTTAGATGATGCAGTAAGTGTAGAAAAACATGATGATTACTATATTTTAAATGTTCATATTGCAGATGTAAGCCATTATGTTACACAAAATTCATTATTAGACCAAGAAGCATATATAAGAGGGACAAGCATTTATATGTTAGGAAGAGTCATACCAATGCTTCCAAGAGAACTTTCAAATGGAATATGTAGTTTAAATGCAGGTGAAGATAGATTTACACTAAGTTGTTCAATGAAAATTGACAAAAAAGGAAATGTTATAGATTCAAAAGTGTATAAAGGCATAATAAAAGTAACAGAAAGAATGAATTATCATGATGTTCAAAAAATCATAGATAAATCAGATGAAAAAGTATTAAAAAAATATGAAAAATATATACATGACTTTGAACTAATGGCAGAACTTGCTACCATATTAAAAAATAAAAGATTAGAAAAAGGATATTTAAACTTAGATATACCAGAAAGTAAAATAGATTTAGACATAGATGGTTGGGCTATAAATGTAGAAAAATATGAGACTAGTTTTAGTAATGAAATTATTGAACAATTTATGCTAAGTGCAAATGAAACAATTGCAGAAAAATTTTATTGGCTTGAAGCCCCATTTATATATAGAATTCACGAAGAGCCAGATATTGATAAAATAAAAGAATTAAATAAATTTTTATCAAATATTGGATTAAAAATAAAAACAAGTGGAGACAATGTACATCCAAAGGCATTTGCACAGGTTTTAGATGCTGTAAAAGGCAAGCCAGAAGAAAAGGTTATATCAAATTTAATATTAAGGACATTAAAACTTGCAAGATATGATTCAGAAAACAAAGGACATTTTGGTATTGCAAGTAAATATTATTGTCATTTTACATCACCAATTAGAAGATATCCAGATTTGTTTATTCATAGGATAATTTCAGAATATTTAGCAAAAGATTATGATGTAACAAAAGATTTTATAGATATTGGAAAACAAATAGCAAAAGAAGCGGCAATTAATTCATCAGAAAGAGAAAAGGTTGCAACAAAAGTTGAAAGAGAAGCAGAAAAAATTAAAAAGGCAGAATATATGGAAAAACATATTGGAGAAATATATGATGGAATTGTATCAAGTATTACATCATTTGGAATGTTTGTTGAATTAGAAAGTACAGTAGAAGGCTTAATTCGATTTGAAGATTTAGGAAGTGATGAATATTTTGTCTATAATGAAGATAGAAAAATTTTAATTGGTGAACACACTAAAAAAACATACAAAATAGGTGATAATGTAAAGATCAGGGTGAAAAATGCTAGCAAAATTTTAAGACAAATAGATTTTGAAATTTATAAAGAAGAAAATATATAATTTTAAAGTTATTTTTGAAAGGATTGATAAATATGAAAAAGAATAAAATATTAATAGCAATGATAGTCACAATTGTAGTAATAATTGTAATAGTGTTTGCAATGATTCTAGTTCTTAGAAATAATGAAGATACAGATGAAAATATAGCAAATACAGATATTAGTTCTACAAGTAATATTACAAACAATATTACTGATGATAATAATACTAACCCTGATACTAGTACTAACATAGATGAAGATGATAATTATATACCTAATTCAAATGGGATAAGTATAATAAATAATGAAAATGAGTTTATAAGTGATTTAGACAAGCCTACAAACAATACTGAAAAAAACTATATAGAATTAACAGAAGAAAATTATAATAAATATGTTTTAGATACAGCAGACCAAACTTTTATTATACAAGATGCTATAAATAATGGAAATGGAAGTTTTACTATAAGAGGAAGAGTATATAAATATATAGAAATACCAAATACAATAACACAAGACCAATATCAAGCTTTGCTTAATGGAAAGGCATTAAATATTTTGGGAGAAAGAGTTGTTAAAAGTTCAAATGATGCAGAGGCTCATGAGGCTGGATATGATATGGAACTAGTAATACAAAGCCAAAAATATAATCTTCCTATGGTGTATTATGTAAAAAGAAATGATGACGGAAGCGGAAGAATATATAAAGGTTCAGAGGCAGAATTGGCAGAAGGTACAGACATATATATGCAAATTACTTTAAGTGCTAATCTTCCATGTATATATAATGATGATAAGATGACTTTAATGGACAGGTATACAGAAAATTATCATATAGAAGATGTAGACAAAACTAGATTAATTTTAGATAATGATAAATTTGTGTTTAAAAATGGGCAGTGTGTTGAAATAGAATATGCTTATAATTGATTATAAAAATTTTTAAAAAAGAGATTTTATTGAAGCAAATATGTTTAGATAAAGTCTTTTTTTGTTGTATAAATGAATTGTAATAAATACGAACAAAAATTTGAAAAACTTTTATTAAAAGTATTGACAATTTAAAAAAATGGATATATAATCTTCTTACAAAAGCGAACAAAAGTTCATAAAGTAGGAGGAAATAAAATGGTAAAATTTTTAAACAAAAAAACATATATAGAAAAAGAATTGTGTGGTACAACGAAAATTTTTGGAGAAGATTATGAAATACAGGTAATTTATAAAAAAATAAATATGCCAGAGCTAGATTTATATAATCATACAATAACAATATTTCTTCCGAATAAATATAGAAGGAATAAAAATACACAAATATTAAAATTAGCATTAGAAAAAATGTATGATGAAATAGCTAGAATAGAAATAGAAAATGTAATGGAACAAACAAGAATTATGTTAAATGGTTTAGCTCCAGAAAATTATGTGATAAAAAGAATACCAAATAAACTAGCAAAGACTTTACAAAATAAAACAATTGTAATAAATCCAGATATAGTAAAATATAATAAACAAATATTAAAATATGTTGTATTACATGAATTTTGTCATTTAAAATATAAAACACATTCAAAAAAATTTTGGGAAATGCTAGAAAAATATATGCCTTATTACGAAGAATATGAATATATAAAAGAGGTAGCTTAATTTCGTAGCAATTTTTTTAAAAGTTTAAATTGAATAGAATAAAAATAGTTATTAGATAATGGTTTTATTTAATACTTTTGATTTATAGATATTATTAAATTATTATCTAATAACAAAAAATAAAAAAAAATTAGCCCAAATACTTGAAAAAAATGAATTAATGGTATAGAATAAAAATGCCTAAAGTAGGTAAAATAAAAATAGTAGTTAATATAAAGTTAACTTTTTTAAAGGAGGAATTTTTATGGCAGTAAAAGTAGCCATTAATGGTTTTGGAAGAATAGGACGATTAGCATTTAGACAAATGTTTGGAGCAGAAGGATACGAAATAGTCGCAATAAATGACTTAACAAGTCCAGAAATGTTAGCTTATTTGTTAAAACATGATTCAGCGCAAAAGACTTATGCTAAGGCTAGCACAGTTGTTGCAGGAGAAGATTCAATAACTGTAGATGGAAAAACAATAAAAATATATGCAGAAAAAGATGCAAATAATTTACCTTGGGGAGAATTAGATGTAGATGTTGTATTAGAATGTACAGGATTTTATACATCTAAAGATAAAGCTCAAGCTCATATTAATGCAGGAGCTAAAAAGGTCGTTATTTCAGCACCAGCTGGAAAGGATTTACCAACAATAGTATATAGTGTTAATGAAAACACATTAACAAAAGAAGATAAAATAATATCAGCAGCTTCTTGTACTACAAATTGTTTAGCTCCTATGGCAAATACTTTAAATAAATATGCACCAATTCAATCAGGAATTATGTGTACAGTACATGCATATACTGGAGACCAAATGTTATTAGATGGTCCACAAAGAAAAGGTAATTTAAGAAGATCAAGAGCAGCAGCTGTTAATATTGTTCCTACATCATCTGGAGCTGCAAAAGCAATCGGATTGGTTATACCAGAGTTAGATGGTAAATTAGTAGGAGCAGCACAACGTGTTCCAGTTGCTACTGGATCTACTACACTATTAACAGCAGTTGTTAAAGGAGAAAATGTTACAGTAGATGGAATAAATGCAGCAATGAAAGCAGCAGAAAGTGATTCATTCGGATATAATGATGATGATGTTGTATCATCAGATATTGTCGGCGAAACACATGGAAGTATATTTGATCCAACACAAACTATGGTTGTAGATATGGGAAATGGATTATATGAAGTTCAAGTTGTTTCTTGGTATGATAATGAAAATTCATATACAAGTCAAATGGTAAGAACAATAAAGTATTTTGCTGAATTAGGATAATAAAAATAATAATGAAGGGTTCGGCAATATTAAACGAACCTTTCTTTTGAATATAAAAAAAATAAGAGTAAATGGATTTGTTTCTGACAACAAAATGAAAACTCTAGGAAGGAAAGAAGTTAAAAATGAATAAGAAAACAATTAAAGATATAGATTTAAAAGGAAAAAGAGTATTAGTAAGATGTGATTTTAATGTACCAATGGATGAAAATCAAAATATTACAGACAATAGAAGAATTGTGGCTGCATTGCCTACAATAAAATATTTAATTGATCAAGATTGTAAAATTGTATTATGTTCACACTTAGGAAGACCAAAGGGAGAGTTCAAACCAGAATTTTCATTAGTACCAGTTAGTAAAGAGCTTTCTAAATTATTAGGAAAAGAAGTCATAATGGCAAAAGATGTTATTGGAGAAGATGCAAAAACTAAAGCTAGCAATTTAAAAAATGGTGAAGTAATGTTACTTGAAAATCTAAGATTCCATAGAGAAGAAACAGATAATGACCCAGAATTTGCAAAAAAATTGGCTGAATATGGTGAAGTGTTTGTAAATGATGCATTTGGAACAGCACATAGAGCACATGCATCAACAGAAGGTGTAACACACTATTTACCAGCAGTATCTGGATTTTTAATAGAAAAAGAGTTACAATTTTTAGGAAATGCACTAGAAAATCCAAAAAGACCATTTGTTGCAATATTAGGAGGAGCTAAGGTTTCAGATAAAATAGCTGTAATAGATAATTTATTAGATAAAGTTGATACTTTAATGATAGGTGGAGGAATGGCATATACATTTTTCAAAGCACAAGGACATGGCGTAGGAAATTCGCTTTGTGAAGAAGATAAGTGTGATTTAGCACTAAAATTAATGGAAAAAGCAAAGAAAAATGGAGTAAAAATGCTTTTGCCTATAGACACTGTTGTTGGTAAAGAATTTAAGCCAGATACAGAAAGCAAAACAGTTGCATGGACAGATATTCCAGATGACTGGGAAGGATTTGACATTGGAGAAAAAACAATTTCTATGTTTGAAAAAGAATTAGATGGAGCTAAAACAGTAGTATGGAATGGACCTTTAGGATTATTTGAATATGACCAATTTGCAGTTGGAACAAATGCAATTGCACATAAATTGGGAACATTACAAGATGTTATAACAATTATTGGTGGAGGAGATTCGGCAGCTGCTGTAGAAAAAGCAGGACTTGCAGATAAAATGACACATGTTTCTACAGGAGGAGGAGCTTCATTAGAATTTTTAGAAGGTAAAAAATTGCCAGGTATAGAAGCTTTATTAGACAAATAACATTAATTTAGAAAGAGATGATATTATGAGAAGAAAAGTAATCGCAGGAAATTGGAAAATGAACATGTTACCAAATGAAACAATTTCAATGATAACAGAACTTGCACCAAAAGTAAAAGATACAAAAAATGAAGTTATATTATGTGTTCCATATACAGATTTATTTTATGCTTTACTTACAGCACAAGGAACAAATATTAAAATTGGTGCACAAAATATGCATTTTGAGGAAAAAGGAGCATATACAGGAGAAATTTCTGGAAGTATGTTAAGATCAATAGGTGTTGAATATGTTATAATAGGACATTCAGAAAGAAGACAGTATTTTGGCGAAACAGATGAAACTGTAAATAAAAAAGTTAAAGCAGCTTTTAAAAATGGATTAAAGCCAATAGTATGTGTTGGTGAGACATTAGAACAAAGAGAATCAGGAAAAGCTTTTGAAATTATAACAAATCAAACTCAAAAAGCACTTGAAGGTCTTACAGAAGATCAAGTAGCAAATACAATAATTGCCTATGAGCCAATTTGGGCTATTGGAACAGGAAAAACGGCTACAAATGATGACGCAAATGAATCAATAAAAAAAATCAGAAAAAAAATTTGTCAAATCTATGGACAAAATGTATCTGAAAGAGTTATAATACAATACGGAGGTAGTATGAAACCTACTAACGCAAAAAAATTACTAGAAATGTCAGATATTGATGGAGGACTTATTGGAGGAGCCAGCCTTAAAGTAGAAGATTTTTCAGCAATTGTAAATTTTGATAGATAAATAATGGAGGGGACAATGGAACCAAGAAAAGTAACAATGCTAATGATATTAGATGGATTTGGTTATAATGAAAAAAAGGAAGGAAATGCAGTAGAATTAGCCAATAAACCTAATATTGATCAACTAATGAAAAAATATCCAACAACTAGAATAAAACCAAGTGGTTTAGCTGTAGGATTACCAGAAGGTCAAATGGGTAATTCAGAAGTAGGCCATACAAATATAGGAGCAGGAAGAATAGTATATCAAGAATTAACAAGAATAACAAAATCTATAGAAGATGGAGATTTTTTCACAAACGAAGAATTTGTTGCAGCAATAGAAAATTGTAAAAAATACAATTCAAAATTGCATATTTTAGGACTATTATCAGATGGTGGAGTTCATAGTCACAATAGACATTTATATGGTTTATTAGAAATGGCAAAAAGAAGAGATTTTGAAAATGTATTTGTTCATTGTTTTTTAGATGGTAGAGACACACCACCTGCATCAGCAGAAAATTATATTATCGAACTCCAGGAAAAAATGAAAGAAAAAGGTATTGGAAAAATAGCTACAATATCTGGTAGATTCTATAGTATGGATAGAGACAAAAGATGGAATAGAATACAAAAATCTTATGATGCACTTGTAAATGGAGAAGGAATTAAATCTACTAGTCCAATAAATGCAATAGAAAATTCTTATCAAAAAGAAGTTTTTGATGAATTTGTTGAGCCAACAGTTATTACAACAGCAGATGGGGAAACACCTATTGCAAAAATTGAAGAACATGATTCAGTAATCTTCTTTAATTTTAGACCAGATAGAGCAAGAGAAATTACCAGAGCTCTAGTGGATCCACAATTTGATGGGTTTGAAAATAAAGATTTAAATTTACATTTTGTATGTTTTACAAATTATGATGAAACTATGCCAAATGTACACATAGCATTCAAAAAAGAACCATTATTAAATACATTTGGAGAATATATAAGCAATAAAGGTTATACCCAACTTCGTATTGCAGAAACAGAAANNTTAGACCAGATAGAGCAAGAGAAATAACAAGGGCAATTGTTGACAAAGAGTTTAACGAATTCGAAACAAAGAAGATAGATACCTATTTTGTATGCTTTACATCTTATGACGAAACAATGCCAAATGTTCATATAGCATTTAAAAAAGAACCAATAAAAAATACTTTAGGAGAAGTCCTAAGTAATAGAAATCTTACTCAACTTAGAATAGCAGAAACAGAAAAATATGCACATGTTACATTTTTCTTTAATGGAGGAGAAGAAAAACAATATCCTGGAGAAGATAGAATATTAGTACCATCTCCAAAAGTTGAAACATATGATTTACAACCAGAAATGAGTGCTTATATAGTCACAGATAAAGTTGTTGAAGCCATAGAAAGTAAAAAATATGATTGTATTATTTTAAATTATGCAAATCCAGATATGGTAGGACATACAGGCAATTTAGATGCCACAATAAAAGCTATAGAGGCAATAGACAAATGTGTAGGAAGAGTTGTAAAAGCTATTAATGAACAACATGGAAATTTAATAATAACAGCAGATCATGGAAACGCAGAACAAATGATAGATTATGATACTGGAGAACCCCATACAGCACATACTACAAATGATGTACCACTAATTCTTATAACAGACTTAGAAAATATAAAATTAAAAGGTGATGGAAAATTAGCAGATTTAGCTCCAACAATATTAGACTTAATGAACATTGAAAAGCCAGTAGAAATGACAGGACAAAGTTTATTAGAAAAGGAATAAAAATATGCTAAGAACAACAAAAAATATGAAAGAAAAATATGAAAAAATTCAAAATTTTTTATTTATACTAATTCCAGAAAAATGGGAATCAATATATCTTTATGCTTCTGTTTCTGAGCAAAAGAGAAGCAAGATTTCTGGAGAATTATTCTTTTATTATTTACCAAAAGGAATATTAAAAAAGAAACCAATAAATGTATATGAAGTTCCTAAAAGATTTAATATAAATGAAGAACAGTATTTACAAATTGTAGAAGAATTATACAAATGTATAAAAAGTTTGAAACAAGATTTTGTAGATACAGAGCAAGAATTATGGACTAATTTAACAATTTCTATTTCAAATTTTAAATTTAGAGTTGAATATTATTATAATGAATTACCTATAACAAGCAAAGAAGTAGAAATAAGAAATATAATATGGAAATATAAATATCTAAATCTTGGTGGAGAAAATAAAGAAGAAAGAAAAATTTTGGATGAATATTTTTCTAATGAAAAGCCAAATAAAAGAGAATTATATGAAACAGGAATATATCTAAAAACTGATAATAACAGTGTTACATTTGACAAAGAAAATGATGAATCTAGAAAATTTATTTTGTATGAAAAAGATGATATTGAAAAAATAATTGGTAAAACAAAGAACATTATACATAGTAATAATACAACTAACATGAACAAAGATTTTAAATACAAAAATGAAAAATCCAATAAAAACGAAAAAAAAAATAGTGAAATTAAAGAAAATCATTCTAGAAATCAAATTTTTGGGTAATAATACTAAAAGGATTTATAATCTTAAAATAAGGACTATTCTTTATAGAAAGATTATTCAAATTAAAGAAGAAAGAATATGTTTATAAAATTAATTTTAAATATATCTTATAAACATATTATATGAGGAATTTTTAATGAAGAGTTTTTTAAAGATTGAAGATGTAAAGGCATTAGAAATTTTAGATTCAAGAGGAAATCCAACTGTTCAAGTTGAAATTTTATTAGAAGATGGATCTTATGGAAAAGCCATGGTTCCATCTGGGGCATCAACAGGAAGTTTTGAAGCTGTAGAATTAAGAGACAATGATAGTCAAAGATATTTAGGAAAAGGTGTTTCAAAGGCAGTAAATAATGTAAATACAATTATAAGAGAAAACATTATAGGAATGAATGCTTATGACCAGATAGAATTAGATAGAAAATTAATAGAAATAGATGGAACAAAAAATAAAGCAAAACTTGGTGCAAATGCTACTCTAGGAGTTTCACTTGCTGTTTGTAAAGCAGCTGCACAGTCTTTAGATATGGAATTATACCAATATGTAGGTGGAGTAAATGCAAAGATTTTACCTACACCTATGATGAATATTATGAATGGTGGAAAACATGCAGATAGTACATTAAGCATACAAGAATTTATGATAATGCCATTAGGTGCAAAAAACTTCAAAGAATGTATACAAATGTCAGTAGAAATATATCATACATTAAAAATAATTTTAAAAGAAAAAAAATTATCTACTGCAGTTGGAGATGAAGGTGGATTTGCACCAAATGTTAAAGATGAAGATGAAGCATTATCATTAATAATGGAAGCAATAGGAAGAGCAGGGTATAGTGCTGGAAAAGATGTGGCTTTAGCTTTAGATCTTGCTGCAACTGAAATGTACAATGAGGCAAAGAAAATTGGAAAATATGGAGAATATCATTTTTGGAAAACAGGAGTTACAAAATCTACAAATGAAATGATTGACTATATGGAAGAACTATGCAATAAATATCCAATAGTTTCAATAGAAGACGGCTTGGCAGAAGAAGACTGGGAAGGTTGGAAAGAACTAACAGATAGAATAGGAAATAAAATACAGTTAGTTGGAGATGATTTATTTGTAACTAATATCAAAAGATTACAAAAAGGTATTGACATGAAAGTAGCAAATAGTATATTAATAAAATTAAATCAAATTGGAACTTTAACAGAAACTTTAGATGCTATAGAATGTGCAAAGAGACATGGATATACGGCAGTTATCTCACATAGAAGTGGAGAAACAGAAGACACAACGATAGCAGATATAGCTGTTGCAACAAATGCTGGACAAATTAAAACTGGTGCACCATGTAGAACAGATAGAGTTGCAAAATATAATAGATTATTAAATATAGAATATGATTTATCAAAATCAGCTATATTTGCAGGAGAATGGAGACTGTAAAAATGGAAAAAAGAATTATAAGTTTAACAATTATTTTAACAATTATTTTAACAAATATAATGCAAGTTATGTTACCAGTAGTATCAAGAGCGGAATCATCAATTACAATTGGGATTACTCAAGATAAAACAGATTTACACAAAGTCACAATTAAGGTTAAAAGTGAATCACCTATTGCTGAATTTAAATATGTAAAAAAGCATGTTGAAAGTAGCTATTTTAAAACAGCATCAACTTCAGGTGAAGTGACATCTGTTAAAGATTTTATTGGCCAAACGGAATATTCTGCAGATTTAAATTTAGAATATGGAAATTATACATTTTATGTAAAAGATCAAAATGGCAATATAAAAACTTCTCAAACAACAATAGCACCAAAAGAAACACCTCAAGTTTCTGTTTCAAATAATGGATTAAATTTACTTATAAAGGTAAAAGGAGTAGAAGCTAAAATAACTAAAGTTAAAGTTGGAAAGAGAAATAGTCTTAATGAAGAAGTGAATTTTTCAAGTGAAGGAAAAGAGCTTCTAGATACACCAGTTTTAGAAAAAACATTAACATATAATGCACCAGAAAATGGTATATATGATGTATATGCAGAAAATGAATATGGTTCTTCATATAAAATAGAAAAAATTGTGTTATTACCAGAGGGTACAAATCAAATAGAAGTATCTTATACAGTTACACAAAAAGAAATAACAATTACTGCAACAGATGCTATAGTAAATATTAATAAAATGAAAATTGCATTAGCTAGTGATGCAAGTACAAAAGAAGATTTTGCAACAAAAGGAACAGAGATACCAATTACTTCTGGTAAAACTGTAACACAAGACTATGAAGTAAATGAAGGTGGAACATATAATATCTATGTTGAAGATGAGCTTGGATTTACTTCTATTTCACAAATTATAATTAAAGATGAAGATGATATTATATTTTCTATATCTGAATCTGAATTAGTTAAGAAAGTAACTGCTACAAGTAGTAAGGGTGAAATAACAAAATTAAGAGTAGCATATTCTAAAAGCGAAAGCGCGGGTAATTTGAATTGGAATGATATTGAAATAACACCAGCAAAATCTGTTAGTGTTAATATTAGTAAAGTAACAGATGTTGATGAATATGCATATGTATATGCTGAAAGTGATCAATCAAAAAATGAGACGATTAGTTTCTTAATATCTGCAAACTCATCAAATAGTGATACTACTCCACCTACAATAACATTAACTCAAGACCCAGATAATTTAACAAAAATCAATGTAGATGTTAAAGATGAAATTAGTAATTTGAGTGAGGTAAAATATGCATTAGGAGAACGAGACATATCATATTTTGAAAATAATGGAACTGAATTACTTGTTCCAGATTCACAAAAAGAAATGTCAACAAGTTTTAATATTTCAGATGTAGGAACATATACAGTTTATGCCAAAGACAGCAAAGGTAACGAAACTACTGAAAAAATAACAGTTAATAAGATTGCTGAAGAAGAAGATACAACTGGACCAACAATTACAACTGCAAAGGAAAAAATCGATAATTCTACAATAAGAATAAAAATAACTGCAACAGATGAAAGTTCAAGTATTAAAGTTATAAAAATAGCTCCAAATGAACAAGACATAGGCTATTTTAGTAATAATGGGACAACATTAGATCAAACAACAGATGAGAACTCAGCTATCGCCTATGTGGATGCAAAGTCAAATGGTACATATACAATTTATGCTGAAGATAGCAAAGGAAATGCTTCTGTATCTAATATAACAGTAACAGAAATAGGTACTGGAGAAGAAGAGAAAAATAATACAGAAGATGATAACAACACAAACAATGATAGCAACGCAAGCAATAGTAGCAACACAGGCAATGGTAGCAAAAATAATGGTGGCTCATCATTTTCAACAAGAAATGATGGAACAGGAAAAACTAAAGTTCAAACCATTTCAGCAGGTGACTCATCATCTTCTTCATCAAGTAAGACAGTATCATTACCATATACTGGTGGTATAAAATGTATATTTTTAGTATTAATTATAATTGTATCAATTTTTGGAATTGTTGAATATAAAAAATATAAAAAGACAATATAGTAAATAATTATTAAAAAGAAAGAAGAATATAAATTGGAAAATTTAGCAGATGTTTATAATGATTTAATAATGGAACACAGTTTGAATTCATATAATAAGAAAAAAATAAAAAATCCAACATGTTCTGAAATGGGACACAATCCAAATTGTGGAGATGAAATAAATTTAGAAATAAAATTAAAAGACAATATAATAGAAGATATGGCATTTACCGGACACGGTTGTGCCATATCACAAGCTTCAACATCAATTATGATAGATACTTTAAAAGGAAAAACAATAGACCAGGCAAAAGACATAATAAAAATATTTATAGAAATGATAAAAAGAGAAACAAAAAATGAAGATGACTTAAAAAAATTAGAAGATGCAATTGCATTTAAAAATGTTTCCAATATGCCAGCTAGAGTAAAATGTGCATTACTTGCATGGCATACAATTGACGATATGTTAGATAAAGAAGAAAGTAAAAATAGTTAATAAGAATTATGCAACTAAATAGGAGGAAATTTTTTAATGCAAGAATTCTTAAAGTATTTTAATGAAAATATAGAAAAAGTAATAACAGATTTAAAAAGTAATGATAAAGAGAAAAGAAGAAAACAGATACCAAATGTTTTAACATTAATCAGAGGTTTTTTAGCTCCAGTTACTATAATTCCAGCAGTATTATCAAAAAATATATATTTAGCTTTTGTACTAATTACTATCTGTGCATTGACTGATACATTTGATGGATGGTATGCACGACATTTTGATGCTCAAAGTGAATTTGGTGCAGTATTAGATGCAATATGTGATAAATTATTTATTTTAACACTTGCTTTCCCACTTGCTTTTAAATATACAGGGTGGATAATTACAATTCTTATTTTTGAATTGATTATTTCTACCATAAATTCTGCCTATAAAATAAAAGGATATGATGTAAAATCATCATTGACAGGAAAAGCAAAAACAGTTGTACTTGACTCATCAATTGCTTTATGCTATTTAGACTTTATAGTTCATGTGCCAAGAGAAATAATAGATACTGCAACTGTTTGGACAAATATAATGCAAATTTTAACTATAATAGGATATTTATTAGATTATAAGAAACAAAGAATTAATAAAAATCAAGAAGTTAAAGATAAAAGCAAATAGTTTGAGTTATAGAGAAGAATTTTGAATGACAAAATTACATATATTATGGATGTCCTGAATGGGATGTCCATAATCTTTTTGTTTTTTATTGAAATTTTTGACTTCCAATTTTAAAAAAATGGACACAGATACAAAATAACTTTACATAATTTGACATAAATCTATTAAAATGATATAATATAAACAGTATGAAAAAAGGAGAAGATAAAATGGATAAAAAAATTAAAAATAGGATTATAGCAATTTCTGGAGAACCTGTAAGTGGAAAAGGAAGAACTGTAGAAGAGTTAAAAAAAAAATTAATTAAAGAAGGATTAAAAGAAGAAAATATTCATATTATCTCAACAGGAACGAAGTTTAGAGAATATTTCAATAAAATTATTGAGTTTATGAAAAACAGAGATAATGATGAAAAACTTAAAGAGATGGAAAATGATCCATTTATGAAACAATTTCTTTCAAATAGAAAATTTAGAACTTCACTAACAAATACAATTGCAAAGATAGAAAGTAGAAAAATAGATTTAGATAAAAAAGATAGTATAGAAGCAGCAAATAATAGTAGATTGTTTTCAGAAGTAAGAAATTCAGTAGACTCTTTAATAGATACTGAAACTAGAACAATTGGAAAGCAAATTAATGAAAAAGAGAGAAAAGGTGAAGTATGGATATTTGACTCTAGAATGGCATTTGATAATATTCCAGAAGCATTTTCTGTAAGATTAACAACTAGACCTAATGTTGCTGCAGAAAGATTATTTAATGATTTTACAAGAGGAACAGAAGATAATAAATACAAAAATATTGAAGAAGCTTTAAAAGCTAGAGAAAATAGAAGATTAGGTGAAATTGAAAGATATAAAAAAAGATATAATGTTGATTTGGAAAATAAAGACAATTATAATTTAATAATAGACACATCATATGCAGATCCAGAAGATGTTGTTAAAACACTACTTACATGTGAGAAATATTATGAAGAGGGAAAGAAATTTGCAAGAGATTGGGATAGTCCAGTTACTATGATACCATGTCAAAGAATCAATCAAACTTGGGGAAAATTATTTGATGATGATTTATCACTTGAGGAAATGGAAGAAAAAATAGCAACTGAAGGATATGATCCATCATCAGCAATAGAAGTATGCAAAATTAATGGTGTAAATTACATTTTAGAAGGACATCATAGAAATTTTGCATGTATGGCATTAGGAAATACATTAATTCCATATATTGATGAAATGGAAACAGAAAAAGGAAAAGAACTTTTAAAAAGAGGAACATATCCAGTGACTAGAAGAGCAGATTTATTTGATCATGAAGATTTAGCTGAAAATTTATTAAGAAAATCTAAAGATGATCCAAGTTTAAGATTTAGTTATTCAGAAATTTATCCAAATATATTAGATGAAATAGAAAAAAGTGCATTAAAAGATGAGAGATAAAATGGAAAAAATCTATGAAAAATAAAAGACAAAATAGAAAAGAGGTACAAAATGGCAAAATCAAATAAAACAGTTTTTGTGTGTAATGAATGTGGTTATGAGAGTTCTAAGTGGCTCGGGAAGTGTCCAGCTTGTAATAGCTGGAATACTTTTTTTGAGCAGAAAATAGATACAATTACAGAAAATGGAATAATAAAGAAAAAAGAAAGAGCAATACCTAAAAAATTAAATTCATATGAAGGAAAGGAAGCAGTAAGGATACATACAGGAATAGATGAATTAGATAGAGTTTTAGGTGGAGGCTTAGTAAAAGGGTCATTGGTATTACTTGGGGGAGAACCCGGAATTGGTAAATCAACTTTAATTCTTCAGTTATGTGATAAAATAAAAGGTGAGGGAAAAGTTTTGTATGTATCTGGGGAAGAATCAGCAGAGCAAATAAAAATAAGAGCCGATAGACTTGGAATTAGTAATGATGATATATTATTTTTAGGAGAAACAGATATTTCCATAATAAATGAAGAAATTACTGAAATTAAGCCAAAACTTGTAATAATAGATTCAATACAAACAATGTATTCAGATGAGTTAACAGCAGCTGCTGGAAGTGTAAGCCAAGTAAGAGAAATAACATCACAAATAATGAGAACATGTAAATCTCAAGGAATCACGACAATAATAATTGGACATGTTACAAAAGATGGAACAATTGCAGGTCCTAGAGTTTTAGAACACATGGTAGATACAGTTTTATATTTGGAAGGAGAAAGATTTTTTACCTACAGAATTTTAAGAAGTGTAAAAAATAGATTTGGATCTACAAATGAACTTGGAATGTTTGAAATGAAAGGTGAAGGTTTATGTGAAATTCTAAATCCTTCTGATGTATTAATTTCTGAAAGAGATGGAAATCCATCTGGTTCATGTGTTGTAGCAAGTTTGGAAGGTACAAGACCAATACTTGTTGAACTTCAAGCATTAACGACTCAAAGTGTATATGGCATTCCAAAAAGAACAGGGAATGGAATTGATTATAATAGACTTTCAGTTCTGGTTGCTGTTTTAGAAAAAAGGGCATATATGATGGTTGGAGGACAAGATATTTATTTAAATGTTGTAGGAGGAATAAAATTAAATGAGCCTGCAATAGATCTTGGAATTTGTGCTGTTGTAGCTTCTAGTTTTAAAAATGTATCAATTCCAAAAGATACAGTTGTTATGGGAGAGGTTGGCTTAACTGGTGAGGTTAGAAGAATAAATATGATAGATAAAAGACTAAAAGAAGCAGAAAAACTGGGATATAAAACTTGCATAATTCCACAAAATAATAAAAAGTATTTAGAAAATTCATATAAAATGAAGATTGTAGGAGTAAAAAATTTAAACGAAGCTTTAAATGCTTTAGGAATAAAATAGAAAAAACACCTGTGTTTCAGGTGTTTTTTTATATCAGATTTTTTTGGAGATTTTCACTCTTTATTGTTTATAAAAAAAAAGAAAGACCTCAAATGAAATTTAAAAAAAACATTGCAATAAAAATTGATAAATGATAATATAATTATGAAGTGTAAAATAAAAATTTGAGCTTTAGAAAGGAAGAATAATATGGAAGAAAATAAATGTCAATGTGGAGAAAACTCCCAAGATAAATTTATGAAAGAATTATTAGAAAAATATGAACCTAAAAAAGATAATTTAATTCAAATTTTAAACAGTGTTCAAGAGCATTATGGATATGTGCCAGAACATGCTCAAAGAGATATTTCAGATTATTTAAAGATGTCAATGGCAGAAATTTATGGAGTAGTAACTTTTTATTCTAGATTTACACTAAAACCAAAAGGAAAATATAATATTGCAATATGTTTAGGAACTGCATGTTTTGTAAAAGGATCAGAAAAGATAATGGATAGAGCAAGAGAAAGACTTAATATTCAACCAGGAGAGACAACTAAAAATGGGATTTTCTCATTAGAAGAAACAAGATGTGTTGGAGCATGTGGGTTGGCACCTGTATTTACTGTAAATGGTGAAGTTTATGGAAGTGCCACTGTACAAAAATTAGATCAAGTAATAGATGAAATAATTGCAAAGGAGGGAGTTTAATGAGAACAATATATGTATGTCAAGGAACAGGTTGTACATCATCTAAATCCCCTTTAATAATGGAAAATTTTAAAAGAATATTGCAAGAGAAAAATATTCAAGATGTAGAAGTAAAGAGAACAGGATGTTTTGGTCTATGTTCAAAAGGACCAGTTGTCATAATAGGGCCAGAAAATACTTTTTATGCAAAGGTAAAACCAGAAGATTGTGAGGAAATTATACAAAAGCACATAATTGAAAATGGAAGAGTTGAAAGATTATTTTGCAAAAATGCAGATGGAAGTATTGCAGAAAGATTAGAAGATTTGAAGTTTTATAAAAAACAACAAAGAATTGCATTAAAAAATTGTGGAAGTATTGATCCCGAAAATATTGATGATTACTTAGCTGTAGATGGATATAAAGCATTAGAAAAAGTTTTAAAAGAGATGACACAAGATGAAGTCATAGAAGAAATAACAAAATCAGGACTTAGAGGCCGTGGAGGAGCTGGATTTCCAACAGGTAAAAAATGGGCTTTTGCAAAAGCTGCAGAAGGAAAACAAAAATATGTTGTATGTAATGCAGATGAGGGAGATCCAGGAGCTTTTATGGATAGAAGTATTTTAGAGGGAGATCCACACTGTGTTATTGAAGCTATGATGATTGCAGGATATGCAATAGGTGCAGATGAAGGATATATATATGTTAGAGCAGAATATCCTATAGCAGTAAAAAGATTTCAAATAGCCATAGATCAAGCAAGAGAAAGAGGAATAATAGGAAAAAATATTTTTGGAACAGATTTCAATTTTGATTTACATGTAAGATTAGGTGCAGGAGCATTTGTGTGTGGAGAAGAAACTGCATTATTAGAGTCAATAGAGGGAAGACGTGGACAGCCAAGAATAAAACCTCCATTTCCTGCAAATGCTGGTTTATGGCAATGCCCAACACTTATAAACAATGTAGAGACTTATGCAAACATTACAAAAATTATATTAAATGGTGCAGATTGGTATTCATCAATTGGAACAGAAGGTTCAAAAGGAACAAAAGTATTTGCACTAGGTGGAAATGTTAATAATATTGGACTTGTAGAAGTGCCTATGGGAACAACCTTAAGAGAGATTGTGTATGACATAGGCGAAGGAGTTCCAAATGGTAGAAAATTCAAAGCAGCACAAACAGGAGGTCCTTCAGGAGGATGTATTCCAGAGCAATATTTGGATACGCCAATAGATTATGAATCATTGAAATCAATAGGATCAATGATGGGATCTGGTGGACTAATTGTAATGGATGATACAAAATGCATGGTAAATCTTGCAAAATTCTATTTAGGTTTTACAGTTGATGAAAGTTGTGGAAAATGCAATCCTTGTAGAATTGGTACAAAAAGAATGTATGAAATATTAGAGAGATTGACATCAGGAGAAGGTACATTAGAAGATATTGACAAACTTGAAAAATTAACAAAGACAGTATCAAAATCAAGTGTATGTGGATTAGGCCAAACAGCTTCAAATCCAGTAATAAGTACATTAAAATATTTTAAAGATGAATATATAGAACATGCTGTAGATAAAAACTGTAGAACAAAAGAATGCAAGGCATTAGCAAAAATTCAGATAGACCCAGAAAAATGCAAAGGCTGCGGACTTTGCCAAAAAAAATGTCCTGTAGGAGCTATAGAAGGAGAAGGACCTGGAACAAAGCGTCACATAGATGAAGACAAATGCATCAAATGCGGAACATGTATAAAAACATGTCCATTTAAAGCAATTGGCTAAGACATGGGAAATACAGTCCCATTGTGAACAGGTTTTTTCGGTGTTAGCCCAGTTGGGAACAGATCTTTTCGGGGTCAGCCCAGTTGGAAACAGATTTTTTCAGGGTCAGCCCAGTTAGGAATAGATCTTTTTTGATAATTTATTGAGATAGGAGTAAAACAAATGGTAAATATAACAATTGATGGTATTAAAACAAAAGTGCCAGAAAATATGACAGTATTAGAAGCTGCAAAATCAATTGGAATAGATATTCCAACTTTATGTTTTTTAAAAGGTATAAATGAAATAGGAGATTGCAGAATTTGTTTAGTAGAAGTTGAAGGAGCAAGAGGTTTTGTAACATCATGTATGCAAAAGGTATATGAAGGAATGGTTGTTAGGACAAATACAGATGATGTTCAAGAAGCAAGAAAAAATGTTTTAAAATTAGTACTTTCTAGTCACGAGAAAAAATGTTTAAGTTGTATAAGACATGGAAACTGTGAACTACAAGACTTGGCAAGAAGATTTGGAATTACAGATATAGAATTTGAAGGGCAAATAGCACAAAAAATAGTTGATGATAAATCACCTTCTATTGTTAGAAATACAGCAAAATGTGTGCTATGCAGAAGATGTATTTCTACTTGTAAAAATATTCAAGAAATAGGAGCAATTGATTGTGTTAATAGAGGATTTGAATCTACAATTTCGACACTAGAACATAAATCCTTAGGAGATGTAAATTGTACATTTTGTGGTCAATGTATCCAAAATTGTCCAACAGCTGCTTTACATGAAAAAGAAAATATTGATGATGTATATGAAAAACTAAAAGATGAAAATACCGTAGTTTTAGTTCAAACAGCTCCTGCTGTAAGAGTTGCATTAGGAGAAGAGTTTGGAATGAAAGTTGGAACAAATGTGGCAGGAAAAATGGTTACAGCTCTTAAAAGACTTGGATTTGATAAGGTTTTTGATACCAACACTGGAGCAGATTTTACAATTATGGAAGAAGCATCAGAGTTTATCAATAGAGTATTAAATTCAAATGAGGAGAAACCACTTCCAATGTTTACATCATGTTGCCCAGCTTGGATAAGATTTATCGAAATGGAATATCCAGAATATTTGAAAAACTTATCAAGTTGCAAATCACCACATGAAATGTTTGGAGCAATATTAAAATCATATTATGCTCAAAAAGAAGGAATAGACCCAAAAAATATTTATGTTGTATCAGTAATGCCATGTGTTGCAAAAAAGTTTGAAAGACAAAGACCCGAAATGCAAAATGATGGCTTATATAATGTTGATGCGGTTCTTACAACAAGAGAACTTGCAAAAATGATAAGACAAGCAAATATAGATTTTAAAATATTAAAAGATACAGGGTTTGATAGTCCAATGGGAGAGGCAACAGGAGCAGGAGCAATATTTGGAACAACAGGAGGAGTTATGGAAGCAGCACTTCGTACAGCTCAGGATTTATTAACAGGAAAAGATTTAGGGGAAATTAATTTTGAAGAAGTGCGTGGAGAAAAAGGAATAAAAAGATCTATTGTAAATGTAAATGGCAAAGATATAAAAATAGCAGTTTCAAGTGGACTTGGGAATGCAAGAAAGATTATGGAAATGCTAAAATCAGGAACTTTAGAAGCGGATTTTGTTGAAATCATGGCATGCCCTGGAGGATGCATTATGGGTGGAGGTCAGCCTATAAAAAAATCTAAAGAAAGAAGAGAAATTGATATTAGAAAATTAAGAGCAAATGCAATATATACAATTGATGAAAAATCAGTTATTAGAAAATCACATCAAAATCCAATTTTAAAGACAATCTACAAAGACTATTTAGGAGAGCCAAATGGAGAAATAGCTCACAAACTTTTACATACACATTATACAAAAAGAGAAAAATATAATTAATTTAAAAAAAGCAATTGAGGACAGATCTTTTTGGTTCAAAGGAGAACCGTCCCCTTTCGAAAAAGAACTGTCCCCTTTCAAAAAAGAA
>DFJF01000004.1:0-49523 GCA_002372935.1 Clostridiales bacterium UBA3678 | reverse complement strand
TTTTGAAAGAGAACCGTCCCCTTTCAAAAAAGAACCGTCCCCAAATGAAATTAACTGAAAATTTTTATAGTAATATTATTTTTGGTATTAGATGCTTTTATTTTTATGGTTTTACCTGTATTGTTTACAAATTTAAAGTCATAACTACCATAAGCAACAGCAGCATCTTTACCAGATTTTATATATGGTACTGAATTACTATGTGAATGTCTTTCTGTTACTTTTAAATCTTTTACTTTTAATACTGCATTATAGAGGGTTGTACTTACCTGGCAAAGACCACCGCCCATTGCTTCAATTACTTTACCATCTTGAAATACATTTGCTTTTTCATAGCCTTTTGCAGAACTTGTTTTGCCTATTGTATTTGTAAAAGAAAATGTTGCACCATTTTTTACGGTAGTGTCGTTTAGTGTTGAGCAAGCTTTTGTTACATTGTTTTGTCTATCAGAATCTTTTGAATAGATTTTTGTTGTAAAAGACGCAATTTCTGTTTTCATATCTTCTGAAGAGTTATTTGAACTATTAGTATTTTCTACAGATTTATTTTCTGAGGGAGCGTTTTCTGTAGAATTGTTTTCTACAGAGTTGTTTTCTACAGATACATTTTGTTTAGATACATCTTCTGGAGAAGTAATCTCAGCATCGGAAGTATTGTTATTAAAGATATTTTGAGATGTACGAGTAGAATTATATGGTGCATCTTTTTTAGAATTTGAATAATTTTTATATATTATAAATGCTAAAAAACCAATTAATAAGACTGCAAATAGAACTATTAAAAATACAGATTTTTTTTTCATAGTAAAACCACCTATCTCTATAAATGAAAGATTATCTTTCGATATCTCAATTTATTTTTAAATTTTATTTTATATTAGTTTAATTAAAATATTTAAAATTATACATTATTTTTTTTCGAGAAATTATTGACAAAAATTATTGGTTTTAATATAATAAAAAGATGGACAAAAGTAAAAGGAGAAACTCAAAAGATGAAAATAAATAACAGAGGTTAATCAATTCTATAAATCAAATAAATACATAAATTTAAGTTATACTACCTAATTTATTAAGAATAAATGGATTTTTAAAGTACAGAGATTATAATAATTGTAAAAGAATAATAGATGAAATTGAATATTTATATTTTAAATAATATGAAAGTTTTAAGGAGATTAACTATGGGGTTGTTTGGAAATAAAAAAGAAAATAAGGAAGGAAAAAATAGAACTGAAAAAATTGGAATATTAGATGTAGGAGGTGGAATGCGCGACATTTATGGTGCAGGAATTTTTGATTATCTAATAGAAAAAGAGATTGAAATTCCATATTGTATTGGAGTGTCTGCTGGTTCTGCAAATATTGCTTCTTACATTTCAAAGCAAAAAGGAAGAAATTTCCGTTTTTACGAAGATTACAGTTTTGATAAACAATATATGAGTTTCAAAAATTATCTTAAAAATGGTTCTTATTTGGATTTAGATTATATTTATGGAACTTTATCAAATACTGATGGAAAAGATGCGTGGGATTTTGAAAAGGCAATGGAATCTAAGCAAGAAATGGTAGTTGTTTCAAGTGATGCAAATACAGGAAAACCAGTTTACTTTAGTAAGAAAGATTATAAAAAAGATGATTATGGAATGCTTAAAAGTTCATCAAATGTTCCAATTGTGAATAAAGCATATAAGTGGAGAGGATATGAGCTATATGATGGCGGAGTATGTGATCCAATACCATATAAAAAGGCATTTGAAGATGGATGTGATAAACTAATTGTAATTTTAACACGTCCAATTGATTTCAAAAAGAAAACCAAAAATGCTAGACATTTTGAAAAACTGCGCAAGCAATATCCAAATTTTGTCGAAAAGTTGTATTCAAGATGTGATTTATATAATGTGCAATTAGAAGATTTTAAAAAAAACTATGCTGCAAAAGGAAAAGGCTTTATAGTTGGACCAGAAGACACTTTAGGAATTGATACTTTAACAAAAAATAAAGAAGCAATGCAAAAACTTTATGATGAAGGATATAAAGATGGAAAAAAGATTGAAGATTATTGGAAGGAAAATGTAGAAAAATGAAAGAAATAAGAATTAATGTAAAAAGCACACCAGAATATAAGGAATTTTTACCAAGAATTAAATCAGGAATTAGAAATATAGAAATACAATTAATAAATAGAATGCTAACAAAACAGGAATATATAGATACAGAAAAAGCAATAAAACAAGATAATGTTGATATATCAGTTGTACATACTCCATTAGTAAAGATAAAAGAATGGAATGATGAAATAGCTTTAAATTTTTTACTATTACCAGGATACACTGAAATGTTTGAAAATACATGCAAATATGCTGAATATATTGCAGGACTTGAAGGCAAAAGAATAAAAGTAGTAGTACATAATAATTATTCAAAAGCAACCTGGATGGAAACAAATCTAATAAAAGAAAAAATAGGACCAATACTTAATAATGTATTGCAAAAATATGAAAATATAGACTTAGTTATAGAGAATAGTTGTGCAACAGATAATAAAAGATTTAAGACAGTATTTGATATGGAAGATGTTTCTTATGTTGTTAGTGAAATAAACAAAATAGTAGGTAATAGGGCAAAAACTTTATTAGATACTTGTCATATGATGATGAGCTGTGAAGCATGGAAAAGAATGTCAGGTGAAGATATTTTAGATTGGGATAAAGTTTTTAAAGATTCTACAATGTATACAGATTTAGGTCTTATTCATTTAAATAATATTTGGGACAATGGATTTAAAGAAGATCATGGAAGACCATTTTCTCCTGAACATGAGGGGGATATAGAGAAATTAAAGAGTATTATGAATGCATATGAAAAATATACAAATTGTGAAATCAGCATAGAAGTTACAGAAGAAGACTACTATTCGGCTCCAAAAAATTTTATTACAACAAAAGAGCTATTAGAAAAATTGGGATATAATTTGAAAGTATAGTTATAGTTCAATTAGAAATTTGAAAATACAAGATATTCAAGTTACTGCATAGTTATAAAAAAGTGAAACAAAAATATTAAATAAAAAGTTTAATATTTTTGTTTCATTTGTTTTCTTTTATAAAGTTATAATTTGTGGAATCTTTAAAAATCAAGTTTCCATTAAATATTGTAGAACTTTCTGTAGAAAGCGGAATTGTTATAATTACAGGGCAATCATATACTTCATCAAGATTATTTGTAATTTGAATATTAAAACCTATTTTACATGAAATAGAATTTAATGTAATTCCACAAATTTTAAGTAAAGAACCATTGTTAGATATGTTTTTTACATTATTTGATAAAGTATATTTATCTTGAATGTTTTTATTGATATATGTTAAAGTAATCGGATTAGCACAATTATTATAAAGGATAGGTGATGAATAATCTATAGAATCTTCTGAAGTAGTTGAAAAAGTAATAGAATTATTTATTAGATTATCTTCAGAATATTTATCTTTTGCAAAATCATTAATATTTTTATAATATAAATTTGGAGTGCCTTCATTTGGAGGCAATATGTATGATATATTATTTAAACTAACCGATTTTAAGGTGTTTTTTTGTGTAAGTTCATTAGAATTTTGATTTATAAAAATTGCAATGTCAGTATATTGGTGTAAGTTTGAAATTGTAAATGATGAATTAGAATTTGTTGTAGCATCTGCACCACAACTACTAAAGTAAGTTATATTATTTATTGAAAAGATTGTGTTAGAATTTTCTTCTTGAAGTTTTGACATTTGTTTTACACAAGAAGAACAATCAAAATTACTTTTAGCAGTTTTAAAAGTAATAACTAATAGAACTACTAAAAGTATTGAAAATATTATACATACAATTGTCAAAAGTAAGTTTTTTTTCATTTGTCATCTTCGTATAATGAATATATAAACATTATACGAACTCCTTTCTTTATTTTTTGTTTTTTGGTGTCATTTTCTCAAGCCCACCCATATATGGTCTTAATACTTCTGGAATTGTTACACTGCCATCTTCATTATAATTGTTTTCAAGAACTGCAATTAATCCTCTAGGGCTTGCAACAACTGTATTATTTAGAGTATGAAGATAATAGTTCCCTTTATCACTTTTTACTCTTATACCTAAACGCCTTGCTTGAGCATCTCCTAATGTTGAACAACTACAAACTTCAAAATATGATTTTTGACGAGGGCTCCAAGCTTCAATATCACAAGATTTTACCTTTAAATCTGCTAAATCTCCACTGCAACAATCAAGCTGTCTTACAGGAACATTCCAACTTCTAAATAAATCTACACTTAATTTCCACATTTTATTATACCAAGTCATAGAATCTTCTGGTTCACAAAGAACAATCATTTCTTGTTTTTCAAATTGATGAACTCTATATAATCCACGCTCTTCAAGACCATGTGATCCGATTTCTTTTCTAAAACATGGAGAATAAGAAGTTAAACATAAAGGTAATTCATCTTTTTTGATAAGTTGACCTTTAAATCTACCAATCATTGAATGCTCTGATGTTCCAATTAAGAATAAGTCCTCATTTTCAATTTTGTACATCATTGCATCCATTTCTTCAAATGACATAACACCATTGACTATATCTGAATGTATCATAAATGGGGGAATTACATAGGTGAAACCATTATTTATCATGTAATCTCTTGCATAAGCAAGCATTGCTTCATGTAATCTTGCAACATCTCCTAATAAATAATAAAATCCCATACCTGATGTTCTACCAGCAGATTCTTTATCTAAACCATTAAATTTTGATATAATATCTGCATGATATGGTATTTCATAATCTGGAACCTTAGGATCTCCAAACCTTTGAACTTCAACATTTTCAGAGTCATCTTTTCCAATTGGAACAGATTTGTCCATGATATTTGGAATCTTCATCATTATATTTTTTATTTTTTCTGAATATTCATTTTCAAGAGATTCATTTTTCTCAAGCTTTTTATTTATTTCTTGAACATCATTTTTTATTTTTTCAGCTTCGTCTTTTTTGCCAGATTGCATTAATTTCCCGATTTCGGCACTTATTGTTTTTCTCTCGTTTCTTAAATTGTCACCATTAAGTTTTACTTCTCTATATTTTTTGTCTAATTCAATTACTTCATCAACTAATGGAAGTTTTTGATCTTGAAATTTGTTTTTGATATTTTGCTTTACAATTTCTGGATTTTCTCTTAAAAATTTAATATCTATCATAATTATACTCCCCTTTCGAACCATTTATGACAAATATTATATAATAAAATTACTTAAAATTCAATGCTTTTTTATTGAATAATTAGTAAAAATATTGTATAATATAAAATGTACATGGGGGTGTAATGGTTTCGACATTATACTAGAAGTGCAAATAGCGAGTAGTGGATGGTTGCTTTAACACTTAAAATAAGCAAAAATTAAATATAAACGCAGATAGCGAAAATTACGAATTAGCTGCTGCCTAAGGGCGAGCTACGTTTTTATAAATATCCCCACATATTTATAAAAATGTCATTTTAGTGGGAAACGAATTTGCTTTTTCCTCAGAGGCGAAGGGTATTTAGAGGATATGTCTTTTTGAAGTGTGTTCATTTTCTTTAAAAAGATGAATTAAAAACAATGAACTGCACTCGGAGAAGTTTTCATGGAAGGTATAGTGGACATGAGTTCAATTCTCATCACCTCCACCAATATTTCAAAGTAGTAAATGAAATTTGTTTACTGCTTTTTATTTTTTATAGCTTTAAGAATAATTTTTTTTATTTAGAATATATTAACAAAAAAACACATTTTGGAGGCTATTATGGAAAAAATGTTAAAGAAAATATCTTTATTATTTGTAATATATTCTATTATATTATCTTTCACAACCTTTTGTTTTGCTGAATCTTCTAATTATATATGGAGCACTTCAGCTGATGCACTTGAAGTTTCAAACAATTTAACAGAAGACTACATAAATGATAATTCAAATCCACTAAATTTAGATTGTGAATCTGCAATTTTAATTGAACAACATACAGGTAGGGTTTTATATTCTTATAATGCTCATGAACAGCTAAGACCTGCAAGTGTTACAAAATTAATGAGTATATTGCTTATAATGGAATCAATTGAATCTGGAAAAATTTCTTATGACACTCAAATTTCATGTTCAGAAAGAGCGGCATCAATGGGAGGCTCTCAAATTTGGTTAGATACCACAGAAACATTGACAGTAGATGAAATGTTAAAAGCAATATGTGTTGTGTCTGCAAATGATTGTGTGACAGCTATGGCAGAATATATTGGTGGGACAGAAGAAAATTTTGTAAATATGATGAATGAAAAGGCAAAAGAACTTGGAATGAATGATACAACATTTAAAAATTGCCATGGGATTGATGAAGATGGACATATGACTTCAAGTTATGACATATCATTAATGTCTAAAGAATTATTAAATAAATATCCTGAAATAGTAAATTACACAACTATTTGGAATGATAGTTTAAGAAACGGGAAATCAGAACTTATCAATACTAATAAATTAGTTCATAATTATTCTGGCTGTACAGGTTTAAAAACAGGTTCAACTTCTCAAGCACTATTTAACCTTTCAGCATCTGCAACGCGAGATGATTTATCTTTAATCGCAGTAGTAATGAAAGCTCCAACATCTGCAATTAGATTTAAAGATGCAACAGCACTTTTAGATTTTGGATTTAGTAATTATGAATATAAAAATCTAGCAAATCAAAATGATGTTATACAATCAATAAATGTAAATAAAGGTGTATCTTCTTCTGTTGATGCTATAGCAAGTTCAAATATTGGAGTGGTGTTGCCAAAAGGTGATAGCATTAATCTAAAACAAAATATTAATTTAACAGATGTTATTGATGCACCTGTTCGGAAAAGGTGAAAAATTAGGAACTCTATACTATACTTTAAATGATGAAAAAATTGCTGAATGTACTTTGATTGCAAATGATGATGTTTCTAAAATGACTTTTTTGTCTATGGAAAAACATATTTTAAATAAATGGTTTTCTTTGCTGAGGGGATAATTGGTTGATGAAAAAAGTTGAATAAAAATTTTGCAAGAAAATATAGATGCGGAAAATGTGGTGGAAAATTTAATGCGTATAAGCTAAATACATAATTTTTTGGTTGGAATTAAAAATTTGGTCTTGACAGTTTGCAATAATAATTATATACTATAAAGGTAGATAAATATATTTAAAATGAAATGTGTTTAATTTATATAGCAATACATGCTATAATAATCAGTTTTTATATATATTAATTTGCACATTGAAAATTTAATAAGAAAGAGGTGTATGATTATGAATGGTTTAATCATAGTCGCTACTTTCGTAATCTCAATAGCAGTTGGAATTTTTATAGGTATGTTTTTAAGAAAGAAAATTGCTGAGTCTAAAATTCAAGGAGCTGAACAAGAAGCTAAAAGATTAGTTGATTTAGCTAAAGTTGAAGCAGAAAATATGAAAAAAGAAGAAATTATCAAAGCTAAAGAAGAAATAATGAATAATAGAAATGAATTAGATAAAGAGATTAAAGAAAGAAGAAGCGAAGTACAAAAACAAGAGTCAAGAATGATTCAAAAAGAAGAAAACTTAGAAAAGAGATCAGATAAATTAGAGGAAAAGGAAAAGGACTTAGAAAAAGAATATGAGTCATTAGAATCTCAAAAAAATGAAGTAAATGAAATTTACAAAAAACAATCAGAAGAATTACAGAGGATTGCTCAATTGTCAAAAGATGATGCAAAAAAATATTTATTAGATCAAATTGAAAAAGAAATTACGTCAGAAAAAGCAAAAATAATTAGAGATCTTGATCAAAAAGCTAAAGAGGAGTCTAATAAAAATGCAAAAGAAATCATTAGTTATGCAATTCAAAAATGTGCAGCTGACCATACAGCTGAGACTACAGTATCTATTGTAAATCTTCCAAGTGATGATATGAAAGGTAGAATTATAGGTAGAGAAGGTAGAAACATTAAGGCGTTAGAAACTCTTACAGGAATAGATTTAATAATTGATGATACACCTGAAGCGGTTATTTTATCAGGATTTGATCCTTTAAGAAGAGAGGTTGCAAGAATTGCTCTTGAAAAACTGATTGATGATGGAAGAATTCATCCAGCAAAAATTGAAGAAATGGTAGAAAAAGCTAAAGAGGAATTAGCTCAAACAATCAAAGAAGAAGGAGAAAGAGCAGCACTAGAAACAGGAGTTAATAACTTACATCCAGATATAATAAAATTACTTGGTAAATTAAAATATAGGACAAGCTATGGACAAAATGTTTTAAATCACTCTATAGAAGTATCAAATTTAGCAAGAATTATGGCAGAAGAATTAGGCTTAGATCCAAAGCGTGCAAGAAGAGCAGGTTTGTTACATGATATTGGAAAAGCTTTAGACCATGATATGGAAGGAACTCATGTTCAGTTAGGTGTTGATATTTTAAAGAAATATAAGGAAAATCCACTTGTAATAAATGCAGTAGAGGCACATCATGGAGATGTTGAACCACAGACTTTTGAAGCAGTTTTAGTACAAGCTGCAGACGCAATTTCAGCATCAAGACCTGGAGCAAGAAGAGAAACTTTAGAAGCTTATATAAAAAGACTTGAAAGTCTTGAAGCTATTGCAGATTCATTTGATGGAGTTGAAAAATCTTTTGCTATACAGGCAGGTCGTGAGGTTAGAATTATTGTTAAACCTGATAAAATAAATGATAATCAAATGGTAGTTCTAGCTAGAGATGTTTCAAAGAGAATAGAAGACGAAATGGAATATCCAGGACAGATTAAAGTAAATGTCATTAGAGAGAACAGAATTGTAGATTATGCTAAATAAAAAAAGTTGCAAATTTTATTGCAACTTTTTTATGTTTTAATTGACTTTTTTTGAGTTTATTATATAATAATATAAAAAATAATTTTAAAGAATGGAGTTTTGAATGAGAAATAAGTGGGAGTATTATAATGTCAATGAAGAGAGAGTAAAAGAAATACAAGATAAATTTAATGTAAATAAATTATTGGCAACTGTACTGTCAAATAGGGATATAGAGCCAAAAGATGTAGCAGTATATTTAAATCCAAATAGACATGATTTTCATGATCCATTTAAAATGCCAGATATGGAGCAAGCTGTAAATAGAATATTAGAAGCAATAAAAAATAATGAAAAAATATTTATTTATGGAGATTATGATGTTGATGGGATAACAAGTACAACAGTTTTAAACAGTTTTTTTAAAGATAGAGGAGTAGAAGTATCTCAATATATACCAAATAGATTAAATGAGGGGTATGGATTAAACAATGAAGCTATTGATAAAATAGCAAAGGCTGGGTGCAATTTGATGATTACTGTTGATTGTGGGATAACTGGAATAGAAGAAATTGAATATGCAAAAAAATATAAAATAGATACAATTATTACTGATCATCATGAGCCAGGAGAAAAAATTCCAAATGCAATTGCAGTTGTGGATTGTAAGAGAAAAGATAATAATTATCCTTTTAGAGAGCTTGCTGGAGTTGGTGTGGCATTTAAATTATGTCAAGCTATAAGTCAAAAATTGGAATTAGATGAGAAAGAGTATTTAAAATATCTAGATATTGTAGCCTTAGGAACGATTTCGGATATTGTTCCACTTGTTGATGAAAACAGGGTTATAACAAAACTTGGTATGCTTCTTATTAGGCAGACAAAAAATTATGGATTAAAAGCATTAATAAATTTAACAGGATATTCAAATGTTGATTCTACTGCTATATCATTTGGAATTGCACCTCGAATTAATGCATGTGGTAGAATGGGGCATGCTTATGAGGCATTAGAATTGTTATTTGCAAATAGTGCAGAAGACGCTTTTGAAAAAGCAAATAAAATAATGAAATATAATAATCAAAGACAAGAATATGAAAAGAAAATTTATGAAGAAGCAATTAATCAGATAGAAAGTGAGCATTTAGACTCAAATAATAGCATTGTTTTAGGAGGAAATGGATGGCATCATGGAGTTGTGGGTATAGTTGCTTCAAAAATCACAGATTTATATTATAAGCCATCTTTACTTGTATGTTTTGAAAATGGAGAAGAAATAGGAAAAGGTTCAGGAAGAAGTATTAAAGGGTTTGATTTATATTCTGCATTAACAAAATGTAGAAATTTGCTTGAAGGATTTGGCGGACACAGTATGGCAGTTGGTTTGTCAGTAAAGAAAGAAAATTTACCACAATTACAATCAGAATTTGAGAAAATTGCAAAAGATAGTGATGTAGATACATTATATCCAGTTTTATTAATAGATAGTGTTGAAAATGTAGAAGATTTGTCTGTAGAACTTGTAAAAAGTTTGCAAGTATTAGAACCATTTGGAGAAGGAAATAGAAATCCAATTTTTGCTTTTAAAAATTTAAAAATATCATCAATAAGAGCATTAACAGAAGGAAAACATATAAAATTAACATTACAAAGTAATAATACATATATTGATGCTATAGGGTTTAATTTAGGATATTTAGCAGAAGAGTTTATTATAGGAGACAGGGTAGATGTAGTTGGAAGTATAGAAATGAATTCATTTGGTGGAGTAGAAAGTGTACAAATAAATTTAAAAGATATAATTAAAACAATAATATAGCACTTTCAAAGAAGAACTGTCCTTCTTTCAAAAAAGAACAGCCCTCAAATGAAAGAAAGGAGAGAAAATGTTGGAACATACAGATGTAACAATACAAGATGTAATTGCAGAAAAGAAAAAAATGTCAAGAAAAGTAGACAGTAAATTAATAATGAAGGCGTACAATTATTCAGTGGAGAAACATAAAGATCAGAAAAGAGAGTCAGGTGAGCCCTATATTGTTCATCCACTTCAAGTTGCATTTACTATTGCAGAAATGGGATTAGATGAACCTACTATTGTTGCTGCAATTTTACATGATGTGGTTGAAGATACAGATGCAACTAATGAGAATATTGTTAATTTATTTGGACAAGAAGTTGCAGATATGGTTTCAGGTGTTACGAAATTAAGTAATATTCAATTTGCAAGTGTTGAAGAAAATCAAGTAGAGAATTATAGAAAAATGTTTTTGGCTATGGGTAAAGATATTAGAGTTATTTTAATAAAACTTGCTGATAGACTTAACAATATGAGAACTTTAAAGTATTTAAAAAGAGAAAGACAGATTGCTATTGCAAAAGAAACTATGGAGTTGTATGCACCTCTTGCAAATAGATTGGGTTTATATAATATTAAAGCAGAATTAGATGATTTATCTTTCAAGTACATTTATCCAGAAGAGTATAGGGAAATTGTAGAAGGAATTAATAAAAAGAAGGATGAAAGATTAAAATTTCTTGATAAGATAATGGAACAAATAAGGGTTGAACTTAAAAAACATAGAATTGATGCAGAAGTTACTGGAAGAGCAAAACATTTTTACAGTATATATAAAAAAATGCAAAGAGATAATTGTACTTTAGATCAAATATATGATTTATTTGCAATGAGGATTATAGTAAATTCTGTTAAAGATTGTTATGCTGCTCTTGGTATTGTTCATGAGTTATATAATCCAATGCCTGGTAGATTTAAAGATTATATTGCTGTTCCAAAACCGAATATGTATCAATCTATTCATACAACACTACTTGGAGAAAAAGGAACTCCTTTTGAAGTTCAAATTCGTACATGGGATATGCATAAAGTTGCAGAATTTGGTATTGCTGCACATTGGGCATATAAAGAGGCGAATTTTTTAGGAATAGGAAAGCAAAATGTTAAAGTAAAAGAAGATGATTTGGCATGGATAAGAGAATCAATAGAGTGGCAAAAAGAGATGCAAAATCCTCAAGAATTTTTAGAAACTTTAAAGACAGAACTTTTTGAAGATGAAGTATATATTTTTACTCCTAAAGGTGCAATTAAAGTATTGCCAAAAGGATCTAATGCTATAGATTTTGCATATAGTATTCATGAACAGATAGGGCATCATATGGTAGGATGTAAAATAAATGGTAAGATGATGCCAATAATTACAACTTTACAAAATGGAGATATTGTTGAAATAATAACATCAGATAATTCTAAAGGTCCAAGTATGGATTGGCTAAAATTTGTTAAGAGTTCACAGGCAAGAAATAAAATAAATGGATGGTTTAAAAAGGAAAAGAAAGAAGAAAATATTGAAAAAGGAAAAGATTTAATAGAAAAAGAGGTAAAACGAATTAGTATAGAATTTTCGGATTTATTTAAACCAGAATATATTAAGCCAATGCTTGATAGGTACAAATATGACAATTTGAATCAAATGTATGCTGCTGTTGGATTTGGAGCAAATACTGCTACTAAAGTAATTGCTAGAATGTTAATTGAATATAGAAAAGACCATCAGGAAAACAACATAGAAAAAGAAATAGAAAAATTAACAGTGGAAAAACAAAATAAAAAGCCAAAAGCTTCAAGCAATGGTATTGTGGTAAAAGGCATAGATAATTGTTTAGTAAAACTTTCAAGATGTTGTAATCCACTTCCAGGAGATGAAATTGTAGGATATATTACAAAAGGTAGAGGTGTGTCTGTTCATAGAAAAGATTGTCCAAATGTAAAAGAGCTCTTGCAAGAAGACAACAGAATGATAGATGTTGCATGGGTTGAAGAAGAAAAAATTTCATATAAAGTTGATATAGAAATTTCAGCAAATGACAGAGGTAATTTATTGTCAGATATAATAACTACTTTAAATTCAGTAAGGGCAAAATTAGTTGGAGTTAATGCAAAAGCAAGTAGAGATAGAATTGCAGTAATTGATATTACAATAGAAACACAAAGTGTTGAAGAATTAAACAATATTTTAAAAGCATTAAGAAAAATTGATAGTGTATATGATGTAAAGAGAAAAAAGATTTAAAATACAAAAACAGATAGATTCAAAAAGATAAAACATATTAATAGAGTTTTTGAAAATATGATAGGAAATGAATATTACTGCAACTTTTGAATATATATAAAACGACAAGGAGAATTTTATATATGTTTAAAGTTGCAGTAATTAATTTTAAGGACTTGCTTAAATTTTTAATATTAATATTTTTATTAATTTCATTAATCACATTTTATAAAGAATACTTTAAAAAAGAGAGAATGTATAATTTAAAAGAGAAAATCATAGAAGAATGTAGTAGGTTCGATAAAAAAAGTATTAGTACAGAAATACCAGCATTTACAATTTTTGATTCTGAAGGAAAAGATACTAAGTTGAACCATAATGATAAAACAAGTTCAATTCTAGATATGGAATTAGGAGCTTTAAGTATTTTTCAAAATAATGAAAATGTTTTGAAAGAAAATGATGTTTCAAATGAGAATTCGCAAGAAAATAATAATAATGAATCAAAAAAAAATAATGGTGAATCACAAAATGATGAAAATAATATAGTGTATGAAGATACTGAAACTAATGATAGTACAGAGGTATCAGGAGAAAAAGTTTCCACAGAGGTTGTAACTAAAAATCCTCTTGTAGATGCTTATAATAAGAAATATAAGGGAGTAAAGATAAAAAATGAAACAAAATTTGATTTAACAGATGATATTCTAAATTTTGATAATTTTTCAATAGATAAATCAAATATTATTATATTTCATACACATACTTGTGAAAGCTATACAGAAAGTGAAAAATTTTCATATACACCTACTGGAAATTTTAGAACTACAGATTTAAAATATAGTGTTGCAAGAGTAGGGGATGAACTTGCCAAAAATTTAAAAAAATATGATATAAATGTGGTACATGACAAAACTTATCATGATTATCCATCATATACTGGATCGTATTCAAGATCATTAAAAACAGTGACTAATCTATTAAAAGATACTAAATCTGATATTATAATTGATTTACATAGAGATGCAATTGGAAGTTATAGTTCTTATGCACCAACAGTAAAAATTGGAGATGACTATTGTGCACAGATTATGTTTGTTATTGGAACAAATGGTGGAGGACTAGAACATCCAAATTGGAAATCAAATTTGGAATTTGCAGTGAAAATGCAAAAAAAAGGAAATGAATTATATCCAAATTTTTTTAAACCAATAATACTAAGAAATTCTAGATATAATCAACATTTGAGCAAGGCGGCTTGTATTATTGAGGTTGGATCAACAGGAAATACACTTGATCAATGTTTAAATAGTATGAAGTATTTGGCTGAGGTGATTAATCAATTATAAGAAAAATTAGTCAATACCACCACTGTTTTCATTTTAAAAAAAATCTATTGACAAAAATTATTGGTTTTAGTAGAATAATAAAAAAGAGAGAAAAAAGACAAAAGTAAAAAGAGGGGGAAACCAAAAGATGAAAATAAATAAAAAACCTGAAACCATTGAGGCTGTACACACACACACACACACACTATACTTATTAAAAATAAAAAATGGAATCAACAAAAGCGGAATAAGGAATAAAGGCCATCCACTTTAAAAACTTGAATAAGTAGAGTTTAAAAAAGTGGAGGAAAAAAAGATGAAATTAATAGAAAAAAATAATAAAAAAGGTATAACATTGATAGCACTTGTAATCACAATAATAGTGTTATTAATTCTAGCAGGTGTATCAATTGCAATGCTTACAGGAGATAACTCATTATTAGGAAATGCGAAGAAGACAGGACCAGCAAATAAAATAGGAGCTGCAAAAGATGAAGTAGGACTAGCATATAACACAGCAATGCAAGAATATTATGAAGAAAAATATGCTTCAACAAATGGGGCAAGTGGAACATTTGCAACAAAGTTAGAAACAGCAATAAATGAAATAACATCTAATGGAAAAAATCATGGTTGTGAAATAGTATATGATAAAACAGTGGGTACAATAACTATAACAAATGAAGGATATAAAGTAATAGGAACAGTAGATACAGATGGTAGTGCAGGAATAAGCTGGGGAGAAATGAATAAGGCAAATGGAATAGAAACATCAGGAACATGGACTTATGATGCAAATAATCTAACATGTACATGTGGAACAACAACTGTAAAAATAGGAGATTACGTAAATTATAGTCCAACAGAAGGAACAACAGAAACAACTTATACATCACCATCTGCTCAAAATGGATATGGAGATCAAAGATTTTCATCAAATTACACAGGAAAATGGCAAGTATTAGGAGTGGATGAAGAAGGTTGTTTAATGTTAATATCTTCAGATAAAATTAAAACAACAAGTAATGATAACTTTTATTTAAAAGGACAAAATGGATATGTAAATGGAATTACAGAATTAAATAAAATAAGTGCAATATATGGAAAAGGAAAATATGCAAAATCAGCAAGAAGTGTAAATGTAGATGATGTAAATAAAATAACAGGATATGTAGATAATGTGCATAATGCTGGAACAAACGAAGTATCTCAAACAGGAAATCAAGTAACATATACTTTAAATACTGATGGTTATATTCATTATAAAGGAACAAAATATCCAACAACAGACACAACATCAACATATAGAAGTTTTACATATTGGACTGGAAGTGAATGGAAAAAATTAGCAAGTGGAGAAAGTGCAACACTTACACATAATTATTATAGGTATTATCCACAAACATTATCAACTACAGAAAGTAGTGAGACAAAAATAAAAAACAAAGAAAATAGTAAAAATGCATATGACTTATTATTTACAAACGTCAGTTCGACATACTGGCTCGGCTCGCAGTATGTTTGTACAAGTGATGGTGATGCTGTCTTTGGTGTGCGCGTTGTATATTGGGGCTATGTTGACACTCGTGCCTTGTATTTTTCCGAGCGGGATTACTGGCAGTTTCAGTAACGTAGTTCGCCCTGTAGTTTCTCTAGAGTCTACAATCAAGCTTGAACCAAATGGTGATAATAGCTGGATAATTAAATAGATAGAAGATTCAAGTCTTTAAATAAAAATGTGCCAAATCGGGCCTTGTGTCCGATGGCACAAATTAAATCTGGAAAATATTGACAAAAATGAATATACAATTTATAATATAACATATTGGGGCAAGATGGAAAGGACTGATTTTTATACAAAAATTAATAAACAAATTCTTGTTAGTACTAATTTTACTCATTATTTTTATTTCAATTTTTTTTATACCTATTTATTATACATCAGATTTATCAAATTCAAAATTTGAATTCATTGATTTTATAGAAGATGGAAATATAATTTGGCCAGCACCAGGTTATTATACAATAAATTCATACTTTGGAAAAAGGAAAGCACCAACCTCAGGAGCTTCTTTTTATCATAAAGGAATAGATATTGGAGCTCCAGAGGGGAGCAAATATATAGCAGTAACTGATGGAACAATTACATTTGTTGGTTTTCTAGGTGGTGGTGGATATACTGTAACATTAACAGATAAAAATAATAATATAAAATATTCATATTGTCACTCAAATCCAAATTTCATAGTTTCAGAAGGTGAAGAAGTGTCCAAAGGACAAGTAATAGGATATGTAGGACCAAAATATGTGTATGGTGTAAAAGGAAATAAATATTATGATTCAAGTGGAAAACCAACTAATGGGGCGACTACAGGACCACATTTACATTTTGGAATGAGAATTAATAATGAATATGTAAATCCTTTAAATTATTTGCCAGAAAAATAGTACTATTTCTTAATAGAAAATATTGTAACAAAATAGTTATCAAATTAATCAAAAAAACTTGATATTTTAAATGTTTTATAGTAGAATATATTTGTAAAATTCTTAATAATTGGAGGAATGTATGAGTAGAGGAAAAAGATATAATGACGAAGGAAAATTAAATTATACAAAAGTTTTAGCAGTATTAATTGCAATAATTGTAATCATTATGTTTGTAATTATGATAAAAAAAGTCACATCAGAAAAAAATAGTACAAATGAAAGCTACAATGCAACAAATTATTTTGCAATATATTCAGACAATAAATGGGGGATCATAGATTCTACTGGAAATACTGTTATAGATCCAATGTATCAAGAAATGTTAATTGTAGTTGATAAAACAAGAGATGTATTTTTGTGTACATATGATATAAATGAAGAAACAGGAGAATACAAAACAAAAGTTATAAACAAAAAGAATGAAGAAATATTTACAGATTATGATAAAGTAGAACCATTGGAAAATTATGATTCAGATGGAAATGCTTGGTATGAACAAAATGTATTAAGAGTAGAAAAAAATGGAAAGTATGGATTAATCGATTTAGACGGAAAAAACATAACAGAAATAAAATATGATGAAATAGAAACTTTAAAAGGTGTGCAAAATAGTATTTTAGTAAAAGAAAATGGAAAATATGGATTAATAAATACTAGTGGAGCAACAATTGTAAATCCAAAGTTTTCTGAAATAAAAGCTTATGATACAGATGACTATAAACATGGTTATATAACAATTGATGAAAATAAAAAATATGGTTTAGTTAGTTATGCAGGCACTACAATATTAAAAAATGAATATGAAAAAATAGAGCAGATTTATGGAGAAAAATATTTTGTAATTGATGAAGGAAAATCACAAAAAGTAATCGATAGTATAGGAAATGTAGTTTTAGAAAAAGATTTTGATAGCATATCACAGATTAATTCAGATGGTGTTGTATTTCAAAAAGACAAAAAATATGGATTCATGAATTATGAAGGAAAAGTGCTTATAGATGCAAAATATGATGAATTAAAAGAATTAAACATTGGAATATTAAGAGCTAAAAAAGACAAAAATTATGGAATAATAGATTTAGAAGATAAGGAAAAATTAAAATTCAAATATTCAGACATTTATTATAAAGAAAATGCTGGATTTTATGTAGCTGAAGGTGACAGCTATAATTCTGAAATACTAGATTCAGATTTTAATGTAAAAGCTGAGGGCATTATTTCAGAGTTAAATGAAGATAAAGGTTATATAAAATTAAAAGTTGGTGATGAATATAAATACTACAATTTCAAATTCGAAGGAAAAAATGTTACAGAAGTATTATCATCAAATACATTATTTGTTAGTCAAAAAGATGGAAAATATGGATTTGTAGACAAAGATGGAAATGTAGTTGTAGACTACATTTATGATGAAGCACAAGAACAAAATTCTTATGGATTTGCAGCAGTAAAAACAAACGATTTATGGGGGGCAATTGATTCTAAAGGAAATGTGGTTGTAGAACCTAAATATAATTTAGATGACTATTTAATTATAGATTTTATTGGAAAATGGCATCTTGGACAAGATATAAACATGAACTACTATTGTGAAAAATAAATAAAAAACAAAGGATGGTAAGAAAATGGAGCTAAAGAATAAGTACCAATATACATATTTTATACATACATTTTTAATAGGTCAAAATAAATATAACAAATATATATTAAAATTATTAAAAGATGAAAGATTTGAATTAAGAATTTTTCAGAAAGATAAAGATTTAGAGTTATATACATATTTTTTGCCAAGAATGAGAAATTTTTTGTTTAAAACTTTTGATTTAACAAAAGAAAGATTGAATAAAATGGAAGAATTGCCACTTGAAACTAGAGTAGCTATTCTTTCAGAATATCCATCTATAACATTTGAATATAATTTAAAAAAAGATTTGCAGGGAAAAACTGTGGATGAAAATAGCATATTTTTTAAAATTCAAAAAATAGGAGTAATATGTTTTAATACTGGAATATGCTTTTTATACATAAAAACCAATATAGAGGGAAGCGACAAATTTGCTGATTTATTGAATTTTAACTATAAATTTAGAGACATAAATCAAGAGTATATTAATTTAAGAAATTATGATAACATCAAGTTACAAGAAAGTTATTTTTCAGATATAAAAGAAATAAAAGAATTCATTTCAGAAATAACCGGTCCAAATTTTGATGCAATGAAATTAAACTTAGATGTAGAAAGATTTTATACTTTTTCTTATGTATGCATAGATCAAACATGTTGGAATTCAACAACAGATTTTAATGATTTGAAAAATAGTTTCCTAAAATATATATCATTTTGCCCGAATGACCAAGGAATGAACATTACTCAAAGTGATAACATAAAAGTTATAACAAATAACATATTTGCAAAAGTTGGTATTTCAAAATTAGGCATAAACTTGTTTAGTTCAGAAGCAGATATCAACAATTACACAATACTTCCACAAGATTATGAAAATCAATATTTTTATACATATATATTAGCATTATATTTAAAAGTATATTTGAAAAAACTAGATTATCAGTTCAAGGGTGGAAAAGATATAGAAAAAACAAGAAAAGAGTTTATAGAATTCACAAAAAAAATCTGGATACAAGAAATTACATCTGAGGACTTTGGAAGTTTGTTATATTATGATATTAGAAATGTTATGGAATTAGAAGAAACTTATAACAAAATAAAAAATAAATATGATATTTTATATAGAGAATTAAAAATTGAAAGAACAGAAAGAATATCTATAATTATAGTATGTGTATTAGTTGCGACTCTAATATTTAATATATTAAATTGGCTTAATTTATTATAAAAGGATGATAAAATGAATATCAAATGTGGAATAGATATAATAGAAATTGCAAGAGTAAAAAAAAGTATAGAAAATTTTGGTCAAACATTTATTAATAAAATATATACAGAAGACGAGGTTGCATATTGTGAATCAAAAGGCAAGCAAAAATATCAACATTATGCAGCTCGTTTTGCTGCAAAAGAAGCTGCATTTAAAGCAATTTCAGAAATACTAAAAGACAAATACGAATTGACATGGAAAGACTATGAAGTAAAAATAGACCAAAACGGTAAACCAAAAATTAATATCCATAATTTAGAAAAAAACAAAATAGAGAGTATTGATATAAGCATATCACACTGCAAACAATATGCAGTTGCAAATGTGGTTGTTTTATTTAGGTGACTTTCATTTGGGGATGGTTCTTATAAAAGATTTAGAAGGGAGATAATATAATTGAATTTTTTTGATACACACTCTCATTATTATGATGCTAAATTTGATAATGATAGAGAAGAAACTATAAGAAAAATTTATAATTCAGGTGTTACAAAATGTGTAGATGTTGGCTGTGATGTAGAAACATCCAAAAAGGCCATATCAATAGCAAATAATCATAAATTCTTTTATTCGATAATTGGAATTCATCCAAGTGAGATTTCTTTAAACAAAAAAGAAATTGATAAAGATATATTAGAAATCAAAAATTTATTTTTAACAAATAAAAAAATAGTTGCAATTGGTGAAATTGGATTAGATTATCATTATGATGATGGTCCATCAAAGGAACTTCAACAATATGCATTTATAAATCAGATAGAGCTTGCAAATGAGCTAAAACTTCCAATTTCAATTCACACAAGAGATGCTATAGATGATACAATTGCAATACTTAGAAAGTATAAAATTGAAAATGGTGGTATTTTGCATTGTTGTCCATTTAATAGGGAACTTGTAAGACATGGATTAAATGCAGGACTATATATTGCCTTTGGGGGAACTTCTACTTTTAAGAGTTCTAAAAATGCTCCAGAAATAGTAAATATGGTTCCTAAAGACAAAATGTTAATAGAAACAGATTGTCCATATCTTGCTCCTGAACCTGTTAGAGGCACAAGAAATGATTCAAGTAATTTGAAATATATTGTAAGAAAAATTGCAGAGTTTAAAAATATTGAGCCAGAAGAGATGGCTCAAATAACATATAATAATGCGTGCGAATTATTTAAAATTCAATAGAGGAGATAAAACAAAATGTTAAGTTTTGAAAAAGAAAATTTTGATGAAAATTTAGATGATATAATGAAATCTGTAAATGATTTATTAAAAAAGACAGGAAAAGATTTTGAATCAACAGAAGAAGAGAAAGAAGAAAATAATAAAAAAGAAGAAAATAAATAAAATGATTTAAGAGATATAAGATGATTAGTATGGAGGAATTGATATGTCTGAAACAAAAAGTAAGGATATTCAAGATATATTACAAGAAATTAAAGAGAGAAGAAATCAAGAACTTGTAGACAAAAAAGACAATAGAGTTTTTTTTACAGTAGTTGAACCACTAGCTAAGAAAGATAATAATGATAAACAAATTTACAGAATAATGGAAGAATATTCAATTGGAGAGAATCAATCACAAGTTAGAGAATTGTTTTATGAATATAAAGAAAATCCAGAATTGATTGCAATGATTGATCCAGAAGTGAATGATAAACTTAATAAAATTGATCCAGAGGCTATTTCAAAATTAAATTCAGGATTATCAGATGAAATTGTACCAGTTGGAGATCCAAATGAGAGCAAAGAAAAACAAGAAACATGGATGAAAACATTAGAAAATATAAACTATGGAAGAGAAAAGAATAAAGAAAAATTGATAGAGCAGGCTAAGAAACTTGGAATTGATGAAAAAGAGATTAAAGGTATAGCAGAAATTGATTTAAAGAAAAAAGTATTTGAAAAAATAGATGAATTAAATGAAAATGAAAAAAGCGAAGAAGAGGAAAAAGAAGAGAAAAATCAAAATGAACCAACAGAAATTTCAAAAGAAGAGGGAGAACGCTATGGAATTATTGGCATGAATTCTATTCCTCTAAATCAAAGAGTTGGAGTACATGGTGAAACATTAAAAAGTGAATTAGGCTTAAATAGTAAAGAATACTCAGATGTTGTAGAATTAGAATTAATACCTTCATACAAAATGAGCCAAATAGATGGAAAGGTTTATGATGTTCCTTTTATGCCTGTTGGTAAAAAATCTAATGGAGAAATAATCAAATTTCCAGAAAGTGTTGCAAGTCCATACAAAGGTTCAAACAATGAAGTAACAACATTAGATGGAAAATATGATAGTGTAAAAAAAGAAAATTCAAATTGCATAATAAACTTCAAAAATGGTAACAAAAAAACATCACTTGTAATTGATCAAAAAAGTCCTTATGGTATTGTTGATGCATCTATAGCATATAACACAAGAGACAATGATGGGAGAGTTGCATTAGATTTAAAAAATAAATATGATGGAATAAGTCAGCAAGATACTCAAACACAAGAAATATTAGATTCTCATAATGGTACATATAATGCAAACAAGATTATTAATGAAGTTAGAGAACATCCATCAGAAGAAATAAAAAATGGAGAATTATCAATTGATGAGGCAGATGGAAATGAAGAAACAGGACATGTACATCCATCAAAAGAAACAGAGATGACGCCAGATACAATATTAAAATATGATGGTAAAGAAATGACAGTCGAAGAAATTGCTTCATTGCCAAGATTTAGATTATCGAGTGAAGAATTTATTGAAAAATATCAAGAAAATATTTCTTCAGAAAAAGAACAGAATTATGATGAAGAACAGGTTTATGATGAAATAGAAGAAGAAGTAAATGAAGAGTATAGAGGGGAGAAAGATAAATGAATGCATTAGAAATAAGAAATAAATATTTAAATTTTTTTGAAAGACATGGACATAAAATAATCCCATCAGCATCATTAATACCAGAAAATGATCCATCTGTATTATTTAATACTGCTGGAATGCAACCATTAGTTCCTTATCTTTTAGGACAAAAACATCCAGAGGGGAGAAGACTTACAGATTATCAAAAATGTATAAGAACTAATGACATAGAAGAAGTTGGAGACAATCGTCATTTGACATTTTTTGAAATGCTTGGAAATTGGTCTCTTGGAGATTATTTCAAAAAAGAATCTATATCAATGAGTTTTGAATTTTTAACAAAAGAGTTAGAAATTCCTGTAGAAAAATTATCTGTAACATGTTTTGGTGGAAATGAAACAATAGAAAAAGACGAAGAAACAGCATCATATTGGGAACAAGCAGGAATTCCAAGAGAAAGAATATATTTTTTGAAAGACAATTGGTGGATAGCTGGAGAAACAGGACCTTGTGGAAGTGACACAGAGATATTTTATGATACAGGAAAACCAAAATGTTCTCCAGAATGCAATCCAGATTGTGATTGTGGAAAATATGTTGAAATTTGGAATAATGTATTTATGCAATTTTATAAACATGAAGATGGAAGCATTACACAATTAAAGCAAAAAAATGTTGATACAGGATTAGGTCTTGAAAGAGTAAATATGTTATTACAAGGCAAAGAAACACCTTATGATACAGAAATATTTATTCCAATTATGAAGAAACTTGAAGAACTTCAAAAGGTAGATAGCATCTATAGTAGAAGAGTTGTTGCAGAACATTTACGTTCAAGTATGATGATAATTGCAGATGGTGGAAGACCAAGCAATTTGGATAGAGGATATATTTTAAGAAGACTAATAAGAAGAATGATAAGACAAATGAATAAATTACAAATAGATTTAAATGAATTATCAGGATTAATAGATTTGAATATAGATAATTTAAAAGAAATGTATCCAGAACTAGTTAAAAATAGAGAAACAATCAAACAAGTTATATTAGAAGAAAAAGATAAATTTGTTAAAACACTTGTACATGGTGAAAAAGAATTCCAAAAAGAAATGAAAAGACATAAAGAGCAAGGAAAAGAACAATTAGAAGGAAAAGAAGTATTCAAATTATATGATACTTATGGATTTCCACCAGAAGTTACCCAAGATTTGGCAAAAGAAAATAATATGACACTTGATATGGATGAATTTGATAAATTATTCAAAAAACATCAAGAAAAATCAAGGGCAGGATCAGAACAAAAATTTAAAGGTGGATTAGCCTCAACTGGAGAAATGGAAGTGAAATACCATACAGCAACACATCTTTTAAATGCAGCATTAAAATTGGTAATAGGAAATGATGCACATCAAAGAGGGTCAAATATCACATCTGAAAGACTAAGATTTGACTTTAATTGTGATCATAAGTTGACAAATGAAGAAAAACAAAAAGTAGAAGATATTATAAATGAATGGATAAAGCAAGATTTGCCAGTTACAAAACAAGAAATGACAAAAGAAGAAGCGGTAAAATCAGGTGCTGAATGTATGTTTATTGAAAAATATCCAGATATTGTAACAGTTTATACAATAGGAGATGTATCAAAAGAAATATGTGGTGGTCCACATGTAGAACATACTGGAGTTTTAGGACATTTTAAAATTAAAAAAGAAGAATCAAGTTCTTCAGGAGTAAGAAGAATAAAAGCAATTTTAGAATAATATTGTAATACACAAACGAGAAAAATAAAAATAGGTCAATATATGTAGAAAACTTTTTTAAATAGCATACCAAAAAAGACAAAAAATTTAAACTACTTGTGGTAAAATGTTATTAAAAAAAGACGAGGTGGTAAAAGTGTTTCAAAATATAGGAGAAGAAACAACATGTAAGACTAAAGAAGAAACAGTTAGAAAAAAAAGTATATTAACCAATGCAATATCAAAAAAGTATATATTACTATATATTATTACTTTAATGGTTTCAAGTATAGGTATGGGACAAGCAGTTTCTCCGTGCTCATTAGCTATAGTTGCTGCAACAGGAGCAAATGAAATACCTATAATAATGGTCTTGATTTTATCATTTATAGGAAATATTATTGGATGTGGAGCTAACTCGATTTTAAGTTATATAATTACAATACTTATATTTTTCTCAAGTTTTTTTATTGCTGAACCAAAATATAATGAACAAAGTAGAAATGAAAAAATAAAATTTGGCAAGAGGATATTAGTATCATCACTAATTGTTGGAATTGCAAAAGTATTTATATCAGGATTTTTGATATATGACTTTTTGCAAGCAATAGCTATGTCGATATTAACTTATGTTTTATATAAAATTTTTGTAAATTCAATAATTGTTTTGTTAAGTTTTAACGAAAAAAGAGCTTTTTCATTAGAAGAAATAATGGGAGCAAGCATAATGCTTACAATTGCTGTATGCTGTTTAGGAAATTTAAAAATATTTGATTTTTCAATAAGAAACATTTTAGCAATATTTATTGTTTTAGTACTAGGCTGGAAAAATGGAATGCTTGTTGGAGCAACAGCAGGAATCACAACAGGGGTTACACTAGGAATAATTGCTGAAACAGATCCAGTAATAATTGCAGCTTATGCAATATCAGGTTTAATAGCTGGAATTCTAAATAGATTTGGAAAAATAGGTGTTATTGTTGGATTTATTTTGGGAGATATTATTCTTACATATTTATCAAATGGCGGAGTAGATAACTTAATTGTTTTTAAAGAAATTTTAATAGCAGGAGTTGGATTACTTGCAGTTCCAAAAAATTTAAAATTAGATATTGAAAATATAATTGGAAAAAAACAATTTTTGCCAGTAGGTTTAGATAGAAGATTAGAAAAAAGTAAAGAAACAGCAGAAAAATTACAAGAAGTTTCAAAAGCTGTTAAAGATATGGCAAGCACATATAATGAAAATGAAACACAAAGTGAAATTGAAAAAGCAAATAAACAGATATTTATAACAGAGCTTTTAAATTATACAGAAAATTTGGAAGAAAATATTTTATATGATAATATTTCAAATGTAGATGGAAATATTGTAAATGATATATATAATAAATTAATACAAAATCAATTTATCAAGGAAAAAGATTTAATAAATATTTTTGCAGAAAATAATAATTACATCATAGGCTATGATGATCCGGAAAAACCTATAAGATCAGAAGTTATAAAAATGACAGAGGCAATAAATTCTGCATTTAGAACAAGCAAAATGAATTTTATTATGAAAGAAAAGTCAAAAGAAGAAAAGAAAAATGTTGGAAAACAATTAAATGTGGTTTCTAAAGCGATTTCTGCAATAGCAGAAGATTTAAAAGAAGATGTAAAAAATGAAACTGAGAATGAAGAGAAATACAGTACAGAAAAGGAAACAATTTCTCTTTTGTTAAAAGAAAAAGATATTTTAGTACAAGATATTTCAATAAATAAAAAAGATGATGACAGATATAAAATAAAAATATATGTAGAAAAAAATAGAAATAAAAATATAGAAGATATAATCTTAAATATTTTAAACAAGAATTTAAAAGAAAAATTCAAATTAGAAAATAAAGAAAACATTGAAAACAAACATACTATAAAATATAGTTTTATATCAGATGATAAATATTCTATAGAGATAGGACAAGCAATAGCAATAAAAGATGGAATGACAGTATCTGGAGACAGTATTTTAAGAACAGAATTGAAAGATGGAAAACATCTTCTAGCACTTAGTGATGGTATGGGGTCTGGACCAGAAGCTAGAAAGAGTAGTCAAATAGTAATATCATTACTTAAGAGATTATTAAATTCTGGTTTTGATAAAGAAACATCAATTGATTTAATAAATTCTAATCTTTTAAATATAGATAAAGACATTTATGCAACACTTGATATTGCAATTGTAGATTTATATAAAGGAACTATAGAATTTATAAAAAATGGGTCTTCACCAACATATATAAAAAACAGAAAAAAAGTTCAAATGATTAAGTCAGCTGCATTGCCTACTGGAATAGTAAAAAATATAAGTATAAATAGTGTTGAACGTAAAATTCAAGATGGAGATATTGTACTTATGTGTACAGATGGAGTTGTAGATTCAAATATCGAATACAAAAATAAGTCTTTATGGATAAAATATTTAATTGAGGATATTCAAAATTCTAATCCTCAAAAAATTGCAGATTTAGTTATAAATGAAGCAATAGATAATAATTATGGAAAAGTAAAAGATGATATGAGTATATTAGTTTATAAAATCATGAAAAGGTAGTAATATGTGGAAAATAAAAGATATAAAAACAATAAGTAAGCAAATTTTAAAAAAGAATCTCTGGACTTTACTATTAGCTGGTATTTTTATGACTTTTATTGCAGGAAGATATATTATAAATAATGATGCATTCTCAAATTTAAAAATAGTTTATGATTACATAAGAGATAGAAATGCTGAGCAAATAATAACTTCAGATGATAGAGGGCAAATAATAAATAAATATTTAGATGAGTTACTTTCTCAAATTTTTACTGGTGATTATTTGTCTGGTTTTATTAATCAATATAATGAATCACATAATATAACAAAAGGTGTTATTTTTACAATATTTGATGTGCTTTTAAAAAGCCAAACTCAGATTCAAAATATTATAAATTCAATTAGAACATATGGAAATGAAAATTATGAAATATTTACAAGTACACTTTTGTTAATTGCTGCAATTTTGGGATTGTTAATTAGGGGACTTGTTATATATCCTTTAAGAATAGGAGAAAGCAGATTATATTTAGAAAGTATAAATTATCCCAAAACACGAGTTAGAAGAATTGCTTATGCATTTAGAAAAGGTAGATATTTTAGTTCAGTAAAAACATTGCTTTTAATGGAAATATATAAAATTTTGTGGAATTTTACAATTATAGGTGGGCTTATAAAAAATTATTCATATAAAATGGTCACATATATTATTGCAGAAAATCCAAATATAAAAGCAAGAGATGCTATAAAAATTTCTAGAGAGATGATGAATGGAAATAAATGGAATGCCTTAAAATTAGATTTTTCTTTTTTGGGTTGGGTTTTCTTGCAATTTATAACATTTGGTCTAGCTGGAATATATGTAACACCATATTATTCTATGACATATACTGAATTATATAAAGTTTTAAGATTTGATTACATAAAAAATAAAAAATACAAATATGAAATGTTAAATGATGAAAAATTATTTGAAGAAAATGATTTAGAAAAATATCCAGATCAATACGAAATTCAAAAAAAGAAGATAAAAATTGATTATAATAAAAAATATGAACCATCATCAATAATATTATTTTTCTTTATATTTTCATTTGTGGGTTGGTTGTGGGAAGTCTTATTATATCTTGTAAGAGATGGAATTTTAGTAAATAGAGGTGTTATGTATGGTCCATGGCTTCCAATATATGGGACAGGTTGTACAATAATAATTCTTTTAACTAGATTTAAAAATATTAGAAAAATGCTAAAAAAACCATTTATTACATTTATAGTAATATCAATTTTATGTAGTGTTATAGAATATTTCACATCATGGTATATAGAAAAAACTACAGGTTTAAGATATTGGGATTACACAGGAGTTTTCGGAAACATAAATGGAAGAATATGTTTAGAATGTAGTATTTTCTTTGGCCTTGGAGGAAGTTTATGTGTATATATTGTTGCTCCATTTTTGGAAAGACAGATTCAAAAACTTACAAATAAAGTAAAGATAACAATTTGTACATTGTTAATTACAATATTTTTTATAGATCATATATATTCTAAAGATTATCCACATACAGGTGATGGAATTACAATGAGAGAGAGTATTGATGAAAAATAGATCTCAAAACAAGCTCACAAAAAATAGAAAATTATACAGTGCAAATATAAAAATAATAATTGATTGTAAATTGTAATAATAAAAAGAGAGAAATAGTCTAAAAATTTAGATTATTTCTTTTTTTCTACAATAAGAAAAGACAGACTTTGCAAATGTTATGTGGTAGAATTTTATTAGGTGATCAAATGACAGTATATGTAGATGTTATATTTTTAGAAAATATAATAATAAATTACATAATATTGTATGTAACAGGCATAATATCAAAAACAAATATTAAACAATTAAAAATATTGTTAGGTAGCATTATTGGAGCAACATATGCAATAATATATTACATTTTAAATTTAAAAATTTATTCAAGTTTTATTATAAAAATTGTTCTATCTATAATAATAATTTATGTATCATTTAATCCAAAAAAATTTAAAATATTATTTAAACAAGTAATTTTATTTTATCTAATTTCTTTTGTTTTTGCAGGTGCAACAATTGGAATAATATATATGGTGAATTTTCAAAACATAACAATTCAAAATGGAGTTTTAGTAGGAAATTATACAATAAGGACAATACTAATAGGAATAATAATAGCATATTTTTTAGTGATGATTGGGGAGAAAATTATAAAAACTAAATTCTCTAAAAAAGACATGATATGTGACATTGAAGTTAGTTTTGAAAATAAAAAAATAAAGACTAAAGCTTTGATAGACACAGGAAATATGTTAAAAGAGCCAATAACTAATACTTCTGTAATTGTACTTGAATATACATTGTTCTATGATATTATACCAAAACCAATTTTAGATAATTTGGAAAACATTTTAGGAGGTGATCTATCTAAAATACCAAAAGATTTGCAAACAGAGTATATTTCAAAGTTTAGAGTTATTCCATTTTCATCTTTAGGAAAGCAAAATGGAATACTACTAGGTGTGAAAGGTGAAAATTTAATAGTCAATATAAATGAAGAAATAAAAAAAATAGATAAAGTTATAATTGGAATATATAATAAACCATTGACAAAAAATGGCGAATATAAAGGACTTTTGGGACTAGAAATTTTAAATTAATTTTATAGAGGAGGGATTTTACAATGAATTTTTTGGATCTTTTAAAAAATAATCTGAATTTGATTTATGAAAGGCATTTGAAAAATGAATCTGATTATATAGAAAATGAAAATCTAATATTTTACATAGCTGGAAGTCAAACTCTTCCACCACCACTTCCAGAAGAGGAAGAAATGGAATACATAAAAAAATTATCAGAAAAAGATAATTTAGAAGCAAGGCAAGTTTTAATAGAAAGAAATTTGAGGTTAGTAGTTTATATTGCGAAAAAATTTGAAAATACAGGAATAGGAATAGAGGATTTAATTTCTATTGGTACTATAGGACTTGCAAAAAGTGTTAATACATTTAATGCGGACAAAAATATTAAGCTTGCAACTTATGCATCAAGATGTATAGAAAATGAAATTCTTATGTATTTAAGAAGAAATAATAGGATAAAAGGTGAGATTTCTATTGATGAACCATTAAATAAAGATTGTGATGGAAATGAGTTATTGCTCTCAGATATTTTAGGTACAGAACCAGATATTACATCTAGAAATATTGAAGATGAGGTTGATAGAAATTTATTAAGAGCATCAATAAGTAAATTAAAAGATAGAGAAAAAATTATTATGGAGATGAGATTTGGGTTTAAAACAGGAAATGAAAAAACTCAAAAGGAAGTTGCAGATGAACTCGGAATTTCTCAAAGTTATATTTCAAGATTAGAAAAAAAGATTATTGGTAAGATGAAAAAAGAAATTATGCAAAAATGTTAAATTTAAAGAGATGTAGAAAATCTGAGGCTACTTTTTCAGTAGCCTCGAAAATCTATCTCTTTTTTTAATTCGTTAGCAAATTATACTTGACTTTGCTAAAATAAAATAGTAAAATATTAAAGTAGTGAGAAAGGAAGAGGTAACATGGAAGAAAAAAAGAATTCATTAGAAAAAAAGAATAATTTAGATGAAAGAAAAAGAAAAGTGTTACAGGCAATAGTTGAAGAATATATAAATACTGCAGAGCCAGTAAGTTCACATGCAATATTAGAAAAATATGCCTTGAATTGTAGTAGTGCAACAATAAGAAATGAAATGGCAGACCTAGAAAAAGCTGGTTACTTAGATAAAGTCCATACATCAAGTGGGAGGATACCATCAGCTAGAGGATATCGTTTTTATGTTGATGAACTTATGCAAGATGATAGAATTAGTTTAGATGAAATAAAATATATAAGTGAAAAACTAGAGACTAAAGTTCATGAAATTGAGGATCTAACTAAGATTACTGCAAATACAATCTCAGAAATAACACATTATACAACTGTGACAATTGGGCCAAAAACATCAGACCAAATTATTAGTGAGCTAAAATTCGTTTTACTTGGAAGTAGAATGATGCTAGCTGTTATTATGACAGAATCTGGTATGGTAAAAGAAACTATAATTAAATTTGATGAAGATATTACAGAAAAACAAGTTCAAACAATAAATTATATGTTTAATAATAAATTAAAAGGAAAATCAATAGAAGAAATAAATGAGCCATTAGAAAAATATTTATATAAAGAAATGAAAGATTCTGTTAAAGTAATAAAACCAATAATTACACAAATAAAAAAAGCTTTGTTCGAGGACGAAAAGGTTTATTTAGAAGGTGCAAGACAGGAACTTGATTTGCCAGAATTTAACAGCCTTGAAGTTGCTAAGAATTTTATGAGTGTATTAGATGAAAAAGATTTAATGGCAGATATGCTAAATTCTGGTTTTGCAGAAGATATAAATATTTATATAGGCGAAGAAAATGAAAAAGAAGAATTGAAAGATTTTAGTGTAGTTACATTTAAACATAAAGTTGACAATAAAGATTTGGGAACGATTGGAATTATAGGACCAAAAAGAATGGATTATGCAAAAGTTATTTCTGTTATGAAATATATAAGCAAAAAATTGAACGAGAAATAATTTCATTTGGGGACGGTTCTTTTCTGAAAGGGGACGGTTCTCTTCTGAAAGGGGACGGTTCTTTTCTGCGAGGGGACGGTTCTTTTCTGAAAGGGGACAGATCTTAAATGGGTTGTTCACAAATAATTTACAAAATATTTAGCAAAAACTATTGACAAGTGCTAAAAAAAGTTATATTATATATACATAATTTAGCAAACACATATTGAGAGTGCTAAAATATGAATAAGATTTTTAGTTAATAAAAATAAAAGGAGGGAAAGAAATGGCAGAAAATGAAAATAAAGCTAATGAAGAAGTAAAACAAGAAGGAAAAGCAAAAATAGAAGAAGAAAAAGTAAAGAAAGAAAATAAAGAAAAATCTGAACTTCAGAAAAAGCAAATAGAATTAGATGAATTAGATGATAGATATAAGCGTGTATTTGCAGAATTTGAGAATTACAAAAAAAGAACACAAAAGGAAAAAGAAAATTTATATAATTCAGTACTTGGGGATATAATAACAGGTGTATTACCAATTATGGATAATCTTCAAATGGCTGCGAGTGCAGAATGCAAAGATGAAAATTACAAAAAAGGAATAGAACTTGTAGAAAAACAATTTGGAGATTTTTTGGTTAAAAATAAAGTAGAAGAAATACCTACAGTTGGAGAGATGTTTGATCCAAGCATACATGAGGCTGTAAGTAGTGTACAAGATGATACAAAAGAACCTCAAGAAATTGTTCAAGAATATAGAAAAGGATATAAATTAGGAAGCAAAGTATTACGCCATGCAATGGTAGTAGTAAATCAATAATTTTTAGAAATTTAAATAATAAATAGTTTTTAATTTTAAAAGTCGTTAATCGGCAATATAATATAAAGAATAAAATTAGGAGGAAATAAAATTATGGGAAAAATAATAGGAATTGATTTAGGAACAACAAATTCATGTGTAGCAGTTATGGAAGGAGGAGAGCCAGTTGTTATTGCAAATAGTGAAGGAAATAGAACAACACCTTCAGTTGTTGCATTTTCAAAAAATGGTGAAAGATTAGTTGGACAAATAGCAAAACGTCAAGCTGTTACAAATCCAGATAACACAGTTATCTCAATCAAAAGAAAAATGGGAACTGCAGAAAAAATAAAAATAGAAGGTGATTCATTCACACCACAAGAAATTTCTGCAATGATTTTACAAAAACTAAAAGCAGATGCAGAAAGTTATTTAGGAACACAAGTAACACAAGCAGTTATTACAGTTCCAGCATATTTTAATGATAGCCAAAGACAGGCAACAAAAGATGCAGGAAAAATTGCAGGACTTGAAGTTTTAAGAATTATAAATGAACCTACAGCTGCAGCACTTGCTTATGGAATGGATAAAGAACAAGATCAAAAAATAATGATATATGACTTAGGTGGAGGAACATTTGATGTATCTATTCTAGATATTGGTGATGGAGTATTTGAAGTTTTAGCTACAAATGGTAATACACATTTAGGTGGAGATGATTTTGATCAAAAGATTATAGATTACTTAGTATCAGAATTCAAAAAATCAAATGGTATAGATTTATCTACAGATAAAATGGCAATGCAAAGATTAAAAGAAGCTGCTGAAAAAGCTAAAATTGAGCTTTCAGGAGTTCAACAAACACAAATTAATTTACCATTTATTACAGCAGATTCAACAGGACCAAAACACTTAGATATAACACTTACAAGATCTAAATTTGAAGAATTGATTCATGATTTAGTAGAATCAACAGCAACACCAGTAAACAATGCATTAAAAGATGCTGGTCTTTCTGTAAATGATATTGGAAAAATATTATTAGTTGGTGGATCTACAAGAGTTCCAGCAGTTCAAGAACTTGTTAAGAGACTAACAGGAAAGGAACCAGACAAAGGAATAAATCCTGATGAATGTGTTGCAATTGGTGCAGCTATTCAAGGTGGTGTTTTATCAGGTGATGTTAAAGATTTAGTATTATTAGATGTTACACCATTATCTTTAGGTATTGAAACATATGGTGGAGTATTTACAAAACTAATAGAAAGAAATACAACAATACCAACAAAAAAATCACAAATATTTTCTACAGCTGCAGATGGTCAAACATCAGTAGAAGTACATGTTTTACAGGGCGAGCGTGAAATGGCTGCATATAATAAAACATTAGGTAGATTCCAATTAACAGGAATTCCAGCAGCACCAAGAGGAGTACCACAAATTGAAGTTACATTTGATATTGATGCAAATGGTATAGTTCATGTATCAGCTAAAGATATGGCTACAGGAAATGAACAAAATGTTGCAATTACAGCTTCTACAAATTTAACAGATGAAGATATAGACAAGGCTGTAAAAGATGCACAAGCTCATGCTGAAGAAGACAAGAAAAGAAAAGAAGAAATTGAAGTTAAAAATAATGCAGAAAGCTTAGTATATAATAGTGAAAAAACATTAAATGAATTAGGAGATAAAATTTCTGGAGAAGAAAAATCTAAGGTAGAATCAGAAATAGAATCTACTAAAAAAGCATTAGAAACAAACGATACAGAAAAAATAAAAGAAGCTACAGAAAAACTAACAAAAGTATTCTATGAAATGTCAGAACAATTATATAAAAATGCAAATCCAAATTCAGGAGCAGAAGGAACAGCCGAAAATACTACAGCTGATGGAGAAAATGCAAATTCAGATGCAAATTCAAACAGTAATGGTAATGTATATGATGCAGACTATAAAGTAGAAGATGACAAATAGTAGTAGGAGGAGAATATGGCAGGGAAAAAAGATTATTATGAAATTTTAGGAGTAAGCAAAACAGCAACTGATGATGAAATAAAAAAAGCATATAGAAAAATGGCAAAAAAATATCATCCGGATGCAAACCCAGATAATAAAGCAGAAGCTGAAAAAAAGTTTAAAGAAATAAATGAAGCTTATGAAGTATTATCAAATCCACAAAAAAGGAAAATGTATGATCAATTTGGAACTGCCGATCCTCAATCTGCAGGCTTTGGAGGAGCAGGCGGACCATTTGGAGCAGGAGGTCCTTTTGGTGGAGGAACATATACATATACATCATCTGGATGGGACGATTTTGGCGATTTAGGAGATATCTTTTCTTCATTTTTTGGAGGAGGATTTAATGGGCAAAGAAATACAAGAAGAAATAATGGACCACGTAAAGGAGAAGACTTAAACTTAAATATAGACATAACATTTGAAGAATCTTTTTTAGGAGTTGAAAAAGAAGTTACAATTACAAGACAAGAAACTTGTCCTACATGTAATGGAAGTGGTGCAAGACCTGGAACACATGCTGTTAAATGTAAAGCATGTGGTGGTACAGGGCAAATAACACAATTACAAAGTACAATATTAGGCCAAGTACAAACAACTAGAACATGTCCAGAATGTCATGGAACTGGTGAAGTTATAACAGATCCATGCGAAACTTGCCATGGAAAAGGAACAGTAAGAAAGAGCCCAAAAGTAAAAGTCAAAATACCAGCTGGAATTGGAGACAATCAAACTGTTGTAATAAGAGGACAGGGAAATCCAGGAACAAAAGGAGGACCAGCAGGAGACATTTATATAACTGTTAGAGTTAAAAGACATAGCATATATAAAAGAGATGGAAATAATGTAGTTTGTGAAATTCCAATAACAATAACACAAGCAACATTAGGAGCAGATATAGAAGTTCCAATGGTAGATGGAAATATCGAGAAATATAGAATTCCAGAAGGAACACAAACAGGAACTCAATTTATGGTTAGAGGAAAAGGATTTAAGAGTTTAAATTCTTCTTATGTAGGAAACTTTGTTTTTAAAGTTATAGTTCAAACTCCAAAGAAATTGACAAAAGAACAAAGAAATTTATTAACAGAACTTGCAAAAACAATGAATGAACAACCACCAATAAAAAAACGAGGTATATTTGGTTAATTTCAGAAGGGGACGGTTCTTTTTCAGAAAAGAACCGTCCCCTTCTGAAAAAGAACCGTCCCCAAATGAAAGAATAAAAATTAAAATTTTTCACATCATAGTAAAGAGGCGAATGATTATATGAAAAAAGTTATATTTATTTCTAGTACAGGTGGACATTTACATGAATTGTTAAATTTAGAGTCATTATTTAATCTATATGATTATTATATTATTACTGAAAAAGATAAATCAACAAAATATTTAAAAGACAAATATGAATATAGACTTAAATTTTTGCCATATTGCACTCGAAGTAAAATTTTTCAATATATTTTTTTATATTCTTATTTAATTATTAAATCTTTTATTTTATATTTAAAAATAAAACCTGACGCCATTGTAACAACTGGAACACATACTGCAATACCTATTTGTTATTTTGGAAAAGTATTTGGCTCCAGAATAATTTATATTGAAACTTTTGCAAATATAAATAAAAGGACATTAACAGGAAAAATTATATATCCTATTTCTGATTTATTTATTGTACAGTGGGACAAAATGAAAAAGCTATATCCAAAAGCTATATGTATTAAATGAATTAGAATTAAATATTTTCAAAGAGGGATGGTTCTTTTTCAAAAGAGGAACTGTCCATTTTTTGTATATTTTTATTTTATCATTAATGTAGTTTTTTATAAAATAATATTAATAATTTTTAAAAATCACCAATTGACACATATACATTTTAAAAATCACCAATTGACAAAGGAATAAAAAGAATATATAATATTAAATGAAAAAAGGAGAAAGGTGTAAAAAATGCTAGATATTTTAAGAGATACAATTATTGATGCCTTGAAAATATTACCATTTTTGTTTATTACTTATTTAATAATGGAATATATAGAGCACAAAATGAGTGAAAAATCAAAAGAAACAATAAAAAAATCCGGAAGATGGGGACCATTACTTGGAGCAGCTGTTGGAATATTACCACAATGTGGTTTTTCTGCTTCTGCAGCCAATTTATATTCTGCTAGAGTTATTACACTTGGAACATTAATAGCCGTGTATTTATCAACATCAGATGAAATGATACCAATATTTTTATCTGAACATATATCTGCTATAACATTAATAAAAATATTGACCATTAAGTTTGTTTTAGGAATCTTTTTTGGATTTATTATAGATTTAATTTTAAGGAAAACAAATAAGAAAATACAAGAAGATGAAGACATAAAAGAATTTTGTGAACATAATCACTGTCACTGTGAAAAAAATGGAATATTAAAATCATCAATTAAACATACATTAAATATATTATTATATATATTTATTGTTACATTAATTATAAATATATTAGTTGAAGTAATTGGAGAAGAAACAATTGCAAACTTTGTATCGAAAAATGCTGTTTTTGGACCATTTATTGCAAGCTTAATTGGACTAATTCCAAATTGTGCAGCCTCAGTTATTTTGACAAATTTATACATTGAAAACATTTTAAATGGAGCTTCTCTTGTTGCTGGTCTTTTAACAGGTGCAGGAGTTGGTTTAATTATTTTGTTTAGAACAAATAAGAATGTAAAAGAAAATATATTTATTGTTTGTTTACTATACATAATTGGTGTCATTTCAGGTTTAGGTTTACAATTTGTAAATATAATTTAAAAATGAAGGGTGGAATTATTAATGGAAGAAGATTGTTTATTTTGCAAAATCATAAAAGGAGAAGTACCAAGCACTAAGGTATATGAAGATGAATATGTATATGCATTCAAGGATATAAATCCAGCTGCTACAGTACATATTTTAATTATTCCAAAAAAACATATCAGTTCACTTGAAGATTTGAAAAATGGTGATGAAGAATATGTTTGGAAAATACATGAAGCTATGCAAAAAATATCTAAAGCTCAGGGGGTTTCAGAAAGTGGATATAGAATAATTGTAAATTGCGGAAAAGATGCAGGACAAGAGGTCATGCACTTGCATTATCATTTTTTAGCTGGCGAAAAATTTGGTGATAAAATAGTGTAAAAAGTTTTAATTAGCTATAAAATAGCAACAAAGAGGTAATAAATTTATGCAAAAAATTGTAGAAGTTATAGGAGCAAAATATATAATTCTTTATTTTATTATAATTAATATAATTGGGTTTTTAGCAATGGGTATAGACAAATGGAAAGCAAAGAACAATAGATGGAGAATACCAGAAAATACATTGTTTTTGATAACAATTTTTGGAGGAGGAATTGGTACAATAGCTGGAATGTACTTATTTAGACATAAAACACAAAAACCAAAATTCACTATTGGTCTTCCAGCAATATTAATTTTAGAAATTATATTAATTGTATATTTAAGTATATTAAAATAAAAATATTAAGATGACAGATTTTTTCTGTCATTTTTTTTAATATTATTGTTTTTGTGAATTTAATGTCCAAAGGTATCAATATTATAAAATTTTAACATAAAATTAAGTTCTAAAATATAATATTAAAGAGGAGAATTAAATTGGAAAAGTATGAAATAGATATAAAAGAACTTAAGAAAAAACAAGCAAATAATGCTAAAATAATTGATGTTAGAAGTTTACAAGAATATAATGAAAGACATATAAAAGGTGCTATAAATATACCATATTATGATATGAATAAAAATATACAAAATAAATTAGTGGATAAAAATCAAGAAATTGTACTTTATTGCTCTTATGGAGGAAGGAGTAAAACTGCATATAATAGGCTAAAAAGCTTAGGATATAATAATGTGTATTGCTTATATAGGGGAATTGACTTTTGGATTTAAATTATATATAATAAGATTACGAATTATATGATTTCGGGAGGAAAATAATTTGGATGATATAGAACAAACAAAAAAATTGTTAAAAAAAAATAATCAAATAAAAATTTTAAAATTTATGGAAAAAGTTGATGATACAAAAAAGAAAAAATTAGCTGATCAAATTTTAAAATTAGATTTTGAACAAGTAAATAGATTATATAAAAATAGAAATGCAAAATTTGTTAATGAAAAAAAGATAGAACCTATAAAATATATTAATAAAAATAAATTGTCAAGCAAAGAAATAAACGAGATAAAACAAATCGGAGACCAAGTAATAGAACAAGGAAAATATGCAGTAGTTACTATGGCTGGAGGGCAAGGAACAAGATTAGGTTGGAAAGGACCTAAGGGAACTTTTAAATTAGAAAAAGTTGGTAAATATATATTTGAAATTTTAACAGAGACTTTATTAAAAGCAAAAGAAGAATATGGTAAAGAAGTATATTGGTATATAATGACAAGCATAGATAATAATGATAAAACAATCAATTTTTTCGAGAAACATAATTATTTTGGGTATCCAAAAGAAAAAGTAAAATTTTTCAAGCAAAATACTTTGCCATTATTAGATTTTGATGGAAATTTATTAGTTGATAAAAATTTTGAGATAAGATATGCATCAGATGGAAATGGTGGAGTTTTTCAGGCACTGAAAGAAGATAAAATAATTGAAGATATGCAAGTTCACAATATACAATGGGTATATGTTTGTGGAGTTGACAATATTATGGCAAACATGGTAGATGATGTATTATTAGGATTAGCTATAAAAAACAAAATGCCAAGTGCTTCAAAATCTGTAAAAAAGGCATATCCAGAAGAAAAAGTAGGAATCTTTTGCAAAAAGAATGGGAAGCCAGCTATTATTGAATATATAGACATGAACGAAAAAATGATATATGCTAGAGATGATGAAAATGAATTGCTTTTTGGTGAATCAAATATTGTAGGACATCTGTTTAATATAGAATCTGTAAAAGAACTTGCAAATTATCATTTTAAATATCATTGTGCAAAAAAGAAAAACCCATATATAGATGAAAATGAAAATGAGGTTATTCCAAATGAGCCAAATTCATATAAATTCGAAGCATTTATTTTTGATGGATTTGAATATTTGGATGATATGATTATATTAAGAGTTAATAGAGAAGATGAATTTGCACCAATTAAAAATGCGACTGGAAATGATAGTCCACAAACTGCAGAAAAAATTTATCTTCAAAAATATAAACAAAATATTAAAAACAAATAGATACTTTATAAATTTTAAATAATTTTTGGAGGAAAAAATGAAATTAAAAGAAATATTTAACATAGATCAAACTATAGCAAAAGATATTTTTGAAGATTATGAATATCCATGGGAAGTTTTACCAAATATAAGTAATTTTATAATAGAATTAGGAGAAAAGCTAGATAAAGAAAAATTTGAAAAAGTAAAAGAAGATGTTTGGATTGCAAAATCTGCTCACATAGACAAATCTGCATCAATTATAGGACCAGCAATAATCGATGAAAATGCAGAAATAAGGCATTGTGCATTTATTAGAGGAAAGGCGATAGTTGGAAAAAATGTAGTTGTTGGAAATTCTACAGAACTAAAAAATTGCATTTTGTTTAATGATGTAAAAGTACCACACTTTAATTATGTGGGAGATTCAATATTAGGATATAAATCTCATTTAGGAGCAGGAACTATTATATCAAATGTAAAGTCAGACAAAACAAATGTTAAAATAGAAATTGATGAGAAAAATGAAAGAATAGATACAAAACTGAAAAAATGTGGTGCGTTTTTAGGCGATTTTGTTGAAGTTGGATGTAATTCTGTTCTAAATCCAGGTACAATAGTTTGCAGAAATACAAATATTTATCCTCTTTCTTGTGTTAGAGGTTTTATTAAAGAAAATAGTATTTATAAAAGTGAAAATAATATAATAACTAAATTTTAAAAATACTTTAATTATAAATTAGAAAAATACTTATTAAAATAGCTAAAAAGTTATTTTAATAAGTATTTTTTGTTTTAATATTAAATGCAATTTTACATTGATTGGTTGCCAGGTATGAAATAATCAACAACACCATAAATTAAAGCACCAATAATTGCTGCCATCCAAGAAATTGAATAACCAGCTACAAAAAATTGTGTTGCATATAAGATAACTGCTGATAATGCAAAACCTACGAATCCTTTACCAAAAGGACTGGCACCTATACCCGTGAATTTAGCAATTAAATAATCCATAATAGCTAAAACTATAGCAGCTAATGCTAAAGCCCAAATATTATTTATAGTAAATCCAGGTGTGAAAAATGCAGTTATTGCTAAAACAACAGCAGAAGCAATAAGTCTTCCGATTACTTGCCATGCACCACTACCTGTACTTTGATTTGTCTCACTTTGAGAATTGGACATCAAAATCAACCTCCTTTTTAAAATCAAATTTTTAAAGGTTATGTTGATATTATTTGTAAATTTATTTTTTTTATACATCATATAAAAATACAAAAATTAGAAATTTTTTGAATATAAAAATTTTTTTTGGAAAAATTAATTAAAAAAAATTAGGAGAATTTTAATGTTAATTAATTTTTTTAGATCAATTATTTTATATATTATTGTTTTAATAGTAATGAGATTAATGGGAAAACGTGAGATTGGACAGCTTCAGCCATTCGAGCTTGCTATAGCAATAATGATTGCGGACTTGGCCTCAATTCCAATGTCAGATACTGGAATTCCATTAAGCAATGGAATAGTGCCTATTTTGGGCTTGCTTGTTATGCATTTACTAATATCTTTAATAAATTTGAAAAGCATAAGAGCAAGAGAAATAATCTGTGGAAAGCCAAGAATTTTAATATACAGAGGAAAAATACAAAAGGATGCATTAATAAAAGAAAGATTTACAATTAATGAATTAGAAGAAAGAATTAGAAGTCAAAATATTTCATCATTAGGAGATGTTGAATATGCAATTTTGGAGACAAGTGGACAAATTTCAGTAATTCCCAAGCCTAATAAAAGAAATACGACTCCGGAGGATTTTAATATAATGCCAGACTATGAGGGAATTCCTTATGATTTGGTAATTGATGGAAGAATTATGAGTGAAAATTTGAAGAAAATTGGAAAAAATTATGTTTGGCTAAAAAAGCAAGTAAATAAATTTAATTATAATCCCGAAGATGCTTTGATTGTGACATATGATGGTAAAGGACATATTTTTTGTCAGAAGAAAGAAAAGTAAATTGTTGACTCTACACAAGCTCACAAAAAACAAAAATTTATCAAATGTAAACTTTAATAAGGAGGAATATTATTGTACAAAGAATTAATTATTTCAATATTAATTGTTATTCTTGTATTTACATTAGATTATTTTACTCAAAAATATACAAATAATGCAATAAATAATATATCAAATGACTTGATAATGTTTGAGGGTAAAATAGATAAAGATGAAGTTGATGTTGAAAGTGTAAATAAAGATATTGATGAATTAAATAAAAAGTGGCAAAATTATCAATCAAAATTATCTTATTATATAGAACATAATGAATTGGAAAAGGTTGAGACAGCTTTAGTTACTGGACAAAGTTTAGTAAAAACCCAAGACTATGGACAAGCAATTTCGGAATTCGAAAAAACTATTTTTATATTACAACATATAGATGAAAAATATTCTGTAAATCTTAGAAATATTTTTTAGTAAATTATAGCTAACATTTACAGCCATTTATTTTTAAATTTTACCTTTAAATAAATTTTTATTTTTCTTCGCTCTAAACTATATATGGTAACAAATTTAAAAAATAGGTATAAATTTCTAAAAAATGTAGATAATACAAGTAACATATTTTTTTGGAGGTAAGTAAATGGAAAGAGATAATCATAAAATCTTAATAATTTCTATAGTAGTTGCTTCGATATTGGTGATTTCATTAATTGTAGTTACAATATCAAAGATTAGCAAAAGTACTGATGAGAAAAAATTTGTTAATGAATTGTCTAGTTATAATGAGAGCTCAGATGGATCAGAGAGTACAAGTTCTTCAATCGGAAAAACAGTAGAAGAATCAGAAAACGAATTAGCAAATAAAAATTCATTATTTGATGAGGATGGATTTGAGACAGCTATATTAGCAAATAGTAATTCTACAAATACTACCAATACTACAAATAATACTAAAAATGAAAGTTCAAGTTCAGGTAAAAATAATGATGTAAATAAAACTAACAATACATCTAAGACAGAAAATACAAATACGAGTAACACTACAGAGGCAAGTAAAACTGATAAGAAAGAAAAAGATAAAATTGAATTTCAGGCTCCTGTAAAAGGGGAAATAATAAGAGAATTTGCTAATGATTCTTTAGTGTATTCAAATACATTGCAAGAGTGGATTACACATAATGGTGTAGATATTAAAGCAGATAAAACAAGTGTGGTAAAAGCTGCAGCTGCAGGTAAAGTTACATCAATAAAAAATGATCCAAGATATGGATTGACAATCATAATAGAACACAATGATGGTTATAAAACAATATATTCGAATTTGCTTACAACTGAATTTGTTGTGGAGGGTGAAAATGTGGAACAAGGACAAACTTTAGGAACAGTTGGAAATTCATCATCTTTTGAGGTTTCTGATGATTATCATTTACATTTTGAATTATTAAAAGATGGAGAGTATTTAGATCCAACAATTTATATGGAGTTTTAGCAATTATGGAACAGTTTAGGTTATACACTAAATCTGTTCTTTTTGCATATAGTTTGAAAGGGGGACAGTTTTTTAAAAAGGGGACGGTTCTTTTCTGAAAGGGGACGGTTCTTTTCTGAAAGGGGACGGTTCTTTTTTGAAAAGGGACGGTTCTTTTTTGAAAGGGGATGATTCTTTAGAAAAATCGAAAAATTTGTTACCAACTGGGAAAAGCAACTGAGAATGGCTCTCCCATCCCAAGTTGAAAAATGAAAGGATGATATTTAAAATGAAGATTTCTGTAATAGGTGGAGATTTGCGATTAGTGAAATTAGCTATTTCACTTGCAGAAGATAAAAATGAGGTTTATACATTTGGTATGGAAAATTCAAATGAGATTGAAAATAATAAAGAGATTGTAAAATGTAGAAGGCTTGAAGAAACTATAGAACACTCGAAAATAATAATATGTTCAATCCCTTTTTCTAATGATACAGGAGAATTATATACTGCTTATAGTGAAAAAAATATCACTATAGATGATTTAATAAGAAATAAGCACAAAGATAAAATATTAATAGCAGGAAATATAGAGGAAAAATTTAAAAAGATACTTGATGATAATTATGAAAAAGTAATAGATATAATGAAAATGGAAGAATTAGTGATTTTAAATACAATTGCAACAGCAGAGGGTGCTATAGATGTAGCTATAAAAAATACTGATACAATATTGCATGGAAGTAATGTATTAATTTTGGGTTTTGGAAGAGTAGGAAAAATAGTAGCAACTAAATTTAATCAATTAGCAGCTAAGGTTACATGTGCTGCAAGAAAAAATACTGATTTGGCATGGATTGAAGCAATGGGATTTACGCCTAAAAATTTGTATGATTTAAAAGAGAATTTAAAGGATTTTGACATTATAATAAATACTATTCCACAAATGATAATTGATAAAGAAGAGATGCAATACATGAAAGAAAATGTTTTACTTATTGATTTGGCTTCAAGTCCTGGAGGAATAAATACAGATGATGCTAAAGAGATGAATCTAAAATTTGTTTGGGCACTTGCATTGCCAGGAAAAGTAGCACCAGTTACATCTGCTGAATTTATAAAAAAGACTATATATGATTTAATTGATGATTTATGATTAATTTGATATTTATTATTTTTAAGAAAGGCAAAAATTTGAAGAATTCGGCAAAATTTGCATTTTTTAAACATATATGGTATAATAGGAAACATCGCGTGTAAAAATAAAGACAAAGGAGAGTGAAGTAATATTTTAATATTAAAAGTAAAAACAGCATTTATAGTATTTACAAAAGAAATGTTTAGAACTTTAATTATAATGTTATTAGGTCTTATACTAACAATCGCGATGTTAGTAATAAAATATAAACCAGTATATGTGGTAAAGGTAAATGATGAGATACTTGGATATATAGAAAATGAGGAATCTTTTAAGAATAAAATTAATGAAAAAATTATAAATAATAATGGAGAAAATATTGATAGTGTTTCACTATATAAAGAACCACAATATGAATTAGAATTGATTAAAAGAAATAAAGAAACTAATGAATCAGAAATAATAGCAAAATTAGAAGAAACAGCAATTACAACATATAAATTTTATGCTGTAACATTAGATGGAAAAACGCAGGAATATGTTGATACACTTGAAGAAGCCAAAAAGGTTGTAAAGAAGATTGATTCAGAATATAAAGGAAATGATTTAGATTTGGATATTTCAATAGATGAGAAATATACACAAAATGCAGAGGATGTAAAAACTGATAATGTAGAAGTTGCAGAAACATCATTAGAAGATGAAATAAAAAAAATCCTCGAAAAGCAAGAAGCTAAAAAAGCATTAGCTACGATAAATGGAATAAATTTATCAGTATTACCAGTGTCAGGGACAATAACATCAAGATTTGGAGAATCTAGTTCAATAAGATCATCAACACATACTGGATTAGATATTGCATGTAAAACAGGTACAGATATAAAAGTTATAGCAGATGGAAAAGTAGTTTTTACAGAATATAATGGATCTTATGGAAATCTTATAAAAGTAGACCATGGAAATGGTGTGCAAACATGGTATGCACATTGTAATAAAATATATTCCAATGTGGGAGACACTGTAAAATCTGGAGATATAATAGGAGCTGTTGGTTCAACTGGAAATTCAACAGGACCACATCTTCACTTAGAAATTAGAATAAATAGTGTGGCAATAAATCCACAAAAATATCTATATAAGAAATAGCAAAAAAAATCTGTTCTCAGTTGTTCAATTTATAAGCCTGAGAGCAGATCTTTTTTGTTTAACTCTTGATTTTAGATGAATATATTGATATAATATGAGCATATTTATAAAAAAGAATGTTTGATCAAAGTGTTGGAGTAAATGAAGATGAGAAGTAAAACATGTATCCTGAAAAATTTATTCCCAATTAATAAAAGGAGAGTGATAATTTGTTAGATTTAGAAGAAAGTAAAAATAGACTAAATGAGTACAAACAAAATCTAGAAAGTTTAGGTGATTCACTTTGACATCAAAAAAAATGAAGAAGAACTTAATGAGCTAGAAAAGAAAACAATGCAGGATGGCTTTTGGAATGATCAAAAGGAAAGCAAAAAAATTTTAAGTGAGATAAAATCAAGAAAAGGTAAAGTTACAAAATATAAAACATTGAGCAAAGAAATTGATGATACTAAAGAACTTATAGATATTGTAGAAATGGAACAAGATGAATCATTAGAAAATGAAATAACATCAAATGTGAAAAAACTTGGAAAAGAGCTAGAAAAATTTGAATTAGAGACACTATTTTCTGGAAAATACGATTCAAATAATGCAATTCTTACACTTCATCCAGGTGCTGGTGGCACAGAGTCACAAGATTGGGCAGAAATGTTATACAGAATGTATACAAGATGGGCTACAAAATCTGGATATGAAGTAAAAGAACTTGATTATTTGGAAGGTGATGAAGCCGGAATAAAAAGTGTTACATTTGAAGTTATTGGAGAAAATGCTTATGGATATTTAAAAGGAGAGATGGGAGTACATAGATTAGTTAGAATTTCGCCATTTGATAGTGGTGGTAGAAGACATACTTCTTTTGCTTCTTTAGAAGTAATTCCTGAAATAAATGATGATGTAGATTTATACATAAGTCCTGATGATATAAAAATGGATGTTTATAGAGCATCTGGGGCAGGAGGACAACATATAAATAAGACATCATCAGCTGTAAGACTTACACATATACCAACAGGAATTGTAGTTTCCTGCCAGACTCAACGCTCTCAAATTCAAAATAGAGAAAATGCTATGAAGATGCTTAAATCTAAATTGATGGATTTAAAAGAAAGGGAAAATAAAGAAAAAATAGAAGACTTAAAAGGTGTTCAAAGAGATATTGCTTGGGGAAGTCAAATTCGTTCTTATGTTTTTTGCCCATATACAATGGTTAAAGACCATAGAACTAATTTTGAAACAGGTAATATTGAAGCTGTTATGAATGGAGAAATTGATGGTTTTATAGAGGCGTATCAGAAAAAAATACTTCATAGCTGATTAAAAGCAACCAACCAGATTTGTTCTTGACTAAACTCATCTGTTTCACTTTAGAAGAAGAACAATACCTCTTTGAAAGTCATATAATATAAAAGGAATATTTATAATTAAATAGTCCTTTCTAGAAATGAAAAAGAAGGTGTCAAATATGGACACAGTTGTATTAAAATTTGGAGGAAGTTCAGTTGCAGATAATATAAAATTAAATATTGTAGCTGATAGAATAAAGGAATTTTATGAAAAAAATAATAGAATTGTAGTAGTTGTATCTGCTCAAGGAAAAACGACAGATAATTTATTAAAAGAAGCGGCAACACTTTCAAGTGTGCCAAATTCAAGAGAATTAGATGTTTTGCTTAGCTCTGGAGAGCAAATATCTATGGCAAAATTGAGTATATTATTAAATAGGGAGAAAATCCCAACGGTTTCTTTAACAGGATGGCAAGCAGGTATAAAAACCAATAATACAAATCAAGATGCAATTATAGAAGATATTGATACATCAAGAATAGAAAAAGAATTAAATAAAGGAAAAGTGGTTATTGTAGCTGGATTTCAGGGAATTAATGAAAATATGGATATCACTACACTTGGAAGAGGAGGGTCTGATACTACAGCTGTCGCAATTGCAGCTAAAATTAAAGCAAACCATTGTTATATTTTTTCAGATGTTGATGGAGTATATACTGCAGATCCAAATCAGGTTAAGATTGCAAAAAAAATAGATTCATTATCATATGAAGAGATGCTAGATATAGCTGATGAGGGCGCAAAAGTTTTGCATAATAGATGTGTTGAAGTTGGCGAAAAATTTGGTGTGCCAATTGTAGCAAAATCGACATTTAAAAAAGGTAAGGGTACTATTATAAGCAATAAAACAATAGAAGGGTGCATTATAAAAAATATCGTAAAAAATGACAAATTATTTTATATACACGGATTTGCAGATAGTTATTCAATTGAAATGTTCAACAAAATATATAAAAATTTCATTGAAAACGAAATTGGAGTAAAAAATTTAATTAATAATAGTACAGACAAACTTGATATATATTTTACGATACCAAAGGATAGATTTAACAAATTTGCAAATTTGGTTGAGACAAAATTGAAAATAATGAAATTTACTTATGAAGATATAATTAAAATATCAATTATAGGAAATGGAATTATGAGTAATAATTCTATCTTAAAAAAAATTGTCTATATCTTGAATAAATTCAAATTACAAATTTTAAGTATTGAAACAACAGAATCGAAAATATCAATATTATATAAAAAAGATAATACAGATGATATTACAGAAAAATTGCATGAAACATTAATTTAAAAGATAAAGATTATAAATGCTTATGAAAAGTTTTTATAATCTTTTTTTGTTCTAAAAACTGAGCAAACTGAATATAAATAAATATATAGGAAAACAATAGATAAGGAGGAATGTAATGATTATAGAGGAAAAGAGAAGTCTTAATGGAAATTTAACCACAGGAGTTATTCAAAATTTAGTATTGGAAAATAGGGAGAAACTTAATGTTTCTGGAGTAAATGATGTATTGAGTTTTGATGATCAAGTAGTAATTATTGAAACAGAATTAGGATTATTAACAATAAAGGGAGATAACTTAAAGATTAACAAATTAAGTATTGATACATCAGAGGTAAGTGTAGAAGGAACGATAAACAATTTGACATATAGTGATCATCAAGCAAAAAGTGAAGGAGGAATATTGGGCAAAATTTTTAAATAAGAGAGGAAAAAATAATGGCAGAAAATCAAGCATATCTTTTTATTTGTTTTGCATTAGTAGGAATAATAATAGGAATAGTATTTGATTTGTTTAGAATTCTAAGGAAAACATTTAAAACAAAAGATTTAATTACATATATAGAAGATATATTTTTTTGGATAATTACAGGTATAATTATTATTTATTCAATCTATAAATTTTGTGATGGAGAATTAAGACTATTTATGATAATTGGAATAATACTTGGAGCAATACTTTATTTGATAACTATAAGTGAATATGTAATAAAGATTTCTGTTTATATAATTAATATATTAAAAAGAATTTTATATTTTCCATTAAAGATTGTTTTTAAATTTATAAGAAGATTTATATTAAGACCAATTACAATTATTTGCATTAATTTAAGAAAAAATGTCAAAAAAAATAAAAAAAATAGGGGATTTTTTATAAAAAAAGAGAAATATAATAATATATAGGTAATTTTATGTTTGAAAGAAGAATGAGGTCAAATGAAAAATATAAAAAGATTTATAAAATGGTTAATAATTATTGCTTTAGTTATATATAGCTTAGTAACATTTATTAATCAACAAAAAATATTAAATACATATGCTACAAATAAAGAAGAAGTGGAAAGTAATTTGCAAGAAGCTAAAAAAGAACAGGAAGAACTTGGCAAAATTAAAGAAAATATAAATTCCAAAGAGTATATAGAAGATGCTGCAAGAGAAGAATTAGATATGTACCTACCAAATGAAAGAGTTTATGTAGATCAACAAAATTAGAAACAACATATAATTTTATATGCTGTTTTTTTATATTTATCATTTTCCACGAAATAGTTTATATTTTTAGCTTGTAATAACGCTGACAAAAAATTACCCTTAATTAGTATTTGAAATGCAACAAAAATTTACATAAAAAATATGATAAAATTATTGACAAAGAAACAAAAAAATGATAAGATTAAGAATGTACTAATTAAGAAAAGGTGTCAAAAAAAATTAAGAAAAATATTTTTAAATTTTTTTTGAAAAATGTATTGACAAATTAAAATTGTCATAGTATAATACAAAATGTCCGCAACAAAAGTGGACATAAAAGTACATTGAAAAGTAAACAATAAATTCTTTAGAGATGAAACCAAAACGGTATGTGTTATAACTTAAAAAACACAGTGCCAAAAAGTAAATTTTTAAAGTGCT
>DFJF01000015.1 GCA_002372935.1 Clostridiales bacterium UBA3678 | reverse complement strand
CATCTAACTGTTATGTTGTAAGATAACCAGCATAAGGAGAAATATTTGCTGTACAATTTAAAGATAGAATTGTACAGCATTTTTTATGGAAGAATTAGTAAATATTTTAGATGCTGAGCTTGTAAAAGGATGTTCATCATGTGTAAAAAATAATTGTAATAGTTTCAAATCAGTTATGTATTGACAGAATACTTTGAATATGATAACATATTTTATTATTTGTTTGTTTATATAGGAGGGATTTCAATTGAAAAATGATCTTATAAAAAATGAAAATAGAAAAAATGTATTAATCGGTGGAGCCTGGCCTTATGCCAATAGTTCTCTGCATTTAGGACATTTAGCAGCTTTAATTTCTGGAGATTTCTTAAAAAGATATCACGAATTATTAGGAGATAATGTTTTATATGTTTCTGGAACTGATTGTCATGGGACACCAATAACAGAAAGAGCTAAAAAAGAAAATGTAGAGCCAAAAGATATTGCAGAAAAATATCATAATGAATTTAAAGAGATTTTCAATAAAATGAATTTTTCTTATGATTTATATACCAAAACTGATGATGATTATCATAAAAAACATGTTGAAGACATGTTTTTAAAAATGTATAAAAATAAATATATTTATTCTAAAATGAATTTACAACCATATTGTGAACATTGTGGTAAATTTGAAGCTGATAGAGAGTTAGAAATAATATGCCCTAACTGTGGATTAGTTTCAAAAGGAGATCAATGTGATTGTGGTTATGTACCCACTGAAGAAGATTTAGTTGGAGCAACTTGCAGAACATGTGGAAATAAAACTGTACAAAAAGAAAATACCCATTTATATATAGCATTGTCAAAATTTCAAAACCAGATAGAAAAATATGTCGAAAAAAATCAAAAATTTTGGAGAATTGCATCAGTAAATGAAACTGAAAAATACTTAAAAGAAGGACTAAAAGATAGAGCAGTAACAAGAGATTTGTCTTGGGGTGTTGATATTCCAATTGAAGGATTTGAAGACAAAAAGATGTATGTATGGATTGATGCTGTTTTAGGTTATGTTACTGCAACACAAAAAATCTGTGAAGAAAAGGGAATAAATTGGGAAGATTTTTGGAAAGACAATAATAATAGCAATATCAAAATGTATATGTGCCATGGAAAAGATAATATAACATTCCACACTATAATTTTGCCAGTTTTATTGATGGCCATGGAAGAAAATTATCATTTACCAGATGTTATGGTTGCATCTCAATATTTAAATATAAATTCTGAAAAAATATCAAAAAGTAAGGGAAATGGAATAACAATAGGACAAATGGTGGAAAAATATAATGTTGATTCTTTAAGATATTATATGATTGCCTATGGACCAGAAAATAAAGATGTAGATTTTACAATAGAAAACTACATTAATATTCATAATTCAGATATAGTTAATAAATTTGGAAATTTTGTAAATAGGACTTTAAAATTTAAAGGTTTAACTGAAATTCCAGTTGGAGTTATGGATACACAAGTTTTGAAAAAAATTAATGAAACATATAAAATAGTTTCTGAATATATAGAAAACTTAGAATTTAAAAAGGCATGTGGTAAAATAATTGATTTAATTGAGATTGGAAACAAGTATTATGATGAAAGAAAACCATGGATTCAGAAAAAAGAGAATTTAGACGAATTTAATAATACTATTTACACTTGTACTAATGTTATTGCAAATTTATCTAATTTACTTGAACCAATTATGCCACAGACTTCTAGTAAGTTAAGAGGATATTTAAAAATTGAAAAACCATCATGGGAACCAATAGAAGTTAAAGAAAAAATATTTCTTGATAATATTGAAGTACTTTTTGAGAGAATTAATAAATAAAGATTTTGAATATTTATTTATAATCTTTTTTAAAAAACAGAAAAAAGCTTGACAAATGAATAAAAATGATGTAAACTAGATTAGTATTACAAATTGATTGAACTTTTGTATAAGCAAAAGGAGATGCTTAGATGGAAGAAAAAGTAAAAATAAGTATATTGTTAGAATTATATGGAGATCTGCTAACAGATAAACAAAAAGAATTCATGAACTATTACTATAATGATGATTTGTCATTATCAGAAATAGCAGAAAACAATGATATAACAAGACAAGCAGTTAGAACAATATTACTTAAATCAAAAAGAAAACTTGAAGAATATGAAGAAAAGTTGAATTTCATGCAAAAAGAAATCAATATTAAAGAAGAGATAGAAAAGATTGAAAAAACTAAGCTAAATGAAAATCAAAAAATCATTATAAAAAAAATAAAAAATCAATTAGATTTTTAGGAGGTACATTAGATGGCTTTTGAAGGATTATCATCTAGGCTTCAAGAAATCACAAGAAAAATGAGAGGAGAAGCAAGAATTACAGAAAGTAACATGAAAGATATGTTAAGAGAAGTAAAACTTGCATTACTTGAAGCAGATGTAAACTACAAAATTGTAAAAGAGTTTATAAATAATGTCCAGGAAAAAGCATTAGGTCAAGATGTAATGAAATCATTAAAACCTGGAGAACAAGTCGTAAAAATAGTTAGAGATGAATTAACAGAACTACTTGGTGGGACAGAAAGCAAAATCAATATTTCACCAAATCCACCAACAGTTATAATGTTAGTTGGACTTCAAGGTTCTGGAAAAACAACTACAGCTGGAAAACTTGCAAATCTATTAAGAAAGCAAGGAAAAAAACCATTGTTAGTTGCATGTGATGTATATAGACCAGCAGCTATAAAGCAATTACAAGTTGTTGGTGCACAATTAAACATTCCGGTTTATAGTGAGGAAAACAATAAAGATGTTGTTACAATTGCAAGAAGGGCAATATCTACAGCAATATCAAAATTAAATGATGTTGTAATTTTAGATACAGCAGGCCGTTTACATGTTGATGAAGAATTGATGCAAGAACTTAAAAATCTAAAAAGTTCTGTGAAACCACATGAAATTTTGCTTGTAATTGATGCAATGACAGGTCAAGATGCTGTAAATGTTGCAACAGATTTCAATACAAAAGTTGGAATAGATGGAGTTATCTTAACAAAACTTGATGGAGACACTCGTGGTGGTGCAGCACTTTCAGTTAAAAAAGTTACTGGAGCACCAATAAAATTTGTAGGTACAGGGGAAAAGTTAAGTGAACTTGAGGTATTTTATCCAGATAGAATGGCTTCTAGAATTTTAGGAATGGGTGATGTACTTTCAATTATAGACAAAGCAGAACAAGCTCTTGATATGGAGCAAGCAGAAAAATTAGAGGAACAATTAAGAAAAAATAAATTTGATTTGAATGATTACTTATTACAATTACAACAAATCAAAAAAATGGGATCTTTTTCGTCAATATTAAAAATGCTTCCCGGTATGAATAAACTAAAAGACATTAAAGTTGATGATAAAGAATTTGATAAAATAGAAGCAATTATAAATTCAATGAGTGCAGAAGAAAGAACAAACCCAAAGATTTTAAATGGAAGTAGAAGAAAACGTATTGCAAAAGGCAGTGGAAGACAAGTTAGTGAAATAAATAAATTTATGGAGTCTTTCGAGATGACGCAAAAAATGATGAAACAAATGAAAAATAAAGGCTCTATGAGAAAAATGATGAAAAATATGAAATTAGACAAAATTGATGAATTTAAAGATTTAATGTAAACTACATAAAAATTCTTTAAAATAAATTAGTTATTAAATTTTAAAATATAATTTTTGATGCAAGACTTCTAAGGGCGACAATATAAAAGGCATCAGCTAATAGGAGGTGAACAGAAAATGGTAAAAATTAGATTACAAAGATTTGGAAAGAAAAAAGCTCCTTTCTATCATATAGTTGTTGCTGATTCAAAATCTCCAAGAGATGGAAGAATCATTGAACAAATTGGAACTTATGATCCAATGACAGAACCATCAACAATTGTTTTAAACAAAGAAAAAGTTGAATATTGGATTAAAAATGGGGCAAAACCAACTGATACAGTAAAAGCTCTTATAGAAAAAGCACAATAAAATTACAAAATGAAAGGAATCCACTATGAAGGAAATTTTAGAAACAATTATTAACAATTTAGTTGATGATAAAGATTCAGTTTCAATAAATGAAATTGATGGAGAAAAATCTATAGTTTTTGAAGTTAAAGTTGCTGAAAGTGACATGGGAAAAGTTATAGGAAAACAAGGAAAAATTGCTCAGTCAATTAGAAACATAATGAAAGCTGTTTCTACAAAAGTTCATAAAAGAGTTTCAGTTGAATTTTTAGGATAATTGGTAGAGTAGAAAGGATTAGAAATAAAAAAGTTTATTTTTAATACATGTAAATGAAAAATTTAGAAATAGGTCAAATAGTAAATACATTTGGAATAAAAGGATTTGTAAAAGTAAATCCTTGGGTAAATGATATTACAAGATTTGATGACTTAAAAAAAGTATATATCAAAATTAGAAAAGAACAGAAAGAATTCGAAATAGAAGAAGTAAAATATCATAAAAATCAGGTTTTATTAAAACTTAAAGGAATAGATACAGTAGAGATGGCAAATACATATAGAAATGCTATTTTAGAAATAGACAGAAAAGACGCTATACCATTAAAAAAGGGACAATATTTTATTGCAGATTTACTAGAATCTGAAGTATATTCAGATGAGGGCGAAAAACTTGGTGTTTTAGATGATATTTACAATACTGGAAGTAATGATATATATGTTGTAAAAAATGAGCTTGGAAAATCTATTTTACTTCCTGGCATCCCAGATGTTATAAAAGAAGTAGATATAGAAAACAAAAAAATAATAGTTCATTTATTGAAAGGATTAGTTTAAATGAATTTTGATGTTTTGACACTCTTTCCAGAAATGTTTGATTCACTAAAATCAAGCATAATAGGAAGAGCACAAGAAAAAAATCTAATAAATATAAATTTAATAAATATTAGAGATTTTTCAAAAGATAAACATAAAAAAGTAGATGATACACCTTATGGTGGTGGTGCTGGAATGATAATGAAGCCTGATGTTGTATATGATGCTTATGATTCTATTCAAGATAAAAATGCAAAAGTAATATATATGTCACCACAAGGGCAAAAACTAACCCAGAAAAAAGTTTGCGAACTTGCAAACGAAAAACATTTGATAATTCTCTGTGGACATTATGAAGGGATAGATCAAAGAGTAATAGATGAAATAGTAGATGAAGAAATTTCAATTGGAGATTATGTTTTAACAGGTGGAGAGTTACCAGCAATGGTACTTATAGATGCAGTTTCAAGATACGCAGATGGTGTTATTACAAAAGAATCTACTGTTGAAGAATCATTTACAAATGGGTTGCTTGAATATCCACAATATACAAGACCAGAGGTCTTTAGAGGAGTTAGGGTTCCAGAAATATTACTTTCAGGTCATCATGAAAATATTGAAAAATGGAGAAAAGAAAAATCTTTAGAAGTAACAAAAAATAAAAGACCAGATATGTTAAAATAATATTTTAATAAGAAATATAGGTCAAATATTGAAGTGCAATTATGCACCGCTCAAAATCAATCTATTGTCTAGTATTTTGGCTAGCGACGATAGAAATTAATAAGGAGGATATAAAATGGATATAATAAAATCTATAGAACATGAACAACTAAAAGACAGAATTCCAGATTTAAAAGTTGGTAATACAGTTAAAGTTCATGTTAGAATTAAAGAAGGAAACAAAGAAAGAATCCAAGTATTTGAAGGAATTATCATCAAAGTACAAGGATCAGGAGTTAACAAAACATTTACAGTTAGAAAAATATCTTATGGAGTTGGAGTTGAAAAAACATTTTTAATCCATTCACCATTAGTAGAAAAAGTAGAATTAGTAAGAGTTGGTCATGCAAGAAGAGCAAAATTATTCTATTTAAGAGATAGAGTTGGAAAGGCTGCAAAGACTAAAGAAGTTGTTGGAGCAAGAATTGAAAATAAAGAAATAGATGTTAAAGGAGCATTAATTCAAGAAGAAGCTCCTGCTGAAAAAACTGAGGCTGTAGTTGCAGAAGAAGTAAAAGAAGAAGCACCAGCTACAGAAACTGTAAAAGAAGAATCTAAAGTTGAAGCTAAGGCTAATGTTCCAGCAAAGGAAGAAAAAGAAACACCAGCTGTTGAAGAGAACAAATAAGGAAAAAAGAAAACAAATAGGAGAATAGCATGAGAATTAGATACAAAAAGTGGGCAAGACCTGAACTTGAAGCAAGTAGTTTTTATGTAGATAATCCTGAAGAATTAAGAGGCAAATGGAAAGAAAAGTTCAAAAATCCAGATTTGCCTCTTAATTTGGAATTAGGATGTGGGAAAGGACAGTTTATAGCACAAATTGCAAGTGAAAATCTAGACCAGAATTATATTGCAATAGATTTAGTAGATGCAATGTTAGGTTTAGCTAAAAGGAATGTTGAGGCAATATACAAAGAAAAAAATCTATCAATAGATAATGTTATAATAACAAGATGGGATATTGATAGAATTTTGCTAATTTTATCAGAAGAAGATAAAATAGACAATATATATATTAATTTTTGTAATCCATGGCCAAAAGGAAAACACAGAAAAAAGAGGCTTACACATACAAGACAACTTGAAAAATACAAGGTATTTTTAAAAGAAAAAGGAAAAATATATTTTAAGACTGATGATGATGATTTATTTAATTCAAGTTTAAATTATCTAAAAGAAGCAGGATTCAAAGTAATAAAGAAAACTTATGATTTGCATAGTGAGCCGGATTTTTGGGACAATATTGAAACAGAACATGAAAAAATGTTTTCAGAGCAAGGGATAAAAATAAAAGCATTAATTGCTTTCAAAGAGGGACGGTTCTTCTTTGTAAAAGAACCGTCCCTTTTATAAAAAGAACCGTCCCCAAATGAAACAAATGAAAGAAGGTGATAATATATGTTTACAGATTACACAAAAATTATTATAAAATCAGGTGATGGCGGAAATGGAGCTATTTCATTTAGAAGAGAAAAATATGTCGCTGCTGGTGGACCAGATGGTGGAGATGGCGGAAAAGGCGGAGATGTATATTTCAAAGTTGATAAAGATAAAAATACATTAATTGATTTTAGATATAATAAAAAATTTAAAGCTAAAAATGGAGAAAATGGAAGTGGTGCAAGATGTAATGGAAAATATGGTGAAGATATTTACATTGGTGTGCCAATTGGAACTATAATTAAAGATGCTAAAACTGGGAAAGTTGTAGCAGATTTATCTAAGCCAGATCAAATTGAACTTGTTCTTAAAGGTGGAAGAGGAGGAAAAGGAAATTCTCATTTTGCAACACCAACAAGGCAGGTACCAAGATTTGCACAAGATGGTGAAAAAGGTGAGGAAAAGGAAATTATTCTGGAGTTAAAGTTAATTGCAGATGTTGGACTTTTAGGTTTTCCAAATGTCGGTAAATCTACATTTTTGAGTACTGTTACTGATGCAAGACCTAAAATTGCAAATTATGAATTTACAACACTAGAGCCTAATCTTGGAGTTGTAAAATCAAAAAATGGAGAAAGTTTTGTTATAGCAGATATTCCAGGAATTATAGAAGGTGCCAGCAGTGGAATAGGTCTTGGATTACAATTTTTACGCCATGTTGAAAGAACAAGATTATTGCTTCATTTAATTGATGTATCTGGGGTAACAGGAAGAGACCCAGTAAATGATTTTTATACTATAAATGAAGAATTAAAAAAATATAGTGAAAAATTGGCAAATAAAAAACAGATATTAGTTGCCACTAAATCTGATATTATTCAAGATGATGGATTATACAAAAAATTAGAAAATTTAGCTAAAGAAAAAAATATAGAATTATTTAAAATTTCTAGTGTTACAGGAGATGGAATAACTGAGCTTTTAGATTATGTAGCTAAAACATTAAAGTCATTACCAAAAGAGGAATTAATAGATATTGAAGATAGAGTAGTTTATACATTAGAAGATGAAGAAAAATTCAATATAGAAAAAATAGATGGCAAATTTATTATTACAGGAAAAGCAATTGAGAGACTTATGGGAAGAGTCAATATTGCAGATAATGAGTCTCTATATTATTTCCATAAATGCTTAAGAGACATGGGAGTAGATGATAAACTAAGAGAAATGGGAGTAAAAGAAGGGGACATTGTTAAAATATTAGACTATGAACTTGAATGGGAATGAGTTGCTTAAAATCTAAGAGGTAGTTTGTAAAATACATATACAAATTACCTCTTTTTAGACTATATAAAAATAAATGTATAATTTACACAAGTTAATCTATTTACTCTATTAAATTAAAAAATTAAATATATTTTTTAACTTCATTATAAATTTCTTCATGAATATCATCAATTGTACGAATTTTGTCGTTTTTAACACATTTTATTTCACACCAATTATATTGTTTTACAAGAGAACAAGCAGCTTTATAGCTTTGTTCTAAGTATTCTGGATCACTTTCATGAATATCTTTTTTTTGTTCATGTGTGAATTTATTTTCTCTATTTTTCATCAATTCTATAGAATATTTTGTTGGCATGTTCAAGAAAAAAACTCTTGTAGGAACAGGAAGTTTATATAAATTAAACTCAAAATCCAAAAGCCAGTCTAAAAATTTTTGTCTTTCAGCAGGGTCTAATATTTTGCTAGCTTGATGAACCATATTGGCTGTTGTATATCTATCTGCCAAGATAATTCCACCTTTATTGTAATAGTCTTCTAAACCTTCTGTTTTAAAAGTTGCATATCTATCTGCTGCAAAAAATGTAGAAGAAATATATGCATTAACATCATTTGCATGTTTACCAAATTCACCAGATAAATACATTTTAACTAAAGCAGAAGAATTACTATTATAATTTGGAAAGCTAACAGTTTTAAAATCTATTCCTTCTGATTTTAATCTATCACATAATTTATTAAATTGAGTTTGTTTTCCACTACCATCTGTACCTTCAATTGCAAATAATTTTCCCATTTAAATCCACCTTTCCGTAAACAAATATTGATTTTTGTCAAAATTTTGTAACTTTTTAATAATTATATAGTTTATACAAAAAAAATTCAAGAGAAAATTTTAATATTTTTTTGCAGAAAATTGCGTTTTTTATGTAAATATCATTGACTTTTTAAAGATTTCATTATATTATATTATAAGAATTTTTCAAAATCCTAAGGAGGAAAAATAATGGGAGAAGTTATAGTTATAACATCAGGAAAAGGCGGGGTAGGAAAAACAACAACAACAGCAAATTTAGGATCAAGTTTAGCATTAGAAGGAAAGAAAGTAGCTTTAATAGATACGGATATAGGACTTAGAAACTTAGATGTAGTTATGGGTTTAGAAAATAGAATTGTTTATGACATAGTAGATGTTGTTGAAGGAAAATGCAAATTAAGACAAGCACTAATAAAAGATAAAAGATTTAAAGAATTATATTTGTTACCAGCCGCACAAACAAGAGATAAATCAGCAGTAAATGAAGAACAAATGAAAGAACTTACAACAAAACTAAAAGAAGAATTTGACTATATACTTGTAGATTGCCCAGCAGGAATTGAACAAGGATTTAAAAATGCTATTGCAGGAGCAGATAGAGCAATAGTGGTTACGACAGCAGAGATATCATCAATAAGAGATGCAGATAGAATAATAGGACTATTAGAATCTGCAGAAATAAAAAATCCAGAGCTTGTAATAAATAGAATTAGACCTAATATGGTAAAAAGAGGAGAAATGATGGATGTTGATGATATTGTAGATTTATTGTCAATAGACTTAATCGGTGTTGTTCCAGACGATGAATATATAATAACCCAAACAAATAAAGGAGAACCAGTCATACAAAATAAGAGAGCTCCATCAGGAAAAGCATATTTAGAAATAGCAAAAAGAGTTCTTGGAGAAGATATAGAAGTAACTATACCTGGCAGAGAACAAAGTTTCTGGCAAAAAATTAAAAGTATATTTAGAAAGTAAAACTAAAGAATTTTATTATTTATAAAATTAAAAAACAAATCATGAGGTTAAAACCTCTAGAGATATGGAGGTAGATAAATGTTTGAAAATTTATTTAAACTTTTTAAGAAAGAAAATAAAAGAGAAACATTATGTGAGAGTTCAAAAGATACTGCAAAAGAAAGATTACATTTGGTTTTAATGCAAGATAGAGCTAATGTTTCTGCGGACTTTTTAGATTTAATGAGGCAAGAAATAATTGAAGTAATAAAAAAATATATAGATATAGATGAGTCAACAATGGATGTTCGTCTTACAAATCAGACAAATGATGATGGAACACAGGGAGCCCCAGCATTGTATGCAAATATCCCAATTTTAAATATAAAAGATGAAAATAAAAAAATGAAAATGGAAGAACAAATAAACAAAGAAACACAAGAAAAAACAAAAGAAGCTTTAGAAGTAGATCAGACAACAATAGAAGAAGAAGATAAAAAAATAGAAGAAGCTATAAAAATTGTTGAAGAAGAAAAAAATGAAACTCAGAATAAAGAAAAAAACAATGAGAAAATTAAAACTCAGAATGAAAAAGAAAAAGATGTAAAAGGTGAATCTCAAGAAAAGGAAAAAAATAATAATAATTCTGAAAGTAATAATGAGGGAAATGATAAAGAAGAATCTGAGGTTCAGAATAAAACAGAAAATATTCAAAAGAAAATAAAAAGTCAAAACAAAAATCAAAAAAGAAAAAATAAAAGAGAGTGAAAATGAATAGTAAAAAATTAAAAAATGTAGAATGGTGGATATTAATTTTAGCAATAGGTTTATGTGCAGTTGGTTTTGTAGCACTTTATTCTGCTACACAATCTAATAATGGTGATGAGTTAAAAAAACAAATAACTTGGTTTATTGTTAGTATTGTATTCATGGTTATAGTTTCATTTGTGGATTACAAAGTATTAGTAAAAATTTCGCCAATTTTATATGGACTGTCAATATTATTACTAATAGCTGTTTTATTTACAAAATCAAGAAATGGTGCAAGTAGTTGGTTTAATATAGGACCTGTATCAATACAACCTGCTGAAATAGCCAAATTTTCCGTTATTTTATTTTTAGCTTATGTTGTTACATGGGTACAAGTAAGCGGAAAAGAAGAAATAAATAAAATATGGAAACTAGCTATTGTTTTAGCAGTTGTTGCACTACCTGTATTACTTATTATTTTGCAACCAGATTTTGGAACTGCAATGGCTTATGTTTTTGCATTAATTATGGTTTTATTTGTAGCAGGTATAGATAAAAAATATATTATTATTGCCACTATATGTGTAGTAGTTGGAATTCCTCTAATGTATCAGTTTGTACTGCCAGAACACGCAAAAGCAAGAATAGATGTATTTTTAAATCCAGAATCAGATCCAAGAGGTTCAGGATATAATATTATTCAATCAAAACTTGCAATAGGATCTGGAGAACTTACAGGAATGGGATTGCTAAATGGAAATCAGACACAATTAGGATATTTATCTCCAAAAACTACAGATTTTATATTTTCTGTAATAGGAGAAGAAATGGGATTTATTGTTTCTGCAGTTGTAGTTATAGCTTATGTTTTTTTTATAAATAAAGTTTTATATGTTGCTAAAACCGCAAAAGATGATTATGGAAGTTATATAGCTGCAGGTGTTGCAGGAGTTTTCTTTTTCCATATGACAGAAAATGTTGGAATGACTATGGGACTACTTCCAATTACAGGTGTTCCATTATTATTTGTTAGTTATGGTGGTAGTTCAATGCTAACCAGTTTTTTATATGTAGGAATATTGTTAAATATTAGTGCCAATAGAAAGAAAACTATATATTTAAAATAAAATATATTTAAAATTATAACAAATAAATGTAATAAATATTAGATAGGTGATAAGATGTATTTGCATGAACTTAATATTGGAAATTTAAAATTAGAAAATAATATATTATTAGCACCAATGGCAGGTATTACAGACCTGCCATTTAGATTAATTTGCGAAAGGTTTAACCCAGGTATTACAACAACAGAAATGGTAAGTAGTAAAGCAATTTTATATAATGATGAAAAAACTAAAAAATTAATGAATATTACAAATGAGAAAAGACCTATTGCAATTCAAATATTTGGAAGTGAAATTGAGGCAATGAGTTATGCAAGTAAATATGTTTCTAATATAGCAGATGTTGTTGATATAAATATGGGTTGCCCTGCTCCAAAAGTTACAAAAAATGGAGATGGAAGTAGTTTATTAAAAAATCTGGATCATGCAGGAGAAATAATAGATGCAGTAGTGAAAAATTCTACTGTACCAGTTAGTTTGAAAATAAGGCTAGGATGGGACAAAGAAAATATAGTTGCAACGGAAATTGCAAAAATTGCAGAACAAGTTGGAATTAGCATGATAACTGTTCATGGAAGAACTAGAAGCGAATTCTATTCTGGAAAATCAGATTTAGAAGAAATAGCAAAAGTAAAAGAAAATGTGAAGATCCCAGTTATAGGAAATGGTGATATTATAGATGAAGAATCAGCAGAAAATATGTTTAAAAAAACTAATGTAGATGGAATTATGATAGGAAGGGGAGCCATAGGAAATCCATGGATATTTGAAAGAGTAAAGTATTATTTAAAAACAGAAAATAAATTGCCAAATATGTCATTAAATGAAAAAAGAAAGATAATAACTGAGCATTTTTTATTAGAGTTACAAGAAAAAGGTGAGTACACAGGAATAAGAGAATTTAGAAAACATTTGGCATATTATTCTAAAGGGCTAGGAAAGGCTAGTGAATTTAGAAAGAAAATAAATACTTTAGAAAAATCGAAAGATGTAATTGAATGTATTAATGAATATTTTGTATAAAAAATGAAGAGGTGTAAGAAAATGTATAGAACTAAAAATTTAGGAGAACTAAGAATAGAAAATGTTGGCGAAACAGTAGAACTTGCAGGATGGATACAAAAAAAAAGAAATTTAGGTGGCATGGTTTTTGTTGATTTAAGAGATCAAGATGGAATCACACAAATAGTTTTAAATAATGAAGAATTGCAAAATCAAATGAAAGAAATACCAACAGAAAGCTGTATTCACATTAGTGGAAAAGTTGTGGAAAGAGCAAGTAAAAATTCAAAAATTCCTACAGGAGATATTGAAGTTATTGCAAATTCTATAGAAATATTGGGAAAATGTAAAAATGTTTTACCTTTTGAAATAAATGTAGAACAAGAAACAAGAGAAGATTTAAGACTTGAATATAGATTTTTGGATTTAAGAAATGAAAAATTACATAACAATATTTTGCTTCGTTCAAAAATATTAAAATTTTTGAGAGACAGAATGGAAGAATTAGGATTTCCAGAAATACAAACACCTATACTTGCAAATTCTTCACCAGAAGGGGCAAGAGATTATTTAGTACCAAGTAGATTAAATCCTGGAGAGTTTTATGCATTACCACAAGCTCCACAACAATTTAAGCAATTATTAATGGTATCAGGTTTTAATAAGTATTTTCAAATTGCACCATGCTTTAGAGATGAAGATCCAAGAGCAGATAGAGCACCAGGAGAGTTTTATCAATTAGACTATGAAATGGCTTTTGCAACTCAAGATGATGTATTAAAAATAATGGAAACAGTAATACCTGCTACATTTAAACATTTTACAAATTGGAAAGTAGATGAAGGACCATTTATTAGAATACCATATAGAGAAGCAATGGAGAAATATGGTATAGATAAACCAGATTTAAGAAATCCACTTATTATTCAAGATGTATCAGAATTATTTAAAAATTCAGAATTTAATGCATTTAAAGGCAAAGTTGTAAAAGCAATAATTGTAAAAAATGGTGCAGAACAAGGAAGAAAATTCTTTGATAAAATGACAGATTTTGCAAAATCAGATGAAGTAGGTGCAAATGGATTGGCTTGGACAAAAATAAATTCAGAGCAAAATGTAGAAGGCGGAATTGCGAAATTTATTAATGATGAAATTAAAACAAAATTAATAGAAGAATTTGGAGCTACTGAAAATTCTGCAATATTTTTTGTAGCAGATGAAAAATTAGAAAAAGCTCAAAAAATTGCTGGACTTATTAGAATTGAGCTTGGTAAAAGATTAGATTTATTAGAAAAAAATGTTTATAGATTCTGCTTTATTGTTGATTTTCCAATGTATGAATTAACAGATGAAGGAACAATAGATTTTAATCATAATCCGTTTTCAATGCCACAGGGAGGTTTGGATGCATTAAATACAAAAGATCCATTAGATATTTTAGCATATCAATTTGACTTAGTGTGTAATGGGTATGAAATGGCTTCAGGAGCAGTTAGAAATCACAATCCAGAAATAATGGTAAAAGCTTTTGAAATTGCAGGTTATAAAGAAGAAGATGTAAAAAATAGATTTGGAGCGTTATATAATGCGTTTCAATATGGTACTCCTCCACATGCAGGAGCAGCACCTGGAGTAGACAGAATGGTTATGCTTATAGCAGATTCACAAAATATAAGAGAAGTAATAGCATTTCCAAAAAACAAGAAGGCAAGAGATTTGTTAATGCATGCACCTTCAAATGTTAGTGAAGGACAGTTAAAAGATGTACATATTAAATTAGATTTATAAAGGAGTGAAGACATGGAAGAGCAAATAAAAAATATTGAAGAAATCTCTATTAAAGAAATTTTAAATGCAAGTAATGAAAAAGAACTAAATGATATTAAAGTAAAATATTTAGGAAAAAAAGGTGAATTGACTGCAGTTCTTAGAGGAATGAAAGACTTAAGTAAAGAACAAAGACCAATAATTGGTGGAATTGTAAATAAAGTAAGAGATAATTTGGAAAACTTAATTAGCAAAAAAGGAAAAGAATTTGCAGAACTAGAATTAAAACGAAAATTGGAAGAAGAAAAAATAGATGTTACACTTCCATCAAACAAATTTATTAGAGGAAGTAAACATCCATTAAATAGAGTAATTGAAGAAATAGAAGATTTATTTGTATCTATGGGATATGATGTTATAGATGGGCCAGAACTTGAAACAGATGAATTTTGTTTTGAAAGATTAAATTTACCAAAAGGACATCCGGCAAGAGATATGCAAGATAGTTTTTATATAACATCAGAAGAACTATTAAGGACTCAAACTTCTGCAGTACAAGCCAGAGTCATGGTAGCTAATCAAGACAAAGGTCCAATAAGAATGATATGTCCAGGAAAAACATATAGAAAAGAAGATGATGCAACACATTCACATCAATTTAACCAAGTAGAAGGATTAGTTATTGATAAAGACATTACACTTGCACATTTAAAAGGAACATTGGAAGTTTTTATGAAGAAAATGCTTGGAGAAAAAACAAAATTAAGATTTAGACCAAGTTATTTCCCTTTTACAGAGCCAAGTTATGAAGTTGATGTATCATGTTTTAAATGTGGTGGAAGCGGTTGCAATCTTTGTAAACAAACAGGTTGGATTGAGCTTTTAGGAGCCGGAATGGTACATCCAAATGTATTGAAAATGAATGGATATAATCCAGAAGAATATGGTGGATTTGCATTTGGTACAGGACTTGACAGACTTGCAATGTTTAAATATGGAATTACAGATATGAGATATTTATATAGGAATGATGTTAGGTTTTTAAAACAATTTGACCAAATGGATATATAAGTAACTTATGCCTATTTGAAAATACAATATATTTAAAATCATAATGAAGGAAAGTAGAAAGGAATTAGATTATGAAGTTAAGTTTGAATTTTGTAAAAGATTATATAGACTTGCCTGAAGAATTAAATGCTGAAAAAATAGCTGAGGATATGACAAATAAAAGTAGTGAATATGATTCTGCGGGTAAATTGATAAATGCTACAAATTTAATAATTGGTGAAGTAATAGAATGTGAAAAACATCCTGATTCTGACCATTTACATGTATGTAAAGTAAATATAGGAAAAGAAGTTTTAGATATAGTTTGTGGTGCCCCAAATGTTAGAAAAGGACTAAAAGTTATTGTTGCACTTCCAGGAGCTAAACTTCCAGATAAAACAATAAAAAAAGGAGTTATAAGAGGGCAAGAGTCAAATGGAATGCTTTGTTCAATGCTTGAACTTGGATTAGACAGCAAATTTGTTGATGAAGCTGATAAGACAGGAATACATGAACTTCCAGTTGATGCACCAGTTGGAGAAGACCCAATTAAATACATGGGGCTTGATGATGAAGTAATTGATTTTGAACTTACAGCAAATAGAGGAGATTTATTAAGTATTTTAGGAATGGCTTATGAATTAGGTGCAATATATGATAAGCCAGTTAAGAAAATAGATTTATCACATAAAGAAAATAATGAGAATATAAATGATAGTTTTAAAGTAGAAGTTAATACAGATAATTGTTCTATTTTTCTTGCAAAAAAAGTTAAAAATGTAAAAATTAAAGAAAGCCCACAATTTATAAAATCAAGACTTATAGCTTCTGGTATAAGACCAATAAATAATGTTGTAGATATAAGTAATTATGTAATGCTTGAAACAGGTCAACCACTTCATTTTTATGATGCAGATAAATTAAATGGAATGATAGAAGTTAGAATGGCAAAAAATGGAGAAAAATTAACAACATTAGATAATATAGAAAGAACTTTACATGATGAAAATATAGTTATTTCAGATGGTAAAAAAGCTATAGGACTTGCTGGAGTTATGGGAGGTTTAGATACTGAAATTACTCCAGAAACCAAAAATATTATAATAGAATCTGCAATATTTGATGGTGTAAAAGTTAGAAAAACATCAAATGAGTTAATTAGAAGTGAAGCAAGCAATAGATTTGAAAAAGGTCTTGATCCAAACAGAACATATATGGCACAAGATAGAGCATGCAATTTACTTGAAAAATATGCAGATGCAGAAATTGTTGGTGGCACAGTAAAATATGATAAAACAATTTTAGAAGACAAAAAAATAGAAGTAAAATTTGCTGAGATAAATAAAGTTTTAGGGCAAAATATTCCAGATAATGAAATATTAGACATATTTAGAAGACTTGGATTTACATACGAAAATACGGATGATGGAGCAATAGTTTCGGTTCCAAGACGTAGAATTGATATAGAAATAAAAGAAGATCTAAATGAAGAAATTGGACGTTTATATGGAGTAAACAATATAGAAGGAATCTTGCCAGAATTACCATTAAAACAAGGATCTTTTGACAGAAGAGATAGAGAACTTAGAAATAAATTAATAGGATTAGGATTAAATGAAACTTTGTCATATGTTTTAGTTGGAGAAAATGAAGCAAAAGAATTTAATTATAAAGATGTTGAAACTATAAAATTATTGGCTCCAATGTCAGAAGATAGAAGTACATTAAGAACAAGTATGATTCCATCACTTATGAGCATTTATAAATACAATAGAGCAAGAGACAATAAAGATGTTTCTATATTTGAAATAGCAAAAACATTTTACAAGAGTGAAGACAAATTTATTGAAGAAAAGCATTTAGGAATTTTAATGTCAGGAGAGTATTCTTTAGGAATTGAAAATAAAGCAAATGTTGATTTCTATACAATAAAAGGAGTTGCAGAAGAGGTTTTAGATTATTTAGGTTATAAAAATAGATATAGCTTTATAGCAGATACAAGTAAAATAGCTAAAGAATTTCATCCTGGTATTTCAGCTGTAATATCTCTAAATAATGACATTATAGGTTGTATTGGAAAAGTTCATCCATCAATTTGCAGTGAAGATGTATATGTTTTAGAAATTAATTTGGAAAAATTATTTGACAAAAAAGTTGGAAAAATGAAATTTAAAGAAATTTCAAAATTTCCTTCTGTAGATAAAGATTTAGCAGTTGTAGTTGACAAAAATGTTGAAGCACAAAAAATTGTTATGCAAATAAAAAAATCGGCTGGTTCTATATTAAATGATGTAAAAGTTTTTGATGTTTATATGGGAAAAGGAATTGAAGAGAATAAGAAAAGTATAGCTTTTTCATTAAACTTTGGAAAAATGAATGCAACTTTGACAGATGAAGAAATAAATAATGCTTTCCAAAAAATAATAAAAGATTTGGAAAATAAACTTGGAGCAAAATTAAGAACATAGCATATCAATGATTAATTGTTGAAAAATACTTGAATTTTTGGGAATAATTATATATAATAAAAAAAATTGCAAATAGGAGGGCTTTTTTATGTCAGAGATAGTCATAAAAGATTTATATAGAGATACAAAAAAATATAATAATAAAGAAGTCATTTTAGAAGGTTGGGTAAAAACAATAAGAGATTCAAAAACATTTGGATTTATAGAATTAAATGATGGCTCATTTTTCAAAAATGTTCAAGTTGTAATAACAGATAAATTAGAAAATTTTGAAAAGGTCGCAAAACTATCAATATATTCATGTATAAAGGTTATAGGAAAATTAATTATTACAGAAAATGCAAAACAGCCTTTTGAAATCCAAGCTACAAATATAGAAATTTTAAGTGAATGTGATAAAGATTATCCTTTACAAAAAAAGAGACATAGTTTTGAATATTTAAGAACTATAGCACATTTAAGACCTAGAACAAATACATTTAATGCAGTATTTAGAATTAGAAGTGTAACTGCATTTGCAATACATGAATATTTCCAAAACAATGGATATGTTTATGTCCATACTCCAATTATTACATGTGCAGATTGCGAAGGATCAGCAGAAATGTTCAAATTAACAACAATGGATTTAAAAAAAGAACTTCCAAAAGATCAAGATGGCAAAACAGATTTTTCTAGAGACTTATTTGGTAAAGAAACATACATAACAGGTTCTGGGCAACTTCATGGAGAAACTTTTGCATCAGCATTTGGAAAAATATATACATTTGGTCCAACACTTAGAAGTGAAAATTCAAATACAAAAACACATGCAAATGAATTTTGGATGATTGAACCTGAAATCTCATTTTGTGATTTAGATGAATTGATGGATATAGAAGAAGATTGCTTAAAATATATAGTAAAAAAAGTTATGGAAAGATGTCCAGAAGAAATCGATTTTTGTGATAAATTCATAGAAAAAGGATTAAAAGAAAAATTAAACAAACTTTTAAATTCAGAATTTGTAAGAATTGACCATAAAGATGTAATAGATATTTTGAAAAAAGCAGACAAAAAATGGGAATTTGAACCTGATTATGGAGAAGATTTAGCAAAAGAGCATGAAAAATATATAACAGAATATTTTAATGGACCAGTATTTGTCAAAAATTGGCCAAAAGATATAAAATCATATTATATGAAATTAAATCCAGATGGAAAAACAGTTGCAGCTGTTGACCTAGAAGTTCCAGGTGCTGGAGAAATTATGGGCGGATCTCAAAGAGAAGAAGATTACGAAAAACTCTTAAAAGTTATAAAAGAAAGAAAAATGGATGCTGATCAAATTTATTGGTATTTAGATCTTAGAAGATATGGTTCAAATATACATTCAGGATTTGGATTAGGATTTGAAAGACTTCTTATGTATATAACAGGAATAGAAAATATTAGAGATGTTATTCCATACCCTAGAACACCAAAAAATTGTGATTTTTAAATTATAAAAAAAATAAAGAAAAAAAGAGGGATTTTGTTTTTTAATGAAGAATAATATAATTAGTACATAAAAAACTAAGAGTATGTACAAAATATATATAACTATTGGAAAGAGGTGCTTAATATGCAAATTACAGATGTACGTTTAAGAAAGGTAAATTCAGAAAACAGAATGAAAGCTGTTGCTTCTATAACTTTCGATAATGAATTCGCAGTTCATGATATCAAAGTTATCGAAAGTCAAAATGGATTATTCATTGCTATGCCAAGTAGAAAAACTCCAAACGGAGAATTCAAAGATATAGCTCATCCAATTAATCCAGAAACAAGAGAAAAGATTCAAAAAGCTATTTTGGATGCTTATAATGCTCCAGAAGAAGCAGAAGGATCAGCTGAATAATTATAAAAGTAATTATTGAGATTATTCTAAGATCTAGAATAATCTCTTTTTTTTAGCAAAATACTAAAAAAGAGGATATGTAATGAATGAAATAATAAAAGTAAAGAAAAATAATAAAATAAAAATATTTTTAATAGCATTTTTAATAACATTTGGGTTATCATTATCTTTAAATATAGTAAAAAATGCAGATGCTGGAATAACAAAAAATATGAGCCCAATTGTAAAATGTTTAATAAAAATTGAAGAATCTATAAAAGTAGATACATTAAAATCTATTATAATATTTATGTTATCTTGTTTTTTATTAAATGAACAAGGAAGACAAGAAAAAGATAAAAGAAAAAATATTATAGAAAACATATTAGCAATATTATTTGCTTTATTTACAATAATAGGATATAGCTACAAAAAAACAAATACATGGGATTTAATATTTCATGGAGAAATACAATTTGCAAAATCATTAATTGTATTTATAAGTTATAGTATATTATTTAAATTAATAATAGATTATATTTTTGAAAAAATTATAACAAATATAAAATATAAATCTGCAACAAATAAAATATTCAACTTTATTTTTGAGAAGCATGAATTTATTATGCCATTAATAATTATTTTGTTTTGTTGGTTACCTTATGTAATTATATTTTATCCAGGGGTATTAATGAAAGATTCTACAAATCAGATAAAACAGTTTTTTGGCATGGAAATTACTGAGAGGTCATCAACTAATTCTGTAAACTTAATTGATGAAAATATAAAAATTACAAATCATCATCCAGTATTACATACAGTAATTTTAGGAAGTTGTGTAAAAATAGGAAAAATGCTTGGAAATGATAATTTAGGAATATTTTTATATACAATTATACAGACAATTTTACTTGCAAGTGCATTGGCATATATTATAAAATTTATGAAAGAATTAAAAACAAATAATTACATAAGAATATTAGCATTATTAATATTCTGTTTTATTCCGGTATTTCCATTTTATGCTGTAGAAATTACAAAAGATGTGCCTTTTGCAAGCTTAATGATTTTCTACATAATAGAATTATACAAAATTATAAAAGAATATGCAGACAAAAAATTATCAAAAAAAAGAGTAGTATTAATAATTTTTATAAGTCTAATGGTATGCTTACTTAGAAATAATGGAATATATGTTATATTGTTGTCTTTGCCATTTGCAGCAATAAGTAATAAAATAAATAGAAAAAGCATTTTATTTGCAACATTAATAGTTTTTATACTATATGAATCTTTTATAAAACTATTATTACCTGCATTAAAAATATCTAATACTGGGGTAAGAGAAATGTTATCAGTTCCATTTCAACAAACAGCAAGATATGTAAAAGAATATGATAATGAAGTTACAGATGAAGAAAGAGAGATTATAGATAAAGTTTTGAAATATGATACTCTAGCAAATAGATATGTTCCAGAAAGATCAGATGCTGTAAAAAACAAATATAACAAAGATGCAACAAGTGAGGATTTAAAAAATTATTTCAAAGTTTGGTTTAGACAATTTTTTAAACATCCAAATGTATATGTAGAAGCATTTTTAAATAATTATTATGGATATTTTTATTTAGAGGGAAATATTGAAGAATATACTACAAGATTTATAGCAAATTGTGATGATGATTTAACGAAAACTGGAGAATTTAATTACTCATATAATGATGAATATAAAGGAGAAAGAAATTCAGTAAAACACTTACTAAATATAAGCAAAAGGATGCCAGTTATATATTGGTGTACAAATATTGGTTTAAACACATGGATTTTATTAATTGTTTTAGGATATTTAATATATAAAAAGAAATATAAATTTATAGTTTTCTTATTACCAAGTCTAGTAACTTTATTGGTATGTTGTGTTTCACCAGTGAATGCATATTTTAGATATGAACTTCCAAATATTTTTGCTATGCCATTGATTATAAGTATTTTTGTTGATATAATAAGAGATAAAGAGGTGGAATTATAAATGGAGAAAAAAATTGCTGTATTAATACCATGTTATAATGAAAGTAAAACAATAGAAAAAGTTGTAAAAGATTATAAAAAAGCATTACCAGAGGCAGATATATATGTATATGACAATAATTCATCAGATGGTACAGATGAAATAGCAAGAAAAGCAGGAGCAATCGTAAGATATGAAACTAAACAAGGAAAAGGAAATGTAATAAGAACTATGTTTAGAGAAATAGATGCTGATTGCTATTTAATGGTGGATGGAGATGATACATATCCAGCAGAAAGTGCAAGAAAAATGTGTGATTATGTTTTAGAAAAAAATGTTGATATGGTTATAGGAGATAGATTATCATCTACATATTTTCAAGAAAATAAAAGACCATTCCATAATTTTGGAAACAAATTAGTAGAAAGATTAATTAATAAAATTTTTAAAAGCAATATAGTTGATATAATGACTGGATATAGGGCTTTTAGCTATAATTTTGCAAAAACATTTCCAATTCTTTCTAAGGGATTTGAAATTGAAACAGAAATGACTATACATGCAATAGATAAAAATTTTACACTAAAAGAAGTGCCAATTCAATATAGAGATAGACCAGAAGGTAGTGTGTCAAAATTAAATACATTTAGTGATGGATTTAAAGTAATAAAAACAATAGCAACATTATTCAAAGAATATAGACCAGCATTTTTCTTTAATATTTTAGGAACAATAATATTAATTATATCGATATTTATGGGAATACCAGTACTTGTAGAATATTTCAAAACAGGACTAGTTCCAAGATTTCCAACATTAATAGTTGCAAGTATATTTTTGGTAATTTCATTATTATTGTATTCTATTGGAATAATATTACAAGTCATTGTGAAAAAACATAGACAGTTATTTGAAATATTATTAAATGAAACAGAAGTTTTAAAAAGGACTAAAAAAGAGGAAGAGAAAGGAGAATATATACATTAATTAATGTATATATTAAAATTTATATGGAGAAAATAGAAGATTTTTTCTTGAATATCTTAGATAAAATTAAATTAAAAAAATTAGCGGATTTATATAGAGCACATAGAGAAGTAATGAGATATTTAGTTTTCGGAGTATTAACCACTATTATAAACATTGTAGCTTATGCAGTATTTTATTATGGACTAAAAGTACCAAATTTGATAAGTAATATAATAGCTTGGATATTATCAGTAATAGTGGCATATTTAACAAATAAAGGATATGTATTCCACTCAGAGGCAAATACAGGTAAGGAAATTTTAAAAGAGGTTTTATCATTTTTTGCAAGTAGAATTGCAACTTTAGGTATAGATGAATTAATAATGTACATAGGAGTCAATTTACTTAACCTTAATGGAACTATCATGAAAATAATTTCCAATATAGTAGTTATTATTTTGAATTTTATTTTCAGCAAATTGTTTGTTTTTAAAAAGAAGAAAAACAATAAACAAGGGTAGGGAAACAAAAATTAATTTATATTAATGATATAAAATCAATTTTATTGGAGGAATGTGAATGGGTAAGGAAAAATGGTTCAGTAAAACAGCAGAAGAAACAGAAAAATATTTGAAAACCAGTATGAAAACTGGACTTTCATCTATAGAAGTAAAAAAAAGACAAGCAGAAAATGGTTTTAATGAATTAAAACAAGCAAAAAAAAAGTCTTTGTTTGTAAAATTTTTAGAACAATTTAAAGATTTCATGATAATTGTTTTGATAATTGCAGCAATAGTATCAGGTGTTGTTGGAGTAATGCAAGGAGAAGGAATAACAGATACAATTATTATTTTAATAGTTGTAATTGCAAATGCAATTATTGGAGTAGCACAAGAATCAAAAGCAGAAAAATCTTTAGAGGCATTGCAAAAACTAAGTGGACATGAAGCTAAAGTTATAAGAGATGGAAATATTCAAACTGTTCCAGCAAGAGACTTAGTAGAGGGAGATATAGTTGTTCTTGATACTGGAGACTATATACCTGCAGATTTAAGAATATTTGAAGCAATTAATTTAAAATCTCAAGAATCTTCTTTAACAGGTGAATCTGTCCCAGTTGAAAAAGATGCTGCAAAAATAGACAAAGATGAAGTTCCAATAGGAGATAGAGTTAATATGCTTTTTTCTTCAAGTTTAGTTACTTATGGAAGAGGAAAAGGAATTGTTGTTGAAACAGGAATGAACACAGAAGTTGGAAAAATTGCAGAAATGATTTCTGGAGCAGAAGAACAAGAAACACCTTTGCAAAAGAAATTAAATAATCTTGGAAAAACATTGGGAATAGTGGCATTAGTTATTTGTTTAGTAATATTTGTTATTGGCATAATTCAAGGAAGAGAAATAATTTCAATGTTTATGACTGCTGTAAGTTTAGCAGTTGCAGCAATTCCAGAAGGACTTGCTGCTATTTCTACAATTGTTTTAGCAATAGGTGTTCAAAAAATGGTGAAAAAGAATGCTATTGTAAAAAGGTTACCAGCTGTTGAAACACTTGGAAGTAGTTCTGTTATTTGTTCAGATAAAACAGGAACACTTACACAAAATAAAATGACTGTTCAAAAAATATTTGTAAATCATACAGTATATGATGTTAGTGAAATAGATGAAAACAATGATTTTGTAAAATACAATAAAGAAAATCAGAAAGTAAAATTACTTGTATATAATGGCATGCTTTGTAATGATACAAAGATCGCTGATGATGGGACTTTAACAGGTGATCCTACAGAAACAGCATTAGTTGATATTGCTCTAAAAATAGGATTTACAAAAGACGTTTATCAAGAACTACTAAGAGTTGATGAAATACCATTTGATTCTGAAAGAAAATTGATGACAACAGTACATGAAAAAGATGGAAAATATCTTGTATTTACAAAAGGTGGTGTAGATGAATTATTAAATATTTGTACTACATATATAGACAATGGAGAAATAAAACAAGATTTAAATAATTTTATACCTACAATAGAAAGTACAAACGAAAAAATGGCTAAAGATGCATTAAGGGTATTAGCATTTGGATATAAAGAAATGGATCATAAACCAGAAAAAGAAGAAATGGAAAATGATTTAATTTATGTTGGAATGTATGGAATGATTGATCCTCCAAGAGATGAGGCAAAAGCAGCAGTTGAAAAATGTAAACAAGCTGGAATAAAAACTGTTATGATAACAGGTGACCACAAAATTACTGCAACAGCCATTGCCAAAAAACTTGGAATATTAGAAAATGAAGATGAAGCTTTAACAGGAGCTGAACTTGATAAAATATCAGATGAAGATTTAGCAAGAGATATTAGAAAATACTCGGTTTATGCAAGAGTTGCACCAGAACATAAAGTAAGGATTGTAAAAGCATGGCAAAAAAACGGCGAAATCGTTGCTATGACTGGAGATGGGGTAAATGATAGCCCTGCACTAAAAACAGCTGATATAGGATGTGCAATGGGAAAAGTTGGAACAGATGTTGCAAAAGAAGCTGCAGATGTAATATTAGTTGATGATAATTTTGCTACAGTAGTTTCAGCAGTAGAAGAAGGAAGAAGAATTTATGATAATATTTTAAAAGTAATTCAATTCCTACTTTCAAGCAATGTTGGAGAAATAGTTGTCTTATTTTTAGCAACATTATTCTCAACATTAATAGCTAAAATAGCTGGAATATCAAATGTTGGATCACTTGAAATACTAATGCCAATTCATATATTGTGGAT
>DFJF01000006.1:27297-105323 GCA_002372935.1 Clostridiales bacterium UBA3678 | reverse complement strand
ACATTCTTATTTTATCATTAACATTTAGGTATATGGTAATTGAATATTTAAATACATTTTTAGTTTAATAAATTCAGTCGCAGTCATGTTGCAATCAAAATAAAAAAAATAATCTATAAAGTACTGAAAATCATGTCTTTATAGATTACGATTTTGGTGGGCAAGGATGGATTCGAACCATCGTACGCTCTCGCGGCCAGATTTACAGTCTGGTGCCATTAACCACTCGACCACTTGCCCATATAAAATTTAAAAATATTATAAAACTTTTAAATCATTTTGTCAATAAAAATATATAGATTCCTATATTTCACACTTCTACCAAAAATAATAAGTGGTCGAGGCGACAGGGATCGAACCTGCGACCTCATGGTCCCAAACCACGCGCGCTACCAACTGCGCTACGCCTCGATAAATATTGACTACTTTTCTATAATAGCATAAAAATAAAATAATTTCAATACTTTTTGCAAAAAAATTTAATTATTTTTATGCTATTATAGAATTTTTAATGATTTTATGCTCCCAATAGCTTTATATCTACATTATATGCTTTGTATTTATTTGTTTCTGGATCTAATTTAAATTCTGTTAAAGACTTTTCTAATGATTCATTAACCTGTCTTAAATCTGTAGTATAATACAAATTTATATTGTTAAATTCTATAGAATTCATCACTATTTCTTTAAAAGTTTCTGCCATATGTTTTTCATCTTCGCAAACTAATATCAATTGTGGAAGAGATGAAAATCCTGAATCTCCTTGAACAAAATTATCATAAAAGTCTTTATAAAATGTCATTTTATCTACTAGTTTTTTCTGCCAATTATCTTCTCTTCTTATAACTTCAAATATAAATTCTATAGACTTGTCATTTTTTGTAAGTTTTACAGAACCTCCACTTGGTTTAAATATTTTTCCTAAACTTTTTGCTCTTAACATAGGTTTTACAGTATAAGTATCAAATGCTTTTACTTTTTGTAAATATGCAATTATTACTTGATTTCCTGCTAATCTCTTTTTTATCATAGAAACAGGCTTTGTATTGTCTGATTGTTGCCATTTACATTCTATCTCTCTTGTTTCTAATAAGTACTTACCCATTTTTTCTAAGCAATAAATTCTGTATATTCCTTTTCCATCATCAGAATTGAAATAATATCTTGTTAATATTTTTGATTTTACCAATGATTCTAATTTGTTGTTTAATTTATCTTGTGTCCCTACTTCATATCCTTTTATTCCTAACATTTGCAATAATTGTCTAGATGTAATAAATTCAAATTCATTTACCAATTCTAAGATTGCAAAATGAATATCAGTTATATGACCTATGTTTATTTTATGAACTATTTGATTCATAGAAACATATCCATCTTGACCATCAAATGTTTTAATCTCGCCTTTTCTAATTGCAAAAGGTGATACTTCTGCTTTTATTTGGTTATCTTCTACCATTTTTAATCCTCCAATAAATAATTTTAAACAATTTTAAAATATATGCTTATTTAATCTTTGAAATTATTTTTTATTATATCTTATTTTTTTAATTTTTACAAGTATTATAAGCAAAAAAATAACATACATTTAAAGAGGTGATTAATTTGAAACGCTTTAAAATTTTCTTTCTAAATTCTTTACTGCTTATTATAAGTTCCTTTATTTTGCAATTAATTAAACTTATATTTAATATTTATGTTTCAAATCATATTTCATCAGAGACCTTAGGAGTGTTTCAATTAATTATTGTAACATATTCATTTGGAATAACTTTGGCATCATCTGGAATTAACATTTCTTGTATAAGAATAGTTTCAGAAGAATTAGCAATTGGAAATAATTATGAAGTTCGAAAGTCTTCTTCAACATGCATAAAAATTAGTCTTCTAATATCACTATTTGCCAGCTTTATATTTTTTATAAATTCTAATTTTATTGTAAAATATTGTTTTCAAAGTAAAGTAGATAAGACTATCGTATATCTTATATGTGTAGCTCTTCCTTTAATTTCTATTTCTTCTGCAATTACTGGATATTTTACTGCTGTAAGAAGAATATATAAAACAATATTAGGACAGTTTTTAGAGCAAATATCTAAAATTATTGCAACAATGATTTTATTTAAAATATATTCAGCATCGAATTCACTTCAATCGGTTTGCTTTTGCTTAATACTTGGAGATGTAATATCAGAATTCGTCGCTTTTTTATACCTTGTTTTTCTATATAATTTTGACTTAAAAAAATACTTTCCAATTATAAAACACAAATCATTTTTTTGTAATTTTAAGAAAAATTTATATGTTGTTTTACCATTAAAATTAGATTTACATCATAATAAATTTGTTTTTAAAATTTTAAAAATATTAATTCCTATCTCAGTTACAACATGCATAAAATCTGGCATATCAACTATCAAACAACTAATTATTCCATCTAGTTTAGAAAAAGGTGGAACAAATGTAGAGCAAGCTTTAAGTGAATATGGTACAATTTCTGGTATGGCATTTCCTATTATAATGTTCCCAGCTATATTTCTACTATCTGTTTCTATACTTTTAATACCAGAATTTTCAAGATATTATGTTAAAAATGATTATAAGAAAATTAAAAAATATACAAAAAAATTGCTACTCATAACTTTTATATTTTCTACAATTTTAATGTTAATATTTTTTGTATTTGGTAAGCTATTTGGAATAATGATATATAACAATCCTCAAGTTGGCTTATACATAAGAATCATGTCTTTTTTAATTCCATTTATGTATATAGACATCATTGTTGATAATATTTTGAAAGGACTAGATGCTCAAACAAGCGTAATGGTTATTAATATAATTGATCTTATTATTAGTATATCATTTATTGTTTTTATAGTTCCAAATTTAGGCATAATTGGTTATATTATTTCTATATTTATAAGTGAATTAATAAATTTTACTTTGAGTCTAAAAAAGCTGATAAAGTTAGAGAAGAGCTTTAAATAGAAGGGACTGAATTAATAATGAAATTTTTTATAATAAAATTAAAGAATTTTTTATTGCAATTTGTTTTATTACTATTTACATTTTGTTTAATATTATTTTCTTCCTCAAATATTTTAGCTGCAAAAACAGGTTTAAAACTATGGGCAATATCTGTAGTCCCTACACTATTTCCCTTTTTCGTTGCTACTGAGCTTCTTATAAAAACGAATTTTCCATATTTTCTTGGAAGTATCTTTAATATTTTCATGAAACCATTATTTAATATACGAGGCGAAGGATCTTTCGCCATTATAATGGGCATTATAAGTGGTTATCCTGTTGGAGCAAAAATTGCTTGTAATTTCAGAAAAAACAATATCTTGTCTAAAACTGAATGTGAGAGATTGCTTAGTTTTACAAATAATTCTGGTCCTCTGTTTATAATTGGAACTGTTGGAATTAATATGTTTGGAAGTTCTACAATTGGCATATTGTTATTAATAACACACATTTTTGCATGTTTTACTGTTGGCTTTTTATTTAGATTTTGGAAACATGGAAATGCTGAATCTACAAGTTCTGTAGTGTTTAATGATAAAAATAATCAATCTAAAAACCAACTATCACTTTCTAACCTTGGAGAAGCCTTAAGTTCAAGTATAACAAATGCAACATCAACTATTCTTATGATTGGAGGATTTATTGTGATCTTTTCAGTAATAGTTTCAATACTCCAATCAAGTTCTATATTATATGTAATTTCTAATATTTTTGTTCCTATTTTTGATGTTTTACATATTCCTTCTTGTTTCATTGCACCATTTCTTACTGGAATATTAGAAATAACAAATGGTATATCTCTTATTTCGTCCATTCCTATTAAATCGATATCTATAAATATAATTTTAACTTCATTTTTATTAGGTATTGGAGGAATATCGGTTTTTTTACAGGTTTTAAGTATTGTCTCTAAAACAGACTTATCTATAAAACCTTATGTTATTGGAAAAATTCTACATGGATTTTTTGCTGCTTTTTATACATTTTTATTTATGCAGATTTTTCCATTTTTTAATTTTAATATTTAATTAAAAATTGCAATTTAAAACATTATGTTACTTAAAGTCCGTGCAGGTTGCAGGACTTAAATAGAATAAATATTTTTGAATTGCAATAATAAAATAATAAAAAAGGAGGGATGATTTTTATGGATAAAGATTTTAATGATTTTCAAAATAATTATAGTTTTCAAAATGGATTTGATATGAATGATATATATAAAGATCCAATGTTTAACCCAATTATGCAATATGAGCAAGCATATTCATATTACAAATATTTATGTATGCAAATGGATTACAAAATAAAATGTAAAGAATATGAGCTTCTTTGTGCTGAAAACAAGAATTCCACAATGGCGTCTAATTCTTCAAGAAACTATAATTCAACTAATTCGCAAAATAAAACTATGTAAAAAAGGGACTTTTTTATAGCCCCTTTTTAATTATATAATTTTTCCTCCTCCAAGTACAATATCATCTATATAAAAAACAGCTGATTGTCCTGGTGTAATTGACTTTTGTGGTTCATCGAAAATAATTATAATTTTTGATTTATCATTATCATCTTGCTTAATTTTGGCTTTAGCAAACTTAGATGAATATCTTGTTTTTACATCAACTTCTATCCAATCTTTTATTTCATTTACAAGTAAAAGATTAATATCAGAAACTTCAATTTCTTTTTTATATAGTTCTGACTCTTCCCCTACAATCACTTCATTTTTCAATGGATTAAATCCAATAACAAATAGAGGAACTTTATATGAAATTCCTAGACCTTTTCTTTGACCAATTGTATATTTATATAAACCTGTATGTTTTCCTAAAATTTCACCTTTTGAATTTACTATATTTCCAATTTTAGGCTTAATTTCAGAATTATTTTCTAAAAATTTCTTATAATTCCCATCAGGTACAAAACAAATATCTTCACTATCTGGCTTTTTTGCTACCCTTAGATTATTTTTTGCAGCTATCTCTCTTATCTCATCTTTGCTCTCAAAATCTCCAAGTGGAAATATTACATATTGTATTAAACCTTTGGGGATATTCCACAAAACATAGCTCTGATCTTTCTTTCCAGCCTTTGATTTTTTTAAAACCCATCTTCCATATTTTTCACTATATTCAGTTTTTGCATAATGACCTGTTGCTATATATTTGCACCCCATCTCTTTTGCCTTTTCGTACATTATTCCAAATTTCATATACTTATTGCATTCTATACATGGATTAGGCGTTTTACAATTTGCATAACAATTTATAAAATCATCTATTACATATTTTTTAAATTCATCTTTGTAATTAAATGTAAAATGTGGCACACCAATTTGATTACACACACCTTTTGCATCTATATATGTATTTATATTACAACAACTACTGCCTGCATAAAGTTCAAGTGTTGCACCAATTACATCATATCCTTTTTCTTTTAATAAGAGTGCAGATACAGAACTATCTACTCCTCCACTCATTCCTAACATTACTTTATCCATAATTATTTCCAATCTAAAACTATTTCTAATATAAGCTTAAAATCATTTTTAATTTTAAATTATCCCAAATTAAATATATTTTTTAAACATGTTATAAGCTTTTTTCAATCCATCAACTAATCTATCTACATCTTCTTTTGTATTATAAAGATAGAATGAAGCTCTGCAAGTTGAATCAATATTTAAGAATCTCATAAGTGGCTGTGCACAATGATTTCCCGAACGTACACATACACCATTTGTATCTAATATACTTGCTACATCATGAGGATGAACTCCTTTTATGTTGAATGATATAACAGATGAATGGTTTTCTTTATTTGGCGTTAAATACAAGTCCAAAAATTCCAATTTTGAAAGTTCATCTCTTGCATATCCAACTACTTCTTTTTCAATTTCTTGGATTTTATCATATCCAATGTTTTCAATATAATCAATTGCAGCAGCAAGTCCAACAACTCCTTCAACATTTTGTGTTCCTGCTTCAAATTTATTTGGAAGTGGTGCAAATGTAGTATCTTGCTCATAAACATATTCTATCATGTCTCCACCCATAATAAAAGGTGTCATATTATTTAGCAAATTCTTCTTACCATATAAAACTCCAATCCCAAGAGGGGCAAGCATTTTATGTCCTGAAAATACAAGGAAATCACAATTTAAATCTTGTACATCAATCCTCATATGTGGAATACTTTGAGATGCATCAACTATTACAATCGCACCTTTTTTGTGAGCATAATCTATAATTTTTTTCACATTATTTACAGTTCCCAAAACATTTGATACATGGGCAATTCCTACTATTTTTGTTTTATCTGTAATTTTACTTTCAATTTCTTCATCTGAAAGCTCAAACTCATCATTTATGTACATATATTTTAAATTGTCTCCTGTAACCTTAGCTACTTTTTGCCAAGGCACTAAATTTGAATGATGTTCCATTATTGAAATAACAATTTCATCATCTTTTTTCAAATTTTCCATTCCATAAGAATATGCAAGCAAATTCAAACTTTCAGTTGCATTTTTAGAAAAAATAATCTGTTCTGGAGACTCTGCATTAATAAACTTAGCAATTTTACCCCTTGAACTTTCATAAGCCTCAGTTGCCTCAATACTTAAACTATATGCACCTCTGTGAGGATTTGCATTATTTTTCTTATAAAATTCATCAATTGCGTTAATTACCTGAATTGGTTTTTGTGTTGTTGCTCCACTATCTAAATAAGCAATTTTTCTTTCATTTAAAATTGGAAAATCTTCTTTAAACATATTATTATCTCCTTTCTTTCATTTAGGGACGGTTCTTTTTCAGAAGGGGACGGTTCTTTTTTGAAAGAGAACCGTCCCCTTCTGAAAAAGAACCGTCCCCTTCTGAAATGAAATTAATCTAATTTGGTATCTATCTCTTTTAAAATTTCATCTTTTAAATTTTCATCTTTTATCGTTTCTAAAATTTTGTTGAACTTGGCTTTTACAATTAATTTCATGGCATCTCTATATGAAATACCCCTACTCATAATGTAAAATAATGATTTTTTGTCTACTTTTCCAGCTGCACTACTATGGTTTCCTTCTACATCTTCTTCTGTACAAAGAAGCATTGGTAGAGCTTTTGATTTTGCTTTATCTGATAATAACATGCAATATTCATTTTCATTCCCAGTAGACTTTTTGCTTCCTTTTTTGAAATCAATTGTCCCTTTAAAATTCTTTTTAGCAAAATCTTTTAGAGCACCTTGAACTTCTATATTTACATCTGTTTTTTCTCCTCTAAGCTCTGCAATGTAATTTAGATCAAATAATTGTTCAGTATTTCCTAAATAGATTGTATTTATATTTGCTTTTGATCTTTGTCCTATTAAATTAGAATAATAATTCGAGATACTTGACTTTCCGCCAAAGTCTACAATTGTATAATTAACAATTGCATCTTGTCCTAATATATTTTCTATACTTAAAAAATTATTTGTTTTTTCATTCAATAAATTTATAACTATAATATTAATTCTTGAATTCTCTTTAGCATCTACTCTTATTATTCCATTATGATAATACTCTTGTGCATCATCTGAACCATACTTTATAACAATAGTTGCCTGTTTCTTAGAATTTGAAATAATATTTATATTATCAATTAAGCATTTATTTTCATCATCAAGCTCAAACTCTAGATTTAATGTACCTGAATTATTAACACCTATTTTTATATTTTGATTTGCCTTTTCATAAACTTCTTCCTCAAGTTCTTTGCCATTTCCATACACTAAATCTTTTCTATTTACCTGATTATTATCATCATTTGTGTAAATATCAAATTTTGAGGAATCACCCAAAATTGTTAAATTATTGAACTCTACCACTTTACTATGTATTTTTAAATCCTGTATATCCACTTCATTTATACCATAGTTTACCGATGTTCTTATAGGAGTTCTATTTACTATCATTTTCATTCCTTCTTTCATTTAGGGACGGTTCTTTTTCAGAAGGGGACGGTTCTCTTTCAAAAAAGAACCGTCCCCTTTTGAAAGTGTTAACCAATACTACCTTCTAATTCTAAATTGATTAAGTTATTCATTTCCACTGCATATTCTACAGGAAGCTCTTTGGATATTGGATATGCAAATCCCCTTACTATCATTGCTTTCGCATCTTCTTCTGATATTCCTCTAGACATTAAGTAGAAAATGGTCTTATCACTTATTTTCCCTATTTTTGCCTCATGCGAAAATTCAATATCATCATTCCTTATATCATTTACAGGTATTGTATCTGATCTTGATATGTCATCAAGCATTAATGATTCACAAGATACTGAACATTTTGAACCTTTTGCATTTTCATTTATTTTGGTTAATGCTCTATATGTACATATTCCACCATTTTTTGATATAGACTTTGAATTTACAACAGAAGATGTATTTGGTGCATTGTGTATAACTTTAAATCCAGTATCTAAATTTTGATTTTTTCCTGCAAATGAAATTCCTGTGTATTCTGTTTTTGCACCTTCTCCATTTAATACACTCATCGGATATAACATTGATATATGTGATCCAAATGATCCTGAAACCCAATCTATTTGAGCATTTTTTCCTACAATTGCTCTTTTAGTATTTAAATTCATCATATTTTTTGACCAATTTTCTATTGTCGAATATCTTAAATATGCATTATCTTTTACATAAAGTTCAACACATCCTGCATGTAAATTTACCTTATTATATTTTGGAGCTGAACATCCTTCTATAAAGTGCAAAGATGCTCCTTCTTCTACTATAATTAGAGTATGTTCAAATTGTCCTGATTCAGGAGAATTCAATCTAAAATATGATTGCAAAGGTATCTCAACTTTCACACCTTTTGGCACATATACAAATGATCCTCCAGACCAAACTGCTGCATGAAGTGCTACAAATTTATGATTTGACATTGGTACACATTTCATAAAATGTTCTTTTACTATTTCAGGGTAATCTCTAACAGCAGACTCCATATCTGTATAGATTACTCCTTGCTCTAAAAGCTCTTTTTTCATGCTATGATATACAACTTCAGAATCATATTGTGCTCCAACACCTGCTAAAGATCTCTTTTCCGCTTCTGGAATTCCTAACCTATCAAATGTATTTTTAATATCATCTGGAACATCATCCCAATTATCAGTCATCTTAGTTTTAGGTCTTACATATGTTGCAATATCATCCATATTAAGTTCAGATAAATCAGGCCCCCATGTTGGGAGTTCAAGTTTATTATATGTTTCTAAGGCTTTTAGCCTTATCTCTCTCATCCATTCTGGATCATTTTTTTGTTTAGAAATTTCTTCAATTATCTCTTTAGTCAATCCTTTTTTTATTTTAAAATCATATTCATCTTTATTTTTTATATCATAAATATTTCTATTAATTTCTTCTATATCTGTTTTCATTTTAAATCCTTTCGCATATCAAAAAAATCTATTTTATTCTTGACTAACTGCATTAGTTACAAAAAATATCAGAAAAGATCTGTTCCCAGCTAGGCTAAACAGGACTTAGCTTATATATTGTGCATATCCGTTTTCTTCAATCTCTTTTGCAAGTTCTCCACCTTTTGTTGTAACAATTTGTCCATTAACTAAAATGTGGACATAGTCTACATCAAGCTCTTTTAGGATTTTTGTGCCATGTGTGATTATTAGTGTTGCATTGTTTTCATTGCTAAACATTTTGATTCCTTTTGATACAATTCTTATTGCGTCTACATCAAGTCCTGAATCTGTTTCGTCTAATATAGCAAGCTTTGGCTGTAATGTAAGCATTTGAAGTATTTCTGTTTTCTTTTTCTCTCCTCCTGAAAACCCTACATTTAAATTTCTGTTTATGTAACTTGCATTCATTTTTAATTCTTCCATATTTTTTGCTATTTCTTCTTTAAATTGAAATACTTTTACCGGCTGACCTGTTGTTTTGTTCTTTGCATATTTCAAAAAATTCATAACTGAAATTCCAGGTATTTCTTCTGGTGACTGAAATGACATAAATATACCTTTTCTTGCAATTTCATCTGTTTTTAAATTATTTATGTTTTCTCCTTCAAATTCAATATTTCCAGCTGTTTTTGTATATACTGGATTATTTAATATTACATTTGCAAGTGTTGATTTACCAGAACCATTTGGTCCCATTATAACATGTGTTTCTCCCTTTTTTATTTCTAAATTTAATCCTTTTAAAATCTCTTTTTCTCCAACATTTGCGTGTAAATTTTCAATTTTTAATAATTCGTTCATTTCTATCTATCCTCGTAAATATATTTAGGTTTTTTAGAGGTACCTATAAACCTTTTTTCTGAAGAGCTTTATTTTCTGTTCTTCTTGCACAATCTATACAGTGCTCATTATTAATATCATACCCACAATCTAAGCTATATAGTCCTAATTCCTTATGCAAATACTTGGCAAGCTTATTTAATGTTGTATCATTCATTTCCATTTTTATCTTCTTAGCTTCAGACTCTGCTATTTCTTCGTCTTCTCCTAAAATTTCTCTTAGAAATAAATATACAATATCATTTGCTTCTAAAATTTTTTTTGCAAGTTTTTTTCCCTCTTCTGTTAATTCTATTTGACCATAAGGTTCATAAATAACAAGCTCTTTTTCTTTTAATAGCTTTAATGACTTGTTTACACTAGGCTTAGTACAATTCATTTTTTCAGCAATATCTGTTACCCTAGGTTTGTCGTTTTGTTTTTCAATTATATAAATTGTTTTTAAATATTCTTCTAGTGATTTTGAAATCATTTTTTCTTCTTTCCTTTATATTTATTAATTTTAAATTTCATAATGTTAACCACGGCTAACATTATACTATATAGATTTTTATTTGTCAATTGTTTTATAAAAAAATAATACAGATTAAAAATATTTGAATTAAATCTTTTTTCCATATATTTCCAAAACAATATTTTTCTCTAATTCTAAAAAAAAGGTCTGGAAACCTTCCAGACCTCTCTTAGGTTGTGTTTCCTAATTGGAAACAAGACTTTGAAATATATTATTATTATTTTCTAATTGTAAAACTTTGAGATACAATATCTCCATCTGAATCTTTTACCCAAAAATAATATTTAGTTCCTGCATTTAATGATACTGTAATTGTAAGATTTGCGTATCCAGATAATGAATCATTACTTGGTAATGTATTTTCATTACTTTTTGAATTATCTGTATTATTTGCAGATGAATTATTTTGAAAATCTGATGGAACTTCATCTGATTCTGTAACTCTCCATTTCTCTACACTTACATCTTCGTTGATTGTAATTGTAACTCTATTATTCCTATTTCCATTCCAATCTGATGATACAGAAATTGATTTTATTATTGTTCCATTGTCAATATCTGCTTTACCTTCTTCTGGGAAATTCTTTATTGTTATTGATCTTTCTGTTGTATTTCCTAATTTATCTCTAACATATAATTTATATGTTCCATTTCGTGTAACCTTATATGTGTTATTATTATTTCCCCAACTTTGACCATCCCAGCTATAAGGCATATCATGTAATCCTGATTCATCGTCTTTTGCAGATGCTGTAATTGTAACATATTTTTCAGTAGCCTGTTTACTACTATCAATTGCATATTGTAATTTTGGACCTGTTGTATCTACCTTATTTATTTCAATTGTTCTATATGCTGTATTTCCTGCACTATCTGAAACCCAAACATAAAATGTTCCGTTTTTATTTACATCTCCAGATACATCTATATTATTTGAATTTCCATCTATTTTAGTCCATTCTGTTGGGGCAGTATTTGAATTTGTAATATTCCATCCATATATTTTTATGTTATCTGTTGCCTTAATTTGAATTTTTTTGCTCTTTTCCCATTTATCATTGTCAAAATTAACCTCTTGTATTTCTGGTGAATGCTTATCTATATCTGATATTTTTATTCCAGTAAAGTCAGGGAACCCATATCCAAAAATATCGTCTTTGCCCTGATCTCCTAGGTCTTTACAATAATTTCTAATCATATTATATATCTCTACTAAAGTAAAATCTTTATTATATGTTTTTATCATTGCAATAATATCTACTATATGTGCATTTGCGTATTCTGGTCCTGACCACATTGATACTGAAGATGATGAATTGAATATTTCTTTAACATCTGTACTACTTGCAACAAAATCTAGATAGTCACCCTTTGCAGAATAACTTGTAGTCTTCAAATCCTTGTCAACTGATGAAACTGCAATTGTAGTTCCATTATTTGCTGGATATATATCATCATTTTCATTAACTGCTTCTTTTGTAACACAACATACTGGAACTTCTTCTTTAAATGCATTTTTTAATACTAAATCTATTATTTCATTTTGTTTCTGAACGAACTCATAGCAGATTACATCAGCCTTTTCTGTAGCATATACTATAGCCTTTAAAATTGCTGCAGTAGTTGTATAATATTCATCATTTATAACTACCAATGGCATTATCTTAACATTATCACTTGTTCCTTCTTTAATGACTTCTAATGTTCTACTACCTTGTGCAATAGTCTCATGTACATCTTTTGAATCTTCTATAAAATTATAATACTCATCACTAATTCTTCCATCAAAATATGAATTATCAATATTACCACCATAGCCAATAGTTGCAACAACAACATCTGCAGGATTCCCATTATCTGATACTATTTTTTTATAATTTTCTAATCCCATTGCAGAAACTCCATAAGAATTTTCATTGACATTATTATTTTTTTCATTATCTTTATATATAGTTTGTGATTCATCATTAATTGTTTCTATAACTGATACTTGATCTAATACAGCTTTCTTTACCCATGTCTCTGTTCTAAAAAATTCATATGCAGCTCTTGTCCTTTTTTCTGTGTCATATTTTAAAATAAAAATTCCATCCATGAGTTTTTCAGATGATATAGCACCAAAGTCATCTTTTACTTCGTCAGCCTCAAGAAAAATTGTTTTTGTTTGATATTTATCTTGAAGTTGGATACTATTATTTTCGACATTTACATCTATTGTGGAATTTGCAAAAAAATTGTGCAAATCTTCCGTAGAATTCAATAAAGAATTGGCTTCATTGTCACCAATGCCAAACTCTTCTTGCAATGTAGTATCAATATTATCCCTTTTAACAGACTTAGTTGATAAATCAATATATATCGCAGTAAAATAGTTTTTACCTACTATTGTATCAGAATAATCTGCACCTGTGTCCTCATTATTTTTTACTACAATATACAAAATCGTAATAACAACCGCAATTATTACTAACACAATTGCAGTAATTAACAAAAACTTATTTAAACTCTCCTTTTTATAATCATTAATCTTATCCATTAAATTTTATCCTCCTTATTTTTTCAGTAGATAACAGGCCCTTTTTATATTTTTTTCAATCAAGAACAGATCTTTTTTCTGCTTTTTATTGCTAATAGCCCATTTTTTCTACTGTCTCATCCATTTTTATGTTTTCTTCTTCATATAATTTACAACTATTCTATCATACTTTTTATTTAATGGGAATATTTTTTTAAAATTTTTTGTATTATATTTTTCATAGGTTTCTTTATTACACCACCATGTAATATATAATTATTTAGATTGACACATAATCAATACCTTGTTTCAATATTTGGTTTAACATTGTTCCATAAGTTTTGATTATGTGTCATTTTTGTTTTCAAAATTTAATTATTTTTTTTGCAATTATTTAAATACATATTATGCTTTGTTGCAATTTTATCCTGAACTCCCCTTAGTGCCTCTCCAAATCTTTGGAAATGTACAATTTCCCTTTCACGCAAGAATCTTAAAGGATCTAATACATCTGGATTATCTCTAGACAAGTCTATTAATTTCTCATATGTTGCACGAGCTTTTTGCTCTGCTGCCAAGTCTTCTTGTAAGTTTGCAACAGGATCTCCTTTACAAGCCAAACAATTAGCATCAAATGGAACTCCTGCAGCAGATTGAGGATATACATCTACACCATGATCTGTATAATATGGTGCTAAACCAGCAGCCTCTAGTTCTTCTAAACTAGCATTTTTTGTAAGCTGACGTACTATTGATCCAACCATTTCTAAGTGTGCTAATTCTTCTGTTCCTATATCATTTAAAATCGCTTTTGAATTTTGATCAGGCATTGCAAATCTTTGTGATAAATATCTAAGAGATGCTCCAAGCTCTCCATCTGGTCCTCCATATTGTGAAATAATTACTTTCGCAAGTTTTGGATCTGGTTGTTTTATATTTATTGGATATTGCAAAACTTTGTTATATGTCCACATTATGAAACTCCTCCTTCCCAAGGCCATGGTTCTTCAAGCCATCTCCATTTATTACATGGACATTCTATAGATAGAGGTCCATACATTTTTTGATATTGATCTGTCAAAGTTCTCAATTCTTTGCAATATTTATTATGCAAACATAATGCTTTTTCATCATTTGGGTGTGTATCAAGATATAATGCTAAATCTGTTATTGCAAATTTCAAACATTTAATTTTATGCAACATTTCTTCTCTATTTGATTGATTATTATTCATACAATTATTATCATCCATTAGCATTACACCCCTTTCCTATTGTATTTGAATTACTAATATAATTAATTTGAGCCATTGAATCCCCTGGAGAATATGAACTTACAAGTTCTGGAAAAAGTGTTCCATGGTGTAATCCAGCACAAGGATTAAATGTATTATTCATATATTGAATTGGAACATAGCTCTGGCCAAACATTGGATCAGATGGGAAAACATTGTTATTATCATCAAATCCACAGCCACATCCAATATTGAAATCATTATTTTGCTGTATATAATTGCAACTGGTTTCCATAGTGTTTAATACACATTGCATATTATTATTGCAACATGATCTTTTGTATCTAGTATACATATTATAAACCATCCTTTCTTTTCAATTTAATATATTTTATTACAATAATCTACTAAATGTGACAAAAGAGATTACTTTTTAGTAATCTCTCTAGAAATTCGCTTCTTTTATATTAATGTTTTTTTCTCCAAGAAATTGTTCTGCAATATTTAAAAAATCAGTATCTGCTTCAATATCTGTAAGGTATATTTCAAATTGACCAGAAGTTTCTATATTTTCCATTTTTTTTGTTTCTATTATTTTTTTCGTATATTGTGCCAAGATTGTTCCTGTATTTAGAACTTTCACATTTTTTTCAAGATTTTTATGAATCAAATTCTCAAACATTGGATAATGTGTGCAACCTAAAATTAGAATATCAATATCTTTAAAACATTTCATATATTCTTTAATTGTATATTCTGCAACCTTATTACTGGTCCATCCAGTTTCTGCCATTGTAGCAAGTAATGGTGCTTTTTCATTTATAACTTTTGCTTCAGGTATTTTTTCTAATATTTTTTTCTCCCATGCTCCACTCTTTATTGTACCAGAAGTTGCTATTACACCTACTCTAGGCTTTTCCAAATTCAAATTACTTATATATTCCACTGTAGGATTTATAATTCCCAAAATTGGTATATCATAAGAATTTATCAAGCTATCTAAAGCCTGACTTGTTGCAGTTCCGCATGCTATAATTATCATTTTTACATTTTTTGATATCAAAAAATCCACACATTTTTTTGATATTTCTAAAATTGCTTCTTTTGATTTAGATCCATAAGGAAATCTTTTTGTATCTCCTAAATAAATAATTTTTTCATTTGGAAGTTTTTTTCTAAACTCTTTTAAAACTGTAAGTCCTCCAACTCCAGAATCAAACATTCCAATTGGTCTTTTATCCAAGTCATTCCCTCCTTTTAGACAATTTCGCTGTTAAATAACAAAATTAATACTTTTGACTTATAGAAATAAAATTGTTATCTAGTTACCCCTCAATAATTCTTATAATTTGTTTTTCTAAATCTTTGACTTTTTCTTTAATTCTAAACATATCTTCATCTTTTAAGTTTTTATTTTCTAAGTCATCATTTACAGCTTCTCTCATATCAGCCATCTCACTTTGTAATTTGTTTAGAATATTCATTATTTCTCTTCTAGTTGAAGTAGGTTTAACTGCAACCTTTCCAACCATTTTTGGAACATCTTCTAATTCATATTTCTCCCCAAAATTTGGTATAGTAACTGGGATTTCAGTTTCATCTTCTATTTTTTGAGCTAAAACTTCTTGAGCATCTTCTTCACCATGAACCAAGAAAATATGACTTGGTTTCTGATCTCTAAAAGAATACACGAAATTTATTAATCCCTCTTGATCTGCATGTCCTGAATATCCCTCTATATACTCTATTCTAGCTTCTACTGCTATTTCTTCACCAAAAATCTTAACCTTTTTTGCTCCATTTACTATATTATATCCTAATGTGCCAGGTGCTTGATATCCTACAAATAAGATTGTATTTTTAGGATTCCATAAATTATGCTTTAAATGATGTTTAATTCTTCCTACATCACACATACCACTTGCAGAAATAATAATTGATGGCATATCAATTTCATTTAAAGCTTTTGACTCTTCTGCTGTCATTGTAAATTGAAGACCAGGAAACTCTAATGGATTATCTCCTTGTGATATTCTTTTTTTTGTTTTATCATCAAATAATTCCATATTATCTCTAAAAACCTCTGTAGCAGAAATAGCAAGTGGACTGTCTACATATACAGGTGTTTTCATTAAAGTCCTATATTTTTTGACAAAATCAGGATCATCTTTTGTTTCTTTAATTTTATCTAATTCATATAAAATCTCTTGTGTTCTTCCTACTGCAAAAGATGGTATTACAACATTTCCTCCACCTTCTATAGTTTCTGAAACAATTTGTAAAAATATCTCTGCTTTATCGTCATTCCTCATATGTAACCTGTTTGCATAAGTAGATTCCATAACCAAATAATCCGCAGATTCTATCATAGTCGGTTCACTTAAAAGTGGAAGATCATTATTTCCTATATCTCCTGTAAATACTGTTTTTATTACTTTATCCCCTTCGTTTACCCATAATTCGATAATACTTGACCCTAGCATGTGTCCTGCATCATTAAATCTAACATGTATTTCTGGCGATACTTCAACTATCTCATTATATTGAACAGGAATAAACAATTCCAAAGAACGAGCTGCTTCTTCTGCAGTATAAAGAGGTGGAAGTGCTTTTTCACCCTTTCTAATTCTCTTTCTATTTTTCCAATCAATTTCCATTTCTTGAATATGTCCACTATCTGGTAACATTAAACTGCATAAATCACAAGTTGCTTTATGTGCATATATTGGATGTCTATATCCTTCATTATATAGTTTCGGAATTCTTCCAGAATGATCTATATGTGCATGAGTAAGTAACATGAAATCAATATCTTGAACATCAAATGCAAAAGGTGCTTCATTTTCAAACTCTTCTTCTGCACTTCCTTGATACATACCACAATCCACTAAAAATTTTTTTCCAGCCGCTTCTACTAAAAAATTTGATCCTGTAACTGTTTTAGCAGCTCCCAAAAATGTAATTTTCATACTTAATTTTATCCTTTCTCAATTTACTAAATAAATAATTTAATTTTTTTATTTAACTTTACCTTTAAATCTTTAATTTCAAACTTAAAATCAATTTTTATTTTTTTATCTTCAATATCATAATCATAAAATTGCAAATAAAATTCATTATCTTTTATCACTTTGAAATATATATCTTCTAATTTTATTATATTAAATGAAAATATTGATGCAAAAATCTTTTTATTTAAATCGATATTTTTAAATAATTCATTAATTAATTTTAAATCATAAGATTTTTCTATTGCGCAATCTTCTACAGATTTTAAACTTCTTTTTAAAGTAGAAATTTGACTAATGTTCTTTGTTTCATCAAATGGAATTAAATTAAAATATCTTATTTCATATAAAATTTTTATCAACTCTTTTTTATTATTTGCTTTTTCTATTTTTAATTTGAATATTTTCAAAACCTGCTTTTGGAATAATATTATCTCATCTAACATTTGTTTTTTAAAATTTGCAACTTCTACTAAATTCAAATAATCTAATTCATATTTCAAATCTTTTTGAGTTTTTATAAATTGTTTAGAGTTCATTTGATTGTTGCATTCTTTTAAATTTATCATTAGTTCTTCTTGTTCATCTTCTAAACTTTTTACTAAAACTCTCTTGCTAAAAATTTTTTTCTCTAAAGGCAACTCTTTATTTCTTCTTTTATATTCTTCATCAATTTTATTTTTATCACTTAATATTAATTCAATTTTTCTAATATCATTTACTATTTGTCTTTTCTGAACAGATAAATTATTTAAATATGAAATCTTATCATTCATAGCATTTAATTTATCTTCAACTTCAACTTTTCTTTTGATTAACTCGTCTTTAAATTTCTTATTTGAAGTTAATTCAAGCAAAATAGAAATTTTTTTCAAAGAATTTGAGATATCTTTATTAATTTTTTTACCATATGTTTTTTCCAAATAATCATTAAATAAATTCATATAATCAATCATATAATTATAATGGTTTGCCCAATCTTCAAGTTTCTTATTACCTACAATAAATATTAGATCCTGATAAATTAAATTATAATAAAAATTTTCAATATTTAAAGTTGTAATGTCCCAAGAATATCCATTAAAATCTCTTATAGGTTCAGTTGTATTTATATCATTTCCTATATTTATTAAATCAGTTAAACTTTTACATAAAACATTTGGTTCAGATTTTATAATATCATCTTGCTTGTTTATTTGTGATAAACAATACAATAATTTTGTTTCTATTGGATAACATAATATTATTTTCTTATCTCTTTCTACTAATGCTGTCCTCCTTTGCATTTTATCCATCTTCATAAAAGAAATCGTATCACAATTTGTCTTAATATTATTTATAAAATTCTCTATATATTGTTGTTTAGAAAGTACATTTTTCTTAGCATTTTCATAATCTGTATATGAATAATCAATTTTATACATTATGTTAAGAAGAAAGCTTTTAACCTCTGCTTGAAAGTTCTTTTTTAAAAGTACTTCTTCTAGATCATTATCATAATCTTTCTTTACTAATCTACCTAAAATTTTTTGTTTCTTTCGTGCCAAAGTCTTCTCCTTTCTTCCTCTTTCATTTGTTTCATTTGTTTCATTTGTTTTTTCATTTGGGGACGGTTCTTTTTTGAAAAAGAACCGTCCCTTTTTGAAAGAGAACCGTCCCCTTTTGAAAGAGAACCGTCCCTTTTTGAAACTACTCTTCTACATTTGATGATGATGACATATTTAATTCTGCCAATTTTTCTACTGTCCACAATACTTCACGTGGTTTACTACCTTGATAACCAGAAATAACTCCTCTTTCTTCCATTTGATCTATAATTCTTCCTGCTCTAGCATAGCCAACTTTAAATCTTCTTTGTATAAATGATGTTGATGCTTGTCCTGTCTCTACAACAGTACTTATTGCATCTTTCAAAAATGGATCTACATCATCATCTGCAGAATGCTCTGCTTCTAAAGCTTTCTCTTTGTCAGTCTTATTATTATTTTCTATTGTTTCTAATATATCTTCACTATATGTAGCTGTTCCATTTGATTTGATGAAGTCTACTATTTTTTCTACTTCATCATCTGATACAAATGCACCTTGTATTCTTGTAGGCTTAGGATCTCCTGCTGGAAAGAATAGCATATCACCTTTTCCTAAAAGCTTTTCAGCTCCAATTTGATCCAATATTGTTCTTGAATCTACTTGTGAAGATACAGCAAATGCAATTCTTGAAGGAATATTAGCTTTGATTAAACCTGTGATAACATCAACAGATGGTCTTTGTGTTGCTATAACTAAATGCATACCTGCTGCTCTTGCTTTTTGTGCTAATCTACATATTGACTCTTCAACCTCTTTTGAAGCAACCATCATTAAATCTGCAAGCTCATCAACAATAATTACTATTTGTGGTAGTTTACCACTTTCTCCAGATTTTTCTATTGCATTGTTGTATCCTTTTAAATCTCTAACTCCTTTTTCTGCAAATAGATTATATCTATTGTCCATTTCTTGAACAGCCCAAGCTAAAGCTCCAGCGGCTTTTTTAGGATCTGTTACAACTGGGATTAATAAATGTGGAATTCCATTATATACTGAAAGTTCAACAACTTTTGGATCTATCATAACAAGTTTAACTTCACTTGGTTTTGCATTATAAACAATACTTGTAATAATTGTATTTATACATACAGATTTTCCAGAACCTGTAGAACCTGCAATCAATACATGTGGCATTTTTGCAATATTTCCTATAACTACATTTCCTGCAACATCTTTTCCAAGAGCTATACTAAGTTTAGATTTATTATTTTTAAACTCATCACTTTCTATTACATCTCTTAAAGGTACCATTTCTTTTTCTTTATTTGGCACTTCTATTCCTACAGCTTGTTTTCCAGGAATTGGAGCTTCTATTCTAATTGTCTCTGCTGCTAAGTTAAGTGCAATATCATCTGCTAAATTCGCAATTTTGCTAACTCTAACTCCTTCTGCAGGTCTTAATTCATATCTTGTAATTGCTGGTCCAACTGAGACATTTTCTACTTTTGCTTGTACTCCAAAACTATATAAAGTCCTTTGAAGTTTTGCAGCAGTATCTTGTAATGCTTTTGTTCCACCTTTTAATGCTTTTTTTGGTGTTCTTGCAAGTAATTTTACAGATGGGTAAACATAATTATCCTCTTCTACTGTTATTGTATGCTCTAATTGCAAAACCTGTTTTGTTTTGTCTTGCTTTTGCTCTTCCTCTTGAACAAAAAAATTATCAATTGCATTTGTATCCATAGAATTTGCAAAATCTGTCATACTCATTTTTGCCTGAGTTTCTTTTTCATCCTTTTGTTTCTTTCTGTTAAATAGTCCCCAGCCTTTTTTTTCTTCTTGAGCTGGCTCTATATTTTCTATAGCTCCACCATTTAAATTAATCTTTATTTGCTCTGGTTCTATATTTCTAGCATCTTGCATCTCCTTTGATGACAAATTTTGTGCAACAGATTGTGTTTCTCTTTTTGCATTTTTTCTATTATTTAAAATCTCTGCACGTCTAGCCTCTTCTTCTTCATATCTTTGCTCTCTTAGCTCCTCTTTTTCATTCTTTCTTTCCTCATGCTTTACAAGCCAGTTTTCAACACTATTACTAATAATTTCTGAAATATCTATTCCAAATACAAATGCAAATAACATTATAGAAACACCTATACTTAAAACAACAGCGCCCAAATTTCCAAGTAACCTTACAAGTGGCACAGCAGCAAGTGTTCCAATTGCTCCTCCACCAATATTAGAGCTACCTAAAACATAAGATTTTTTAAGTATTTGTGATATATCTCCAGAAATCTCTAAATTTCCTTGAGATATTTGATAAATACTCATTACAATTGCTACACAAATAAGTAAAATAGTATATTGCATTAATTTTTTTGATATATATTCATTTTCTTTTTCTTTTTCATTACAGGCCATTTTTATAGAGATAGCAAATGTACCTATAGGTAAAATATATCTGAGCCATCCCATCATTCCACCTAAAACCTCATTTAACTTTTGTCCTAAAAGTCCTGAATTTGTATATAATAATATTGCCAAAAGCACGCTAAATACAATTGTTCCAATTATTTTTATTGTTAAAGTATCATCTGTTCTTCTCTTATGATATTTTCTCTTTTTAGTCATTTTAAATATCATTCCTTTCGCATTTATATCAATCTATTTTCTATCTACTTTTACAGGTACTATTCTATCAAACTACAAAAAAAATATCAATACAAAAATTAGATTTTGTACTGATATTTTTTTATTTTAAATAAATATCAAACAAGAAGTTACCAAAATAGATTTGAATCATTGGTACTAATACTATTACAACAAAGAATATAAGTACTGCGCCAACAATTGTATACATAACTTGTGGCAATACAATTGTAATTTTTTCTATTGTGTTATTTATATCTATTTCCATATATTCAACCAATTTATCCATCATTTCTGGCAAATCTGTCTGCATTCCTATTTTTAACATTTCAATTATCATAGATGATGCAAGTCCTGATTTTTCGAATGGATCTATCCAAGATTCACCAATCAAAATATTATTTAAAGCATTTTCTATAATTGAAAGCATAACATAATTATTTATAACATTTTTACTTACTTCTAAAGCATCTTGTATCCTCATTCCATTTCTTAAATTTAAAAGCATTGCTTTCATAAGTCTTGAAAAATCTAATGAGAAATTCAATTTACCAAAAATAGGCATTGTATATTTAAAATAATGGAATTTATATTTTCCTTTTGGAGTTTGCACATATAACACAATTACTAAAATAATTCCGGCCAGTATTACAGTAGGGATTGGCCACCACTTTAAAAATCCATTCAAAAATGCTTGGAATCTAAGTGTTCTAGCAGGAATTACATCTTTACTTGCTCCTAACTCATTTAAAACATTCTGTACAGAAGGCAAAGCATATAAAGTTCCTGCAAATAACATAGCAATTAATAATACAAACTGTGCAATATTTGGTATTAAGATTCCTTTAATCTTTTTTGTTATTGCTGTGGAATTATCCAAATATTCAACTGCTTGTTTTAAAGAGTTTTCTAATGATCCAGATAATTCACCAACTCTAATCATATTTACAAATATGTATGGAAATACGTTAGAATAATATTCCATAGTTTTATACATATAATCTCCAGCTTCAACACCTGCTAGAATATCTTCCAAAATTCCAGCAAATGCAATATTTTCTGTGCTATCTATTATTGTTGATAAAGCATGTACATTATTAAAATTAGCTTTTTTAAGCAAATAAAAATTTTGCGCAAATATTACTAAATCTCTTTCTGTAACTTTTTGTTGCATAGCAAAATATGATTTTACAGTATCAACAGGAGTCATTTTTTTAGTTTGAATTTTCGAAACTCCAGATGCTTTAATTATTTCTTGTACATTATTAATATTTTTTTTCTTTTTTTGACTTTGAAATTTTCTTGCTATTGTTTGTCGAATAGTAATAGGTGCTAATTCATTGGCTTTTAATTTCCTAATAAGAGTCAATTTATTTCCTTCTTCAACCTTATTTCTTACTATTCTACCATATTTGTCAACAGCTTTGTAAATATAAGTTGGCATAATTACCTCCTATTTTATGAGTTATCTTTATTAAAACTTCTTTTTTTGCAATTTTAATTGCATAATTGTTCTATTTAATGTCTCAATATTTTTTTCTTCTATTTGAGCTTTTGCTTGTTCTAATGTTATCTTGTCTTCAACAAATAATTCTGCTAAAGAATTTATAAGACCTATACTTCCATTTGAAGCACCACTTTGTATAGCATCTTCAATTTCTGAAACATTAATTTTATCTTTTCTTATTACTCCAGCAACAATATTGTCAACAACCATTACTTCAGGAACTAAAACCATTTTATCATCTGGAGCAGGCAATAATCTTTGAGATACAACCATTTTCAATAATGATGATAACAAATATTTAATAGATGCTTGATCTCTAACTTCATAAAAGTTTATCATTCTGTCTATAGTTTCTGCACAAGATTTTGTATGAAGTGTACCAATTACCAAGTGTCCAGATTCTGCCATTTCTATTCCAGCTTCCATAGTTTCCTTATCACGAATTTCTCCTATAACTAATATATCACAGTCCTCTCTCAAAGAGTTTTTAACTCCATCACTAAATGTCAAAGAATCTTTTCCTTTTCCAACTTCTTTTTGAACTATTAAAGAATTTTTTGAATGATGTTTAAACTCTATAGGGTTTTCTAGTGTAAGGATTTTTCTATTTTGATTTTCATTAATATCATTAATTAAAGCATTCAAAGTTGTAGTTTTACCAGAGTTAGTTTTTCCAGTAACAAGAATTAAACCTTGTGGTTGATAAGTCATCCTTCTTACAATATCTGGCAATCCTAAGTCCTCATATTTAGGTAAAGTATTTTTGATAATTCTGAGTGTTGCAATAGGTATATTTTCAGAATAAGAAATATTTACCCTAAATCTTAGCCCTGCATGCTCATAAGAGGTATCAAGTCTTCTATATTTCTTATATTGTTCATCAGCTTCCACATTTCCTTTAACTAAATAGTCATATATTTCTGTCATATCATTTTCTGTTAATTCTTTCATTACTTCTATAGGTGCTAATCTTCTAGCTATTCTTAGCATTGGCTTATTTCCTGGTATCAAATGTACATCTGATGCATCTTTAGCAATAGCAATATCTAGAATTTTATTCATATCTACCATAATTATTATCTCTCCTTTAAATTTTTGATAATTCTTTTTATATATTTTTTCATTTTATTATTGATTATATATTAACAATTTTCTGTTTAATTCATCAAAATTTGTAATTCCTGCAATTGCTTTGTTTATTCCATCTATTAATAATGGTCTATAATCTTGTTCTAATGCTTTCTTTCTTACTTCAATACTTGACTTTCCAGCCATAATCATCTCTTTTAATTCTTCTGTTATACTTAAAACTTCAAATAAAGCAATTCTATCATAATATCCTGAGCCATTACAATAATCACAACCAACTGCATCATATGTTTTAGCATCTTTTAAGTTAAATTCTATTCCATATTTTTCTCCAATTTTTTTGATAAAATCTATTTCTCTTTTATCAAAGTCTCTTTCTCTTCTACATTTTGGACAAAGTTTTCTTACTAACCTTTGAGAAATTGTAGTTGCAACAGTACTTGCTATATCATAATCAGAAACTCCTATTTTTCTAAGTCTTGTTAAAACTTCTACTGCATCTATTGTGTGAATTGTAGACAATACATAATGTCCTGTTTGTCCAGCCTGGATTGCTATTTCTGCAGTTTCTTTATCTCTTATTTCTCCAACAAGTATAACATCTGGATCTTGTCTTAAAATAGTTCTTAAATTATCTGAAAAAGTACTATTTTTTTCTACTTCAATCTGATTTAATCCTGGTATTCTAATCTCTACTGGATCTTCAATTGTAGTAATATTTATATTGTCACTTTTTAAGTAATCTAAAAAGCTATATAGTGTAGTTGTTTTACCTTCTCCAGTAGGAGCAGCAATTATTGTTAAACAATTTCTTTTATTTATAGTTTTTTCCAATTGTTCTTCATCATAAGGATATCCCAATTCAAATATATTTTTAATATTAGAGTTTTTCTTTAATAATCTTAAAACAAACTTTTCACCATATATATTTTTTTGTGAAGATACACGGATATTGTAATCTGGATATAATAAAATTCTACCATCTTGTGATTCTGTTATTTCTTGATGCATATTTGATATTGCTTTTAATCTTCCAATTAATTGTGCTTGTCTTTCTTTTGGAATATTTGTCATAACAAATAATTCACCATCAATTCTATATCTTACTCTAACAGAATCTGATTGTGGCTCAATATGAATATCACTAGCTCTCTTTTCTATTGCAAGTTTTATGATATTGTCTACTATTTCAGTAGTTGTTTCATTTCCACTCATTTCTTCAATATCTTGTTGAGTGTTTTTTTCATCATATTTATCCAAAAATTCTTCCACATTTGTTTGAAAAGCTATATAAACATCTACTACTAATCCTTTATTAAGCATTAACATTTTAATGCTTTTAATATTTGCATCATTATTTGCAATATCTGCAAAAGCAATTTTTATTTTTCCTGATTCTACAGCAAATGGAATAGCTTTATTTTTTTTCATTATATCAAAAGGTATATAATCTGTAGGTTCAATTTTAATTTTATTAATATCCAAATATACTGCCTTTTTTCCCAAGATTTCTCCTACATTTTGTGCTAATATGTTTGGCTCTGCGGCTTTTAATATATATAATATATCTCCTATTTTTCTTGATCTATGTGTTTCTTGATATTTTAAAGCTTTTTCTATATCTTCACCAGAAACAATTTTTCTTTTTACTAATTCAATTCCTAATGGTTGTTTACTTGGCATAATTCTTTCTTCCTTTCCTTTGTAAATTATATATTAAATACATTTGTATATGGCAAATTTTGAATTATCATTTTACTTGTTAATTTATTATCATTATAACTAAATTCGCAATTATCTAAATTTTCACACAATGTTATATATTTTTCTATATTTTCTTCTGAATCCAAAACTTTATAATAAAGTTTATTATTTTCGAAACAATACACATGTGTTGTATTATCATTTAAAATGAAATCTATTTCTTTTCCTGAACCTGTTGAATCAGATTTTATTTTAACATTTTCACTATTAATTTTTCCGTGAATTTATGTCTGAGGATATATATGCAATAAATCTTGAATACTGATCTGATGTATCACTTGAAATAACTGTTTCATCCATATTTTCATAAAAGTATTTAATTATCAATGACATAGTTCCAATTACCACAAATAAAACTATCAAGTAAATTAGAAGTGAAATCAAAGTCATACCTTTATTAGATTTCATATATATTTTATCCTTTCTCTTTTTATTTTATTCTGGATTGATATTATCTCTTTATTTTACTACTGTACTTAAATCCATTGTTTTCTCTTTGTTTCCAATTTTATATGTTACAACTGCTTTTACTGTTTTTAATACATTTTCTTTTGCATCAGAATGTATATCATGATAATCTACAACACTAACTTTTAGTTTATATGATGCTATAGAAGTAGTTATCACAGCAGAATTAGATGTTATATTACTTATTGTATATGTATCTTGAAGTTTATTAATAACTTTTTCTTCCGTCAAATTCTCTAATTCTATACCTTTTGCTGTTTCAATAGTATTTACTAAAATATTAATTACTTCAGCTTTTATCTTTGTCTCATGGTTAGTCAAATTTACTCTATATACCATTCCCATAAGTACGGGAATAAGTATCATAAATATAATAACTGCAATTGTAGCATCTACAACTACATAACCTTTATTATTTTTAAAATTCATAAGAAATTCCTTTCTTTTTAATGTTGCTTATATAACATATAACCCTAATAATTTGCAATAAACAAAGCAAAAATTGTTATTATAATATTAGACACACCTAAATAAAAACCAAAATTCAAATTGCTGGCAATTTCTTTGTCATCTCTCTTTACTTTGTTTCTTGACTGTTTAATCTTTTTAGCTAATACATAAAAAGCTATAATTAATAAAGTCATTATAATTGTTAAATATGTTACAATTTCTCCAGTAAATACAGCCATGAACATCAATAATATCAATAAAGACATTAAATAACAGCTTTTTGCAGTTTTCTTTAATCTAATGGTGTCAATTATTAATAATATAAGTGTAATTGCAAGATACATAACATATCTACATATATTAGTTTTATCTACTATGCATAAATATATTATGTATAAAACTAATATTCCTAATGCATAATATAAAACACTTTTTTCAATTTCTCTTCTTTCCAAATCAATTCCAGCTATAATAAAAATAGCAGTTATATATAAAACCATAAATAAGAAACCAATAAGTAAAGATGGTTCTAAAGTTTCTACAGAGACTTTAGTTGCAAGTGCAAATAATACAAAAGTAAAACCAGACATAACTTCAATAATTAAATATCTAGGTCTTATTTTTTTGCCACAATTCTTGCATTTTCCTCCTAAAAATATATAACTCCAAACTGGTATCAATTCCCAAAAGCCTAATTTATGATTACAATTTGGGCAAAAAGAATGTGTGTGTGTAATATCTATTTTTTTTGGAATCCTGTAAACTGCAAGTGTATAAAAACTTCCAAATACAGTACCCATTATAAAAATAATTATGTATAAGAATATATTCATTTTTTATTTTCCTTTCATTTAGGGACGGTTCTCTTTTCAAAGAGTAATAGATCTTCCACTTTTTTACTATTTATTTTTCAAAAAAACATATGCATATAGCATGCATATGCTTTTTTATTTATTACTATTGTTTGGTAATTCCAGATTCACTCCATTTTAAGCTTTCGCTTCCAGCAGTAACAGTAACGGTTCCTTCAAGCTTATAAGATTCTTTTGTTATTGTAATTGTACCACCTTTTGTATCATCACCAGTATATTGAACTTGACATCCGTGCTTTTGAGCATCAGTTAAAGCTGTATATGCTGTATTAAAAACTTTTGCAAATGATGCACTTGAATCTAATTGTTCACCAGTATATTTTTGTTCATAGAACTGTTGCATAGCAGAATTGTATACAAGTCCTATTTCATCTTTTGCAGCACCAATATCATTATATGGGCCAGTCCTTTGTGCATTACCCAATAATGAGTTATCTCCTGTTAGCATTGCAATTGATACACCTGCTAAAATTAATAATACGATAATTGTGATAACTAATGCAATTAATGTTATACCTTTGTTTCCTTTCATTTTGATTTTTCCTCCTTTTTTTATATAAAAATATTTATTTTTAGTATATTAATTAAAATTAATATAACGTCGATAACTTAATAAAATTATTTTGTTCCATTTTCACTAATATATGAACTATTAGAATTTGAATCTCTACTTGAACTACTATCTGAACTATCAGAATTATTAGAACCTCCTGAGTTCGTAGAATCCTTTGCACTGTTACTACTATTGCTACTGTCATTGCCACTTCCTGTAGAAGTTGTAGTTTTTTCTTTAGAAGTTGTAGTAGCAGGTGAAAATGGGTTCGCCTTTCCAGGATTATAATTATTTGTAGCTTCATAATTGCTTAAATCAGAAGATGTGACTGAATAAGTTAATACAACCTCATTATCATCTTGATCAACATTGTCTTGCAATAGTTGTTCAACTTCATCAGAAGCTTTATATTCTGCAACTTCTGCAACTATTTTTCTATTTGGTATATATCGATAAAATATAACTGCAAATAATAAAATACCAACTAAACAAATTAGAAGCATAATTATTATTTCTTTAATAATTTTTCCCATAATTTCATCCCTTTCTAGTTTACATTTGTATTATTTTCTGTAGTTGTATTTTGTTGTGTCTGTGTAGTATTATTTGTATTAGATCTATCTGCAGTATTGGCATTTGTATTATTAGCATCTGTAGCACTACCATTATTTTGTGAATCGCCATTTGTATCAGAATTTAATCCAATATTAGAATCAATTGATTTTTCATCTAATCTTATCTCTTTGCAAGAGAATTTTCCTACTACATTATTTTCAGTATGTTTTTTCTCTCCGTTATTAGAGGTATTTTCATTTGTTGTTGACTCATTTCCAGATTTCATAGAAAAATCTTCAATTTTAAATCCTAATTTAGAATCATTTTCTATATCAGATATAAATTTAGCAATATCTGAATACTTACCTTCTGAAGTAATATTTAAGTCATATAAGCCCTTAATAGAAGTATTTGTAACTTCTAAGCTCATAATAATATTATTTTGTCTTGCATATTTACCAATTCTTGTCCATAGATATTCAATTTTATATTCTTCTGATTGTGCATAATAATCACTCTTTGACAATAAAATTGCTTGTTCTTCATATTCATTTTTAGTTTCTTCTAATGTTTTAGCACTACTATTTACTGATGATTCAGTCATTGGAAAAGTACTATTTACTAGGCTAGAAAGATCTGAATTAACTTTATCAACCTCTGCATTTTTCTCTATTATTTGCTTAATTCCCCAAATGTTGCCAACAGATGTTCCTTTGTAAATTACCATTCCAGTAACCACCAGCATCAATATTAATACTAAAATTAATAACAATTTTCTCATGGCAATTCTCCTTCTATTGTTACTGTTATTATACCATTACTTTTTGTACCTTTTGAAGATGCTACATTTTTTAATATTCCTTTAGTTCTTAATGTAGCAACAAAGATTCCTATTTGTTCATAATCTGATGATTGTGCTTGGATTGTAATGTTTTTGTCTGAATCATTATCTATAGAAATCAATTGCACACTTTCTGGTATTACATACATTATTTGATTTAACAAATTTGGTATTGAATTTCTACTTGATGCAATATCACTTAACCTTTCATTTGTCTTTTTCATATCACTAATTAATTGTTGATATTTTTGATTTTTCGAATCCAGAGAAGACTTATCAGAATTTGCAGTTGTTATTTGTGCATTTTGGCTTAAAATTGAGTTATTTATTTCATCTTCTTTTTCAAGCATTTGAATTGATAATAATTTTGAAAATGCTATAAAAATAATTAATATTAATAAAACAGCAACTATACTTCTTACAATTCTTAATTCACCATTTGATAAAGGATCTTTAAAGTCTTTATTTAATTTAAAATTAGTTTTTGGCACAATTTCCTTTCCATTTGGTAACTGAATAGTCAAAAATTTAGCTAATTTACTTGAAGCCTCTAGTTGTCCAAAATTGAATTCTTGTAATCCTCTTCCAAGTCCTGCAGTAGCTAAAGCAATAGCTGAATTTGCTTCTATATAATCTTTTATATTTATTTTGGTTACTGTTTCATCAACAATATTTGGTTTTAAAATTTTACATTCAACATTGGTAAAAAATTCTTGAAAATATAAATCTATATTATTTATTGAGGCAAGAGTTCCTGTTAAATATATTGTTTTAAAATTTGTAGCTGTATTTGCAACAATTCCTTGTATTTCCTGTACAATTTTATATATTACAGGTACAATATATTGCAAATAAGGTTGTTCTTCACTAGTTTCATCTACATCAGCAGTATAAATCGTTGTGTTTTTGCAAATTTCGTATGCTTTTGAATAAGAATTCTCTAACTTGTTAATATTGCTTAATACTTCTCTGCTTCCTATTTCAAGAGTATCAATGTTATAAATTTGATTATCATAAATCGTTGTTATAATTGTGCTTTCTTCCATATTAACAATAATTTGGTTTTCTTTTTTGTTTAGTCTTGCAATATTTGCAATTGCTATAGATATAGGTGTTGCAAAACTCAATCTGTATTTTTTAAATGGCTCTGTCTGCCTGTCTAATTCAATCTTATTTATATATGCATCTATTACTCTTATTTTTTCATCATCATCTTTTTTTGGCATTAATGTATGTTTTTCTACAAATGCATTAACATTATATTTATTTTCATCACAGTATGTTTCAAATTCTGTTTGTATTGTTTTTTCTATATCTTTTTTGTTTAATAATGCAAAAACATCAAAATACAAATATTTTTCATTTGCAATATTTATACTAATAGGCGTGTTAAAACTATAAGTCTCTTCTATAACCTTGCTTAGTTCAGATGAAAAATTTTCAAAAAATCTAATTCCAAAAGCTTCAATCTTCATCTCATTGTGATTTTCAGAAACAAGTGCATATTTAATTATGTTACTTTCTATATATATTCCTAAGCATTTTCGCATTTTCCTGGACTCCTCAATTTATTTTCTTCTTTTTTTCTACAAATTTCCTCCCAATTATCTTTTTCTATTTTAAACATTTTTATTCTAAAAATCAATACATTTAACATAATTGTAATGTAACTGTAATATTTTTGTAATATATTTTTTGTGATTTTTTATAAAAAAGGGATAGTTCTCTTTTGTAAGAGATCTATCCCTCTTTGAAAGTGCTACACATTAAATTTGAATAATACTATATCTCCATCTTGCATTATATAATCTTTTCCTTCTGAGCGAACAAGTCCTTTTTCTTTAGCCTCTACCATAGATCCACAATTCATCAAATCATCAAAAGAAACAACTTCTGCCTTTATAAATCCTCTTTGTATATCTGAATGAATTTTACCCGCAGCTTCTGGAGCTTTAGTTCCTTTCTTTATTGTCCAAGCTCTTACTTCTGGCTCTCCAGCTGTCAAAAATGACATCAATCCAAGCAAATCATAACTCTTTTTTATGAGTTTATCTAGCCCTGATTCTTCTAATCCTAAAGCTTCTAACATTTCTTTTTTGTCACTATCGTCTAAAGCAGATATTTCTTCTTCAATTTTTACACATAAAGGAACAATATCTGAGCCTTCTTTTTTAGCATATTCTTGAACTTTTTTTACCATCTCATCATCTTTCCATGTATTTAATTGATCTTCTGAAATATTTACAACATATAAAACTGGTTTTGAAGACAAAAGCCACAAATCTTTCACAATAGGCAATTCCTCATCAGAATATTCCAAACTTCTTGCAGGAACTCCATTTTCTAGATTAATCTTAATTTTTTCCAATAAATCAATTTCCAATTGATATTTTTTATCAGCTTTAAGCATTTTTTTAGCTCTATCTAATCTTTTATCAATAGTTTCAATATCAGCAAAAATAAGTTCAAAATTTATAGTCTCTATATCTCTTATTGGATCAACACTTCCATCAACATGTGTGATATTTGAATCTTCAAAACATCTAACAACCTCACATATTGCATCTGTTTCTCTTATGTGAGATAAAAACTTATTTCCAAGACCTTCGCCTTTACTAGCACCTTTTACAAGACCTGCAATATCAACAAACTCCACAATTGCATGACTAGTTTTTTGTGGATGATACATCTCAGTTAATTTATCTAATCTCTCATCTGGCACAGCAACAACACCCACATTAGGCTCTATAGTACAAAAAGGATAATTTGCACACTCAGCACCTGCTTTTGTTATACTATTAAATAATGTACTTTTTCCTACATTTGGTAATCCAACTATTCCTATTTTCATTTCTATTTCCTCTCTTCTTTCATTTGGGGACGGTTCTCTTTCAGAAAGGGACGGTTCTTTTTCAGAAAGGGACGGTTCTTTTTTGAAAGGGGACGGTTCTTTTTCAAAAGAGAACCGTCCCTCTTTGAAATTCATTATACTACTATTGTTTTATTTTTTCAAGTACATAAATCCCATTATTTATCTCACTTTAGTTAGCTGTTCCCTCCTTTATCATTATATCACCAAATACAACATACCCTTGTGTTGGGTCACTTACCAATACATTTGTGACAGCACCAATAAACTTTCCATTTTGAATAACTGGCGAACCACTCATTCCTTGTATAATTCCTCCTGTTTTTTCTATTAATCTTTTATCAGTTACTTTTATCAACATGCTTTTATTATCATAATCATTATTCAAATAAATTTTTTCGATTTTGATTTCGTATTCTTCTACATTTTTTCCATCCAAAGAACATAGCATTGTTGCCTTTCCTAGTTGAATCTCTTTTCTTAAAGCAACATCCATTAAATTGCCAGAATTAGCATTTACTTTTGAAATATCAGTAACTTTTCCATATATGCCAAAAACACTATTTTTAGTTATTATTCCTATTTGTGATTGATCATTAATAGACCCTTGAATTTTTCCAGGAGTTCCATTTTCTCCTTTTATAGTTGATAAAACCTTTGTTGTAATAAATTCACCATTACCAACATCTATTAGTTCTCCTGTGTCTATATCAGCTATACCATGCCCAAGTGCAGCAAATTTCCCAGTTTTAGGTTCATAATATGTCATTGTACCTATACCTGCTGCACTATCTCTTACCCATAATCCAAGCTTATATTCATTCTCTCCAGTCTTTAATGGATATATTCTAGTTTCTTCTTTTCTTCCATTTCTTATATAAAAAATATTTAACTCTTCTCCATTTGATTGATTAACAACATTTACTAAATCATTTGCATTATTTATTTCTTTTTTACCTATTTGTATAATTGTATCTCCTTCTTCTATACCAGACCTTTCATAGGGCTTATATTTTTGATTATCAAGTCCTTTTATTTCTGACATTCCCACAACTAATGCACCACTTGTGTAAAGTTTTATTCCAGAAACAAGACCAATTGGAATAACCTGAGTTTTTTCTATTATGTTAACATCTATATTTTTTACATTTTTATTAAATAATTTTACTTCTAAATTTTCTACATTTTTATTTATAGTATCATCTGAATTCTCTTTAGCAGATGTTAACACTGATGTTTTTTCATTTTTATGACCTATGGAAATTCCAAAAAATTTTTTTATATTTAATTCTTCGCCTTCATATATTATTATTTTTTCAGGTATTGCATCAATTGCACAAATATATACATATATACATAAAAGTAAGCATAAAAAAATTGCAATAAATAAATTTTTCTTTTTCATTTAATCAAATCCCTCATATAATATGTTTGCAAAAATTATTTCAGGTAAATTGTATAAACATATTATTTTACTTTTAATTGATTCTTTCAAAATTTATTATTGCATTTTTTAAAATTTTTATTACAATTTTTTAAAATTGGGACGGTTCTCTTTCAAAAAAGAACCGTCCCCTTCATAAAAAGAACCGTCCCCTTCTGAAAATTATAATTTTTTTCTTTCTTTTTCGTCTAGTGCATCTAGGTTATCTAATGCTTTTCCTGTACCAAGTGCAACACATGATACTGTGTCTTGTGCTATCATTACATTTATTCCTGTTTTTTCTTGAAGCAACTTATCAAGCCCATCGATTAATGCTCCTCCACCTGTCATATATATACCTCTGTCACTAATGTCTGCTGCTAGCTCTGGTGGCGTCTTTTCTAAAACGGAATGTACAGCATCTACTATCATGTTTGCTGGTTCTTCTAAAGCTTCTAACATCTCACTAGAATGTATTGATATTGTAACTGGTAGGCCTGAAATTAAATCACGACCTCTAACATCCATTTCTACATCTTGAATTTTTGGATATACACATCCAATATTCTTTTTTAATTCTTCTGATGTCCTTTCTCCAATTACAACATTGTGTTTTTTCTTGATATATTTTGCAACATATTCGTCAAATTTGTCTCCTGCTACTTTTATTGATGTACTAACAACAGACCCACCTAATGATATAACTGCAATATCTGTTGTTCCTCCTCCTATATCTACTACCATATTTCCACATGGTTTTGATATGTCTATTCCAGCACCAATTGCTGCAGCTATTGGCTCTTCTATAAGATAAACCTTCCTTGCTCCAGCTTCTGTTGCAGCATCTATTACAGCTTTTTTTTCTACTTCTGTAACTCTTGATGGAATACATATCATAATTCTAGGTGCAAATATACTTTTTGCTCCTACTTTATTTATAAAATACTTTAACATTTTTTCTGTAACTGTGTAATCTGAAATTACACCTTCTCTTAAAGGTCTTGTTGCTACTATATTTCCTGGTGTTCTACCAAGCATTCTTTGTGCTTCTCCACCAACTGCAACAACTTCTCCAGTATTATTGTCTATTGCTACTACAGATGGTTCTCTAAGAACAATACCCTTACCTTTAACATAAGCTATAACTGTAGCTGTACCTAAATCTATTCCAATATCTTGTCCTATTCCAAATTTAAACATGCTAATCTTCTCCCTTGTTATTATTATATCTTTTCTTTTACACTTTTATTACATTTTCGTTACAATTATATTACATTTATTGTATTTTATCAATACCAATTTTTAAAAAAATTAATTTTTTTTGATAATTTGTTGTCTTTCATATAAAATGAAATAGCTTAGAACTTTTTGCTCAAAACCTTATTATAAAAATATTTTGGCTTGGCAATAAAAGTGGTAAGCTATTTTATTCAAAAAATAAAATTATTATTTATATCTTCTCCCCTTTGCTCTTTTATGTCTTTTTGTCTTTTTGACATCTTCTATATCTTCTGAGTAATCACTTTCTTTTTCAGGTGATAGATTTTCATTATATGGATTATATGAATCTATATTCATCCTATATGGATCATTATTTTCCTCATCAGTATCATAATAATCTTCATCTTCATCATCAAAATAATTTTTTCTCTTGTGTCTTATAATTAAATAAATTATGAAAATTAGTACAATAATAGCAATAATTATTTTTCCCCATGATGATTTTATTTTAGATTTTGCATTCTGAGTATTAGTATTTGCAGTTGCTATAGATTCTTCACTTGTAGTTCCAACATTTGCAACTACTTGATATGTAGTTGTTTCATCTCCATTATAAACTAAAATTGTAATATAATTTGTTCCTGTCTCTAAATTATCATTTCCAATTATCTCAACTTTTATATCATCATTTATTTTCTCTGTATTGATATTAATACTCTTTGTACCATCTGGTAAATCTACACTATATATATATATATCACCTGAAAATGCAGGAGAAATTGTGTATCCTTCTACTTCTAGATTTGTAAGTCCAGAATCTGTACTTTCTGTATTACTATTCTCTTCATTTACAGTATTATTCTCTGTTGTGTTATTTGTTGTATTATTTTCTGTTGTATTATTTTCAGCATCATCTTCATTTGTTCTATTTATTGTTAATGAATATGTTTTTGTAGTTTTTCCATCTTCTGCTGTTACTTTAATTGGAAAAGTGTTTGAACCTTTTTTTAAAGATTTTGTTCCTATTCCAGAAACTTTAGCTTTAGTACTCGTTGGATATGCATATATATAAATTGATGAAACATTTTCTGGTACATCAACACTATAACTTGTTCTTGTTTTTGAAAATCCTGAAAAATCATACAATTTTGGATTTACACCAAGATTTCTTAAAGTTGCATCAGATGACTTTTCCGTAGTAGTTGTAGATGAATTATTTTCTGTAGAATTACTTTCATTGGAATTATTTGATGTATTGTTAGATGATGTTGCTTCTTCTACTGTTATTGTCTTTGAGCTTGATAATTTAGTAACTTTATTATTTTTTCCATCTGTAACATCTCCACTAAGTGTAACTGTATATTTGCCAGCTTTTTTAGGAGTGAATTTGGTTGAAAATGTTTTTTTAACATTATCCCCTGAACTACTACTAGCTGCCTCATTTATACTTGCTGCTCCTGAAACATGTATATTCCATGAAGCAGCATTTACAGAAACTGAAACAGTAACAGCTTGACCTGCCTTAACATTGGTTTTACTAACTGATAAGCTTCCACTTGCTGCTTTTACTTTTGAATGTGGTATAAAAGTTAATACAATAAATATTATAAAAATCAAAAGATTTCTGTTTAATCTCATTTCTATTATTTCCTTATAAGATATTTAGATTTTTAAAGGAAAACCTATAAAACTTTTACTATATAGATTTTTTCTACTTGTCAATTTCTATGAAATTTACATAGAATTCAATTTTATGTTTACCATTTTATTTTATACTTACCTAATAAATGTTTCCTTACTAATAATAAATCTCCTGAATTTATCTCTCCATCTTTATTTATATCCATAGCTATTTCTTGTTCTTTATTAAAACTTTGTTTTTTCAAAAGATATTTTCTAATCATTAGCAAATCTCCTGAATTTATTTCGTTGTCACCATTTGGGTCTCCCAATTTATATTTTGTGCTGTCATTATTGCTATTATTAGTTGGAGTATTTGATGTATTACTATTATTATTTCTATTATTATTATCATTACTCATATTTGCTAAAATTGTAGGTCTTGCACTTATACTACTTGGCATATTTTTATAAAGTGGTATAACAAATGTATATGTATTATCTTTTGCATTTATTTTTTCTAATGCAATTCTTAATTGTTTACCTTGATTTTGTGCATACATAACATCTTGTGCATATTGATGTGAATACAAACTATTTGAATTAGTACCAACTACATCAAATTTTTCAAAATATAATGTATCTTGCCCTTGCTCTATATAACCATTTTTAATAAAATCAATTCCATCTATTAAACATTTTTCAACTGTTGTTAATTTATTCTTTTTCGAATATGATAAAGCATTTGAAATTGTAGATGTAAAAGTTGCATTAATATTAAATATATTATAATAAATTTTATCTGTTTCATCATCATACATTTCATATGTTGCTCCACCATCTTTGCCTTGTTCTTGTATGATTTTTACTGCAATATAAGATGGATTAATATTTTGCTTCTTACATTCTTTTACAATTGTATCAGCATATTTACCTAATGAATTATCAACATCTAAAAAAGAATCTGTCAAAATTGATTTTACACTATTTTTATAATTATTGTCACTAATTTCCTCATCATATGATAATAACATAAATTGAAAAATATCGTTTTCATTTATAGAATTTCTTGGATCCATCATGTATTTTATTGCATCTTTAGAAGCACACATCCATTTTCCATTTTTGTATGATTTTGTAATATCATAACAATCACTGCATAACCATTTATAACTATAATTTGCTTTATAATAAACTAAATTTTTAGCATAATTTCCATGTTTTTTTCCTTCATTATTTATTACATCTTTCCAATCAAGGTCTGTGTAAAAAACTTTAAAATTCCAATTTTGATGTTTTTTTTGTAATGAGTCTACTTGATTTTTTATCTCTTTCCATGCAGATTCATCACTGCTTTTTATTTTACTCACTGATTTAGTTGATTGACTTGTCGCAAAAACAGAACTAGGGAATTTTCCAAATAATATTGAAATAATTAAAATTGTTATAAAAATATTGAAAATAAATTTATTTAATTTCATAATTTATTACACCTCTTTTGTTTTTATATTTATTACCATTGTATGTTTCTAATTTTACCTTTATTTTTTTTACTACATTTTGTCTAATTTGTTTATAGTATATCATTTTATGTCATAATAAGTCAACCCATTTCACAAAAATTAATATATCACTTTTTAATATGTACAGTTCCACTTTCAAAAAAGAACCGTCCCTTTTCAAAAAAGAACCGTCCCCTTTCAAAAAAGAACCGTCCCTTTTCAAAAAAGAACCGTCCCTTTTCAAAAAAGAACCGTCCCCTTCTGAAAAAGAACCGTCCCCAATTGAAAGTTCAAAAAATTTTTGTATATTTTTTTACATTTTTGTCATAATAAGATTATAAAAACAATTTTAGGAGTAAAAGGCTTTTTTTTAGAGCATTTTATACTCAGAAGAAAGGACTGAAAAATATGAAAGCAACTGGTGTTGTTAGAAGAATAGATGATTTAGGAAGAATTGTTATTCCAAAGGAAATAAGAAAAACACTTCGTATTAAAGAAGGCGATCCTCTTGAAATTTTCACAGAAAAAGAAGGTAGTATTATTTTGCGAAAATATTCCCCTATTGGTGAGCTTTCAGAATTTGCAACTGGATATGCAGAAACATTAGCAAAAACTACTGGTCATATAGCTTTTATAACAGATAAAGATACTGTAATTGCTGTATCTGGTGGACCAAAAAAAGATTATTTGGAGCAAAATGTAAGTGATGAATTAGAACAGCTTATGGAAGACAAAGAAGTTTATACTAGCAAAGAAAATAGTGATATTGCTTTGCCTATAACTGAACATGACAAAGATAACAAAGAAAAAAGGTATAATTCTCAAATTGTGTATCCAATTATATCTAATGGAGATACAATTGGTACAGTTATTTTGCTTTCTAAACAAGCTAACACAAAAATGAATGAAGTTGAAAAAAAAGTAGCACAATCTGCTGCAAACTTCCTTGGAAGTCAATTAGAAATTTAGCTTAAAAGGATGAGAACTAATTCTCATCCTTTTTGTTTGTATTATATTCTAAAATTTGAACATCATATAAAATTAAATCTGAAAAATCATCTTTTTCATTTCTAATTCTATTAATATTTAACTCTTCTTTACTTACTTCTTTTATTTCTAAATCGTCCATATTTACGATAATATTGTTTGACTCATTCATTCCAACAGGTAGAGTCATATTTTTATTATTGTATAAAACAATATTAGAAATAGCTATAAAATTGATACCTTTATTTAATTTTATTTTGTACAAGTAAATTTCATTTTTTTCTTTATCTAAAAAGCTTTCTTCTGTTATAATATTGTTTTTTTCATAACACTCATTTAGTTCTTTTTCTTCATTTAAAGAAAGTAATTGTAAACCTTTTAAATTTATTGGTGAATTTGTAGCTTTATATACATACATATCTTCATCAAGAGTGTTTTTATTTAAAGCTTTTCTTAGATTTTTTATTATATTTACAAAGCTTCTTTTAAATTCAAAAGAAGTAGTATCATTTTTTATATCTAAAATATTATATATATTTCTATGTGTTTCCCTGTGTATTTTACTTCCAATACTTCTTTCTTTTTTCTCATCATCATTAAATCTGCCTAATATGTCGAATTCATTTTCTTCTTCGTCATCAGATCTTAAATCTTTTTCTGATTTTAATTTTTCTAGTATCTCATTAAAATCATCTAGTCTTAAATTCTTTTTTGTAGAGATTTCATTTATTGTATCTATTAAACTAGTAGATGCAACAAAACTGCTGTCAAGCTCTGAATCTGTAAATTTAAGTCTTTGAGATTTATCTACACTCTCTCCAAATTTTTCAAAGTCTTTATCAAAATCAAAATACCTTTCAATTTTTGAAACATTAACCTCTTCTGCTTCTCCCTCTTCTAAAGCAGAAACTTCATCTTTGTTTGAATATTTCCAAAATTCAAATATACTCTTTTTGTGCTCGTTTATTTCGTTAATGTATAGTGTTGCATTTTCAATTTTCTTTTTCAAATTTTTGTTTTTTAATTTTATTGCATTTATATCTTGTACTATACTTTTCTTTTCATTTTCTGTAATTTCAAGTTCTTTAAAACTTACTATTAATTCATCTAATGTATAATTTTTGATTTTTACTTCCTTTTTTTCTATTCTTTGCTCTTCATTATTTTGATTTTCCTCTTTTTTTTCTTTTCCTTTTTTATTTACCTTTTTCACAGATTTTCCATATTTAAAATAATATTTCACTCTACCAAAAAATGACTTTTTACACTCTAAATATGTTGAAATTATTTTTTCTTTTTCTACATAATCTTGTTCTAATTTTGTTTCTTCTCTTTTTAGATTTTTTAATTTTCTTTTTAATTCTAATATATCTTTATTATTTTGCTCTTTTTGTTCTATTGATTTTTTATACTGTTTTTTTACAAAATCTAATAATGTATTGTATTCTATTTTCTCTTTTTCAAAATAGAGCTCTAACTCACCTTTTTTATTCACTCTTGGAATAAGTTCAAAGTAATGTGGTAATTCTACTTGGAGTATAAATAATGCTTTTAGTAACTTGTAATATTTTATTGCATCTTTTTTATCACTATAAACCATTTTATATAATGATTTTATTTTGCCATAAACTTCAGTCTCTCCTATTATTTGCAATGTTTGTTTTTGTCTTGAATTATATACCTCATAAATATTTGGATAATCTTTTGTAAATAGCCATAAATAGTTTTCTAAATCTTTTATTTCTGATCTAGTTAATATATCTCCAGAATAATCCAAATAGCTTATTGGTATAAAAATTTTCTCATTTTTTTTGTTTTCTATTTTCTTTTTTAGTAGATAAAAAAAAGTAGAGTAATCTGTATCCTCTGTAGGTACAAGCATAAAATATCTTTCTGCAGTTTCTGAATAATATACTTGCCATAAATAATTACCATTATATTTTACTCTATATGGTATCTCTTTAGCTAATAATTCTTGCTCCTCTGCTATTTTTTCTACTTCTGATATTTCTACTTTTTTTAGCATATTTAAAAATGTGGTATATTTTGGAACATTTTCTTCATGCTTAGAATCAAAATACATATATAGTGGTGATGCCTCATCATACTTCTCTCCTAAGCTATCTAGCCTATGCTTTGGAGTTAATAAAATATCAATATCACTAACTTTTACATATTTATATTGTTTGTATTGTTTTTCATCAAATCCTTTTAGTGAATTAAACCCTAGTTTATCAGTTGCAATAAGTGTCTTTGGAACTTTCTCAAAATTTAATCCTAAGTATTGTATTTTTTCTTTTATAGTAGTTTCTGCTGATACTTTCTTTTTTTGCAACTTTTTCGCTTCCTTTCAATTTTATTTTTTATCCTATTAATGCCTTAAATATATCATATTTTTTTATTATTGTCTACAATTTTTAAAAATTTAACAGTTTTTTCACTTACCTAATATTATAAATTCATCGCTTTATACTTTAACCAACAAAAAACCTTTGTAGATATATAATCTTCAAAGGTTTTCATTTATTGTTCATTTTTTAATACATCATCAGCATTATCATTTATAAATTTATATGAACTTTCTCTCTCTCTTGCAAGAGCAGTATAATATACTTGTTTTTTTGTTACATCTGATAATCTTTCAACATATCTATACATATCTATTGTACTAACATCAGCTGTTCCACTACTTCCATATATACTTGTGTAATCTCCTAAATATGGCTGTAATTTACCCGAAGTATCATAATAACTTAATGGGTTATAATATCCATTTGAACTTCTTCTTGTTTTTATATTTATTTTTAAAACTCCTGGCTGATACTTTAAATTTTTTGCTAGATTTGAATTATTAACTGCTGTATTATTTACTTTTGCAAACTCATAATTCGTGGTTAATAAATATATATCATTTTCATCAACATATTCTTTGTTATAATTATTTGGTACAACTGCATAACTGTTGTATGTTTTATTTCCAAACTTCAATCCTTGCAAAAATGTTGCAACACATATATTATTTTCAAGTAATTCCCAATTATCATCAGAAATCATTGGCATTAAAAATTGTTCATTAGAGTTTGAAAATCTTCTGAATCCTTGAATTGCTGTTGATAAATTTGTTGATATTACTGCTCTTATTACATCTTTTCTATGCTGATTAAAATTTGAATTTGAATATTGAATTGTACCATCAAATATATTTCCAACATTAGCGAAATCATAATTTAAATAACTTGAGTTTGTTTTATCTATATTAGAAATTGTCAATCCTGATAAATTACTTCTTACCCACTCTGTAAATTCATAAGCCTTTGCATAATACCAATATGCACTATTATTGTTAAATATTCTATTATAATATAATGTAAATCTTTCCTTGTTATTTTTATATTCTTGAACTTGATATGTTTTTGTACCTGAATTATTTATATAAAAAATTTTATCATTTTCACCACACTGGTTTACATTCCTGCTATGAGTATTATTACCCTCATAATAATATTTTGTACCATCAATAGTTGCGTAATAGTATATTCCTTTTTCAGTATCACTTAAATATAAGTATTCTGATAAAGCTTCTGAGTCGCTTTTATTAAATGTAACATTATCATATTTGTAAGATTCACCTGATTTTCTTATTCCACTTACCAAATATCCTTCTCTATGATCATAATTATTACTGCTATCAAATTTATCGACAGAAATATAATTATCCATTGTATATGTTATATAATAAATATTTCTATTTACTAGATATTTTACAGTATAAGAAACATATGGTTTTAATCCATTATATACTTTGTCATCTGCATATTTATCATCAACTTCATCTTGATTTTGATGAGCAGGGTTTTGATCATTATCAGGATAATCTTGTACACCAGTTAGGGTATTAATAAATGGTGAGTATATATAATATCCATCATACATTGTAAAAACAACAGCTGGAACATATTCTTTCATTACATCTGACTTGTTTCCTTGATACTTTAATGCAGTAGATAAAGAATTGAAAAATGTATTAGCTGATGCTGTAATTATATTTACTCTTGTCTCTGGTGTATATAATGTAGTATTTATAGCATTTATTTGGAAAGATTTAATTGCATCATAAGTTGAATTATATAAACTAGAATCATAACTTGCTTCCTGTCTAATAATTGAAACTTGTGTGTCTAAATATGTTGAATATACAATTATTATTGGCATTATTATTAGAATAAATATAACTGTTAAATACTGTAATTTCATATGTTTATTTCCTTTCAAATTTAATCTAAAGCTTTTATATATACAGTTTGAATCAATCAAACTGCATTTATAAGAGTTTTAAATATGTTTAAAAAAGCTTGTAATAAAATTACAAGCTAATTCAAATCTAATTTGCACTTCCATTTGTAGTTACAATTCCTGAATCTGATGCAGTAACTGTGCCTGATTTATTTCCTGTAACTCTATATAAAAAGTTTCTTAATTCTTGTCCAATTGTAACATTTGTATTTTCTACACTAACAGAAACAATATCTCCTTCATTTAGTGCTAAATTACTATCTTTGATGGTGTCAAGAATCTGTGTAGTATATATAGTATAATATACATTGTCTCCTATTGTTGTGTATATTGATGTTTCTTTTTTAGCTGGATTTTCATCAAGTTTTTGTACTTCAATATTAATATCAAATGTATTTCCAGTTGCAGCTAAGGCAGTAGTAAAATTATCATAATCACTTTGCGTAATAATTCCAGTAGTTTTTATTTTATCAACAAACTCTGTTGTTGCTTTCTGAGCTTCTAAAACTGATACATCATCTTTCTTATTTGCCATTGTCATTAGTGGAAATACAAACATTAAAATTGCAGCTAAAAATATTGCTACAATAACCATTGCTGAATCTCCCATTTTTTATTCCTCCCTTTTTTTATATTACTTAAAATTATTATTCCACTGTTTCTTTCTATGTTGTTTATTGTTGAATAAATGTTATAATCTTATTTGTTTTTTTATTAGCATCTGAAACACCTTTAGATGTTTTTTCTTGGTATATTCCTATGTATTCTTTAAATTTTTTATTGTTAAATATTTTATATAATTCAGAAACTAAATCTTTATTTAATTCTTGTATTTTTCTAACTTGTCCCGTAGTTTCATCTCTTAAATCTGAATAGAAAATAATATCTTGATCTGTCATTGATAATTTTATAATTTGAGAACTATTATTTATTAAAATCTGTTTTTGATTATTTTCATCTGTGTAATATTGCGTTTCATTTAAAGTTGTTAATAGCTTATTATTAAACTGCAAATTACTAAAAAATATATTTTCTATTGGTGCAATATATATTGTGAAACTTTCTTTTCTCATTCGTCTTAACTCTGAAATTATTGTTTCTACCCCAACACTTCTAACATCCTGATTTGAGCCTGTTGTAATATAATTTATGTACTTACCACTTGTATCTTGTGCCATAACAACCTGATCTCTTGAATCCAATATATTTTGAGTCTGGGTCTTTAGGTTGGTTAAGGATGATATACTTATAGAAAGTGCTATAATTAATAACAAAACAGAACCAGCTAAAATTATTGCATCTGATACATTTTCCATAACTATATCATCCTTTCTTTATGTATTTCGAGTTACTGTTATACTATTAATCAACCCTGTAGCCTGATTATAATTTCCAACAACACTATAATATACCCCTGTTGTTACTTTATTACTTGTAACAGTAGTTCCTGTTACACTTACATAAGTATTACCATTTCCAGTTATTGTAATAAAATTGCCTGTATCTCCATTTTCTTGTATCTCTTTATAATTTATTGATATTGCTGTTTGTATTAATGCATTTACCTGAGAGCCTGATATATTCTTTCCCAAATAAGGTGTTATTTTATTATTAAAAGATTCTATTTCTTGTTTTGATAAACTGGTGTTTCTTTGAACAGAACCAGAAAAATTCTTGAACACCACAACCCCTAATGAAACCAACATTATTGCAATTAATACAGCTCCTGCCATTATTAAAGCTTTTGACGCATTTTCCATATTTTGATATTATACAGGTTAAATGCATATATTTATGCATTTAACTTGTATATCTCCTTTCAAATACTTATCTATTTATATGCTACTGCACATACATAACCTGTAGCTTTGTCATATTGTATAGTAATTGTATATCTTACAGCACTTGATAATTGAGAAACTGAACCAATTGGAACAGCAGGTGGTGTTGCAGCTTTAGATGTTGTTCCATCAGCAGTTCCGTTTAATGTAGCATTTGACTTAAATTCTATATATCTTTTAGTTCCATTTGATTGTTCAGAAACATTTGAAGCTTGTACAGCTTGTGCTAAAGATATAACTTGAGATGCAGTTTTGTTTGCTCCAATATAGCTTTCAAATTGATTGTTAAATGAAGTAATTTCTTGTTGATCAACATTTGCATTTCCTATTGTATTTCTGGTTCTTTGTACAACTACCAATCCCAAAGATATAAGTACTATTGCTAATAAAATTGCTCCTGCTATAATTAATGCTTTTGAAGCGTTCTCCATAATAAATTCCTCCTTTATTTTTATATGTATTTTACAATAATTTATCATATGAAATAATAAATTTGTAACATTAATAACTTTTTATGACAGAATTTGTTCAAATAACATGTATTTTACTCTTCCTTTAGAATTATATCTGATTTGTACGCACTTAAAATTTATTGAACCATAGTATTTGACAAACTCATCCATTCCTCCATTATAAAGCTTTTCCATTTCGTATATTTGTTCTTCTTTAAATTCCGTAATTTTAACTTCTATATTTATTGATTTTTCATCATCTTGAATATATTTTCCATTTTTATCTTTGGTTATATAATTTTGTTCATTGTCATCTACTGCCTGATTTATTATTGTAGCTATTTCTCTTCCTGTAATTTCTTTGTCTAAATATTTTTCGTATTTTAAATTAAAATCATCAATTTGCAATTTTCTATCTCTTAATTCATAAAATTTCGAAACAGTTATTACACAAATAATCATTACAGTACTAATAATAAATACTATTGTTTTTTTCATAAAATCCTCTTAACTCATATATTATAATAACATTTAGAATTCAAATTGTCAACAATTTAGTTATATTGTATTTCTACTTTACTTACCAATTGATTTGTATATTCTATTCTTGTACATTTAAAACGAATATTAGGATCAGCATTTTCAGCTAATAAACTGTTCAAATCATTTTCACTTTTGTTTTGCAATTCATTTGTTCCTAATGTAACTTTAACTTTTACAGGCATTTTTTCAGCTTGGTTGTTGTCTTTAGCTAAATTTACTATTGAAACTACATCTTGAATTGTTAAATCATTTTTTCTTTCATATTTGGTAAATTTCTGGTTAAACTGATCAATATCTGATTGTTCAAGCTGTTCATAATATTCTGATGTAGATTCTCCTATGCCTCTAAATAAATACATTGCAAATGAAAAAGCCATTATCATTAATAATACTCCTCCTGCAATTAAGATTGCTTTTGATGCATTTTCCATATTCTACTCCTTTATTCAATCTTTCCTGTAAATGTAAATTTAATTGTTGAAACACGGCCTGTAGATTGGTCATAAGTTATGTCAGTACTAGTACATTTGAAAATTCCTCTTTTAAATTGATAATATTCATAATATTTCATAATACTAGCATCATTTGTTAATTTTCTTTGCATATTAGAATATATATTATTTATTTCATATTCACTTATAGTTTCATTTATTTTTTTGCCACCTAATATAGATTTATCCTTAGATATAGAAATATAATCTTGAACCGCTTTCCATTTTGAGTTAGCCGGTGACATTTTTTTGTAATTTTGGTTATAATCAATTTGATCTTGTGTTAATATTAGTGAATCAATACTTTTGGCAAGTTTCGTTGCTGTATCAGCTCCTCCATATACTTCCTCAATGCCTGTTGCCGTATGTATAAAGTTATCAATTCCATTATTGGAATATATACCATTTTTAAATAATAACTCTCTTGATGTAAGATCATTGCTATATCTAAATTTATTTTGCATACCTTTAAAATCAATAGTCATCGTTATAGCATTATACCATTCATTACTTTTGTTTCCTATTGCATTTGATCTACGTGTGTTATAGTCAAAAACCTTATTTGCAAGAGAAACTAGTTCATAACCATGAATATCATCTCTTTGATAGTTTGTAAATTGTAAATTAAATTTTGTAAGATCATCTATTTCAGCTAAATTATCATCATTTTTATAATAATCCGAAAATCTATTCCATGCAAAAATAACTAATCCAACTATTGCCATAGTAAGTAGGATTCCTCCTGCAATAATTAATGCTTTTGATGCATTTTCCATAAGTTATCCCCCTTTTAAGTAGTTGCTGTTGCAGACATACTTGACATTGAACTATTCATTGCTGTTAATCCAATAAATACAAGTGGAATAATCAAGTAACCAACAAACATTACAACCATTGGTGCAAATCCAATTATCTTACCAATTCTAGCCTTTCTAGCAATTAATCTTTCATTTGTTTCTTTACGCTTGTCTTGATAATATTCTCTTTCCGAATCTAATTCATCAAATGCATCAATAATTGGAATTTTTTCTACTGCAGCTTGCAAACTTTCTACTATTCTTATAAATAATGGATAATTTGTATCTGTTCTTAAAACTTCCAAGGCTTCCCATGCTCCGGCTTCGTAGTTGTTAACACATTTACTAATTGGTTCTCTAAAAATATCTGAATATCTTTCAAGCCATTCAAGTATAATTTCAACATTCATTCTTTCTATTCTCATAAGCATTAATATAATTGTTTGGAATTGCATTACTTCATCTTCCATTTCCATCAAACGTATCTTATATTGGAAATATAAAATCCAAATTGGTGCCATATAACCTATAATCATAAATACCAATGCTATTAAAACCTCGAATGGACGTAAAAATTCTGAATTTATTGTCTGTAACTTTTTATAAATTCTATCTACTGCAGTAGCTATTTCTTCATCTGTTGCCTCTACATAGTCATCTGATTTTCTAACTTCTTTTTCTATTTCGTCTTTTGTAGTCTTAAGTTTACCTTGGAATATATACAAAAATTGATTATCACTCTTTGTAAGTGCTTCTGCTTCTAATTTTTCTCTATCTGTTAATCCACCAATTAAGTCATAGTCTGTGGTCGGTTCTGTAAATACCCAATTTATCGCCACTCTATGTAAAGCAATCATTAAAAACATAGAAATAGCAAATACCAATATTGCATATGTTATTCTATTTACATACAACCATTCTATCTTCAGCTTTGAAGCTGAATCTTTTAACAACTTTTGTACCTTTAAATATTCTTTTGTACCATCTTTTGGCATAAACATATTTACTATTCTTTTGCCAATCGGATTTTTATATATTTTTGATTGCCATGGATTTTCCTGGTTTGTCGCTTGTCTATCTGTTGAACCATTATTTTTTACTTTTCTAAGCATTATATAACAAATTATTGTAAGCAATATTACTAAAATTTGAACAAGCATTCCACCTTTTCCTTCATAAAAGCTTTGAGTAAAGCTAAAGTTACCAACACTCCACTTTTTTAATGGTTCTAAGAAAAGAACTGGCACTATTGATATAATTGATAAACTCTGAAATACATAGTCTATTTTGTCTCTTTTTAGAATTTCTATTTGCATTTCTTCTGTAATGTTATTAACATTTTTTAAATATAATGAAGCATTGTCAACTTTTCTATCACCAAACTCTTTTGTTAAATAAGAAATTCCTGCAAATTCTTTTAAAAATGGATTTGGAGCAATATCATAATATTTTTCAAGCTCTGTTTCAGGGTCATTTGCAATTAAAACCTCATATATTTTCTCACCCTGTCTTGAAATTGCTTTTTCATCATCTTGAGAAATCTGATAAATAGCCTCTTCAACCATATTGAACTCATGATATGCGTGTCTTATTTCTGCAAAGAAATCTAGTTGTTCTTTAAGCAGATTATTATCCATTGAATCTACACTACCATCAATAAATGCATCTATCATAAATAATTCAAATATTAAAATTATTGACATAAGCAAATAATTTGTATGTGTTGCAATTATTGATAAAATTACAATTGGAAATAGAATTAACAAAACTTTTGTTAGTATTTTAGCTGAATCTCTTCTGGTTGCGTATTCATCATCAACATCAATTATTTCTAATCTACGTCTTAATTTATGTATATATGTTTTTATATATGGTATTTTTGAATATGTAATATATAGTTTTTGGTATAAAATTTCCGTTGAAAATTTATTTACTTCTGTTCCTTGTCTTAATTTTCTAATTTGTTGATATTCTGATTTGCCCATTCTTCTTCTTAATAATAAATAGGCAATAACTATAATTAGAAATAATGCCATTGTACCATATAAAATATACATTAGAAATTGTGTTGTCAAAATTCGCACCTCCTTTTGTCAGTATGTTTTATTATTGTTCTGTTGCAAGATTTCTTCCTGTTTTAGGTTTCTTTGTTCCTGCTTTTCTTGCTTCTCTTACTTTTTCTTTTACCTTTTCTTTATATTGTTCTGTATTAAATACTGCAGCTTTTCCCCAATGTTCTTCTACAAATTGATCAAATTCTACTGCATCAGTTTCATCCATATTAAGTCTCATTTCTTTTATATTTGTATCTGATATTTTATTTGTAATTACATATTCTCCATCAATATACTCTAATATATTTCTATAATCATATAATTTAGCATCTGTAATTTTTCTAAAATATTGTGTTGCATTATCAAAGAAATAATCAAATTTTCCTTCTAATGTCTTTTCTTTTTTATAATTATCTGTATATTCATCTTGCCTTTTTATTGGAATACATTCTGTAACTCTTTCTACATATCTTTTTCCTCTAAAGTCCTTTGCTAAATGAATATCAAAGTTTAAAACTTGTACAACCTGTTCTTCTGCTGTTTTTTCGTTTTTGAAAACTCCAGCTCTAAGCATTGAGTTTCTAAGTGCTGTAACCAAATCTGGGAATGTTTTAGCATGGTGAGTAAATAATGTAAATTTAGATGCAACCTGTGCAGATTGAATCATCCATGATGCTACGGGGTCTGTTGCAACCTCACCTATGATATTAACAGAACCATCTGTCTTTTTCTGAACATCCAAGATTTCCTGTCCAGAAATTGTATCTGTCTCACGCATTGACAAAATGTTTCTTGTTGGATAAACTTTTCTTAAGTGTAACTCAAATGCAGTTTCTGTAATACGTAAGTTCATAGTATCATATATGTTTTCTATCATACCCATAAGTAGTGTTGTTTTACCACAACCCTGCTCACCAGTTATTGATGTTATTCTTGCACCTTTTACTAAATATTTTAATAACTCTATTACTTCTTCTTTTCCTGGTGTATCTCCTGTCCATTGTTCTACAGTAGCTCTCTTTACATCGAATTTTCTTACGAAAAATGCCCATGTTTCTGACATACTAGGTCTAACAACAACTACACGAGATCCATCTTTCATTTCATTGATTTTATAACCATTTGTATCTGATAACTGTCCTGGATTATTGTATTTATATATATTCTGGCATACACGTTTTAATTCTGCTTCTGTTCCAAAAGTTAAAAATGCAAGTCTTATTGATTTACCATGGAAAAATATCCAAATACTATCACAAGCTCTTTGTACTTTGTGTTCTTGTACCTGTGCTAGATAATCTCCACCATCTGTTTGTGCAACCTGGCTCAAAAAACTCTCTGGTAAACCAGATACACCACCAGATACACCATCTATATTCATGTCTCTTATTTCATCTATACTACTATATCCTTTATATTTTTGATATATCCTTTGTACAACAACACTTAATTTATCAGCAAAAGATAATGCAATATTTTCTTTTTCATAAATATCTTCTATTTCTTCATCTGTAATAACATAACAAGGTTTCGTTTCTCCTTGTAAATATTTTAGAGAATCTAATTTATACTTATTAATTATTTCTGATAGTGCCTCATAACCATACTCTTTTTTATAAATATATAAGATAATGTCGAACTTATCTTGTGGTGTAAGCATTGATGGTATGTCAAAAGGTATTGCTTTTGATATATTTATTTCATCAACTCCATATTCTTTTGCCAATAAATCATAAATAAGTTCTTTTACATATTTTTTATCATTAACGTCACCATATGTACATCCTTTTAAGGCCTTCTTTAACTCGTATTTTTTATTTTTTCTTCTTTTTAACTCTTCTTCAGAAAGACCAATATCATACAAGTTGATTTTTGTTATTTCATCAAGTCTTTTTTTTACATATTCAATCATTTTTTCTAATGTATATGTTTGATCATCAACATCAACTGTTTGTACAACCTCAGCATTTTTCTTTGATTTAGTATATGCTCTTATGCAAAATATAGCCAAAACCAAAATGGCTATTATTGCCATTAAATTAAATATTGACATTTCCGAACTTCCTTTCAATATTTTTTTATCTTCTCATTTTTTGAATCATCATATATGTATCTTCTATAGATGTACTTAATCTTTTTATTTCATCTAAAAAGAAAGTATTTTCATCTTTTCCCTTTAAACCTAGTAATTTAATAAATAAATCTATAACTTGCCCCTCTTGTTCTGCTTCTAATAATAAGGTATTATGTGGAATTGTGTTTATTATTTTTTTTCTTTTTAAATATGATCTTGATATGTTTTTAGCATTATATTTAGAATTATAATCATAGTTTCCTATAGTAATTAATGTATTTGTATCTTTTAATATATTGCCATTTTCAATAGATTCAGCTAATTTATTAATATTTTCTAACTTTTGAGTTGTCATAGCTATAACTATATCAGAAATATTTAAAATTTCTATTTTGTTTTTTTCCTCCAAACCTCTATCTATATCAACTATAACATTATCATAATACTGTGCAGAAATAGCAACTATTTGTGAATACTGATTTTGTATTTCTTTATATTGCTTAATTTCTCCTTTGTATCCAAGCAAAAATTCTAATCTTCCTGTTAATGCTACTCTTGTATAATCTGTTACTATACTTGAAGAAATTCTATTACTTCTAATTATTCTGTCAAGTCCTTCAATACCATTATCATTCATAGCATCATTAGCTGTGTTTGGACCAAATAGTCCAGATCTTCTTATTACTCTTTTTTCCCACATTGCATTTCTTATTGTATTATCATTAAAGGCAGTAGAAATATATAATATTTTTTTATTCTGTACTATTCCTAAATATGTTGCAAGAGCTAATGCTGAAGTAGTATTTCCTGTTTGATCTTCACAACTTGTATAAAATGTAATTACAGCCATTTTTTTCACCTCTACTCCTTAATCATCTTTCTTATTCTACTTACACTCTGTTCTTTAATGATATTTTGAACAATATATATAATTCCATCTTGATATTCTGGAATTAATTTTTTTAATCTTGGTCTATATACTCTTTGATTTTCTTCCATAAGTTGCTCATTTTCATCTAGTATTGGAATATATAGACTAAAATCATTCCAAATTGCTTTTGTGTCTGCTGATAAATACAATAGATATTCTTCATCATCTTTTTTTATGTTGTAATTCATTAAAATTTTAGACATTGTCATTGTAGATGGAAGGTTTTTTAATATTTCCATTCCCCTTTTTAAAGAATATATATCAAAAGTGGTTACAAAATAATTATCTAAACCATCATCAATTTCAAAATTTTCTATTGCAGATGCACTATCTATATCAATAATCATATAATCATATGGCCAAGTTTCTGTTGAATTTGTATTTTTCACACCTAGATATTGTCCTATATCACTTATGCTTTCAAATCCAATTGCATAATCTACATTTTGGTAATCTGTAATATATGATTTTGTAGGATCTAATGTTGGTACTACATATTTAGTTTTTTGCATTAATGTAGTATCAGCTACTATTACCTTTTTATTTAAATCTTCTAGAACTTTGGCAATATACATTATTAAATTTGTTTTGTCCGCTCCGCCTATAAATCCTATTTTTTTCATAGATAAATCCCTTCTTAAACATTAATTTGATGTTGATGTTGTTGCTGATGTAGTTGCTGATGTAGTTGCTGAAGATGTTGTTGTTGAAGATGTTGTTGCAGGCAATGATTGTAAATACAACTTTCTTTGCTCTTTTGCAGATTCTTTGCTATTTGTACTTCCTTCAGATATATTATCTGAAGCATCTTCACTATTTGCATTTAGTGCATTGTCTATTTCAGGTTTTCTTGGTTCTCTTAATGCTTTTATTGCACTATTTACAACATTTGGATCAGTTTTTATCAAATTAACTACTGATGTACTTGGAATATATGTTGTAGTTGCAGCATCTTGTATTCCTGCATCTGAATATCTTACTGCATATAATTTTGATCCTGGTATTTTATAATTTTCTACTATTGCACATGACATACACATAATTTCACTCTCATTTAATTTCATTTGAATTGTATCTGTTGAATATACGCCATCTACTACTGGTATTGAAACTTGCTTTTTAGATGCAACTATATAATCTTCTCCTGTAGGTAATGTAAATCTTATATCTACATATTCATCTGGTGCTAAATCAACTGGCAAATCTATAACATTATATTCTGCCTTTCTTAAATCATTTGTAGTTGCTTCTCCCCCTCTTGAAATAAGGTTTCTAGTAATTATTGTATTTTTATTCATATCTACTTTTGCTACTACAGCATTTTCTGAAATTATTACATCTGTTCTTTCTGTATTATTGTCTCCAGCATAAAAATAAGCCGAATCTCCAGCTTTTAAAGCTGTAGCTAAAACATTTCCTTCTGTATAAATTTGATGTTCTTTATTGCCTATCATATAGTAATAATATTGTGCATTTTCACTAGCATCTGACTTTAAATATATTTGTCTTCCTTCTTTATCAGTTAATTTATATGCTTCTAAAATTGTTGTTATATTTCCTGAAGCATCTGCAGGTACTGCTGATTTAGAAACTTGTTGAAGTGAAAACATTTCTGGTGTTAATGCTTGTCCTGATTTAACATCCTGGCTTAGAACATAAGCATATAATGTTGATTGCTGATAAGTTTTTATTTCTTTTTCTTTCTCTTGTATTTTCATATATAATAATGCTATTACTAATGCTGCTATTATCAGCATTAATAACATTCCTAATAAAAATGATATTCTTGATTTTCTTTGCATTGGATTGGTTGCCATATTGAATTCCTCCTCGATATTTTTATATTCTATTTAATTTTACAACATTTTTTTTCTAAAATCAACAAATAATTATTTTATTTGTTAAATTTAATATTGGCGTAATATTTTTGTAATATTTTTGTAATATTTAATTTTTATCTATTGACATATGTGGTATAATTATATAAAAATTTTGAATATATTGTGTTACGAATAATAATAAAACTTCTTTCTTGTATCATGACTATCTAAACTTTAAAGCTGTGAATCGTAACAAAAGAAAGGAAATTCTTATGGCATTTGATGGAATCGTTACCAAAAAAATTGTTGATGAGTTATCAGATTTAAAAAATTATAAAATTGATAAAATTTATGAACCAGACAAAAATACTATTACACTTGGACTTTATGGAAATTTTCAAAATATTTCTATTTTAGCTTCTATCTCAAATAATTACAGAATACATTTAACAAAACATGTTGTAAAAAATCCAAATACTGCTCCAAATTTTTGTATGCTACTTCGTAAACATATTTTAGGTTATAAAATAAAAAACATATATACAAAATCTCTTGAAAGAATTGTATTTCTTGTTCTTGAAAATTTAGAAAATCCAGAAAAACCTATATTTAAAACATTAATTATAGAGCTAATGGGAAAACATAGTAATATCATTTTAGTTGATGAAAACAATATTGTTATAGATTCTATTAGACATACTTCTATTGAAGAAAATTCTTTAAGAGACATCTACCCCACTGCTAAATATATGTTACCAAATTTAAATAAATATAATATCCTAGAAATGAAAAATTTTGAGGAATTTTATTCACATATCGATTCAGAAAATGTAGTAAATTCTATTTTAGATAATTTTGCAGGTATTGGAGCAATCAATTTAAATTATATTGTAAAAAACATCTCTCTTCAAAAAGACAATGAATATAAATCTTCTAAATTATTTGCTCATAAAATATATACTGAAATAACAAAATTGCTTTATTCTAAGTCTCTTACAATTGATATAATGTATAAAAATAATCTACCAAAAGATTATGCATTAAAGTGCTTAGACAAAACTTCTCAAAATGGTTTTGAATTAAATTATTCTTTAGATGATTTTTATTTTGAAAAAGAATCTTTAGAATTATTTAAAAATTATAGAAATTCAATCCTTAATTTGATTTTATCAACATTAAAAAAGTATGAAAAACGCTTGCAAAATATTGATGATAAACTTGATGAATGCTCAAAAATGGATACTTTTAAATTATATGGTGAATTGATAATTGCAAATTTGTATAAAATACCAAATTATAATGTAAGTTCTATATCTTTAGAAAATTATTATGATAATAATAAACCTATTACAATTCCACTTGATAAAAAATATTCTCCGCAAAATAATGCTAAAAGATTTTTTAAAAAATATAACAAATTAAAAAATGCGTTGGATATAGTTGGAAAACAGAAAATAGATACTTCAGAAGAAATTGATTATATAGAAAGTATAATTTATGAAATAGAAAATTGTAAAGATATTGATGACATAAAACAAATATATGATGAAATTGAAGATAATCCAATTTTTGAAAATAAATCATTTAAATCTAAGTATTTTTCCTCTTCTAATGGTAAGAATAAAAATTATAAGAAAAAGTCAAATTCAAAAAAGCAATTGACTTCAAATAAATTTGCTAATTTTAATCCTTTAAAATTTGTAATAGATGGTTATACTATTTTAGTAGGAAGAAATAATAAAGAAAATGATTACTTAACAAATAAATTTGCAAATAAACATGATATTTGGTTTCATACAAAAGACATTCATGGAAGTCATGTTATTTTAAAAACTCATCCAAATGAGATTACTCCAGACAATGTAATTTATGAGGTAGCAAAGCTTGCAGCTTTACATAGTAAAGCAAAAAATTCTTCTAATGTACCTGTAGATTATTGTGAAGTCAGTTTTGTAAAAAAAATTCCAGGCAATAAACCAGGACTTGTAATTTACAAAAATAATAAGACTTTATATGTATAATTTTTTATATTTGCTATAGTTTATTTCTACAATAAATTATAGCAAATATTTTTCTAAAGCATTTGCAACACCATCATGATTATTATCTTCTTCTGTTACATAATCTGCAACACTTATAAGCTTAGGAGTACTCCCTTTCATTGCAATTCCAAGTCCTGCATTCTCTACCATTTTTATGTCATTTACATTATCACCTATAGAAATAACTTCATCTTTTGAAATATTTAATTTTTTTAATAAATATTCCAAAGCATTCCATTTATCTGTATCACTTTCTGTAATTTCTGTATAAAAATACTCCAAAGGCACCTCTTTACTTCCATTTACAATAATCTTTCTTGACATATGTGATACATCTAAAATTTCTATATCTTCTATACTTCCTTTAAGCTTTTTTGTAATTGAATTAAATATAGATTTATGTTTATCACAAATAAAGATTTTCATAACATTTTCATCTTGCATATTTCTTACATAATCATATATATCTTGTACTAATGTAATACTTGTTTTCTTACTTTGTGGCTTTTTGATATTTTCTTTATAATAATATAAAATATTATATTTTAAAAAATGTGCAACAATTGTTTTATCTGTATAAACACTATACATTATACTATTTTCATCACATATTTTTATGATTTTTAATGCTTTCTGTTTTGATATATATTTTTCATACATAACTTTATTGTTTTGAAGATCATACAAAAGAGCACCATTTCCAGCTATTGTGTATTTAGTTGCAGAAACTTCTTCAGCTATATTTCTTATAGAATCTATTGTTCTCCCAGAAGAAATTACCACTTCTGCTCCGATTTTATTTGCCTCTTCTAAAACTCTTTTTGTTTTTTCACTTACTTCTCCATAAGTATTTAACATCGTTCCATCTAAATCAATTGCGAGTAATTTGTACATTTTAACAACCCTTTCAACTTTTATCTTTTTGCGTATCTTTATTCTTTTTATGTCTATTTATTTTTGTTTTTTCCTTTTTGTTTGCTTGTATATTATATATTTTTTTTTGATTTTTTACAATGGTTTTAAAAAAATTTTTGATTTTGAAAATTATTCTATAGTTTTTAAAATTAATTTTTCTACTTTTAAAAAGATTCTTTTTCAATATGAAAAGCAATTTCCGAAAATTTCCTGTTTAAATTCTTATTAATTGCACATCATAAGTTTAGAAAAAACAAAATGTTTTTTTGATGTTAATTAATATTAACAGGAGGTGAATTCAAAATGGCAAATACTAATACAAATAAAAAATTAGTTCCAGAAGCTATGTCTGCTTTAGATAAATTCAAATACGAAGTAGCTAGTGAAGTTGGTGTAAATTTAAAAGATGGTTACAATGGTGATATATCTTCAAGAGATGCAGGAAGAATCGGTGGTAACATGGTTAAAAAAATGATCCAACAAGTTGAAAATAACATGGCAAACAAATAAGTTACTTTGATACGATATGTTATAACTTAATAATTGACAGGGGTATTATTCTTGGTTTTATAGGATTACTTTATTTTAGTAATACATAAAGGCAGGAGTTGTGCTCCTGTCTTTCAAAAGGGGACGGTTCTTTTTAAAAAGGGGACGGTTCTTTTTTGAAAGGGGACGGTTCTTTTTAAAAAAAGAACCGTCCCCTTTTTAAAGAGAACCGTCCCTATTTGAAAGTGCAACTTAAAATTTTATTTTCGAGATTTTGATTTGATTTATATTTTACTAGCATATAATTTGTTGTATGTCCAACCCAATATTCTCCTTGTTTTTCTTCGAATAGAACTTCAACTTCCTTACCTGCATATTTTTTTTCATATTCTTTCTGGTTTCTTTCTGATAACTCTATAAGCTTTTTACTTCTTTGTTCTGCTATATTTCCATCTATTTGATTTGGCATTGTTGCTGCGATTGTTCCATCTCTTTTTGAATATTTAAATATGTGCATTTTGTAAAATTTTATTTCTTTTAAAAATTCATAAGTTGTATTGAATTCTTCTTCTGTTTCTCCTGGAAATCCAACTATTATATCTGTTGTTAAATTTACATCTTTTATATTATCTCTTAATCTTTTTACAACTTCTCTAAATTCTTTAGTTGTATATTTTCTATTCATTCTTTTTAAAGTTTCATCACATCCACTTTGTAAAGATAGATGAAAATGATTGCAAATTTTGTCTAATTTTGTAAGCCTTTCCACAAACTCTTCTGTGATAATTGTTGGTTCAAGTGACCCTAATCTAATTCTTTCTATACCTTCAATTTTATTTAAATCTTCTAATAAGTCTACTAATTCATATTCTTCATTAAAGTCTTTTCCATATGATGCAATGTGAATTCCTGTTAAAACTATTTCTTTTATTCCTTTATTTGCAATTTTTCTTGCCTCTTCTAAGATGTTTTCTTTATTTCTACTTCTAACTCTGCCTCTTGCATAAGGAATTAAGCAATATGAGCAAAAATTATTGCATCCATCTTGAATTTTAATTGTTGTTCTTGCTTTTTCTGTATATGTAATACATCCATATTCATCAAAATCTTGTTGCATATTGATGTTTGCAACATCAACTATTTTATTTCTGCTTATTTCATAGTCTTCTATATATTTTATAATATTTTTCTTTTCTTTGTTTCCTAAAATAATGTCAATTTCTGGCATATTTTGTAATGTATCTTTTGCAACTTGTGCATAACAGCCAACTGCTATAACAATTGTATCCTTTTTATTTTTCACTTTTCTTAATGATTGTCTTGATTTTCTATCTGCAATATTTGTTACTGTACATGTATTTACTATATAAATATCAGGTTCTTCATCTGCATTACATATTTCGTATCCTGCATCTAAAAATTGCTGCATCATTCCATTTGTTTCATATTGATTTGTTTTACAGCCTAATGTTAAAAAAGCTACTTTTTTTGCCATATATTTTCACCCATTTCATTAAATTTTTTCTTTAAATAAATTATCATTCCAATTTAATAAATCCTTATATTTAAGATTTTCAATTTCTCTTGTATTTTACCATTTAATTGACTTTTATGCAATGCTTTTTTACTATTTATTTTATGTTATGTAACTGTCAGATAAAAATGTTTCAAAATTCATGTTAAGTAAAAATGTTTTAAAATACATTTGCTTTTTATAAATAATATGTTATAATTCACATTAAACAAATTTCTTGAATATTATATAAAAATTTTTTATGACAATTTGTGCCTTCAAATCAAAGAAAGGGATGTTTTTTATTATGGATGATACACGTTTTTCACAAACAAAAAAAGTTGGAGTTTTAGGCATAATTGGTAATATTTTTTTACTAGTAATTAAAGGATTCATTGGTTTTTCTACACATAGTCAAGCAATGATTGCAGATTCTTTTAATAGTGCTGGAGATATTTTTGCTTCTCTTATGACATTTATTGGTAATAAAATATCAAGTGTTCCGAATGATGATGGTCATAATTTTGGTCATGGAAAAGCTGAATATATTTTTTCACTTTTTATTGGCATATCTATGATTTTAGTAGCTTTAAAATTATTAATTGATGCAATTCAAACTCTTATATATGGCAGTAATCTTGAGTTTTCCTGGATCTTGGTAGCTGTATGTATTATAACAATTTTAACTAAGCTTGCACTTTTTATTTATTCAAATCATGTTGCTAAAAAATTTGATAACATTTTATTAAAAGCCAATGTCAAAGACCATAGAAATGATTGTATTATAACAAGTTTTACTCTTATCTCAAGTTTGCTTAGCTTGAAAGGTTGGAATTATTTTGATAGTATTGTTGGTATTGGGATTGCTATTTGGATTGGTTATACAGGTATAGAAATTTTTGTTGAAAGTTATAATATTTTAATGGATGTCTCTGTTGATATAAATACACAAAATTTAATTCTTGATATAGCAAAACGATTTTCTGATATACATAAAGTTTTAAACATTTCATCTACACCTGTTGGATATAAATACATTATTTTTATTACTATTGCTGTTGATGGAAATATGACAACATTTAATAGTCATAAATTAGCTGATAATCTTGAAGTAGAAGTTAATAAATTATCAAAAGTTTACAAAACCATTGTACATGTAGAACCTATATAATATCGATATACTATGTATAAATTATAGTTGTAATTTATTCAACATTATCACTTTGTTTAAAATATACATACAAAAACTCTCAAAACCCATATAGGTATTGAGAGTTTTATTTTATTCTATTTTTTTCTTTTTGCTTTTTATTAATAATATATACACATATACAAAAATCAACAAAATACTTATTACATCATAAATTGGAATTGAAAATTTGGTGAAATAGTTTACAATAAAATATATAACAGAAAATACAATTGATAATGTTGAAGCATATATTACATTAGTAGCTGTTTCTTTAAATTCCCATTTTATATTTTTCTTTTTACCTAACAATTTAACAACTATCCAAATTAATATAGAAATTATAGTTATATATATAAAATATTCAATAAATAGTTTTATATAACATACAATAAAATTTTCTGCTATATAATAATAATATGAATTGGAATTTTGAAGAACAGCAATAACTGCTTCTTTGTGATATTCTGAATCAGTATCTGAAATATATCTTGATGATACATCTGAATACTTAGATATTGTAATTCCTTCGACATTATTTAAATCTGTATTTTCATCTGAATTCTCAGAATTGTATTTTGATGTAATTATAATAAATTCTTCTGATAAAAATACTATACAGTTGTGCTTATCTGTTGCTAAATTACTATAATTTTTAACTGCTTCATTCTCATCAATTAATGGATTTATAACAATTGCATTTCCTAATTTATCTGCCATATCTTCGTTATCAATAATCGTTGCATCATCATTATCTAATGACAATTGATTATTTTTAAATGTAATTTCTGGTAAATTATCATTTAAGTATTGAATAACTTCATTTGACATTTTGACTTGGACAACTGAATAAATAATTGCTAATATAAATGCTAATATTGCTACTAATCCAAAAAAATATTTCAAACTTGCTACCAATCCTTCTTTATTTAATTTTTCATATTGACCTATTCTTCCAATTGAATACCAAAATTTCCTAAAAAATGGGATTTTTTTATTATCTTTTTCTATATTTTCGTTAATTTCCTCTTTCTTATTTTCCATAATTAGTAAACCTCTTTTTTAAATTATATAACTTAGTTTAACATCAATAATAAAAAAAATCAAGCACTATTTGCCTGATTGTTATTGTAATATGTAACCTGTATATTAAATTGCCTTTCATTTTGTTATTAAAAATTCCTAAAATAAACCAAAAAAATCCCCGCCTTAGCCGTAAATTATGTCAAAATTTTTAACAACCTGCTCTAAAACAGGTGGGTTCCTACCTAAATACTTATGGGCTTCTTACTACAATATTTGTCATATTAAATGCTGTGTAAGCTTGCACGCCATATCCAGAGATTGGTCCCTCTTTAAACTTGTAGGTTCTAAAAATTCTGTCTTCACGCACTATGCAGGGGTTTTTTTATTTTTTTGTTACATTTATAATACCATATATCTAATATATTTTCAAATTTTAAAATTCTCAAATTTGCTTGATTTTTTAATATTTTTATAATTTAAAAGTTGCTTTCTTTGAAAATATGATTTAATCTCAACAAATCTTACTTTTTTACAATTTAACTTTTTGAATTTTTGTATTTTAAATTTCTTCCTTATATTGCCCAAATTTTCAAATTAATTGATTTATATTCTGCTAGAATTACAGACAAAATATATTATTTGATATTTTTCAGATATAGTTGATATTACATTTATTGCCTTTGTAGTTTTTTCTTCATCTAAATTTACAAATGGGTCATCTAGCACTACAAATGGTGCCTCATTTTTAAATAATGTTTTAATCAAACTAAATCTCATACAAATATAAACTAAATCTTTATATCCAGCACTAAAATATTTTATTTCTTTTTGTGAACCATTTACATCAACTTTAACATCAAGTTTTATGTCTATATTAGTAGACATTTCACCATTATCTATTAATTTCATATATTCATTAAAATTTTGAATCATATCTTGTAAATAGCTTGAAGAAAATTGTTCTTTTGCTTGTTTTAATAGACTTTCTGTAGTATTTAAAATTTTATATTTTTCTGTTTCTTCTTCAATTTCACTTGCCGTATTTTCTATATCACTTTCCAAAAATTCATATTCATCAATCCTATTTTCTAATACTTCTATTTGATTTTTTACTTGATTTTTTTCATCTGATAATTTATCAAAATGAATATTTATTTCTTTTATTTTTTCTTTTAACACGGACTCATCAATGTTAGACAAATCTTTTACATCATCTAGATTTTGCATATCATTAGATTTTTCAAAATCTTCTTTTTCTCTTTTTAGACTATTAAATTGTTCTAACTGTGATTGATATTCATTTTTCTTTATAGTTAGCTCTTGTAAAAGCTCAGAATATGGCTTTGTTAAATCTACAAAATATTTTGTTAACCCATTTTTTATTTCATTTTCTAAAGTAGCTTTTTTAATATTATTTTTCTGTACATTTGCATTTATATCATTTTGCTTTCTTAATAAATTGTTATATGAATTTATTTGATTTTTTATATTATATAGACCATTTAATTTATTTTGCTCTTTTTCGTTACATATATCTAAGATTTTATCTATGTTCCTTTCAATTAACTTTTTTTCGCTTTGCATCTCTTCTATTTTTTCTTCTAGTTCTTTAACATCTAATTTTTTGGATTTTTTTAAATTGACTAAAAACAAAATAAATAATCCAATTCCAATAATTGCAGAAATAAATCCTACAATTTCTTGCACTCCTTTAAAAATCAGGAAAAACCCTAATATAATAAATACTATTGCTAAAATACTATCTAAAATTGTTGCTAACCTTTTTGATTTTAATTCATTTTGTATAATTTCTTTTTTATTTGTTTTATTCTGGATTTCGTTTTCCAGATTTGATATTTTAGAATATTCTTCTATTCCCTTATTTACTTGTGTTTCTGTAATTTGATTTCTGTCAAAAATATCTTTGTAATATGTAACTTTTTCTTGGTCTTCTACAGAAAACTTATTATTTTTCAATTGATTTTTTGTAATTTCTAATTCAAAATTCTTTTCTGTAAGATTTTTAATTAAATCATCACTTGGTATATCATTTGCAAAAAATTCTGTTAACTCATCTATATTTTCTTGTGACTTATTATACTTAGTTAAAATTGTTTTATAAGTTTCTAGTTTTGCTACTTTTCTTCCTTGTTCCATTTTCTCTGATAACATCTGTTGTGATTGGTCTCTTAATTTTCCCTGCTCTTTTATATTATTATTTAGTTTATTTAATTTTTCTTCTTGAATTTTTAAAATCTCAAAATCTGATTGCCTTTTTTCAAGTTCTCTTTCTAATTGGTTTAATTTTTCTTTTTTTTCGTCTATTAAGCCACCTTTTCCTCTTTCTTTTTTATAAAGCTTTTTAGCATTATTTATTGCTATAATTGCTTGTTCTGATGAATTTACATCATTATCACTCTCTAAAACATTTCCTAGTTTTGCATTTATACTATCTTCCATTTCTATCTGAATTTGCCCTTGTGGAATATATGTACTTCTTTCATATCCCTCTTTGTTAATTTTAAATATTTCTTCTCCTATATTTTCTGTAAAATCTTTACTCTCTAAATTTGTAGCTAAATCATATAACTTAAAAGTATCTTCTGCTGGCTTTTTCCCGAAAAACCTTTCTATTTTATATTTATTCCCATCTACTTCAAATTCAATATTTCCACCATAATTGCCACCTTGCCATGGATAATATTTTTTTCTTTCTGATTTTTCTATTTTGGTGTTTTTTCCAGCATCCATACCATAAAACATTGATTTTATAAAAACTGCAAAAGTCGTTTTTCCAAACCCATTTTGCTCTTTTATAATATTAAGCCCATCTTTAAAATTATATGTAAAATTGCTTAATTTTCCAAAGTTTTCTACATAACATTTAATTAATTTCAATTGTATTTCCTCCTAGTATAATAATTTTAGGTCAAAATTTCCTTTTCATTATTCTTTTTTAAAATTCCTCTCCAGAAAGTGCTTTTATTCCTGTACTTATAACTTTGCTCTTTTCATCATCACTAAGTTTATCTTGTTGTAACACTAACCTTATAAATTCGCCTTTTAAAGAAATATCATTTTGATATTTCATATAATCAATTTTAATTTTTGGATTATCTTTTATTTTTAAATAGTAAAAATATGACTTGAACTTTTTTTCTAAAAAATCAACATCTCTTTCTTCTCCTATTTCAGTTTCTCCACCTAAAATTATTTTTACTAAACTTGATTTTGGAATATTTTCTATTTCTTTTTTTATTTTTTCTTCAATTTCATTACTTGCAGTAAGTCCTGTTAAATCTATATTTATTTCATATAGAGTCCTTTGTGCAAATTTTATGAACTCTGAATTTATCTTTCCACTTTTTATGTCTAACAACACAAAACCTTTATCTCCACATTCATCAAAGCCTCTGCCTTCTAAACATCCAGAATAGCAGTATTCTCCTCTATTATCTAATTTTTCTTTTTTATATGAATGTATGTGCCCTAGAGCTAAGTAATCTATATTTTTATTTTTTAATTTTTTTAAATTTATAATTTCTGTTTTATCTTTTACACTATTTTCGCTTTCTTGGCCATGCATAACAACAATATTGATTTTTCCCTTATCTAAAATTAGAGAATTATAAATTTCATACTCTTGCTTTCCTCCAAATTCAATTCCTGAAATTGTGATTTTAGTTGGATTTTCATCATCTAAATATTCATAAGTTGTCCATTCCTCACTTTTAAATAATTTTAAATTTTGAGGAATTTCTTCATCTGCATCTAAAAATCCTGCTTCATCGTGATTTCCTTTTAAATATATAAAATCTATTTCTGGATTTACTTCTATTGCATTTTTTACTATTTTTTTTGCCTTTACTGATATATTTTTTTTGTCGAACATATCTCCTGCAATTATAATAATTTTTACTTTATTTTTTGTAGCATATTCTACCATATTTTGGAATGTGATAAGAATCTCATTTTTTCTTTCTCTTGCTTTTTCCTTACTTAAGTGTGTTTCCATTTTAGAGTCTAAATGTAAATCTGCACAATGTATTATTTTCATATCTGCGCTCCTTTTGTAAAATTGTTTTCCTTTATACTAACAAAAATTTTTAAAAATGTCAATGGTTTTGCGAACATTTTTTTGTTTATTTTAAAATAAATTACAATTCCCAGCTTGAAAGTCTTAATAATTAACTACAAATTGTAAAAAAATAAAAAATCCAGCTTTAAGTTTATATAAAATAACTTAAAGCTGAATTTAGATATAAAAAATATTAGATCCATGTTTTTATTAATCTTGAGTATAAGGTAATACGGCTATTTGTCTAGCTCTTTTTACTGCTAGAGTAATATCTCTTTGATGTTTTGCACATGCTCCTGTTGTTCTTCTTGGCAATATTTTTCCTTTATCATTTACAAATTTCTTCATAATATCATAATCTTTATAATCTAAAACAAAGTTCTTGTCTCCACATAAAGGACATACTTTTTTTCTTTGTTTTCTTATTCTAGGATTATAATCATCATCATAATTTTTATTTCTATTGTTTTTTCTATTTTTTTTGTTATCTGCCATTTTCATTTTCCCCCCTATCTAATTAATTTTATTAGAATGGTAAATCATCATTACTTGATACCTCAAAATCTGAAGTTGATGTTATATTTGCTCCTGAATCCATTCCACCTGGCATTGTTGCTCCAAAGCTTTCCTCAAAAGCTGCATTTGAAGAAGTTCCATCTCTTTTACTATCTGCAAAATATGCTTCTTCTGCTACAACCTCTGTTATATAATGCCTTCCTTTATCATCATCCCATGTTCTTGTTTGAAGTCTTCCAATGATTCCAACTTGTTGACCTTTTTTAAAGTATTTGCTACAAAATTCTCCTGTTTTACCCCAAGCAACTATATTAAAGAAATCTGCTTGCCTTTCTTCTCCTTGTCTTACAAATCTTCTATTTACTGCAAGACTAAATGATGCAACCAATGTATTGCTTGTTTGTGTATATCTTACTTCTGGATCTTTTGTCAATCTTCCCATTAAAATTACTTTGTTCATTAACTATCACTCACCTTTCAAAAGGCCCCTTCTATAATTTTCTTTTTTTTGCATCATTATGCATCTTTTCTAACGATGATAAATTTTAATATATTATCATCTATTCTGTAGTTTCTTTCTAATTCAGCAACAGAATCTGGTTTAGCTTCAAAGTTTACTAATACATAGATTGCTTCTGTATTCTTTTTAATTTCATAAGCTAATCTTTTCTTTCCTTGATTTTCGAAAGATTCTACTTTTCCGTTTTCATTTATTAATCCTGTATATTTACTTTCTAAAGCTTTTATAGCTTCTTCTGTAATATTTGGATTAATAATGATTACACTTTCGTATTTATTCATTATTTCCACCTCCTTCTGGATATAAAACCCACACTCTTTTATTATATAAATTTATTTATATAAAATTTGTTGTGAGTAAGGATGTTAAAATTCCTATATTTTTTAACAAAACACATTGTATCATAAAAAAGCCCCTTTTGCAAGGGGTTTTCATGAATTTTTATGAAATTGCAGGTAAAATTTATAATCGATTATTTTTTTCTTTAATCCGAATATTTTCTTGTGAGCTATTAATGACAATTTTCCATTTCTTTTATAATTGCTTCTTTATTCATCTTTCTTCCAATAAATACAAGTTTAACCATTCTGTCTCCAACTTCTTTATCCCAATCTTTTAAGATTTCTGGATCTTGTGCAATCATTTCCTTTAGCTCATCTTTTGGGGCTGATGCAAGCCAATATCCTGTTTGTGTAAGTTGCATTTGCTTTCCTGCTTGTTCAAATAAATATGACATATCATAATCATTTCCAAACCACACTAATCCCTTGCATCTTATTATACTTGATGGAAATCTATCATTTACAAAATCTTCAAATTTTTTCTCATCTAGTGGTTTTCTTGAAGTATATACAAATGTTGAAATTCCGTATTCCTCTGCTTCTCCTTCTTCATGATGATGGTGGTGATGCTCATCATGGTTATGATCATTATGATGAGTTTCTTCGTCTTCTTTTTCAAGTTCTTTAATCCACCCAGCAGATGTTTGAATATCTTCAAAATCAAAATTATTTGTATCCATAATTTCTTTTACATCAACTTTTGCATAATTTGTTTCTATAATTTTTGCAGTTGGTTGAAGAAATTTTATAACTGCTTTTACTTCATTTAATTGTTCTTTTGTAACTTCATCAACCTTATTTAAAACAATCACATTGCAAAATTCAATTTGCTGAATTAGAAGATTTTCAATATCTTCTTCTTCTATATCATCTTTTACAAGATTTTCTCCACAGCCAAATTCTGTTACTAAACGCATTGCATCAACAACTGTTACAACATTGTCTAATCTGCATATTGGAGGCAATCCATATTGTTCCATAGAATTTGCAAGTGTTGTTATAGTTTGAGCAATTGGAAGAGGTTCACAAATCCCACTAGCTTCAATTAAAATATAGTCAAACTTTTGAGTTTTTAAAATATCAACAATTTGTTGCATTAAATCTGCTTTCAAGGTACAGCAAATACATCCATTTGAAAGTGGTACAACATTTCCTTTATCTTCCTCTTGAATAAAACCTTCATCAGATATAAGTTTTGCATCTATATTTACCTCACCTATATCATTTACAATTACAGCAACTTTATATCCTTGCTGGTTTGTCAATACATGATTCATAAGAGTAGTTTTTCCTGCTCCTAAATATCCTGTAAGTATTGTTATTGGTACTTGTTTAAAATTTTTCATTATTTTTATTTCCTTTCTATTTTTTCCAATTAGAAACAGATCTTTTAGATTCAATTCTTGAAAAGATCCGTCCCCTTTCAGAAAAGAACCGTCCCCTTTCAAAAAAGAACCGTCCCTTTTTGAAAGAGAAGTGTCCCCAAATGAAATTATTTCATTTTTTCTTTTATTCTAGATAAAGTGTTTAACGCATCTATTGGGGTTAGTTCGTTTAGATTGACTTTATCTAGCTCCTGGGCTATCTCTGCTAATTTATAGTTAAACATATCAAATTGTCCTTCTACTTTTTTCTTATCTTCTTTTTCTGGCTTTTTATTGTTTAATACACTTTTTCTTTCTATTGTGCGCAATATCTGATTTGCACGAGTTGTAACAGCTTTTGGTACACCTGCTAGTTTTGCAACATGTATTCCATAACTTTCATCTGTGCCTCCTCTAACTATTTTACGCAAAAATATTATGTCTTCTCCTTTTTCTTTTACTGCTATTGAGTAGTTTTTTATTCCTTCTTGTTTTTCTTCTAATTCGATTAATTCATGATAATGAGTTGCAAATAATGTTTTTGCTCCACATTTTTCTTTATCTGCTATAAATTCTGCAACTGCCCATGCAATTGATAGTCCATCATATGTTGATGTTCCACGTCCTATTTCATCTAATATGACCAAACTATTTTGTGTTGCTTCTTTTAAGATAGTTGCAACTTCCATCATTTCTACCATAAATGTACTTTGTCCCATACTTAGGTCATCTGATGCTCCAACTCTTGTGAAGATTTTATCCACAACTCCTATTTTTGCTGATGTAGCAGGTACAAAGCTTCCAACTTGGGCCATTAGTGTTATTAATGCTACTTGCCTCATATATGTTGACTTTCCTGCCATATTTGGACCTGTTATTATTGAAAGTCTATTTTCTCCTTTATCTAAATATGTATCATTTGAGATAAATTCTCCTGTTGGTAGCATTTTTTCTATTACTGGATGTCTTCCATCTTTTATGTCAATTACCCCATCATTTGTAACATCTGGCATACAGTAATTCATGTCTTCTGCAACTTGTGCAAATGAAGTTAAAACATCTAAAGTTGATATAACTTCTGCAGAAATCTGAAGTCTTTTTACATTTGATGCTATTTCTTTTCTAATTTTATCAAATGCTTCAAATTCTAGTTTTATAACTTTTTCAGATGCTCCTAAAATTTGATTTTCTAGAGTCTTTAATTCCTCTGTTATATATCTTTCTCCATTTGCTAATGTTTGTTTTCTTATATAATTTCCTGGCACCATTTTTTTATATGTATTTGTAACTTCTATATAATACCCAAAAACTTTGTTAAATCCAATTTTTAATGATTTTATTCCTGTTTTTTCTCTTTCATCTGCCTCTAACTTCATAAGCCATTTTTGACCATCTGTAGTTGCAGATTTTAATTCGTCTATTTCTTTATCATATCCTAATTTTATGTATCCTCCATCTTTTGTAACCATTGGTGGATCATCTATTATTGATTTTTCTATAAGTGCATAAATATCTTGCAATTCATCTAATCTATTATAAAGTTCTTGTAATAATTCTGATTTAGTCTTAGATAAAACTTGTTTTACATCTGGCAATTTACTTAATGAATTTTTTAATGTTATCATATCTCTTGGAGTTCCATTTCCATAAGCCATTTTCCCTGCCAAACGCTCTATATCATAGACTTTTTTTAAGTTTTCTATTACATCTCCTCTAAGAATTATATCATCTTTTAGTTCTTTTACAGAATCAAGTCTTTTATTTATTTCTGAAATATCTATTAATGGATCATTAAGCCATCTTCTTAAAAGCCTTCCACCCATAGATGTTGAGGTCTTGTCAAGTACCCAAAGTAATGTGCCTTTTTTAGATTTATCTCTCATTTTCTCTGTAATCTCAAGATTTCTTCTTGCATTAATATCTAAAGACATATATCTTGAAATTGAATAAATTATTATTTTATTTATATGCTCTAATGTAGTCATTTGAGTCTCTTCAAGATATTTTGTTAAAGCATTTATTGATTCAATTGCTAAAACTTTATCATCTAAATTTTCTATCTTATTTCCATTAACATCAACTAAAGCAAATCTCATTTTTGTTATTGAAAAATCATCTGAAAAATATTCTTCTTTTACATTACTTATATAACTTTCTGGAAACCTTTCTTTTATTTTACTAAGCTCTTCTGTAGAATCTGCCATCATTTTATTTATAATAATCTCTGATGGTGCAAATCTTGAAATTTCATCTAAAAGCAAAGCAAAATTATTTGTCTCTTTTATTTGACTAGAATAAAATTCACCAGTTGAAATATCACTTATTGCAATGCCAAAATATATACCAGTTTTGTAAATTGACATTATATAATTATTTTTTCTCTCTTCCAGCATATTAGATTCTACTACAGTACCAGGAGTTACAATTTTTATAACACCTCTTTTTACAATACCTTTAGCAGTTTTTGGATCTTCAAGTTGTTCACAAATCGCAACTTTATAGCCTTTTGCAATTAATTTTGCAATATAGCTTTCAGCTGCATGATGTGGAATACCACACATTGGAGCTCTTTCTTCTAATCCACAATCTTTTCCAGTAAGTGTTAATTCTAGCTCTCTTGAAACTCTTATTGCATCATCAAAAAACATTTCATAAAAATCGCCTAAACGATAAAACAAAATGCAATCTTGATATTTCTCTTTTGTTTCTAAATACCTTTGCATCATTGGTGAACATTTCTCTTTATCAACATTCATTAAATTATTTCTCCTTTAAAATACCACATATGATCTTCCACAATTTTTACATCAACTATTTTATTTATCATGCTTTCTTGCCCATTAAATACTATAACTTTATTATATTCTGTTCTCCCTGTTAGCATTGATGAATCTCCTTTGCTTGGTCCTTCAACCAAAACTTTCTGAATTGTATTTATATATGATTTATTGTTTTTTGCAATTTGTGATTCAACAAGAGTTTTTAGTCTATTAAATCTTTCATGTTTTATATTTTCTGGAATTTGATTTTCCATCTTATCTCCAGGTGTTCCAGTTCTTCTTGAATATATGAACATAAAGGCTTGTTCATATTTTACTTTTTTTACAACATCTAAAGTATCTTCAAAATCCGCTTCTGTCTCACCTGCAAAACCAACTATTATATCAGTAGAAAATTTTACTCCAGGGATTTCTTTTTTCATCTTTTCTACAAGTTGCAAATACTGTTCTTTTGTATATTTTCTATTCATTATTTTAAGCATTCTTGTACTTCCAGATTGAAGTGGCAAATGTATAAATTTGCATACTTTGTCACAATCTCTTATTGCTTCAATTACATCATCTGTAAAATCCTTTGGATGTGGTGATACAAATCTTATTCTTTCTATTCCATCAATTTCATTTATTGCTCTTAAAAGTTTTGCAAATGAATTTATTTGAGCATAATCTCCATCTTCATCTTTTAATTTTCCTTGTTTTATTTCTTCCATTTCAGAGCGAAGATAAGAATTTACATTTTGTCCCAAAAGCATTATTTCTTTATAACCTTGCTGTGCTACTTGTTTTGCCTCTTTTATAATATCTTTTGGCTTTCTACTTCTTTCTCTTCCTCTTACATAAGGGACTATACAATAGCTACAAAAATTATCACATCCATACATTATTGTTATTGATGCTTGAACATTATTTGCTCTTGAAATTGGTAATCCTTCAAAAACTTTTCCATCTATATCTATTATGTCTTGAATTCTTTTTCTTCCATTTAAAACTTCATAGATATCTTCTGGAAGCTTATGAAGTGTATGTGTTCCAAATACTATGTCTATATAATGATATGACTTTTTTATTTTTTCTACCATCTGTTTTTCTTGCATCATACATCCACCAATTGAAATTATCATATTGTTTTTTTCTTTTAAATTTTTCAGTTCTCCAACTTTTCCAAATAATCTTTCTTCTGCATTTTCTCTAACACAACATGTATTTATTATTGCTAAATTTGCATCTTCAAAATTCTCTGTTCTTGTATATCCCATTTGTTCTGCCATTCCACTAATTTTTTCAGAGTCATTTTCGTTAAGTTGACATCCCATTGTAAGGATACAATATTTTAAGTTTTTTCCTTTATTTTCTTCTGCTACTTTTTTTATATATTCTTTTTGCTCTTCAATCTCTTGCCTCATATTTAATTCCTTCCTTTTATGCTATTGTTAAAGTTCACATCTTTTAGAATTTTGAAGTCCGTGCAGGGTAAACGATATAAATTTTAACATTCTATTAACGAAAACCTCCTCCGGCCTCCGCCTCCGCCGAAAGAGCCTCCGCCTCCTCCTCCAGAAGAGAACCCTCCTCCTCCAGAGCTATAGTTTTCAGCTGCTGCTCTTGCAGAATTTGCACTTGATATACCACTTGATACACAATAATTTATATAAATTAAATTATCATAAGAACCATAATTTGTTTGTTCAATAAAATCTGGATACAATTCTTTAAATTGTTTTGAAACTTCTTTTGCTATTCCAAGTATTTGTGCATATATTAAATAATCTTCAAATAACTTTACTTCTATTGCTTTTCTTTCCTGTATTAATGAATAATCAAGCAAAAATCTTTTAAGTCCTGCTATTTGTAAAGCTATATCTTTTAATTCTTGTGTTGCTTCATATTTATCTCCAAATATACTATTTTTAGTTGTCTCAATTAATAGTCCTTCTCCAACAAGCTTATCATGTTCTGTCTTTAATATTTTATCAAACCAATTTAAAATTTTTTCATAGCTTTTTCTACACCATTTTTCAAATTCATTATTTTCCAAAATTCCATCTTCACTTGCCTCTCTCATCATGTGAAATAAGGATGATTCTAATTCATTATCAAATTTTTTATCAGCTTCTTCACCTAATATGATAAGAATTTCTTCTTTTTTAAATACTTTTCCGCTATTTTTTTGTTCTGTTCTAATTATCCCTTCTTTTAACCATTTTAAAATTATTGCACCTAATATATCTGTTTTTTTCTTTACTATACCATATTGATATGCTATATAATATACTTTAAAAATATCTCCATTACATGGTATATCTCTAAAATACGGAACATCTTTTGGTATTTTTTTACCTGGAGTACCATATTTAAATCCATGTGATTTTGAATTTGCTGATTTAACAGCAATCAAAGAAAAAATAATGAATGGTAGTATTGTCAAAATAAAATTTAAAATTCCTACAAAAAATGATGCAATAGTAGATCCTCTCTTCTTGTTATATTTTGTTGAGCCTTCTTCTGCCATTTGGTAGTAATAATTAAAATCATTATTCAACTCATTTGAAGTGCTAAATGTGTCACTTGGAAATTTTGCTAAAAATGTCATATATTCTGATGTATCTAGTGTACCATCTGAATCCATATATATTGCACCATCGTTTACATAACAAAGTCCACCATAATTTCCATATCCCCAAACATCTATTGTATCTTCAAAATATTTATCTGAATGCACCTTTATTCTAATATTTCCTATTGAAGATGAAAAATCTTGAGGTATAAGTGTCCAATACATCATTTGACTATCAGTTAATTTTGCAACAAAATTTGATATTTTATACTTTACAGTATATTTATTTGTTCCATATTTACTAACACCCCAACAAATTTCTACACCATTAGATATCTCATTTATTCCACACTTATATGCTTTTTCATCAAAAGTTTCATCTACATCCCATGAATCTAATGTAGTATATAATTTTGTATTATCTTTAACTGTCAAATCTGTAATTTCAGAATTTCCTAAATTGTAATATGGGTGATATCCTTCTGTGCCTTGAGTTGTATTACATTTCCAAGTTTCTGTAACTTGTGCATCTCCATCATTTTCTACATAGATATCCATATCTATACTATTTATTGAATTTGCTTGCACTTTGCTGTTTACGCAAAGTGCAAGTATAAATGCTACACAAATAAATGAAATTTTTAAAAATTTTTTATTCATTACTATATCCCCTTATATCTAATTTTATCTTTCATTTCTATTTCTCTACATCCATCATAGTTTTTTCTCCATTTATTGAAACTTCTTCTGCTGTCTTTCTTTCCTCATTATAAACTATTTCTTTTGCTAGAGTATCATGTTTTATTGTATCTTCAAATTTCTTAACAATTTTTTCTACTTCTTTATTTCCAGAAATATATAGTTTAATTCTATCTAATACTTGGAATCCTCTGTCTTTTCTCATATTTTGGACTTTAGATAAAACTTCACGAAGCATGCCTTCTTCTTTTAATTCAGGAGTTATATGTGTATCAAGAACAACACCTATTTCTCCCTCACCTGCAAATGCAAATCCATCTTTTCCTTGCATAGTGATTAGTAAATTTTCTGAAGAAAGTTCTATTTGAGTGTCATCTATTTCTATATATTCTGTTCCACCATTTTGAACTTTTGTTGCGAGTTCCATTTGATTAAACTTACCTAAAGCTTCTCTTATACGTGGAATTAATTTTCCATATTCTCTTCCAAGCACTGGTAAATTTGGTTTTATTTCAAAATGTACATAGTCTTTCATTTCTGCACCAAGAACAACTTGTTTTACATTTAGTTCTTCTTTAACTATATCTGAATAATATTCTGGCAATGATTTTTCTGATATAAGCATTTCAGATAATGGTTGCCTATTTTTGATATTTACAGAATTTCTTGCACTTCTACCTAATTTTACAATTTTATATGCTAATCCCATCTCTTCTTCAAGTTTAGTGTCTATTGCTTTTTCATCAACTTCTGGCCAATAGCATAAATGAACACTTTCAGGTGCATTTTTATCTAAACTTAATACTAAATTTTGATAAATTTCATCTGCCATAAATGGTATAAATGGTGCTGATATTTTGCTAATTGTTGTTAATACTTTGTATAGTGTTACATAAGCCCCGATTTTTTCATCATTCATTTCAGATCCCCAGAATCTTTCTCTGTTACGACGAACATACCAATTTGAAAGTTCATCTACAAAATCTCCGAGCTCTATTGCAGCATTTGTAATATCATATTTATCAAGCTTTTCAGCAGTATCTTTTACAAGTGTATTTAATTTTGAAATTATCCATTTATCCATTATATTTTTAGATTTAAAATCACTATATTCTAATGGATTGAACTGGTCAATTTCTGCATATAAAACATAGAATGAGTATACATTCCAAAGTGTTGATAAAAATCCTCTTTGTGTTTCTTTTACACTATCTAAGCTAAGTCTTGTTGGAAGCCATGGTGCTGAACATGTGTAGAAATGCCATCTTGTTGCATCTGCTCCAACAGAATCTAGTAGTACAAATGGGTCTACACCATTCTTTTTTGATTTTGACATTTTTTGTCCTTTATCATCTAATACATGCCCTAAAACTATACAATTCTCAAATGGTGTTCTACCAAATAGAGCTGTTCCTAATGCTGTTAATGTATAGAACCATCCTCTTGTTTGATCTATTGCCTCTGAAATAAAGTTTGCAGGAAATTCTTTTTCAAATAAATCTTTATTTTCAAAAGGATAATGTAATTGTGCATAAGGCATTGAACCTGAATCAAACCAGCAATCTATAACCTCTTTAAATCTTGTCATTTCTTTTCCACACTCTGGACATTTTAAATGTACAGCATCTATATAAGGTTTATGTAATTCTATATCATCTGGACAATCTATAGCTTTTTCTTTAAGTTCTGCAATTGAACCTATACATTCTTCGTGTCCACATTCACATTTCCATACTGGAAGTGGTGTTCCCCAATATCTATCTCTCGAAATTCCCCAATCTATAACATTTTCAAGAAATTTTCCAAATCTCCCTGTTCTTATTGTGTCTGGATACCAATTTACTTTATTATTATTTGCAACTAACTCATCTCTTAAGCTAGACATTTTAACAAACCAGCTCTCTTTTGGATAATAAAGAAGTGGTGTGTCACATCTCCAACAATGCGGATATGAGTGCACATGTTTTTCTTTGCTAAATAATTTTCCTTCTTTTTCAAGCCATTTACAAATATCTTCACTACAATCTCTAACAAATCTTCCTGCCCATGGTTTAACATCAGCAACAAATTTTCCAGATTTATCAACCAAATTCACAAATGTTATATCATTTTGTTTACATACAAGACTATCATCTTCACCATAAGCTGGTGCAATATGAACAATTCCTGTACCATCTTCTAAATTAACAAAATCTCCATGAATTACAACAAATGCCTTTCCTTCTGGATTACAATATGGCATTAATTGTTCATATTTTACTCCTAATAATTTTTCACCTTTAAATTCATCTATAATTTCATAAGGAGTTTCTTTTAAAACTGATTCTATTAAGTCTTTTGCCAAAATATATTTTTCATAAACTGGTTCTTCATCTGTTCCAATATTTGCTTTTATTATTGCATAAGTATATGATTTATTAATTGCTAAAGCTAAGTTAGAAGGAAGTGTCCAAGGTGTTGTTGTCCAAGCTAAAATATATGTATCTTTTTCAAATCCTTGTCCTTCTTTTACTTTAAATTTAGCAATACATGTCATATCTTTTACATCTTTGTACCCTTGTGCTACTTCATGTGAAGAAAGAGCAGTTCCACATCTTGGACAATAAGGCATGACTTTGTGTCCTTCATATAGCAAACCTTTTTTCCATAATTCTTTTAATGCCCACCAAACAGACTCTATGTAATCATTATGGTATGTAACATAAGGATGTTCCATATCAACCCAGAAACCAACTTTATTGGTCATTTTTTCCCATTCATGAACATATGTAAAAACACTCTGCTTACATTCTTTGACAAATTTTTCTACACCATAGTCTTCTATTTGCTCTTTTCCAGAAATACCAAGTTTTTTCTCAATTTCAAGTTCAACAGGAAGTCCATGAGTATCCCATCCAGCTTTTCTAGGAACATAATATCCTTTCATAACTTTGTATCTTGGAATAATATCTTTCATAACTCTTGTTTCAATATGACCTACATGTGGCATTCCATTTGCAGTTGGAGGTCCATCATAAAACATAAAATATCTTTTTCCCTTATTCATATCAAAATTTTTCTTTATAATATTATTTTTCTTCCAGGTCTCTGCAACCTTTTCTTCCATTCCAACAAAACCATTTTCTGGCAATTCTACTTTTTTATACATTTTTTCTACCTTCTTTCATTTGGGGACGGTTCTCTT
>DFJF01000006.1:0-27243 GCA_002372935.1 Clostridiales bacterium UBA3678 | reverse complement strand
TTCAAAAAGGGACGGTTCTTTTTTGAAAGGGGACGGTTCTTTTTCAAAAGGGGACGGTTCTCTTTCAAAAAAGAACCGTCCCTTTCTGAAAGTCCCATTATATTAATTTTTAATTATTTACATGTTGTGCAAACATTGGAGTATCATCATTTATAGCCTCGAATGTATAACCATTCTGCTTAGCATATTTTATAATCTTTGGCAATGCCTCAAGTCCTTTTTTATTTGATGCAAAATCATGCATTAAAACCATATTTCCATGTTTTTTACTTAAGTATTTTACAACATAATTATATACATCATTTGCATTTTTAGCACTTCCAGCATCTTCTGCACATATATTCCAATCATAATATTTAAAACCTCTGTTTAATAATTCTTTTGTAAGATCTGTCATTATTCCTTTATGGTATCTTCTACTTATTGTATTTGAGCTTCCTCCTGGAAACCTTGTATACATTGTAGTAATACCTGTTGATTTTTTTATTTTTTCTTGCAATGCATATATATTTTGCAAATATGAATCTTTTGATCTATAAATTTTTGAATATTCATGTGAATATCCATGAATTCCTACTGTGTGCCCTTCATTAACTTCTCTTTGCACTAATTTTTCATTGGAATCACTATAATTAACTAGGAAAAATGAGGCTTTTATATTATTTTCTTTTAAAATATCGAGTATTTTTGGAGTTATATTTGCACTTGGACCATCATCAAAAGTCAAATATATCACACCATTTTGTGAATTTGGATTGTTTTGTTTATTTTTGTTGTTGTTTGTTTGATTTGTATTTCCAGTATTTTGCTCAATTTGATTTTCATTTTTTATATTTCCTTGTTGAGTTTGATTAGAAATATTTCCAGCATTTTCTTGTTGATTTTGACTAGGAATATTTACATTATTGGTTGAATTTATTCGTTGACTTTGACTAAATGTGTTTTGAGTATTTTCCTCAATATTTCCTTCTACTCTTCCTGTTGATTTATCTTCTATTTCATTTATACTAGCAATATTGCTACTTGTTACAGCAATTGTCTTATTAAGATTATAACCAACAATTGCAATTATTGCAGTGGATATAATTATAATTATAATCAAAAACACTGTTATAAAATTTAAATCAATTAAAAATTTTCTTTTTTTCATATCTATTCCTTCTTTTAGTTTTATATTATATATATTTTATTTTTCATCAAAGTATTGACTTATTTCTTGCATATTTTCAAAATTTTTTTGTCTTAAAATATCATATGTTATTACACATACTGAATTTGACAAATTTAATGACCTTAATGTTGGCAGCATTGGTATTCTTATAGTTTTCGTATTTAAATATCTCTTTAAAAGCCATTCTGGCAGGCCTTTTGTTTCCTTTCCATATAACACAAAAACTTCTTTCATTTGGGAATAATCAATATCTGAATAAACATGTTTTCCTTTTGTAGTTGCGAAAAACATATTATATTTTTCTGGTGGATATTTTTCCAAAAATTTCTCTAATGAATCATGTTCTTCAATTTCTAGCTTATCCCAATAATCTAGCCCTGCCCTTTTTACCGCTTTATCTGAAATATCAAACCCAAGAGGATGAACTAGATGTAATTTTGCTCCTGTTATCGCACAGGTTCTTGCTATATTACCGGTGTTTTGCGGTATTTCTGGTTCTACCATTACTATATTCAATTTCATTTTAAAAAATATTCCTTTCGTTTTACAAAAATAAAGCCACTCGCCCAAATTTTAGGACGAAATGACTTCTTTCCGTGGTACCACCTAAGTTAGTAATTGTATATAAAAAAATAATTATTACTCTCTCTTTTATCTTTAACGCAGACCTACGGCTAAACTTAATTTCTGTTTCAGCTTAGCAACTATTAAGGTGATAAAAAATAATTTTTACTTACTTTGCTCTCAGCATTTACAAAGCTCTCTTTAAGATATTACATTAAATTTCTTGTCCTTAATTTGGTTTTTCACTACAAAATTATAATATCATATTTCTTAACAATTTTCAATAGTTTTTTACATAATTTTTATTTTTCTATCTAGGTTTGTTAAACAAATGTCAAAATCTTTCTTTGTTTATGTGTTTTTTCATGTTTATTCAACTTCTTTTACCCATAATTCATGCTTGTTGCAGTATGCATATATCTTACTTCCCTTAACATATTTACAATGTGCAACAGGCTCATCACCAGGTTTAAAGTATGTGATTTTTTCTACTCCATCAAATACAATTGCAATCCACTTAATGTAATGTTCTTCTTCCATTACATGATTAACCCTAGCAAAAATCTTGTCACCTTTGACTTCATAAGTTGGTATATGTTTTTCTGCAGAAGCTTCAAATGTATTTGGCTCCAACTTTCTCATTTCTTTGCCACAGCATTGAATTTTGCATTTGCAATTGCAATCTTCTAATACTTTAACAACAGCATTGCAGCTATCACATTTTCTAATAATAAATTCTTTACTCATATCATTACCTCCATAATAAAAACTTTTATTAATTTGCTTTTTTTACTTGTGTCTATTTTACTTGTACTCATTGCATCTAAATATATTTCATAACTTACATTTAGTATTTATTACTTTTAAAATTTTTTATTTTAAATATCCCATTTTGGAACATATTCTTCTTCATGTTCACCAAGTTCTTGAATAAAGCCATTTTCAATCTCTATCTCGTCGACAAAATCTTCTATTTGTCTCCATTCTTCTTTTGTTAATTTTCTATTTATTTTATTATCTTTTTTAGCATTGTATGTTGGAAAATACTGTGCCATAATACTTACATAAATATCATTTGGTAGATTTTCTTTAATCCACTTTAAAACTTTCTTACTATTTTCTATATAATTTGGTAGCACTAGATGTCTAATTATAACGCCTTTTGTTATCATTCCATTTTTGTCAAATTTTGGAACACCTACTTGATTTATCATCTCTTTAATCGCATTTGTAGCAATATCAAAATAGTTATAAATTTTAGAATATTTTTTTGCTAACTCATTTTCTGCATATTTCAAATCTGGTAAATAAACATCAATATAACCTTCAAGTAACTTTATAGTTTCAACATTTTCATAACCATTTGTATTATATACAATAGGTATGTGTAATCCCCTTGCTTTAGCAATTTTTATTGCCTCTATTATTTGTGGTACAAAACTTGTAGGTGTTACTAAATTAATATTTGCAACGTTTCTTTCTTGTTGTTCTAAAAATATTCTCGCTAAGTCTTGAATAGATATTTCTTTTCCTTTACCTAATTGACTAATTTCATAATTCTGACAAAATATACAATTCATATTGCAATTAGAAAAAAACACAGTTCCTGAACCCATGTTTCCGCTTATACATGGTTCTTCAAAATTATGTGTACTAACTAATGCTATTTTCACCATATCACCAGATTTACATCTTCCAATTTGATTGTTATTTCTATTTATTTTGCATCTATGTGGACAAATTTCACATTGTTCTAGTTCATTCATTTTTTTAATTCCCTTTTTATATAAAAAAAGAATGGCAATATTCTAGAAAACCATCCTTTCTATATAATTGAATATTTCTTTTACATATATAAATTTATGCATTTTTTGCAACATTTACTATTTCTGTAAAAGCTTTTGGATCACTTACAGCAACTTCTGCAAGCATTTTTCTGTTAATAGCAACATTTGCTTTTTTTAGCCCAGCAATTAATTTGCTATATGTTGTTCCATTCATTCTTGCAGCCGCATTTATTCTTGAAATCCATAATTTTCTAAAATCACTTTTTCTATCTTTTCTTCCTACATAACTATAAGCTAATGATTTCAATACTGCTTGGTTTGCAGTTCTAAATCTGTAATGTTTTGCACCAAAATATCCTTTTGCTTGTTTTAATACTTTTTTATGTCTTTTTCTTGTTATTTTAGCTGTTTTAACTCTTGCCATTTTTTTTCACTCCTTCCGATTAATTACCATAAGGTAATAATTTTTTTATATGACCCTCACATGTCTTATCTGCATAAGATCCTGGGCGTCTTGATGATAATTTTTGTCTTTTTGTTTTATTGGCTAATAGGTGTCTTCTATTAGCTGTTGTTCTTTTTACTTTTCCTGTTGCTGTTAAAGAATATCTTTTTTTTGCAGCTTTGTTTGTTTTCATTTTTGGCATAACTAAAAACTCCTTTCAAATTTTGTTTTGCATTTTTGCATTTAAAATAGAAATGTATATTTCTATTTATATATATTAAGCTAATTGTTTTAAGCTTTAATTTAAGCTTTTTTTGCTAGCATAATAAACATATTTCTACCTTCTAATTTTGGTCTTTTTTCTACTATAGATATATCAGATAATTCATCTATGAATTTGTTAAGTACTACTTCTCCAGCCTTAGAATTATTAATTTCTCTACCTTTAAACCTAACTGTTATTTTTAATTTATTTCCGCTTTCCAAGAATTTTCTTGCATTTTTTGCTTTAAAATTAAAATCATGTTCTTCTATATTTGGCGTAATTCTGATTTCCTTTACTTCCAAAACCTTTTGTTTCTTTTTTGCTTCTTTTTCTCTTTTTGTTTGTTCAAATTTATATTTTCCATAGTTCATTATTTTACATACTACTGGTCTTGAATTTGGAGCAACAAGGACTAAATCTAATTTTTTTTCTTGTGCCATATTTAATGCTTCTTTAAAATCTACTATTCCTAACTTTTCTCCATTTTCTCCTATTAATTGAACCTCTTTTGCTCTAATTTGGCCATTTACTGGCAATTCTTGTTTTATAAAAAACACCTCCAAATAAAATGATTTAAATTTTTATATTTAATAAAAATTAAATATAAAAAAAATTGACTCGTAGCAAGCCAATAAATAAAATCCACACAAAATAAACATATATAATACTATTTATTTTTAACCTTTTTCCACAAAGATAAGGTGAAGAGTGGATAACTCTTGCTTGCGATATTCATTATTATATATTAATTTTTTGTAGTTGTCAAGGGCTTCTGCTAAACTTTTTGTTTTTGTAAGTGAAAATTCAAATTCTATTTGTATATATTTTTTAAAATTTTATAAAAATATGAATCATATCACCTTTTTATTTCTTAATTCACATGCATATCGAATCGTTGCATCATTTACTTCTCCTGATGAAATTCTTGCTATTTCATTAATAACCTCTTTCTCATTAAGCAATTTTATACTAGTATTTGTTCTATCTCCTTTCACGCTTTTACTTATAAAGTAATTATAATCTGCTTTTGCTGCAATATTTGGTAAATGAGAAATACATAGAACTTGATGTTTTTTTGCTATTCTACTTAATTTCTCTGCAACTGAATTTGCAGCTTTACCACTAATTCCTGTATCAATCTCGTCAAATACTAATATAGGCATTTTATCTTCATTAGCTAATACTGTTTTTATTGCAAGCATAACTCTAGACATTTCACCACCAGATGCTATTTTTGAAAGTTCTTTTTCATCTTCTCCAAGATTTGTTGAAATATACATAAGTATTTCATCTTTTCCCGTTGAATAGTACTCTGTTTCCTTATAATTAACATGAATATTTATTTTTGCATTTTTCATTTCTAAATCTTGTAAATTTTTATTTATTTTATTTGAAAATTCTATTGATTTCTTTTGGCGTATATTATGAATCTTTATTGCAATTTGTAACATTAAATTTTTTATTTTTTCTTTTTCTATTTTCAATTTGTTGTTATGTTCTTCCATATTTTCAATTCTCTCAACTTCTTTTTTTGTTTGATTACAATATTCTAAAATCTCTTTAATAGAATTTCCATATTTTCTTTTCAATGAATAAATTAGATCTAGCCTTTCTTCTATTTCGTTTCTTTCTTCTTCATTGAAATATATGTCTTCTTTAAAATTTGATACATCTCTTGAAACTTCTTGCAATTCATAATATGTACTTTTTAATCTACATACTGTGTCTTTATATTTTTCATCTAGTTGTTCAATTTTTTCTAATGCTCTTATACTATTGCTTAAAGCTTCTATTGTATTTTCTCCAATAAGCTCATTTGCCTCATTTAAACTTTGAGATATTTTTTCCGAATTTAAAATAATTTTTCTCTTTTCTTCTAATTCGTTTTCTTCACTTTCTTTCAAATTTGCCATTTCTATTTCATTTATTTGATAATTTAAAAGATCTATTTTTCTTTGTCTTTCTTTTTCATCTCCAAAATTAATTTTTAGTTCTTTTTTTATCTCATTATATTTCATATAATACTCTAAATATTTCGATTTTAATTCAACCAAATCCTTACCTATATATTCATCAAGATATTTTTGGTGCTCTTTTACATCTAATAAATCTTGATTTTCGTTTTGCCCATGTATTTCTATATAACTTTTCATGAAATTTTTCAATTCATTTACTGTTACCATTCTACCATTAATTTTGCACATATTTTTTCCACTAATATTTATTTCTCTTGATATGATAATATTTCCATCTATTGAGTCTTTGCTTTCTGGTTCAAAAATACAAAGTTCAACATAAGATGTTTTTTCTCCTTTTCTTATCATTTCTTTTGAAAAACGCCCTCCTGCGATTATGCCCAATGAGCCTATAACTAATGTTTTTCCAGCTCCTGTTTCTCCTGTTAACACATTTAGTCCTTTATTAAAATCTATTTCTATTTCTTCTATAATACCAATATTTTTTATGTGCAATTTTGAAATCATATATTACCTCCCAGTATCCAAAAATATTCATTCTCAATTGAGGATTTAAAAAAGTATCAGAAAAGTTCTGTTCCAAATTGATACCCAACTGATGTTTATTAAATAAAACTTTTGTTTGGTATTATTATACACCATAAAAAAATTTTGTCAATACTTTTTGCAAACATTTTTTTGTTTTTTAGTTTACTTTTTTGATATACTACATATGCTATTGGGAATTTTGAAAATTATATTTAAAAATTGTCAACACATTTTGATATGTGTTGACAGTTTTTTTAGTCTCAGAAAAAATCTGTTCCAAATTAATCTATTCATTTTCACGAATTCCAAATATCAATTTAAATAAACCTCTAAAAGCCTTTGGAACTTTTTTTACTACAACTTTCATATATGTACCTCCTTGTCTATTAGCATGCAAGCCAAGTAATCCCTATTACTGTGATTGCAACTCCTATTATAAAAAGCCAACCTGCTATTGGAAGTAAAAGTACTAATAAAATTCCTAGTCCAAGACCTATAAGGCAAACTCCAAGAGTTTTTTTCAATGCCCCTATCAACATAAATCTACCTCCAATACTTCTTTTTTATATATTGTATTCTTTTTTTAAACTTTATGTTACCCATTTTTTCAACATTTTATCTTGTTTTTTTGCTATTTTTGTAGTATCATTATATATAATTATTTTCAAGAAATGGAGGTTAATTTTGGAAAATATAAAAATTATTTCTAATAATCAAGAAGAAACAAAACAATTAGCAAAAAAATTTGCAAATTTCCTATCTAAAGGTGATATTGTAGTTTTAACAGGAGAATTAGGTGCTGGAAAAACTAAATTTGTAGAAGGTTTTTTGGAAAATTTTAATTTACAAAATGAAATTTCAAGCCCTACATTTAATATTGTAAATGAATATGTTAATGATAACACATCAATTTATCATTTTGATGTTTATAGACTTTTGGATTCTGATGAATTTTATTCTATCGGTGGAGAAGAATATTTCGAAAGAGGAATTTGTTTAATAGAATGGGGAGAGATTATTGAAGATATTTTGCCAAAATCATATATTCATATAACCATAAAAAAAGATAATTCAAATGAAAATAAAAGAATTATAACATTTACAAATGTTGGAAATTCTGATAAATATAAAAAAATTTTATCTAAATTAGATATTTAATGGAGGCTCTAAATGAAAATATTAAGTATAGATACATCTAGCAATATTTGTGCTATCGCTGTATTAGAAGATAATATGCTTTTAAAAGAATATTCAAAAAACAATGGACTTACACATTCAGAAACTTTAATGCCTATGATAAAAGAACTTTTATCTCTTTTAAATTTAAATTTGTCTGATATTGATTTAATTGTATGTGACAAAGGACCTGGTTCTTTTACAGGAATTAGAATTGGTGTCGCTACAGCAAAAGCTTTTTCTGATAGTTTAAATATTAAATCAATTGGCATTTCTTCGTTAGAAGCTTTAGCCTACAATGTAGATTTTGATGGCATTATATGCCCTATGATTGATGCTAAAAATGATAATGTTTACACTGGAGTTTTTGAAAAAATAGGAAATACATTTCTTTTAAAACGTAATTTTTCTTTAGAAAATATTGATTCTATGATAAATGAATTTAATGGTGTTACTTATGATGTAAATTTTGTTGGCGATGGAGCTTTTAAATACAAAGAAAAAATTTCAAAAATTTTGCCTAATAGCATGTGTGTTTCAAATAATGATTTATCTGCATATAATCTTGGACTTGCTGGTTATAATCATTTTCTAAATAATGACTTTCCTGATGTTCTTCCTTTATATCTTCGCAAGCCACAAGCAGAGCGAATGTTAGAAAAAAATAATATTTTGAAGGGATAGATTATATGGAAAATGCTATACTTAGACAATTCAATTTAGAAGATTTACAATCAATTTCAAACATTTTAGAAACTGATTTTGATGATTTCTGGAATTATAATACATTAAAAAATGACATAGAAAGCACAATTTCTTCATCTTTTTGCTATATTATAAATAACCAAATTATTGGATTTGCTTCTATATCAATTATTTTAGATATTGCTGAATTAAATAATATAGTTATAAGAAAATCTTGCCGAGGTAATGGCTATTCTTCTATTCTTTTAAAATATTTGATTGATTTTGCAAAATCTAAAAATTGCAATAAAATTAATTTAGAAGTATCAGCAATAAATAATGTTGCAATAAAATTATATAAAAAATTTGGTTTTAAACAAGTGGGTATACGTCATAAATATTATAATGGAATTGATGCTCTACTTTTTACACTTGAACTCATTTAAAATCTTATGTGTTGCAATATATTTTTAGATTAATTATTGCTTGACACATATTAATATTACATGTATAATTTTAAAGAATTATAAAAATAAATGTAATAAATTGGAGGATTAAGATGTCTACTTTGCCAGTATTTGTTAAATATTTAATAACTTTTTTTGTTAGTATGGTACCTATTATTGAACTTAGGGGTGCTATTCCAATTGCAGAAAGCTTGGGACTAAACATTTTTGTTTACTATCCTATTGCAATTATAGGAAATATGCTACCTGTACCTATTATCTATCTATTTGCAAGAAAAGTACTTATATGGGGAAAAGATAAAAAAATAATTGGAAAATTTTTTACCTGGTGTCTTGAAAAAGGTGAAAAAGGTGGAAAAAAATTACAAGAATCTGCAGGAAAAAATGGAACATTTTTTGCTCTACTTTTATTTGTAGGTATTCCTCTTCCAGGTACAGGTGCTTGGACAGGTACACTTGCAGCAAGCATTTTGGACCTTGATTTTAAAACTAGTGTATTGGCAGTTACTTTGGGTGTACTTCTTGCAGGCATAATAATGTCACTTGGAAGCAAAATCGTTGCCACTTTTGGATGGGCAGGAATTTCAGCAATTATAGCTATCATTGCAATTATTATAATAATCACAATTATATTAAAAAAGAGAAAAAAATAATTTTGAAATACTACAGTTAAGCTAAAAAAATAGAATATATTATATTTTCCAATATGATATATTCTAATTTTTTTATTTTAATTCTTCCATTGCTAAATTGTATTCTTTTTCACTTGGTGCCTTTCCATGCCATTCTGCTTTGTTTTCCATAAATGATACACCTTTTCCTTTTACAGTTTTTGCAATAATACATGTTGGTTTATGTTTTGTATTTTTTGCAATATAAAAAGCTCTCAAAATATCTTCTATATTATTTCCATCTATTTTTAATACATTAAATCCAAAACTTTCAAATTTTTTATCTATTGGATATGAACTCTTAACTTCTTCTATTGTTCCATCAATTTGCAAATTGTTGTTATCTATAATTAAACACAAATTATCTAATTTATACTTACTTGATGTCATTGCAGCTTCCCATATTTGTCCTTCTTCTATCTCTCCATCTCCAACTATTACATATACTCTATAGTCTTTATTATCCATTTTTCCTGCAATTGCAATACCATTAGCAACTGATAAGCCTTGTCCTAAAGATCCTGATGTCATGTCAACTCCTGGAACTTTGTTTAAATCTGGATGGCCTTGTAATTTGCTTCCAAGCTTTCTAAATGTTTTTAATTCTTCTTTTTTGAAAAATCCTCTTTCTGCTAATGCTGCATATAATGCTGGTGAACAATGTCCTTTTGATAAAACTAATCTATCTCTATCTTCCCATTTTGGATCTTTTTCATTAATCTTCAGTTCATCAAAATAAAGTACTGCCATAATATCTGCTATAGAAAGTGAACCTCCTGGATGTCCTGATTTTGCACAATATACCTCTGTTATTATGTCTTTTCTAATTTCTTTTGACTTCTCTTGTATTTCATCTATATTCATAAATTACTCTCTCCTTCACTTTCTAATTCTTTCAACTCTTCTACAACTATCTGATGATTTTCATCTAATTTGTATCTAGGTAGTTCAGGTAATTCATCTAAAGTAATATACCCAAACATTTTCAAAAACTCGTCTGTTGTCTTATATGACATTGGCTTTCCTGGCAAATCAAGTTTTCCCGCTTCTTCTATTAACCCATATTCCAGCAATTTATACATAGTTCCATCTACATTTACTCCACGAATTGCTTCTATTTCTGCTCTTGAAATCTTTGGGTTATATGCAATAATTGCAAGAGTCTCAAGTGCAGCATTAGATAGTTTTGGCTTACTTCTTTTATCTATTACTTGATAAATATAATCATAATTCTCTTTTTTACTACATAATTGATATCCATCATTCATTTTTACAAGTTCGATTCCACTTTTTTCATCTTTATAAGATTCTTGCATATTATTTAATATTTTTTCTATGTCCTCTTTTGGTATTTCTAAAGCCATTTGTAGTTCTTCAATTGAGACAATTCTTCCTGTTGCAAATAATATACTTTCTATTATTGATTTTACTTTTTCTATTTTCATTTTGTAATCCTTTCCATTTTTTATTCTCCAATTAAGTCATAGTCCTTAAAATCTATAATATTGCACATTGTAAAAGTATTTATTTTAAAAGTTTTATTATTTCTTAAATATACAACTCCATCAATATCAGGAACATCTAGTTTTGTTCTGCCTATAAAAAATTTATTATCAAATGATTTATTTTCAATTAAAACTTCTTGGCTTGTTCCCACTTTAGCTTGCATTTTTTTCCTTGAAATTTCTTGTTGGAGTTTCATTATTTTATTATATCTTGATTTTTTAGTCATATGATGAACTTGATTTGGCATTTTAGCTGCTGGTGTACCTTCTTCTTTTGAATATTCAAATACACCCAATTTGTCGAATTCTGTTTTTTGGACAAATTTATATAGTTCTTCAAATTGCTCTTCTGTCTCTCCTGGAAATCCAACAATCAAACTTGTTCTTAGTGTTACATTTGGTATTTCTTTTCTTATTTTTGAAATTAATTTTTCTATATCTTTTTTTGAAGTTTTTCTGTTCATCTTTTTTAATAATTCATCAGAAATATGCTGAATTGGAATATCAAAATATTTAGCAATTTTCTCTTCATTTTTTACCACTTGGATAAGTTCATCACTAATTCCTTCTGGATATGCATACAAAAATCTAATCCAATGTATTCCATCTATTTTACATAGCTCTTTTAATAATTCTGCAAGTTTTGGTTCTTTATAAATATCAATTCCATATTTTGTGGTATCTTGAGCTATTATAATTAATTCTTTTATTCCTTGTTTTGCTAAATTATTTGCTTCTTCTAAAATATCTTCTATAGGTCTGCTTACAAATAATCCTCTTATATATGGAATTGCACAATATGTACACATATTGCTACATCCTTCTCCTATTTTAAGATAAGCATAATTTTTTCCAGTTGATATAGTTCTTTGTAAATATTCTTTTTCTTTAAACATCGGAATTTGAGATATATTTTCTTTGTTTTTTGCCTCTTTCTTTTCATTTTGATGTATTGTTTTTTTATCAATCATTTCTGAAATCTGTTCCCACATGTTTTTGTATTCATCTATTTTTATAAATAAATCCACTTCTGGCAATAATTTTTGTAGATCATCATAATATCTTTGTACTAAACATCCCATTGCTATTAAATATTTGCATTTTCCATTATTTTTATAATTTGCCATTTCTAAAATTGTGTCAATTGCTTCCTGTTTAGCTGATTCTATAAATCCACATGTATTCACAACGATTATTTCCGCTTCTTTTGGATCATTTATTATCTCAAATTTATGTTCTTTAAATTTTCCAATTGCAACCTCAGTATCTATCAAATTCTTGCTACATCCTAATGATACGAATCCTACCTTCATCTAAAAATTCATTCCTTTCAAGCTCTATTTAATACTTCCTTTATATAACTGAATATTTCCATTTTTATACTCATCTAAAACGCTTAAATATATTTGATCTTGTACTGTCCTAATTTTTTTAGGATGGACTAAATATCTCAAACTTAATTCTACATGTGAATCCTCAATTCTAGTATAAATTATAGGTTCCAAATAATTATAATAAATACGATATTCTATAGTTACATCATCAACTTCATTTTCCATTTTCTTAGGTATTTCTTTTAAAATTTCATTTTTTTGTAATATATCATACAATATTTCTTTAGTTTGTTCTATATCTGAATTTAAATCAACATTTATTTGTATTTCATCCCATATGTATTTAAATGCTTTATTAAAATTCTTTGTCGTTTCTGTAAATATAAATGAATTTGGCACATGAATTATTTTTCCTGTACTTTGTTGATGTTCATTACCATCTGCAATTTCAAGCATTTCAAATCCTAATGCATGTAGTGCAATAACATCTCCTTTTTTATTTTGAATTTCTATTCTATCTTCAATTTCAATTATTCTTTTTGCTTTTATATATATACCTGCAAAAAAGTTTAAAATAATTTCCTTTAAAGCAATAGTTGCACCTGCAGATACAAAACTTATTAATGTAATAAAATCTTGAAATTCATGTCCCCAAATTAATACCACTATTACCCATGAAATTATTGTTAATGCTAATTTCATTTTTCTATTAAGGAAAAATTTATTTTTATCACTTGTAGGTAAATGTGATAAAATGATTTTTAATACCCACTTTAGTACCCAAAATACTATAAGTACCAATATTGTTAGCATTATTAATTCAATATAGTCTTTTTTAAATCCTAAATTATCTTGAATAAATTGAGAAGCTTGATCTATATACTTCATTTTTTTCCTCCTTTTCCTATAGTTTATTATATTTTTTTTCTAATATTATTTTAAATTGAAATATTTTCATCTTTCACATAATATTTTGTCCCTAACATTTTATCTGGTAAATATTGCTGTTCTACATAATGACCAGGGAAATCATGTGGATATAGGTATCCTTCGTGATACCCAAAATTCTTCATAGCTTCTACAGGTGCATTTCTTATGTGCATTGGTATTGTTCCTGTATCTTTTGTAGATACATCATTTAAAGCTTTATCTATCCCTAAATATGTAGCATTAGACTTTTTTGAAAGTGCTACATAAGTTGCAGCTTCAGCTAATATAATTCTCGCTTCTGGCATACCAACCATATTTACTGCTTGCATTGCTGATGTTGCGATTACCAATGCTTGAGGATCTGCCAATCCCACATCTTCTGAACTACAAATTACAATTCTTCTTGCTAAAAACATTGGATCTTCTCCACCATCTAAAGCTCTTGCTAAATAAAATAATGTTGCATCAGGATCAGACCCTCTCATTGATTTTATAAATGCACTTATATTATCATAATGTGAATCACCATTTTTATCAAAAACTGCTTTTTTTTCTTGTACACAATTTTTTAGAATTTCATTTGTTATAACAATCTCTCCATTTTCATTCATAGGTGTAGTTAGTGTGGCTATTTCTAATGCATTTAGTGCTGTTCTAACATCTCCTCCAGAAATATTGCTTAATTTTTTTAAAGATTCATCTTCAATTTTTATGTTGTATTCCCCTAATCCTTCTTTTTTTGTTAAAGCCATTTTCAAAATTTTAAAAATATTTTTTTCTGTTAATGATTCTAATTTTACGACCATAGATCGAGATATTAAAGCTTTATTCACTTCAAAATATGGATTTTCTGTAGTTGCACCTATCAAAATAATTGTGCCATTTTCTACATAAGGTAAAAGTGCATCTTGTTGTAATTTATTAAATCTATGTATTTCATCTATAAATAAAATTGATTTACCAGCTGGATTTAACATAAAATTTTTTGTTTCTTCAATAACTGACTTTATATCTGCTACACCAGCGGTTACAGCATTTATTTTATAAAATTTGTATTTAGTAGTTTCTGAAATAACTTGAGCAAGTGAAGTTTTTCCACATCCAGGAGGTCCAAATAAAATTAAACTTGATAATCTATCTGCTTTTATTGTTCTATATAATATTTTGTCTTTCCCTAAAACATGTTCTTGCCCAACATATTCATCTAATGTCTTTGGTCTAACTCTATATGCTAATGGTTCATTACTATCCATAACTTTCCTTTCTTATTCTATATACATTGCATCCCCAAAACTAAAAAATCTATATTTTTCTTTAACTGCTTCATTATATGAATTTAAAATAAATTCTCTTCCTGCAAATGCAGAAACTAACATTACTAGTGTTGATTTTGGCAAGTGAAAATTTGTTATTAACCCATCTATACATTTAAATTCATATCCTGGATAAATATATATTCCTGTATCTCCTTCACAAGGTTTTACCATTCCTGTTTTTTCATCTGCAATTGTTTCAAGTGTTCTACAAGAAGTCGTGCCTACAGCTATAACTCTTCCTCCATTTTGTTTTGTTTCATTTATTTTTTTTGCATCTTCTTCTTTTATATAATAATGCTCTGTATGCATTTGATGTTCTTCAATATTTTCTTCTTTAACTGGCCTAAATGTTCCTATTCCAACATGTAATGTAACATTTGCAATTTTCACACCTTTTTCTTCTATTTTTTTTAGAAGTTCTGGTGTAAAATGTAAACCAGCTGTTGGAGCTGCCGCAGAACCATCATATTTAGCATATACAGTCTGATATCTATTATTATCTTTTAAACTTTCATGTATATATGGTGGAAGTGGCATTAATCCTATTTTATCTAAAATTTCATTAAAAATCCCTTCATATTGAAATTGTACTCTTCTTGTTCCTCCAGGTAAAATATCCAATATTGTAGCTTTTAAAATTCCATCTCCAAATTCTACATTCACACCAGGTTTTAGTTTATTTCCTGGTCTTACCATTGCCTCCCAAATATCTCCATTTATTCTATTTAATAATACAAACTCTACATTTGCTCCTGTATCCTTTTTTCCATATAACCTAGCAGGTATAACTTTTGTATTATTTCTAACTAAACAATCTCCTGGATTTAAGTAATCTATTATATCTTTAAATGTTTTATGCTCTATAGTTTTATTATTTCTATGTAGAACCATTAATCTAGATTCATCTCTTTTTTCTATTGGTACTTGTGCTATTAGTTCTTCTGGTAAATAATAATCAAATTCTTCTAATTTCAATTTTTTTGCTCCTTACCTATTAAATTTAATTTTGTTACTCTTATTCACATAATCCATTTTAGTATTATAACATAGAAGTCACATTTTATCAATAAAAGTTTTTATTATGTTTACAACTTTTTCATTATCTTTTTTTACATATTTATTTTGAATAAAATTTTTAGATTTTTTAATAGCACTTTCTAATTCATTTACATTATCAATCCCAATTAATAATCCTTTTTTATCAAATTCTCTTTCTATATCTAATTGATGATCATTTACATGTTCTCCATATTTTTTTAATCTAGGCACTGCTATTACTTTTTTATCATTTTCAAGTGCCATCTCTATTGAACCAACCCCTGCATGAGTTATAATTAAACTAGCTTCTTTAACCAAACTGTTTAATTTTTCTTTTGATGTTAAATCAAAAATTTGCATTTTATTTGAGCTATATCTCGTAAAACCAGCTTGAACTATAACATTTTCTTTAATGTTTCCAATTTGAATATTTCTTTCAACCTCTTGTAATAATCTATGAAAATCATTATTTTGAGTTCCTAAAAGAACCAATACCATAATTTACTATCTCCTTAGATTTTATTATGTTATCTATAAGGATAGCATTTGTTATTTTTCCAATTCCTCCAGGTACTGGAGTACACATTGCTGCTTTTTCTTTAATATCTTCAAAATCTATGTCTCCAACTATTCTACCATCTTTATAATTTATGCCAACATCAATCAAAATTGCTCCATCTTTTATTGCATCCTTTTTTAAAAAATTTGCCTTTCCAATTGCCATTATAACTATATCTGCATTTTTTGTTTCCTCAAAAATATTTTTTGTTTTTGAATGACATATTGTAAGTGTTGCATCATTTTTTAATAGTTGAGGAATTAAAGGTTTTCCAACAATATTACTTCTTCCAACTAAAACTACTTTTTTACCTGTTAAATCTATATTATAGTAATTTATTAATTCAATTACTGCTCTACTAGTACATGGAATAATACTATCTTCTTTTCCTAACAATATTTTTCCCATATTTTTCGTTCCAATACCTTCTACATCTTTATTTGCTGGTAATAATTCTATTAAATTATTAAGTTTTTGTGGCAATGGCTGTTGAAACATAACTCCTGTTATTTCTTCATCATCTCTTACTTTATAAAAATTATCTATAAATTCCTCTTCTGAATTGCCCTCTAATAGTTTTAGTCCAATTTCATATTCTTTACAATTTTTTTCTATTCTTTTTATATATATTCTACTTGCATCATCTGGGTTTAGACTCAAGACAGCAATTTGGGGTTTTTCATTACATTTTTTTATTCTCTCTACAAATGATTTACTTATATTTTCAGCAACACATTTCCCATCTAAAATTTTCATTTTATCACTCCAATCTGTTATTCTAATTATTAATTATTTTTTTTGATTTTTCTAGTATTGTATCACAATTTTTTTTAACATTCTCTTTGTATTTTGAGTCTTCCAAAGATTTTAAATTAACTTCAACATTTGTGATAGCAGATTTTACAGATGCATAAGAATAATATTTACAAATTTCAAAATCACTTGATAACATTTTATTTCCAATTTTACTTATTTTATTAGACAATTCTAAAGTATTATAAGCTATTCTTAAAACTTTTAAGCAAAATTCAACATTTTCCATGCAAATTTGCGCATATTCTTCATAATTTGTTTTTCTTTTTTTATATGAAGATAATAATTTTTTTAGTATTGCACTATCTTCATCTATGGCTTTTTTTGATTCTCTTTTTAAATTTTTCGCTTCTACTATAATTTTCTTAATATCATCTTGCACATTTTCATAATTTTTTTTATTAATTGTTAAACTTGATATATATATTATAAGTGCATTTATTGTTGAAAGAACCACTCCAACGACACTTCCTCCTGCATATTCTATGTCTTTGTTTTCAATTTTATCTAATATCTCTTCCATTTTTAGTCCCCTTAAATTTAATCTTTTTATATTGTAAAATATTTTTCAAAATTTTTCAATACTTAAATTTAAATTAGGATGTGACAAATATGACAGACAAACATTGATAACTATCATTTTTACTTTTTTTAATATTTTAAATCAAAGTCAACATCTCCATCTATTCCATCAATCTTCCCTGTTGATGTAAATTGCCATATATCAAAATTTTCATTATACCTATATGTATCTTTTGGAACCGTACCATCATTTTTACCATAAGATGCAACCCATATTTTACAATCCGCTGGTAGTTTATTGACATCAATCTTGTACAACAAATAATATTTACTTGCATAAATCCCTGGATTATATCCTGCATTTTTTATCTTTTTATAAAATGCATTACATATATTCGTTATTGTTGGTTTGTCCAAATTTTCTTGTGCTTCTACGTCATAAAAAATTGGTAATTCAAAATTTTTACCTGATATAAGTTTTAAACAGTAATTTGCTTCAGCCTCTGCTTCTTCCACATTTTGTGCAGTTGCATATAAATATACTCCTATTGGAATATTATATTTTTTTGCTTCACTATAATTATATTCAAATTTCTTATCTTTTATAGTTATCCCATGTCCTGCTCTAATTATCATAAAATCTACTCTATCTGTGTTTTTAACTTTTTGAAAATCAATTGTTCCTTGCCAATGAGAAACATCTATTCCATATTTTTTTTGCTCTAATACAAATTTTTGTGCATTTGTATTATTTGGATTATATACAGTAATATTAGTTCCATTTGTAGTATGAGCACCAGAAACATCTAAATATCTTTCATTATATTTAGAAATTATATAGTATTTTTTATCTTCTGCTTTTTTTATTTTCCATAATTGATTATTTGTACCTGTATATGTACTTTGATAAACATTTGAAGAATATTCATTTTCTTCAGTTGATACAGTAAGTGATTTACCACTTCTTTTGCAAATTATTTTATAATTTCCTGAACTCACATATTCAAATTTGAACTTTTGTTGATTTTCATTTGCGTCTGCCCAAATTTGCACATTTGCTCCATCTTTATTTGAGCCTCCAGATACATCAACTATCATATTGGAAGCTAATGAAGTAGTAATTTCATAAATTCCATCATCAATAGTTTTTGTTTCTTCATCTATTTCTATAAGATTAAACTTTTGATTTTTTGAATTATTATCATAATTTATTCTTATATTCGTTCCATTATTAATTTTTCCATTTTCCACTTCTAAATTAATTCCAGCTACTTTTGAAATTATTCTATAATATCCATCATTTTCTTCTATGATCCACTTTTGAGCATCTGTTGAATTACTCTCCCATTGTTGGACATTTGTATACTTTTCAGTCTCTCCTCCAGATACATCAAGAACTTTTCTAGATTTTAAACTTTTTATGCTATAATATCCATCCTGATCAGCTGTAATAATAAATTTTTGTTGCAATACATTTGAATCATTCCAAATTTGAACATTTGCTCCAGAAGCTGTTGATCCTTTTGATATGTCCAAAACTTTATTCTTATCCAAAACAGTACATATTTTATATACTCCATCTTTTATGCTTTTCTTTCCTCTAATAGTTTCAATCCTTTTTAAATTAAATTTTTGATTTTTTTGTTCACCTTTTTCATCTACTTCAATATTCGTACCATTTGATTTTCCCGAATTATGTACACTTAAATATAGTCCATTGCATTTTGAAACAAAACAAGCTGTCCCATCATTATTTTCAACAATCTTCCACTTTTGAGCATCTGTCTTATTACCATTCCATTGTTGTACATTTGTCTTATTATCAGTTCCTGCATTTTTTACATCTAAATATTTTCCTGACTTTACATTTTTTATAAAATAATAGCCATCTCCTGAAGCTTGTAATTTAAACCTTTGTTGCCTACCATTGCATTTTTCCCAAATTTGAATATTCGCTCCAGAAAGTATTGATGCTTCAGATACATCCAAAACCATATCTGAATTTAAATATGTTTCTATTTCATAAACTTCATTTTCATAATTATTATTCTCATTACTTTTTGCTTCAACAATACAGTTTACACTTAAAAAAATAAAAAACACGAACAATAAAAATATTAAAACACTCTTTTTCATTTGTGCACTCCTTTCAAAATTCTCTTAATATATTATAACATCACTATTTTAGCTTGGTCAAAGTAATTATTTTCCAATTTTATAATTGACTTTTTATATTTTTTGTGCTAATTTATAACATAGCAAATATAATGTTTTTGGAGGTTTACTATGGATTATTATATAGATTTTGATAATACATTATATAATACACCACTCTTAACTAAGAAAATGTTATCTACATTAGTCGAATCAGCTTGTGCACAAAAAAAATTAGATGCCACTGAATTGAAAAATGAATGTAACTTAATGTTTAATAGAGAACATATTTATAATATTTATAAATTAGTATCTTATTTTGCACAAAAATATGAACTTGATAAATCTAAAATAGTTAAATCAATAGATAATGAAATTTTAAATGGAAAAAATTTTGTTTATGATGATTCCATTTCATTTTTGAGCAACTTGCGAAAAAATAACAATAAAGTATTTTTGTTGTCATACTCAAATGACAATTTAAATTATCAAACAGAAAAAATATTGGGATCTGGATTAACACCTTATTTTGATGCCCTATTCATCACATCAAAACCAAAATATGAACTTGATATTAATTATTCAAATGGAATTTTTGTTGATGATAATCCAAAAGACTTATTAGGTCTATATTCTAAAAACCCTAAAGAAGTCATAAGATTAAAAAGGTTAAGCAATAAGTATTCAAAAATTGAATTAAATATTAAAATCGCGGAATATGATAATCTTAAAGATATACCAATAAATTAGTTATAGATATATGGAAATATTTATTCTATTAACTTATAAAATTAACTATAATGGCAATTAATTTTATATATTTATATATTTAGTTTTAAGAAAGAAGGATTGATTTGTATGAAAAGAAAAAAAATAGTAGTTTTAGGTGGAGGTACTGGTGCTTCTACAGTTTTAAAAGGCTTAAAATATTTTCCAGTAGATATTACAGCAATAATTACAGTTTCTGATAATGGTCGTAGCACTGGTAGACTAAGAAAAGAATTTTATACTCCTGCAGTCGGTGATATTAGGCATGTTTTAAGTAATATGTCAACTTTACCAGATGATGTAAATGGAATTATGGAATATAGAATGTCAACATATAGTGATTTAAATGGTCATTCAATGGGAAATTTGATTTTAACTTCACTATACCAAGAAACTGGAAGCTTGAAAAAAAGTATTGAATATATGAGTACATTACTTAGAGTTGAACATACTGTACTTCCCCTTTCTGAAGACTATTTAACACTTATGGGTGAAACAGATGATGGAAAAGTTGTTGAAGGCGAGGCTGAAATTACAGCCGCTCATACTCATTATAAAAGAATATTTTATAAAGAAAATCCTCATGTTGTGCCAGAAGCACTTCAAGCCATTAAAGATGCAGATTTAATTATTTTAAGTATGGGGAGCCTTGTAACAAGTATTCTACCTCATCTTATATGTCCAGAAATTGTAAAAGCCATAAATGAATCAAAGGCAAAATTAATGTATATATGTAATGTTATGACACAACCTGGGGAAACTGACAATTTCGGAGTTAGTGATCATATAAATGTTTTAGAAAGTTACATAGGTAAAAATACAATTGATGTTGTAATTGTAAGTGATAATATTCTTCCAAAAGATTTGCTTGAAAAATATTCAACAGAAGAACAAAAAGACCAAGTTAAAATTGATTATGAAAATATAAAAAAAGGCTCATATGAAGTAATAGAATCTGATCTTCTTACAACTGTAGATGGAACAATTAAACATGATAGTTTAAAATTAAGTGGAATTATTTTCAATTATTTGATGAGATAGTCTTGCAAAATACTGAAAACTGTGATAAAATATCTTATGTCGTAATTTATGAACAATCAAAAGGAGGTGCTAAAATGCCAAATATAAAATCAGCTAAAAAAAGAGTTAAAATAATTGAAAAGAAAACATTACAAAATAGTATGATAAAATCAGCTTACAAATCAGCAATTAAAAAATTTGAATCTTCATTAGAAGCTGGAAACATAGAAGAAGCTAAATCTTTATTTTCAGAAGCTACAAAAAAGATAGATCAAGCTTGTTCAAAAGGTGTTATAGTTAAAAATACTGCAGCTAGAAAGAAATCAAGTTTAGCAAAAAAATTAAATGCAGCAACTATAGCTTAGTTTAAATCAAATTTTAAATATTTAAAAAATTATGCATAGTTTTTTAAAAGCACAAGCACATATTTTTATGTGCTTTTTTTTGTTGTATTTTTTTCAAAACCCAATTTTTTTATAAAATTCAATGTTAAAAAAAATATAAAATTCTTAAAAATGTATAATTTTTTTTTTATTGAAACACCAGTTAATTTATGTTCATTAATAATCTCTTTGAAATACATATAATATCCTACTGGATTTTCATAAAATACTTTTTTTATATTTTTAGTATATCCATCTTTTCTGTAATCCCCTATTTCTAAAATTTCATTAATGCATAAAATTTTGTAAATTTTATCCATTTTATAATACATTCTAGCTTCTGTAATAAAATTTTCTTTTTTTTCAATCTCATGTTTAAACATTTTTCTTATTTTAGTATTAAATACCAAAATTTTTTCTCCTTTAATGTCATCTTTAAAATATAAATCAAACATAGTCGACACTAAACCATCTTTCCTAAATTTATTACCACTTATATTTCCATTCGTATCTGATTTTAAAAAACACATTGCATAAAAATTTTCATTATTTAATAACAAATTAGCATTTTTCTTTATAATTTCAAAAGCATTGCTAGAAAAATAATCATCTGAATCACAGTCTACAACTAGATCTCCAGTTATTAAATTTGTTCCATTATTTATCGCTGACATTTTTCCTAAATGATTTTGATAAATGTATTTTATTACTATTTTATTATCTTTAATATAACTTTCTATTTCATTTTTTGTATTATCTGTAGATCCATCATCTATTACAATCCACTCTATATCTAAATTACTTGATGCAATATTTTCAATTATACTTTTATACAAATTTTTTAAACAATCTTCCCTATTATATGTTGCAGTTAAAATAGATATTTTCATAAACCCTTCTTTCAAATAAATATTCTAATTTTCTAGAGAATTTTAAATATATTATTGTTATTTAAAATTCTCAAAATAATTCCTTTATTTCATTTATAATAAACTGATTGTCATAAACAATTTCAGAATAATAATTTTGCCAAAAATTGTATTTCCCACTCAATACCATTTTTAATTTTTTATAAATATCTTCTTCATCATTTTCTATTACTAAGCTTCTAGGATAATCTTGTACCGCTTCTGTTGCAGCAGTTTTTGTAATTATAATTGGTTTATTCAAAATTTTTGTTTCTTCTATTATCATTCCATATCCCTCATAATATGATAAAAGTGCAACATATTTTGCATGTTTTATATATGGATATGGATTTTTCCTTTGTCCTAGCAATATAAATGTGTTTTCAACACCTAATTTTAAAATTAATTTATTTAATTTATCTTTTTCAGGTCCATCTCCAATAACATATACATTATGATTAAATCCATTATTTATCAGCTTTTTGTGAACTCTTATAAATCTGTCAATTCCTTTTTGATTTGTTAATCTGCAAACTGATAAAAGATCAATTTTACTTTTAATGTCAATAGTTTCATTTGAATATTTACTTACTCTTTCTTTATTAATGTAATTTTTTATTATTATTCTATTTGAAATATCTCCATATAAATTTTCAAATGATTCTTTATTTTGTTTACTTACAAATACAATTTTGTCATATTTCTTGTATAGCTTTTTATCAATTATATTTTTTAATTTTGCTTTAAATGATTTTCCAAAAACTTTCTGAATATCATTATGTACCCATGCAATTTTTCTTATTTTTTTAGAGCCATAACTAAAAATTCTAGTTATTGGGCCTTCTAAAAATGCAATGTTTACATTATATTTGTTTTTCAAAAATTTATTATATATAGATCTCCCAAAAGTCAATATATATGCGGAATATATAGGAATCAAATTCTTATCAATTTCTTTATTAGTTAAACTAATTAATTTTACTCTAATATCAACTTCTTTTTCTAATTCTCCACCACTATAAATTGTGAAAATCGTAATTTCATAATTACTATCATTTACTAATTCATTTACAATATCTACTAGAACTCTCTCTGCACCACCTATTCCCAATTTTGTAATTCCAAAGCAAATCTTTTTTTTACAAATATTTTCTTTTTTGCTTCCAAATAAAAAATTCATTGTTTTTAAAATCAAATTAAATTTTGTTTTATAATCACTTATTTTTAAAATTCTTTTCATTGAACTTCCAAGTAGAATTCTTTTACTCATTAGTTTCAATTCTTTTTCGTATTTTTTATATAGACCCATTGTTTTATAAAATTCTATGATATTTTTCAAAATCTGAAAAATATCTTCATTTTTTACAGATTGAGTATTAGAAATTGAATTTTCTCTTTGTGTATAATGTACAAAATATTTATTTATATATGATATATTTTCTATATATGGAAGTATTTTAAAATAAAACTCTAAGTCCTCATATATCAATCCATTTGGAAATTTAATATCATTGTTTTTGATAATTTCTGTTTTAATAATTCTATTCCAAGCCACAACTCTTGGCTTTATCATCATATCCCTCTTATTCTTATATTTTCTTCTTTTATCATAGATTTTTTTGTATTTTCTCTTTTTTTCATATTTTTTTTTGTTCTTGTTCCTTTTATTATTTTTATGAATTTCAATTTTGCTTTCTTCCCATTCCTTTACAAAATCACATTCAACCATATCTGCATTTTCTTTTTTTGCTAATCTATACATTTCTTCATACATATTAGAATCTATATAATCATCAGAATCTAAAAAAGCAATATATTCTCCATTTGCACGATTTATTCCAAAATTTCTTGCACTAGAAAGCCCTCCGTTTTCTTTTTTGAAATATTTTATTTTTTCTGAATTTAAATATTTTTTAATAACTAACTCACTATTATCTTGTGATCCATCATTAACAATGATTATTTCAATATCTTGCAAAGTTTGATTTACAACTGATTTTATGCATCTATCTATAAATCCTTCAACATTATAAACAGGTATAATTACACTTATTTTAGGATTTCTATTTTCATACAATATAATCTCTCCTTTTAATTTTTAATTTTATAATAAAATTCCATATTATATTTTAATATCAGCTTTTTTATATATTGTTTTAAATTTTTACATTTGAAATTTTTTAACAGTCTTTTCTTTTCAAATATATTTTCATAAAAAATCCTGTCTTCATAATCCAAATTGCCAATTGAAGCAATAATGCTATTTATATAATAAATTAAAATATTTTCATAAGTTATAACATCTAAATCATATTTTCCTAAATTTTTCAATAACTGTTCATATAAAAAGAGCTTATCATCAACTTTTTTCAATTTCTTTGAATAATTATTATTTCTAATTATGCTATTATCTGTTTGAAAATAATTATATCCACTATATTCAGTATCTACAAAAGTATTTGCATTAATTATAAGTTGTGGAATTAGCCCAAAATCTTCGTGAAATACATTTGTTTCAAACCTTAAATTTATTCTATCTATAAAATCTTTTTTTATTAAATATAAACACGGAGAATCCAAAAACTTATCTTTAAAATATTCTTTATTAAACCATTCCTTACCTGTAGTTATTTTTTTCAATGCGTTTTTTTCTTCAATATCCATATTACCTTTATTATCTTGCATATTCTGATTTTTATCATTTATAAAGTTCATATTGTATTTTATCATTTCAATATCATTATTAATATATGGCTGTAAGAAATTTAATAAATTTATATCTACAGAATCATCACTATCTATAAACATAATATAATTTCCACTTGCCTTTTCTATTCCAAGATTTCTTGCATTTCCAACTCCTATTGTATTTTTCAAAGTTTCATAATATCTAATGTTCAATTCATTTGAATATTTTATTATAAGTTCTTTAATATCTGCATTGCAAAAATCATTTATCATAACAATCTCAAATTCTCTATATTTTATATTTTTTAAATTATCTAAACATCTTTCTAAATATTTTTCATTATTAAATGGAATTATTATGCTTATCATTTTCATTCCTTTACATGTTGCTTTTTACAACTTTTAAGTTTATCTAAGTCCTGCAACAGGGAAAAGTTTCCCTAAAATATTTATTATTATTATACCCAGATTTTCAATAAAAATAATTTAAAGAATATTTTGAATTATTTTACTTATAATAAATTATGTAGAATTTTGTATTTTAATACAAGAAATATATAAAAGGAGTTTAATATTTTGGTCATATTAAAATTAAGAAGTACAAAAAAAAATGAAATTAATAAATTTTTAAGCAAGTTCTATAATACAAATTTAGATATTTCAGAAGATTTAACATGGCAAAAAGAATATACTAATCCCATTGAAATTTCTGATTTAATAGGTGTTTTCATTGATAATATTAATATGTATAACATAAAAATGTGGATTTGTTTAGATAAATATATTTATATAAATGTTTCCGACTCTAATGGCAATGAAATTATAAAATATCTTTTTGAGAGATTTCCATATTAAAAATAGAACTATCTTTTTTACAAAAATAGTTCTATTTAAAGTAAATCTGTAAGCCGGGTTCTGTCATTTAAATTAGTCATTTATCTAGGATATATATTGCTATATACCTCAAGCCACGCAATTCAAGACTGCCGAGCAAGCTATGTCTTACTTAGGTGTTGCTCCAGATAGGGTTTACACTGACCCAATATGTCACCATACTGGCGGTGAGCTCTTACCTCGCCTTTTCATCCTTACTATTTGTCTAAAACAAATAGCGGTTATTTTCTGTTGCACTTTCCTTAAGGTTTCCCTCACTAGACGTTATCTAGTATCTTCGCTCTATGGAGCCCGGACTTTCCTCTCGTAATTCCTTTCGAAATTTACCAGCGACTAATTAACTTACTTTTTCTATTTTACCACAAATTTTTATTTTTTACAAGATGTATTATTTTTTTCTCCACTCAAATCCTTCTGGTAAACTTAATGGATCTTTTTTATGTTTTAAATATCTATCTATATTATACAATATTTAATTGACATAATAAAAGATGAGCATATTCTATATACCTACCTCAAAATTTATAATTTTTTTATTTAAATTTTAAAACTCGACCTGAGCGACAAATTGACTATCTAATTTTTGTCAAGTGTTTTTTTACAAAATTATTATAATATTTTTGTGCACAGCAAACAAGCGAAAATGATATATTTTTTTAAAAAGTGTATCTTTTTCG
>DFJF01000002.1:38624-41022 GCA_002372935.1 Clostridiales bacterium UBA3678 | reverse complement strand
CAGGAATTGTAATAATTAAAAAGAAAGTTTTATAAAACTTTATAAGACTATTTAAGAGGAATCGCAAATAATGCGATTCCTCTTTTAAATGTGGACAGGTTCATTTTTAAAGAGGGACAGACTTTTAAAGATCTGTTTCCAATTGTTCTATCCCTAAAATAAAATTAAAGTAATTTGGTACAACCTATAATAATTAAAAGAGAACCAGAAATCATAGTCCAGATACGATTTGGCAATTTGCTGATAGATGACAAATTTTTGCCTAGAAAGTCACCAAATAAAAGAAATGTTAGATGTATACTGGCTACAAATAGGGGAAAAAGATAACTATTTATTCCAATCATACTTCCACCGACTCCAACACATATACTATCTGTAGTTAATGACAGACTAAGTATAAAAGCTTCTTTTAAGTTAATGTCATTTGAATTATCAAGATCAAAATTATTAGAAGAAGAGTTTTTTAAATTACTAATAATTGTGTAAATACCAATTCCAATAATTAAAAATGCACCAATTAAATTTGCAATAGATTGAGAAATATATTTTTTTAAAATGCCTGCAAAAAATAGAGAGCATGAAGTTGCTGTTATGGATACTATAAAAAATATCAATCTACTAAAAAAAGAAAATTTTGTTTTCTTTAGACCATAAGTAATTCCAATACCAATAGCATCTATACTGCTGGATATTGCTAATATTAATGTATTAAAAAACATGATATACCTCCTAAGGTATCTTATGAAATATGTAGAAAAATGTTTCTAATAGTCTTTTTAAAAATAAATATAAAAATTGTTTTAGTAAATTGAAAAAAAACTCGGATTTTTGAAGAAAAAAATAAAATATATGGAATTTGTAAAAAAATAATGCTATAATATTAATCAAATATTAATAAAAAAACCAAAAGAAGGTATAGTAAAATGAAAAAAATAAATGGTATAATGATGCAATATTTTGAATGGTATATGGAATGTAATCAAAATCTATGGAATATGGTAGCAGAAAATGCAGAAAAACTATCAGAAATAGGAATTACAGCATTATGGCTTCCACCTGCATATAAAGGTATGGCTGGAAAAGATGATGTAGGCTATGGAGTTTATGATTTATATGATTTAGGAGAATTTGACCAAAAAGGAAGTATTAAAACAAAATATGGTTCAAAAGATGAATATATAAATTGCATAGAAACATTGAAACAAGCAGGAATAGAAGTATATGCAGATGTAGTATTAAATCATAAAATGGGAGCAGATATGTTACAAACGATTCCAGCAACAAAAGTAGATTGGGGAGATCATTATAAAGAACTTTCAAATCAAGAAATAGTAAGAGTAGCAACTAAATTTACATTTCCAGGCAGACATCATAAATATTCAGATTTTGAGTGGAATTGGACTCATTTCCACGGAATAGATTATGATGACAAATCAAAAGAACATGCAATTTTTAAATTTAGAGATAAAAAATGGGATGATGCAGTAGATGAAGAATTTGGAAATTATGATTATTTAATGGGAGCAGATATAGATTTTACAAACCCAGAGGTAGTAGAAGAATGTTACAAATGGGCTAAATGGTATATAGAGACAACTGGAGTTACAGGATTTAGGTTAGATGCTGTAAAACATATAAATGCAAGTTTTTATAAAGATTTTATAAAAAGAATAAGAGAAAATATATCCAAAAATTTATTTACAGTTGGAGAATATTGGTCAACGGATAAAGAAAGACTACATAGGTATATAACAGAAACAGAAGGAGAGATATCATTGTTTGATGTTCCATTACATTATAATTTTTTTAATGCTTCAAATGATGACAATTATGATTTAGCAACAATATTAAATAATACACTTATGAAAGAAAATCCAAACAGAGCAGTAACATTTGTTGATAATCATGATACCCAGCCAGGTCAAAGTCTACAAAGTTTTATAAACAATTGGTTTAAACTACCAGCATATAGTATTATTTTGCTAAGAAATGAAGGATATCCATGTGTATTTTATGGAGACTTTTACGGAATACCACATGATGAAATAAAGCCAATATATAATCTTGACACATTAATAAAACTTAGAAAGGAAAAGGCTTATGGAAATCAAACAGATTATTTTGACAATAGAAATTACATTGGCTGGACAAGAGAAGGTGATGATGAACACTTAAAATCAGGCTTAGCAGTTTTAATATCAAATGCAGGAGACGGCGAAAAAAGAATGTATATAGGAGAAAAATTTGCAGGGTGTCAATTTATAGATTCATTATCAAATTGTGAAGACATAATTACAATAGATGAACAGGGATTTGGAGTATTTAAAGTAAAAGGAAAATCAGTTTCTGTGTGGGTAGAAATTTAATTCTTTCATTTGGGGACGGTTCTTTTTCAAAA
>DFJF01000002.1:5165-38552 GCA_002372935.1 Clostridiales bacterium UBA3678 | reverse complement strand
CCCCTTTTGAAAAAGAACCGTCCCCCTTTTGAAAATAAAAATTAAGGATGTGTAACATAATGTATGAAAATTTAGATGAATTAAAATCAAGTATGTTAAATTGTAGAAAATGTAAATTGTGTAAAACAAGGCAGAATGTTGTATTTGGAGTTGGAAATCCTAATGCAGATGTAATGTTTATAGGGGAAGGTCCAGGTGGAGATGAAGATAGATTAGGAGAGCCATTTGTGGGTAAAGCTGGGCAATTGATGAATAAGGCTTTTGATATATTAGAAATTAATAGAAAAGATGTATATATTGCAAATATTGTTAAATGCAGACCTCATTTTAACAGAGATCCAGAAGAGGATGAGATAAAGGCATGTATAGGTTATTTAAGAAATCAGGTAATGATAATAAAGCCTAAAATAATTGTCTTACTTGGAAAAATTGCACTACAAAACATTTTTGGAAAAGAGTATAAAATAACTACTAGTAGAGGTAAATGGATCGTAAAAAAAGGAATTATGTATATGCCAACATGGCACCCAGCTGCATTACTTCGTGATGAAACAAAAAAAATTGAATTTCTAAGTGACTTGAATAGTGTTGTAAAATTAATGAAAAAATAATTTGTTAAATTCCATTTTGTAGTATTATAAAAAATTCCACAAGGTGCAAAAATAATTCAGAGGGGAGCAAAATTTATGAATCTAGAAATAAAAAAAGAAGCAGAATATTGTTTACATTGCAAGAATAAGCCATGTAGTAATATTGGTTGCCCATTAAATATTAATATTCCAGAATTTATAGAAAAAATAAAAGAAGAAAATTATAAAGGAGCTGCTGATATTTTATATCAAACTACAGTATTGCCTGCTATATGTGGAAGAGTTTGCCCACATTATAAGCAATGTATGGGGCCATGTGTTAGAGGGATAAAAGGAAATCCTGTAAATATCGGAAAATTGGAAACTTTTGCCGGAGATTGGGCTTTAGAAAATAATTATCAGATTAAAAAGGAAAATATTGAAAAACAAAAAAGAATTGCAATAATTGGAGGAGGACCTGCAGGACTTACTGCAGCAGCATTTTTAGCAATGAAAGGACATAATGTTACAATATATGAAAAATATGATAATTTAGGAGGATTACTTATTTATGGAATTCCAGATTTTAGACTTCCTAAAGAAGTTGTCCAAAATCAAATAAATTTAATTTTAAATCTTGGAATAGATGTCAAATATAATATGCAACTTGGAAAAAATCTTTATATAAATGATTTAGAAAGAGAATATGATAATGTTATTTTAGCTTTTGGTGCAAATAATTCTGCAAAAATGAATATTGATGGAGAAGATTTAGAAGGGGTTTTTGGAGGAAATGAATTATTAGAATATAATCTTCATCCAGATTATAAAGGTAAGGTCGTAGTTGTCAATGGTGGAGGAAATGTAGCAATGGATACTGCAAGAATCGTAAAAAATCTAGGTGCAGAAAAAGTTATTGTTACATATAGAAGGTCAAGAGATGAGATGCCGGCAGAGTCAAAAGAAATAGAATCTGCTATGAATGAGGGTGTAGAGTTTTTATTTCAAAATAATATTGTAAAAATTATCGGAGAAAAAAATGTCGAAAAAGTAGAATTAATAAAAACAAAGTTAATTAAAAAAGAAGGAGAGACAAGACCCTCACCTGTAAATATAGAAAATAGCAATTATACGATAGATGCTGATTATGTTGTAATGGCAATTGGCTCTGTACCAGCAAATGAAGCAAAAGAGCTTGGATTAGAATGCACAAAATATGGATATATAAAAGTTGATGAAAAAGGTATGACTTCAAATCCCAAAATTTATGCAATTGGAGATTTGGCAAATAATAAGTCAACAATAGCGTGGGCAGCGAGAAGTGGAAGAAATGTAGCAAAAGAGATAAATAATGAAGTAACATAAAAACTAACTTAATTTGTAATATAAATGTAATATTTCGTTGCAAGCTTGAATAATGAATTGAAAGAAAAAAGCACAAAATAATCTGTTGCAATTGCAACAGATTATTAATTTTTCTATGTTATAATTCAAGAAAAAGTGAGGGGGCAAAAAAGATATGAAGATTATAAAAAGAGATGGATCAATAGTTGACTATAATCCAGATAAAATAAGAACTGCAATACAAAAAGCAAACAATGAAGTTCACGGAAGAGAAAGAATATCAAAAGAAGGAATAGAAGAAATAATAAAATACATTCAAGATCTTGGTAAAAAAAGAATTTTGGTTGAAGATATTCAAGATATAATAGAAAAAAAATTGATGGAAACTGGAAAATATCAGTTAGCCAAAAAATACATTACATATCGTTATACAAGAGAGCTTGTAAGAAAAGCAAATACTACAGATCAAACTATAAAAGAACTCATAGATGGTGAAAGTGAATATTGGAATAGCGAAAATTCTAATAAAAATGCTACAGTTGTTACAACACAAAGAGATTATTTAGCAGGAATTACAAGTACAGATATCACAAGAAGATTTTTACTTCCAGAAGATATTGTAAAAGCACATGATGAAGGAATTATACATTTTCATGATGCTGATTATTTTGCACAAAATGCATTACACAATTGTGATTTAATAAATCTTGAAGATATGTTACAAAATGGAACAAATATAAATGGTGTTTTAATAGAAAAACCACACAAATTCATAACAGCAATGACAATTGCTACACAAATTATTACAGCAGTTACATCTAGTCAATATGGTGGAGCAACTGTAACAATGACTCATTTAGCTCCTTTTATAAGAGATAGCTATAATATCTATATAAACAAATATCAAAAAAGAGGATTTTCTAAAGAAGATTGTGTAAAATATGCAAAGGAAGATTTGGCAAAAGAAGTAGAAGCTGGAGTTCAAACATTCCAATATCAAATAAATTCAATGACAACTACAAATGGACAATCTCCATTTTTAAGTGTTTGTTTCTATTTAGGAGAAACAGAAGAATACAAAGAAGAACTTGCTATGATAACAGAAGAATTCTTTAGGCAAAGAATTATAGGAATGAAAAATGAAAAAGGTGTTTATATAACACCAGCATTTCCAAAGCTTTTATATGTTCTTGAAGAAGATAATATTAAGCAAGGAAGAAAATATTGGTATTTGACAAAACTTGCAGCACAATGTACTGCTAAAAGAATGGTGCCAGATTATATTTCTGAAAAAGTTATGAAAGAATTAAAGAAAAATGAATATGGAGAAGGAGATTGTTATCCATGTATGGGATGCAGATCTTTCTTAACACCAGATAGATCAATAAGTAAGGGAAATGTTGCAAAAGCCAAAAATTATGTAGAAGGAAAAGGAAAATATTATGGAAGATTCAATCAAGGTGTTGTTACAATAAATTTAGTAGATGTAGCATTATCATCAGACAAAGACATAGACAAATTCTGGAAAATATTTGATGAAAGACTTGAATTATGCCATAGAGCATTACAATTAAGACATGAGAGATTAGCAAAAGCTACAAGTGATGTAGCACCTATCCTTTGGCAACATGGAGCACTTGCAAGATTAGATAAAGGTGAAAGCATTCATCCATTATTACATGGAGGATATTCTACAATATCTTTAGGATATGCAGGACTATACGAATGTGTTAAATATATGACAGGACATAGTCATACAGATGATGGAAAAGGCAAAGAACTTGGGCTTCAAGTTATGCAAAAAATGAATGACAAATGCAAAGAATGGAAGGAAACAGAAGATATAGATTACAGTGTATATGGAACACCAATAGAATCAACAACATATAAATTTGCAAAATGCTTAAGAGATAGATTTGGAGTTATTAAAGGAATTACAGATAGACTATATATTACAAATTCATATCATATTCCTGTATTTGAAGAAATAGATGCATTTTCAAAATTAAAAATAGAAAGTGAATTCCAAAGATTAAGCCCAGGAGGAGCAATTTCTTATGTAGAAACACCAAACTTACAAAATAACCTAAAAGTTGTAATCCAAATAATTCAATTTATATATGACAATATTATGTATGCAGAATTAAATACAAAATCAGATTACTGCCAAAAATGCGGATTTGATGGAGAAATTTTGATAGATGAAAACTTAGAATGGTATTGCCCAAACTGTGGAAATAGAGACCACAACACATTAAATGTTGCAAGACGTACATGTGGATATATTGGAAGCAATTTCTGGAACAAAGGAAGAACAGAGGAAATAAAAGAAAGAGTATTACATATAGACAATAAAGACGCTTAATTTTATTTAGGGACGGTTCTTTTTCAAAAGGGGACGGTTCTCTTTCGAAAAGGGACGGTTCTTCTTTGAAAGAGTGACAGATCTTTTTCAAAAAAGAGCTGTCACTTTTAAAAGTGATAGGAGGAAGTAAAATGAGATATAATAAAATTAGAAAAATGGATATTTCTGATGGACCTGGAGTTAGAGTTTCAATTTTTATGCAAGGATGTGATTTTAATTGCAAAAATTGCTTTAATCAAGAAACACATAGTTTTACAGGGGGAAAAGAGTTTACAGATGAAACAATAGAAAAGGTTTTAGATCTTTGCAAAAATGATTATATCGAGGGACTTTCGATATTAGGAGGAGAGCCAATGAATCCTAAAAATATTGATGGAACTACTAAGCTTGCAAAAGCATTTAAAGAAAGATACCCAAATAAAAATTTATGGGCATGGACTGGTTATACTTATGAAAACTACCTTAAAGGTAAACCAGTATTGAATTATTTAGATGTTGTTGTAGATGGGCAATATAAAGATGAATTACATGATCCAACTCTTGACTGGAGAGGATCATCAAACCAAAGGGTGATAAATGTTAAAGAAAGTTTAAATCAAAATAAAGTAGTTCTAGAAGAAGTGAAAAAATGAGAGTGCATACATTACAATCAGTTAATTGCTTTAACTCAGTATGGTAAAGTTTCTGTTCTTAAAAAAAGACCTGTCCCTTTTGAAAGAGGGACAGGTCTTTTTTGAAATTTATTTACATTTTTTTATTTCTTCATATCTTTTAATTTTTTGAGTAGTTGTTTTACTCATAGGTTTATCTGTAATGATGATTTTCTTTATATGTTTAAAGTTTGGCAATGTTTGATTTATTTCTTTTATGTCATTCCAAATTAGTGTTTCATAGTCTTCTTTTTTTGCACCTGGAAATGTTTCTGAAATTGCCTGAGGGTCATAAACAATTTTTGCAACAAGCATAGTATCTGTTTTACTTTGATCTCTAGAAAATACCATACATTCTGCAACATAAGGTAATTTGTTAATTAGAAATTCAATTTCTTGTGGATAAACATTTTTTCCGTTTTTTAAAACTATTATGTCATTTTTTCTACCTGTTATAAATAAAAATCCATTATTATCTATATATCCATAGTCTCCAGTTCTAAACCAACCATCAACAAATGCTTCTTTTGTTTTCTTTTCGTCTTTATAATATCCAAGCATGATATTTGGACCTTTAGCTAATACCTCGCCAACGCCATCTTTATCTGGCTCATATATTTTTATTTCTACATTGTCAAGAGGATATCCTGCAGAGCCTGGGCAGTGCTTTGTTTCGCTTTCTGCGACTAGGACTGGAGATGTTTCTGTAAGACCATAGCCTTGAATAGAATCTATACCAAAATTCTTAAAACCTATTATTGTGTCTTTATCCAAAGATGCTGCTCCATAAAGGATAATTCTTAATTTTCCACCAAACTTGTCCAAAATAGATTTAAACAATTTTCTTCTAATATCTATATGATGTTTTTGCAAACTATTTGAAAATTTCGTAAGTTTATTTATAAGATTTGTTTTACCTTGTGAAGCAATACCATTTTGAATTTTTTTATACATAGTGTCAAGTAAAAGTGGAACTGCAACAAAAATACTTACTTCATATTCTTTTAGATTATCAGCAATATGCCTAATACCATCACAAAATGCAACTCTTGCACCACAATAGAAACCATAAATAATTGTAATACTTGATTCGAATGTGTGATGAATAGGCAAAAATGATAATAGGGTATCAGATGGCAACATTATAAAGTGATTTTGGATTGCATAAATATTGCTACAAATATTATTTTGTGAAAGCATAACAATTTTTGCTTTATCTGTAGTTCCAGATGTAAAGAGCATTATAGCCATTGCATTTTCATCGATTTTTACTTCATCAAATTTTGTATTACCATTTGAAACTAAAACTCTTCCATCTTGTAAAAGTTTGTTAAAACTTATAACATCAGGATCATCTATATCATCCATACAAATTAAAGTTTTTAATTTACTAAAGAATTCATGTTTTATTTTTTTGAAAATTTCTAAATATTTTTTATCAAAAATAGCGACTTCAACTTCACTTCTTTTTATTAAAGAACGAATTTCTTCTTCAGGAAGAGCTTTGTCCATGGGTGCAATAACTTTTCCACTACAAGTAACTGCAAAATAGCTAACTATCCATTCATACCTATTTGTACCAATTACAGCAACTCTATTTGAACTAAAATTTGCATTTAAAAGTGCTGTTGAAAGAGCTTTTATGTCTTTACCAGTTTGTTCAAAACTCTTTTTTACATATTTTGGAGGGTTTTCATTTGGATTTTCTTTATATATATATGCAGTATTTGTTTTATACTTATTTGAGGCATAATTAACAATCTCTCTAAAATTTTTGAATTCGGGGTTAAATTCTTTTTTACTATTTCTCATTTAAAAACTCCTATTCTTTATAGTACCAAATATTGATACATATAAAATGTTATTTAATTGTTTAAGAATTTGAAAAATACATTATATAATAAATTCTTACTTATGTGTAAATTATCATACAACAAAATAATTTTTTTTTCAAGTAAATTGACCAGTTGTTCTTGATAACATATTTTAAAAAACAAAAGATTTCCATTGACAAACATAATAAAAAAGTATATCATATAAATGAATAAATATAAGAGGGAGAAAATATGAAAAAGGAAAAGGTAAATGGCCAGATAATACTAAAAATAAGTATATTTTGGATTCTAGTTTTAGCAATGATAGTTTCTCTATTAATAGCCTTTTTTAAGAATTATGTTTTTGCTAGTGATAATAATATTGATATTGACAATGACAATTCATCAAAGGAAGAACAAGTAAATGTTGAACCAAATCAAAATTCTGTAGATATTCTAGAATTAATGGTTCAGAATAATTATGCAAATAAAAAATTAATAAATGAAGAAAGAAGCATAGACTTTGCTACAGAAAAACAGAATGATGACCAAATTCCAAAAGGAGAAGAAGTAGTAGAGACTAAAGGAAAAAAGGGAACAAAACAAGTTACTGCTTTGCAACAATATGATGAAAAAACATTAGTTGGAGAAGAAATTATAGAAAGTATAGTAACTAAAGAACCAAAAAATGAAATAATACATGTTGGTACATCAGAGTTTTTGGAGAAACTAAAAATACATATTGGTGATGAAGTTTATTTGTTAGAAAAGTCAGACTTAAAAAAAGAAGCAAATAAAAAGTCAGATACTTTGACTACAATAAACAGATATTTAAATTTAGAAGTTTTAGAAGTATCAAATGAATGGACAAAAGTAAAATATAAAGATAATGAAGGCTATCTTCAAAATGATAAATTAACCTCAGAATCTCAAACCCCAAAAATCAAAGAAAGGAATAGAATTGCAAAATTAAAAGAAGGACTAAACATAAATATGAATTTAAATCAAGCTAGTGGTCTAAATTTAAAAGATTTTAAAACAGTTTTAGGTTATAATGCAAGTGATAGAAACAATATATTTTCAGATAATGCAGAAGCATTTTACAATGCCGAGCAAAAATATCAAGTAAATGGAATATTTTTAGCTTCTATCGCTATTCACGAAAGTGCATGGGGGACATCTTATTTAGCGACTCAAAAGAAAAACTTATTTGGATATAAAGCCTATGATAGAGATCCAATAAATTCTGCACAAGATTTTGCAAGTTATAAAGACTGTATAAACACAGTAGCTGAAGCATTGTCTAAAAATTATTTTAGTACAACAGGAAGTTTCTACAAGGGAACAACTGTACAAGCTGTTAATACTAAATATGCCAGTGACAAGGCATGGTACACAAAAGTATATTCATATATGGAGTATTTGTATGAAAAATTGGAGTAAAGAAAATAAAAAGGTTATTGTTTTGTTAAGTATAATGATTGTATTAATTATTATATATTTAAATATTTTGCATGCTCAAATAGAGAAAGACCGTTATGTAAGCAAATTAGAGCAAATAGTTGCTAAGAATGAAAAGCCTACATTTCAAATATCACAAATATATTTATGTAGTAGTGCAAATGCAATTGATGGTACAGAATCTCAAACATTAGAAAATTTGGATTTGTACCAATATACAGATATAGCAATCTATATAAATAACAATGATGAAGAAGGCTTAACAAACAAAAATACAATAAAAAAATTATACATAGATAATATCCAAATACAGACCAGTAGTGGTGAAGGAACACAGGCTTTAGTCTATACAAATTTATTGAATATTGGAAGTAGAGATAAATTAAAAGCAATGCTGGCTTCATCGAATAGTTTATCAAATATGCAAAATAATCAAATTGATTTTAATATAATAAACACAAATACAGAAAATAATCAAGCAAATTATGAAAACCCAACTTTTTATGGTGATTGTTCAAATCCTATAACTCTAAAATATATAAATAAACTGAACAAAACATATTCAGTTGGAGAAGGTGATTCTACTATGTTTGATGGAACAATATTACAAAAAGCTGGAGTTTCAGTAGATGAATTAAATTGTAAGGTAAAATTTAAGATTAATATTATTAATAATGAAGATGATTATTATTCTGCCTGGGTTAATTTTCAAATACCATTAAGTGATATTTATGAAGGAACATCAATAAAGAGAAAAACAACTGCAGGAATACAATATAATTTTATATGGGGGACTGTTCTTCCTTGAAAGAGGGACAGTTCATTTTTTGCTATTCCAAAACTATTTTATACAGTCTAATTATTAAAAATTTGACATTTGAAAAAAAATATGCTATAATAATAAAGTCGTGCCTAAGAAAAGGAGTTTGATTAGATATATGAGTAAAGCAAAGAGTGGGCTGACTTTCACAAGAATAGTCTACATAATTTTAACAAGTATAGCTGTAATAGGTGTATTATTTATAACAGCTAAGAATTTTAGAAATTTAAATTTGTCAAGTAAAACAGAAGAAAATATGCAAGCTAACATTGAAAATTTACAATTAGCATCTGCAGGTAACGAAAGTTTTTTATCAACTGTAAGAATAGTTGGTGATTCAGAAAAAACAACAAATAGTAATTCAGAAAATGTAACAAGCAGAAGTTCAGCAGATTTAAGAACAGATAAAGAAAGTACAAATAATTCTAAAAAAGAATTAAATGATGATTCAAAAAATGATACATCTGTAAAAACAGATAAGTCAAAAAAATCAAGTGATTCAAAGACAAAGACAGCAGTTGAAAAGAAAAACAATAAAATAAATGTAACAGATGAGAAAAAAAGTGGCAAAACAAATACGGCAGATGATAAAGAAGACAACAAAGAAAATGCCACAAAAAAAAGTGAAAGTAAAAAAAGCACGACAAAATCAACAGTTTCAATTAGTGATGTCACAATTTCAAGAACAATGAACTTAACTAAAAGAACTGGTTTATCTAGAGAAGATTTTATAAAATTAATCTCTGGAGTTAAAGCAGATACATCAGGTTTTTTTGAAGATAATGCAGGAACAATATATGATTTATGCAAAACATACAGTATAAATGAAATATTCTTCTGTGGATTAATTTCAGCAGAATCAGGATGGAATATTGCTTCTAATCATAGAAGAACACATAATTATATTAGTTTGATGAAAAATGGAAAACTAATATCTTATAACTCAGTATATGAGGGATTAAAAGTTGCAGCACAAAAATTGCACAACAATTATTTAGCAGTGGGTGGAAAATTTTATCATGGGAAAACACTTGCTGGTGTAAAAACTTGTTTTTGTCCATCATCTACATGGGTAAGTTTAGTTTATGGAAGAATGCAACAAATAATATAAAATTACAGAATAGAGAAAATTATATATTCAATATTTGGTGATATAAAATTTTCCCTATTCTTTTTTAAAATCTATTGACAAAAAAAAGTTTTTAATAGATAATATAGAATGTATAAAAATATACTAAGGAGGAACTAAAAAAATGTACATTTTTAATAAAATCACAGTAAATCCACAATTGCCTAAAAATATAAATAGATTACAAGAGATAGCAGATAACCTTTGGTGGAGTTGGAACTCGGAATTTCTAAGGTTATTTAAGAAAATAGATAATGACTTATGGGAATCAGTTAATAAAAACCCAGTTAAGTTTTTAAAAAGAGTATCACAAGAAAGAATAGAAATGGCATCAAAAGATGACAAGTTTGTTAAAGAATATAATAAAGTTGTTAAAAATTTTGATGATTATATGACTAGCAAAGACACTTGGTATAATAAAAAATATCCAGAAAACAAGAATGATTTAATAGCGTATTTTTCTGCTGAATATGGTTTGGATGAAACAATTCCTATATATTCAGGTGGTTTGGGAATTTTATCTGGAGATCATCTAAAATCTGCAAGTGACCTGGGAATTCCTTTAGTTGGAGTAGGTTTATTATATAAAAATGGATATTTCGATCAAAAAATTGAAGGATATGGTTCTCAAGTAGAAGAATATAATAATATAGATATAGAAAATTTACCAATTACACCTGTAAAAGATGAAAATGGAGAAGATTTAATTATATATGTAAAATTTCCAAAAAGAAGATTATATTTAAAAGTATGGCAAATAAAAGTAGGAAGAGTTACATTGTATTTAATGGATTCAGATATAGATAACAACAATCCAGAAGATAGAGATGTTACTTTAAAATTATATGGTGGAGACCAAGAGATGAGAATAAGACAAGAAATTGTTCTTGGTATGTCAGGAGTTGAATTATTAAAAACATTAAAGTTAAATCCTACGATCTATCATATGAATGAAGGGCATTCAGCATTTTTAACATTAGAATTAATAAAAAATATTATGGAAGAAAAACATGTATCTTTTGAAGTTGCAAAAGATATTACAAGTGCTAGAACTGTATTTACAACACATACACCAGTTCCAGCTGGAAATGATATTTTCCCATTAGATCTTGTAGATAAATATTTTAAAAATTTTTGGGATAAAATTGGAATTGATAGAGATACATTTTTAAAATTAGGAATGAAACCATGTGAAGACCTAGAGTCTGGATTTAATATGGGAATATTAGCTCTAAAAATTGCAGGAAAGAAAAATGGTGTTAGTAAATTGCATGGAGAAGTTTCAAGAGAATTGTTTGGTGAAGTTTGGCCAAATATTGCAGCAAATGAATCACCAATTACATATGTTACAAATGGTATTCATACATGTTCATGGTTAGCACCAAGATTAAAAGAAGTTTTAAATAAATATTTAACAACTCCAACAACTCCATTTTGGCAAGATAAAATTTATCTTGATGACACATGGAAAAGGGTTCAAAATATTCCAGATACTGAATTATGGAATGTTCACATACAAAGAAAAGAAAAATTAATAAATATAATAAAAGAAAATACCACAAATAGATTAAGAAGAGCAGGCATTAGTTATGATGAAATTAGAGAAATAATTTCAGATATCAATCCAAATGATTTAATTATTGGTTTTTCAAGGAGATTTGCAACTTATAAAAGAGCTACATTGATATTTAATGATTTAGAGCGAATTACTGAAATTTTGAATGATAGTAAAAGACCTGTAAGACTTGTATTTGCTGGAAAAGCACATCCTGCAGATAAACAAGGAAAGGAATTAATAAGATATATACATGAACTATCTATGAAACCACAATTTAAAGGGAAAATTTTCTTATTAGAAAATTATAATATTGCAATGTCAAGATATTTAGTAAGTGGTGTAGATGTTTGGCTAAATAACCCTAGACGTCCAATGGAAGCATCTGGAACAAGTGGACAAAAAGCATCTGTAAATGGTGTTATAAATTTCAGCATTCTTGATGGATGGTGGGCAGAAGGATATAATCAGACAAATGGATGGAGTATTGGCACAAATGAAGAGTATACATCATACCAGGAACAAGATAATGCAGATAGCCAAAGTATGTATAAAACATTAGAAACAAAGATAATACCAATGTTTTATAATAAAGATGAAAATGGTATTTCTAAAGAATGGGTACAAATGATGAAAAATTCAATAATAACAACAGGTGGAAGATATAGTACAGCAAGAATGCTTGTTGATTACACGACAAAATTATATATGCCACTTATAAATGTCACAAATAAATATTATTCAAATTTAGATAAAGCAGTAGAATATACAACATGGAAAAAAGATATTTATAGAAATTGGAAGAATATAACAATAGAGCAAGAAGATAATCCAGATGATATTAATATAGATGCTGGAGATTCAATAGAAGTACATTGTGCAGTTACAATTCCTGATTTAAATAAAGAAGATATTAAAGTAGAGGCATATTGCGGAAAAGTTGGGGATGATGGTATTGTGGAAGATGTATTAATCACACCAATGAAGCTTGTAAGTTGTGAAGAAGAATATAAAAGATATCATTATGTAGCAGAGATAAAACTAAAATCTGGAGGAAATTATGGATATACCTTTAGAGTTATGCCACAAAATGAGATGCTTTTAGATAGTGCAAATTTAGATTTGATAAAATGGATTGAAGGCTAGGAGGATATATGCAAAAAATTACTATTTATACAGATGGAGCATGTTCAGGAAATCCTGGACCAGGAGGATGGGCTGCAGTGCTAATTTCTGGTGATTATAAAAAGGAAATTTCAGGAGGAAATCCAAATACTACAAATAATATAATGGAGCTTACTGCAATTTTGGAAGCTTTAAAAGCATTAAAGCAAGAATGTGAAGTTGAGTTATATAGTGATAGTGCATATTCTGTAAATGCATTTAATCAAGGTTGGATTTATAATTGGCTAAAAAAAGACTGGAAGACTGCAGATGGATCAGATGTAAAAAATAAAGAAATTTGGCAAGAAATTTATAAACTTACAAAAAAACATAAAGTTAATTTTAATAAAGTAAAAGGACATAGTGATGTTGAGCTAAACAATAGATGTGATGAACTTGCACGAAATGAGATTTTAAAAATAAAATCGAAATAAACGGACATAATAAAAGAAGATTTTAAATTATGAAAGGATTTTTTATGAAAAGAAAAATTATTTTTGTAATATTTATATCTTCTTTTTTTATTATATGTTTTCATGCAAATGTTCATGCAACAGAAATACCAAAGGTGTATTTTAAAGGAGATATAAGTAATATGATAACTAAAAATGATGAAAGAAAAATCTATTTAAAATACACAAGTTCTAATTTGAACTTTGAAAAATATACAAAAATAAAAATTCAAGGATCATCAAGCATAGCTTATGAAAAGAAGAATTATACAATCAATTTTTTTGAAGACGAAACCTATGATAGAAAATCAAAAGTAGATGTTGGCAAAGGCTGGGGAGAACAAAGTAACTATTGTCTTAAAGCAAATTGGGTTGATGATAAAATTCAGGCAAGAAATATTGTATCTGCAAGAATTGCTGGAAAAATTCAAAAAAAATATGGTGTTTTAAATAATACGCCAAATAATGGTTCTATAGATGGATTTCCAATAGAGGTATATTCAAATGGTGAATTTTTGGGATTATATACTTGGAATATTCCGAAAAGTGAGTGGACATGGAATATTGATAAAAATAATTCTAATCAGTTGGTTCTTGGAGGAGATTGGTATACAGAATATACAAATTTTAAAACAAAATTAGATGATTTTGATGGCACAGGTTGGGAAGTAGAGATTGGAGAAAGTAATGATGAGACTGTTAATAATTTTAATAGTCTAGTTGATTTTATAAATAATAGTAGTGATGAAGAATTTAAGAAAAATTTTGATGAATATTTAAATAAAGATGCATGCTTAAATTATGTTGTAATGCTTTATTTGATAGAGGGTGTAGATAATACTGGAAAGAACCTGATGCTTTTAACTTTTGATAATGGTAAAATATGGTACCCATGTTTATATGATTTAGATGGAACATTTGGAGTTTTATGGGATGGAAAACTAAGCGAATCATATAAAATATTGCCAGATGAACCAATTTATGATCACTCAACAAATAATTTGATAACAAGAATAATAAAATGCTTTCCAAATGAACTTGCCAATAGGTGGTTTAGATTAAGAAAAACTATATTTTCAAAAGATAGTATTTTAAAAGAATTTAATGATTTTGAAAATAGTATTCCAGAAGAAACAATAAAAAAAGAGGGTGAAAAATGGAAAGATTCACCCGGTTATGATATGTCACAAATAAATGATTTTTTAGATGTTAGACTTTCATATATTGATAGTATTATGAAAGAAAAACAATATAGTTATATCTATAAAGCAAAAAGATTTTTGACTCTGTTTTTAAAGTGTAATAACCTTTTTTGTATAGTCTAAATTACTCCAAGAATCTTGCATATACCCAAGTGTATATACATTTGTAGCAAATATGTCTTTACTAAGCATGATCCCTAGATTTTTATTCACATTAAAATTTTCGAACCTTTTTACAGATGTTATAATATTTAGTCTAGGGTTTGACCTTTTAATTTTTGAAATTAAGTTTTTTCCATTTTCATTAAATCCAAGAACCCTAATATATGGATTTACTTTTTTAGAAATTGCAATATCTCTTTTTGTGATTTTTAGTAAAGAATAAAGCAAAATTCGTCTAATTCTACTTTCTGTATATCGTTTTGAACTAACAATATTTATAAATTCATTTATTGAGTTGCAAGAATTTGCAGCTTTTTTTATTAAATATTCTAAACCTTCAGAAACATCAGGAAGATTTAATATTTTTTCTACAGGCATATTTCGCAAATTATAAATAATAGTTTGTTCAAAAGGAGTGATACTTGTAATAAAATGACCTTTTTGCATTTCATCTACTAGTATAGAATAAGAAGCAGGTGTAAGATAAGTTTTTACATCTGAAATGCGATTTCTTTGTATAAGACTCCTTATTGCCGTGGCACTTGCAATTTCTCCATTGTAATCAAGACTTAAATGTCCAACATCTTTTCTTTTAATACACATTGGAGTTATTTTTGAACTATATTTTTTCAATGCTTTTAAATATTCAATACCTAAAATATTGTTTGGAGAAGAAATAATACGAGAGTATTTATTATCTTGAAGATAATTTAACAAAGCTTCTTCTCTAGCTCTAGGGAAAGATTTGCCATCTCTTAAACTATTATATAATAAATCTTTATACTCTTTTGGCTCTTTGTACAAAACATTTGCAATAACATTTAGGTGATTTAGATTTTCAGTTTCTGATCCAAAAGAAATAGAATCTACAATTTTTAAGGAATTTAATATTTTTATTGCACCATCTGCAAAATTTTCTGCACTTGATGTTGAATATAGAGTAGGCAATTCAATAACTAAATCTACACCATTTTTTAGTGCCATTTCTGCTTTTGTCCATTTATCTACTAATGAAGGCTCGCCTCTTTGAGTAAAGTTACCACCAATAACAGCAATAACTGAATCTGCATTAGTTTTTTCTTTTGATTTTAAAAGATGATATAAGTGACCATTGTGAAATGGGTTATATTCAGCAATAATTCCTAAAATCATATTTAAAATCCTTTCATAAAAATTTAATTTTATTATACTTTTTTCTAGCCAAAAAAGCAATAGAATTATTAAATTTTCATTTGGGGACGGTTCTTTTTATGAAGGGGACGGTTCTTTTTTGAAAAAGAACCGTCCCCTTCATAAAAAGAACCGTCCCTTTCTAAAAGTGAAACTAATGATTCCTTATAAAAAATGCAATTCTTTTTAAAGCATCAATTGCATTTATAAGTTCAATTTCTGTATATTGCTGTAAACACTTTTTAGTCTTTTCTATTATTTCATCATCAAGTCCATAAAGAATGTAATCTGTAGAATGTCCACTTACATCTCTTAATTTTCTTAAACTTTTATACATTAAATTCCCTTTTCCATCTTCAACTAAACCAAGAAATTGGCTTGAAATACCTAATTCATTTGCAAGTTTTGTTTTTGACATATGAAGCTCATTTTCTCGAATTTCTTTAATTCTTAATCCTCTTTTTATTTTTTCATTAAGTGCTTTTTCTGATTCTGTCAATATTAGTGCTGAATTCATGATAAAATAACCTCCTTATAATTTATAATAAATAAAATTTTACAATACATTACTTTAAACAACATGGTATTTTAACTTGCAAATATGTGGTAATTTATGAGATTTTATGGTAAATTATAATTGATTTTGTCGAAAATAATGATATTATTGTACTAATATCATAAAATATTAATTACTCATAATAATTAAACGGTTTTTGATGAATGAGGGGGAGTTAAAATGGACATAAAACCTATGAAAATATTGATAGTAGAGGATGACATTGATGATTGTAATAGATTTGTTGAATGTGCAAAACAAAGAAATGATATAGAAATTGTAGCTATTACAGATTCTGATATTGATGCTTTGAAATATGTAAAAATTAAGCATCCAGAAGGGATTGTTTTAGATCTAGAATTAAATAATAGTAAAGATGGAAATACAGACTCCTTAGATTTCTTGGAAAGATTGAAAAAACTAAATTTGTTATATACACCAATTGTTATTGTTACAACACATGTTAATTCAAAAAGAACATATGATATCTTACATAGGAGTGGAGCTGATTTAATTTTGTATAAAGATCAATCAAATTACTCTAGTAATAATGTATTTAACAAATTTATTAATTTAAGAAAAGTTGCTCAAGAGCCAACAGGAAATTCTATAGAAGAAGTGTTTCAAGATGAAAGTAAGAGAATTTCTGAGTGTATTTTTAATGAGCTTGATTTAGTTGGAATAAGCTCAAATTTAAAAGGCAGAAATTATATACATGATGCAATTATGTTTATAATTCAAAATAAAGACTCAGATACTGGTATTGTACAATATCTAACAAAAGTTTATAAAAAGTCACCTTCAACTATTACTAATGGAATGCAAAATGCTATTATACATGGATGGAGAGTTTCAGCTGTTGAGGATTTGGAAAAATATTATACTGCAAAAGTTAATTATCAAACAGGAATTCCAACACCTATGGAATTGATTTATTATTATGCTGATAAAGTTGAAAAGATGATTTAATAATTAAATAAAATTAATTTTAAAGTCATAAATTTTAAATGTAAAATATTTAAAATTTATGGCTTTTTTCGCGTCTTATTTATTATAAATGAGATTTTATATTGGATTTTACCATTTTTTTCTATCATGGATTATTGCTTACAAAATGACTGTAAATGATATTTTTTTATCATCAAATGAAGCAAAAAAACTGTGATAGAAAGGTGGTGGAGAAAGATGAATTGGTTAGATGCATTAATAAGATGGATGAGAAAATGGGGACAACCTTAGAATATATTAAAAATAATCAATATGAAAAAATATTGATTATTTTTTTTATTTTGATATAATATTTTTGAGGTAATGGAAATTGAGTAATTTAGAAATAATGTGGAATACAAAAAATATAAATACATATGTTAACTTTATAAGAACAATAGTAATTATAGAATGTACATATTATGTATTTAGGAAAATAATAAATGTAAAACTAAAAGATATAAGAGCAAAAGATAAAGTTATTATCATAATAAGTACATTGATAGTTGCATTTATAGTATGTAATATAAAATACAAAGTGAACTATTATAGAATATTTATTGAAGTATTACTAATATGTATTGTGAATCGTTTTATATATAAAACAGAGATATATTATTCTTTTTTATTGACTACAATTTCATTTGGAATTAATTATTCTATATACATGTTAAGTGTAATAATAGCATTTATACCAAATGCAATTTTTAAGATTCAAAATGATTATATTGGTTTGTTAATAATATTAGTTATTTACACACTATTAATATATAAAATTTTTAAATTAAAAAGATTAAAATATGGTATATCATTACTTAATGGAAAATTACAAAATTCTTATATTAGTTATTTATTTTTTAATTTATGTATTATAATTTTAGCATTTGCAATAGTGTTGCAGGAAATACCAGTGCTTGGAATTAGAAAAGTTGGTTTAGGACTGATGCTATTAATTATTGTTATATTCATCACAATAAAAGAATCAATTAAATTATACTACAAACAAAATCTTCTTATTAAAGACCTAGAATCCACTAAAAAGGAGCTAAGTGAAAAGAATGAAGAACTAGCAAAATTGGAAAAAGAAAATTTAGAATTCAGTAAGACAAGTCATTCATTAGCACATAGGCAAAAGGCATTAGAATATAAACTAAATAAATTAATAAATGGAGATAAAGCCACACCTCAAGATACAACAAAAGAAGAATTAAAGAAAGAATTAGAAGATATTTCAAAAGATATTTATAAAAAGCCTTCTGACATAGAAATTGAAAAGACTGGAATTGATAAAATCGACAATATGTTAGAATATATGAAATCAGAATGTGATAAAAATAATATAGAATTTAATTTGCAAATAATCGGAAATATTCACTATATGGTAAATCATTTTATATCAGAAAATGATTTAGAAATATTGTTAGCTGATCATATAAAAGATGCAATAATTGCGATTCAACATTCTACAAATAAAAATAGAAGTATCCTAGTAAAAATTGGGAAAATACAAAAATATTATGGTATTTACATATATGATTCTGGAGTTGAATTTACAGATGAAGTTTTAAATAAATTAGGCAAAGAGCCAATAACTACACATAAAGATAGTGGAGGCACAGGAATGGGATTTATGAATACATTTGATACTCTAAAAAGATATAATGCTAGTTTAAACATAATTAAAATTGATAAACCAAGCTTGGATAATTATACAAAATCTGTAGAAATTTTATTTAACTCAAAAAATGAGATACAATTTATAAAATAATTTTAAATATATTTAAAATTAATACTTAATTATAATAGAAACGAATATATAATAAAAAGTTATTGATAATAAAGTAAAAATTGGATATAATATAAAAAATAATTTAATGGGAGGTATTTGTTTATGAAGAGAAAAATTAGAGCAGTACAATATGGTGTAGGAAAAATGAGTTTATATACAATGAGATATATGTTAGAAAAGGGAGTAGAGATAGTAGGGGCAATTGATGTAAATCCTGCAGTTGTAGGAAAAGACATTGGTACTTTAATGAATAAAGAAGAAATTGGAATTAAAGTTATGGCAGCAGAAAATGCTAAACCACTATTACAAGATGTTAAGCCAGATATTTGTGTTGTTACTACGAGAAGCTTGATTGCAGAACTAGAAGAGCCTTTTATGCTTTGCGCAGAGCTTGGAATAAATGCAATTTCGACTTGTGAGGAAGCATTTTACCCACAAAATTCAAATCCTAAACTAGTTGAAAAGATAGATGAAATTGCTAAAAAGAACAATTGTACAATTACAGGAACTGGTTATCAAGATATTTATTGGGGACAACTTATATCATCTATTGCAGGTTCTACTCAAAGGATAACAAAAATAAAAGGAAGTTCAAGTTATAATGTGGAAGAATATGGTTTAGCTTTAGCAGAAGCACATGGTGCTGGTCTTACATTAGATGAATTTGACAAACAAGTAGCTGCAAATGATAGAATTTCACCAGCTGAAAGACAAGAAGTTATAGAAAGTGGAAATTTTGCTCCATCATATATGTGGACAGTTAATGGTTGGCTATGCTCAAAATTAGGATTGACACCAATTAGTCAAACACAAAAATGTGTACCTCAAACATATAAAGATGATATATTTTCATCTACTTTAAATATGACAATAAAAGCAGGAGATGCCACAGGAATGAGTGCTGTTGTTACAACAGAGACAAAAGAAGGTATAACAATAGAATCAGAGTGTATTGGAAAAGTTTATGCACCAGATGAATTTGATAAAAATGTTTGGACAGTTGAAGGTGAACCTACAACAACAATAACTGTAGAAAAGCCTAATACTGTTGAGCTTACATGTGCTACCATTGTAAACAGAATTCCAGATGTAATAAATGCTCCAGCAGGATATGTGACAGTTGAAAAAATTGGAGATTTAGAATATAAAATAAAACCACTTAATGAATACATTTAAAATTTGGGACAGTTCTTTTTTAAAAAGAAGATCTGTCCCTTTTTGAAACAAGAACAGTTTCCTTTAAAAAGGAGAACTGTCCATTTTTGAAAGAAAGTATTGAATTTTAAATACAAGAATGTTATAATTTGTTTAACATAAATGTACTAGGGTATAATAAGTAACAATAAGAAAAAATTATAAGGAGGACTAAATGGATAAAGAATATAAAGTTACTGATAGCGTTGAAAAGTTAGAAGATGTTATAAAAAGGGTAAGAGAGGCACAGAAAGAATTTTCTACATTTTCTCAAGAAAAAGTAGATGAGATTTTTAAAGCTGCAGCAATTGCAGCAAATCAAGCAAGAATACCTCTTGCTAAAATGGCAGTGGAAGAAACAGGCATGGGTGTTGTTGAAGACAAGGTTATAAAGAACCATTTTGCATCTGAGTATATTTATAATAAATATAGACATGAAAAAACTTGTGGTGTTATAGAAGAAGATAAAAGTTATGGAATTAAAACTATAGTAGAACCTATAGGGCTTATTGCTGCTGTTATTCCAACCACTAATCCAACATCAACAGCTATTTTCAAAACATTAATTTGTTTGAAAACAAGAAATGGAATAATTATAAGTCCACATCCTAGAGCTAAAAAATCTACAATAGAAGCTGCAAAAGTTGTTTTAGAGGCAGCAGTAAAAGCAGGAGCTCCAGAAGGAATAATTGGGTGGATTGATATACCATCTTTAGAGATGACAAATTTTCTTATGCAATCCGCAGATACTATTCTTGCAACTGGAGGACCAGGAATGGTAAAGGCAGCATATTCTAGTGGAAAGCCAGCATTAGGTGTTGGAGCAGGAAATACTCCAGCGGTTATAGATGAATCTGCAAATATAATTTTGGCAGTAAATTCAATAATACATTCAAAAACATTTGATAATGGTATGGTTTGTGCATCAGAACAATCTGTTATAATAGATAATAAAATTTATGATGCTGTAAAGGCTGAATTTGCAAGAAGAAATTGCTATTTTCTAAATCCAGAAGAAACTGAAAAGGTTAGAAAAACTATTATAATAAATGGAGCTTTAAATGCTAAAATAGTAGGGCAAAAAGCTTATAAAATTGCAGAGATGGCAGGAATTGGAGTACCTGAAACAACAAAGATTTTAATAGGAGAAGTTGAATCAGTAGATTTATCAGAAGAATTTGCACATGAAAAATTATCACCAGTTTTAGCTATGTATAGAGCAAACGATTTTGAAGATGCAATAGCTAAAGCTTCAAAATTAATAGATGATGGAGGACGTGGACATACTTCTTCATTGTATATAAATGCACTTACAGAAAAAGAAAAAATAGAAAAATTCTCTTCAAAAATGAGAACATGTAGAGTTTTAATTAATACACCAGCTTCACAAGGAGGAATAGGTGATTTATATAACTTTAAGTTGACACCTTCATTAACACTTGGATGTGGATCTTATGGAGGAAATTCAGTGTCAGAGAATGTTGGAATTAAACAACTTTTAAATATTAAAAAAGTTGCTGAAAGGAGAGGAAATATGCTTTGGTTTAGAACACCAGAAAAAGTTTATATTAAAAGAGGTTGTATACCTGTTGCATTAGAAGAATTAAAATATGTAATGGATAAGAAAAAAGTATTTATTGTAACAGATAAATTTTTGTTTGAAAATGGTTACACAAAAGTGGTAACAGATAAATTAAATGAACTTGGAATTGATCATACAACATTTTCAAATGTTCTACCAGACCCAACACTTGGTTCTGCAAGAGAGGGAGCAAAACTTATAGAAGAATATAAACCAGATTGTATTATAGCAATTGGTGGAGGATCTGCTATGGATGCAGCAAAAGTAATGTGGGTTCTTTATGAACATCCAGAGGCTGATTTTTTAGATATGGCAATGAGATTTCAAGATATTAGGAAAAGAGTTTATACATTTCCTAAAATGGGAGAAAAAGCTTATTTTATAGCAATTCCAACTTCATCAGGAACAGGTTCTGAGGTTTCACCTTTTGCAGTTATAACTGATGAATCAACAGGAATAAAATATCCTTTAGCAGACTATGAATTAATGCCAAAAATGGCTATAGTAGATGCCAATATGATGATGAATTCTCCAAAAGGATTGACAGCTGCATCTGGAATTGATGCATTAGTCCACTCAATAGAAGCTTATGCTTCTATGATGGCAACAGAGTTTACAGATGGTTTAGCATTAGAAGCAATAAAAACAATATTCAAGTATTTACCAAGAGCATATCAAAATGGGGCAAATGATCTAGAAGCAAGAGAAAAGATGGCGAATGCAGCCACTATGGCAGGTATGGCTTTTGCTAATGCATTTTTAGGAATATGTCATTCAATGGGACATAAACTTGGAGCGTTTCATCATTTACCACATGGATTTACAGTTGCATTAGTTTTGGATGAAGTTATGAGATTCAATGCAAGTGAAGCGCCTGAAAAAATGGGAACATTTCCTCAATATGAACATCCACATACATTAAGAAGATATGCAGAAATTGCTGAAGCACTTGGAATTGACGGATATGACGATTGGGATAAATTAAATAAATTAATTGCAAAAATTGATGAATTAAAAGATGCAATAGAAATGAAACATACAATAAGAGAATATGGTGTAGAAGAAAGCAAATTTTTAGAGACTTTGGATGAGATGTCAGAACAAGCTTTTGATGATCAATGCACAGGAGCAAATCCAAGATATCCATTAATTAGTGAAATAAAAGATATATATTTAAAAGCATATTATGGAGGTGAACAATAATGTATTTAAATTTAGATAATCCAATAGCAGAGAGAACAACAAAAACAGTATATAGAGATGCAGATAAAACAATAAAATTATTTATAGAAAATTATTCTAAAGCTGATATTTTAAATGAAGCTTTAAATCAAGCAAGAGTTGAAGAAGGTACAGATTTAAATGTTCCAAAACTTATAGAAGTAAGTAAAGTAGAAAATAGATGGGCACTAGTATCAGAATATATTGAAGGTACACCACTTAATAAATTAATGGAAGAACATCCAGAAAAAGAAGATGAATATTTAAATCTTTTTGTAGATACTCAATTAAAAATCTTATCACACTCTGTTCCATTACTAAACAGAATAAAAGATAAGTTTAGAAGAAAATTAACACTTGCAAAAAATATAGATGATAATACAAGATATGAATTATTACAAAGACTAGAAGGAATGAAGAATCATAGTAATTTGTGTCATGGAGATTATAATCCAAGTAATGTAATAGTAAAACCAGATGGCACGGTTTATGTAATAGATTGGGCACATGTTACACAGGGCAATGCATCTGCAGATGCGGCAAGGACATTTTTGTTATTTTCTATTTCTGGAAGAAATGATTTAGCAGAAAAATATATTAATTTATTTTGTGAAAAAAGTGGAATAGAAAAAGCTAATATTCAAAGATGGACTCCAATAGTTGCTGCATCTCAAATGACTAAATGTAAAGAAGAAGAACAGGAATTTTTGAGTAGATGGGTTAATGTTGTAGATTACGAGTAAAAAATATTACACAAATTTAAAACTCTTTTCATATTATAAAAAAAGAATATTAATGATTTTAAAGCCTTGTACGGATTTTAAAATTTATATTGGCTAATTTATAATATGAAGGGAGATTTTTTTATGTCTGATTATGAATTAATGATGAATGGTAATGTAAGAATTGGTGAAGAAGCACCAGATTTTGAAGCGGTTACTACATATGGTAATATAAAATTATCAGATTATAAGGGAAAATGGATAATACTTTTTTCACATCCAGGAGACTTTACCCCCGTATGTACAACAGAAATGTTAGCTTTTGAGAGGGCATATCCATATTTTCAAAATCTAAATACTGAATTACTTGGATTAAGTGTTGATAGTAATTCCTCACATTTGGCATGGATGTATGACATATTTCAAAGAACAGGAATAGTTATTTCTTTTCCAATAATAGCAGATAGAAATGGTGAAGTGGCAAGGAAATATGGAATGATTTCTTCAAGTGTGAGTAATACAGAAACAGTTAGAAATGTATTTATTATTGATGATAAGGGAATAGTAAGGACAATTTTAATATACCCATTAAATGTTGGAAGATTTATTCCAGAAATTTTAAGAACTGTTCAAGCTTTACAAATGGCAGATTGTGCAAATGCTGCAACTCCTGCAAATTGGAGACCAGGAGATCCTGTAATTATGCCACCACCACATACTTATCCAGAACTCGAAGAAAGGTTAGAATATATTGAACAAAATGATAATGCATTTAGTTGGTATTTAGCTTTTAAAGAACCACCAAAAGAATGTTTACAAAATATTCAAGAAATGGAAAATTTAGGGGAATAAAAAAAATGCATTTGGTTATAATAGTATTGAAAAAAATATGGAAGGAAAGTGAACAATATGGATAAAAATCAAAATATTAATTGCACAGTAGCTAGTTGTAAATTTAACAATAATCAGATGCAAAAATGTAAATTAGAATCAATAATTGTTACTCCAGTTGAAGGAATAGATACGAAAAAACCAGATGAATCAATGTGCTCAAGTTATGATTGCAACTAAAAATAAATAGTTAAATTTATTTAATTAATAAAAATTCCTATGAAAATATGTTACAATTTATAGTTTTAAAGTATATTCAATACAACTCTAAAAATAATTTACTGTAAATTGCAAAAATTTCATAGGAATTTTTGCAAAAAAAGTTGCAAAATTTTCCTAAACATAGTATAATAGAAAATGTAGGTTAATATAAATTTAATAATGTTTTTAAAAAAATTTACAAAATATTTTCTTAGGGAAATGATGGATTACAGAGTTTTTTGTAAATTTAAGAAAGGAAGAAAAAATGGAGTATTTATATATATTAAGACAGGCATTAGTATATATAGTAACAATTTTTTGGGTATATAATTTAGGAATTAGTTTATGTTCATTAATAAAATTTAAAGACAAACCACTTAAAGTGGTAAAAAATCATAAATTTATGGCAATATTGCCAGCTCATAATGAAGAAGCTGTAATTGCAAATTTAGTAGATAGTTTAATGAATCAAGATTATGATAAAAATTTATTAGATATATATGTAATTGCAGACAATTGCACAGATAACACTGCGGAGATAGCAAGGGAACATGGAGCAATTGTATTCGAGAGATTTGATCCAGCTCATAAAACAAAAGGTTATGCATTAAATTGGTTTTTACAACAAAAAATAAAAGAGAATGCAGATTATGATGCATTTTTCGTGTTTGATGCAGACAATATTGTAGATAGAAATTTTACAAAAGCAATGAATAAAAAATTATGTCAAGGTGAAGAAGTTGTTCAGGGATATAGAGATATTAAAAATCCTGCAGATAGTTGGATAACAGCAGGATATGCATTATTTTATTGGACAATGCATAGATTTTATCACCTAGCAAGATATAATGTAGGGCTATCACCTTTATTAAATGGAACAGGATTTATGGTTAAATTTGATTTAATTAAAAATACTGGTTGGGATACAATAACACTAACAGAAGATATAGAGTTTTCTTTAAAAAGAATTATAAAAGGCAGAAGACTTGGGTGGGCTACAGATGCAATAGTTTATGATGAACAGCCACTTACATTTAAGGCATCATGGTCACAAAGAAGTAGATGGACAGTAGGACATATTCAGTGTATGAAGACTTATACAAAAGATTTAGCATTAGCAGTAAAGAAAAATAAAACTTTAATGAATCTTGATGGACTTTTATATATAGTTGGAAGTATTCCATTATTTGTAGCAACAATATTGTTATTATTATCAAATTTTGCTATATATTTGGCAGATTCTATGACAGGTTATGAACTTGTTTGGAACATTTTGAAATATGTTGTTCCAACATTATTTTTACCAATACTTACGGCAGTGTTCACGATGTATATAGAAAAGAAACCAATTAAGCCTATGGCTAAATGGTTGATATATTATCCTTTGTTTATTGGCTCTTGGTTATTAATTAACCTTAAATGTTTATTTAAAAGAGATACAACTTGGGAGAAAATTGACCATGTTAGAGATATAAAAATAAAAGAAATTGCTTAAAATTTAGTACCAACAGGATAAAACCTTTTGGTACTTTATATTTTGTAATTGAAAATTTGGCACGAGGAAAATTTTAGTTTGAAATAAGAAATCTTTCATTTCCATGTGTGCCTTGTAAATAATGAAAAAAAGGAATGAAATTTAAAATGAAAAAAGAAAAAGTAATACATATATTAGTAATAATTTTTGGAATAATATTTATTTTATTACCAGCTTTTCATTCAACAATATGGTTTGATGAGAGCTATTCAGTAGCAATTGCAAAACATGGATTTGCAGATATATGGAAAATTACAGGAAATGATGTGCATCCGGCATTGTATTATTGGGGATTACATTTAGTTTATTTATTATTTGGAAATAGCATTTTAGCCTTTAGATTATTTTCAGTTTTAGCAATTATTATTTTAGGAATATTAGGATATACACATATTAGAAAAGATTTTGGAGAGAAAACAGGAATTTTATTTTCATTCCTAACATATTTTTTGCCAATTATGTGTACATATGCATCAGAAATAAGAATGTATTCATGGTCTTGTTTAATAGTTACTTTAATGGCAATATATGGATATCGTTTTTACAAAAATGCAAAATCAGGAGAAAAAATACAAAAAAAGAATTTAATTTTATTTGGAATATTTAGTATTTGTAGTTGTTATTTACATTATTATGCATTAGTAACAGCATGTTTAATAAATCTTATTTTATTGATATTCTTAATTAAAAATATAGTTTTAAAAGACAAAGGAGACAATAAATTACTTAAACAATATGAATTTTCAAATAAGAAAAAAGCCTTAATTGCGTTTATTTTAGTTGCAGTAATTCAAGTAATTTTATATATTCCTTGGCTTATATATTTGTTAGGACAGCTAGAACATGTAGGCGGAGGATTCTGGATTAAGGTTGGATTAGTTAATACAACTGTTGAGGTTTTAAGTTTCCAATTTAGAAGACAATTAGATACCGATTTTACAATGGATTTCCATACTATACTTTCGTTTGTAGCAGCACTTTTAATGTATATTTATATTGGAATTAGAATATATAAAGCTAAAAAAGAAAACAAGGAGATCAAACCAGCAATTTTGGCTATTGGAGTTTATATAGGTGTAATATTATTAATTTTACTAGTCTCAATAAAAATGCCAATTCTTTATTCAAGATATTTACTTGTTATGACAGGACTTTATATATTTGGTATTGCATTTATGATGTCAACTGAGGAGAAAAAAAATATTACATACATGGTTTGTGCAATAATTTTAGCTTTTGGAATTTGGAGTAATGTAGAAGATATTAAAATAAATTATGACTTATCAAATTTAGCAGAGATACAATATATTAAAGATGAAATACAACAAGATGACATTATAGTTTATTCAAATATTGGCAATGGTGGAGTTATAGCAGCTAATTTTCCAAATAATAAACAATATTTTTTAAATTTTGAACAATGGGATGTAAAAGAAGCATATAAAGCATATGGGCCAGGAATGGAAACTGTTATATCTTATGACTTTTTAGAAAATTACACTGGAAGGATATGGCTAATAGATTCAGAATATATGGGGCTATATGAAAACTTTCCAAAAGAACACATAAAAGTACTAAAAGGAGCAAAAAGATTTGATACAAAATATCATAACTATATATATAATATAATGTTGTTAGAAAAGAATTAATAAATTTTAAAATTTTCCAGTAAAAAGGAACTGTTAATAGAAAGGACAAAATTATGAAAGTTTATGCTTTTGTCGGACCATCTGGAACAGGAAAAAGTTATAGAGCTCAGATGGTAGCAGGGGAAAATAATATTCATTTTATAATTGATGATGGTTTACTCATAAATGATAATGAAGTAATTGCAGGTAATTCTGCAAAAAAGGCAGCAACCAAAATAGAAACTGTGAAAAAAGCTTTATTTTTAGATGAAAAGCAATCAGAAGAAATTCAAAATGCATTAAAAAAATACAATGCTGAAAGTATATTAATTTTAGGTACTTCTGATGGTATGGTAGAGAAAATTGCAGGAAATTTAAAGTTACCTAAAATTTCAAAAACAATTTATATCACTGATGTAGCGACAGAAGAGGAGATTGAAACTGCAAGGAGAACGAGAGTTACAGAAGGTAAACATGTTATACCAGTTCCAACATTTGAAATAAAAAAAGATTTTTCAGGATATTTGTTAGATCCGTTACAAATTTTTAAATCAAGTGGAAAGGGTCAAAAGCCATATATTGCAGAAAAATCTATTATAAGACCAACATTTAGCTATATGGGAAATTTTACAATATCAGATAATGTATTTAAACAAATAGTTGAATATCTTGCAAACAATATGGATGATATTAAAAGAGTTTTGAAGACCAGAGTTACAAATTCAGATGAGGGTGCTGTTATTTATATGGAAGTTGAAGTTGTTTATGGATGTAATTTAGTAGAAACATTAAAAGAATTTAAATATAAAGCAACAAAAGAGATAGAAAACTTGACTTCTATGAATGTAGCTGAAATAGAAGTTGTAGCTAAGTCTATTTATATGGAAGAAAAAAATAGTTTAAAACAATAATTTAAATATTGCAATAAAGGAGAAAATCTATGCAAATAAATGAAAAATTAGCAGAAGAATTGTATTATGATGCTGGTTCAGATAGACTAGAAAGAGCTAAGAGATATGTTGATCAAGGAAGAGTTGATATAAAAAAAGTAAATTATGATAATCCTGATAATTTTGAAATTTCTGCAGAAATAGATGGAAATTATGATGATTATATTACAAAAATAAAAGTTGAAAATGGAGAACTTGAAATTGCAGAATGCGAATGCCCAGATTATTATAAGACATATGGAGTTTGTAAACATATAGTTGCAACATTAATGAAGTTTGGTCAAACAAAATATTGGGACAAAAATTACACAGAAGAGCAAAATAATTCAAAAAGAGTGAAAAACCAATTTGCTACTTTTAGAAAGGTGGTTACAGAGCTATATAATGAAGAATTACAAGAAATAAATTCAGAAAGTATGGAGATATTGCCAGAGAATAAAAAGATAAAGATAGAGCCTAAAATTATGATAGATATATATGATTCAAAACTAAGGCTTGAATTTAAAATTGGCAATACTAGAATGTATAAAATAAAAAATTTATCTGATTTTTATACTAGAATGGCCAGAAAAGAATTTTATAGGTATGGAAATAAGTTAGGATTTGTCCATTGCATAGAGAATTTTACAGATAATAGTAAAGAATTATTAAACTTTATTTTAAGATATGCTGAAATGTTAAAATATGCAGAAAATGCAAATAGATATACATATTATGGTAATACTTTAAATCAGACAAGTATTACACTTGGAGAGAGTTCTATTGATGAAATTTTTGACATTTTAAAGGGAAAAGAAATTGTAGCAGATCGCGATAGATTAAATTATTCATTGAAGTTTTTAGAACAAGATCCTGATATAAAATTTGAATTACTAAAAAATAAAGATGGTAGTTATAAAATTAAACCAAATAAAGAAGTTTTTTCAATTCAAGTTTACAATGGCAAAAATTATACATATGTTTTAGAGAATTTCTCTTTATATAGATGTAGCGAAGAATATGTAAATACAACAATCAAATTATTAAAGCTATTTAGAGAATCTTATATTACTGATTTGGATTTAGGCAAAGAAGATTTAAGTGACTTATATTCTGTAGTAATGCCACGAGTTGGAAATTGTATACAACTTAAAGGTATTTCTGAAGATGAAGTTGAAAAATATAAACCAAAAAAATTAGGAGTAAAGGTTTTTCTTGATTTTGATGAAAATGATTACGTCATAGCAGATGTGAAATTTTGCTATGGTGATGAGGAGTTTAATCCATTAGATGAAAATATTAAAATAAAAAGTGCTAGAAATATTTTAGCAGAAAATAAAAGCTTAAATTTATTTAGAAAAACTGGATTTATGTTTGATACACAAAATTTAAGATTTATTTTACCAGAAGATGATAAAATATATAATTTTTTAGAAAATGACATAGAAACATATATGCAAAAGTTTGAAGTTCTTGCAACAGATAATTTTAAATCTAAAGAAATAAAAAAGCCTAGGATTGCTACAATTGGAGTAAAAGTAGAAAATAATTTGCTTTCAATAGATTTGAAGAGAATAAATATCGATGTTCAAGAACTTCAAGATATTATGCAAATGTATAAAATAAGGAAGAAGTACTATAGACTAAAAGACGGGAGTTTTATTAATCTAGAAGAAAATAAAGACATAGAGTTTTTAGACAAACTTGTTACAGATATGGATCTTGATTATAAAGAATTAGAAAAAGAAGAGGTAAAATTACCAGTAAATAGAACATTATATTTAGATGAACTATTAAAAAAAGAAAAAATTAATGCATCAAAAAATGCTAGTTTTAAAAAGATTGTAAATGATTTAGAACAAGATAATATAAATGAAGAAATAATAATTCCTAAAAAAATGGAAAATGTTTTAAGAGATTACCAAAAAACAGGATTTAAGTGGCTTAAGGTTTTAGATTCATATCACTTTGGAGGAATATTAGCAGACGATATGGGACTTGGTAAAACAATTCAGGTATTATCTATTATATTAGATTATGTAGAGAATAATGATGATAGCCATACATCACTTGTAGTATGTCCTAGTTCACTAAGCTTAAATTGGATGAACGAGGCAAAAAAATTTGCTCCTGAACTACGAGTATGTGTTGTAAAAGGAACATCAAATGAAAGGAAAGAGATAATTTCCAATACTGAGAATTATGATTTAGTAATAACTTCTTATGACTTATTAAAAAGAGATATTCAAGCTTATGAAGATAAAAAATATAATTTTAGATTTATTATTGCTGATGAAGCACAATATATGAAAAATAGTACAACGCAAAATGCAAAATCAATAAAAAAGTTAAATGGGACCACTAGATATGCATTAACAGGAACTCCAATTGAAAATTCATTAGCAGAACTTTGGTCAATATTTGATTTTGTTATGCCAGGATATTTATTTGGTTATAAAAAATTTAAAAATGAATTTGAGAGTCCAATTGTAAAGGATAATGATAAAAAATCTACTTCAAGATTAAAAATGCTTATAGCACCGTTTATTTTAAGAAGAAATAAGAAAGATGTTTTAACAGAGCTTCCAGAAAAAACTATTACAGTTTTAAATAATCAAATGACAGATGAACAAGAAAAAATTTATTTATCTTACCTGGTACAAGCAAAAGAAGAAGTTGCAAATGAAATAAATATAAAAGGATTTGAAAAAAGTCAATTTAAAATTTTAGCCACATTAACAAGATTAAGACAAATATGTTGTCACCCAAGTTTGTTTATTTCAGACTATAAAGGTGAAAGTAGCAAATTATCACAATGTATAGAAATTATAAAAGATGGTATTTTAGCAGGACATAAAATTTTATTATTTTCTAGTTATACTGCTATGTTTGACATTATTCAGAAAGAATTAGAAAAAGGAGATATAAAATATTTTAAGCTTACAGGTAGCACTAAAGTAGATGAGAGAATAAATTTAGTAGATGAATTTAATTCAAATCCAGATATTAAGGTGTTTTTAATATCTCTTAAAGCAGGTGGTACAGGACTTAATTTAACTGGAGCTGATATGGTTATTCACTATGATCCATGGTGGAATCAATCTGCAGAAAGTCAGGCTACAGATAGAGCATATAGAATTGGACAGAAAAATAATGTTCAAGTATATAAATTAATTACATCAAATTCGATAGAAGAAAAAATATATGAACTTCAAAATAAAAAGGCTGATTTAATTGATAATGTATTAAGTACAAAAACATCATTTATTAATAAATTTAGCAAAGAAGAAATAATGAGTCTATTTGAATAATAAGAAGGGAATGAGTTAAAAAATGAATGTAAAAAATCCACAATTTGAAGTATCTGCAGTGAGCCCAAAACAATATCCTAAAAATGATTTACCACAAATTGTTTTAGTAGGAAAATCAAATGTAGGAAAATCTAGTTTTATAAATACTATGATAAATAGAAAAGCACTGGCAAGAACAAGTAGTGAGCCAGGAAAAACAAGACAAATTAATTTTTATAATATTGATAAAGAATTTTATTTTGTTGATTTACCTGGATATGGATTTAGCAAGATGTCAAAAAAAGAACAAGAAAAGGTAGGAAAGTTTATTGAACAATATCTTAATACTTCTAAAAATATAGCACTTGTTATTTTTTTAATAGACATACGTCATACCCCTACAGAAAATGATAAACTTATGTATAATTATATCATTCGGTGCAGGTCTTCCTTTTATGATATTAGCCAATAAGGCTGACAAAATTGCAATTACAAAGGTTGATGAAACAGTAAATAAGCTACAGAAAGAAATTAATCCAATATGTGATGCAATAATGTTGCCTTTCTCTTCTCAAAAAAAGATATATACAGAAACTATCTGGAAAGAAATTGAGAAAAAATTAAAACATTAAAAAAAAGAAAAGAGAAACCTCGATTATATAAAAATATAATTCGAGGTTTTTTTAATTTTAATAAAGAACTATTTAAGCTAATTTTTCTTTGAGCTTTTGCATTTGTTTTTCATGTTCATCTAATTCTTTTTGAATTTCATTTCTGAATTTTGACTCTAATGCCCAGGATTGATGAAATATTTTAGGAATTTCATTTAAGTTTTCGTTTACAATTTGAAAATTATTAGAAGTCTCAGATTTGAATTCCTCAAGATTATGCTCAACTTTATCAAACCTATTAGAAGTCTCAGATTTGAATTCCTCAAAATTATGCTCAAGCTTATCAAACTTATTAGAAGTCTCAGATTTAAATTCCTCAAAATTATGCTCAAGCT
>DFJF01000002.1:0-4991 GCA_002372935.1 Clostridiales bacterium UBA3678 | reverse complement strand
ATGCTCAAGCTTATCAAACCTATTAGAAGTCTCAGATTTGAATTCTTCAAAATTATGCTCAAGCTTATCAAACCTATTAGAAGTCTCAGATTTGAATTCCTCAAAATTATGCTCAAGCTTATCAAACTTATTATAAGTTTTAGATTTAAAATTTGACAAATCAGTTCTAATAGTTTTTACTTCAGAATTAGTTGCTAGAAGTAATTCTTGAGAATTAGCTACTTGCTTAAGAAGAGATAGTAAAATTTCATCAGAACTAGTTGCTTTTTTTAAAAGAGATAGCAAAATCTCATCTCTTTGTTTATCTGTCATATTGCACCTCCTCGAACTAAAAATTTATATTGAATAAAATATTAAAATAGATATTAAAATATAAAGATATTAAAATAAATATTTGAATATTAAAGTTGAACTAATGATACCATAAATATTATCAAATGTCAATAAAAAAATTTCGACAAAAAATGATAAAAAATTCAGAAATACCTTGAAAAATAAAAAGAAAAAAGATATAAGATTATAAATAATATAAACAAAAAAATCAAGTGAAAAATAAAACTAATTATTATATTGAAGATATATTGAAAAAAATTAAAATAAGTGATAAAATATTCATAATTATTTAGGAAGGAAAAATTTATCAATGTTGGATAAAGAACAAGCAAAAAAAAGATATGAGGAATTAAAAAAACAGACAAAATATTATTCTAAAATGTATTATGAAGAAGATAATCCTGTAATATCAGATTTTGAATATGATATGTTAATGATGGAAGTTAAGTCAATTGAAAAACTTTATCCTGATTTAATAACAAAAGACTCAATGACACAGCATGTAGGAGGAAGTGTAAAAGAAGGATTTAAAAAAGTTGAACACAAGATACCATTACTTAGTATGCAAGATATTTTTGATATGAATGAAATAGTTGACTTTGTTCAAAAAATTACTAAAAGAGCTGAAGAAGAGAAAATAGAAAATAAAAATTTTGTTGTTGAAACTAAGATTGATGGATTAACAGCTGACTTAGAGTATAAAAATGGATTATTTGTTAGAGGATCTACAAGAGGAAATGGGTTTGTTGGTGAAGATGTAACTGAAAATTTAAAAACAATAAAAAACATTCCACAAAAGTTAAGTGAAAAAATAGACATTGAAGTTAGAGGGGAAGTATTTATATCAAAATCTGATTTTGAAAAAATGAATCAAGAAAGAGAAGAAAATGAAGAAGAATTATTTGCAAATGCAAGAAATGCAGCTGCAGGCTCTTTAAGACAATTAGATTCAAATATTACAAAATCAAGGCCATTAGATATATATGTATATAATGTACAAGCAATAAGCGGAAAAGAGTTTACATCACATTATGAAGAACTTTTGTATCTTGAAAAGCTTGGCTTTAATGTAAATCCTGTAAAAATATTTTGTAAAAATCAAGATGATATAAAAAATGCTATTGAAAAAATTGGAAATGATAGAGAAAAACTTACATTTGGAATAGATGGTGCAGTTATAAAAGTAGATGATTTACACTTTAGAGAAATATTAGGTAATACTGCAAAAAATCCTAGATGGCAAATTGCATATAAATATCCACCAGAAAGAAAAGAAACAAAATTACTAGATATTGTTTGTAATGTAGGTAGAACAGGTGTAATTACTCCACTTGCTATATTAAATCCAGTAGAAGTAGCAGGTTCTACAATTTCAAAAACTACACTTCATAATGAAGATTTTATTAAATCTAAAGATTTGATGATTGGAGATACTGTTGTTATTCAAAAACAAGGAGATGTAATTCCAGAAATTGTTGATGTTATAAAAAGTAAAAGAGATGGAACTGAAAAAAGTTTTGAAATGCCAAAAGTATGCCCTATATGTGGGGCACCAGCAGTTAGAGAAGAAGGAGAAGCAGCAATTAGATGTACAGGAATTGAATGTCCAGCAAAGTTGTATAGAAATCTAGTACATTTTGTATCTCGAGGAGCTATGAATATTGATGGTTTAGGTGAAAGCATAATAGACCAATTAATGGATAAAGGTCTAATAAAAAACATTGCAGATATCTATGATTTAAAATATGATGATATTGCAGCACTTAAGAAAAATGGTAAAAAATTTGCGGAGAATTTAATTAATGCAATTGAAAATAGCAAAAACAATGAACTTGATAGATTAATTACTGCATTAGGAATAAGACACGTAGGTGCTAAAGCTGCAAGAACACTAGCTAAGAAATTTAAGAACTTAGATAACTTAATGAATGCAAATTTTGAAACATTAAGTAGTATAAATGATATAGGTCCAATTATGGCAAATAGTATAATAGAATTTTTTAATCAGGATCAAACAAAAGATTTAATAAAAAGACTTAAAAAAAGTGGAGTGAACATGGAAGAAAAAACCTTGAACGATTCTGACAATAGGCTTGAGGGATTAACATTTGTTCTTACAGGAAGTTTAGAAAATTATACAAGAGATGAAGCAAGTAATATTATAGAAAAATTTGGTGGAAAAGTTTCAGGTTCTGTTTCAAAAAAGACAAATTATTTATTGGCTGGTGAAGAAGCGGGTAGTAAACTTACAAAAGCACAAAACCTAGGAATTCAGATAATTTCTGAAGAAGATTTTAAAAATATGATAAATTGAACAATTAAGACCAGTTGAGAACAGATTTTTTCGGATATCTTTAGCTAGAAACAAATATTTATCAATATAGAAATGGAGAAAAATATGGAAAATTATACTTTTGAAGATATGTGGATAGATTTAAGAGATGGATATCAAATTTATTATACATATGTAAAAAATCGATATGTTTTATTTAAAACTGCAAAAAATTGTTATACCCAAAAATTGCTTAGTGATAATCCAAAAAATCCTCAGCCTAAAGTTGTTATGCTAACATTAAAGAGGGTTAAAGAGATTTTTCCACATATGGAGGATATTGAGTATCGCGTAGAAATGTCAAATAGCGAAAACTCATAACCTTTATAATTAGAAAAGATTCATTAACAACAATCAAAGATGGAGTACATATAGTACAGCACAAAGAAGAAATTATGCATTGCATGAATTGGGACATACTTTAAGATTAGACCACAGAACAGATAGTGGAACTGTAATGAAATCTAGCGTAACAACAACAACATCTTTAAATGCAAAAGATAGAGATCATCTTACTTATGCTATAGTAAATATACATATGTAAAAATAGATATAGATAGTGAAGAAGAAATTAATGATGAAGAGATAGTAAAAAAATATATAGATGCATAGAAAAAACAAAAAGTTCCTTCAGATAAAAGAGATAATTTTAAATTAGCATTTGATATAACTATGTAAATTTGATACAACATTAATTACTGAAAAAAACAAATCCGGAAAAAGCAATATTTTGCATGCGATGGTAAATACATTGCTTAGAACAAATTTATCTGGAGATGAAAAATCTTCTCGTATACAAATTCTGACAATTAAAATATCGTTGGTATTGACAAAAAAATGAAAATGATTTATAATATTAAAAGAAATAAATGAGATAATTAAATAACAATTAGATTGCTGGAACCAAGGGAGGAATCTCTTTAGTTTCAGCTTATTTGGTTCTAATATTTTTTAGGAGGAATCTGATATGAGTGAAAGGTATCAAAGTAGAATTGTAGTAGATTTGCTACTGGAAAGAAAAAATGAAATTACTTGTAAAAAGGAAATTTTGATGATGTTGAGACAAGGAACCGGGCATAGAGATGGACAATTTGATCTACCAGGAGGACATTTGGAGGAAGGAGAAGATTTATTTGACGCAATGATAAGAGAAGCAAAAGAAGAAATTGGAATAGATGTTAAAAGGAAGTACTTAAAAATATCACATATTAATCATCATTATACGAAGGGTGTTTTAAAATTTTTATTTACAGTAGAAAAATATCAAGGAAATCCAACAAATGCTGAACCTGATAAATGTGCAGAAATAAAATGGGTTGAACCTGACAAGCTTCCAGAAAACACAATACCTAGAATTCGTGCAGAAATTGAAAATTTAATGAAAAATATATATTATAGCAATACATAATGAAAAACAATATTATGTATTTCAAAAAGCCACTCGTAAAATTATTTTGTAAAAGATTCCAAAAAAATTTAATAGATTTTTCTTTACTTTTTGTTATAATAAAAAAGGATGTGATTATTATGAAAAAAGAATAAAGTGAAGTAAAATATTTTTTAGAAGAAAAATTATCAGAATTTAGGAAAAGAGCAGGTTATAGCCAAGAAATTTTAGCTGAAAAATTTGAAGTATCAAAACAAATGATATCTAATTGGGAAACAGGTGCGAATTCTTCGGATTTATCAAATTTGCATAAGATTTGTAAAGTATTTAATGTTAACGCAAATGAACTTTTAAATTTTAACAAAAATGACAATTCTAAAACCGAAGCTGATAAGAATAAAAAGAAGATAATTACTAATATTATTATATGTATTATTGATATATTATTGTTTACTTTTGCTATAATGTGTGCAAGGAAGTGTATTATTCTAAATAATATAAAAAAAGAAAGAGGTAAAGCAATGCTTTACCTCTTAATAATAAAGGTGTCAATTAATAATTTTTTCCTTAATTAATAGTTTTTATAATTTTTTTAAAAAAAGTGTTGACAAAATTCGACAAAAGTGATAATATAATTGTTGTACCAAATAAAAGATAAAAAATTTATTAAAATTAGTAATTTAATTGAGGGATAATACATATAATATTAATACAAAAATTACTTTTTTTTTATGCAAAAAAACATAAAAAAAATAAATTAAATTTTTTTGAAAAAAGGTATTGACAAAATAATTTTTACATTGTATAATACAAAATGTCCGCAACGAAAGTGGACATAAAAGTACATTGAAAAGTAAACAATAAATTCTTTAGAGATGAAACCAAAACGGTATGTGTTATAACCTAAAAAACACAGTACCAAAAAGTAAATTTTTAAAG
>DFJF01000010.1 GCA_002372935.1 Clostridiales bacterium UBA3678 | reverse complement strand
TATCTCTTGCTTCTTTTGGAATTACAATTTGTCCTTTTTCTCCAACTTTACTTATTCCTACAAATTTATCTCTTTCCATTTTAGCCTCCTTAATTATACTTGTTATACTTTCCCTACTTATTATACTTTGTAAAAATAAAAAAAGCAATAGAATTCTTAAAATTTCTATCACTTTTTATTTATTACCTCGTTCGGAAAATTACTTATGTTACGAACATCTTGCTAAATGACAAATTACTATAAATCTTTCAAACTACAAAATTGTAATTTATATTACTCCTTATCGTTGTTATTCTTTTCATCTTTATCTTTATTTAAGTAGACACTACCAAGACATAAATAAGTTGAACCTAAACATAGAAACATAATTGCAACACCTTTATTATCTCCATTAATAAAATTTATTATTGCAACAATATAGGAACATAGTGATGTGAAATAATTTAGTGCAGCAACTCTTTTGTTTGTTTTATTTTCATTGTTCTTCATAAGCTCCCTCCTTTCCAAATTACTCGTATAATGAACATGTAGTCCATTATACATTTTTTTATTCTTAATTTCATTGTATAATATCTACATAGACACTGTGGATTAGTGCAAATTACTATCGCTTTGACGATTATATTAATAGACTCTAACCACAGATGTTTGTTTAATTGTTAATTAGTTAGATAACGCTTGACGTTTAATATTGAACGAGTTTACTTTCGACAAGCATTTCGTGGATCACATTGTCTAAATATTTTGTAAAGGAGTTTTTATTATGATTTATGTTGGAATCGATGTTGCAAAAGATAAACATGATTGTTTTGCTATGAATTCTGATGGCGAAATATTAATTGAAAAATTAACCATAACAAACAATTTAGATGGTTTTGAAACTCTCTACAATTCTTTAATGAATTTTTCTGATTCATTAGACAATATAAAAGTAGGGCTTGAAGCCACTGGTCATTATAGTAATAATATTCTAAACTTTCTGACCGAAAAAGGATTTAATATCTATCTTATTAATCCATTACAAACTAATCTTTACGTAAAAGGTCAAAGCCTTAGAAAGACTTAAACAGATAAGTTAGATGCACATGTTATTGCTACAATGCTTGTTTCAGATAACTTAAAACCCTACATACCAGTATCATATCATATTTCTGAATTAAAGTCACTAACTAGACACAGATTTCGTTTAGCTAAGGAAAACTCTAAATTTAAAACTTCTCTTGTAAGACTTGTAGATATTGTTTTTCCTGAACTTCCAAAAATTGTTTCTTCTGTTGCTCAAAAGTCTTGTTTAGCTTTACTTTATGAATTACCAAGTGCTAAAGATATAGCTGAATGTAATCTTACACATTTAACTCATCTTTTATCTGATAATTCAAATAAAAAGTTTGACAGAGAAAAAGCACTTCAAATTAGAGATTTAGCTAGAAAATCCATTGGTTTAAATAGCAACTCTGTTTCATTTGAGTTAAAACAGACAATTAGTATTATTCAGTTTATACAAGAGCAACTTGATGATGTTGAGAAAAGAATAAAAGAAATTTTAAAAGAGATTAATTCTCCAATACTAACAATACCTGGAATTTCTTTTAAAACTGCTGGCTCTATTTTAGCTGAAATTGGAGATATTTCTAGATTTGATTCTCCTGCTAAATTACTAGCTTTTGCTGGACTTGATCCATCAATGTATCAGTCTGGTAAATTCTTTTCTACTCATTCAGTAATGGTAAAACGTGGTTCTAAATATCTTCGTTTTGCTTTGATGACTGCTGCTAGAATGGTTTGTTTAAATGATGCTACCTTTTGTGCTTTTAAAGATAGAAAAATGGCTGAAGGCAAGCATTATATGGTTACAATGGGACATGTAACAAAGAAGTTGGTTCGAGTCATTTATTATTTATTAAAAACAAATAATGTATATCAAGCTAGCAAAGTGGCTTAATATCAATAATCGCATAGTTTTTAAAAGCATTTTTCGAAATGCTTATTTGTCATGCAATAATTTATCTAAAAAATTTTAAAATTTTTTTACAATAAACTATTGACATTCATATAGTTAGTCTCCTTTATTTTTATAATACTATGTAATTTACTATTATCTTCATTAAAAATACTAATTATATGTTCTCCATCAACAAATGAATATTTACATTTAAGCACATCATCCAACTTTGTTTCTCTTTTATAACAAATTCTAAAATTATCAAATGGTCTTTTATCATATACTTCATTTGGTAAAGCATTATATGCTAAATCTAAATAATATAAATTATGCATGTGATTATTAAAATCAACATCTCTTCTTGTAACTTGATAAGATATTTCATCACTATAACTTTCAGGTATTTTAATTTTTTCTAGCTCTTGTTCTCCAAAAATACTCTTATTCTCTGGTTTATATCTTTCAAAGATTTCATCTGCTATTGTAGTAATTTTTCCCGTCTTTATATCTATTAATACCCATTTTGAAGTTCCAATAACAGATAAATTATTTTTCTCATCATACATTTCAAAATCCCTATAAGTATATATCTTTTTACGACTTCCATTTATTGTTCTTACCCAAGTATCAACTTTTAATTTTTCACCATATTTTGGTCTTTTTATAACTTGTACTTTCCAGTCCATCAATATCCAAGTTGTTTTTGTTGTTTCAATATCATTTACTCCAAAACCAACTATATCAGAATGATGTGTTGCTACATTTTCAAATATTTCTAATATTCCTCTATCTTTAATATATTTTTCTTTTTCTATATCTTTTAATTGAATGTTATAAACCTCACTATAAATCATCTTATTTCCTCCATGTATTAACAAACTTTAATTTTTTATTTACACTTATGGTACAAGTGTATCATAATAATAGATTATATTCAATATTTTTAAAAAGATTTGAGACAGAAGGTTGGTAAATGTATCATCATCTGCATTTTTTGTTCAATTACGGAAATACTTTAGCTACACTTGCTACTTTAGATTCAAATAACTCTTACACTTAAACTTGCAATTTAAAGCTCTAAAGTATGTAACAACGAGAAAAATTTTTTCTATCTTTTTCGTTTATTTTTATTGCATTAAATTTTCGTTTATAGTATAATTTATTTAGGAAAAATTAAAGGAGAGATACTTTAGATGAGAAAAGAAATTTTTGATTTTTATGACAGAACATCATTAAAATCGTACAATTTAGATAAAAGAATGCAAGATCAATTAGATGCACTAAGCCAATTAGATGTTTTTACTAGAACTCATTGTGAAAATGTTGCTGCTATTACTTGCAGATTATGTGAATATTTGCACTGTTCTAAAGGATTTACAGAATATTGCACTATATGTGCTTATATGCATGATATTGGAAAATTATTTATTCCTTCTGCGATTTTACAAAAGCCATCTAAACTTACAGATGAGGAATTTGAAATTATGAAAACTCATACAACTATTGGATATGAGATGTGTATGAAAGATGAGAAATTACGTCCATATGCAGCAGGTCCTTTATATCATCATGAAGCATTAGATGGAACTGGTTATCCTCATCAATTAATAAAAAAAGACATACCTTATGAAGGTCAAATTATTAGAGTTGCAGATGAGTATGATGCAATAGTTAGTAAAAGACAATACAAATCACATATTGGAATATCAGATACAATTAAAATAATTATTGAAAATACACATAATCACCATGAAATAAATAAGTCTGATTCATTAAACGAAATGGTTAACAATGTAAAATATGGTAAAGATAACCCAATTATTGTTAGAACATTAATAAAAGTAGTTATAGATGATATTAATTATGAAATTTTCTGTACAGAAGAATATTTGGAATCTTTAAAAGATGCTGTTAAGAGATTAGGAACTGCAGAAAAATATTATAATAAAATGAAAGCATCAAAATCTCAAAATAAACAAGACTATTTTTATCAATATATGAATTTGTATTTAGAAAAAAATGAAAATATAAATAATTTCCTTGAATTAAAAGATCAATATCAAAAAGCTTATGAAACTCGTAAATCACAAATAGATAATTTACGCGAAGAAATTAAAAAAATAAAAAAACTTAAAGTTTAAATAAAACTGCCACATAATATTCCTGGCAGTTTTTTATTATTCCCCTAATCCAAAGCTTACACCTAATGCATTATTTATTTGATTCATAATTATTTCGTCATCTATATGACCAATCTTTTCTTTTAATCTACTTTTATCTATTGTTCTAATTTGTTCAGTTAATATAACCGAATTATTCTTTAGTCCTTCTGGATTACTATTTATCTTTATATGTGTAGGAAGATTTGCCTTATTTGTTTGTGATGTAATAGCTGCTGCTATTACTGTTGGACTATATTTATTTCCTAAATCATTTTGTATAATTACAACAGGTCTAATTCCTCCTTGTTCTGAGCCTATTACAGGACTTAAATCTGCATAAAACATATCTCCTCTTTTAATTGTCATAATATTCACTCCCAATATTAGCATAATTTATAAGTCTGTATTTTCGTAAATATAGAATTTTAATTTAATTCTATTTCATTATATTCTATGATTATTGTCGAATTTTGGTTATAATCTTGAGCTATTAATTTTGTTGGAATAATATTATTTTTATCTATGTACAATACTTTATTTTTTTGGTATATATTATCTTTTTCTGATGATGTCTTTAAAATTATTTCACTATTTTTTTCCTCAAAAAAAGATTTATCATTTTCTTTATATTCATTTATAAAATTTATTAAATCTAGATTATTATTTTCTAATCCATTGTAATTTTCAAAAATAGTTTTTAAATCCAGCTCTGTATTTTCTATTGTTAATATATTATCCTTTCTTATTATTTTTACTCCAGAAATATTTGATGGTTCTATAACTTCCTGCACAAAACCGTTTTCTGTGTTGTATTCTTGCCTTAAAATGTATATATTTTTATTTTTATTACTATTTATTTGAACTTTAATTTTTGCTATATAAGAATTAATATTTAAAATTTTATCTACGATTTCTTGACTACTTATATTATTACCACTTTTTGTTTTTTTAATCATTTTTATCCCAAGAATTATTCCAAAAATTATTATTAAAATTATAAAAATAAAGAGTATAATTTTTTTATTTTTCATTAATAGCCTCCTAAAAATTTATTTAATTTTAATACATTTTTATTCTGGTTATTAATTATTATACTAATTAAATTTCCACCCCTTGTATACAAAGTCTGTAATCAGGCTCATTTTCAACACATGTAATTAATGTAATTTTATTTTCCTTGGTTTTTTCAAGATATTCCCAATTTGTATTTTCTATTTTTTTTATTATTTTTATAATATATGTTTTTTCGAAATTATTATATTTATATTTTATTTCATCACCTATTTTTAATTTTTTTAGGTTTGCAAAATAATTTTTTTCATATCCTCTATTATGTCCTGCAAGTCCTATATTTCCATATGTAGTTGATGTATCTTCAAAATGTCCAACATATTTATTTAAAATATTCATTTCAGTTGATTCTTCTATTGGTGCAATTAAATTTATTTTTGGAATTTCTATATACCAATTTAAATTTATATTGTTTTTTATTTCTTTGACATTATTTTCTTGATTTTTTACTTGATTATCTTGACTAATAATATTTTGGAAATTTAATTCATTTTTTTCACTATTATAATTTTTATTTTTAGGAAAATTATTTATTAAAATATAAACTATAGAAAAAATAATTATTGATATAATTAAAGAAATAATATTTATATTTTTATTTGAATAAATATTTATTATTTTTATCACCTCTTTTATTTTGAATTAATTTTTTGAATTTTAAAAATAAAATCTAATTAAATTATTGAAAAAATATAAATATATTATAACATATATCTTTAATTATGTAAATAAAAACATTTCGACAAAAAAAGACAAAAGGAAACAGAAAATATCTGTTCCCAATTGTCCAATTAATTAAAAAACTCTGTTCTCAATTGGTCAACAATTTCAAATAGCCTCATTCCATTAGATGCTTTAAAAAATATAACATCACCAGATTGCATATTTTGTATAATTTTTTCCAATAATTCTTTTTTATCATTTAAATAAAATATTTTTTCTTTATTCATACCATCTTTTTCAGTCTCATCTACAATATATTTTGAATTTTCTCCAATTGCAAATAAAATATCAATATTATTTTTTGCGACTTCAGCTCCAACTTTTCTATGTAATTCTTCTGAAAAAGTACCAAGTTCGAACATGTCACCTAAAACAGCAATTTTTCTCTTTCCTGTGGTTTCAGACAAATATTCTATTCCTGCTTTCATGGAATCAAAACTTGCGTTATAGCTATCATTAATTAATGTTACTCCATTTTTTAATTTAATAATTTCCATTCTTTTTTTTGTTAATTCAAAACTTTCTATTCCTTCTTGAATTTCATTATTCGATAAATTTAATAATTTTCCAACTAAACTTGCACAAAGTGCATTTAAAATAAAAACTTCTCCACCGACTGGAACTTTTATATTAAATTTCTCTTCATTTATTTTGCAAATAAATTCACTTGAGTTTTCTTTTTTAGTAATTTTTAAAGCATTGCAATCACTTTTATTTTCTATTCCAAATGTATATATCTCCATATTATTATTGTCATTTTTCCATTTATGTAATAAATCATTATCATTATTTATTATAACTTTCTTTTTTTCCATTCCTTCTAAAATTTCCAATTTAGCATTTAATATGTTTTCTCTTGATCCTAGATTTCCTATATGTGATGTACCAATATTGGTAATAACTGCAAGAGTTGGCTTTGCAATATTTGTCAATTCTCTAATTTCTCCAAAATGATTCATTCCCATTTCTATAACTAAAGCCTCATGGTTTCTTAAATTTAAAATAGTAAATGGTAAACCTATTGCATTATTCATATTGCCTTCTGTTTTTAATGTATTATATTTTTGACTCAAAACATTTGCAATAATATCTTTTGTGCTGGTCTTTCCAACACTCCCTGTTACTCCTACAACGATTAAATCTTTATATAAATTTCTTTTTGCAGTTGCTATTTGTATTAGAGCTTTTTTTGTATCTTCTACTTTTATAATATTTTCATTTTTATATTTTTTTAGATCTTCTTTTCCTATATCTTTTTCAATTATTACAGTATCAGCTCCATTATTTAAAGCATCTTTCCAAAATAAATTTCCGTCAAAACTTTCACCCTTTATTGCTAAATATGTATCACCTTTTTTTATTTTTCTTGTGTCTTTTGAAAAATTTTCACATTCATATTCAAGGTCTCCAGATAAAAGTATTCCATTTGTTGCTTTTAATATATCTTTTATTTTTAAATTCATTTTCAACATCATTCCTTTCCTGAAATATAAATTTGTTATAAATTTTTTTAATTATTTGTTTTCATAGCATTTTTTGTTATAATAAATTATATTATTTTAATTTAAATATTGCAACTGAAAATAAAAATTATTAAAATGTTTATATTCAAATAAAGTTTCAAAAAAAGTACAGATAATTATACTAAGGCACAAATAAAAATATTAGGCAGATAATAAATTGTGCAAAAAATCCTTGTGCAATTTATTATCTACTTAATATTTAATTTTTAAATATTATCTTTTACATAGTCAAAATTCCATTAGGTGTATCTGTAATAACCAATATTTTTTCTTCTTTTCCAGTCTCTGCGTTTATATATACAATATAATTTGTGTCTCCAACTTTTCCCTTAAACTCATAACACAAAAGTTCTGTCTTCCAATCTGTTGGAATAACAGCTAAAATCTCACTTTCTATATCTAAATTTTTATTAAGCTTTTCTTTTGCTTGTTCTTTTGTTATTTTCACTTTTGAAATATCTCTTATTGTATGATTATTTAAATAACCTGTTGTCTCAATTCCTAAAACTTGTCCATTATCTAAAGCAATTTTTAATTTTATTAAATCTGGATACATTATTACTCCATCTTGTGAATATGCATAATTTATTGTTACAATCCCTTCATTTTTCAAATAATATGTCTGTTGCATATTATCAAACCCTTTTTCTTTTAAAAACTCTTTTCCTTTTTTATTTGCTTCATCTAAATTTATTTTTTCTTCTTTTATTTCCCTATCAGAATTCATATATACAATAAATCCACCTGTTTTCGAAATTGAAATTGTAAAATTTTCTTGGTTTTTATTTTTTATATTAAATGTGTATACTGGAATATTAGCATTTTCTGAATATCCTAAGCTTGTAGTTTCTACTATATTATCTAGACCAACAAATTCTTTTGCTTTACTCTCTGCCTCATTTTCTTCTATATCATCTCCAACGAGTGCCTTTTTTTCATTTGATAAAATATGCTCAGAATATGCTCCATCATATATTAAGCCAGAATATTCTTTAAAATTTTGTTCTAAAGTGTTTCCTAAACTAAAATCAGAGCTTACCTGTTGTGCAAAACTTACGTCTTTATCTTTTGTCAAGTCTTTCCATGTAAGTGTTCCCACACTTAAATCATTAGAAATTTGATGTACTGCATCATTTAATTCTATACTGTATTTATATAATTCTTCTAATGTACTTATATCATCATTACTTAAATTCTCCCCACCTATATTCTTTCTTGATAAACTAAAACTATAATCACTAACTTGATTTAAAAATTTTTCGGTATTTTCCAAATCTTGACTTTCAATTGGTAACATTGAAAGATATGTTTCTGCTAAATTTGCTTCTCTCCATAATGATGTTAGTGTTTCTGCACCATTAACAGAACTTGTTGAAATAGTAGCTTTTGCTAAATAATTTTTAACATTATCCATATAATATACAAGTTCATATAAAGATTGATTATATAAATTTTCACTTGCTAAAACACTTTCTTTATTTTTCTTATATAATTTATATCCTAAAAACCCAATTACCCCCAATAATATCCCTAAAATAATAATTATAATAATAATTTTCTTTTTATTCATGACTCTCTCCTTTGATTATAATACATTTCTAATATTTTGCATAAAAATTAAAAAAATATTCCATATTTGATAAATTTATGATACAATAATACAAAATTACAAAAAGAAAGGGAATTCTTATGAAAAAAATAATAATTTTCTATGCTTCATATGGTGGTGGACATTTATCAGCAGCAAAAGCAATTCAAAATAATTTAGAAAAAAATTATAAAAATATGAATATTGAATTAATAGATTGTATGAAATACATAAATAAAACAATAGAAAAAATAACAACAAATGCTTACAAAGAAATGGCAAAAAAAGCTCCTTGGGCTTGGGGTAAAATGTATTATGATTCTCAAAAGCCTGCACTTGCACATATTTCATCAAAAGCCAATTCTTTTATGGCAATTAAACTATTAAAATTATTAAGAGATAAAAAACCAGATATAATAGTATCTACTCATCCATTTGGTAGTCAAATGTGCAGTTATTTAAAAAGAAAAGGAAAAATAAATTCCAAAATCGTTACAATAATGACAGATTTTAAGTCACATGACCAATGGTTAGTTGGTGCAGATTTTACTGATTATTTTTTCGTTTCAAATAATGAATTAAGATCTGAATTAATAGAAAAAGGCATTTCTGAGAATAAAATAATAGTTTCTGGAATCCCTGTATCAGAAAAGTTTTTAGACAATTTTGATAGAGATAAAATTATTAATGATCTTAAATTTAATAAAAATAAAAAAATCATTTTATTTTTTGGCGGAGGAGAATTTGGACTTGGAAAGCAAACTACATTAGATATATTTTCTTGCCTAGTTAAAAATCACCCAAATACTCAAATTATCGCCATATCAGGTAAAAATGAATATATGAAATCTAATTTTGAAAAAATTGTTTCAGAAAACTCAAGAGAAAATGATGTTAAAATATTTGAATATTCAAATCAAATTCCTGAGTTTATGAGTATTTCAGATTTAGTAATTACAAAACCTGGTGGTCTTACTGTTTCAGAAAGTTTGGTGTCTCATATACCAATGATTATTATTAATCCTATACCAGGTCAAGAAGAAGAAAATGCTGAATTTTTAGAAAAAAATAAAGTAGCAAAATGGTTAAAAAAAGATGATGATATTGACTTTACGTTAAATATATTATTAAATGATGATTCTATTTTAAATAATATGAAAGAAAATACATATAAAATTGCAAAACCTAATGCAACAAATAATATATGTGAAATTATTTCAAAATTATAGTAAAAGAGGAAGAAAAATGTTTGGAAAAAGAAGTGATGGAAAAGAATTAAAAAATACTCCTGCATTCTTTAAAATTGTACCAATGATCATGAAAGAACGTTCAGACTCTCAAGTATTTTTTAATCAAGATATAGCAATTTCCGCAATAAATAATTATATTGAAAACAAAGCAAAAGAGGGAATAAAATTAAGTATATTAGATATAATTTTTGCCGCAGTTGTAAGAATTTTAAATGAAAGACCTATTTTAAATAGATTCGCAATAAATGGTAGAATTTATTCAAGAAATACAATATCAATTTCTCTTGCAATAAAAAAATCTTTAACAGATGAAGGAGAAGAAACTACTTTAAAAATTTTATTTGATGGAACAGAAAATTTATTTGAAGTACATGATAAATTACATAAAATAATATCTGAAAACAAAGATTTAGATGTAAAAAATGGAACAGATAAAACTGCTTCATTTTTAGCTAAAATACCAATACCTATTTTAAAATGCGCTATTGGCTTTATAAAACATTTAGATAATACTGGTCATCTTCCAAAATCACTAATAAATATTAGCCCATTTCATACTAGTGCTTTTATAACAAATGTTGGATCAATTGGTATTGATTCTATATACCATCATCTATATAATTTTGGAACAACTAGTATGTTTTTTGCAATCGGCAAAAAGAAAAAATCTTATGTTTTTACTGATGATGAGATTAAAGAAGAACGTTGTATAAATCTTGCTTTTGTTGGAGATGAAAGAATTTGTGATGGATATTATTTTGCACATTCATTTAAAATCTTAAATAAATATTTGCAACATCCTGAATTGTTAGAAACAGGACTACAGGAAAAAATTAAAGATCCAGAACTTGTAAAATAAATTTTAAAAAGAGTTTTCTAAAAATCATATTTATAGAAAACTCTTTTTTCATTATATTTCTCTTCTTCCTTCTAAAGCTTTTGAAAGAGTAATTTCATCTGTATATTCTAAATCTCCGCCAACTGGAATTCCATGAGCAATACGAGTTGCTTGAATTCCAAGTGGTTTTATCAATTTTGAAATATACATAGCTGTAGCTTCTCCCTCCACTCTTGGGTTTGTAGCTAAAATTACTTCTTTAATATTTCCTTCCATTAACCTTGAAAGTAATTCTTTAATTTTTATATCATCAGGGCCTACTCCATTCATTGGAGATATTGAACCATGCAAAACATGATAAACACCTTTAAATTCGTGTGTTCTTTCCATTGCAGCTACATCTCTTACATCTTCTACAACACAAATTGTACTTTGATCTCTTTTTGGATTTGAACAAATTGGACAAGGATCTGTATCTGTAATATTAAAACATTTACTACAATATTTTAAATTCTTTTTTGCATTTACAATTGATGAAATAAACTCATTTGTTTGTTCTTCATTCCAATCTAGGATATGAAAAGCAAGTCTTGCAGCTGTTTTATGTCCTATACTTGGTAATCTTTCAAAACTTTCTATTAATTTTTCTATTGATGGTGCATATTCTGACATCTCATTTTACCCCACTTACATTAATCCAGGGATGTTATATTTTCCCATTGAAGCAGCTTGTTCTTCATCAACTTTTCTTAATGCTTCATTTATACATGTTGTAATTAAATCTTGAAGCATCTCAACATCATCTGGATCAACTACCTCTTTTTTTATTGTTAATTCTTTAATCGCCTTAGCTCCTGAAACCACAACCTTAACAGCTCCACCACCAGAAGTTGCTTCAAAATCTTTTGATGCAATTTCTTCTTGTGATTTTTCTATATCTGCTTGCATTTTTTTTGCTTCTCTCATTAAATTATTTAAATTCATTCCTCCAAAATTTCCTGGAAATCCTCCTCTTTTACTCATACTATATGTCTCCTAACTTTTTTATTTAGGTTTTTTAGGATACCTATAAACCTCATACATTAAATTACCTTAAATGGTAAATCATTTTGATTAGCAAAACTTTCAAATTCGCTTTCTTCATTTTTTATTTTTTCTGGCTTTGTATCTATAAATTTAATTTGCATATCTTTGCCAGAAACAGTAGATATAATATTTCTTAAATTCATTTTATTGTCTGGTCTTTCTAAAAATTCTTTTGCAACTTCACTCATTCCATTTGGAAACTCTATTGCAACAGTCATATCATTAATTTCTTTTGCTACTGTCCCAGCTAAATTTATATACATGAACATTTTGCCTTCTTCTTTAAAATCATTAACTAACTTTGGCCAGTAATCTTGCGTTTTTCCCTCATATTTTGGCTTAGGTGGCTTTGCTTTTTTTTGCTTTACCTCATTTTTATTTTGATTTATAGCAAATTTTAGCTTTGCATCTTTTTCTACAAAATTACTAGCTTTCAAAAAATTTTCGATTTTTGTAACTCTTTCTTCCAGTTTATCAACATTAATATTCTTAGGCTCTTCATTTTTTTCAGAAGATTCTACAACTTTATGTTTAATACATAATTTTATAATCCCAGTTTGAAAAATAATTAATTTTTGTGTAGACATTTTTATTTGATTTTCTAATTCAGATAAATTACAAATTAGATTTATTAAATCCTCTTTTGAAGTTTTATCCGCAATAGTCTTTATATCTTTTATTTCTTCTTCACTGTATGTTTCAGCTTTTTCAGTTGATTTATATAATAAAATATCTTTAACATATTTAATTATTTCCCATAACAAGTTGTTTAAGTCTTTTCCCTCCTTTAGAACATTATCGACCACTTCTAAGCTTTTTGTAGTATCACAATTTATAATTGAATCTACAATTTCTTTTACATAAGTAATTTGTGGTATTCCAACTAAGTCTCTTATTTTGTTTTCATCAATTTTATCTTCACCATCTTGATTACATCTTTCTAATATTGAAAGTGCATCTCTCATTCCGCCTTCCGCAAGAACTGCTATTAAATTAAGTGCTTTATCACTTATCTCTATTTTGCTCTCTTCACAAACAATTCTAAGTCTTTTTATAATGTCTTCATTTGAAATTCTTTTGAAATCGAACCTTTGGCATCTTGAAAGAATTGTAGCTGGTATCTTTTGAGGCTCTGTTGTAGCCAATATAAACTTAACATGCTCTGGTGGTTCTTCCAATGTTTTTAATAAAGCATTAAATGCTCCTGTTGATAACATATGAACTTCATCTATTATATATACTCTATATTTTGCCTTTGTTGGTAAAAAATTAACCGCTTCTCTTATTTCCCTAACATCTTCTACACTATTGTTTGAAGCAGCATCCATTTCTACAATATCTGTAAGAGACCCATCTAAAGCAGATTTACATATTTCGCATTCATTACATGGTTCTCCATCTTGTGGATTTAGACAATTTATTGCTCTTGCTAAAATTTTAGCAGCAGAAGTTTTTCCTGTTCCTCTGCCTCCATTAAACAAATAAGCATGTCCTACTCTTCCTGCTATAACTTGATTTTTAAGAGTTCTTGTAATATGCTCTTGGCCAACAATTTCTTCAAATTTTATTGGTCTAAATTTTCTATAAAGAGCTGTATACCCCATAATTCCACCTCCATCAATAGAAAAAATGGTGTGAGTTTTAGATTCCTCTATGGAAAGCACTCCACATAAAAGTATCTACTTATTGCTGCTTCCTTCCGGACCTGACAAGGTTCATAGGCTTCTATTGGATTACTTTCCATACAAGAATCTATCTTCATACCATTTGTATTATATAACGGATTATCAAATTTTACAAGTACTTTTTTAAATTATTTATAAACTATAATTTTCAGTTTTCAATTCTTTTAAAAACAATATCTAAATCTGTCAAATCTCTTCCAGAAGTGCCTTTCTCTATAACATCTTTATTTGGAATCTCTAATTCTATTGTTGTTTTAAATTTTCTTCCCCCCTCTAAAGTAATCTCTAAGTCAAAAGATATTTTCGCTTTCATCTGTTCATAGTTCAAATTTAATCCTTTTAAAAATTTTGTATTATCTAATTCCTTATCATTTGATATATAATTACCTAAATTCTCATTTGCACATCTAAATGCAACAATACCTCCTTGATTAGATATTTCTAGTGATTGTATATCACTAGACTGTTTACCTTCAAAAACAATATTATCTGTTTTAAATTCATCTTTATTTTCAAAATTCGCATTTTCACTTGTTGAAGGCTTAAAAAAAACTATATTTCCTACTTGAGGATTTTCTAAAATTTGAAAGTTATTAAGTAAAACATTATTTATTGTTTCTGTCTTAGAATAATTTTCATTTTTTTCTATGTAAATATATATATCATTATTTTGGCTTATTTTTTTATTCCATAAATTCTTGTTATCATCTACATTTTCCCCATCCGCCTTAGAAATTATAGATATTTTGGTTATATCAAATGGCATATTAGTTTCTCCCTTTTCATTATATCTTAAAATAACCATTAACCCAGTAAAGAATATTGCTACAATTAATACAATTATAACTGCTATATGTATTGCTTTTTTCATATTACCTCCATAAATTGGATTATTAAAATATTAAAATATTAAAATTTAACCTTTAATTTTTCTCAATTCTTTAAAAAAATTTTTCAATATTTTTTCACATTCTTTAGACATTATGCCTTTTTCATATTCTGGTTTGTGATTGAATTTGTAATCATCAAATAAGTTTAAAACCGAACCAACTGCACCAGTTTTAGGATCTGATGCACCAATATATACCTTTTTTATTCTTGAATTAATTATTGCTCCAGCGCACATTGAACATGGTTCCAAAGTTACATACATTTCACAATCTATAAGTCTCCATGATTTCAATTTTTTACTTGCTTTCTGAATAGCCAAAATCTCAGCATGTTTGGTTGTATCAAGTTTTGTTTCTTTTTGATTATGTGCTCTTGCAATAATTTTTCCATCTTTTACTATTATTGCTCCAACAGGTATTTCAAATTTTTCATATGCCTTTTTTGCTTCTTTTAAAGCTTCTTTCATAAATTTTTCTTCCACATTTTGCTCCTAATTAAATTAAACATATATTATATAATTGACTTTTGTAATAAAAATTGTTATAATAAAACATAATGTTCTCATAGCTCAGCAGGATAGAGCAGTCGCCTCCTAAGCGACCGATCGTGGTTCGAGTCCGCGTGGGAACACCATTTTATTTTTGTTTTATTAAGTCATTAACAAAAGTCTTTTTTATATCTTTAAGTTTTCCAAATACTACAATTGTATCTCCAGGTTTTATAATTGTATCTGGTGTAATTTCAGAAATTATGGCTTCTTTTCTTTTAATTACCAATAATGAAATATTATATTTTTGATTAAGTCCTATTTCCTCGATTGTTTTTTTGGATAACTTCTCATTTAAATTTTTTATCTCTATCTCTGCAATTACTTTTTTTCCAAATGTATCATATATAAATAATGGGTTTTTTGTTTTCTTTTTCTTTCTATCTACTATGTTCATAACAATTTTATCTATTACATTTTTTCTAATTTTAGTTTTATAAAATATAATTAAAAAAATTATAATGAAAAGAGTCAATCCTATATAAATTGGAACTTCTTCTTTTTTTGTATCCATAGTAGATGAAAAAATAGATACAAAAGTAGATACAATTGATATATTGAAAATATAACTAAAAAACATAATTCTTCTAGTTATTTTTCTTCTACTTTTAGTAAGGATCATGGATTCACTTTCATCTGTAGTAAATCCTGTTCCTGTTAGCAAGGAAATAACTTGAAATCTTGAAACCTCAATATTTACTCCATTTATTCTATATAATATAGTAAAAACCTCTATTAAAATTTGATATACTATTATTAGTATATCAAATATTATTAATGATGCAATTAAATTCATATTGTACCCTCCTAATTATTTGTGTACAACATCCAGCCTCTTATTTTACAATTTCTATCATAGCATTTTTTATTTCTTCTAATTCTTTTTCTGAAGCTTCAATTGATGTGCTTTTTACCCCAAAATAAAATTTAATTTTTGGTTCTGTTCCTGATGGACGGACACAACACCAATTGTCTTTTTCTAATTCATAATATAAGACATTAGATTTTGGAAGTCCTGTTTCTGTAGTATTTCCTGTTCTCATATCTTTTACGATATTATTTGCAAAGTCTTTATAAACTAAAACTTTATATTTTCCGATTTTAGATGGAATACTTTCTCTTAATTTATTCATCATTTGTTTCATTTTTTCAGCTCCACTACTTCCCTCTAAAGTTATTGAAACTTGTCCTTCTTTATAAAAGCCATATTTTTTATATATATTTATCATTTGATCCCATAATGTTATTCCTTTAGATTTATAATAAGCAGCAGCTTCACATAGACTCATTACAGCACTTATTCCATCTTTATCTCTAGCATAATCTGAAATTAAACATCCATAACTTTCTTCAAATCCAAATAGATATTTCTTGCCATTTTTCTTTTCTTCTTCTATTCGTATTTGTTCTCCAATATATTTAAATCCTGTTAAAACTTCTCTAAACTCAATATCATATTCTTTAGCTATTGCTTTAGCTAAATTTGAAGAAACAATTGTTGAAACTAGCATTCCATTTTTTGGAAGAATACCTTTCTCCTTCATTGCATTTAATCTGTATTCTGCAATTAAAAGTCCGGACATATTTCCTGTATATTCTTTATATTCTCCTGTTTTTGTGTCTTTAGAATATATTCCTAATCTATCTGCATCTGGATCTGTAGCAAGAACTAAATCAGCATCTACTTTTTTAGCTAAATCTAGTGCTAATTTGAATGCTTCTTTTGCTTCTGGGTTTGGATAATCTACTGTTGGAAATCGTCCATCAGGTTCTGCTTGCTCTTTTACTGTATAAACATTTTCAAATCCAATCTCTTTTAAAATTCTTTCTGCCATTTCTCTTCCAGCACCATGAAGTGGTGTATATACAATTTTCATATCTTTGCCATACTTTTTTATAATTTCTGGATTTAAAACACATTTTTTTAATTCTGCTATGTATTTGTCATCTAGTTCTTTTCCTACAATTTTAAACAATCCTCTATTTTTTGCCTCTTCTTTTGTTATTTGTTTTATTTCTTTATAATCAGAAATTGACTTTACTTCATCCATTATTCCTTTATCTACTGGGCTAATGATTTGAGCTCCATCATCCCAATAAACTTTATATCCATTGTATTGTGGCTTGTTATGACTAGCAGTAATCATTATTCCTGCAGTACATTTTAATTCTCTTACCGAAAAAGAAAGTTCAGGAACTGGTCTTAAGTGGTCAAAAAGATATGTTTTAATTCCATTTGCATTAAGTACTAATGCTGAATATTCACTAAACTCTGGTGACATTTTTCTTGAATCATAACTTATAACTACACCTTTATCTTGAGTTCCTTCTTTTAAAATATAATTTGCAAGTCCTTGTGTTGCCTTTCCAACAACATATTTATTCATTCTATTTGTTCCTGCACCTATTATACCCCTAAGACCAGCCGTTCCAAATTCTAATTCTTTATAAAATCTATCTTCTATCTCTTTTTCATTATTTTTTATAGAAAGTAATTCTTTTTTTGTTTCTTCATCGAACTCATCGCTTTCACACCATTTTTTATATTCTTCTAAATAATTCATTAAAATAACCCTTTCCTTATTTATATTTTATAAATAAACTTTAATTTTCTTTATTTTATAAATTATAATACCTCATTCTTATTTTTGCCTGACTTATTTTCTTCTACCATTTCTCTGAAAACATTTGTTGCTTTTGATAAAATATTTTTAAAATTATTTATTTTGTTTGTGTAAATTATTGTATAAATTCCTTGCTGTTTCTGGGCTATCTACACCAGTAGCATTTTTTACTGGTGCGAATTCTTCTTCTCTTTTTACTCTTAATATTACCATATCATCTAAATCTCCAAATGCATCAAATAAAAATGCCTCAAACTTATATGCATTTGGTGAATCTGGAACAATTTTATTTCCATCTTTATCTATATAAGTAGCTTTTTTAAAAGCACAATGATATGGTAAAGGTGTTGATCCCATTCTTTCTATTGCAGATATATTAAATAAATTGCATAAAATATGTGATTCTCCATATAATAATTCTCCGGCTTCATCTCTTGCTTCTGCCATTTCTGGTGTTATTTCTGAATATTCAATTACATTTGGCTTTCCATTCTTTTTACAAAAAGCACCAACTTTTTCATGTGGATATGCTTTAACTACTGATTTGCCTGCCTCTAAAACTCCTTTATAAATTGCAAGTCCCATTAAAACAGGATCTACCATTCTTACTAAGCAGTTATCAACTCCACCTATAAATACCCATTCTACACCTAGGTTCTTCATTTTATCTACCATTCCACTCTTTACAAGTGATTCATATACTCCACCATGACCATCAGCTGCTTCTTTTATTAAACCATTTTCTCCAATTAATATTTTGCCTTCTGTATCAATCATAGGTAACTGACCTTGTTTAAAAAAATATACATTTTTTTCATAGCCAAAATATTTATTCTTTTTAAAAAATTCTACTGTATCTTCGTTATTTTCTTCACTTGTCATTATAAACCATGGTATTGTAACACCATATTTTTTTCCAGCTTCTTTTAGGCTATCACATAATAATTCAAATAATGATTTATGAGAGTCAAGTCCAATATCAAAAGTTCCTTTTGGTCCATTATGTCCTAATCTTGTTCCTTGACCACCTGCCATTGTTACAGCCGCCAATTTTCCGTCCTTTATTGCATCAATTCCTATTTCTTCATAGAAATCATATTTTCCTCCAAGTCTTTCTTTGTCCCAATATTCTATTGGTTCTACATTCGCATTTTCATTCTTAGGTTCTAATGTAGTTTTTTTATACAAACTATCAATCATCTCAAAGTCAATATTTTCTAATTGTTTTTCAAATTTTTCTTTTTTTTCTCCATCAGGTAATCTATCATAATAATCTAATAGATGTTCTTGTCCATACCTTTTTATTTTTCTTTTAACTTCCTCAAAACCTTCATTGTTCATATATGCTACTTCCTTTCTTGGATTAATTAATATATTTATTATATATATTTTATAATATACAACATTTGATTTTTTTTTGCAATAGCTTTATTTTATTTTCTATATTACTTTAATACAAGATAATAGTTTTGTTGTTATAATAAAGTAAAAGTGCAAAAATAAAGACTTATATTTTTTCAGTATTTAAGAAACTTTTATATTTTCTTTTCACTTCCTCCATATTTAGGTTTGGATCAGAAATATGAAAACATTTTACCTTTTCAATTATTGAACAATTATTAATTTGTTCTTCTGTATTATTAATAAAATTAATTTTTCCATTTATAATGACTACCGCATTTTTTTCTTGTTTTGATATCTTTTTTAAATATTCTATCTTTTTATTATTTTCAGCTTTCCAATTTAGATTAAAAATATTATTTTTTACTTCATCACTTAAATTTATTTTTTCTAGTAAAGTTTTTATACTTTCTTCTAAATTATTTTCTGTTAAAATTATAATATTCGAATTATTTAGTCTTTCTTTGATGTATGGAATTAATATCATTTCTAAATGATAATCACTAACACAAATTAAGCATTCCTCTTGTTTTTTATGTTCTTTTGTAACCATTATAAAACCCTTCCTTTCTCATTTGCTTACTGGTAAATTTTACCATTTTGTTACAAATATGTCAATATTATTTCAAATAAAATTTATCTACTTTTTTCGACATTTGTAAAATTCATAGCTCAAATATTATTTTAAGTTTGTGGTATAAAATTAATTATTTAAAAATGCTCAAAAATCACATTTGTATATATTTTTAAAAATTGGAAATAATTAAAATAATTAGAAAGGATTTTAAAAAAATGAAAAAAATTAAATTTATTGTAATATTATCAATTTTGTTTTTAATTTATATTTTTTTTAGTGCATATTCATATGTTTCTGCAATTTCAGATAATATGTATAATAGTGTTTTTAGACTTCATGTTATAGCTAATAGTGATAGTGATGAAGATCAAAACTTAAAATATATTGTAAGAGACAATCTAATAAATTATATGAATGAAAAAACTAATACATTTACTTCTAAAGAAGATATTATTGAATACGCCAAAAATCATATAGAAGATTTAAAAAACATTGCTGAAATGACTGTAAAAGAGCAAGGATATAATTATCCTGTAACAGTAGAAATAGGAAATTTTGAATTTCCTACAAAAACTTATGGAGATATTTCATTTCCTGCTGGAAATTATGATGCTTTAAGAGTAAAGATCGGAAACGCAAATGGTAGAAATTGGTGGTGTGTAATGTTTCCTCCACTATGTTTTGTAGATGTTTCTACAGGAATTGTACCTGAAACTTCAAAAGAAGAATTAAAAGAAAATCTATCAGATGAAAATTATAATCTAGTCTCTCAAAGTGATAATTATGATGTTAAATTAAAACTAAAAATACTTGAACTATTTGAGCAATCAGGTTTAATTACAGCAAAAAAATAATTAATCTTTAAAAAATCATTGTAAATATTCTAATTTTATGATATAGTATCTATGTTAAATTGTAATATAAAAATTTGGGGGTAATATATTTGGAAAAATTAGTCATAACAGGTGGAACTCCATTAAAAGGAGAAGTAATAATAAGTGGAGCAAAAAACGCAGCTGTAGCTATTTTACCAGCTACACTTTTAATAAATGGAATATGTACAATAAATAATTTACCTAATATTAGTGATGTTAAAATATATTGTGAAATATTAGAAAAATTAGGTGCTAAAATAAAATGGAATAATAAAAATGAAGTTACAATAGATACTAGAAAAATTTCTACTACAGTAGCTCCTCTTGAATTAACAAGCAAATTTAGAGCTTCATATTATATGATTGGTGCTTTACTAGGAAGAAAAGGATCTGTTACTGTAGGAATGCCTGGAGGTTGCAATTTAGGTGCTAGACCTATAGATCAACATATAAAGGGATTCGAAGCACTAGGTGCTACTGTAGAAACTGGTCAAGGAAAAATTATTGGAAAAGCAAAAAAACTTGTAGGAAACTCAATTTATATGGATATTACATCAGTTGGTGCAACTATAAATATTATGCTTGCTGCAGTTCTTGCAGAAGGTACAACAATCATAGATAATGCAGCAAAAGAACCTCATATCGTTGATGTTGCAAACTTTCTAAATACCATGGGTGCTGACATTAGAGGTGCAGGAACAGATACAATTAGAGTAATTGGGAAAAAGGAATTAACCGGAAATGCCACATATTCTGTTGTTCCAGATCAAATAGAAGCTGGTACATTTATGGTAGCTGCTGTTGCATCTAGAGGTGACATACTAATAAAAAATTGTATAACAAAACATTTAGAGTCTATAACAGCAAAAATTATTGAAGTAGGCGGAACTGTAGAAGATTATGGAGATAGCATTAGAGTTTATAGTAAAAAAAGACCTACAAAGGCTAACATAAAGACTCTCCCTTATCCAGGTTTTCCAACAGATATGCAATCACAAATGGGTGTACTTTTATCAATTGCTGATGGTACAAGTATTATAAATGAAAGTATTTGGGACTCTCGTTTTCAATATACAGAAGAATTAAACAAAATGGGTGCCCACGTTACCGCACAAGGGAAAACGGCAATATTTGAAGGAGTTAAAGAATTAAAAGGTGCTCCCATATATGCTTCAGATTTGCGTGCTGCTGCAGCTTTAGTTATTGCTGGAGTAATTGCAAAAGGTCAAACAGAAGTATATAATTTAAAATACCTAGATAGAGGTTATGAGAAGATAGAAGAAAAATTCCGTAAATTAGGTGCAAAAATAGAAAGGATAAATGAATAGGATAAACATATGTTAAATTTTTGTAGTTTATATAGTGGTAGCAGTGGAAATTGTTTATTTGTAGAGTCAAATAATGCAAAAATACTTATAGATGCAGGTGTAAGTTTAAAAAAAATTGAATCCGGTCTTGAAACATTAAATGTCCCTCCATCATCTTTAGATGGAATTCTTGTCACTCATGAACATTCTGACCATATCCAAAGTTTAGGAAATCTTTCAAGAAAATTTAATTTACCTGTTTTTGCAAATTCTGAAACTTTTGATGCAATGCCTAAACAGACAGATAAAATTTGCTCAGAAAACATTAATAAATTTAAAAACAAAGAAACATTTTCTATTAAAGATATTGAAATCACACCTTTTAGTATTCCTCATGATGCTGCAAATCCTTGTGGTTTTAATATAAAAAATAATGATGATAAAATAAGTATTGCAACAGATATTGGTCATATGAGCAATGAAATTTTAAAACAACTTGAAGGTAGTAAATTTATTTTATTAGAATCAAATTATGATACAGAAGTACTAAAATGTTCTAAATACCCATATTCTTTAAAAAGAAGAATCGCTGGTCCAAATGGACATCTATCAAATGATATTGCAAGCAAAGTAATTAATTATCTAATAAATGCAAACTTAAAAACAGCAATGCTTGGACATTTAAGTAAAGAAAATAATTTTCCAGAACTTGCTTATCAAACAGTTGTTAATGAAATGATTTCTTCTGGTACTGATGTTTCAAAAATATCTTTATCTGTAGCAAGTAGAGATAAAGTTGGAAATTTAATACATATTTAATTATATTATATATTATAATTGTAGGGAAAATAACTCTTTTTTGAAAATTCTGCCTAATTATAAAAAAGTGACTTTTAGGGCGATATCAATTGTCACAAGAAAATTATTTTGGGGCGTAATATTTATTTTCAAGGGGGAAATTATCAGATTAAAATTATTTTCCCTACAAGATTAATAACTTATTTAAAATTTTCACTTATTACTTAATTCTTTTTTTATTTTAATTTCTAATATTTTAATTATTAAATTTTTGATAATAATAAATATAACTATGAAAATTAAAACATTTGATAAAATTTTTAGCAACATTTTAAATCCTTTTTTTGATTTTTAAAATTTAATGAATTAAAACTATATTCCTCAAATTTCATTTTTATTTTACAACAAAAAATACATTTTGTCAAGAAAAACTTTTCGACAAAATTCGCCAAATCACTACAGATGCAACCGTTCCAGTGATGTCTGCCATCAGACTAGCTATTAAAACAAATCTAGTTTTCTTTATATTTACAGAACTTGTATAAATTGCAATCGTATATAAAGTAGTTTCTGTTGACCCCATAATAGTTGCAGCAATTAGCCCTATAAAAGAATCTGCTCCATATTTACTCATAATATCTGTAGCTATTGCCATTGACCCGCTTCCGGAAATTGGTCTTAAAATTGCAAGTGGAAGAATTTCTGTTGGAATTTTAAAAATAGCAAAAATCGGTGCTAATATATTTATAATAAAATCTAAAATTCCCGAACTACTTAGTGCTCCAATTGCAAGAAATATACCTACTAAAGTTGGAAAAATTTTTATTGTTGTATTAAATCCACTTTTTGCACCTTTTAAAAATAAATCAAAAACATTTTTTTTCTCAAAAAATCCATATAATAAAATTATTAAAATAACAATTGGAATAGCCACTATAGAAATATAATTTATAAAATTCATATTTATTTTTATGATATATTTTATATCGTAAACTCCTTATATAATATATTTGGGTTTTTAATAAAGGATTTACCTATAAACCTATTACCATATAGTTATAATTTTATACACAATTTTGTAACTGCAATTCCCACAATTGCTGCACAAATTGTAGAAAACCATACAGCAAAAATAATTTTTGTTGGCTCTTGTGATCCTAAATTCATTCTAATTGCAATAACTGTTGTAGGTATAATTTGTATTGATGCAGTATTTAAAATAATAAATGTAGCCATATCATTTGTTAATCTTTCTTTATCATTATTTTTTTCCTGCATACTTTTCATTGCTTTTAAACCAAGTGGAGTGGCAGCATTTCCTATTCCTAATAAATTTGCAGTAATATTCATAGATATTTCTTTTCTAACTTTTTTATCATTTTTGTTTTCTGGAAATAAGAATGATATTATTGGATTTAATAATTTTGTAATTCTACCGATTAATTTCGTATTTAATGCTATTTCAATTATTCCGCTCCATAATGTCATGGTGCCTAATAATGTTAAAAACAATTCTACTGCAACTTCAGTATATCCAAAAATTGAATTATTAATATTTGTAACATTTCCACAAAATATTGCATAAATATAAGAAATTATTATTAAAATTGGCCAAAAAAAATTTAACATATTTTTTAATCTCTTTCCTAGACAAATATTTATTTTTATAATTAATTAAAACTTTTAAATATATTATTTTTTAATAAACTATCATTTTTATTTTCTAATTTTATTAATAAAAAATTTTTTTATACTAATATTTCCATATTTTTCAAAAATTTTTTCCATATTTTTCAATTTTTTTTGATATTTTTCGATTATATTTTCTTTAAATTTATTGACCATCAATATTTTTTATGATATATTAAATGTAGTACAAATTTTGTATCAATCAAGGAGGGGGTAAAAATGAAGTCAACAGGAATTATTAGAAGAATTGATGAATTGGGAAGAATCGTTATACCAAAGGAATTAAGAAATAAATTAGGAATAAATATAAAAGATCCAATGGAAATATATGTAGAAGGTCATTCAATTACATTACGAAAAGTTGAAGATAAATGTATATTTTGTGGAAGTACAAAAAATTTAACTAACTTTAAAGAAAAATTAATTTGTGAAAATTGTTTAAATAATTTAATAAACTCTAAATAAAAACAGATTCAAAATGAAGTGACCCCTCCTTATTAAACTTTTTGTCCAATAATTTGGGTTCACTTCATTAATAAAATCTGTTATTATTTTTTGTCCTTAACAAATTTAATATAAATTTCGTTTTTACTAACTCCTCTATCTTTTGAAATTTTTTTTATAATCTCTTTTTTATCTAACCCTAAATTTTTATAATAATTATAATGTTCTTCTATAGACAACTTATTTATATTTTTTTCTTCTTCTTTTTTTGTAGCCCCTTCCAATAAAATTATCATTTCACCTTTTAAATTTGTATTTTTAGAAATAATTTCATCAATATTTCCCCTAATAAATTCTTCGTGAATTTTTGTTATTTCTCTTCCTAAAACAATTTTTCTTTTTTCTACAATTTTTTTCAAATCTTCTAATGTATTTTGCAATTTATGTGGTGCCTCATAAATAATTGCAGTTTTTGTTTCATTTTTTAGTTCATTTAATTTTTCTCTTCGTGCCTTTTTATTTAATGGTAAAAATCCATAAAATGTGAATTCTTTTGTATCTAATCCAGATGCAATTAAAGCATTAATTGCTGCACAAGCCCCTGGAATAGGAATAACTTCTATATTATTTTCTATTGCAGATTTTACAATAACTTCTCCTGGATCTGAAATTCCTGGTGTACCTGCATCTGAAACAACAGCAATATTTTCTCCATTTTTTAACTTACTAATTAAATTATCTACTTTTATTTCTTCATTATGTCTATGGTAACTAATTAAAGGCTTTGTAATTTTAAAATGATTTAATAATTTTAGTGTATTTCTTGTATCTTCTGCTGCAATTAAATCAACTTCTTTTAATATTTTTAGTGCTCTTAATGTAATATCTTCCAAATTACCAATTGGTGTTGCTACTAAATACAATTTTCCATTCATATTTTTTATACCTCTTTATTAATTTTTTATATCATTTTTTTACTTTTTTTCTTTATTATAAATCTTTAAAATTTCATTAGTATATGTTCCATCATCATTGTGAATATATAAATTTTTATCAAATTCCAAAAATGGTTTCCCTTTTTTTATTCCTTTTATTAAAACTAAATTTGTTTTTTTATTTTTGTTTGGATAAACAAATTTTATTAATTTTGGCTCTATTTTTTCTGTTCTCATTATAGAAAAGATATCTACTAGTCTTTCTGGTCTATGTACCATATAGATCTCACCATAGTCTTTTAATAAATATGATGATATATGTATAAAATCTTGCAAACTAGCTGTAATTTCATGTCTAGAAATTATTTTTTTATTTTCATTATTTACTATGCCTGTATTTATTTTTTTATATGGTGGGTTTGTGACAACAACATCAAAACTATTTGGCTTATAAATATTTTTTAATTTTGTAATATTTTCATTTATTATTTTTATTTTATCTTCTAAATAATTTAATTTAATACTTCTTTCAGCCATTTCTGCCACATCTTGTTGAATTTCAACTCCCACAAAACTTGAAGCATCTGTTTTCCCAGAAAGTAAAATATTTATAATTCCAGTACCTGTTCCAAGATCAATAACTTTAGAATCTTTTTTTATTTTTTTCGCAAAATCCGAAAGTAACACACTATCTATCCCAAAACAAAATCCTTTTTTATCTTGAATTATTTTTAGTCCTTTAAATTCTAAATCATCTATTCTTTCACTATTTTTTATCTCCATTTATATCCCTTTTCACAAATTATTTTGACTTACATATTATATATCAAAAAGGGAGTTTTTTCAATGGGTATCAAAGATTTTAATAAAAATTCAAAAAATAAAAAGAATTTAAATTTTAAAAAAATGAAAAAGAATACAATCAATTCATTAAATGAAGTAGAACTGTTTTTAAATAATTTTAAAAAATTTAGTAACTATGTTAAATTATATAAAATACTTAAATAGTTCTATTTTACTTTTTTCTAAATATTAATAAATTAAGTGGACAAAAGATTCTCTTTAATAAATTCCACAATATATTTAGAAAGAAGGCATTTTATGAAAAAAAAGAAATTATTTTTTATTTTATTTATTTTAATTATTTTAGGAATTCTTGTGTATTTTATATTCAGGAATATCAGTTTCTCGAAAATTTCTAATGAAGAACTTTCAAATTATGTACCAGAAGAAGAAATAAGTGATACTCAATTAAGAGAAACCTCTATTACTTTGTATTTTCTGAATAAACAAACAAATGAATTAGACTCTGAGAAAAGGTTTGTAGATTCAGCTAAATTAGTAGCAAATCCATATAAATATATAGTTCAAGAATTAGTAAATGGTCCACAAAATGAAAATTTTTCTTCCTTATTTCCTGAAAATACTTTAATCTTGGATGCATCTATCAATAATGGTTGTGTAGCTCTTAATTTTTCTGAAGATCTACTAAAATTTCAAGATGAGACTCAAAAATACAATATAATTAATAGTATTTTAAACTCACTTATTCAATTAAATGAAGTTACATCTATTAGATTTTTAATTAATGGTGAAACATCAGATGCTTTAAATGAAGAATATTGCGAAATTTCTTAAAATAACCTAATAAAATCCATTGACAAACTCCTTAAAATATTATAAATTATATATAAGACAAAAAATGATATAATTCGCCAGTTTTGTACATTATTATTTATAGGAGAATGAAAAATGATTTTACAAGAAAGCAAAGTCGAAATTGTGGATGAAATAAAAAAAGAATCGACAGATAAACAAAAAAATTTAAATACAAAAGAACCTATGGGAAAAAAATCTGTAGTTATTTATATTTCAGTATTTATTGGTATTATATTTTTAATTTTTTTAATTATTTTTGGAGCTTTTAGTATTTATAATTTAAAACATAGTGATACAATTACCAATGGAATATTTATATATGGAATCGATATTTCAGGATTAACAAAAAATGAAGCTTTAGATAAGTTAAATGAGACTTTTTCAAAAATACAAAAAACAGAATTTAAATTATATAGTGGAACAAAAACTAATAATGATGAAAATAGTAATTATTATGAAACTTCAATTATACCATCAGAAATAGATCTAACATATGATACAAAATCTGCAGTAAATTATGCCTTTAGTATAGGAAAAAATGGTAATTTATTTAAAGATAATTATGAAATTTTAAATACAATGTTAAATGGAATAGAAATAACTCCTACTTATTCTGTTAATGAAGAAGAATTAACAAAATTTCTAGACAATATATCTAAAGAATTACCAAATGCTGTTGAGGAAAGTAGTTATTATATAGAAGATTCAACTTTAATTATAACAAAAGGAAAATCTGGATTTATCGTAGACTCTGAAAAAACTTTAAATTCAATAAAAAAGAAATTGGCAAATTTGACATTTTTAAGTAGTCCTACTGAAATAAGCCTAAAAGAGTCTGCCCCACAAGAAATAAATTTAGAAGCAATTTATCAAGAAGTACATCAAGAGGCGTCTAATGCATATTATACTACAAATCCTTATGCTGTTTATCCATCAAAAAATGGTGTTGATTTTGCAGTTAGCTTAGATGAGGCGAAAAAAGAATTAGCATCATCTAAAAATGAATGCAAAATAAAATTGAAAACAATATATCCAAAAGTTACTACAAATATGATTGGATCTGAAGCTTTTCCAAATTTACTTGCAACCTTTTCAACAAGATATCCAACTTCAAATACAAACAGAACAACAAATTTAAGATTAGCTGCAAATAAAATAAATGGAACTGTTTTACTTCCGGGAGAAACATTTTCATATAATAAAGTTGTTGGTGAAAGAACAATTGCCGCAGGATATAAAGAAGCAGCAATATATCAAAATGGTCAAGTTATTGATGGCTTAGGTGGTGGAATATGCCAAATTTCTACTACTTTATTTAATGCTGCACTACTTGCAAATCTTGATATTACAGAAATACATAATCATCAATTTGTGCCATCTTATGTACGTGCTGGACGTGATGCAACAGTAGTATATGGAGCTAAAGATTTCCAATTCAAAAATTCAAGAAAATATGCAATAAAAATCAAATGTTCCGTATCTAGTGGAGTAGCAACATTTAATATATATGGTGTAAAAGAAAATACTGAATATAATGTTTCTGTTAATGCTGTTGTAACAAGCAGTACTTCATCTGCAATAAAATCATCAACATATAGAATTTTAAAATTAAATGGAAAAACAATTTCTAAAGAGAAAATATATAGTTGTACATATAAAGTACATTAACTGGGGATGCTTATAAGGAGGACTAATCAATGGAAAATAAAATATTACATGTTGGGCTAGATGTAGGCTCTACAACCGTAAAAATAATTGTAATGAATGAAAATAAAGAAACTATTTATAAAGACTATCAAAGACATTATTCCGACACTAAAAATACAGTTTGCAATGTTTTAACTAAATTAAATAATGACTTTCCAAACTCTATTTTTACTTTGGCACTTACTGGTTCTGGAGCTCTTTCTGTTGCAAAATTCCTTGGCGTAAGTTTTATACAAGAAGTTGTTGCTTGCAAAAGAGCAGTAGAAAAATATATTCCTCAAACAGATGTTGTAATAGAACTTGGAGGAGAAGATGCAAAAATCATTTATTTTGATAAATCTATTGAACAACGTATGAACGGAACATGTGCTGGTGGAACAGGTGCTTTTATTGATCAAATGGCATCTTTATTACATACAGATACTTTCGGTTTAAATGAATATGCAAAAAATCATACTATGATTTATCCTATAGCTTCAAGATGTGGTGTATTTGCTAAAACAGATATTCAGCCATTAATAAATGAAGGTGCTGCAAAAGAAGATATTGCAGCATCCATCTTTCAGGCTGTTGTAAATCAAACAATTTCTGGACTTGCCTGTGGTAGACCAATTAGGGGTAAAATTGCATTTTTAGGTGGACCTCTTACATATTTATCAGAACTAAGACAAAGATTTATAGAAACATTAAATTTGACTCCAGAGCAAACAATAGTCCCAGAAGAAGCACATCTTTTAGTAGCAAAAGGTGCTGCATTAGATTCTTTAGATACGAAAACATTTTCTAATGCAGAACTTACTAAAAAAATAGAAAATTTAAAAAAATCTAAAGATATAACTACAAATCCACTAGAACCTTTATTTAAAAATGAACAAGAATATAAAGAATTCAAAGAAAGACATAATCGAGCTACTGTAAAAAAACGTTCTTTAGAAGATTTTAAAGGTGATTGTTTTATAGGAATTGATGCAGGGTCTACAACAACTAAACTTGCTTTAATAGATTTAGATGGAAATTTATTATTTTCATTATATGGAAGTAATGAAGGAAATCCTTTGCAAAGCACTATAGATATGTTAAAAAAATTGTATGATGTTTTACCTAGTGGTGCAAAAATTCGTTATGCTGGTGTCACTGGATATGGTGAGAAACTAATTCAAACTGCACTAAATCTTGACTTGGGTGAAATTGAAACAATTGCACATTATACAGCTGCAAAAGAATTTGAACCAGATGTTACAAGTATTGTAGATATTGGTGGTCAAGATATGAAATATATTAGGCTAAAAAATGGTGCAATAGATAGCATCATGCTAAATGAAGCTTGTTCTTCAGGATGTGGCTCATTTATTGAAACATTTGCAAAAAGTCTGGGGCTACCAATAAAAGATTTTGTGCAAGAAGCTCTAAAATCACAAAAACCTGTTGATTTAGGATCTCGTTGTACAGTATTTATGAATTCTAAAATAAAACAAGCTCAAAAAGAAGGATATTCTGTTGGAGATATATCTAGTGGGCTTTCTTATTCTGTTATAAAAAATGCAATTCAAAAAGTTATGAAAGTAAGAGATGTCTCTACTCTTGGTGATCATATAGTTGTACAAGGTGGTACTTTTTACAATGATGCTGTATTAAGAGCTTTTGAAAAAATTGTTGGTAAAGATGTAATAAGGCCAGATATTGCAGGTCTTATGGGGGCTTATGGTATGGCTCTTATTTCTAAACAACAATATGAAGCAAATTTTGATATGGAATATCATTCTACTATTTGTAAAAAAGAAGATTTAGATAAATTAGATATAAAAATTACACATACTCGTTGTAATCGTTGTGAAAATCATTGTAAACTTACTATAAACATGTTTGGAAATGGAAAAAAATATATATCTGGTAATAGATGTGAAAAAGGTGCTGGTATTGTTAGTAAACATGCTGATTTACCAAATCTTGTTAAATATAAAAATGAAAGATTATTTAAATATAAACCACTAACTGAGGATAAAGCTCCTCGTGGAACAATTGGAATTCCTAGAGTATTAAATATGTATGAAGATTATCCTTTTTGGTTTACATTTTTCACTAGTCTAGGATTTAGAGTTATTATATCTGATAAAAGTACTCGTAAAACCTATGAAAAAGGTATGGAATCAATGCCATCAGAATCTGTTTGTTATCCTGCAAAACTTTCTCATGGTCATATAGAAAACCTTATAGAAAAAGGAATAAAAACAATATTTTATCCTTGTATACCATATTCAAGAAAAGAGTATAAAAAAGCAGATAACCATTATAATTGCCCAATTGTAATTTCATACTCTGAAGTTTTAAAAAATAATGTTGAAAACTTAAAAAGACCTGATATAAAATTTATGAATTCTTTTTTACCTTTTGAAAAAAGTAATTTAGTAAAAGAAATATTAAAATTAGATGAATTTAAAGAATATAATTTTAATAAAAAAGAACTTGAAGAAGCTGCAGAAAAAGCAGAACAAGAATATCAGAATTTCAAAAATGATATTAGACAAAAAGGTAAAGAAACTGTAGAATATATTGAAAAAAATAATCTAAAAGGCATAGTGCTTGCTGGTCGTCCATATCATATAGATCCAGAAATTAATCATGGAATAGATACTTTAATCACTTCTTTAGGCTTATGTGTCTTAACAGAAGATTCTGTATCTGATAAAGTTGAACCAAAAGCTCCTTTAAGAGTAGTAAATCAGTGGGTATTTCATGCAAGACTTTATGCAGCAGCAGACTTTGTTGGTAAACATGATAATCTAGAGCTTGTCCAATTAAATTCATTTGGGTGTGGTGTAGATGCTGTTACAACAGACCAGGTAGAAGAAATCTTACAAAGTTACAATAAAATGTATACTTTGATAAAAATAGATGAAGTAAATAATTTAGGAGCAGTAAAAATTCGTATTCGTTCACTTATTGCAAGTATGAATAAGCGTTTAAAAGACAAATCACTTTCAAAAGGTGATTATGAAACACATAAAGTAATCTTTACAAAAGAAATGAAAAAAGATTATACCATTTTGCTTCCACTAATGATTCCTGTACATTTCGAATTTATAGAAGCTGCCGTAAATGCTTGTGGATATAATGCAGTATTACTTCGTGAATGCACAGAACATACTGTAGAAACTGGCCTAAAATATGTTAATAATGATGCTTGTTATCCATCAATATTAACTACAGGACAATTTATAGAAGCTTTACAATCAGGAAAATATGATGTAAATAAAACTGCTATAATAATGTCTCAAACAGGTGGAGGCTGTAGAGCAACAAATTATATTGGATTTATTAGGAAAGCCTTAAAAGATGCTGGATTTTCGCAAGTTCCAGTAATTTCATTTAATGTTGTAGGAATGGAAAAAAATCCTGGATTTAAATTAACTCCAAAATTATTAGATAAATTATTTAAAGCAGTCATGTTAGGAGATTTATTACAAAAAGTCCTTCACAAAAATAGAGCCTATGAAATACATAAAGGTGAATCTGATAAATTATATAATTATTGGGTAAATAAATGTAGAGATATTGTTGCAAATGGTACAAATGCTGATTATAAAAAAGCAATATATGATATTGTTTCAGATTTTGAAAAAATTGAATTTGACACAACTATTAAAAAACCTAAAGTTGGCATTGTAGGAGAAGTTTTAATAAAATATCATCCTTATGGAAATAATCATGTTGCAGAAATGCTAGAAAGTGAAGGTGCAGAAGTAATTGTTCCAGATTTTATGGGATTTGTAAAATTTATGGCAACACATAAAATTACATTTAATCAATTATTAAATACAAATAAGACTTCTTCTAAAATAAGTAAATTAGCAATAAATGTTATTGATATTTTAGAAAAAGATATGAAAAAAGCTTTAGCTTCTTCAAAGAAAAATTATTTAATGCCATGTGATATTTGGCATTTAGAAGATAAAGTTAAAGAAGTTCTATCTATTGGTAATCAAACTGGTGAAGGTTGGTTTCTAACAGCAGAAATGATGGAATATATAGAAAATGACATACCAAATATTATTTGTGTACAACCATTTGCCTGTCTTCCTAATCATGTTGTTGGAAAAGGTGTAATAAAAACAATTAGAAGCTTATACCCTGAAGCAAACATTACTCCTGTTGATTATGACCCAGGTGCTAGTCAAACAAACCAAACTAATCGCATTAAATTACTTATGACTGTAGCTAAAGATAATTTAAAAAAATAAAATAAAAAATTCAAATATTTTAGTTAATATTTGAATTTTTTTATTTTACTCTTTTCAAATTTTAAAAAATATTGTATAATATCAATAATAGATTATGGGAGATAAAAATGAAAACATATTACGAAATTTTAGAAATAGATAAAAATGCATCAGATGAGGTTATAAAAAATGCATATAAAGCACTGGTGAAAAAATATCATCCTGATTTAAAAACTGGCCAAGAAAAAGTAATTGCAGAACAAAAGATAAAAGAAATAAATTCTGCTTATGATATTCTATCAAACCCTACTTCAAAATTAGAATATGATCAATCTTTATCTGATAAAGTAAATATTTCAATTGAGGAATATAATTCTATTTTAAAAGAAAATAATAAATTAAAAAATGAATTAAATTATTATAAAGATAATTTTAATAATTTTTATAATATTAATAATGCAGAGAGAATAAATAAAAACTATACATATAAAACTACAAGAGCAAATCAAAATTACACTAATAGCTATGCAAATCAAAATGATTCTAATAATGTAGAAAATTCAAATAATAATAATTATTATTATTCAAAATTAAAATCTTCATTAAATAAAGGTTTAAAAAATCTTTTCGCTATATTATTAACATTTTTGCTAATATTTATTATTTTAAAAATACCATTTATTAGTGAATTTGTTTTTAGTCTATTTTCTCCTAGTACACTTTTTATACTTATTTCAGTTATAATTGGATACTTCTATTTTTTTCAAAATAAATAAAATTACAATTTACAGCTTAAAAATTTTAATAATAAGCTGTAAATTGTAATTTTTTAATTAATATTTTTATATAATTTATTTTTAAATTTATTAAATAAAATATTAAAAATAATTAAAATGCAAATTAGTATTCCTATAAAAGCATATAATGATTTATCTAAATTATATTTTTCAAATATTTTTTCTATATAATTCAAAAATAAAACATTAAAAACTATTAAGACATATTGTAATAATTTATTTTTACTATTTTTTAAAATTTCATATTCTGAATCCCACTCCAATTTTGGCATTAATAAATCTATTAATGTTAAAATAAAACTATTAATTATTATCATCAAAAATGAAATTATAAACATTGTATAAAAGTATTCACCAGATATTTCTGGAATTTCTAAATTAATCATTATTAAAATAATTATAGCACATATTGTATTTAAAAATATTTGTGAAATATTTTTATATATAAATTGCTTGTGCAAACTTACTGGCAATGTTTTTAAATAATATGCATATTTTCCTTCCCTTGAATATGCAGTAATTGAGCAATAATTAAATAATGTGGTAATTTGTATTAATCCGATTATTATACAGACAGCTTCAATATCAAATTTTAAATCCTTAAATTGTTCTTTATATTCTTCAATTTGCATCACTTGTCTAAATTGTGGAACTAATGCAATTATTAATATTGATATCACAACTGTAATCAAAATTACATTATAAATACTTTGCATAAAAAACATTGGATTCCTAGTTAATAATTTTATTTCTTTTTTTAAATATGACTTTCCAATTTGATATTTTTTTACTTTTTTATTTAATTTTATTTTTTTGTTTTTTTTAGGTTTAAAATAAAAATTTGCTTTTAATAATTGTTCTAAATAAAATTTGTTGCCGAAAAAATAAAATAAAGCAAACCCAAGTAAATTAATAACAATTAATTCAAAATAATAAACTATTACTTTAAAATTATTTTCTTCTAATATTTTTGTTGCAGGATATATACTTAAAAAATATTTATTTGTTTCTATTATTTTATCATTAACTAAGTCTAATGTTCCCTGCTGATTATTTTGAATATTACTCATATTATTAAATATATATTGCATTGTTTCATTTAAAAATACCATTAAAATTGCTATTAAAATAAATGTTATTATAATTTGCATTAAATCCTTATTTTTAAATAATTTAATTGTTTTCATTAAAAAAATCATTATAATACTTACAATTAAAGTTGCAAATATTGGAAATATAATTAATACTAAAATCAAATTGATATAATACATTAGTGATAATGAATTATATATTCCATATATTATAAATGGTAATAATCCAAAAATCAATTCCATCTCATAATTCATATAAAGTAGTGTATTAAACTTTGATAATAGAATTTCAACCGGTTTTAATGGTAAATACAGTATATTTTCTATATCTTTTGAAAAATAAAATATATTAATACTAAGTATTATTGTTTTAAGAATAATTAATATTTCTAAAAATAAAAAATATCCATTTAAAAATATTTCTGGTTTTCCTATTTTCTTTAAGTATTCTACTGCTTGATAACTTACATATGTTATTGCAAATAATAAAATTACATAAGTCCAAAAAATTATATTTCTTTTATTTATTTGTCGGGTTTTAAAATTAATAATTTTTAAACTTTCATTATTTTCTTTTATATAAACCATAGTTAAATTTATTATATTTTTAATCTTTTCTTTCATCTAATTCTCCCATTAAATAATATCCAAAAAAATCTCTTCTAATGTTTTTTTATCTCCAAATTTTTCTTTTAATTCTTTGAGAGTACCTACAAAAATAATCTTTCCTTTATTTATTATTCCAATTCTATCACATAGTTCATCAGCTATTTCCAAAATATGTGTAGAGAAAAATACTGTTTTTCCACTATTTGCATATTCTCTCATTGTCTTTTTTAAATCATAAGCACTTTTTGGATCAAGACCTGTTATTGGTTCATCTAAAATCCAATTTTGCGGAGTATGTAATAATACTCCTATTATTACAATTTTTTGCCTCATCCCATGTGAATAACTCTCTATTTTATCTTCTAGGTCTTCATATATTTCAAATTCTTTTGCAAATTTTTCTATTCTTTCTATTCTTTCTTCCTTACTTACATTATAGCAATCTGCTATAAAATTTAAATATTCTATTCCTTTTAATTTTAAGAACATATCTGGACTATCTGGAACTAGTCCCATTTGTTTTTTAGCCTCAATTGGGCTTGTAATTATGCTTTTTCCATCTATGAATATATTTCCTTCATCTATTTCAAGAATTCCCGTAATCATTTTTATTGTCGTTGTTTTCCCTGCTCCATTTAACCCTATAAATCCGAAAATTTCTCCATCATTTATTTCTAGGTTAATGTTATCTACTACTTTTTCACCTTTTTTATATGATTTTGAAACATGTTTTATTTCTATCATTTTTAAATTTATTCCTCCTTGTTGGGATATTATAAATTGAACCCTCTTTATTAAATATTAAATAAGTTTATTTAATAAAGAAGGTTCAATATAAATTCTTATTATAAAGTTTTGACTTTATCAAGATGTTTGTGATAATTTTTCATATATCCAATTGACCTATCAACTGCATCATTTAACTGTTGATCTGATAAATTTGCTCCTTCTGTTGACGACTTTAAATTCTCTTTCATTTTAGTTTTATATTTTCCACTATCTACTCCAGTAGCTCCCTCATAATATTTGTCAGCCATTGCAGCAATTGTCATAACTTGTTTATGGTCAAATCCTTCATTTCTCATTTGTTGAGCTGCCACTATTTGTTTAGCATTAAATCCATGATCAATATAATCATCCAAGTCTCCATTTTTGTTTAAATCTTTATAGTTTATTCCATTCAATTTCAAAGTATTAATATTTTTTTCATTTTTTAACCATTCTTTTCTTTGCTTATTTCTTTGAATTTCTTCATATTTCTCTGGATTATCTAAATAATATTCATCTTTAATTGCATTAGCTTGAGAACTTACAATATCCGGTATATTCTCAGCTGCTCTTGAACCCAAACTATATGCTGCTACCCCACCTGCTGCAATATATGATGCAGCCTTTGATGGATCTCCAGAAACTACACCTGCTATCATTCCTCCTGTAGCACCAACAGCAGCACTAGCAGCACCTCCTGCAAATCTTATAGCAGATTTTCCTGCTGATTTAGCAAGTTTTTTTCCATTATTTTTAAAGTATTTACCGAATGCCCTTCCTGTATATCTTAAAGGTGCAGAAATTTTTCTTAATCTTCTTTTAGAATTAGCAGATAAGACTCCGTTTCTTCTTCCGCCTGGATTTGGCGCTCCTCTTCCACCGCCTGGATTTGGCGCTCCTCTTCCACCACCTGGATTTGGCGTTCCTCTTCCACCGCCTGGATTTGGTGCTCCTCTTCCACCACCTGGATTTGGTGCTCCTCTTCCACTACCTGGATTTGGTGCTCCACTTCCACTACCAATTAAATTACCTCCTGAAGTATCAACATCTTTCATTTTAATTGGTTTTCCATCATCATTCTCTCCATTATTTCTAGAATTATTTGATCCATTTTCACCACCTAAACCTTTTGGATGTCTTCCAAATATCCTTTGTGATGCTCCCATCATTAGTGCTCCTGCTGCCATTCCTGGTAGTGAACCAGGTGTTTCTCCTCTAAATCCAAACATTTGCTTTAATAACTTCTCAAAAGGTGTCATAAATCCTAGAATAACACATACATATATAGGGTTTTTTGCTGCAAAACTTAGTGCAGAGCCAACCAAAATCAAATATAGCAACAAATGTAATGGCTGTAATAATAAATTATAAAAGTATTCTTTAAACCAAAATTCAAAAGCTTGAGCTTTTCCATCTCTTATTTTATCAATTGGATATGTCAAAGCAACTAATGGTGCAATAAGTGTCAAAAAAGCCATATACATGAACCTACGTAAATAAACAAAAATAAACATGCAAGTATATATTGTTAAAATAACATAAATTAGACCATATCCAATATATGCAAAATCTCCTTTTGCTCTTTGAGCATACATTCTTGATTGAGCTACAAAATTATCACATGGCCAAAATAAAACTTTTGCATTTTCTTCCCCCTTTATGTTTGCTTGTGTTCCACTTAAGTCTGTCCAAAAACACCAGGCATATTTTTTTGTAGTTTCTGTTGCTGATTCTCCAGTAATCATCTTTTCATGTGCTGTTCTTACCAACTCTGTTGTATCATCATCAATTTCTGCATCTTCACCCTCTCCTTTTACTCCTATTAAAAAACCTTCTACAGATTGGTTCTTAAATTCTACTTCTTTTTCTCCTCCCATTTTTGTACTTATTTTAACTGAGTCAATCATATCTGTTACTTGGTCAATAAATAAATTTGAAGAAGACATAATATAATGCATTGCAAAAATTAGAAGAAAAGCAACTCCCCAGTCCATTAGATTTTCTTTATATTTTGCTTTATCACTTGGTGCAGATACAAGTATTCTAATTCCTATATATACCAACACCGGAAGCATTCCAACTATCGCAATTAATCTAAATGTTTTATACCAACTTGCAATAATATCTTGTAATGAATACATCAATGTTTTACTTTTTTCTTTTTTTCCCTCTTTATTTTCTTCATCGTCGGATCCCTTTATATATTTTTCATCGTCGGATAAATTTTTAAAGAAATTTACACTAAATAAATTTTGCTTGTTAGCAAATATTTCATATGGAGTTAAAGACATCATAGGAAGAGCAAGTTCATTTTTATCAGATAACATACTAGCTGTAAAACTTGTTACCACCTGAAATGCTATATTGTCGCTTGATGAATTACCACCTGTTGCTGCTGTCGCAACTACAGCTATAGTTAAAGCGCTACCAATTATAATTGCTCCTACACCTCCTGTTACGATACCAACCGCAATAAGTCCAATTCCAATCGCAACTCCCAGTGCCACCTTCCACCAATTAAAACCACTAGATATAATTAATACAGCTGGTTCACGATTTAAAAACATTTTTTGTATTACAGTATTTACACCATCACCTATTCCAATAAATAATGACATTATGGGTTGCATAAGCTTACCGCCTAAATCTGCTTCAACTGGTTCTGGCACAACGATTGAAAACGACAATAGTATTCCAATTATTATTACAATTTTTTTCCAAATTTTATTATTCGCAAAAATTCTCATTTCAAATCCTCCTAAACTAACTTTGTTCTTTTGCGATTTTATTTAAGTTTGTTTCAACAAACTCGAATTCTTTTTTCGTTGGCATTATTTTCAAAATACAAGTCTCTGACCCAACTTTCAATAAACCTTCTCCTCTTTGGCATGTAACCAAGAATCCTGCTTCACCTTCTGAAAGTTTAAATACTTCTTTTAAATACTGTATTTCTGATTTATCTTGTGCTAAAAATAACTTTGTATCTGAAGATGTTAAAACAGCTTGAGCTTCTGGTTTTTCATAAAAATCTTGAAATCTCTGTGAAATTATAGCTAAAGATACATTTCTCTTTCTGGCACGTCTTGCCATTTTATTTAAGAAATCAACAGCTTCTGGGTATGGTAATAACATCCATGCCTCATCTACTAAAACCCTCTTTTTACGAGCTCTTTTTCTATCTTCACTATTTTTCTTAACATATTTCTCCCAAATCCATGAAAGTAATATTTGTTGCGCAAGTGGTCTTGCAAATCTTTCTTCAAGTTGAGAAATATCAATATTTATGAATGGTGCACCTTCTAATAATTCAAAAGTAGATTGACCATCAAAATATGCCATTTGTCCATCATATTCTTTTACATATTGTTTCATAACTTTTAATAGGTAACTATAGTGAAATTCATAATTTCTGTTTTTATTTTCTTCTGCTTTCTTTTGTAATCTTCTATACCAACTTCCTATTGTTGGCATTGGTTTCTTTTTCTTAGCTACAACTGATCCTCTAATGTAGCTACTTTCATCTTCCTCATACAAACTATTTGGATTACTATTTATTCCCAAAGCAGCATATTCTTCATAAATAATTTCTGCAATTATTTGTTTTGTAAGCTCATTTACTTCTTCACTTTTTGTACTTCCTTTTGCCATTGTAACTAGAGCCTGTGTGACATCTTCTACCTTATTCTCTATATTTACAATTGATTTTTCTTTTCCAGTAATTTCATCTTTTACAACTTCTGTTTCTAGATCAAAAATATTTATTATGGTATTTGATGTAGGACTAATTATTATATTAATTCCACCAAGAGCTTCAGCAACTACTGTATACTCACCTTCTGCATCAAGTGCCAAACTCTCTATCCCCATAAGAACAGAGGAACGAGAAATTAAAGTTTTCATAGTAACAGATTTTCCTGCACCAGATTTTGCAAATATAACCATATTGTAATTTGTAAGAGAACTATGAAAATTATCAAATAATACTGGAGTTCCTGTTTGTTTGTTAAATCCTAAAGGTACTCCTGTATCATGTCCAACTTCAGATGTAGTAAATGGAAAAACAGTTCCCATCGAATTTCTATCAAAAGTATGTGTTTTTCCAATTTTGTTATCCATTAATGGTAAATTGCTTTTGAATGCATCTTCTTGCATTCCCCACGCGTTTTTTATTCCTACTAAGCTTTTTGACATATCTGATGAAAGCATTTTTGTGTATCTATCTAAATCATCTAAATTATATGCAAATAAAGTTGATATAACAGATGCTTCAAATAACTTATTAAATCCTGCAGCTATTTGATCTCTTAATTCTTCAGCTTCAAGTCTTTTCTGTGTCAAATCACTTTCTTTATTTATATTACCTCTATCTTGAGCAACAATTCTTTCTGTTTCAATTACATTTATTGTTTTATTTAATTCATTTTGAGATCTATCTTCTTTAATCGGATTAATGTATATAGATGTATTTATATCACCAAACATATATAAGTCTCTAAATATCTCTGGAAATGTTGCCATACGTGGAAGTGTTGAAACAAAAAAACTTCTTGCATATCTTTTTGCATTTGATATAATTTCCAAATGATCTATATTAGATGCATCTATACCAGATGGTGCGATTATTTCTTTTAATGTTTTTCTTTGAAGGAACTTTCCTTCATCTTCATGCTGTCTTTCTAGGTCTTCCTGCTCTTTTAACTTTCTTTTGCTCATTTACTACTTCCTCCTTGTTCTTATCTTTTTCATCATTTGCTTTTTCTAAATCATTAACTTTTTGTTTAGCTTTATTAACTACACTTTTTCCTAAAATGTCTTGATTATTTTCTAATACTAATTCTGCCATGCGAGCAACCATTTCATTATATTCTTCTTCCCTTTTTCTTACCTCTTTTTCCAGCTCAGTTTCTTGTCTTACTTCATCAACTGCTCTATTTGCCATATTTATTGCATCAATTTCAATTTGTTTATCTAATTCTCTCTTTCTTTTCTCTAAAACATCTGGAGCAGTAACATATAAACTATCATATCCTGAATTTATCGCTTTCTTTAATTCATAAGTCTCTGCTTCGTCTCTGTTATATGCAGAATATAATAATTCCGCCAACTCATAAGAATCTAATATTTTTCCAGCAACTCCACAAACAGACATTAAATTGATCGTTGTTTGAGCTCTTGTATACAATTCTGAAAAAGCCATTCCAGATATTTCATCTGCTGAATAATTGCTATTTGAAACTTCTTCCGGATAATATGATAAAACAATATAATATTGTTTTGTCAAAATACTCTTATTTAAGCTCATTCTTTCTGTATTTGCAACGATATCTGTACCATATTCGTAAAGGTTTCTTGCTTTTACAAGCTCAAATCTTTCTTTTTCTAATTGCTTTCTATTATATTGCCCACTTCTTACTTTTTGATTGTAATCAAATTCTTTATGTGCTAAATCATCACCCAATTTTCTTATTTTTTGTTTATATGTACTTATACTTCCTGTTAAATCAACAGTTCTTGTCTGTATATAAATTTGAATTGGATATCTTAATGAATTAAGATACTGTATAAATCCTTGCTCAACACCGCTTTTTTCAACACCAGACATTAAATCATAATTTATACCCTGGCATTTGACAATCATAATAAATTTTTTTCCTTTTTTTTGAACAATCATATTGTCTTCTATTTTATCAAACTCCATAAAATTAAAAATAGATTTTAGATTATACATTTGTTCAACTTTGGATTTACTTGATACATTTTCTTCATTTTCATCTTCTTTTTGTTTATTTTTTGATTTAATTCTAATAATAACATATATTCCTATCAGTACAATTAATATAAAAAACATTATACCCAATACACCCATTAATAGTGTTGCTATTTGGCTATTTGACATCTTTTGTTTCCTCCTTATACACATATATTCTCTTTCCATTTTTTTTGAATTTAATCCATCTTACTATAATGTCGTCTATTGCTTCTCCTCCAACATTTCTATTAAATTCAAATCTTTGGTTGTCCGGTATTTTAAATGTTCCTATTATAAAGCCTATGAGTGCAAAAAATACAATAAATATAAGTCCCACTAATGAATGATTAAATATCCTAAAAACAAACCAAAATGGCACACCTATCAAACCACTAATTAAAGTATATATAAATGCTTTTGTTGAAAATATAAATAAAATTCTTCCTTCACCTTTATAATTCCTAGGTATATTATATGGTCCTCCCATAGTTCCTCCTTTTTGGATAAAATCCACCTATTTTCTCTATAATAAATTATATCAGATTTTATCATAAAATGGAACATTTTATTTGAATTTTTTTTAAAATAATATATTTGTAATATGTTTGTAACTTTTTTGTAACTTTTAAGAAATAAAAAAATCAGAAAAACAATATTGTTCTTCTGATTTTTTATTAATTATTAGAATAATTATGATTTAAAGTTGCTACCTGCAAAATTGTAAATTGCACTTGCAATATATGGAGCAGCAAAGATCAATACTGCACCAATTAAATATGGTATCATTGTCTTCTTGTATTCAGCTTTCTCCTCTGCACTTCCCATCATGTATTTTATACCCAAAACAATTAAAATGGCAACTGCAATTATTGTTCCTATTGCTTTCAATGCACCAATTATTACATTACCTACGTTATCAAAATCTTTTGTATCTTTTCCAGTTAAACTTTTTGGGTCTGTTGCTGCAAAAGACATTGAAAATATACATACTACTGCAACAATTGTAGCAATTATAGTAATTATTCTTAGTGTTTTCTTGCTCATAATTTTTTTCCTCCTTTTAATTTTTTATGATTTATATAAATTCTAATAAAATATTAGAAAGTTAATATCAATTTTAATTTAATTTGTTTCCTAGTACAAGAAATACTCTCCATATACCAAATGCACCATAAATAACAATGCATCCCATAATATATGGAACAAATGCTTCTTTTACTTTTGCTTTGTCTTCTACACTTGCAATCATGAACTTTATTCCCAAAACAACTCCTATTATTGCTGTTAATGCAACTCCTACTATCAATAAAGCATTATAAATAGTATCACTGGTTTTCTTTAATTCAGTATTGTTTATTTGAGGAGTCCCTTTTTTTAGAAAGTTATCGGCTCCAGAAATAGCATCTTCGACTCCATCTGCTGCATATATCCTAACAGGAAAAAAGAGAAAAACATTTATAATACACAATAAAATTAGTATTATTTTTAAAATTCTATTTTTCATAGTTCCTCCTTCTTAGCGCAATACAATGACTATGACTATATTTTTAATTATTAAAATCTTTTAACGCCTTATATATTAATGATGGTATTGTAGTTATAGAAAATACAAGTAAAGCTCCAATTATATATCCTGGCATGACTTCTTTATAATAAGATTTCTCTTCTACACTTGCTAACATGGTCTTTATGCCTATTGTAATCAAGACTCCCACAGATACAATTATACCAATTGCTCGCATTGCCCCTAAAATAACTTCGACTTTATCGTCAAATAATAAACTAGTACTTTCAGAAGCAGGTTTCCAACTATTTGGATCAACATCTGCACCAGAATCCGCATTAACCCTATTATAACTTAAAATAAAAATTAACAAAATAAATAGAATTCCTATTTTGGTAGCTATTTTCAACATATTTTTCATTTTTATCACCACAATTCAATATTAATTATACACCTTTTATAAAAAACTTGCAACTTTTTTGTAAATTTTTAAGAAAAAAAGTATAATTTTGCCTTTTCAATTCATTTTTAAAAATTTTCATATAAATATAGACTTGGATTTACATATCTTCTATTTTTTTCTGTTTAATTTTTCAAATTCCATATCTTGAAAATATTTTTTAAATTAATTGACTTAAAACATTTCTTCTTTTCGTATTCTATTTACTAATATCATATATTTTTTACTTTTTCAACTTTTATAAAAAAAGATATAAAGATTATAACTCTTTATACCTACTCTGGCGTAGGTGAGAGGGTTTGAACCTCCGCGCCGATTACTCGACCTAGCAGTTTAGCAAACTGCCCCCTTCACCACTTGGGTACACCTACATTTTATAATATTAAAGAGTATTGCAAAATACAATACTCATATAATGTTGGCGGAGAGGGTGGGATTCGAACCCACGGTAGGTATTAGCCTACGCCAATTTTCAAGACTGGTGCCATAAACCAACTCGACCACCTCTCCGTGTGGCATTGACAATTTTTATAATACCATATATTCTGCTAATTTGTCAATACTTTTTTAAAATTTTATTCAATAAAATTAATAGCTTTATCTATTGCTTGATTTTCTTCATCTGTAATTGTATATTTAGACTTGCCATCAAAAACAGGCTTTGCATATATATTTGACATTTCTCTAGAATAAATACCATTAAAAACAACACCATTATTATTTTCATCTAATAATGCTACTGCAAAACTTAAATCACTTCCAGAATCTTTATATGCATTATATCTAACAACTCCTATTTTCTGAACACATCTTTGTATTTGGTAGTCTAACTGATCATATTTTAAATTTGTTTCTTTTAGACCTGTCTCTACTCCTGTTACTCTATCCATATATTTACTTAAATCTTCTCTTATATCTTTGCCATCCCCTAATTTTTTCATAAATTCATTCATATTTTTATTAATCTTATTTATTCGTGCATAACTAACTATAACACCTATAAATAAAATTATATTTATTATAAAAATTATAATTATACTTGTATCTGTTTTTAAAAAATCTAACATTTTTGCCTCCTTAAATTGTCTTTTATTTTATCAAATCCAAAATTCTTTCTAAATCGCTATTTGTTTTGTACTCAATAACAATTTTTCCAGCTCTTTTTCCAGCATTTACCTTAACCTTTGTTCCAAAAAATCCAGTAAATCTATCTTCAACATCTCTATATACAGCTTCATATCTTGGGTCATAGTCTAGGACATGTTTTTTTCTGTGAATTTTTTCTTCTGTTTGTCTTACTGTTTGACTATTGTTTATTATTCTTAAAGCCATTTTGTATTGAGCATCAGGATCTGTCTCCATTAATAATGATCTACAATGTCCTTCTGACAATTTGCCTTCTCTTACAAGTTCTAAAACTTTTGGAGATAAATTTAATATACGTATGGTATTTGCAACACTGCTTCTTGCTTTTCCTAAAATTTTACCAATCTCTTCTTGTGTTAAATGATACTCATCTATTAAAGATTTTATACCTTCTGCTTTGTCTATTGGATTTAAATCTTCTCTTTGAATATTTTCTATAAGAGATATCTCTTTATTTTTCTTTTCATCTCCATCTCTAACAATTGCTGGAATTTCTGTTAACCCAGCTATTTTTGCTGCTCTCCATCTTCTTTCTCCAGCAACTATTGAATAATATCCATTTTTCTCTGTTACTACAATTGGCTGTATCACACCATACATTTTTATTGAATCTGCAAGTTCTTGTAATGAATCTTGATCAAAAACTTTTCTTGCTTGTTCTCTATTTGGTTCTACATCTATTATTTTTAAATTTTTTAATTGATCTCCTTCTTTTGACTGTTCTGCTTCTATTTCTGGCATTGAAAATAGTGCATCTAATCCTTTTCCAAGTCCTGTTTTCTTTATCATTTATTCTTCCTCCTTTTCTATATTAATTGCAGAGTCTACTTTTAAAAATTCTTTGCCTAATTTCTCATAACTCTTTGCACCTTTAGAATGTGGATCATAAACTGTTATTGGTAATCCATAACTTGGTGCCTCACTAACTCTGACATTTCTTGGTATAATCGTTTTATAAACTTTATTGTTAAAATATTTTTTTATTTCTTTTACAACTTGATTTGATAAATTTGTCCTAATATCATACATGGTAAGAAGCGCACCTTCTATATATAAATCTTTATTTAAGTGCCTTTTTACAATCTCTATTGTATTAATAAGTTGTCCTAGTCCCTCTAATGCATAATATTCACATTGTACAGGTATTAAAACACTATTTGATGCAGTAAATGCATTTAGAGTAATTAATCCTAATGATGGTGGGCAATCAATAAAAATATAATCATATTTATCTTTTACAGGCTCTAATTTTTCTTTTAATCTTTGTTCTCTTGACATCATTGAAACTAGCTTTACTTCTGCCCCTGCTAGATTAATATTTGATGGACAAATTGATAAATTTTTAATTTCTGTTTTTTGTATTATGTCAACCGCTTTGTCTTCCCCAGTTAACAAGTCATAGGTTGATAAATTAACTTTTTTATCTATTCCAATCCCACTTGTTGCATTACCCTGTGGATCTGCATCTATTAATAAAACTTTCTTTCCTTTTCTTGCTAGAATTGCACTTAAATTTACTGCAGTTGTTGTTTTTCCGACTCCACCTTTTTGATTTGCTATAGATATTATTTTTCCCAAATTGCTCCCTCCAATTTCTACATTAGTTAATATTTTTTCTTATAATATAATATACAAATATTAAAAATATGTCAATGATTTTATTAAATATTTTTTTAATTTTTAATTCATACTTATAGTTATAAACTTGCCTTTATTTTTTTGTCGAATTTTGTCGAAAAATGTCAATTGCGATTTTAAAATTATCCACATTTTGTAAATAAATTAATGCTTGTTTCACAATGAACTGTGTGAAACATTCTCCAATTATCCGTTGGGAGTAGGATTTCCTGTAATCAAATTTTTAAATGTTTCACAAAAAAGTTATCCACATCTTAAAATTTTGATGTGGATAACTTTTTATTTTCTTAAAGGTTCTTTGCTTGGCATGCCTGCTTTTCTTGGATATTTTTTTGGAGTTTCCTTCATTTTATTTATTATAATAATATTTCTTTCTATATCTGAATCTGGTAAAACAAACTTTTCAATTTTTTTAATTTCACCACCAAATTCTTTTATTGCAAATTTTGCATCATCCAGTTCTTGATCAATGTTAGATCCTTTCATGCAAATGCACTTACCTCCAACTTTGACAATTGGTAATAAATATTCTGAAAGTGTTGTTAAGTTTGCTACAGCTCTTGATGTTACTACATCATATTTTTCTCTTGTCTGTTTATTTTGTCCAAATTCTTCTGCTCTTCCATGAATTGTTTTTATATTTTTTAAATCTAATTTATTAATAACATCATTTAAAAACAATATTCTTTTATTTAAGGAATCTAATAATGTAATATTTATAGTATTATTCCAAATCGCTATTGGAATCCCAGGAAATCCTGCTCCAGTTCCAACATCTACAAAATTATCACTATCTTTTAAATACTTTGCAATAGTTAAAGAATCTATAAAATGTTTTAAAATTATTTCATTAATCTCTGTTATTGCTGTTAAATTAATTTTTTCATTCCATTCTAATAATAAATTCAAATAATCATAAAATTCTCTCAACTGCTTTTGTGATAATTCAATATTTAATTCTTTTGCATATTTACTCATTTTATTTTCAAAATTAATATCCATAAAATAAATATCCTCCTTTATTTAAAATTTAACTATCTATTCATTTGTAAATAAATAAGTAATACATTTATATCAGCAGGTGAAACGCCTGAAATTCTTGAAGCTTGCCCAATTGAGTTAGGTTTTATTTTATTCAACTTTTGTCTTGCTTCTAAGCATAATCCCTTTATAGAAAAATAATCTATATTGTCTGGAAGTCTTTTTTTCTCTAATTTTTTAAATTTTTCAACTTGTTCTTCTTCCATTTTTATATATCCCTCATATTTTAATTGAATCTCGACTTCCTCTTTTTCCGCCTCATCTAGTTCTGGTCTATTCTTGTCTATTTCTGCTAAATCACTATATTTAATCTCTGTCCTTTTTAATAATTCTGACATTTTATATCCATTTGTTATCTCTGTTGTTCCATGCAATCTTAAAAATTTATTTACATCTTCTGTAGGTTTTACAACTGTGTTTTTTAATCTTTCTATTTCTTTTTCAATATTTGATTTTTTTGTTAAAAATCTATTATATCTTTCATCAGTAATAAGCCCTATTTCATGTCCAATCTCTGTTAATCGCAAATCTGCGTTATCTTGCCTTAAAAGTAATCTATATTCAGCTCTTGAAGTCATCATTCTATAAGGTTCATTTGTACCTTTTGTAACTAAATCATCTATCAGAACTCCAATATAGCCCTGAGTTCTATCCAAAATAAGAGGTTCTTCTCCTTTTATCTCTTGAGAAGCATTTATTCCAGCCATCAGTCCTTGACAAGCAGCTTCTTCATAACCTGAAGATCCATTTGTTTGTCCTGCAAAAAATAAGCCTCTAATATTTTTATACTCCAAAGATAACTTTAATTGTGAAGGATCTATACAATCATATTCTATTGCATATGCAGGTCTTGTAAACTCGCAATTCTCAAGTCCTGGAATCGTTCTATACATAGCAATTTGGACATCTTCTGGAAGTGATGAACTCATCCCTTGTGCATACATTTCATCAGTATCTAAGCCTATTGGTTCTATAAATATTTGATGTCTTGGCTTATCTGCAAATCTTACAACTTTATCCTCAATTGATGGGCAATATCTAGGTCCAGTTCCCTCAATCTTTCCAGCATATAATGGTGATCTTTGCAAATTTTCACGAATAATTTTATGTGTTTCTTCATTTGTATAAGTTAAATAGCAGTCTTGTTGTTCAAATTTTTTTACTTTATCATCTAAAGAAAATGGAACAATGTTTTCATCACCTTTTTGTACTTCCATCTTCGAAAAATCTATGCTTTTTCTATTGATTCTAGCAGGAGTTCCTGTTTTAAATCTTACAATTTTTACTCCTAATTCTTTTAAACATTCTGATAATTTATTAGCTGGAAATACACCATCTGGTCCACTTTCCTGTGAAAATTCCCCAATAAAGATTTTTCCTTTTAAGTATGTCCCTGTAGAAACTATTACAGCTTTAACCTTATATATTGCACCTACTGCTGTTTCTATTGATTCTACTTTACCATCTTTAACATTAATTTTTGTAATTTCTGCTTGTTTTAACTCCAAATTTTCTTGTCTTTCTAGTGTATGCTTCATTTCCATTTGATATCTTTTTCTATCTGCTTGTGCTCTTAAAGAATGCACTGCAGGCCCTTTTGAAGTATTTAACATTTTTATTTGTATCATTGTTTTATCTATATTTTTTCCCATTTCTCCACCAAGACAATCAATTTCTCTTACTAAATGCCCTTTAGAACTTCCTCCAATATGTGGATTACATGGCATATTTGCAACAGCCTCTAAACTTATAGAAAAAATTAATGTTTTCATACCTAGTCTTGCTGCTGCAAGTCCTGCTTCACATCCTGCATGTCCTGCTCCAATTACAGCTACATCATATTCTCCTGCAAAATAACTCATTTTATTACTACTTCCTCACTTTCATCATCTATTATTACCATTTGTTTTTTAATTTAAAATATACTTTATTTTAAAATATATTTAAGCAATTATGCACATTCTGGTTTACATAATACATAGCTACTTTCCTAGACAAAATCTAGAGAAAATTTCATTTATAATTTCCTCACTAGCTTCTTCCCCCGTAATTTCTCCTAAGTTATGTAATACATCTTTTAAATTAATTGCAATAATATCAACAGGCATTCCAATATTTAAACTTCTTTCAGCCTCATTTAAATTTTTTATTGCAGTTGATATTAAGTTTTTATGTCTTTCATTTGTTATCACAACATCATTATCCAAATTTATTTCATTTAAATTAAACATATCATTTATTTTTTCGAAAAGCAAATTTAAGCCATTTTTATTTTTTGCTGATAAATTTATCAGATTTTTATTTAAATCTTTTAATTCTGGATTGTCAGACGTAATCTTTTGTTTTAAATCTATTTTATTTAATACAATAATTGACTTTTTATTTTTTGCAATTTTTAAAATTTCTAAATCCTCATTTGTAAAATTTTGGCTTGAATCAAAAATTGCAATAATTAAATCTGCCTCTTCTGCCAATTTTTTTGATTTTTCTATACCTATTTTTTCTACAATATCATGAGATTCTCTTATTCCAGCAGTGTCTACCAAATTTAACGGAATTCCTTTTATGTTTACAAATTCTTCAATTGTATCTCTTGTTGTTCCTTCAACCTCTGTAACTATTGCTCTATCTTCATTAAGAATAGCATTTAAAAGCGAAGACTTTCCAGCATTTGGTTTTCCAATTATAACTGTTTTTATACCTTGTTTTATATATTTTCCATTATCAAAAGAGTCTTTTAAATCTTCTAATTTTTTTCGAGAAATATCAATTTTTTCTAATATCTCTACATTTGTGACATTTGGTGTATCATATTCTGGATAATCTATAGAAACTTCTATATTGGTCATTATCTCCAATAATATTTGTTTTATTTCAAAAATTTCTTTTGATAAAAATCCATTTAGTTGTTTTATTCCCTCTTTTGCTTCTCTTTCAGATTTAGCATTAATTATATCAATAACAGATTCAGCTTGAGATAAATCAATTCTTCCATTCAAAAAAGCTCTTTTTGTAAATTCTCCTGGTTCTGCTAAATTAGCACCATTTTTCAAACATAATTCTAATATTTTTCTCATAACCACTGTTCCACCATGTGAATTTATTTCACACATATCTTCTGTTGTATAACTTTTTGGTGACTTAAAATAAGATACAAGGACTTCATCTATTGTTCTGTTATTTTCAACAATGTGCCCATATTTCATTGTATATCCACTTATTTCTTTTATATCTTTTGAATTTTTCATAACAAATATTTTATTTAATATTTTAAATGTATCTCTTCCACTCATTCTAATTATTCCAATTCCTCCAATTCCTGGGGCAGTAGAGATTGATGCAATTGTACTCATTATTTTCCTCCTAACTTAAAAAGCCAAAGCCCATTAATCTATAAAAGACTAAATCTGAACTTTGACTTCTGATTTATTTTTTATTTAATTATTTTTTAAAGCAACAACTACTTTTCTTCTTGGTTCTTCACCAATACTGTATGTTTCTACTTTACTCGAATCTTGCAATTCTGTATGTATTATTTTTCTTTCATAGGCTTTCATAGGCTCTAAAGTAACTGATTTTCCCGTTTTTATAACCTGTTTTGCCATTCTTTCTGCTAGAGCTCTTAATGTCTTTTCTCTTTTTTCTTTATATCCCTCAATATCCAAAATCACTCTTATTTTAGTATTTATTCCTTTACTTGCTATAGATATTAAAATATTTTGTAATGAATATAAGGTATCTCCTCTATATCCTATTAAAATTCCTAAGCCATTACCTTTTAAATAAATTTCGAGTCCTGCTTCTGTTTTTATAACTTCATAACTTGATTTTTCATCAATTTTTGGCAAAAACTCATCTAAAAATATTTTTATATTTTTTTCAGCAGAATCTAATTCTTCTGTAGAATATTTTTTTGGCTCTTTTATTGTATTTTCATGATGTCCATGTTCTTTTTCTTCTTTTTCATTTTTTTCTTTTAAAGTAAGCTCTACTTTCACAACTCTTGGAGCTAAAATACTAAAAAAGCTTCTTTTATCTTCATTTTCAAGAACTTTTATTTCTACTTCGTTCCTACTAACGTGTAATTCTGTTAATCCATTTTCAATTGCTTCATTTGTAGTTTTACCCTCTGAAATTATGCTTTTAGGCATTTTTTTCTGCCTCCTCTTTATTTAAAATTTTGTTATATACTAACCTTTCTGCAATCATTAAAATATTGTTCATTAACCAATATAAAGCTAAACCTAATGGTGCAATAATTGCAATAGAAACTGACATTATAGGCATCATCCACATCATAGTTTTGTTTATATCTTCTGCAGGATTGTATCTTTCTTCATCTTTTTCTTCATTCCCATCTGTAATAAGCTTTTTATTCTCCTTTTTATTTTTAGAAGTAGCTGTAGATGATGACATTCTTATAGAAATAAATGATGATATTACATACAATATAGGAATTATAAGAACTTTAAAATCTTTTAAATTACTTGTTGGAACCTGACTTAAATCAATTCCAAGAAAATTCATATTCAAATTAATTTGATCTACATAATCCTCAATTTTGAAATCATCAGTAGTACTCTCTACATTTGCATTATCTGTATTACCATTATTTTCAATTGAATTCGTTTCTATAGAATTATTTTCTAAATTATTCTCTATATTTTTTTCATTGTTCTTTTCGTTTTTACTTACGGAAGCAGCATTTTCAAGTTTTCTAACATATTGGATAACAGCAATTTCTGCATAACTTTTTTGAGTATTAGAATCTTGTTCTGATACTATTGCTTCCAATTTTTCTATTACAGTAGGATCCATCTTTACCATATAAGTTAATGGAGATCTAACTAACAAAAATACCGAAAGTAATAAAACTATTTGTATAATTGAACTTAGACAGCCAGAAAATGGACTCGCACCCTCTCTTTTATATAAAGCCATAACCTCTTGATTCATTTTTTCAGGATCATTTTTATATTTAAATTGAATCTGTTTTAATTCTTCTTGCATTTCTGTATTTTTTTTCATTGATTTTTGTTGTTTTAGTGAGATTGGAATCATTAATACTTTTACAAGAACTGAAAATAATATGATTGCAACACCATAATTTCCAACCATGTTATACAAAAATTCTAAAACATATCCAAATATATTTGCAAAAAAAGCTAACATATATTTCCTCCACATTTTATTTTAATGGGTCATATCCACCTTTTGAAAAAGGATTACATCTTATAATTCTGAACAAACCCAGCATACAACCTTTTATACAACCATACTTTTCTATAGCTTGTTTTGTATATTCTGAGCATGTTGGATAAAATTTGCACTTTACATTTTTGTAATCTAACCATGCAGATATATTTCTTTGATACCATTCTATTAACTTTATTAAAACTTTTTTCATCTTACTCTTTTTCAATTATTATTTTAGCCTTTTTAAATATTTTTTCAATATCATAATTTATTTGCTTAAAAGAAATTTCATCAATTTTTGTTGATTTCTTCAACAAAAATATGATGCTTATTCCTTCTATAATCTGACTTTCATAATTTTTATAATTTTCTCTTAAAAGCCTCTTTATCCTGTTTCTCTGATAAGCATGTCCTGATTTTGCACTTACTGCAAGTCCTAAATAATTGCTATTTGTCCTATTTTTTAAAATAAAAGCTTCAATCACACTACCAGAATAATATTTGCCTTTTGAAAAAATCTGACTAAATTCATAATTTTTCTTTAACATTTTGGTTTTATTCATTTAAAAAATCATCCTTAAAATTATGCACAAATTTTCTTTCTGCCTTTTGCACGTCTTGCTTTAAGCACATTTCTACCAGATTTTGTTGACATTCTTTTTAAGAAACCATGCTCTTTTTTTGTCTGTCTTTTTTTTGGTTGATATGTCATTTTCATTTCTACAGCACCTCCTAAATATTTTATATTAAAAAAATTATTTTTAACCTTTTTAACGCAAGTGTAAATATTATATAATCATTTTTTGAAATTGTCAATCATTTTTTACATTTTTTTATTTTTTCTTAAGGAAACAAGGGTTTCAGACTTTTTTTTTATATTTTTTTGAAAATTTGGTTGCATTTTATAAAAAAATGTTGTATAACTTTTTTAAATATTATTTTGAAAATTTTGTAAATTTATAAAAGGTTATCCACAACTTATCCACATTCTGTGAATACTTTTTTTCATTTTAAAATTTTCTTAATTTTTTTAAAAAGCAAATCGCAAAGTGCCTTAGGATTAGGCTTTTTGCAGTATGAATTTATGTTTGTATAATAATTTGATTTTTACAGATTTATTACAAAGTTATCAACAAATGTGGATAACTTTGTGGATAACTTTTTAATTTCAATATTTGCCAAAATGTTACATAATTAGTTACATTTTGTTAATATATTTATTTTAGACTTTATGTCAGAAACGGAGGTTTTTTTTATGGATTCTTCGATGAATGGCCAAGAAATAGTTGATAAAATGCAGGCAGCTTTAAAACAAGAAATTCCTAATATAACTTATTCAACTTATCTCGAAGTTTTAAGGTATGAATCAATAGAAGGTAATCATATAACTTTTCAGTGTAATTCAAAATATGAAAAGGAAACAGCTGAAACAAGATATGCCTCATTACTTATCAATGCACTGAAATATGTTACAAATAGAGATTTTACTTTTTCTATTCATTCTCTAGATGAAGACAAGAAAAAACAAAACGGCCATCAAGAAATACAACAAAATCAAGAACCAGAAATCATATCGGTTCATCAACCAGAAGAAGATGAAGATGAGGCTACTTCAGCACGTCAATCATTAAATCCCAAATATACTTTTGACACTTTTGTCGTTGGGAGTAATAATAGACTTGCACAAGCTGCAGCTCTTGCAGTAGCTGATAATCCAGCTAAAACATACAATCCATTTTATATATATGGGGGTGTAGGACTTGGAAAAACTCATCTTATGCAAGCAATTGGAAATCGCATTCTTCAAAACAACAGAAAAATGAATGTAGTTTATGTCACATCAGAAAAATTTACAAATCAATTAATAAACTCTATAAAGGACTTTAAGAATGATCCATTTAGAAACAAATATAGAACTGCAGATGTGTTAATAATTGATGATATTCAATTCATTGCAAAAAAGGAGAGAGTTCAAGAGGAGTTTTTCCATACTTTTAATACTTTGTATGAAAATGAAAAACAAATAATTATATCAAGTGATACACATCCTCGTGATATTCAATTTCTACAAGATAGATTAAAATCAAGATTTGAATGGGGACTTACAGCAGATATTTCTAATCCAGATTATGAAACAAGAGTCGCCATACTTAGAAAAAAAGCTCAAGATGAAGCAATAATTATTGATGACGAAATATTATCAGATATTGCTACAAAAATTGATTCAAACATTAGAGAACTTGAAGGAGTTTTTAACAAAATTGTAGCTCGAGCTTCTTTAACCCATATTCCAATAACAATAGAACTTGCAGAAAATGTTATAAATGAATTTATTTCTAAAAAAGAAAAAGTAATTTCATCAGACTTTATACAAGATGTTGTTGCTAAATATTTTAGCATTGATAAAAAAGATTTAGCTGGTAACAAAAGGTCAAATGATATTGCTTTTCCAAGACAAATTGCTATGTATTTATGTAGAGAAGTAGCTAATATGACATTTCCACAAATAGGAATAGACTTTGGAAATAGAGATCATTCAACAGTAATGCATGCATACAAAAAAATAGAGAAAGATGTTAAGGAAAAAAATAATACAAAATTAATTGTGGAAAGTGTGAAAAACATAATTTTAAATAATGAATAATTGAAATGTCAAATTAAAATTGATTTTTTTAAAATTTATGTTTGGAAAAAACTTTGTTTGAAAAAAGCAATTCAATCTCTTCTTACGGAAACACTACATTAGTTATCAACACCACTTTGTGGATAACGTGTTGAAAACATGTGGATAACCAATTTCCGCAAATAAAATGTGAATTGTGTGGAAAACTACCCTAAGTTATCCACAGAGTTATCCACACGCAAAAACATACGGCGATAAGTTATCAACAAAGTTTTCCACACTTTCCACATGACCTACTACTACTACTACTAAATATATTAATTAATATTAAAATAATATTATAGCGTTTATTCGCAAAAAATGAAAGGATGATAAAAATGAAATTCGTTTGCTATAAAGATAATATCATAAAAGCACTGAATTCCGTAGTAAAAGGAGTAGCTTCTAAAACTACAATGCCTATACTAGAAGGAATTCTTATTCAAACAAATGAAGATGAAATAAAATTAACCACATATGATTTAGAAATTGGTATAGAATATACAATGAAATGTGATATTGTAGAAAATGGAAGTACAGTAGTAAATGCTACAATGTTTACAGAAATAATCAGAAAATTACCTAATTCTGAAATTAATATTAGTGTTAATGAAAATAATTTATTGATAATTGAATGCGAAGGTTCTTTATATAAGCTTGCTACTATGAATCCAGATGAATTTCCAGAATTACCGAAAATAGAAATAGAAAATTCAATAATTGTAGAACAAGGTACTTTAAAAAATATGATTAAAAAAACAATCTTTGCAGTAAGTACAGATGAAAATAGACCAATTTTTTCTGGTTGTTTATTTGAAATAAAAAATAATAAGCTAAATATTGTTGCTATAGATGGATTTAGACTTGCATTAAGAAATATTAATTTACCAGTTCCTGTTAATGATTTTAAAGCAGTAATACCAGCAAAAACATTAAATGAAGTTATTAAAATTTTATCAGATTCTTTTGAAACTGTAAAAATAGGAGTGGCAAAAAACCAAGCGCTATTTGAAATGGAAAATTGCAAGCTTGTTACAAGAATTTTAGATGGAGAGTTTTTAAATTATAATTCTGTTATACCCACATCATGGCAAACAAGAGTTAGAGTAAATAAAAAAGATTTACAAAACAGCTTTGAAAGAATTAGTTTAATTTCTTCATCAAGTATTGAGAAAGAAAAGAAATATCCAGTAAAAGTAGCTGTTGACATCGGAAAAATGACAATATCTTGTACAAACCAAACAGGTGAAGCAAAAGAAGATGTTTATATTTCTACAGAAGGTAAATATCTTGAAGCAGGATTTAATCCAAAATATTTCCTTGATTGTCTAAAAGCCATTGATGATGAAGAAATTTTTGTTGAATTTGGTAGCAATATTTCGCCATGTTTAGTAAAATCAGTTGAAAATAATGATTATGTTTATATGATTTTACCAATTAGACTAAAAAGTGAATAATAATTTTATGGCTGGTAGTTACCAGTCATAATTTTTTAAAAAGAAAAATGATATCCACAAAATATTAACAAAATGTGGAAATAAAAATAATAAAATAAAAAAATTGAGGAAAAATAAAATAATTTAAAAAAAACGAAGCGTGAGAATCAAAAATAAGACAATATTATTTTTTAATTGAATAATTTTATATTGATAAAAAAAATAATAAAAATCTAAATTTTATAAATGAAAAAAATCGAATAAAATCGAATAAAATATATAAAAAATCGTAAAAAATCGAAAAAAATATATTTTTCAGCAAATACGGCATAATTCAGGAAAAAACATAAAAAAATAATTTGAAATCAAATAAATTAAAATAAAAAAATACAAAAAAAATTCTTTTTAAAAAATAAAAATAAAAAATAATTAATTTGATTTTGTTATTTAAATTAAAAAATAAATAATTAAAAATTAAATAAATAATTGAATAAATTTATTTTTTAAATAAATTCGAAAAAAAACAAAAAAAAAATAAAAAAATCGTGTAAAATCGAAAAAAATATATAATTGAAATAAAATAACAAAAAATAACAAAAAATAGAGCGTAAAAATTTATTTTACGAGTTTTTATATTTTTAGATTATTAATAAATGGAGAATAACATGTGGATAGATGAAATAAAAATAAATAATTTTAGAAATTATAAAAATGCTGAATTAAAATTAAATAAAAATATAAATATTTTTTATGGAGAAAATGCACAAGGAAAAACAAATATAATAGAAGCAATTTATTTAAGTAGTATAGGAAAATCTTTTAGGACAAATAAAGACAAAGAATTAATCAAATTTAATGAAGAAAATTGTAAAGTGGAAATTAATTATGAAAAATCAGATAGAAGAGGAAATATTATTGTAGAAATAGGAAATAAAAAAAATATATATATAAATAAAATTAGAATAAAAAAATTAAGTGATTTTCTTGGAAATATAAATGTTGTTATTTTTACTCCCGATGATATTAATATTTTAAAAGGTGGACCAGAAAATAGAAGAAAATTTTTAGATGTCATGATTAGCCAATTAAGACCTAAATATATGCATATATATAGTATGTATAAAAAAACTTTGGAAGAAAGAAATGCATATTTAAAAAATACGCAAAATATTAAAGATGATTTTTTAGAAATTTATGATGAGAAATTAGCAGAATATGGTTGTGAAATTTATAATTATAGAAAAGAATTTATTGAAAAAATAAAAAATAAAATAAAAAAAATTCATAATAATATTACAAATGATAAAGAAAATATTGAAATAAATTATATTTCAAATTGTGAAAATAAAGGAGCATATTTAAATTTATTAAAACAAAGAAAAAAATTAGATATAATAAAAGGATATACAACAAAGGGAATTCATAGAGATGATTTTTCTGTATTAATAAATGGACTCCCAGTAAATATTTATGGTTCACAGGGACAACATAGATCTGCAGTTTTATCATTAAAAATTTCTGAGCTTCAAGTTATTTATGATGAAATAGGAGAAAATCCAATTTTATTATTAGATGATTTTATGTCAGAATTAGATGAAATAAGAAGAAAAAATTTTTTAGAAAATATAAAAGATACTCAAATAATTATTACATGTACTGACAAAATTAATTTAAAAAATAAAAACGTTAAATTTTTTAATGTGAAAAATGGAATTTTAATTGAAGATATTTAATTTATCAATTTTCACTTGCAGACTCTTTTGATTACTTACATAAATTTGAAAATAAAATATATTTAAAATTTTAATAATTACTAAAAAAATTTGACAAAATAAAAAAATACAATTATTATATAATATGTAAATGAAAAAATAATTTTAATAAATATATAAGGAAGGAAGGCAAAGTATGGAAAAATACAAGCATGAGTATGGAGCAGAACAAATCCAGGTTTTAGAGGGATTGGAGGCTGTGAGAAAAAGACCTGGTATGTATATTGGAAGTACATCAGTTAGGGGATTACATCATTTAGTATATGAAATTGTTGATAATGGTGTAGATGAGGCACTTGCAGGATATTGTACAGAAATAAATATTGTAATAGAAAAAGGAAATATTATTAGTGTAACAGATAATGGTAGAGGAATTCCAGTAGAAATACATCCAAAAACTCATATTTCTACAGCAGAAACAGTTTATACTGTTTTACATGCTGGAGGAAAGTTTGGAGGAGATAGTGGATACAAAGTTTCTGGTGGATTACATGGTGTTGGTGCATCTGTTGTTAATGCATTATCTAGTTGGACAGAAGTTACAATTCAAAGAGATGGCGGAATTTTTAATATGAAATTTGAAAAAGGAAAGACAGTTCAACCTTTAAAAAGAATAGGAGATTCAGATAAAACTGGAACACAAGTAAGATTTTTAGCTGATGATACAATTTTTGAAACAACTAATTATGATTTTGAAACCTTAGAAACAAGAATAAGAGAAATTGCATTTTTAACAAAAGGCTTAAAATTAACAATTGAGGATCAAAGAGGAGAAACACCAAAAAAATCAGATTTTCATTTTGAGGGTGGACTTAAATCATTTGTAGAATTTTTAAATAAAAATAAAGAAAAAATAAATAAAGATCCAATTTATATTGAAAAAGATGGAGAAGTTCCTGTAGAAATAGCTATACAATATACAACAAGTTATTCAGAAAATATATATACATTTGTAAATAATATAAATACTATAGAAGGAGGAACACATTTAGAAGGATTTAAAAGAGCTTTAACAAAAGTTTTTAATGATTATGCAAGATCGCATAATATTTTAAAGGCAAAAGACTCTAATTTACAAGGTGAAGATATTAGAGAAGGTATCACAGCTGTTGTTTCCGTAAAAGTAAAAGAACCTCAATTCGAGGGACAAACCAAGACAAAGCTTGGAAATAGTGAAGTTACAGGTGTAGTCCAAAGTATGGTAAATAATGCATTATCTACATACTTAGAAGAAAACCCTGGTGTAGGAAAAGCAGTTTTAGATAAATGTATAAGTGCTTCAAGAGCAAGAGAAGCAGCAAGAAAAGCAAGAGAATTAGTTAGAAGAAAGTCTGCATTAGAAACAACTACATTACCTGGAAAATTAGCAGATTGTAGTAGTAAAGTTGCAGAAGAATGTGAAGTTTATATAGTTGAGGGAGACTCTGCTGGAGGAAGTGCAAAACAAGGAAGAGATAGAAGATATCAAGCAATTTTACCTTTATGGGGAAAAATGCTTAATGTAGAAAAAGCAAGAGCAGATAAGATTTATGGAAATGATAAATTAAATCCTGTTATTGTAGCTGTTGGTGCAGGTATAGGAGCAGATTTTGATATTACAAAGATTAGGTATGGAAAAGTAATAATTATGGCAGATGCAGATGTTGATGGAGCACATATTAGAACGTTATTATTAACATTTTTCTTTAGATATATGAGACCGTTGATAGAAAATGGAAATGTTTATTTGGCTCAACCACCACTTTATAAATTATCAAAAAAAGGTATGGAAGATATATATTGTTATACTGATGAAGATTTGGATAAAGCTTATAAAGATTTGGAAGGAAAAGGAATTGCAAGAGATCAATTAGGACTTCAAAGATATAAAGGTTTAGGGGAAATGAATCCTGAACAATTATGGGAGACAACAATGAATCCTGAAACAAGAATTTTAGTAAAAGTTACAATGGATGATGCAATAAAGGCTGATGAGACTTTTACAGTGCTTATGGGAGATGAAGTTGAACCAAGAAAAGAATTTATACAAGCAAATGCAAAATATGTAAAAAATCTTGATGTTTAATAAAAAAAATAGCCAGGGGAAATTATATAACCCCGGCTATTTTCTTATAAAGCTAATAATAATCTTAGCTAAAACTAATATACCTAATATTTTAACCTAATGCATATTTCTATACAAATAAGCTATTTACCAAATATATTAATCAGTTGCTCGACAATTAATACACCTTTAACAACTTTATTTATCCATAAAAGGACTACTAAAAACCATTAATAAATATAATAATCATTTTAGCTCAAATATATCACCTATATTGTAACCATATAGTTTGTACCTATACAGCTTGCGTACAAATAATATATTCTTAAATGTGACATAAAATAATCTATATTAAAAACCATTATATATCTTTTCTCAAAAATTAATAAACTAAAATATATTTTAATCTATTAATTTTTTTCGCTTAACTATTATTAACCTTACAATCATATTATGTACAAATAAAAAAATAATATACAAAAAAATAAAAAAATAATAAAAAAATAATGTCAAAATCTGTCGAACGGTTTTTCTTGACATTTCAGTATTTTGTGATATTATATTAATTAATTAAAATCCTTAAATTAATCTCAAAAATTATGAATCAAAAAGATTTATCAGTTCAAGATTGGATTGGAATAGAAAAAATTTTAAAAAATGGAATTATAAAATTTAAAAATAATAAATACATAAAAATAATCAAAGTTACTCCAATTAATTTTAATTTAAAATCAAATCTTGAAAAAGAAGCTATTTTAAATTCTTATAAAATATTTTTAAAAACATGTAATTTTAATGTTCAAATTTTAATCCAAAGTAACAAACAAGATTTAAAAAATAACATAATAAATATTGAAAAAAATTTAAAAATTGAAAATAAAAATTACTTATATGAAATTGGAAAAAATTATATTCAATTTATTAACAAAATTAATTCTGTAAAAAATTCAAGTTCAAAAGATTTTTATATAATTATAGATCAAAATAAAAATCCAGAAAATAATATTGAAGATTTAATTTCAGAAGAATTAAATGACAAATATTATAAAATTAAAGAATGTTTATTAAGATGTGGAAATAATGTAAAAGATATAGATAAAAAAGAAGAAATAGAAAAAATATTATTTTCATTTTTAAATACAAGATTATTTTTTTATAAATAAAATTTATATGGGAAATTGTTCATCCAAAAACAGTTTCGAAACTTTACCAGATGATTTCATCAGTAATTAAATCATTTATAACTATTTTTGATAGTTAACGCATCCTATTTCACAAAAAAGAAAATAATATCTACAGGTTCGGATAGTACAATATGGTTTGTGATAGATAATAAATTCAAAAAAAAATTTGCTATGAAACGAATTTCAAAATTGAAATCCTTAGAAGAAAATTCATATAAAGATATCATTAATGAAAGAAATTTACTTTCGAAATTAAGTCACCCATTTTTAGTCCAAATGTATTTCA
>DFJF01000008.1:71073-107603 GCA_002372935.1 Clostridiales bacterium UBA3678 | reverse complement strand
AAAGTCGAAGCCAAGCGAACATAGCCTGAATTGCTCACGCCGCTGCTGCCCATATACCCAGTACCGAAGCCCGCAAGCCATGCGTTGCCCGTAAGGCTTGCTCTGCGAAGAAGACCAGTACCAGTTCTGTAAACCAAAATCACTGCTATTATTTGAAGTTGTTAATCCTTTTCCTTGTAGCATTACTGCAAATGCTAACCATTCTCCTTTTGATGGTACAAACCATCCCTCACTATATTTATCTTGTATTAATTTCCACATATCATTGCCGTTTTGAACTCCATAACCAGAATCATTCCATTTTGTTATCATTTTTTCTGTATTTTCCTTTCCTTTTCCAAATGCTTCTGATGTATATGTTGAGTAATCACTCATCTTACCAAATGCACTATAATACCAATAATGCTGTGAATTATCAAAATCACTTAATGAGATTACATAAAATCGATCTGCTCCACTTGTTCCCTCTTTTGCACTTATTACTCCTTTTGTTCCATATCCTGCATTTTTATCTGTATATGACTCTTTGCTTATATAATATTCTTTTAGTCCACTTGTTACTGCTGAATAACTATAGCTACTGCCAGACCATGTTCCTGATCCATTGTGTGCTAAGTCTGCAAATATTATTCCTTCTACTGTATTTGGATTTCCATCTGTATCTGCATAATAGCCTGTATAATCTTCTGTAGTATTTATTGACCCTGTATTACTTTTTGGCTCTGTTTCTTTATCTGTCACTGTTGTCTTATTCATCTCGCCCCAGCTTATTCCTGAACTACCATCTGTTGTATTAACATGTCCAATTACTTGATATCCTCCGTTTGTTATAGTAATAGTACCATCTGATTCATTATATTCTACTTGACAACCGTGATTTTTTGAATTACTTGTTTCTGCACCCTCAGCTATGAATGGACTCATTGCTGTATTAAATTTTGAAGCAAAATCTACATTATTCCCTTTAGCATATTTTTCTTCATAATATTCTTGCATTGCTGTATTATATGCTAGTCCTATTTCGTCTTTTGTAGCTCCTATATTATTTATTGGTCCTGTTTTTTGAGCATTTCCTAATAATGAGTTATCTCCTGTTAACATTGCAATTGATACTCCTGCTAGAATTAACAACACAATTATTGTGATTACAAGTGCTATCAATGTTATACCTTTTTTATTATTTTTTTCTATTAATTTCATCTTTTTTTCCTCCACTTTTTTAAACTCTATTTATTTAAGTTTTTCAAAGTGGATGGCCTTTATTCCTTATTCCGCTTTTGTTGATTCCATTTTTTATTTTTAATAAAGATAATGTATATATATATATATACAGCGCCAAGGGTTTCAGGTTTTTTATTTATTTTCATCTTTTGGTTTCCTCCTCTTTTTACTTTTGTTTTTTTTCTCTCTTTTTTATTATTCTACTAAAACCAATAATTTTTGTCAATAGGTTCTGAAAAATAAGGTATAGAACGTATTAATTAAAAGTGATAATGTCAGTAATTAAAGTCAAAAAAAGGTTACAGTCATATTCTGTAACCCTAATTGTTAATTACCATTTGTATTATCCTCTGTTTTTTCATCATTTAAAGAACCCTCTTGTTCTGATTTTCTTTGTTCTTCTGTTGTTTCGCCTTCACTTTCCTGTGTTTCTAATGTTGTGTTATTTTCATTTTCATCTGCTTCATCAATTTTAGAATTCATAAAAGCAATTCCCCATATTAACAAAGCTAGAATTATTATCATCCCCAATATTTTTAATAATTCATTTCTCGTGTCCTTGCTCATTTTTTGCTCCTTTCAAAAATAAATATTGCTATATAATAATATAATCTTTACTTGATTTTGTCAATACCTCATTTTTCTCTTTTTTTATTAATACCGTGTCTTCTATTCTAACTCCAAAATTACCAGCTATATAAATTCCTGGCTCATCTGTTACAACCATTTTTTCTTTTAAATTATTATCATTTGTTGTTCTTAGCACTGGATCTTCATGTATTTCAAGTCCAACACCATGTCCTAATGCATGTACTAAATCATAATCATATAATTCAAAATTACTAGTCACAATTTTTGTTAAATCTCTAATATTCGCTCCATCTTTCATCTCATCTAATACTTTTTTTTGATTTTCTAATACTAAATTATATATTTTCTTTTGGTCATTTGTAGGTTCTCCAACAAATATTGTTCTTGTCATATCTGAACAATAACCATTATATTTGCAACCCATATCTATTACAATAATATCTTTTTCTTCAATTTTTCTGTCAGATGGAATTGCATGTGGCTTTGATGAATTTTCTCCAGATGCAACAATTGTATCAAAAGAATTTCCATCCGCATTTTCTAAGTAATATTGTTCTATTTTTTTTGCAATTTCAATCTCTGTCATTCCTGGTTTAATATATTTAGTTAAAAATTCAAAACAATTATCTGTTATTTCACAAGCTTTTCGTATATTATTTATTTCACCATCGTCTTTAATCATTCTTAATTTGTCCATTAAACATTCGGCTTCGACAAAATTGTTGATTTTATATGTATGCATAAATTTCTTATATGTAGCATATGTTACATAATTTTCTTCGAATCCAACATTTTCACAAAACATAAAGAAACTTTCATAATCATCTTCTGAAATATTTTTGAAATCATCTATAACAATTTCATCAAATGGAGTAATAATATTACTTACATATTCAATGTATCTACTATCTGTTAAATAAATATTTTCTTTTCTGGTAATTAATAATATGCCTTCTGCATCTATTCCTGTTAAATATTTTATATTTACTGGTTTTGTAATTATCATTCCTTGAATGTTTAGTCCTGCCATTTTATTCCTTAATGTTAAAATCCTGTCATTCATATATTATTCCTTCTTTACTAATTATTTTTACTATATAATCCTAATGTAAATATGTTCAATAAGATAACTGTAATTACATTATAAGGTACAAAAATTGCAATAAATGTTGCCAATACTATAAATGGTCCAAATGCCATATATTGATCTATTTTTCTAATTTTTGTTAAAATAAGAATTATACTTAATATTGCACCTATTAAAAAAGAAACTAATGTTATTATTATTATATTTGTAAATCCAAAATATAAACCTAATGCACCCATTAATTTAACATCACCAAGTCCCATAGCTTCTTTTCCATAAACTAGTCCCCCAAGCAATGTTATTCCTAAAAAAATTCCTCCTCCAGCTAACATTCCTAATAACATATTTATAGAAATCGCAACATTTGATAATCCATATAAAAAAGCAAAAACTAATCCTACTTCAAAAATTGTTAAGTTTAATCTATTTGGTATAATTTGCAATTTATAATCAATAATAAACACAGATAATAGCATTGGTGTTAATATTAAATATTTTATTAAATCTAAATTTTCTACAAAAGTCTTTTTAATGCCAAATTTATATAATAATGCAATATATATAATTTGAACTAAAATCATAAGCAAGTAATTTGGATTAAATTCTTTAATATATTCTTTAATTCCTCCATGTGAAAAAACTGGTTTCTCTTCTGGCAATCTTTTGTTCATCCAATTTACTAATTCTCCAATAAACAGCCCTAATATCGCTATAATTATATAGTATCCAATGTTAACATCATTAAAATACATACTTATCTCCCTTTTTATTGTATTTTTCTATTTTTTATTTTTTTCTTAATTTTATTTTCTATTGGTCTTTTCCATGCAGTATACCAATAATCTTTTGAAGTTACTGGATCTACTAATATTGTAAACATTTTGCATCTATTTCCTCCAATAACATCTGTAAAAATTTGATCACCTACAACTCCTATCTTTTCTGGCTCTAATTTTAGCTCTTTTTGAATTTTTATAAATCCTTTTTTAGATGGCTTTCTTGCAAACATTTTATATGGAATTTCAAGTTTTTTTGCAACTGTCTCTACCTTATCTTTTTTGTTTGTATTAGAAAGAATATATAACCTTAAACCATGTCCTTTCAATTCTCTAGCCCATTTTACAACATCATCTGACAGATTTCTATAATAATCAATTAAAGTATTGTCTACATCTAAAATAAGTGCTTTTATTTTATTTTTCATTAAAAATTGCATAGTTATATCTTGTACGCTTTTTAAATATGCATTTGGATAAATATTCATATCTCCTCACTTTTCTTCTTCCATATACTCTTTTGCAAGAAATTTTTATTTTATAACAAATCTTTTACTGATTCAGCAATTATTTTATTTATATTACCAATTAATATATTAAATTTCAATTCAGAATCAAAATATCTTTTTGCTTCTTCTTCTTCTATAAGCTCAGAATATAACTCCTTAACTTTTTTCATTTTCTCCTCATTTTGATTTCCTGTTTTCATCATTTCTAATTGTTCATCATATCTTGCTTTTTCAAATTCATCTAATTTCTTTTTTAAATCAAAATTCAAATTAATAGCTTGTTTTGCCATTTTATAATTTATATATTCTTCTGATTGTTTTATCTCTGAAGCCAACTTATTTGCAGTATCATATACTTGCATAAAAATCTCCTTTTCTAAAATAGGACGGTCTTTTTAGAAAAAGATCCGTCCTACCTAAAACATATTAAGCATAAGCTTGATTTTTTCTATTAAATGGAATTAATTTTGTAATCTCATTTTTTGCCTTTTTAACTTTTCCAGCTTTTTCTTGTTCTAACTCTTTGCGTTGTTTTTCTGCAATAGTTTCACATATTGCCTTTTGATATATAAAATGTGTATCTTGAGCAATTTTATTCCAATTATATTCATTTCTTACTTTTGCTTTTGCTTTTTTTGTTACATTTGCACATAATTCTGGATTATACAAAAGTTCCAATATTGAATCTGCTATTGAATTTGCATTTCCTGCATAACACTTCATTCCATTTTCCCTATGTTGTACTATTTCATTAAGTCCACCAATATCAGAAACCACAATTGGTCTTTCTGAAAGCATTGCTTCTAATACGACTATTCCAAATGGCTCATAAGTACTTGGGAATACTGCAACATCTGCTGCTTTATATAGTTTTGGAACATCTTTACCATTTATATATCCTGTAAAATATACTTTATCTCCTAGATCTAATGCATTTGCCTCCTGTTTTAATTCATCCATCATTCCACCTTTACCTGCAATAACAAGTTTAGCATCATGATATCCATTTAAAATTTTTGGCATTGCAGCAATTAAATGTTGAACACCTTTTTCATATACAAGTCTTCCCACAAAAAGTATAATTTTTTCATTGTCCATTGCATATCTTCTTCTAAATTCATAGTCTCTATCTACTCCTGAATAAAGTAATAAATCAACTCCATTTGGTACAACATTTATTTTTTCAAAAGGTAGTCCAAATAATCTTTGCAATTCACCTTTCATATAATTACTATTTACTATAACTTCTGTTGATTCATATGTTAGCATCCACTCTGTGTCATTAATATATTTTTGTTGAGAATCTCTAATTCCACTATTTCTTCCTGCTTCTGTAGCATGAATTGTTGAGACTAGTGGTATGTTGTAAGAATGTTTTAATGTTTTAGCAGCATAAGCAACTAACCAATCATGTGCATGTATAACATCAAATTCACCTTCTTTTTGGATAATTTCAGATGCCTTTGCAATCATATTAAAATTAAGTTGCATTACCCAATCTATAAAATTGCTCGCATTTATCATGAAATTATCTACTCTATAGACTTTTACACCTTTATCTAATTCATAATAAGGTACATTTCCCTCTTTATATGTAACAACTGTTACATCATGTCCATCTTTAATTAATCTTTTTGATAAATCATTTACAACTCTTGCTATTCCACCTACCACTCTTGGTGGATACTCCCATGTTAACATTAGGATTCTCATTTCATTTATTACCCCTTTCAATTGTATATTTGTTTTTTTTCTTTTGCTACATTCTTATAAAATCTCTCTTATTATATTCTATACAAACCTTTTAAAAAAGTAAAGAGTTTTTTTGAAATTTTTCATTTTTTTCTTACTAAATAAAAAAAATAATATGATTAATTCTTATAATATTTCAAATGCAATTTGAGGCAAAAAAATTTTAAAATTAATCATATTATAGTTTTAGTTAGTTATCCATTTCCACAACATCCAAAATTTGTAAATAATAGCAAAAAAATTATTATAAAAAATAAAATTTCACTATTACAACAACCTAACGAATTATTATTACAGCATGATCTTTCTTCATTAGAATTTGCAAAAACATTATTCATATTATCTGTAGGCATATGTAACCCTCCTTTTGTATTTATTTTATTCTTTATTTTTCTTTTTGGTTACACTTTTCTTTGCCTTTTTTTCTTCTATTCTATTTGCTGTATATTTTGTAAGTATTACAGCCATCCCTATCCATGTAATAATTATATATATATATGATAAATTTATTTGAGTAAATCCAGGTATATTTATATAATTTATTACTTGTCCTTTCCAAATTCTATCTATTAAATTGCTAATTATCCCTGCAAGTGCAATACTCAGCACCACTCTACTATTCATTTTTATATAAGAATTACTACTTTTTATATATCTAACAATAACTCCGATAGCAATTATTGCAATCAAAATATATGATATATTATTTTCAGTTTTTTCTGTGCTTAATATACCAAAACTTAGTTTATCCATATTTTCGATTTTTAAATCTGAAAATAAAGCAAATATCTTAATTATTTGATCTACTATGACCAATATTGTTATAATTATTATCACTTTTTTTTTCTGTTTCTTATTCACAACATCACACTTTCTCTAAAACTTTATTATTATTTATTTTTTAGTTATATTTTCAGCTATTTTTATTTTTAAATCCATACAGGACTTAAAGAATTTAAAAACTGTTAATTGTAACTATTTTTCCCAATGTAACTGAATAAATATAAATTTTATCAACTTTTCTATTTAATGAATTTTCCAAAGCATCCCTATATAGAAATAGTTGATCTTTATGTCTATTTATTAATATATCCTCTTCTCCACTTTTTACAAAATCTGTTTTATAATCTAGAAGTACCAACTTATCTTCATCTGTTATATAATATAAATCTATAATTCCTTGTGCCAGAATGTTTTCATTTGAATCTGTATCTTCTATTTCTTTTGCAGGGATGTTTATATAAAATGGTTCTTCTTTATAATAAGATTTTGCATTTTTGAGTTCTTTCCAAATTTCTGATTTAGTAAACTGTAAAATTTGATTTTTATCAACTGAATCTGCTTCTTTTCCAGTTATTATTTCTTTATTTTTCAAAGCTTCTATTAAATCTTCAATATCTTTTAATTGATATTCTTTTGAAAAATCTAAATTTTTCATAATTAAATGAATAATAGTTCCTCTTTTACTTGCTGTTACTTCTTCTTCATCATCTGATAAAAATTTTGGTTTTTCAAATTTAATTTCTTCCTCATCCTCTGATAAGTTTTTTTCAAATTTAATTTCATTTTCAATCTCACTTTTAATTGGATTTAAATATTCTTCTTCTGTTAAAATAGTACTTTTTATTTTTTCAATATCTTTATGTGCAATTGCAGTAATTGATGTTTTAGAAGGTATAGTTGTTGAAGATTTATATTTATATGTAAAATCAAGTTCATTTTTTAATTTAGCGATTTCTTCATCTGTTACATTTTTGCTGTTTTCTTCTAATAATTTAAATAAATCAATTTCTTGCTTTTCTTCTGGTTTCAAACTTTTTATTAAATCTAATTTTTTATATACATTTACATTAAGGTTCTCTTTCATTTTTTCAAAATCATGATAATATGCCAATAAAATCCACTCTAAATAATTTTGATGTTTTTTTATTAATATTGGATTTATCTTCTCATTTTTATAAATATTTAATTCATCGTAAATTTTCTGTTTTAGTTTTTCAAAATCTTTACTTTTTCCAACTATATAAATTTTCTCTTTTGCTCTAGTTAAAGCAACATACAAAATTCTCATTTCTTCTGATATAGTTGAATTCAAAGCTTTTTCTTTTATTGCAAGTTTTGTTAAAGTATCATATTTAATTTGTTTGTCATAATCTATATATTTAACTCCAATGCCTAAATCCTGATCTAACAAAATATCCATATTCAAGTCCATTAAATTAAATTTACTTGATGTACTTACCAAAAATACAATTGGAAACTCCAAGCCTTTACTCTTGTGAATACTCATTATTCTAACTACATCATCATTTTCTCCAATCATTTTTGCACTACTCATATCTCCACTACTCAAAGACAATCTTTCAATAAATCTAATAAAATTAAATAATCCTTTAAAACTTGCAGACTCATAAGATTTTGCTCTTTCGAATAACATCCTTAAATTTGCTTGTCTTAATTCACCATTTGGTAATATTCCCATGTAATCTAAAAATCCTGTATCTTCATATATTTGCCAAATAAGTTCATCTAAAGACAAATATTCTTGTTCTTCTCTCCATTTTTGTAATTGATTTAAAAACTCATCAATTTTTTCTTTTAATTCTTCTGATACACTTAATTTTGCTTTTTGCAATGCCTCATAAAAATTGCTGTTTCTGTCTGCTAAACGAATTTCAACTAGCTCATTATCTGTGAACTTTCCAATGCTTGAACGCATAACAGTGACAAGTGGTATATCTTGAATTGGGTTATCAATTATTTTTAATAATGCCAAAATCGTTTGAATTTCAATCGAATCAATATAATCTGAGGACATATCAGAATATACTGGAATATCACATTCCATAAGTTCTTTTTCAAATATTGGTGCTTTACCTTTTGTAGATCTAATTAATATTGCTATATCTCTATATTTTATATTTCTATAGTTTTTAGATTTTAAATCATAAATCTGGAATTTGCTATCTATTAGTTCTCTTATTTTTTTAGATACAAACTTTGCTTCTAACTCAATATCTTCAATATTTTCATTTTCCTCATTCTCATCATCATCTACTTGTAAATCTGATTCTTTTTTGTTTTCTCCTTCATCATTTATATCTATAATATCTACCTCATTTTTTAATTTTACTTCATCCCATTTTGCACCCAAATTTAAATATTCTTCTTTATTATAATCAATTTCACCTAATTCATAACTCATTATATTTTTAAAAATTAAGTTTGTAAGATCTAATATATTTTCTCTGCTTCTGAAATTCTTAAATAACTGTATTTTTAGTCCATAGTTATTTGATTCATTTAAATTATATTTTTTATATTTATCCAAAAATAGTTCTGGTCTTGCTTGTCTAAATTTATAAATACTTTGCTTAACATCTCCAACCATGAATATATTGTTTCCTTTTGAAACTGATGTTAAAATATATTCTTGCACTAAATTGCTATCTTGATATTCATCAATTGCTATTTCATTAAATCTGTTTTGGTATTTTTTTGCAACTTCTGTTCTTGTATGTGTTCCATCTTCTTTTTCTGCCACCAAAATGTCTAAAGCTAAATGCTCAACATCAGAAAAATCTAGTATATTTCTCTCTTTTTTCTTCTCGGTAAACTTATTTTCAAATTCATAAATTAAATTTTCTAATTTAACCAATAATTGGTACATTTCATTTATGTCATCAATTGCCTCTTTAGATGTTGAGACAAAAATTCTATCTCTCTTTTCATTAAACTTCTTTTTTACTGAATCTCTAACATTTTTAGCATTATATTTAGCCTCATCTTTTTCTAAAGAATCAAATTTCTTTACAGACCACTTTATAAACTCAACTTTGTTTGCAATTTCATATGCTTTATCCCAGTTATCCAAATTTGCAAGTAAAGTTTGCAATTCATAACTATCATTTTCTAATGTTTTTTGAAAAATTAATAAATCTTTATCAACAGATAATTTTTTTGACTCATCATCTAAAACTGCTATATCATCATTTAATTCTTCTTTCATCTCATCAAGTAAAATTTTTCCCCATTGTGTTTCCGAAAAATCAATGTTTTCATCTTTTATATTAAATTTTTCAATTTGACTTTTTAACCATTTTCTTGGATATGGACTTGAAGAAATATATGTAAATATTTTAACTATCAAATCTTTTAGTGGAGTATCATCTCTATAGCTTGTATATGTTTTTATTAAATCTTGAAAATCTTTATCTTTGGCTTCATATTTTCCTTCAAAAAGTTCATCTAGAACTTCCATCTTTAACAATTCTATCTCATTATTATCTGCTATTCTAAAATTAGGTGATATATTTGTCTCAAAAAAATTATTCCTTATCACATCTAAGCAAAACGAATCAATTGTACATATACTGGCTTTATTTATTAATGTAATTTGCCTTTGTAAATTTTGTATTTCAGCATCATTTTCACTCTCATCTATTTTTTTGTATATTGCATTAAAAATTCTCTCTCTCATTTCTGAAGCTGCTGCATTGGTAAATGTAACTACTAAGATTTTATCTATATCTATATGCTCATTTATGATTTTATTAATTATTCTTTCAACTAATACTGCTGTTTTTCCACTTCCAGCAGCTGCTGCAACTAATATGTTACTTTTATTTTTGTATATAGCTTGTTCTTGCTCTTTGGTCCAATTCATGTATATCACCTTTCTTAATTGTTTTGAATTATTATATATTTAAAAATTAATTAAGTCAAACATTTTTTACCTTTTTAAGACAATATAAAAACTTGTAAGATTTACTTACAAGCCTTTATTCTAATTCATTTTTTACAGTACTTATCTCAGTTACTGTAGCTTTTGCAGCTGGTTTATAATAACCTTTTGTTTGTGCTACTTTGAAAAGTTCATATTGAAAACTTTCATCATTGTTTCTTAAAGTTTGAAAAGTTTGTCTTAAATTTGCATTTTCTGTTTCAGAAATTGCTGTTTGATAACCTCCAAGACTTGCTTTTACATTTTCTAAAACATCATTTACCATTGTTTTTTCATCCATTCTTATATCCTCCAATCAAATTAATTTAAAAATCCCATTAGTTTTTGTTTAGTGTTTAATGCATCCTGAGCAGCCTTATTAAACATTTGCTTAATTTGAGGATCTACTGCTTGAGAAGAATATGCATTTAGTTTTTGATAACTTGTCTCATGTGCCCCAATAAAATGTCTTAAAGTTTGTAATTCTGTTTCAGTTAAATCTGCCATAATTCATCCTTCCTTTCCATATATTTCTAATTTTATTATTAACAAATTTATATATTTTATACATATTAAAATTATTTTTATTTACAAAATTATAAGCAAACCAAAATAAAAACAAGCATATAATAAGCACAAACAAAAAAAGTTGCTAAATTCAAGCAATACTACTTTTTCAGCAGACTCATTTTAAGCAACTTTTTTATATTATATAACTTCCAAATTAGAAAATTTAGCCATTAATCTCTTATGTCCATACTTTTCAAAATCAATATCTACTTTTAAATCATCACCTTCAGGTTCAGTTTTAGTAATAATTCCCTCACCAAATTTTTTGTGATATATTTTGACTCCAGCTTCATACTGTGTTAAATCAACTTTTTTATTAGATGACTTATTTGCAAGTCCATTTAAGAAACTTTCTGCAGTTCTTCCAAATGAAGCAACTGTGCTAGTTGATGTTGATATTCCTGATTTTATAGAACTTTTAATAGTAGATGCAACTGCTTTATTTCCATAACTCCAAGAAAATCCACTATCTCCGAAACTATTTTTACTTCCATAACCACCAAATGTTCTGCTACTTGATGTTTCTTTATTTTCGCCAAATGCTTCTTCTTCCCCATCTAGTAATTCTTCTGGTATTTCTTTGACAAATCTTGAAATCATGTTATAGCTTGTAGATCCAAACATTGTACGTTTTTTACTACATGTTAAAAATAAATTTCGTTTTGCTCTTGTTATTCCAACATAACACAAACGTCTCTCTTCCTCTAGTGCTGTTGGTTCACCAATTGATTTATATCCTGGAAAAATTCCTTCTTCCATGCCAACTAGAAAAACAACAGGAAATTCCAAACCTTTTGCACTATGTAATGTCATTAATGTAACTGATTCCTCGCTTTCGTCAACATTGTCTATATCAGAAGACAATGTCATTCCCTCTAAAAAGTTTTGCAAAGAATTATCTGCTTCTTGTTTCTCAAATTCCATTGCAACTGTTAAAAATTCATCTAAGTTTTCAATCCTATTTTCTGCTTCTAATGTTTTTTCTTCTTCTAATGCATTTGTATATCCAGTTTTCTTTAATGTTAATTTTACTAATTCTGAAATTAAAATGTCATCTTTTTTATTTCGCAATTCTTCTATTGCATTTACAAATTCTCTAGAATTCATGAAAACTCTATTTAATCCATATTGATCTGAATTTTTAATTATTTCATACATAGATGTTTCATTTTCTACAGCTAAATCTTGTACTTTATCTAAACTCGTCCTTCCAATTCCTCTTTTTGGTTCATTAATAATTCTTGTTAGACTTAAGTTATCCATAGGATTTTGGATTAATCTTAAATATGAAATAATATCTTTTATTTCTTTTCTTTCGAAGAATTTTAGTCCACCAACTACTTTATATGGTATACCCTCTCTTGACAAAATATCTTCTATTGCTCTAGATTGAGTATTCATTCTGTATAAAACAGCAAAATCTGAATAGTTATACCCTTCTTGTCTTCTTAAATGTTCAATTTGCTCAACTATGTATCTTCCTTCATCATATTCATCTGAAGCAGAATATATTTTAGGCAAATTTCCTGTTTCATTTTGTGTCCAAAGTTTTTTGTTATATTTAGTTTCATTATTTTTTATAACTGAATTCGCTATTTTTAAAATATTTCCTGTACATCTATAATTTTGTTCAAGTTTAATAATTTTTGTACCTTTAAAATCTTTTTCAAAATTTAAAATATTTGAAATATCTGCACCTCTAAATGAATAAATTCCTTGATCATTGTCACCTACAACAGTAATATTTCCATTGTTTTTTGCAAATAATTTTACAAGTGTAAATTGAGCCTTATTTGTATCTTGATATTCATCAACTAATACATATTGAAATTTATTTGCATAATAGTCTGCAATTTCGGGATTTTCTTTTAAAATTTTAATTGTAAAATTTATTATATCATCAAAATCTACAGCATTATTTTCTTTTAAATTTTTTTGATACATTGAATATACTTCTGCAATTTTTTCTTTTCTAAAATCTCCCTTATTTCTGGCCAAATACTGGTCTGGCTCTAACATTTCATTTTTTGCATTACTTATTTCTGACTGAACAGATCTATCTGTAAACATTTTGTCATCTAAATTTAACTCTTTAATGCATCTTTTTATAAGTGTTCTTTGATCTGATGTGTCAAATATTATAAATGATGATTCATATCCTATTTTTTCTATATGACTTCTTAAAATCTTAACACAAATTGAATGGAATGTTCCCATCCATAAATCTTTTGCTTGTTCTCCTACAAGATTTGCAATTCTCTCTTTCATTTCATTTGCAGCTTTATTTGTAAATGTAATTGCTAAAATATTCCAAGGAGCAATATTTTTTTCTTGAATTAAATAAGCTATTTTGTGTGTTAAAACTTTTGTCTTTCCACTTCCTGCCCCTGCAATTACAAGACATGGTCCCTCTGTATTTATTACTGCCTCATATTGCTTATCATTTAGTCCTTTTAAAATTTCTTGCATTATTTTACTCCCTTTTTTATAATAGTTCTTTTGCAACTTCATTAATTGTTCTTCCATCAGCTCCAGCTCCAATTTTGGCTTTTGCTTCTTTCATTACAATACCCATATCTTTAATAGATGTGGCTCCAACATCTTTTATAACTTTTTCAACTATTTCCTTTATTTCTTCCTTTGACAATTGTTTTGGCAAATATTCTTCTAATACTTTCATTTCATCATTTGTTTGGTCTACTAAATCTTGTCTTCCTGCTTTTTCAAAATCTTTTATTGCATCTTTTTTTGTTTTCATCTCTTTTGCAATAATTTCAATTATTTTATTATCATCTACTTCTTTTCCTGTATCTTTTTCTATTTGCAATATTCCAGCTCTTACCATTTGAACTGTATTTTTTCTTACTACATTTTTATCTTTCATTGATTGTTTTAAATCTGCTAATAATTTTTCTTTAAGCATTTTTATCACTTTCCTTTCTTCTTTGTTATTTTACTACATAAAATTTTAAATATCAATAGAATTTTCAAAAATAGAACATTTTTTTGTATTTTTTAGAAAAAGTATTGACAAATATTGGAAATTACTTTATAATAAATTTACTTTTGAATCCTTAAATTTAAATCTTTAAATTTTTCACCTCTTTTAAGGAGGTCATTAAAAAATGTTATCAATCGTAAAAAGTATATCATTACAAGGCTTACAAGGATATTTAGTGTCTACTCAGGTGGACATCTCTTCTGGTTTGCCAAATTTTGAAATTGTTGGTCTACCAGATACAATTGTAAAAGAATCAAAAGAAAGAATAAAAACTGCAATAAAAAATTCTGGGTTAGAATTTTTAAGTAGAAAAATCGTAGTAAATCTTTCGCCTGCAAATATAAAAAAAGAGGGCTCTATGTTTGATTTGCCAATTACTGTTGGAATTTTAATTGCAAATGGAGATATAGTAAATAAATATTTAGATGATTATTTACAAAATACAGTTATAATTGGAGAACTTTCATTAAATGGAAACATCGAAAAAATAAATGGAGTTTTACCAATGTGTATAGAAGCCAAGAAACTTGGAATAAAAAGGATAATTCTGCCAAAATCTAATGCAATTGAAGCATCTTTTATTAGTGGAATTGACATTTTGCCAGTTAGTAACTTACTTGAAATCATAGAATTTTTTAATGGAAATTTTATAATTGAAAAAATAGATTCTTCAAATACTAATATACAATTCTCTTCACACTATAATTTTGATTTTTGTGAAGTTAAAGGTCAAGAAAGTGCAAAACGAGCTCTAGAAGTGGCTGCTGCAGGTGGGCATAATTGTTTACTCATTGGTAGTCCAGGTTCTGGAAAAACAATGCTAGCAAAACGCTTACCTAGTATTTTACCAGATATTAGTTTTGATGAATCTCTAGAAGTTACAAAAATTCATAGTATTTGTGGTTTAACATCTGAAAAAAATCCTCTTATTTTAACACGTCCTTTTAGAAGTCCACATCACACAATAACCCACTCTTCCCTTGTTGGTGGAGGGCTTATTCCTAAGCCACGGAGAAATTAGTTTAGCACACCATGGGGTATTATTTTTAGATGAATTGCCAGAATTTAATAAATCAGTTATCGATGTTTTAAGAGGTCCATTAGAAGAAAAATTTGTTACAATAAATAGATTAAATGCCTCAATTACATATCCATGTAACTTTATGCTAGTAGCTAGTATGAATCCATGTCCTTGTGGATATTATGGCTCTAAAATTAGAGATTGCACCTGTAGTGAAAAACAGATAAAAAGATATTTAAGTAAAATAAGTGGTCCAATTTTAGACAGAATAGATATTCAAGTAGAAGTCCAAGGTGTTACTTATCAAAAACTTAATTCTAGTGCAACCAAAATAGAAACCTCATCAAAAATCCGTTGTAGAGTAAATAATGCAAGAAAGTTACAAATTAAGCGCTACAAAAATTACGGAATATATTCTAATTCTGAGCTGACTCCTATGCTTATTGACAAATATTGTAATTTGTCTTCTAATTGTAAAAATATTCTTCAATCTGCCTTTGAAAAATTAGGATTAAGTGCTAGGGCATATACTAGAATATTAAAAGTTGCTCGAACTATAGCAGATTTAGATAATTCTGAAGAAATAAAAATTCAACATATTTCAGAAGCAATTCAATATAGAAACTTAGACAGAAAATATTGGAATTAATTGATACTAGTTGTTTAGTTACTTTTCATATCTTTAAAGCATATCAAGTCTTGCAACAGGTAATTACAAAAAATACAAAAATTACAGAGGTGAATATAAATGAAAATACAAAAAATATCTATAAATGATTCTATTTATCCAGAATCTTTAAAAACAATTAAAAATCCGCCAAAACTCTTATATGTTATCGGCAAAACAGATTTGTTAAATTATAAATCAATAGCAATTATTGGCTCTAGAAAAGCAAGTGATGAAGGTAAAAAAATTGCACAAAAATTCGCAACAGAATTGTCTTGTATTGGATTAACTATTATAAGTGGTCTTGCAAAAGGAATAGACTCTCAAGCTCATATAGGTGCTTATAACAAAAAAGGAAAAACAATAGCAGTTTTACCCTCAGGCTTTAATAATATTTTTCCAGAAGAAAACATTGATTTAGCAAAAAAAATATTAATAAATGGAGGATTATTAATAAGTGAATATCCTCCAGAAACAATTGAGCAGTCTTCAAATTTTCTAGCCAGAAATAGAATTATAAGTGGCTTATCAACTGGATTACTTATAGTAGAAGCAGCTTTTCGAAGTGGTACAAGTGTAACAGCTAAATATGCTAAATCTCAAAATAAACCCATATTTGCCATTCCTCACGAAATATCAAATCCTCATCGGTGTCGGTACAAATAAATTAATAAAAAATGGTGCTTTTCTTACTACATCAGTAGAAGATATATTGCAAAAACTAAACCTAAGTAGTTATGAAACCTCGTATTTAAATATGATTCAGAATAATGCATTTAAAAATTTAGAATCAATTAATAAATCCTCACAAAATCCAAATTCGAAATCTATTAATAAAATGTCTGCTTTACAATTCATCTCAGAGCAAGAAAAGACTATTTATCAATGTATTTCAGATTATCCTATAATCTTTCCAAATGAAATATCTTTAAAAACCAGTTATCCAATTAATGAAGTTTTAACTACTTTATTTACATTAGAAATAAATAATTACATAAAAAAATCTAAAGGAGGATATATATGTATTTAAATAAAAAAATTGGTACATTAGGTGAAGATTTGGCATGTAAATATCTAAAAAAAAATGACTATATAATAAAAAGCAGAAATTTTAGATCTAAGCAAGGTGAAATAGATATTATAGCTTTTGATAAAAAAAAGAAAGAACTCGTTTTTTTTGAAGTAAAAACGAGATCTAACTTTCATTATGGCAGACCTTCTGATTCAGTTACAAAAATAAAGCAAGAACACATATTAGAAACTGCAAAATATTATATTTATAAAAATTTTAATAATTCATCTCCTTATATTAGATTTGATATAATAGAAATTTTTATAAAAGATTCTTCATTTAAAATTAATCATATAAAACAATTTATGTAATTATATTAAATATAAAATTAGTATATATAACATTAAATTAGTGTATATCTATAGAATTAATATTACTAGAATTTTATAATTTCATTATATGTTTCAATTGCAAAATTATCAGTCATTCCAGAAATATAGTAAATTATTGCTTTATAATAGCTCTTTTCATCATTCATATTTACTATTATACTATTTTTGCACCTTTCATTCCTTTCTAAGTTCCAATAATTTTGTATCCATTTTTTAAAATTGTTTATTGTTTTTGGATATGTTTTTTCTAAAAAATTTATCTCTTTTAATGTATTTTCTCCGCAATATGTAGATTTTAATAAATTATATATTTGATTAATTACTATATTAAAATATTCAATAGAAGGTGCCATTCTTTTAGATAAATAAATATTTTCATAATTAAATTTTTTAATTTTATTTATTAGATTAAACATATCACTAGAAAAACACAATCCATTTTCTATAGAAGAGTTTTGACATAAGTCATATATAAATTCATTAATTAAAATTGTATTATTTATTACCTTATCTTTAGTGTAATTCAGCATCATATATAGCTCGTCTAAATGCTCATCCAAAATGCCCAAAGTTATAGCATCTTCCATATCTCTTCCTAAATAAGAAATCTTATCTGCAATTTTTACCACACAACCTTCCCATGTATATGGAGCATATTGATTTGAAGTTTTATATTCATTTAAATCTATATAATCTTCTCTTGGTTTTAAATTATTTTCATCAATTTCACCACAATGAGAAATTATTCCATCTCTTACAGCATAAGTTAGATTTAAATTTTTTAAATTTCCTTCATTATCTTCTAGTAATTCTATTTTATCGACAAAATCTAATCCATTTTTTTCATGCCAAAAACTTTCTCCAATATCTCTTTTAGAAATTTCCGACAATATACTTTCTCCTTTATGCCCAAATGGACTATGACCTATGTCATGTGCTGTTGCAATTGCTTTTGTAAGTTCAACATTTAATCCTAAATAATTTGCAATTGTATAGCTTATTGACTCTACATGTGATATATGTTCTATTCTAGTACATATATGGTCATTTTCTGGCGAATAAAACACTTGTGTTTTGTGTTTCAATCTTTTATAAGCTTTACTGTATAAAACTCTAGTGTAATCTCTTTCAAATTCAGATCTTATATCATTATTTCTAGAATACAAATCATATTTTCTTTTTATAGAATTCTCCCATTTTACATTTGTTTCATTCATTGAAACTTCTTTTAATAAATTTCTCACTTTTTCTTTCCTTTCAGCTCTATTTTCCGTGTCCAATCTTTCTAATCTTTTATTTTTTTAAAATACTTCTATACTCATATTGGTATACTTTTACCTTTTATATTTTCAATATATTATTCCTTTAATTTATATATTACTATAATTTAAATATTATTTCAAGCAAAATTAAATATATAATTTACTTTTACAATTAATTTTTACTTATAATTAAGAAAAAATTATAAAATTATAGCTACTTTTTAATAAAAAATTTTACTTATTCATAAAAAAAAGAAAAATCTGCAAAAAAATGCTTGACAATTAAAAAAAAAGATAGTATACTAGGTATTGTCAAATGAAATGGTCGCTTAGCTCAGCTGGGAGAGCATCTGCCTTACAAGCAGGGGGTCATAGGTTCGAGCCCTATAGCGACCACCATTTATTTTAATTACAATACGGCCTGGTAGTTCAGTTGGTTAGAATGCCGCCCTGTCACGGCGGAGGTCGACGGTTCGAGCCCGTTCCAGGTCGCCATTTTTTTTATATTTGGCTTCATAGCTCAGTTGGTAGAGCAGAGGACTGAAAATCCTTGTGTCACTGGTTCAATTCCAGTTGAAGCCACCAAATATGTAAATCTGTAAAGTGTTGAAAAATCAATATTTTACAGATTATTTTTTGCTTTTGAATGCAATTCGACTGCAACCCAGTTATTCGACAAATTCTTCATTTTTGAACTAGTCTTAGTTGAAGTGACCCCAAATTATTAAACTTTTTGTCTAATAATTTGGGGTCACTTCAATTAAAACTCGTTTTTTTTACATATTTCCTACTGCCTTTAAAACTCCCAATTTTCCATATTGATATGTAAGTCCTCCTTGCATATATGCAATAAAAGGTTCTCTTATTGGTCCATCACAGCTAAGTTCAATTGTAGAACCTTCTGTAAATGTACCAGCAGCCATAATAACTTTATCTTCATATCCTCCCATATCTCCTGGCTCTGGAATTGCAAATGAATCAACAGGTGAAGCCATTTGGATTCCTTGGCAGAATTTTATCAATTTATCTTTATCTTTAAAAATTATAGTTTGTACAATGTCTCCTCTTTTTTCATTATATTTTGGATTAACATCATACCCTAATTCATCTAAAATTTTACTTGCAAATAATGCTGTTTTAATACTACTTGCAACAACACTTGGTGCAAAAAACATTCCTTTTAGAAAGTTTGTATTCTGTCCTAAAGAAGGTCCTATCTCCTTTCCAATACCTGGTGCTGTCAATCTTTCAGCACATAGTTCAACTAAATCTTTTTTTCCGACAATATATGCTCCACTTGTTGCTATTCCTGCACCTAAATTTTTCATCAAAGAGCCAACTATTATATCTGATCCTACTTCTATAGGTTCTCTATCTTCTGCGAATTCTCCATAGCAATTATCTACCATAATAATTACATCATTATTTACTTTTCTTATTTCTCTAATTACATTTTCAATTTTTTCAATTGTTAAACTCTTTCTTGTTGAATATCCAATTGATTTTTGAATTTCTACTAATTTAACATCATGTTTTGATAACCTTTCTGTAATTTTCTTTGTGTCAAATTCATTATTTTTTAAATCAATTTGTTCATATTTAATATTATATGCATGTAATGAACTTGGCCCAGGATTTTTGCCAACGCCAATTACAGTTTGTAATGTATCATAAGGCTCTCCTGAAATAGAAATCATTGTATCTCCAGGTCTTAATAATGCTCCTAAAGTGATTGCCAATGCATGCGTTCCAGAAATTAATTGTGCTCTAACTAGTGCATCTTCTGCTTTGAAAACTTTTGCATAAATTTGCTCAATCTTATTTCTTCCTGGTTCATCTATTCCATACCCTGTTGATGAATTAAAATGTGTTTCTGAAAGTCCACAATCTTGGAATGCTTTTAATACTTTTATGCTATTTATTTCACATATTCTTTCTATTTCTTTAAATTGTTCTTTCAAATCATCTTCTACTTTTTTTGATAATGTTTCTAACTCGTTATTTATTCCAAATTCTTTGTACATTTTCTCCCTCCAATTTTTATTATTCTATTGTACTATATTAAAAATTAAATAGCAAGATTTCTCTTGCTATCTTCTTTACTTACATATATATTTTTTTACTACATAGCTTCTTCTACTGAATTATTCTCATCTGTTGATTCAGTATTTTCAGTATTTGCTTTGTTTTCAACTTCTTTAATAACCTCTAAACTTCCAATTGAAACTTCATAGGCTACTTTTTTAAGTATAGTTCCATCTTCTAACTTCTTCTCATAATTTCTAGATTGAACTCTGCCAACAATTTTAACCTCTGTTCCAACTTCAAGATTTTGGCAGAATCTTGCATTTCTTCCCCAAGCAATTGATGGAATATAATCTGATTTGTTGTATGCTCTATTTACTGCTAGCAATAAATCTGCAATTTCTCTTCCAAATGGTGTTTGTCTATAAACTGGTTTTTTGCAAATATAACCAATCAAAACTACTTCATTTGTTATGTAATCTTTTTTGAATGCTTCATTTTTAGTTTCTTCTGTAGATGTAATGTCTTCATTAGACTCTGTATTTTCTACTACTTCCTTATTTTCCCCTTCTTCTTGCTTTTCATCTTCTACCTTTTCAATGTCTTTTGCAAATACTGTAAGTATCAACCTATTTTTTTCATTTTCATAGCTGTTATAAGATCTAAATTGTCCTCTAATTAGTAATTTTGTTCCCTCTTTTAACATATCATCATTAAATAATCTTTCTGATGCTGTTACAGGTATAACATCTGCTGATCCACTTAAACGTGGTATGCAAAGGTCAAATGAATAAAACCTTTCTCCATAGATTTCGTGGCTAAACTTCTTTTCAGAAGCAACCTTTCCAACTAAAATTAAGTTGTTGTTTTCTAAATAATTTGTATCCAAATTAAACTCCTCCTTGTTTTTTTGTAGATTTATCGTACGTAGCCTTATATTTTTTCGCTCTTTAAATCTCATAGTTCCTATTATACACCATTTTTTTGGTTTTGTCTACATAAAAAGTTAATTTTTCCTAAATTTTTTTCAAGTTTTCCCCATAAATCGTTAGAATTGTAAAAACTGCCAAAGAATTACAAACTTTTTTTAAATTACTTTTACCTATTTCCACTCTTTTTTCCTGTTCTTCAACCATTTTTTCATGTATATCTTCAAACTTTTTTTGTACACATATCAAAATATTCTCACTTTTTATGCTAGATATAGTGATAGTAGCACTTTGGTTCAATCCATAAGTAATTAATTTGTTATTTTTAAATTTATTTTTTACAATGTCAGAATTTATAACTAAAAATTTAGATTTTTTGATAATATTTTCTAAATATTTTGAATTGTCAAAAAAGTCTTTCTGTTCCTCATCTATTAATATAGTTTCAAATCTTATATTTTTTAGATTTTCAATATTTTTTTTGTTTATGTTAATAAATTCAAATCTATTTTTTACTGAGTTTTTATAAACTTCATTCTTTATGAAATTACCATCACTTTCCTTTGATATCAATCCAATAAAAGGCATAATTCTCCCCTTCTAATACTTTCTATTTTTATTATATATCAGAAATTGAAAATTATACCTATTTTCTTTATTCATATTCCACATTTACTAAAAACAATCCATTAGGTGGCATTGTTTTTCCTGCTCTTTCTCTTTTCCCAGATAAAATAATTTCTGGAATCTCCTTTGCATTAATTTTCCCAAGACCAACATCAACAAGTGTGCCTGCAATAATTCTAACCATATTATATAAAAATCCATTTCCTGTAAGCTCAATATAAATTCTATTATTTGGCATTTCTATAATTTTAGCTTTATAAATAGTTCTTACACTACTTTTGCTACTTGTTCCACTTGCTTTAAATGCTTTAAAATCGTGTTCTCCTTCAAAATATTTTACTGCCTCTTTCATATTCTCAACATTTAATTCTTGTGGAATAAAAGTTTCTAAATTTCTATAAATTGCACTTGCAAATTTAGAATTATTTAATACATATCTATATGTTTTTCTTTTGCATGCAAGTCTACTATGAAATTTTTCATCTACCTCTTCAGCTTTTATTATTCTAATTGATCTTTTTAATTTTGTGTTTATTGCTATTGGGAATTTTTCAATTGGTAAATTTGATTCAGTTTTAAAATTTGCTACTTGTCCTAATGCATGTACCCCTGCATCAGTTCTCCCTGAAGCATTTAATTCAACATCTTCTCCAGTTATCTGTTTTATAGCACTTTCAATACTACCTTGAATATTTAATTTATCTGGCTGTTTCTGCCATCCGTTAAAGTCTTTTCCATCATATTCAATTGTTAATTTTATATTTCTCATTCTTACTCTCCCTTAGCATTTTAAATTTTTCTATTTTTATTTCTCTTTCTTTTTATTTTATTTATTACAGCCATCTTACAGCCTTGTAAAACATTTTTATAAATCTGTTATAATTTGACTATTCACTTTTTCAATATTTAGTAAATCCATTTTCATTTCCAATACTTTTAGCAATTTCTTTATAAGTTTTTGTTTCTCCATAAGGAATATTTAATAATTCATTCCATACTTTCATTTGAAATTCACTTCCATTTAATTTAAAAGGTATATCAAAACTTTTACTTTTTCCTAATATAATCATCTATAAACTTAAAAAGGCCTAGCCTATATAGGTTTAGCCTTCTTTTTTTGTAATAATTGTTTTTTTATCTTCAACTTTTTTTTCTTCTTTTTTATTAAACATTTTTTTAATTTTAGTAACACCTATGTTTATTTTATTATCTTTTTCGTTAAATCTCTTTGTAACAATATTACTTATTAGTATTTTCTTTAAAACATCTTCTCTAATATCTGCAATTAATGTTCCATCTTTTGCTACTGAAATCTTTCCAGTTTCTTCTGAGACTACAACAACTATTGCATCTGATTCTTTTGAAATTCCAATGGCTGCTCTATGTCTTGTACCTAATTCTCTTGCAATATCTGTATCTCCAGCTAAAGGTAGCATACATGCTGCTGCTGCTAATTTATTTTCACTAATAACAACTGCACCATCATGAAGTGGTGTATTAGGAACAAATATATTTACTAAAAGTTGTGGGCTAACTTCACTATCAATTTCTACACCAGTAGAAATTATGTCTTTTATTTTAATATCTCTTTCAAGTACTATTAATGCACCAGTTTTTGTTTTTGCAAGTTCTGTTGCAGCAATTACAACTTTATAAATATCTTCTTTTGTTTTAGTTGCTAAATCTTTTTCTATACCAAAAAATTTAGTTATTTTATTTGTACCTATTTGCTCTAATGCTCTCCTGATTTCTGGCTGAAATATAACTATTATTAATATTACACCCCAATTCATAATTGCTGATAATATATAATGTAAAATGTTTAAGCCTAATATTCCACTTAGCCAAGTAAATATAACTAAAAAAGCTATTCCTTTAACTAACTGCCAAGTCCTAGTCCCTTTTACCATTCTTACAAAAAGATAAATTAAGCATATAACTAGAGCTATGTCTATTATTAATAAAATTAATTTAGCAGGAGATTCTTTGTACATATTTATGTATGTTAATATATTGCTTTCATAAAAAGAATTGAAAGCCTGACCAATATCACTCATTTGCTCCTCCAATTTTTATTATTTTTTTAATTATGAATTTATTACATAATATAGTAATGTTGAACAAGAAGCTACAAGCATAAATATTGCCATTAATGTAGCAATTATTTTTCCTGCAATTCTTCCAGCTGTTCCTTTATTTTTCTTTTTTATTTCTTTTTTTTCTTTCATTTTTAATATCATCCCTTCCTAAAAGCATAAATTTACCCAAAATTTAAATAAATTCTAAAAATTATAACTTTCTCTATATGATATAACTTACCTTTTTATTATAGCACAGTTTTTTGCAAATATAAATAGTTTATATAAAGTTTTTACAAAATGTTTTTCTATGTATTGGTGTTAATCCATATTTCTTTATTGCTGCTATGTGTTTTGCTGTTCCATAACCTTTATGACCTGCGAATCCATATTCTGGATATACTTTATCCCACTCTCTCATTATTCTGTCCCTTGTTACTTTAGCAACAATTGAAGCTGCACCTATTGAATAACTTTTTGCATCACCTTTAATTATTGATTTATATGGTATTCCCATAGTATCTATTCCTGTTAATGCATCTACTAAAATAACATTTGGTTTAATTTCCATTGATTTTATTGCTTCATGCAATCCTTTTTTTGTAGCTTGTAAAATATTTATTTCGTCAATTTCTTCTTGATAAATTATTCCAACTCCATAACTAATTGCTTCTTTTGTTATAATTTCATATAACTTTTCTCTCTTGCTTTCTGATATTTTTTTTGAATCATTTATCCCTTCAATCATTGAATCTTGAGGCATTATAACACATGCCACTACAACAGGACCAGCAAGTGGTCCACGTCCTGCTTCATCTATTCCAGCTAGATATTTTATTCCCATATCAAAAAACTCTTTATCTATCTCTTTTATTTTTTTTAATCTCTGCTCTTCTTTTTCTTTCAACTTTTTTGCTCCTATTTTAACTATTTTTATAATATTAAAATATAAAACTCTAATACTATAAAGTCTAAAAAATTTTTCATTTATTTTCTATTGCTTCTTGTAAACTTGATAGTGAATAATATATGTTTTCATTATATTCCGCTCCATTAATATAAATTACATCCATTAAATTATAGTCATTTTCATTAAATATTATTAAATATTCTCCCTCTTTTAGCTCACCTAATCCCATGTTTTTTAAAGCATACTTATTAACTGTATATGCAACATAAGAATTTTTGATTTCATCACTTATCTGATTCAATTGTTCAGTAGTGACTGTTGATGTAGCATTATCAAATCCTCTATTACTAAATTCATCATTCCTTGCTGAACTCTTATCACTTTCAGTCCAAATTTTAGCTTCTATTTCCTCTGCATAAGATTTTGATTTAGCCTGAATTGTAAGCATATTTGTTTCTAATGTTTGCATTTTTGATCTTCTTATTATTCCTTTTCCCTCATATATACTTATAGATGCAAGTATCATCATTATAATAATAGTTATTGTTAATGCAATTAATGTTATTCCAGAGTTTTTTTGTATACAGTTTTTCATATTTTTATTCCTTTCTAAATATATATATTTTAAAAATAATTGATCTTTACTAGAAAATTTAAAAATGTTGCTACTATATATTGCAAAAAAGGATGAACCATATAAATACAATATAGCACATCCATTTTTTAAACTGCAATATAATACCCTACACTTCTCTTTGTCATTAAAATTTTTGGATTAGATGTATCTTTTTCAATTTTCTCCCTAATTCTTCTAACTGTAACATCTACAGTACGAATGTCTCCATAATACTCATATCCCCAAACTTTTTCCAACAATACTTCTCTTGAAAATACTTGTCCAGGCTCCATTGCTAAAAACTTTAATACCTCAAATTCTCTTAATGTTAAGTCAACAATTTTACCCCCAACTGAAACTTCAAATCTATCTAAGTTAAGCTCTAGAGGACCTACTTTTATAATATTCTCTTTTTTAGTATTTTCGTTAGCATTAGCATTTCTTGAGATTACTGATACTTCAGCTTTTCTTAAATTAGCTTTTATTCTAGCTATTAATTCTCTAATACTAAAAGGTTTTGTTACATAATCATCTGCACCAAGTTCAAGTCCTAAAATTTTATCTACTTCACCATCTTTTGCAGTTACCATAAGTATTGGTACATTCATAATATTTTTTATTCTTTTACATACTGATAGTCCATCAAGTTTTGGTATCATAATATCTAATAATATTAGGTCTGGCTTTTTCTCTGTAGCCATTTCTACTGCTTCTAAGCCATCTGTAGCTTCAATTACATTATAGCCTTCTTTTGTTAGATTGATATTTAATAAATTTCTTATCATCTTCTCGTCATCAACAACTAATATTGTTTTTTTATAATCTTCTTCCACAAAATTTACCTTCCTTACTTATGTTTTAACATAATATATTTATATCACATTTAAATTCATTATACAAGTATTTTTTCTAAATTTTATTGACATTTTACTTAATTTTAGAATATAATACATATGTATAAAAATCACAATTAATTAATTTGATTTTTCTTAATATCTCGAGGTGATTTTACAATGAGAAAACAGTACAAATTAGCAATTGTTGGTGCCACAGGCTTAGTTGGTAGGACAGCACTAAAAATATTAGAGGAAAAAAATTTTCCAAATTTCAAATATAAATTATTTTGTTCTAAAAAATCTGCTGGTACTAAATTAAAATTTATGGGAAAGGATTATATAGTAGAAGAATTAACTGAGAATTCTTTTGATGAAATTTTTGATTTTGCAATATTCTCTGCAGGTGCTAGCACATCAAAACATTTTTCACCAATTGCAGCTTCAAAAGGATGTATAGTTATAGATAATAGTAGTGCATTTAGAATGGATAAAAATGTTCCTTTAGTTGTCCCTGAAGTAAATCCACAAGATATTTTATGGAATAATGGAATTATTGCAAATCCAAATTGTTCAACTATTCAAGCAGTTGTTCCTTTGAAACCACTTGATGATAAATATAAAATAAAAAGAATTATATATTCAACATATCAAGCTGTTTCTGGAGCAGGAAAAAAAGGTCTTGAAGATCTTACAAATCATTCTAGTGGTGAAAAATTAAAAAAATTTCCTTATCAAATTTTTAATAATTGCATCCCTCAAATCGATATTTTCGAAGATGATGGTTATACAAAAGAAGAACATAAGATGATAAATGAGACTCGCAAAATATTAGGACACCAAGATATTGCTATTACTGCTACAACAATTAGAGTACCAGTAGAAAATTGTCATGGTGAATCTATAAATATAGAATTTGAAAATGATTTTGATTTATCTGATATAAAAAACATTTTATCAAATGCACCTGGCGTAATAGTTCAAGATGATTCTTCAAAAAACATATATCCACTTGCTACAAGTGTAAATGGTCATGATGAAGTTTATGTTGGAAGAATTAGAAGAGATTTTAGTCAAAATAATTCTCTAAATCTATGGGTTGTTGCTGACAATATAAGAAAAGGTGCAGCTACAAATGCAATTCAAATTATGGAAACATTAATTAAATAATACAAAAAAGGAGTTACAAATGAGTTTAGAATCTGATCTAAAAAAAGAAGGAATTGAAGTAATCGAACCAATTGACAAACTTATTACAAATAGCATTGTGCAAAATGTTTCTCGTAGAATTATTGAAACTTTTCCAAATTATAATTTTACAAGAGCCGAAATTTGTGATAAACTATCTCAATTAAATATGTATAGAGCTAAAATGGCTGAGGGTATGGCAGAAGCTAGTTATTATTATAAAAATACTTCTATTTATTTTAATGAACACATAAATACAGAAGATTTAGAAGAGTTTGCTATCCATGAATGTATACATTATCTTCAAGAAGTTAAAGATTCTAAAAACAATCTATTAAAAATGGGGCTTTGCAACTATAAAAATAAAAAACCAGCAGCTTCAGGTTTAAATGAGGCTGCTGTTCAATACATTTCTTCTCGTATTATCGGAATAGAACCAGATTTTGAAAAATATTATAATATTACACTATATACACCTAGTCCTTCATATTATCCTTTAGAATGTAGCTTACTAAACGAAATATTATATTTTACAGGATCAGAAGTATTATTTAAAAGTACATTGTTTTCTAATGATGATTTTAAAAATTTAGTAATAAAAAAATCATCAGAAAAAATATATAACAAATTAATTTCTTCTTTTGATTCTTTAATAAAATTGGAAGAGCATCTGATAAAACAGACCAATAAAATTTCTTCTTTAGAAAATGGCGATTCTAGAATTACTAGTTTTAGTAATAAATTTAGTAAATTAAAACAGAAGATTTCTAATACTTATATCTCAACTCAAAATTTAATTATAAAAGAATTTTTTGAAAATGAATTTAACCAAATATCTAATCTAGAAGAACTTGAAAACTTTAGACATAAAATTTATAAATTTAGTGATATACTTGGAACAGTTGAAAACTATAGTTTTTTTGATTGTTTTTATGTTGAAATGATGAATAAACTTGAACATAAATGCAATATCTTAGAAAATGGTGGAATTGAGACTGCAATGGCTAAAAAGACTCATAATTACATTTTTGAATTTTTCAAAAAATTGTTTAAATTTAGTAAAAGTAAAACAGAAGGAATAAATTAAAAAGATATGGTAAATGTGATCCACTTCCATATCTTTTTTATTATTTCTCTACTTAATATTAACATTTGCATCTTTTGGGCAAATATTAATCCAAGTATTGCCATCATTTACTTTAATCCTATTTCCATTTTCATCTTTATATATTGTCTTATCTCTTCTAGAATTTTTAATACATTGAATTTTTATTGCTCTTCCATTTGTAATATAATATCCATCAAATGTTCCAATATTTGATAATGTTTGTCTGTCTTTTGTTGTACCATCATTTAAAGTAGAATTTTCTACAAATTCTATTATAATATTTTTTGTTGTAAAACTTTCTCCTGTAATATAATCTTTTTGTAGTACCCCTCTTGCATATCTTGTATATCTATTTTTTTCTTTGTCATATTTATAGGTAACTGTTTGAAGATAAGAATATGGTATAGTTATATCTGTTGCCAAAATTCCATTTTCTAAATTTACCTCTTCGCTTGTATAATTTAATACACTTGTATCATTTGATGTGGTTCTATATCCTTTATTTTTTGCTGCTTTTAATAATGATTTAGTTGATGTTAAAACATTATGTGGTGCTTTCTTTGCTGATATTCTCCAAAAAATTGAACTATCAAAAAATATCCCATTTAGATTGTTTACACCTAAAGTACTAATATCACTTTTTGCTTTTGGACTCCAACCATAATGTGCATAAATTGCATCATTTTCTATTGCATAATCTAAGAAATAATGTCTTGAGCTACGAACAGGTCCTATTTTTTCAACATCTACACCTTTAAATAATGCCATGAGTCTAGTTTCTCCACCCTCTACAATTATCTCGTAAACTAAATATGCACTATTTAATCCTGCCTGTGGCCATGCTCCTTTGTGGTTATCTATCATAACAGCTATTGGTCTATCTGTACCATTGAAAATTTTTATTTTTTCTTTTTCATCATTTGTGCTATTTGCCGTTGTGTTTTCCACATTTTCTTCACCAATTGTGGATTCTCTTGTTTTTCCATTCTTGAATTTGTCTAATCCTATTTCTATTCCCAAAATTATAGCTAATACTAAAATTATCAAAATAATTATTATAATTGGCTTACTTTTCTTTTTATGTTCCTTTTTGTAATCTGAATTCATAAAAAGCCTCCTTTATTACCTATGAATTTTTAAATTGTTTAGAACAAATTCTTCTTTTGGTCTCATTTTAGCCTTGTCCTCTTCTTTTATATGGTCATATCCCATTAAATGATAAAAACTATGTACTACCATATAACTAAGTTCTCTTTCAAAACTATGTTCATATTCTTTTGCCTGTTCTTTTACTCTTGGTATAGAAATAACCATATCTCCTAATATATCCATATTTTTAAAATCACTATTTTTAATTTTTTTATCCAACTCTGATTTCTCAAACATTGGAAAAGATAAAACATCTGTTTCTTTGTCAATATTTCTATACTGTTTGTTAAATTTTCTGATATTTTCTGGATTTGTTAGTGTAATACTTACATATAGCTTAGAATCAAGCAAATTTTCAACTTTAAAACATTCTTTTATTACTGTTTCTATTATTTTATTATATTTATTATCTTCTTTAATGTCTAAGTATTGAATTTCACAAAGTTCAGCCATAAAATTCTCCTTAAAATATTTTATATCACATATTATGCAATTAAGTTTTTTATTTTGGTATTTGATGTATAATGTCCTACTGATTTTATTCCATTTATTTCTCTTATTTCACCATAATCTACTAATTTTCTTTTATAGTATTTTATAAGATTAGAATAATCATATTTACTATTTTTTATTTTTGAAATGTCATCTTTAATAAATAAAACTTCTTTTTGTTTTACATATTCAATATAATCTGTTTCTTTTAGTTTTTCAATTTGTTTATATTTATGCCAGAAATTCTTAAAATTGTCCCTTTCCTTCATATTATTCCAATAAACTTTGGTTGATAATAATTTTATATTATAATCTTCTATTAAAGTAATTAAAGTATTGTATGCTCTTTCTCTTTTAGTTGCAATTTTTGTCTCTTGTACTAAGTTTCTTGCATCTCTTACTAATTTCATATAACATTGTTCTGCAACAGCAAGTGGTAAGCTATGTGTAAATAATTTTCTACTTATTCCAAGTAATACCATATTTTTTTCTATTTGATCTCTTCTATCTAATTTTCCAACTGATACTGAATCATATTTTTCAAATTCTTCTTGTATACTTTTAAATTGTTCATCTCCCATTTTATATTTTAATGTCAATATTTCCTTAATGTATTCTTCCAATGTATTAAAAATTTTTATGTAAATCCAATCTTTTGATGAGTCATATACATTCATTGTATCAGCAATTTTTATAGAATAATTTTTTAAAATACCTTTATAAATCCAATCCATTTTGTCTATAAAAAATTTATTATATCTTTCTATAGTACTATCTTTTTTTGAAACATTAACTGTTTCTTTATCCAATTCCATTAAATATTTTTGTTTTCTAAATTTATATTCTACATATTCATTTTCTTTTAGTGATATAACTCCATAATATTTTGATAACGCATCTTTTTCAAATTCACTTGCAGTATTAGTTTTTACTTTTTTATAAATCGAATCCATAACATATTTATCTAATACCTCTAAATATGCATTATAAGATTCTTCATATTTTTTTTCGAATTCTTCTTTATCTTCAATTTCATAATTTTCTTTTGTAAATTTCTCGTAATTTTTCAATAGGGAGTTTCTTTTTGCAGATATTAATAATCCATTTATTCCTACTTTTGTTGGTATTAGAATTTTATTTATTGTGTTTCCTAATTTTGTAAAAAATGTTTTATTTGCCCCTGTAATTTTCAAACTTTTCTCTTCAACCATGTTTATCATCCTTTCAATAATCTAGTTTTTCGTAGCCCTCTATATTTTCTAATACCTCATAAACCATAATAACTTTCATATAATCATTATTATTCTCCGTATTTACATTTACTCCGAAGTATATTTTCTTTATTTGCTATCTTATTTTCTATAGTCTTGCTTAATTGCTTTTTCCCTAGCTCGATAGCTTCTTCTTCATTATAATCTTTTACATCTTTTATCTGTTCTTTATTTGTTATTTCTGTTACGGAAATAGGCAAATAAAAATTAGAAAATATTTTTAAATTCTGTTCCCCATATATTGTATCATAAATTTTAAATTTTGAAAGGGTTTTATAAAAATTTATTTGAAAATTTTTAAATTTTATCTGATATTTTTTTTCCTCATTCCCTGTCTCAATTAGATTTTCTTGATGAAAGTAAACTTTAGTACTATCTTGATAAAAAACTCGTGCTTGGACTTCCCCTAGACTATGCACATATCTTTTGTCTGTATATTTTCCTTCCATATAACCTGCTATTAAAACATCTCCTGGCTGAACTTCATCTCCAACCTTAACCATAGGTGTCCCATTTTGAGCAACTATTTTTTCTATAATTCCAGACTTAGTTGCTACAATATTACAATAATCAGAATTATCAACTATTTCTGGTTTTGCATCTTTTTTAACAATTTTTATTATTGCATTTGTACCTTTTAATTCTATTCCCATCCATGAAATATCATTTCTTTTTAACCTCATTTCTTCAATAACCCTGTCTTTATCTATTTTAGATTTTAAAACCCCTTTTCTTAATCCAAAGCTTTCTAAATCTTCTTCTACATTTTGGGCAGGCAAATCATTTTCTACTTTTACATCTACATTCCAGATGTATCTTGAGCTCATATAGATACTAATAGCAACAATTATTAAAAATATTAAAAATATTTTTCTTTTTTTGTATCTATATAATAGAAAAGGTAATCCTCTTTTTCTCTTTATCTTAATTTTACAATTTGTTTTTCTCGCTACATCTTTTAGGTACTTAAAATCTTTTATACCTATATTTATATATAGTCTAACTCCCTTTTCTCTTTTTAAATTCCATATCAAAATTCCATTTAATTGGCAAATATTTATAAATCTCTCAATATAATATCCCTCTATTTCTACTCTTACATATCCAAAAATTATTCTAATCAAAATTCCAATATACATCTTTTTCACCTTTCTAATCAAGCGAATTTATTCTATTTTTCTTTCTATATCTATAGATTCTATCTGTCCAATTATCTTTAAATTATCATCTGTCATTTTATCAAGCTTTAAATTTATTCCACTAATATTTATACTTCCAATATATGTTCCTAATCTTATAAAATGATCCTCATATTCCAATATTCCTTTATAATTTTCTATAAATAGTTCATTAAATCCAGTTATTATAATTTTAGGTTCATTTGTATATGTTTCTTTTGGAAGCTCTAACATTCTATTAAGTTTATTAATTTTTTTCATAATCTATTTGTATGTTCTTTTTATATCCATACTTCCTCCTATCCTTCAAAATCTTCTAAACTCCTTATTTCATAACCTTCTTCCTTTATCTTTTTTATCACATTACTCATAATTTCTGAATTTGTTTTTGATGTAGCATGTAAAAGCATAACTTCTCCGTTGTGCAAATTAGAAATAATTTTATCAATTGCCTCTTCTTTGCCTGGTTGCTTATCTTCTACCCAATCCACATATGCAAAAGACCACATTACTGTTTTATACCCTAAATTTTTACATATATTTAATGTCCTTTCTGAAAATTCTCCTTTTGGAGGTCTTAAATATTTCATTTCATATCCATATTTTCCATATATAGTTTGATGAAGTTTCATCACTTCATCTTTAACTTCATCATCTGTTAAACTTGGCATACTTTTATGATTGACTGTATGATTTCCAACTATATGCCCTTCATTAATCATTCTTTGAACTATATCAGATGCAGAATTTGCATAATGTGCAGTTATAAAAAAGGTTCCCTGTACATTGTTTTCTTTTAAAGCATCTAAAATTTTTTCAGTATATCCGGCTTCATATCCTAAATCAAATGTTAAATAAATATACTTTTTTTCAGAATTTCCTAATGCTATTCCATTGTATTCTGATATTAACTCCAAATTTTTTGTACCTAAATCTGGTCTTTCGTGATTATTTTTTCTCTGTATTCCCCATTCTATTTTTTTATTACTTAATACTTCTGCATTAGTTGAAATAGATTGATACCTATCTGTCCTTGCAAAAATTATTATTAATACTATAATCAAAATTATTATTAAAGAAATAATTGCTTTTATTTTTTTATTCATACTATCCCTCCATAATCTTTATAATTAATACTATGAAAATAAATCTAAAAAAATAACTATTTTTGTGCTTAAAGCTTTCATTCTAATTTTATTTTTTTCAAAACTTTTAAAATCTCGGATAAATCCGAATAGTTTTATATTGACATAATATCCCTTTCGGTGTATTATTGGAATATTATGGAAAATTTTGTCATTTTATAAATTATTTAGGAGGTTTGAATGTTACGTTTTGCAATAGTTGAAGACAATATAAATCAATTAAAAAATTTGTCACATATGTTAGAATCCATTTTTATGCAATACGATTTTGATGCACAAATTTGTTTAAGAACTAACAGTCCATCTAATTTATTAAAATATATGAGTGTAAATAAAATTGATGTATTATTTATAGATATAGATCTAAATACAAATATGAATGGAATGCAAGTTGCAGAAGAAATTAGAAAAACAAATAAAGATTGTTATTTTATTTTTGAAACTGCACATTTTGAATATAGTTTACTTGCTTATAGATACAAAACATTTGATTTTCTTTCAAAGCCTTTTACTTCCGAAAGATTAGAAGAAACTATATTAAGATTATTTGACGATATATATAATGTTCCTAAACGATTCATTAGACTAGATAGCAAAAATATTATTATTTCGGAAGATGAAATCAAATATATAAAAAAAGATGGAATGAAATTAATTTTTCATACTGATTCTCGTGATTATGAAATATATAGTTCATTTAAGAAAATAAAATCTAAACTACCCAAAAACTTTGTTAGATGTCATAAATCATTTATAGCAAATATAAATAATATAACTAAAATAGAGTTTTCTGAAAATTTAGTCTATTTTGATACATGTTCTTGTGATATTGGTCCTAAATTTAAATATAACTTTTTGGAGGCGGTTGATAAATATGGAAAACTTAAATAATATACATAATTTGATAAATAAAAATAATAAATATTTAATTATACTAAATATAATTTTTGAAATAATTAGTTTATTCGTATTTGTGTTTATAAATTTTTATTATATAAACAAAATACCAATAATTTTCACATTATTTAATTCTATTCTATTATTAGCTTATTTATTTTTTAATTTTTATAGTTTATATGAAGCTACAAAATTAAAAATTGTAACTAAAAAATTAAAAGATGCAGAAAATTATAACAGTTCTTTACTAATTTTATATGATAATGTACGTGGTTTTAAACATGACTTTGATAATATAATTAATATTATAGGTGGTTATATAAAATTAAATGATATTGATGGATTAAAACAATACTATTCTTCACTTGAAAGTGATTGTAGCAGAGTAAAAAATATTCAAATACTCAACCCAAATATTATAAATAATCCTGGTATTTATAACCTATTAGTTACAGAATATGAAAAAGCAATTAATTTAGATGTAAAAATCAATTTTGAATTTTTCTTTGATTTTCAAAATTTAAAAATGCCAATTTATGAATTTTCAAGAATGTTTGGAATCTTATTAGATAATGCTATTGAAGCAGCAAAGGACTGTTACAATAAGGAAGTAAATATTGTCTTTAGAGAAGCAAGAAAGCAACATGTTCAAATTATATTAATTGAAAATACTTATTTTAATTCAGAAATAGATATGGAAAAAATTTTTAAAAAAGGAATTAGTGGAAAGAAAAATCATTCAGGAATCGGATTATGGGAAGTAAATAATATTGTAAAAAAATTCAATTATGTCATTTTAAATACTACAAAAGATGATAAATATTTTAAACAAGAATTACAAATATATTTTTAAAAATAGAAATATATAATGTTTTGTTAAAATGAACCCTCATTATTAGACAAAAAGTATAATAATGGGGGTTCATTTTTGCGAAAATTTTTTATATACGGATTAGTTTAAAGTGCATCTTTAGTCTTTTTTAATTAAAGATATTCTGGCAATATATCTTTTTTGCTCAAGTAAGTATTTCAGAAGTAGTATTTTTTATATTTCATATCCGTATTTTTTTCGTTATCTTATACATAACTGGGGTAATCATTAATATTTTTGTTAGATATTCAAAAATTATTTTATTAGAAAATGTATTATTATAAATAGTAAAGACAGACATTGTTACAATTGCAAGTAAATATATGAAAGTATTTTTCTATTTTTCTGTAAAGTAGGAAACATTCTCTGTATCTGCTGAAACATAAAATTTATTATTATGATGCCAAATATCAAAGCACATAATACGAAAACAATTTTCGTTTGGCTGTTAAAATGGATGTTTTTTGATATTTTAGATATGCTACAATAGAACAGAATAAATATTATAATGCTTCCAAACAGAATTTTTCAATCACTTCTGTTATCTCACTCTCCATTAAGTTATTTTATCACATAATGTCGGTAAATTTTCAAAAATTATATGAAAAGTAGCAAAATCGTTTACAAAA
>DFJF01000008.1:8194-71012 GCA_002372935.1 Clostridiales bacterium UBA3678 | reverse complement strand
TTTTGTAAACGATTTTGCTACTTTTATATAATACTATTTCATTAATATAATTCCTTGTATATTAGGTTTAAGCTCTCTTACAAATTTTTTTGCATCTTCTTTTGTTCCTGTTACACTTCCATAATGTATTGGTACAGCTATTTTGGGTTGTATTATGTTAATCAGATTTGCTGCTTCTTTATGAGTCATAGTATAGGTTCCTCCAACTGGAACAAATGCTATATCACATTTTACTTTTTTGTCATCTTCATTAATATCTGTATCACCTGCAATATAATATCTTTCACCTTTAATATTTAATACATATCCAACCCATTTATTCTCTTTAGGGTGAAATGGTTTATCTACATTATATGATGGTATCGTATCAAATTTTATTCCATCTACTTCATATGTATTATTGGGTTCAACTCCAATAATATTTTTCTCTTTAAATCCGTCTTCTCTTATTTTTTCACATAAATCTATTGGTGCAACAATAAAAGTATTGTCTTTTTTTATTTTTTCTATATCTTCCTCTGAAAAATGATCATAATGACCATGTGTTATAAAAATTATATCTGCATCTTTATACTCTTTATTTATTTTATATGGGTCAAAATACATTATTTTTTCTTTACTCATTTTTATACTACTATGATATAAAACTTTTACTCCATCTAACATAATCTTACCTTGTATAATATAATAAAGTTTAAAATTTAATATATTATACTCACCTTTCTACATTAATTATTTTATTTTTATAAAAGCTTTCAAAGTATAAAGTTTAAGTTAATTCTTTTGCTTTAACTATTATTCTTTGTTTACTATCATTTGTACATGTAATAAGTGTTATAATTTTCTTTCCATTTGTAACCTGGTCCAAACATCTTATATCTTCTGGGTCAACAGTATACTTATCATAAATAACATAAGTTAATGTATTATTTGATAAATCTGTTATCTCGATTTTATCTCCTACAAGTAATGTAGGTACTTTGCTAAAGAATTTTTTATTTCTGTAGTTATGTCCTGCTATACATAAATTTCCAACTTCATTTGGATTTGATCCATAAAACTTGCAAGGTGAAACTTTAAGCCAATCAACTAATTGCTCATCTGTTGGATTTAATATTGCAAAATCTACATTGATTTTTGGAATTTTTATTCTTCCAACATATTCATATTCTTTTCCATTTGTTGTAATTTTTGCCGTTGTAACTTTTGTTGTTCCCTGGTTTGCAGCTAAATCATTATTTTGTTGTGCCCTTTCTGTTGATGCAATAAATACTCTCCAAACATCATCTTGTGCTACTTCATTATAATCTTTATTTTCATTTACAGTTGTCTCAGCATTTTCTGTATTTTCAACTATTCCACTTAAAAGTTCTTCTGATATCTCTTGTTCTTGATTTTTTGCATATTCAGAATGTATATAAAATGATAATAATATTACAATAACTATTATTGATAATATAAAATTAATTTTATATATTGCTTTTTTTCTTTTAAGTTCTGGTGTAACATATACCTTTTCTGTAACAAGAATCTGATTCATACTATTGTCCTTTCTTAAAAATTTATTTTTGAGAATTGTCGTTTTTTATATTTTTCAAAAATATTTCTGTTAATCTTGCAAAATCTTCTATTCTCATTTTATCTGGTCTAATATCTACTCTTAATCCAATTGATTTTAAAATTTTTTCCCCCTGTTCTTTATTTTGAAAAACACCTACATTTGATAAAGAGTTTATCAAAGTCTTCCTTCTTTGCATATATGCACTTTTTATAATATTGAAGAATACTTTTTTATCTTCAACCTTAACTGGAGGCGTCTTCCTCATTTGTAAATTTATTACTTCTGATGTAACTTCAGGCTCTGGCATAAAACATGTATTATCCACTTCTCTTATTTTTGTTCCTTCACAATAATAATAAATTGTGTATGTTATTGCTCCAGTATCCTTTGTTCCGGGTATTGTAATCAATCTTTCTGCTACTTCTTTTTGTATCATAACTGTTATTGATTCAATATCTAAATTATTTTCTATTAGATGCATAATAATTGGTGTTGTTATATAATATGGTAAATTTGCTACTATTTTTACATTTTCTATATCAAGATTTTGCTTTTTTTGTTCTTTTATAATAGCATTTATATCAAGCTTTAATACATCATTGTTAATGATTTCTAAATTTTTATCTAAAATAAATCTATCTTTCAAAATCTTTACCATTTTTTTATCTAATTCTATGCAAACTACTTTCTTTGCCTTTTTTAGCAATAATTTTGTTAAACTTCCAAGCCCTGGTCCTATTTCTATTACTAAATCATTTGAATTAATATTTGCTCCATTTACTATATCCTGTAAAGCATCATCATCTATTAAAAAATTTTGACCAAGATTTTTATTTGCCTTTACTTTGTATTTTTTAAATAAATATTTAGTTTCATTTAAAGCTTCACTCATATATACCAACTTTCTCACAAAATACTTTCAATTATATTTTATTATAACATAAAAAACGCTGAACTTCAAGTTTTTATGTTAAACTGTTTATTTCTTTTTCCGTTAAATATCTCCATGTTCCTATTTTTAAATCTTTAACATCAATATCACCTATTTTACTTCTGTGTAATGCTAAAACTTTTTTGTCAATTGCATTACACATTTTTCTGACTTGTCTATTTTTTCCTTCATGTATAGTAATTTGAATTCTAGAAATATTTTTTTCTTCATCTATTTTTAAAATCTTAACTTTAGCAGGTTTTGTAATATAGTTATCATCAATTTTTACTCCTTTTTGAAGCTTATCTACATCTTCTTGTGTTATTTTACCTGATATTGTAACATTATATGTTTTATTCACTTCATTTTTTGGATGTGTTAATTTATTTACAAATTCTCCATCATTTGTAAGTATTAATGCTCCAGATGTATACATATCTAGTCTTCCAACAGGAACTATTCTTTTATCTACTTTTACTAAATCTAAAACTGTATCTCTCCCAAATTGGTCTTTTACAGTAGTTACATAACCTATTGGTTTATTTAGTAAAATGTATATTTTTTCTTCAACAGGACTAATAAGTTTTCCATTATATTTTACTTTATCATTTTCTGTAACTTTCGTTCCAAGTTCAGTTACAACTTTTCCATTAACTTCTATTTTTCCATCTAAAATCAATTCTTCACATTTCCTTCTTGATGCTATTCCCGCTTCTGCCAAATATTTTTGTAACCTTATTTGTTTCATATTACAGCCCTCTCTTTTTTATTTTAATTTTTTTTATATTTTTATATCTTCAAAAATCTTTATTAAACTATAGATTCTAATTCTTTTAAAATATCTGTAAAATATTTTGGCAATGGTGCTTCTATATGTATCTGCTTTCCAGTAATAGGATGTTTAAAATCTAATGATTTTGCATGTAAGCATTGACCTTTAACATTCCATCTATTTTTACCATTTGAATAAACATCATCACCTATTATTGGATAACCAATATGTGATAAATGTACTCTTATCTGGTGAGTTCTTCCTGTCTCAATATTAACCTCTAAAAGAGTACAATCATCAAATCTCTCTAATACTTTAAAATGTGTAATTGCCTCTTTTCCATTTTTATCAACAGCCATCTTTTTTCTATCATTTTTTGATCGTGCAATTGGCATATTTATGGTAGCATTACTTTCTTTTACAATTCCTCTTACAAGGGCAAAATATGTTTTTTTTATTTCGTGATTTTTAAGCTGATTGCTTAATGCAATGTGTGCTTTATCATTTTTTGCAATAATTATAGCCCCTGATGTATTTTTGTCAAGTCTATGTACTATTCCAGGTCTTATTTCTCCACCTATACCAGATAAAGAACCTTTACATATTGCCATTATAGCATTAACTAAAGTTCCATCAGGATTTCCATTTGCTGGATGTACTACCATCCCTTTTGGCTTATTTACCACAATTATATCATTATCTTCATATAAAACCTCTAAAGGGATATTCTGTGCTTTAAGTTCAATCTCTTTTGGCTTTTCTTCTTCTATTTTTATTTTGTCTCCGTTCTGAACCTTGTATGATGCCTTTATTTTTTTACCATTAACAATTATTTTTCCATCATTAATTAGTCTTTGAATTGCCATTCTTGAATATTCTTCATTTTCTGATAAATATGCATCTATTCTCTTTTTGGTAGTATCTTCATCTACTATTATTAATTTATTCATACTTGCTCCTTATTATCTATCTTAACACCAATTACCGATCATATTAATTTATATCATCGATTCCAATCTTATTTTCCATATATTGTATATTTGTTATTTTCCACTTTTTACTTTGTGTATATCTTTTAAATAAGATTAGTAATATTCTATCATACATATTTGTTTTTTGCACTAATTTTTGTAATATTAATAGTGTAAAGTCAATTTATATTTTCAGTTTACACACTTTATCTGATATACTTGTTTTAAATATCAATAAATCAAAAGTATTAATATTATTTAATTAAAATACTTAAAAAACTAAAAGCAATAAATTAAAAACTCCCATTATAAGGGAGTTTTTTATTAAGCCTCTGGCTCTACCAATCCATAATTCTTTCCATCTTTTAATTTATAAATAACATTTACTTTACTTGTATCTACATTAATAAAAGCTAAAAAATTGTGAGTTGGATATTCTTGTAATTTAAACATAGCGTCCTCTGGAGTTAATGGTTTTATTTCATAGAAAGAAGATTTTAAAATTTCATTTTTTATTTCTTTCTTTTCTTCTAATGTTGTATTCAAATTTTTTATAGAACCTTCTTTTAACATTTTTTCTTTTATAGTTTTTGTTTTTCTAATTTGTCCTTCTAATATGTCTATTACTTTATCTATAGATGCATATAAATCTTTCTCCTCAGCCGCTGCTCTATAATTTTCCCCATTAGCGCTTACAGCTATTTCAGCAATTTGTTCATTTCTTTCTGTTTTGATTGTTGTTTCTGCAGATGCATCTTCAAAATATTTGTCAATTCTTTCTAATTTCTTTTCTATATAATCATTTATTGCATCTGTAACTTTAATCTCCTTGCCTATTACATGTACTTTCATTTTAATCCCTCCTTTAATGTCTTATTGTTCTTTTATTATACATATATTTATATTTTTTTTCAAGTCTTTTTTTATTTTTTCTTTTTATTCTTGACATTGTTTTTAAAAATTATATAATAATTATATCTTTTTTCTAATATTTTTTAACCTCATTTTGCATAATTATTTCTATTCAGTAAATATTATTATTCAACGGAGTTAAGTAATATCAAAGGAGCAAGATATTTTTGGTATTATATCAAACTTTTAATATTTAATAGGAAGGATTTATTTATGGAATTTTCTAAAAATTTATTTAGCAAAGAAAATGTTGAAGAAATAAGTTCAATTGTCAACAATAAAATGAATTTATTAAATGACATACCAGAATTCAAAATGATGGATTCGAACTTGGCCATTTCTCAAGAAAAATTTGAAAATTCTCTAACATTGGAGCAAAAACTTGATTTTGACAATTTAATGAAATTAAATTATCAAATTAATGATTACTATTTTATGTTAGCATATTATTTAGGTTATTTTTGCAATAAAAAATAGAACTAAAAAAAGAAGTATGATGTGCAACGAATTTTTCTTTTTTGCAATTTCATACTTCTTTATTCTAATATTCCAAAACTTTATAAATTACAAAATTATCATCTGAATAAAGTTCTTTATACTTTTCCGAATCTGCTTTTTCTATTAACATATTAATTTTCGAGTTTTTATAAACTATAACATGTGTTATTTCATATTTTTTAAAAATATCTCCATAATATGTTCCAATTCCAGATGAATTTATAAAATCACTAAATATATCTTCTCCATCATCTGAATTACCTGTTGGTGTATTATATTCTGGCGCATATAAATCACATCTTGAATCTATAAAAACAGGAATTCCTTTATATAATAAATAACTTCCATAATTATATTCATTAAATAATTTAATATTTTTTACATCTAAATTAGTTAGAATCCATTCACTAGCCTCAACTGGATATGCTTTTTTATCTATAAAATCCTCATTTTTCCTTTCTTTAAAATAATGAATTCCCCAAATTATAATAATAGCTATTATAACAAAAACCGTAAATTTATTTATCAATTTTTCATCAATCTGATCAACTGAAGCATATAAAGATCGTTTCAGAAAATCTGTAACAATTCTTGTAAATGCAACTGAACCTATTAATACAAACATACTTTGTTGTCTTCGCGTTGCGAACATTAAATATGTCAGTCCCCCTAACATAAATAAGTCTGATAATTTTATCTTGGCTTTTGTAAATGTAAGTACTGCCAATATAACAATTAATGTACACATAATAGGTATATTGTCTGCTAATGTCAATGGTAAATGCTCATTTATATTTTTCATTGTATTGCCTATCATAGTTAAATATGTATATGTATATGGAACTTTTCCTAATGGTGTTAGCAATCCAGTAATTGCAGTAATTGCCATAACTAACATTAACCATCTTGTGTTTTTATTTTTATGAATTTCAATTTTATATGTATTTTCAGCATTTTCTTTTCTTTTTGATTCTATTTTAATATTTCTAGCTTGTATTTTCTCTAATTCCTCTTCTACTTTATTTATACGATTTTTCAGTTTTTCTAATTTTTCTGTAGAATTGTTTTTATTTTTACATTTATTTTTATATATTTTAATTTTTAATTTATTAATAAAAATTCCCGCTTTATTATAAAAAATAAAATCTGCTAACTCACATAGTAAATATTCAGCTATATATGGTAAATATAAAACAAATGAAAACGGCCAAACAGCAACATGTAAATTTGCAATTAATGTCTGAATTGCAAATAAAGCCAGTGCATATTTTATTTTTTTGTTTTCAAGAAATTTTTCTATATTATAAACAAGCAATATAAACAATATAAAAGTTACTAATTGTGCTCTTGCTGCAATATAACTTTTAATCAAATACAAAACTGCAATTGTTACCAAAAAAGAAGTTATTTTATTCTTCGATAATCTTGAATTAACGAAATATATGCAAACTCCTAAAATAGAAGCAAATACACATGTTGAAACATAAACTCCAGTCCACCCTCCAATATTATATATTGAATATATCATTACATCATATAACCAATGTGGATATGTATATGGTAAGTTATGCCAAGAAAAATGGTCTTGCATATCAATTCCATTTTCCAATATTAATTTTCCAATACTAACTGTATAAAAAGTATCATTCTGCAATCTTTTTGGAGATAAACTTACTGCAAAAAATACTATTAAAATAATAGCTATAATTTCCCATATTATTTTCTTTTGTCCTTCTTTGTCTTTGAAAAAAATCTTCATAATATATTCCTTTCCACAATGTTTTATTTACTTGTTGAGCCAAATCCACCTTTCCTTATTTCTGTTGCATTGTCATCATCTGCTTTTAAATATTTAGTAAACATTGCTTGTCCAATTGCATCTCCTTTTTTTATATGTAGATCTTCATCTTTTAAATTTATTATTGAAAACATAATATGCCCATCGTTATCTTCATTTCCATAATAATCTCCATCTATAACTCCTACTGCATTCGAAAGCATTATTCCCTTTTTTCCAAATCCTGAACTTTTCGCAAATAAATATAAAACTTCATCTTCTTGCATGTATGCTTTTAACCCTGTACTTACCAATGTAGCTTTCATTCCTTTTTTAAAACTGGGAACTATTGTATCTTCAGCAGCCTCAATATCATATGCTGCTGAACATTTTGTCTTTCTTACTGGTAAATTAATATTTCTATCTTCAAAACCTTTCGCAATTTCAAACCCTCTAACTTTTTCCATTTTAAATTTCAACCCTTTCTTTTTAATAAATAAATTTTTATAATACTATTAATCGTAAGTCATTGATATTATTATGTTTCATCATCATAATTTTCTATTATTATTCTATTTATTTTCCCCTTTGAATCATATTCAAAACTTACGCTATAATTATCATATTCCATTTCTTCTATATTTTCTTTTATTTCTTTTATCATACTAGTATTGTCTTTTTTTTCTTCTATATATATTGTAATTTTATTTTTACCATTTAACTGATAACTTTGCATATTTTTTCCTGCTAAATCAATTAAATTGTACATAATACTTTTATCAACATTGTTTCCTTGATATGTTAAAAACTTATTATTAAAGTCTTTAATCTCTTTCTGTTTTAAGCCCTGATATTTACTCTCTAAAGTGTCAGTTTTTTCCAAAAATAGATTTAATAATTCTGAACTTTTATTCTGCTGAACATTTAAAATTTTATTATCAATTTTCTTTAATAAATCATATAAAGCAGAATCTAATGTTTCTGTGTTCAAGTTATTTAGTAAGACTACTTTCTGACTAGCAAAATTTTTAGCGATTTCTACTGTGTCAGCTACTTGAAGATTTTGTAAAACATCCACTGTTACACCTTTTATATTTTGTGTATTTATACTAAAATCAAATTCTCCATTATAATTATTATCGTTTTTATTTATTGAAACACTTAAGTCAATACTATTTTCTTTATAATCTGTATATTTCAATATCATTTTGTTTTCTAATTTTTCAAAATTATAAGTATATGTTTTGTTTTCATCATCTTCTACTTTATTATACTCAAAGTTTAATGTGTTTTCCATTAGATCTATCTTTATAGTATAGTTCCCAAGTTCTAATGTTACTCTATATGTATTGCCTTCTAAAACATATTCTACTATTGTTAATTCAGGGAATTCTCCATTTTCCGTGGTCATTTTATCTATTAAATCTGAATAATTTAACTTTTCAAAAATTTGTGTAGCTAATTTTTTTGACTGAGAACTATTTAAAGTTAATGTATAACTTTGAGTTGTAATGCTCTTACCATTACTTAATGTAATCATCTTTTCACTCTGTGCTGAATATTGCTCTTTATCAATATTTTTTATATATTTAGTAAATATGTCTTCTATATCTTCTTTTTTATTAGAGATTATATCAAATTCATTTCTATAGTCATATTTTTTATACTTATCTAAATCCAAATCTAAGTTATTTAAAAGATCATCAGCATCTGATGTATCTATATTTACAAATTGTTGAACTAAATCTGAAAATAATATTCCATACATCTCATTTTCTTGTAAAAATTCTAAATTAATTACATCTGTAGAATTGCCATATTTTACATTTATTGTCCTATAAGAGTTTTTATTTTCAGAATCTGTACTTCCCGTAGAATTTATATTAAAAATTTCTTCCTTATTTTGATTATTTGTATATTTTAACACTACCTGTGTATTATCTGTATATTTATTTTCTTTAAGAACACTAATATATTCTTTTTCTGTAGAAAAGTCTAAAATATTGTTTATTTGTTCTCCACTTTGTTCTATGTATTTTTGAAATAATTTACTATTAGGCTTTAATAAATCTGTATTTATATATAATACAATACAAGCAATTAGTCCTATTACTATAATAATCAAAGCTGCAATAACTATTTTTATAATTAATTTATTATTCATAATATATTTTTCTCCTTTCTCGTATAATGTATTTATAAATTTCTTTGCTTTAATACTTCATATAGAATTATTCCTGTAGATACAGAAGCATTTAAAGATTCTATTTTTCCCATCATTGGAATTTTAACTAAAAAATCACAATTTTTTTCTACTAAATTGCTCATCCCTTTTCCCTCATTTCCAATGACTATGGCAATAGGTCCTGTTAAATCTTGGTTAAAATAATATTTATCTGCAGAAATTGAAGTTCCACAAACCCATACTCCATTTTTCTTAAGAGTATTTATGCTATCTGTAATATTATTAACTCTAGCAATTTTCATATATTCTACAGCACCACATGATATTTTACTAACTGTACTATTTACAGATGCAGCTCTCCTTTTTGGAATAATAATTCCATGGACTCCTGCAGTTTCTGCAGTTCTTATTATTGCTCCTAAATTATGAGTATCTTCTATTCCATCTAATATTAAAATAAATGGTGGTTCATTTTTAGTTTTAGCATAATCCAATATATCTTCAATATCACAATATTCAAATGGCGGTACAATAGCTATCACACCTTGATAATTTTCTGTTTGTGCCATTTGACTCATTTGTTTCTTATCTTTTTCTACAACGATAACTTTGCTCTCTTTTGCCATTGCAATAATTTTAAGAATCGATCCGTGTTTTTCTCCTTTTGTAACATAAATCTTATTTATATTCTTTCCGCTTTCCAATAGCTCTAAAACTGCATTTCTGCCTTCGACTTGATCATCAAACATATTTTTTTCCTTTCATTTGGGGACGGTTCTCTTTCAAAAGGGGACGGTTCTTTTTCGAAAGAGAACCGTCCCTTTTTGAAAGCGGGACAGACCTTTTTATTTTTAATAAGCATATTTACCCCAATCGTATATTATAATATAATATTTTAGCTAAAATTACAATGAATTTTATAAATTTTATTGAATTTTTTTTATTTTTGCCTTATAATAATATTGATAAGCGCATTTTGATATGCGGGTATAATTTAGTGGTAGAATGAAATGCTTCCGACCTTTTAGCCTGGGTTCGATTCCCAGTACCCGCTCCAAAATCTGAAAAAAGAAGATAGTTTTATCTTCTTTTTTCTTACATTTCAACTTTTACATTAAAAACTTTTCCGCTTCCATCAAGTCTAATACCATTTTTAAAATTCTCTCTTATTTTCAAATCATCCTTTAATTCTACATTGTCTATAAAAATCTTTGAAACCCCTGTGTTTTTTTCTTTGGAATTTTTAATTATTATATTATATATACTCTTTTTGAATTTATATTTTATCTCAACATTTTTCCATTCTTTTGGAATGCATGGGTTAAAATACATTACATTATCTATAATCTTTATTCCTAAGATATATTCAATTCCAGCCATATAGAACCAACTACTTGAACCTGTATACCACGTCCAACCTCCACGACCTGCTAAATTAGATGCACCATATATATCTGCAGGGATAACATAAGGTTCAACTTTATATTTATTAGCAGCCTCTCTTGTTCTTGAATGTTCTATTGGGTTTATCATTCTATATAGCTCTGTAGATTTATCTCCAAATCCAAGCATTGCATTTGCAATAATTGCCCAAACTGCAGCATGTGTGTATTGTCCTCCATTTTCTCTTACACCTGGCAAATATGACTTAATATACCCTGGATTTAAAGATCCATTTTCAAAAGGAGGATCTAGCAATTTAATGATTCCATTTTCCTTATCAACAAGATGATTTTCTAAGCTTTCCATTGAAATAAACTTTTTATCATTATCACCTGCTCCTGAAATAACTGACCAACTTTGTGCAATACTATCTATTCTACACTCTTCATTCTCGATACTTCCCAAGACCTGTCGATCATCCGTATATGCTCTTCTAAACCATCTTCCATCCCAACCAAATTTATTCAAATTCTTTTTGAGCATCTCAGATAATTCATCACAATACTTAGCTCTTTCAAAGTCTTTTTGAATTTTACAGATTGGTATAAATTTTTGTAAAATAATATATAGGAAAAATCCAAGCCAAATACTTTCTCCTCTTCCTTTATTTCCAACTAAGTTGAATCCGTCATTCCAGTCTCCACTTCCTATCTTAGGAATTCCATGTTCCCCTAAATTTGTCGCTTTATCTATTGCTCTTGTGCAGTGTTCATATATTGTCCCCTCAATATCTGATGATTTATATAAATCATATCTTTCGTCTTCACCTTCTTCTAATTTTGGCCCATATAGATATGGAGTTTGAATTTGCAAAATTGCAACATCTCCAGTTGTTTCTATATATTGTTCTACAGCAAAAGGTAGCCATAATAAATCATCTGAAAATCTTGTCCTTATTCCTCTGCCTGTCTCTTCATGAAACCAATGTTCAACATCACCTTCTATAAATTGATGCATACTATTTTTCAAAATTTGTTTCTTTAAAATATTAGGAGATATATATTTTAAGCTCAAACTATCTTGCAATTGATCTCTAAATCCGAAAGCTCCTCCAGATTGGTAAAATCCGCTTCTAGCAAGCAATCTACTTGACATAGTTTGATACATGCTCCATCCATTTATCATTATATTTAAAGACTCTAATGGAGTATATGCTTGTATTTTTTCTAATAGTTCTTTCCATTTTCTTTTAGCATTTTCTAACTCTTGCTTGCATGTCGATATTTTGCTATATTTATATGCCATATTTTTTAAATCAATATTATTATCATCTGCTCCAAGCATTAATACAATTTCTTTTTCAGATAAACTATCTAAAGAAATTTCTATCTCAATTGCTAAACAATTTGTTTTTCCTAAAGAATTTTCATTATTTAATCTATATTTCTTCAATCCATCTGGATTAGTAAGTCCCCCTTCACCTAAAAAGAATTTTTTATCTCCTGTATAACTTTTTATTTTTTCACTACTAGATACAAAAACAAAATTAGAAAAATCAGTAGTATATAAATTTTCAGCCTCTATTAAATTCGAATTTTTATCAAATTTCAAATTTATGCATTCATTTGTTTTTATCTCATCTTCTCCTAAAACTGGTTTTAAATAATATATTATTCTTAATTTCTTTTTTGTCAAAGACTTATTATTTAATTTTAAAATCCCAATCTTAACTTTATCTTCATTTGGTACAAACATTTCTAATTCTTGAAGAATATCATAGCTTTGATGAATATATTTTGCATACCCAAAACCATATATAATATTATAATTATTACTGTCTGGCATTGGTCCAGCACCCAATGACCAAGCCTTTCCACTCTCTATATCTTGCATATAAATTACTTCTGATGGAATATCCTGGAATGCTCTATTATGCCAACTTGTAATTCTATTTAATCTACTATTTTTATACCAAGTATATCCTCCCATATTCTCTGTTACAATTGTTCCAAAATTCTCATTTGCAAGAATGTGGCTCCACACAATTGGCAATTTCTTTTCTTTATTTATAGAAATCAAATATTCCTTTCCATCTGGTGAAAATGCACCATACTCGTTATAATACTTTAAGTTTTCTTTATTTTTTAAAATATCAAGATTCTCACCTAAATCCGATGCATTTAAATTCATATCATGTTGTATATCTTCTATTTTTTGTATAGAATTTATATAGTCTTCTTCCATATCATTAATAACATGCTCTAAATCACCTTTGTGTGCATCTATTATTATACAAGAAATAAAATTCAACAAATTTATATCATCATTTGCCATCTCATCTTTTGAAAGTAAAAATATTCCACCTCTTATATTTTTCATATACTCTAAATGACAATCTGAAATCCTAGCTTCTATCTCTCTATAATTATAATTTTCATAACTATAATTTTCTTCATTTAAAAATACAATATCAACTTTGATATTTTTTGTTCTAAAATATTCATACATTTTTAATATACTTTTTACCATATACATATCATTTATATCCTTAATTTTTACTAATACAATTGGTAAATCACCTGAAATGCCATATTTCCATAATTCTTCTTGCTTATAGCTTTTTATTGCTAAATTTTCCAATTGTTTAGATTTAATAGGATTATCAAATATTATATATGATAAAATCTTTTGATATAAAATTATATCTTTTCCTTTTATTCCTAAATATCTATTTTCTGCATCAATTTTTGCTTTAGAAATTTCAAATGCCCTTTTTACTGTTTCAGAATTATTATATTTTCTTATATTTGTATAAGCCACGTCTTTTTCTTCATTTACAGAAATTACATAATCAACTGAAATCTTTCCTTTTGGATAAATTTTAATAGTTTTCTTCATTGCAGCAATCGGCTCTGTAGTTAGTCCTATAGTATTTGAAAAAGGTGTAGAATTTTTTATAGCAATTGGTATATCAAAATTTCCTCTTTCATCTAATCTTTCTTTAAATATTTCAAACTCATTATCCACAATAGTTTCACAATCTGTGGAAAACTTCAATATCATATATATTTTTTTCTCATTTTTATCACGATTTTTCCTGCTTATCTCTAATGTCTTTTCTGTATCATTAAATTCATATTTTAAAAATAAATTATTAAAAGCAGGATGAGCATAATCTTGTTCTTTTCTTGATAATATAGGTTCGATAAAACTAGTTATCTCTAATGTTTCCTCATTTTCTCCTATATTTTCAATATCTACCCTTCTAATTTCCACAGGTTCTTCACTATCTATTGTAATTCTCATTACTGTCTTAATATTTTCATCAATTCTTTCAAATTTATTTTGATCAGGTGTAAATGTAACAGTTGTTCCTTTTTCTCCAAATGACCATATCTTTTTGGTTTTTATATTTTTTATATAGAAAAAAATTCCTTGATTATAATCATCTGTTTTCTTGAACCTATTTACTAATATATCTTTGTATTTACTTACTCCTTGTCCTTTCTGATTAATAGCTATTGTATAATTTTCATTAGAAATCACATTCGCTCTTATTAGATTTTTATTTATTTTATTATATGATACTTCTGCATAATTCTCATAATCCAGATATTTCAACCTTTGTGGCACTTCTTTATCTTCTTTTGTTATAATAAATGTTTCTGGCATTCTTTCTTGTAGTAAAATTGAAACCGCTTCTATTTCAGGATTATCCATAAATCTTCTTTGAAAAATATTTTTATTTAATAAATTATTTATTGAAAGCAAAATTAAAGCTTGATGATGTGCCATATATGTTTTTACAATCGCTGAATCTTCCCCTCTTCTTAGCCTTGATGGTGTAAAATCTAAACTTTCATAAAATCCATATTTATTATACATACCATATTGTTCTAAAATTTTCATATTTTTTATTACATCTTCTGTTTTATCTGTAATTGCTAAAATACTTCCATAAGCTGAAATTACAATTTCATCTGCTAAACCTCTCTTTAACCCAAGCCATGGAATTCCAAAAGCTTTATATTGATAATTTGAATGCAAATCCTTTACATTAAATGCAGCTTCTGTTATTCCCCATGGGACATTTAGCTTTTTTGCATATTCTATTTGACTCATAATTGCAAATTTGCAAGATTCATCTAAAATTGATCCTTTATATCTTGGAATATTTATATTTGGCATTAAATATTCAAAAGCCGTTCCAGACCATGATATTAGACCTTTTTTATTTTTTAAAGTTGTTAATGTCCTGCTTAAACTATTCCAATGTTTGCTTGGAACATCCTTTTTTGCTATAGCTACAAGACTTGCTTGCCTTGCTTCAGATGCTAATAAATCATAATATGAATCTGTCAATTTATTTTCTTCTATATTAAAACCTATAGAAAATAGCCTATTTGACTTACTATATAATTTTGAAAAATCTGTATTTTTAATAATTCTATTTATAGTTTTAATTAACTCATATATTTGTTTTTGAAAACTCTTAGATTTATCATCAAAATTCGCACTATTTGTCTGAGTTTTATCATCTAAGTTAGATTTTTGTGATTGTAATTGCTCCTGCAAAAAAGCTTTTGTTACAAATAAATATCCTACAAAATTTCCACTGTCAACTGTAGAAACATATCTTGGCATTAATGGCTCCTTTGTTTTTATATTATACCAATTATATAAATGTCCATTCCATTTTTCCAAACTGTCTACAGTTTTTATCATCTTTTGTAAAAGATTTATTCCATCTTCTATTTTAATAAAATCTAAATCTATTCCAGAAATAACTGATAATAAAGATAATCCGATATTTGTAGATGATGTTCTATCAACATATTTCTGTTTCCTATCTTCTTGATAATTATCTGGTATTAAATAATTATTTTGTTCAGTTAAATTATCCTTAAAAAATTTAAATGTTCTTTTTGCTACATCAATAGCATAATCATGTTGCTTTCTCGTCAAATTCACATTTTCTTGATTTGTTTTGTCTTGACTTATATCACACATTACAAATGGTATTATTATCCATAATAGTCCTATTATAATTCCATAAATATTGAAATTTATATTTGCAATTGAAATTAACAAAACTATAATTCCAAAAACTACATTAATCCACATATTTTTATAATATGAAAAATAATCATTTTTTGTAACTTTTTCAGCTTCTTCAGATGTCATCCATTCTAATAATTTTCTTTTAGAATACATCATTCTAAACAAACTTGTACAAATACTTTTTGTAGAAATATATGCTTTATATGGCAGACAGCCAAATGTTAAAATAGCCCTATAAATAGCTCCAATTATTCCACTTACCTTTGGCGTAAAGCTTTCCTGTTTATGCTCACCTTGTTTTTTTGAAATTATAACATCTAGCATTTCAAGCAAAAATGGTAAAATAATTATCAAACCTAATAATGTAATATATTTACTAACATTTGTATTATATATTTTGCTAATAATTAAAAAATAAATTCCAGCTACAATAGATGAAATTTCAAACAAACTTCTTCTTAAATTATCAAATATTTTATATTTAGATAATAAATTTAATTTTTTATTTTTTAGCCAGCCTATAATTTGCCAATCTCCCCTTATCCATCTTGAAAGTCTTGCCATAAAACTAGCATATTTGCCTGGATATCCATCCATTACCATAATGTCTGAAGCAAGTCCACATCTTAAATAACATCCTTCTAGCAAATCATGGCTTAACACAGTATTTTCTGGGATATCACCATCTAAAACTTTTAAGTAAGTTTCTAAATCAAAAATTCCTTTGCCTGTAAAAATACCTTCACCAAAATTATCTTGATATGTGTCAGATATAGCATTTGTGTAAGAATCTATTCCTCCACTTCCAGCAAAAATTTTTGTAAACATATTTTTATAACTAACATCTATATTTACTCCAACTCTTGGTTGTATCAATCCATATCCATCTATAACTTTCCCATTTTTTATTTCTGGCTTATTTAAAATATGAGCCATAGTACCAACTAATTCAAAAGCTGAGTTTAAAGTTAAATCTGTATCACTATCTAAAGTGATTAGATTAGAACAGATCTTTTTGGGGGCAGTCAAGTTTAGAAAAGAGCTGTTTACAATTGTCCCCCCGAAATATGCCTGTTTAAATTCTTCTTCGTTCATTTTCCCTAATAACAATTTTACAAATTCAGTTAAAGCCCCTCTTTTTCTTTCCCAACCTAAATATGAACTTTGTTTATCATTCCATCTTCTTCTTCTATATAAGAAATTGAAAATTGGAAAACCATCTTTTTCAATTTCTTCTTTATATTTTTCATTTAGCCTGTCTGTTTGTCTTATTCCTTCATCTATAATTTCTTTATCAAATTCTTCTACTCTTTTGTTACTTTCTGTGCAATCTCCTAATAAGCAAAAATATATATTTTTACTTTTATTTGCAAGGTAAAATACCTCTAACTTTTTCATTAATTCTTTTACTTTTTTAGCATCTTTTATAATTGTCGGAATTACAACCATTGTAGAATCCTCTTTTTGAATTCCGTTATATAAATCCATTTTAGGAATTGGCTTTGGTTTTACGATTTTGCTTAATATATATTGAACAATTTTAGTAATCATTTCTGATATTGGAATTAATAACAGTAAAAACATCAATATTATTGTTCCAATCGGAACTTTATTTAATAATCCAGTTCCTAATAGCATTGATATAATAATTGTAATAATAGAAATTATACTTATATAATATTTTACTTTTTGCTCATTTGACAAAATTAATTTTTGTTTTAATCCAATTTTTTTATATAATTTATTTTTGTTTTTTCCAAATAGATAATATCCTATATGTTTTTGCTTATATCCATCATTGATCTTTGCAAGCTCTAGTAATTGTTTTGCAATATATATTTCAGAAATCTTTGATTTTTTTGCAATCTCTTTTATCTCTTGCCTATAATAATCTTTTGTTTTATAATCCATATTTTCATAAACCCCTGCTGGGTCTTGTCTTAAAATATCTTCTACACAATTTATTTTTTCAAATATCTCTAAAAAATTTATTCTTTGTATTTCTTTTATGCTATTTATACAATTTCCAATTGAAACTCTTTTTAATGCAATATCAAAATGTTCCTTTTTGATTACTTCTTCTATTGTTGTCCCTGTTTTCTCAACTTGTTCTTCTAGTATATCTAAATACTTTTCTGTCATTTTCCCATTTAATTTCAATTTATATGACATGTATTCTATAAAAGGATATTTTGTCTCTGCAGAAATATTTACCTTTTTTATTTTTAAACCTCTGAACTTGCCATTTGTATCTTTATTTACTAATCTTTCTATTATTGATTCTACTTTAAACTTCTCGATTTGTGAAATATAAATTATTTCACAAATTTGTCTTATATTTTCAATTATTGCAATTTGTAAAAATATGCCTATATTCCATATCTCATCCATATTTAAAGTTTTATTGGTTTGATATGCAGATAAACATTTTTCAAGATTCTCTGTTTTAATCTTATTATCTGTACAGCTTACAATTTCTGCAGAAAGTTCATATATTCTCGCAAACCCGCTAAATGGTCCATTTTTCAATCCAATAAAATTTTTATATTTTTTTATTGATATTTCCTTTTTTATTAATTTAACAGATTCTTCTATTATATAAAAATTATCTAATAACCATTCTCCTGCTGGATGTATTGATATTCCGAAGTTTAACATGTTCATTTAGCAATTCATATACTTCTTTTATAACTAAATAATTTTCTAATAATCGTGGAATTGGATAAGTATCTTTACTAGATTTTTGAGTTATATTATGTGTTGTTCCAAGCTTTTCTAAATATTGTTCTAATTCTTTTTGTGTTAAAATAGCTCCATTTATATTTATTATTCTTTTTTCTTTCATAACAAAAAACCCTTTCTATGTTTTTTGTTATTGTTTGCAAAAAAAGGATTTTTATTCTATTAGTTGATATCTCTTATTTTCTTTTATGGTTAATATCCACAAATATAATAAAACAATCATTATAGAAATATTTTTTAAATATAAAATTAAAATACTACAAAATGCAGTTAAAAAAATCATAAAAATATTGCTAATTAAATTTATTAGCTTTTCTCCATTTTCTATTCCAAATATAATTCTTAAAATGCATTTTAAAATTCTTCCACCATCTAATGGATAAATTGGAAATAAATTAAATATTCCTACAACTAAATTTGAATATATAATTATTTTTCTAAGATTAAATATTTCATCATTGTATCTTAACATTTGCTCAGAAACAAATTTCCATCTAATACATACTATTGCTATTATTAAGTTTAACAATGGGCCTGCTAATCCAATTAATATGTTATCAAAATCAGAAATATTTGATTTTAAAAATTTTTTATTATATTGTTTTCTATTAGGTAGCATTTCTATACAAAAACCAATAGGGTTAAATTCAAAACTGATAGGTCTAAATTTAAATATACTTCCAATTATTATATGTGCTAATTCGTGAAGTAGTGCAAAAAATAGTATTATTAAATATATTTTTAGCTGACCTGTAAAGAAAAATAAAATTATAAATAATATAATTTTTAAATCTATTCTAAACTTCATTTGAACCTACTTTCTATATGTTTAAAATTAATTGCGGGTCAATTTTTTCTTCTCCTTTTCTTATTTCAAAATGCAAATGTGGACCAGTTGAATTTCCTGTTGTTCCAACTTCTGCAATTTCTTGCCCTTGTTTTACCTTATCTCCTTCTTTTAAATAAAGCTTTTTGCAATGAGCATATATTATTATTATGTCATCTATTTGAACTTGATAATGCTTTCCATAATCTCCATTACTTGAAACTAAAATTATAGTTCCATCTGTAGCTGATTTTATCTTAGTTCCTTCTGTTGCAGCAATATCTAATCCTGTATGATATCTTGGCACTGTACTTGTTGTTGGATTTCTCCACCCAAATGTTGAACTTATTGTTCCTTTTAATGGTATAATAAAACTGATTTTACTTTTAATTTCTTTTGCATCATTTACCATTTTTTCCTGTTCAGATAATTCTTCACTTTCATAAGCTCCACCAATATTTTCACCATTATTTACTTCATCATCTTTGGAGTTATCATTAAAATTACTTTTATCATTATCTTTAATAATATTATCTTTACTATCATCTGGGTTTTCAGTATTATTTTCTTTCTGAACTGCTGAATTACTTTCTGTTTTTTCTGTATTATTATAATTAAATTTATCTGTAAAATATCCTTTAGCATTAGAATACCATTCACTTATTTTCGTCTTTTCATTAAAAAAATTATCAACTTCATTTCTAAAATCTTCAGAAAAGATGTATTCTCTATTTTTTGCAGTATAAAAAACAATATATATTAATAAAAATACAAAAATTTGCATAAATAATTTCTTTACATTTTCCTTGTGTTTTCCTTTAGAATTTTTTGATTTTGTGTATTGAATTCCATTTCTTTTATTGTATATATCTTCTGCCCTTTTAATTCTTTCTTCAACAGACATTACTCTCTCCATAGAATTCCTCCTCTTAAGCTTTTATAATATTTTTAACTTGTACAATACTATCTTGTTTAACTATATTCCCATCAAACTTTTTTATGATAATTTTAATAAAAAAACAATAGAAAGAACATTTCAAATTCTTTCTATTGTTTAATATTTAATTCATATTAAATTAATCTGCTCTTGCTTCAACAATAATTCTTGCACTAGAATCATCTGTACATGTAGATAATGTAATTTCCATCTTTCCATCTGTATCTCTATTATAGAAACTTGTATCACTTTCTGAAGTTTGGAAGACTTTATATACTGTATAAGTAACCTTTTTCTTATTTAAATCTGTTATATATATTCTATCTCCTTTTGATAATTTTTTATTATCTGAGAAAAATTGTCCATTTCTATAATTGTGTCCTTGTATAACTACATTTCCTTCTGTATTTAATACTGGATTCTCAAAAGGATATATAACTGCTACAGCAGTTTCCAAAGATTTCTTTGTAACCCTTTCTAATACTGGATATTTAGCTCCAGTTTTTGGTATTTCAATTGTACCAAGCATATAAAAACCTTTATATTTTGGCTTTGTTGCACTTCTTGAATTTGTTGTATTTGTGTTATTTAACAAATTATTGCTTGCAATTTCAGTACTATTATTCAAATTGTCTTCATTTGTTGCAGTCGGTGTTTCTGTTGCTGTACTTATAAAAGTATCTACTGCATTTTCAGCATCTTTTTCTGTATTATATTTTGAAAAGTAATCATATCCCAAATATGCAAGCAAAGCAATTACTGAAATAATTATTATAATCAAAATTATCGTTAAAACTTTACCATATTTTCTTCCCAAAGTTTAAACCTCCTCTATTATAATACAAACTTTCTAATAGCTACAATTCCTAATCCTATAACAACTAATATTACTAATGCAACACATACATATTCTATTGTGTGTTCTAGCAAACCTGTTGCTATTGTTAACAATACTGGTGCATCATCTATATCATCTTCACCTTTCTTTTGATTGTCTGGTGTTGAATCTCTATCTGGTACTCCTTTTTCATTATAGTCTTTTGAAATTTCTGCTGTATTTACTTTTAAATTTAAATTTCCTTCTCCATTTATCCATCTTAATACTACTGTTACTGTTGCACTTTCTCCTGGCTGTAATAATGTATTTTTCAATGCTGTTGTTGATATTACATTATTTCCTTCATCTTTCCAGTTCTTGTTATCTGCTGCATAGAATTTTAATCCCTTTGGAACATAATCTGTAATTTCTTTTGCATATCCTGCTATATCACCTTCATTAGTGATTTTAATTGTATATTCAAATTTAACTACAGTTTTGTTTATCTTCTTTCTATGAATTTCAACTTTTGGTGTTATATCTTTACTTGAACCATTGTTTCCTGTTTTTGTAGTTGTTGTTTTTCCATCTTCTGTAACTATTGCTTTTGTTACATATTTTAATAATGATAAATCAAAATATTCTACACTAACATTTTCATAGTCTTGGTCATCTTCTCCGTCATTCCACTCATCTGGTATAGAATCTATATCATCTATTGGATTTCCGTCTTCATCAGCATCTTCTGAAATTTGTGCTTTATTTGTTATAACTGTTTTATTTGAATTTGGATCTTTTACTTTAAAAGCAACTTTTACATCAACATAGTCTGGGTTTGTATCACTTATTTCTTTGCTACTATCAAATGGATTTAACAAATTTGGATTTTCTGTTAAATTGTTTGTCTTCATTAATGTCTCTCCATTTGCTTTTGATGTATAATCTGTTACAATTTTTACCGCATTACTTACTTTTGATGTTTCCTTTCCATCTTTGTCATACATTTTCCATCTATATGTTTTGTTCAAATCATTATCTGGTAAATATTCTAAGTATTCTGGAATATCATCTGTTACTGTTTCAGCATATCCTGCTACTCCACCTTCATTAAATACTCTTATCGTATATGTAACAACATCTCCTACTACAACTTTAACAACATCTTTTGGATGTTTATATGTAATCTTTCCATCTTTATATACAACTTGTGGAATTCTTGTTGTTACTTCTTTTCCTCTAATGTCTGTAATGAATTTTCTTAATGCTAAATCAAATTGATAATCTTTTACTTCTACATAAATGTTTCCATCTTTTAAATATACATTTGCATCTTTTGTTGTTGTAATATCATTTCCTTTGCTATCTATTACTTTATAGTCTAAATCTTTTAACGTATATTCTGAATTTGTTGAAGTTTTATTAGCAGTAATTGTTATTGTTCCATCAAATTTGCAATACTCGTCTGGTGGTATTGTTTCTTTTATTGTATATGTATCAGGTGTATTTACATTGCTTGAATTAATTTCTACATCATCTGCTACTACTAAAGTTCCTGTTACCTCTTTTTTCTCTCCATTTACTTCGAATGTTGCTTTTGAATCTAGTTGTTTTCCATCTTTATCCTCTTTTATTAGGATAACATCATATTTTCCAGTTTTTTTAACTATAACTTTTTCAAAATCATCATCATCTTCTTGTCCAGGTACATAATCTTTATTTATCTCATCATCTTTATATGTTTCTGGATTTCCTGGATAATTTAAATCGTTTGAAGTTGAGTCTCTGTCTTTTTTTATTTCATTTCCGTTTTCATCTTTATATTCTGTAATTTCTGCAATATTTGTAAGTTTCTTTCCTGATGCTACACTACTATTTACTTTACAAATTATTTGTACATCTGTATAAGATAAACCTGATCCATTTCCATTGTCCTTTGCTGCATCAAATGCTTTTAATAATGTTTTTGCATTTGCTGCTTCTCCTGTTGTTGTAACCTTTCTTGTCTGTGAATCATAAGTCCATTTAGAATTTACTGAGCTTATATTTGAATCTGTTGAATCCACAAAATCTAAATATTCTGGTAAATAATCTGTAATTTGACTAGCATAACAATCTAAGTCTCCTTCATTATATACTCTTAGTGTATATAGTACATAATCTCCTGCATTTAAATATACTGGTGTTTTGCTATGATTATATGTTGCAGTAGTTACTGTTCCTGCTTTTAAACCTGATGTATCTACACTTGGTGTTCTGTTATATGTCGTTGTTGTAGATGTATTTGAGAAATTTCCATCTGTACTTACTTGAGTTATAAATTTTCTTAATGCTAAATCAATTTCTTCTGGTAAAACTACAACCTTTTCAAAGTCATCATCATCTTCTTGTCCTTCATAATAGTAATTATTATTTGTATCATTATATACTGATTGATTGTTTGTATTTCCTTTGTAACTATTTGCATCTGTACTATTTAAATCACTAGCTGATTGAGTTGGTGAATTTGTTGGTCTTGATTCTGTTCCTTCTCTATCTTGTGTTATAGTCTTTCCTGATGAATCTTTCTCACCTGAAATATATGCTATATTTGTTAAATAATGTTTTGTTGTTCCATTGGATTCTGGTTTCTGTGTTACCTTTGCAGTAACTTCTATTGTATCTTTAGATAGATTTTTTCCATCATAAGCCTTAATGCTTTTTGGACTTGTGCTTGTTAATTTTAAAGTTATTTTATTTGTTGTGCTGTCATAAGATACTGAATATGTATTTCCATTTGCAGATGTTACTGTATTTCCTAAAGTACTTTGAAGTCCAGCAGGTAATTGATCTACTATTTCTGTAGGATATCCATCTACTTCACCTTCATTATATATATTAAGGTTATATGTAATAACATAATTTGTTTTTACTATTACTGGATCTTTTCTATGTTTGTAAGTTGCTGTATTTGGTATTGTACTATTGTCTATTGTTATTTTTCTTGTTGCATCTAAATTGTTCTCGTTTAATATTGATACTGTATTTCCTGCACCATCTGAAATCTTTGTAATAACCTTTCTTAATGCCAAATCAAATGGCTTTTCTTTTTCAACTACTGGAATTGTAATATTATCATTTAAATTTTTAGTTGTTTGTTCAATTTCAACCAATGGTTGCTCTGCATTTGAATTATCAGTAGTTGATTTAACCCATAATCTTTTTTCTGTTGCTGTTGTTGTAGCAGTTGTATTAACTGTAATATTTCCAGTTGCTTGAGACTTTGGAACTATTACATAGAAGTTGGTTCCTGATGTTGGAGTAGTAATTGCTTTTCCGCTAGCATCTTGTAAAGTAACACTTGATGTGATATTGGCTGTACCTGCGGTAACAGTAATTCCTGTTATTGTTGTATTTCCTGTTGTAGTAACTTTTAATGGTCCTACTTTATAATTATCTCCAACTTCTACCAATTTTTCATCTGAACTATTTCCTGAAAATTCAATTTTTAAAGTACCTGTACTTGTACTTGTGTATCCATTTTTTGCAGCTGCATTAGCAGAATCTATTAAATAATTGTATAAAATATCTGCTTGCTCTTGTAACATAGCACCTTCATTTATCGTTTGAGTTACAACATTTTGATCCTTATCTAATGTTTTTGCTGTTAAAGTTTTATTTGACAATAACTTCCATGATAATGTTGATGTTGAAGAATCTTCTGAATATCTTAACCAATTTAAAATACTTGTTGCTGAGTCTGATGTATAACAATTGTATTCAGAATTATCATCAGTTGTAGCTGTTGTATTATTTAAATAATTTGTAAAATACCAAATTGCAGCTTGCTCAACTGTTTCTATTAAATCTGCTGATAGAATTACATCTACCATATTTCCGTTATCATCTAAATAATAATATCCACCTTTTCCATCAAGATTTCCATATAATTGTTTATATACATCTGAACTTGTATTTGCAAATATACTATTTGAATTTGCAGATTTTATCTTGCTCTCATCAAAATAATATGCGTAAATATAATGTTTTTGATTATTGTCATCAATATACCAGCCTAAATCATTTTTGTTTGTATTTTCATCTTGTTTTATTAATCCTGCTTTTGCTAAATAGCTGGAGATTGATTCTTTTGATGAATCTGCAACATACATATTATCTAATAACCATAATACTTGTTTATAATAATTACTTTTTGCAATATCGCTATATGTACTTATTAAATTTGATATTTCTGATTTGTTATTTACTAAATCATAACTGCTATCATAATCTACTGCTGTTCCTACTCGATTTGCATTCCAAGTACTTCCTGCAGAAGCATCTAAGCAAAAATAATTTGTTCCTGTCGTCTGATTTCCATTTACTGATACAATTTGGAATATTGGATGATTGGTTCCAGTATTTAGCGCATAACCATTTTTATTTTCATAAACGCCATTACTATTTTTAACAATTCTTGCATAGTTTAATTTTGTAGTTGTTGTTGCAGCATAAACCATACTACTACATAATGAAAGACCTATTACAATTAAAATAATTAAACATATGACTAATTTGACTGTTTTATTTTTTAACATTTCTTTACTCCCTTTTTATCATATTTTGAGTAACACACTCATAACTATATTATATTATATTTTTGTGTAAAAATCAATGTCTTTTCAGATTTTTTTGCTTTTTTGTAATATTTTTTTTAAAATTTTAATATTTTTTTGTAGGAGACTGATAACTATTATGAAAAATTTATCAAAAAAAATATTTTGTATTGTTTTTATTGCATTTTTTATAATTCCAAATATTTCTTATGCTGATGACCTTTCAAATGAGTCAAAAATTCCCATCATTAATGCTAGACATGCAGTTGTAATTGATAGGAATTCATCTCAAATTTTATATGGCAAAAATGAATTTGAAAAATGTAAAATGGCATCTACTACAAAAATAATGACTGCAATTGTAGTAATAGAAAATTCGAATTTATCTGATATTGTTACAATTTCTAAAAAGTCAGCAAATACTGGTGGTTCCAGATTAGGTTTATCTCAAAATGATAAAATATCTGTTGAAAATCTTTTATATGGTTTAATGTTAAAATCTGGAAATGATGACTCGGTAAGTTATTGACAGGAATTTTAAATTTTAAATTTTAAATTTATGTAAAAATTCTTATTTTTATCTATGTAAATTTTATCTAAAAATTCATCTAAAACATCTTTATTGATGCTTTGCAAATTGCAAAATTTTTCTACGAGGTTATTTATTTTCTTTTCTTCATTATTTAAATCTTTTATTTTTTTCTTTTCATCATCTATAAGTTTATTGATTTTTTTTATTTTATTGTCAATATTTACTCTTTTCTCTTTATAAGATGCAGAGAATTTTTTATACATTTCTATGGGTATTATATTATTTAATTTGTCATTATATATTGTATCAATTTTCCCATTAATCTTATTTAATTCCTTTGACAAGTTTGCAATTTCTACATTAAATCCATCAATATTTGTTTTATATTTCTTATATTCTTTCTTATAATTTTCAACCAATAATTCTTTGTTTGAATATTGATGTATGTATTTTTTTAAATATTCTAATACTTTATTCTCTATTTTTTTATATGGTATATAATTATTATTATCACATAAATGATATTGAGTTCTTGTTGCACAATGATAATATTCCCCATTCTTTTTTTCAGTTCTGTATAGCCTTTTCCCACATTCTTTACAAAACAAAAAATCATTTAATAGATTTTTTTCTTTTCTACTATAACTATACTTTTTCTTCTTTTCATCTAATATTTTATTAGCCTTTTGAAAGTCTTCATTACTTATTATTGCAATATGATGATTAGGAATTTTTATATATTCTTCTTGCTTTAAATATACTCTTGTCGGATTTTTATGAGATATAGTTTTTTCTTTGTTTTGTATCATATATCCTAAATATGTTTCGTTTCTTAAAATTCTTTTTACCGATGCTGATTTCCAAACCGAGTATAATTTAGATTCTTTATCAGCATTCATATTAAGATGCATTGCGGGAGTTGGAATTTTTTCTTTTGTTAAGATTTTTGCAATATTGGCCGTACCTTGTCCACTTAAAAAAAGTTTAAATATTCTTTTTACAACCTTGCTTGCAACTTCATCTACATCTAATTTTCCAACTACTTTTTTATTTTTCTTGTATCCATATGGAGCATAGCATGCAATATATCTTCCTCTCTTTTTCCTTTCAATCAAAGAACTCTTTTGTTTTAAAGAAATATCTTTAGAATACATGTCATTTAAAATTGCTCTAAAAGGGAGTAGTTCATTTCCAATCAAATCATTATATGTATCTATTTCATCTAAAATAGAAATATATCTAACTCCCCTATTTAAAAAGTAATCTTCTATATAATAGCCTGTTTTCACATAGTTTCTTCCAATACGAGATACATCCTTTGTAATTACAGTATTTACTTCTTTGTTTTCAATACTCTGTAATAATTCTTTAAATCCTTTTCTTTCAAAATTTGTCCCAGTTGCTCCATCATCAATAAATTCTTTGACAACATTAAAATTATTCTTTTTCAAATATTCATAAATTATTTTTCTCTGATTATCTATACTATTACTTTCTAATTTATCACCATCTTCTAATGAAATTCTTAAATACATGCCAACCTTTGCATTTATATTATTAAGCACTAACATTTTCAATATCCCTTTCATCATAAGCATTTAACTGTTTAAAATTAAAATAAATATATATCTTTTTATTTTCATCTATCTCGATTCTATCAACAATATCAAATAATATTTCTTTATTTATATATTCAGATTTTAAGAATTTATTAGTTAGTTCTTTTGCTTCCTGATTAGATACAGTTTTGTTTTCATCAGATGATAATATTTTTATCTTTTCCTTTAATGATTCTATATTTTCTGATATTTGCTTTCTTTCTTTTATGAATTTTTCTGAATATCTAATATAATCATTTTCCTCTATAACACCATTTAATTTATCATCATAAATTTGTTCAATTTTCTTACTTATATTGTTGCACTTTTCTTCTAATATTTTTATATGTGCTAGATAATCATTTATTATTTCTGTATTATCATTTTTCTTTTTTAGAATAGCCTTTTTATATGTATCTCCTTTAGTATTTAAAAGACAAACCTTTTTAATATAATCAAGTATTTCCTTTTCTAATTTGTCATAATTATCATATTGTTTTATGCATCTTCCCTTTGTTGCAGTACCACAAACAACATATCTTCTTTCATACTTCTTGTCCTTGTATTTTTCTGTTTTAGTAACAAAATTAAGTTTATTTCCACAATTATGACAATATGTAATTCCTTTTAATAAATATTCTCTGTTTCTAAATCTTGTATTGTACTTCCTTTCAAGAATTTTTTGTACTTTATTAAAAGTTTCAATATCTATTAAAGGTTCATGAGCATTTTCTTCTACAATCCAATTTTCTCTTGGAAGATCAATTTTCTTTTTACTTTTATAACTCAATTTTTTTGTTTTACCTTGCAATAATTTTCCGAGATATACCTCATTTTTTAAAATTTTTTGTACTGATGATGGTCTCCATTTGTAATAATCTTTTGATCTATGTACTAATTTCATATCTAAATAAACAGCAGGAGGCTCAATATTTTCAGCATTTAATACATCACATATTTTATATGAAGTTAGTCCTGTAACATACATATTAAAAATTCTTTTTACAACCTCTCCTGCAAACTCGTCAATTATTAAATGTGCTTTTTCATCAGTTTCATCCTTTTTATATCCATATGGAGGATATGCTGAAATATATTGACCACTTTCCCTTTTTTGCCTACAGACACTTCTAATTTTTTTTGAAATATCTTTTGCATACATATCATTCAAAACTGCCTTGAATGGTGTAATATCACTTGCACTGCTCTCTTCCTCTAATGTATCTAAATTATCTAATAGTGAAACATATCTAATATTTTTTTCAGGAAAGTAACTTTCAATATAAAATCCAGTTTTTATATAATCTCTTCCTAACCTTGATAAATCTTTAGTTATTACCATATTAATTTTTTCATCTTCTATATCTTTTATAAGCCTATTAAAACTAGGTCTATCAAATGTTGTACCGACTTGCTCCATCATCAATATACTCATCAATAAGTTCTAAATGATTTTCTTTTATATACCTAAGTATTAGATTTCTTTGATTTGTAACACTTTCACTCTCTTGCTTATCACCATCCTCTTTTGATAATCTTATATATGCTCCCACTTTAAAATTATGGGGTTCACTTATATTTAGAAACATTTTTCCTCCTAAACTATAAGTATTCACTTTAAATCAATTATATATTGAAAATTATCTCAATACAATGTTGAAGAAAAATTTTTACTCATAGTCATTAAATTTTAAGAATTTTATAAAAGCATTTTCTATGACCATTTCAATTGTTCTGTCTTCTTTACTAAAAAAAGGTATAATTTCATATTCTTTTTTATCAATTTTGTTTTTTTCACTATGTTCCATAACATCACCTTTTAATGTATATTTTTAATTCGAAAAATTATGATATTGATTTTCCTGTTTATTCATCTTCTGTTCCTCCATCTAAAATATTTTTTAATTTATTAATTGCCCTTCTTTTTATCTTACTTACTGTTGATTCATATAACTTTAAAATTTCCGCTGTTTCATTTCGAGTAAGTTCCTCATTAAAAAGCAAAAAAATAACTGCCTGTTCAATTTCTGACAGACAGTTTAATGCAGCACTTTAATCCATTTTTGTATTTGCGTCCTCAAGAGTAGTAAAGACACTTTTAGAGTTGATATGGTCGTTAATATATAATGAGTATTCTTTATCATCTACTATAGTTCTTTCTTTATCAATTCTATTCATTTTTCTTTTAAAATAATCTTTCGAAAATGTATTCTACTTTTTAAACAGGTCTATTATAGCCCTCGAGGGCATCATATCGTACTTTATATGCGAATTTTGTAGAAATTTGCGATAGAAAAAATATTTTTTTATGATATTTTATGGTAACTTATGGTGATTAGTGTTGATATATGCATTATTTTTCTATATGTTTCAATTCTGTTTTTTTGTTTGTAATATATTATTTTTAAGGTTATAATTACAAAAAGTGAGGTTTTACAGATGGAAATTAAAAATACAAATAAATTATATGAGCAAATAGGACTTACAAGGTCTTTAGATATTATTGCATATGTTGATAACAATAAATATTATGAAGGTAGAGTTGAAGATGCTCCAGATAATATTAAACAATCAAGATATTCATCAGTTAGTTTCGATGGGAAATCACTTGCTTTCCAAGTAAAAAGTGAATTAAATTCAGATATATATTATTAAGGACAATTATTGGTCTTAATTTTTATTTTTTAGCATAATAAAAAACTAGAGCATTGCATATTACAACTTTCTAGTTTTAATTATTTATTATTTATTATATATTATTTCCATCAATTTCAACGATGTTTATATAAGAAATTTATATATATAACATGTATGTAATAACAAAATAATGCGAACATCTTGATAAATTGTAAGTTGTATTTTTGAATATTTCTTTAAAAATTACTATTTATTCTTTGATAATTGTCTTATTTTTTCGTGATAAAAATAGTTTATTATTATAGGTTTTCCAGTAGGATTTTTTAAAAATGGTTCTTCATCTATAACATACATAAATCCATTTTTATCTGCATACTCTTGTACTTTTTTATCTAACCCTTCCCAATAAGACATATCTTTTTTAGTATAAATCTTATTATACAAATCATTTAATTCAGGGTGTTTTTCTTTTATATAATTTATTATAGTAGGCTTAAATGTGCCTCTTAAATTCAAGTTTTCAAGCCATATATAGTCGCAAAAGTCTTTTATTGTTTCTATTATAGTAAATACATCAGTAATACCAGGAAATATTGGAGAAATAAAACAAGTTGTTCTTATTCCTGCATCGTGAACTTGTTTCATTGCTTCAATTCTTGATTTTATTGTTGGTGCTGAATCCATATCTTTCTTAAATTCTTCATCTAATGTATTTATTGACCAAGCAACCAATGGATTAGGATATGTTTTTATCAAGTCAATATCTCTTGTAACTAAATTAGATTTTGTTGTTATAATTAAATTTATTCCACTTCCTTGCATTTCTTCTAAAAATGCTCTTGTTCTTTTATATTTTGCTTCAAAATAATTATATCCATCTGTTACAGATCCTACTATCATTGTTTTACCTTTATATTTTTCAGGATTTTTTATTTTATCCCACATCTTAACATCTAAAAACATTCCCCAATCTTCTTTATGTCCTGTAAATCTTTTCATAAATGTAGCATAACAATATTCACATCCAAAAGGACAACCAACATAAGTATTTATTGAATATCCTGCTATTGGCAAGTTTGATTTTGTAAGAATTGTATCAACTTTCTTTTCTTTAATTACCACTTTTTTTAAATCTATCATTTTATTCCTCCAAATTCTTTAGGAAATTCTTGTACAAACTCATCTTCATTTAAAATTCCTAATAAATCTTCTTTCATAAATACAGGTATATTCTTCTCTTTTGCTTGGTTGTAAATATTAAATACCCATTCTCTTTTTGATGATATTTTCCCTTTTCTATTACCTGTTTCAGTACCTATTACAATCCAAGAAATATTACTTAAATCTAATTTTCCTACATCATCAAACATAGGCTCAAAAGTAATATGGTAATGCTTTGCTTTGATATTATTTCTTAAATAATCAATTCTTGTCTTTTCTTTTGAAGAAGTAACTGTTACACCAAACCAACCATTATCAGGAGTTTCTTTTAATTTAATATTTTCAGGTCTTTTAGTTAAAAAAATGTATTGCGTGTTTTCATTTTCTTTCATTTTAGAAAAAACTTTATCTTTCCATTCTTCATTCCAACCTGATAAATCACTTTGTCCAGTTAGTAAATACGCTGTATGCCTTTTATTATCAAGCATTTTCAATTTATTTTCAAAAAATACAGGCTTATTAAAATCATCAATAGTATGAAATCTATTATTATTCATTCTTGCATAACAATAAGAACATCCTATATTACACCCAATTACTATATTTATATTTTTTATAGTATCTTTAATACATTGCACTTTTCTCTCTCCTTAAATTTATTATAATTTTGATTTGTAAAAATCCCCAAATGAAGCCATTATATCTAACATTTTACTTAATTCTAATCCTAAATCAGTCATTCCATATTCAACTTTTGGTGGATTCGTATGGTAATCCTTTCTAAAAATAATACCATCACTTTCTAATTGCCTTAAACTATCCGTTAAAACTTTTTGTGATATTCCATTCAGTGACTTTTGTAGCTCATTAAATCTCCATGTTCTTTTTGTTAAATTTCTTATTATCAATAATTTCCACTTACTTCCTACTAAAGATATTGTAGTTGCAACAGGACATTCTGGTAATTCATTTATATTTCTCATTTTGATACTCCTTTCTAATTTACTGATATTGTATCATATATTATTAATTTGACAAGCAGTTACTTTAAAGTGCGTACTTGTTTTATTGTGTGTATCTTGATATAAATTTATTATACTAATATTTAAGGAGGAATTTAAAATGTCAAATTTTATGAAAATAAGTTCAGAAAGTGCACCTAGAGTTGAATTGCATGAAAAATTAGGTTTAACAGGTGCTGAAATTAGCATCAACACAATTGGAGCAGGAGAATGTGTGCCTTTTATTCATTCACATAAACAAAATGAAGAAATTTACTATGTTATAAGTGGTTCTGGCAAGGCAATTATTGACAACGAAGAAGTTAATTTAGTTACTGGTGATTGGGTAAGAATATCTCCAGTAGCAGAAAGACAATTTTTTGCTAACAAAGACAATGCAATTTCTTACATTTGTATTCAAGTAAAAGAAAATTCACTTGAAGGATTTACTGCAAATGATGCCATTATAAAATAAATGAAAAAATCTCTGAAAGTATAATCTTTCGGAGATTTTTATTACTATAAAATTGTAATTTATCTTTCTCTTTCTTTATTTTTATCAGCATTTGCTCTTCTTTTTATTCTTAATATTAAACTATCAGGACTTTTCTTTTCTTCCGTATTTTTGTCTGCATTAGCTCTTGCTTTTATTCTTGATATCAAATTATTTGTATTTTCTTTTTTATTCTTTTCCATATAATTAACCTCCCTACAAATTACTATTTTTAAGTATCATCACATTCAAATGAAATAACAATAGCTGGATTTTTTTTATTTATTGAATCTTTCTTTAGAATAATACTATTTATATTTCCTTTTGCATTTTCCAATTCATTTACATTGTGGATGTTATTCCCTTTACTATAATATTTTGTATTTTCGTTAAATTCTACTAATGTACTAAATTTTTCACTTGTTAAATTTTCTCCAATAATATCTCCATATTTTATTTTTACTATTGCTTTATTACTATCTATAATATTTATATCCTCTATTTCAATTGAGTTTACATACATAATTCTTTCTTCATTTGTAAGAGTAAAATTGTATAATAATTCTTGGTTTAATTCCTCTCCAGTAAGATTTCTGAATACAAAAATCTGCTTATTATTTACATCAATATAATCACCAACTTTTAAATCGGACACATTTAAATCTTTAAAAGTTCTTCCATTTATATATGAGAATAAATCTTTTTCAAAAGATAACTTTTTTGAATCACTATCTGAATAATAAATGTATTTATCATCTATATCGTTTATTATTCCAGAACGGACAACTTGTTTATTATTTATTTTTTGAGTTACATCCTCTGAATTATTTGCATTATTTTTTTCTTTATTTTCTATATAATTGCTTTTTTCAATATATTCTTCTACACCTTTCATACCTTCTTTATTATAGATTTCTATAATTCCTGTTGTCACAATATTATCAATAATATTATTAGCATCCACTTCTGTTATAGCACTTTTAACTTTTTCAAAATATCCGTTTTCATCTAATAAACTTATATCATCTAAATAATAGCATTTTGCTCTAATTTTATTTGGTACTGTAAATTGTTCAATGCTTCCAACTCTATTACCAATTCTATTTTTCAATTCATTATATGAATCTTCTTTTGATAGAACATTAACATCTTTTAAATATTTTAAATCTTTTAACTTATCAGCAAATTCATTGGCTTGTTCAATTGTTATATTGCTTTTTAAGAAAATTTGTATTCCTGAATATTCTTCAAAGTATTGTTTTAATTTATCTAAATCATTTGATTTCACAATGTTATTATTAGATCTATTTTTATTATTATCGGAGTTATTAGATAAATAAATGATTCCTCCTATAACAATTGCAATTATAAGTATAATAACTATCCATTTATATTTTTTAATAATTTTTAATCATCTCCTAATTTAATCCTTGTTTTCTTTATTTTTCCTCAAATATTTTTGCTCTTAAAACTATCTTATTTATTTTGCTTTGGTCGTTTAACGATATTTTCCATTTACTTCCCGCAATGCTTCTCTTTATTTTATATTCTTCAATTGGCTCTCCAATAATTTTATTTAATTGTCTTTGTAAAGAAACATTATTTGTATATATCTCAAATACATTTTCAGAATATATCACATTTATATTAGTTTCCATTTCTGTTTTTATTGGTTCTTTATATATTTTCTTATTTTCTTCTTTCATAACTATTGATACCTGTCTTTAAATTTATTTCTTACCAAATTTCCATCTTATGTATGCAAAAATTAGTATAACAGCAACAATTAAAATAATAATAAATGCCATCTGCATCACAATAAAAAATTTAAACCATCTGTCATCTCTCTTTTCTCGTTTTTCTCGTATTTTTCTTGCTTCTTCTACAGTATATTCTTTTCCGTAATTTTGTTATATTTGTTCCATATTTATTAATTAATTCGCTATCTTTTATTTTCATTTCTTCTTCAAGTTTTTTTAATTCCTCATTATTATCCATAAATTCACCTTTTCTATTTAATATTTAACAATTACTGTAAACTTCTATAAGGATTATATCATAAAAATATTTATTTGTCTTGTTTTAGAGCAAAAAAATAAGTGGTCACGAGTAACCACTTATTTTATACTTTATTCCAATATTTCGATACTTACTAAATCAATATTTTGTGGATAAGATTTTGTTGTTTCTCCCCTTTCCTTATCGTAATCAATTGCACTCTTTGTTGCTTCAATTACTGCTTCACTTTTTACACTTCCTCCCACATTATTAAGTTCAAAATCTATTGTTTGTAATGCTTGTCTTATAAACCAACTTGTACCTTTTATTCCTCTGCCTGTTTCCCATTTTGATATAGCCTTATTTGATATATTTAGTTTTTCCGCTAATTGTGTTTGTGTAAGTTTTTTCTCTTTTCTACATTGAGCAATAAAGTTCCCAATTTTTTCTTGGTTCATCTTTTTCCTCCTTTCACATACACAATATAGCAAAAATTATCAAAGAAAAAAACATCCAATTAGTAGATTCTCAGTTTTTACTATCTACTATTAGTAGATAATTACCATCTTCTTAAATATTAACATAAAAGACAGATAAATTCAATAAATTATCTGTCTTAAAATTTATAATTTTACTCATCAATTATTATTTTTGTAACATTAAATACTTGTAACGGATGAGTTGTTGCAATGGTTTTATCAGAAGTATATACTTTAATGTAATCACCTGCATATGGACCTAATCCAACAACTTGTGTATTTTTATCAATATGTATAATAATTTCTTCATTTTTATCATTTGTACCTAATATGTACTCATTTTTAATTTCTTTTACTAATACATTTATTGAAATATCAGAGTTTTGAATATTATTATCACTATTTACTTTATATTCACTTATATCTGGCTCTATAAAAATTGAATCATCCACATTATTAAACTCGTATTGTTTTTCATTTTCCATATTTCCTTGTATAGATTTTATACATAATCCTGTATCTTTTTCTATATAGAAAACATTTTTATCAGCATCATTCAAATTTGCAACACCCATAAAATTATAAACAACAAAGCATTCTTTTTGATTATATGTAACACTTCTAATTTTAGAAAATAAACTACCTATAATTTTTTGCCAAATATTATCTGTATCCAATACATTAACTATATTCAATGTCACTATACTAGATTCTGTATCTAATTGACATATTCTGCCCTCTGGATTATCCCAAAAAATATCATTTTTTTCACCATTGTTATATAATGAAATTCTATAAATCTTATTGTCTATACTTCTTTCTATAATTGATACTTGTTTATTATCTTTTTTGTAAAAATTCATATTATGAATATCATCATCACTTTCCTTTGAAATAGATGCTATATGATAATTATCTGAAAATTTATATTTACTAAAATTATTTTGTATTTTACTAATTATTATAAAATTTCTAGCTGTATGTATTAATAATATAATAAATAAAACTAATAGAATTATTCCTATTATCTTAAATACTTTTTTAGCTTTCATAATACCACTCCCTCATTTGTGCAATGATACTATCACACATTATTTTATAAACTTTTGATCATTAGCTTTTCATCACAATTCTTCATTTGCTTTACCTTTTTATTTATACATCACAATTATAATATTTTTTTACATTTTTTGCAAATTTTATAATTTAAAAATATAAAAAAATGTATTTTATACTTTAATTTGAATTTACTATATTATTTTTGAGTTTTTTTTTATTGTTTTTTTTTCTATTAATATTGAAATATTAATGGTTTCGAATTAAAATATATTTACCAATTTGTTTTTGGTTACAAAACTTTTTTGTTTTGTAAAAAAGTAAGGGCATCAAATACAAGGAGGAAATACATATGAGAAAAAAAGCTTTAAAGCGGTCCATAAGTCTGCTTATTGCATGCATTCTTTGTGTAGCAATGAGTGTATGTGCATTTGCTGCTGAAGTGGACAATCCCTCAGAAAAAGAAATAGTCTCTTATTCAAGAGACCTATTATATTCCAAGGGAAAAAGTATTAATGTTTCAACCAGTTTCACAATTACCACAGAAGAGGTAAATTGGAATGCCGATTTCTATGTTGGTGTAATTGGTAATACTGGTGTTACATACTATGTAACTATGACAACTCCAAATAACATTAGCTACCAAGCTACAGTTGTTGGTGATGGAGGACTTGTAAAAATAGCCCATTTAGGCTATGCAAGAGCTGGTACTTACCGTTTCTATTTTACTTCAATGAATGGAAATGGTGGAACAAATGGAAGTGCTACCGCACAAATATATGGTTAATTAAAATTAATATGTGCCCTTACTTTTAAGGGGTAAAGCATTGCTTTACCTCTTTTTTATTCTTTCTTTAGATATCTACTATATTTTTTCTACTAATCTTAAGTTATAATTTATTTGAAAGTGAATGTAAATCTTCAACTTTATTTTCTATATATCCCCTTGTTGTATTTAAACTATAATGACCTGCTTGTGCTGCAACTTGTAACATAGAGTATCCTGCTACATAGTAAGCATGAGTGCAAAAAAAGCTCTTAATTTGTGAGGTGTTAAATTTTGAATATTGCAAATTTCTCCGTATTTATCAAGTAATCTATTACAAAAATTTCTATTTAAAGGCTTTTTAGTGCTTTTATTCTTTTGAGTTACAAATAAATATGGATTATCAGTTTTTATTTCAATTCTTTCCTTTAAATAATCCACTAACGCAGAATACATCATACCATTTATTACAACTTCTCTAAACTTATTACCTTTGCCAATAATGTTTAAAAACCTATCTTCTAATCTTACATCAACCATCCTTAAAGAAACAAGTTCACTTTCTCTTAATCCACCGTTTCCTAGTAAAATAATCATACAATAATCTCTAATTCCATTTTTTTCATCTTTTCCAGCGAAGTGTAGTATTTTATCTACCTCTTGTTCTGTTGAAACTCTTGTTTTTCCAAGTAAAGATCCAATCTTAATAAAATCTTTTTTTATAATTACATTTGCATCTTGAATATTATTATCTACTAAAAAAGAATTATATTGTTTTAATGCAGCAATTTTTCTATTTATTGCTGATGCTTTATAATTATTCCTTTTTAAATATCCAACATACATAATCACATAAGTATGTATCAATTGTTCTAAATCTTCACCATAAGAATCATTATAATATTTTCTAAATAATTTTATATCATTTATATATGATGAACTTGTATTATCTGATAGTCCTTTGTCTTGGATATACAAATCAAATTTTTCTTCCATTCAAACCACCCTTTCATTTATGTTACATTTTTTTGATATGTTTCTGCTTATTTATGTTACATTTTTTTACCATATTTTATAAAAATTACCGTAAAAATGTATCATAAGTGTAGTTATGTTACATTTTTTTAGTTGCTTTTTTATGCCCTATATATTTAGTATAGAGCATAAACTGTAGATTACTTTTTGCCCATTACAAGAAGCATCAAATTAATTCCATCAATAAATCCACTTTCATATACAAGTCCTCTTTCCTTTTCGTAGTATCTAAAAGTTTTTTGTTGGTATTTATCAAATTGATATCCAATTTTTCTTCTTGTTTTAGGATGTACTCTTTTTAGTAAATTTGAAATTTTATTTTCTGTTGCTTCCATTATTTTTCATATTCCTTTTAGTTCTTCATTGTTAAAATCAAAATACTCATCCATATCTCTTTTTTCAAATAATTGCTCTATTAAATCTCTTTCTTGCATATTTATCGCCTCCTTATATATATTTTATAACAGATTTCTTTCAAATGGAACGTTCAAGTAAAAAAGTTTTTTATATAAAAAAGACCGAAATATTGTACTTTTTCAATATCTCAGTCTGTATTTATCTTTCTTGACAATCTATTTGTTAATGTCAATAAGGAAATGTACAAAATTTTGAATTTAGTTATGTACATTTTGTACATTGTTAAATTCCATTTTTTGTACATTCTTATTTTATCATTAACATATAAATCATCTTTATTAATATTTATATTATTCTCTTTGTCATTTTGGACAATAGGGCATTGTTCTTTTTGACAATATGGGTATTGTCTTTTTTGACAATAAGGGTTGTCATTAATGTAAATATGTCTTGTAACTACTTCTTTTTTTTTCGTTTCTTATAATTTCAATATTTATATATCCTAATTTATTTAAATGAGATAACCCCTTGCTAACAGTTGTATTTGTAACATTGTATAACTCTGCAAAGTATTTATTTTGTGCATAACAATATCCCATTTTATTTGCAAGTGCTGTTACTTCACCATATAATAATTTTTCTGCAGGTTTTAATTCCTTATTATATCTTACTGTAGCCGGAATAACTGCATAATAGTTATTTTTAATTTCTTCATCTTCATTCACGTTTAGCCTCCTCTCCATATAATTTTTTATCATATTCTGCTCCTGCTATAATACATGCATACAAAAAGAGACTTATTATAGCCCCTAAAATAAATCCAATAAAAAATTGTAGCATTTTATCAACTCCAATTAAATTTTTAAAATTCATCTCCAAAATTTTACCAAAGTGAATACTTATTTTTCTATTTTCCTGTCAATAAGAAACAGAGGGAGATGCAGCTGTAGCTCTTGCCGAATATGTCGGAGGAAATACAGAAAACTTTATTAATCTAATGAATAAAAAAGCAGAAAATTTGAAACTTTCCTCTACTCATTTTGTAACTCCACATGGACTTGATGATGAAAATCATTACACTACTGCCTTTGATCTTGCAATACTTGCAAATTATGCTCTTAATAATCCAACTTTTTCTAAAATAGTAAGTACAAAATCATATACAATTACAATTAATGGAAATATAAAACAATTAGATAATACAAATGAACTTCTAGGAAATTTTGAAGGTATATATGGAGTAAAAACAGGGTTTACTAATGGTGCTAATCGTTGTTTAGTTACCGCCTGTAAAAGAGGTGAGTTAGATGTTATTTGTGTTGTTTTAGGATGTGATACTAAAAAAGATAGAACTCAAGATAGTATAAAACTCTTGAATTACATATTAAATAATTTTTCAGTCATAAATGTAAAAGAAATTGTATATCAAAATTTTAATGAGTGGGCAAGAAATCACACTAACTCTTTTACAATAAATAAAGGAATTTCTCAATCACTTGACTTATATTTAAACGAAAGTGATTTTAAATTTTCTAAAATGGCAATTGATAATGCTAATCTCGAGAAAATATCAACTAATATTTCCTTTCGCTCATATTTTGAAGCTCCTGTAAATTCAAATGAAACAATTGGTAATATTCAATTTTTAGTTGATAATACTGAAATATTTAATATCAATTTCTATAATAGAAATTACATTGAAAGAAAAAATCTTTACTGTTATCTAACTTATATTTTAAAAAATTATTTTCAATTTTTTTAAAAAGTAGTAGATGCAAATATATAGTTATTTGCTATATATCTGCATCTATTTTCTATTTTTATATTTAATTAATAATTTTCTTTTAATAAATTTTGAAAAATCCTTATCATTTCCTTTTGTAAAACTCATCTTTGAAACTATATAAGCACTATTTCTTGAAACATAGATATAGTAGTTTGTTTTCGTTTCTACAATACTATATAATCTGTAATAGTAAAGTTGTGCTTTTCCTTCAGCATTTTCTACTTTTAAATGATTATTATAAAATTTATATATACTAAAAAAATTTCCAGACAATTTTTCATTTTCCTCTGCTCTTTGCATATCTTTAGCTGGTTTTAAAATTTTGATTAATGTAAATATAATTAAACCAATTATAATTGCTATTCCAAGAAATATCTCATTTGTTTTAAATGCCAGAAACATACAAATTGTCCAAAAAATAATCATACCAAAAGTATACAAATTTTCTTTTAATTGATGTTCTTCTCTATATGATTTTAAAAATTTTTCATACTCTTTTTTGGTATACCTTGTTTTATTTTCAAATAATAATCCATCTTTTTCCATTATTCCCTCTTCTTTATTTATTGTGTTTTTTCTATATATTGATTTTTTTAATTTGCCTTAATTATATAATACTTAAATTTTTGTTTCAATATTTTTATTGAAATTCTTTAAAAAACTTGCATTTTTTGCAAAAAGGAAGTATAATTGTTTTTGTAATTAGATGCACCAGTAGCTTAGCTGGATAGAGTGTTCGGCTACGAACCGGAAGGTCGGGGGTTCGAATCCCTCCTGGTGCACCAATTATGTAAATCTGTAAAGTATTGAAAAATCAATATTTTACAGATTATTTTTTGCTTTTGAATGCAATTTGACTGCAACCCAATTATTAGTCAATAAATTTCATTTATAATTATCAATTTTAATATAAGCTTTTCTTCTTCGCTCTATTTCAGTCATTTTTTCACCTCCTGTTTTTCACTATTTGTGAAATTCTGTAATGATAATATAACATTCTGCAAAATTTGTCAATACTTTTTTTAACAATTTGTGAAAATATTTTACAATTAGTGAAAAATGTGTTACAATATCAATAGATTTCACAAAATGTAAAATATATAAAAGGATGATTTTTATGGAGAATGTTTTAGGAAAAAGAATTGAGTTAGAAAGAACTCGATTAGGATTAAATCAAATTGAATTAGCTAAAAAATTAAATTTATCATCTAGTGCTTCTATATCTCAATACGAAAGTGGTGATAGAATGCCTAGTGATGACATCAAATTAAAGATGGCAGAAATTTTTGATTGTAGTGTTGACTATTTATTAGGAAAAACATATTCTAGGAAAACAGCATCTTCTTCTCCAGTAGTTGTCTTTGTTTATGGTAAAATCCCTGCTGGAATACCTATGGAAATGATAGAAGATATTATTGACACAGAAGAAATTTCTTCTGACTGGCTAAAAGGAGACAAGCAATATTTTGGGCTTAAAGTCAATGGAAATTCTATGATGCCGAAATACCAAAATAATGATACTATTATTTGCTTAAAGTGTGAAGATTGTGAAAGTGGAGATGATTGTGTTGTCGCCGTCAATGGTAATGATGCAACTTTTAAAAAAGTTATAAAAAATGAAAATGGTATTATTCTTCAACCTTTAAATCCAGAATTTTCTCCACTTGTTTATACTAATGAAGACATAAAAAAATTACCTGTTAGGATTTTAGGAAAAGTTGTAGAGTTAAGGAGAAAGATATAATTTGTTATTATCGTTAATCTTTATGATTAATTTATATAATAATATTTGAAGTACAGGGAGGTGAAAGAAATGGATAAAGGTGAAGAAAATGCTAAAAAGCCAATTTATAAAAAATGGTGGTTTTGGGTTATTATTGTTATCGTTGTATCTATGATTGCAGCTTCAAATGGAGATACACAAAATAACACATCAACACAATCTACTTCATCTACAGCTACAGCACAAACAGAAAAAAATAAAACGGAAAATAAAGTTGAAGTAAAAGTTGAAGATTTTAGTAAAATGTCAAAAAAAGAAATTCAAAAGTGGTGCGATGAAAATAAAGTGAAATGTAACTTTAAAGAAGATTATTCTGACTCTATTAAAAAAGGTTCTTTCATTAGCCAGGAACCGAAAAAATCATCTTCAATATATGAAGAGGACTCTGTAACCGTTACTTTTTCACTTGGTAAAAAACCTTCAATTGAAGAAAAAAACGCTTTAGTAAAAGCTCAAACATATTCTGATACAATGTATATGTCAAAGCAAAGGATTTATCAACAATTAACTTCTAGTTATGGTGAGGGTTTTTCAAAAGATGCTGCTCAATATGCTATAGATAATGTAAATGCTGATTGGAATAAAAATGCTTTACAAAAAGCGAAAGAATATCAAACAACAATGAATATGTCAAAATCAAGAATATATAATCAGCTAACTTCAAGTTATGGAGAAAATTTCACCAAAAGTCAAGCTCAGTATGCAATTGACCATTTAGATGATTAAAAAAGACAAAGTACATCTCTTCGAACTTCTGTACTTTATCTTTATAGAATATATATCTATCATATTTATTTATATTTTGATACAAAAATTTTGCGAAATTATGAAATTTCTATATAAAAATATAATTTGTAAAATTCATTTGAATATATTATATTAATATTTGAATATTATAAAAGAAAATACAAACAATAAAAATCGAAAAAAATTAGATACAAAAAAGATAACATACTCCACTCCCCAGTTTTATATGTTATCTTAACCTAAAATCACTTGTACAAGCAATTTTTATATATTATATTATAAAAGTTCCTTTTGTACAAGTCCCAAATTTTTGTTTGAAAGGAGCTTACTATGGCAAAAAAAGGAAATGGCGAAGGAACTATTTATTTTGTTCCCAGTAGGAAAAGATGGTGCGGGCAATATGTAATTGGTCGTGATGATAACGGGAAATTAATTCGAAAGACTGTATATGGAAAAACTAGAAAAGAAGTTTCAGAAAAAATCAACGAGCATTTAACTGAAATCAAAAACAAAGAGTATATTGATAAAAATGATATAACTTTAAGTGAACTTATGAAAAATCGTGTAAATTTGCAATATGAACTAAAACAAATAAAAGATGTATCATATAAAAGAAACATGGATACAATTAAATCTATTGAAAAAATATGCCTAAACTAACAGAAAAACCTATTCAGGAAATATCTATTGCAGATATTAATAATAATTTTAAAAATATTGTTGATTATTCTGCAATCGTTATTCAAAAAATGAGTATTCAAATAAGCTCTGCTTTTAATTATGCTGTAATAAATGGCATTGTAAAAAATAATCCTTTTGCAATAAAAGGTGCTATAATAAAACCAAAAAAAGATGATAAGAAAAAGATTGTAGCTTTAACGGTTGAAGAACAGCAAGCTTTTGTTAAAGAATTGCAAAAATATCATGAACCATATAGAACAATACTTTTCATTGCCTTGTATACTGGAATGAGAATAGGAGAAATATTTGCATTAAGTATAGACGATATAGATTTAGATAATAAAGTTATTCATGTAAGTAAAACCTTAACAAAAGACCAAAATGATAAAGTAATAATTGGATCAACTACAAAAACTTATTCTGGGCAAAGAGATATTCCAATTATATCTACCCTTTATGGTATATTAAATTCTTACGAGATTGACCATACAAGCACTTTATTTACTATGAATGATAAATTAATTAATCAATCCATCATCAATAAACTCTCATTTTAAGAGAATATGTGCAAAAGCAGATATAAAAGTTATTAAAGTAAATACATCTAAATTAAATAAAAGTGGTAACAAAATTCAAATTAAATCAAGTGATGTTCACACACATATGTTAAGACATACATTTGCAACGAGATGTATAGAAAGTGGCATGCAGGCTGTTACTCTATTACGAATTTTGGGACTCAAAAACATTTCAATTACACTTAATACATATACGGATGTATTTAATAAATTTAAACAAAAAGAAGTAAACAAATTAGATGGTTATTTAAATTGGTTGCAATCAACAAATTAAGTATTGACTGCAACCGTGAATGCAACTCCATTATTTTTTACAGAATTTTATAAAATTTTGTTAAAGTATGTATCTTATAAAAAGCTTGAAATATCAGCATTTCGTGGGTTGTCATATTTTATCCGTTTTAATAAAATATGTACTGATAAACCTGGTGCACCAAGCATCAAAAGCCATAAAGCATTGATTTTTCAATACTTTATGGCTTATTTTTATTTTAACTGAATCACAATTTTTATATTTTATCATTCAAAGTCCTTGCTAACTGGACTCCTGAACAAGATGCCATCATTAGACCTCTTGTAAGTCCTCCACCATCGCCTATTGAATACAATCCATCAACAGAAGATTTAAAATTATTATCAATTTTTACTTTGTTTGAATAGAATTTTATTTCTGGTGCGTATAGTAAATTCGATGGATCTGCAAATCCTTCGACGACTTTATCGATTTGATTAATAAATCCTAAAATATCTGTCATTGTTCTATAACCAAGGGCAAATGTTATATCTCCTGGAACAGCAGCTTTTAAAGTTGGAACAACTTTGTTATGATCAAGTTCTTCTTGCCATGTTCTTTTTCCTCTATAAATATCTCCAAGCCTTTGAACTACAATATTTCCTGCTCCAAGCTCATTTAAATTTTTAGCCACATTTCTACCATATTCTATAGGTTTATTAAACGGATAATTAAAGTGGTGTGATACAAGTAATGCTAAATTGGTATTTGTACTTTTTTTATTGGCATATGAATGACCATTTACCAATGTTAAGTTATTATCATATACTTCTGCAGAAACAAATCCACTTGGATTTTGGCAAAAAGTTCTAACTTTATCTCCAAACGGAAATGGTCTTCCAATAAATTTGCCTTCATACATATATTTATTAACATCTTTCATTACAGCATCGGGTAATTCGTATCGAACTCCAATATCTACAATTCCTGGCTCTGTTTCAATATTATGTTTTTGGCAAATATTTGTAAGCCAATTTGCACCCTTTCTTCCTACAGCAATTACAACATTGTCCCCATAGATTGTTTCTAATTTAGCATCTTTATCATCAATTTTAGATGAAGGCTTAATTTTCACACCTTTTACAATATTGTCTTCTATAATTAAATCATCTACAATTGTTTCAAACATAAGATTTACACCATTATCTTCAAGATAATTTTCTATTTTTAAGTACAAATCATGACTTTTTTCTGTCCCTAAATGTCTTATTGGAATAGAAATCAAATTTAAATTATTTTTCTTAGCTTTTTCTTTAATTTTGTTTATTTCATCTTTATATTGAATTCCCTGAAGTTCTTCTGTAGCACCAAAATCCAAATATATTTTATCCACATAATCTATTAGTTTCTTTGTTTCTTCAACTCCAATATATTTCTGAAGTTCTCCACCTACATAAATATCATCATCTTCTTTATTATATAAAGACAATTTACCATCTGAAAAAGCTCCTGCACCTGAAAATCCACTTGTTATATTGCAAAAAGGCTTGCAATGTACGCATTTCCCTGTCTTTTCAATCGGGCAATTTCTTTTTTTAATTGAATGGCCTTCTTCAATTAATAAAATATTCTTTGCTTTCTTTTTTTGAATTAGTTCATATGCCATAAAAACTGAACTTGGTCCCATTCCTATTGCTATAACATCATATTTCATATAAATCATCACCTGTCTTTGATAAAATTTTCCATCACATTTTATCAAATTTTTAGATAATTATCAAGTATTTACTACTAGAGTACAATTATCCATATTATTTAATTTCCAATTCTCCATTTTCACAATCAATTTTTACTGTTGTTCTTGGTAAAATTTCTCCCATCAAAATCTTCTTAGCAATTAATGTCTCAAGTTTTTTCTGAACAAATCTCTTAAGTGGTCTTGCTCCATAAACTTCATCATATCCATTATCTATTAAATAATCTTTTGCAGATTCTGTTAAATCCAATTTTATATGTTTATCTTCAAGTCTATTTTCCAAATCTTTAATTAACAAATCTAAAATCTTAGAAATTTGTGCTTTTTGCAATGGTTTGTAAAAAATAATCTCATCAAGTCTATTTAAAAATTCTGGTCTAAAACTATGTTTTAATAATTCTCTAACTTTTTGTTTTGCATCTTCTGAAATTTCTCCATTTTCTTGAATACCTTCTAATATATACTCTGAACCCAAATTTGATGTCAAAATTATAATTGTATTTTTAAAATCAACTGTTCTTCCTTGTGAATCTGTAATACGTCCATCATCTAATACCTGAAGTAATATATTAAATACATCTGGATGAGCTTTTTCTATTTCATCAAATAATATTACTGAATATGGTTTTCTTCTAACTGCTTCTGTTAATTGTCCTCCTTCTTCATATCCAACATATCCTGGAGGAGCTCCTATTAACCTTGAAACCGAATATTTTTCCATATATTCAGACATATCGATTCTTACCATATTGTGTTCATCATCAAATAGAGCCTCTGCAAGTGATTTTGCAAGTTCTGTTTTTCCAACACCTGTAGGTCCTAAAAACATGAATGAACCAATTGGTCTTTTTGGATCAGAGATTCCAGCTCTTGAGCGCATAATCGCATCCGAAACTTTTTCTACAGCCTCATCCTGTCCAATTACTCTTTTATGAAGTATCTCTGGTAAGTGCAAAATCTTTTCTTTTTCACCTTCCATAAGTTTTGTTACAGGAATTCCTGTCCATTTAGAAACAATTTTTGCAATTTCTTCTTCGGTTACTTTATTTCTTAATAGCCCATCTTCTTTACTTTTTTCAATAATTTCCTCTTTTTCTTTTAAATTTTTTTGCAATTCTGGTAGTTTCCCATATCTTAGTTCTGCAACTTTATTTAAATCATAATTTCTTTCTGCTTGCTCAATTTCAGCATTTATGCTTTCTATTTGTTCTCTTAATTTTTGAACTTCAGAAATAGCTTGTTTTTCATTGTCCCATTTTGCTTTCATTCCATCAAATTTTGTTTTTAGTTCTGCTTTTTCCTTTTTTATATCATCCAAACGCTTTTTAGAGAACTCATCTTTTTCTTTAGAAAGTGCTGCTTCTTCTATTTCTAATTGCATAATTTTTCTTGATACATCATCAAGCTCTGTTGGCATTGATTCCATTTCTGTTTTTATTAAACTACATGCTTCATCAATTAAATCAATAGCCTTATCTGGCAAAAATCTATCTGAAATATATCTGTTTGAAAGTGTTGCAGCTGAAATTAGTGCATTATCTGCAATTTTAACTCCGTGAAATACCTCATATCTTTCTTTTAGTCCTCTTAAAATTGTTATTGTATCTTCAACTGATGGCTCATCAACCATAACAGGTTGAAATCTTCTTTCAAGTGCTTGATCTTTTTCTATATATTGTCTATATTCATTTAAAGTTGTTGCACCTATACAGTGAAGCTCTCCTCTTGCAAGCATTGGTTTTAAAATATTTCCTGCATCCATAGCACCTTCTGTCTTTCCTGCTCCAACAATTGTATGAAGTTCGTCAATAAATAAAATAATTTTACCTTCACTTTTTTTTACTTCCTGAAGAACAGCTTTTAATCTTTCCTCAAACTCACCTCTATATTTAGCACCAGCAACTAAAGAGCCCATATCAAGTGAAAATATAGTACACTCTTTTAAACTTTCTGGCACATCTCCTCTAACAATTCTTAAAGCCAAACCTTCTGCAATAGCTGTTTTACCAACACCTGGCTCACCAATTAAACATGGATTATTTTTTGTTTTTCTAGATAAAATCCTTATAACATTTCTTATTTCCTCATCTCTACCTATTACAGGGTCAAGTTTCTGATCTCTTGCCATTTGTGTCAAATCTTGCCCATATTTTTTTAAAACATTGTATGTATCTTCAGGGTTATCAGATGTAACTCTTGTGTTCCCTCTAACTTCTGACAAAGCTTTTAAGAAATCACTTTTGTTTATGTTATGAGTCCTTAAAATTTCTTTAATTTTATTATTACAATTATCAAAAATAGAAATCATTATATGTTCAACCGAAACATATTCATCTTTCATTTTTTTAGCAATTTTCTCTGCATCTGTCAACACTTTATCAACATCTTGTGCAACATAAATATTATTTGCTTCTCTTGCTCCTCCTGTCATACTTGGCAATCTTTTAACTGCATTCTCTAAATCGTTTTCAAGCATTTCCTCTTGTCCAATTTTCTTAATTAACTCTTTAATCAAGCTTTCATCTTGCCTTAAAAGAGCCAAAAATAAATGTTCTTGCTCTATCTGTGAATTTTGATTTTCAACAGCTAAACTTTGGGCATCTTGAATAGCCTCTAAAGACTTTTGTGTAAACTTTTGTAAATTCATAATAATCACTCCTTTCATTCATTTTCATCTGTGCATGCATCTTTTTACAAGTAATATAAAAAAAGCACTATTCCAAGGTAGTGAATGTGCCTTATTGTTTTTACATTTTTTATTATATCACTATATTTTAGCAAAGTCAATAGGAGAGTGCTAATTTTTTACATATTTTTGTCTTTTTATTATTTACCTTTTTTAATCTGCAAGTTAAATACTAAACAAAAATACCATTTGTTATAGACAAAAAATTACAAAGTTATACAAAAAAATATTATTTTTACAAAATTAGTGGACAAAAAAATTTTTTTATGAGATAATCATTTTAAATATTAATTACTCAATTTAATATTTAAATAGTAAATAAAGGGGGGAAATGAAGATGGCAGTTGGAAGTTTAGTTCTAGGTATTGTAGGTATCGTTTTTTCTTTTATTTTTCAACCAATAGGTCTAATTTGCAGTATAGTAGGCTTGATATTATCTATAGTAGCAAGAAAAAAAGAGCCATCAGGAATGGCAACAGCTGGTCTTGTTTGTAGCATCATTGGTTTAGTCCTAAACTTAATCCTTGTTATTGCTTGTGGTGCATGTATAGGTGCTGCTGGTGCAGGAGCAAGTTGGCTAAATTCAATATCTTAATAAAAAATATAAGTTAAAAGCCTTGAGCATTCAAGTTTTAAAACAATTTGAATGCTCAGTTTATGTAAAAAATAGGAGGAATTTTTTTATGCATCCATATGTAACCATATTTGGACATATAATAGGTTCATATGCTATTATGTCATTTATAGCAATAGTTATTTCAGCATTAATGGCAGTGTTCTTCTTTTCAAAATTTTATAACATAAATAAAGAAGATGTCTTTTACGCTTTTTTATTTGCACTGATTGGATGCTTTTTAGGAGCAAAATTATTATATATATTTATAAATTTACCAATATTGATACAATACATATTAGCTGGAAAATTTAATGATATGTATCTTTCACTTATTCGAGGAGGTTTAGTATTTTATGGTGGTTTATTTGGAACAATCTTCGGACTTTGGATATATGCCAAAACATTTAATATTTCGTTTAAAACATTATTCTTCATTGCAGTACCAGTAATCCCATTATTTCATTCAATTGCAAGAATTGGTTGCTTTTTAGCTGGATGTTGTTATGGAATTGAATATCACGGATTTGGAAGTGTAATATTTCAAAAAACCCCATATGCACGAATTGGAATCCCATTGTTTCCAACTCAATTAATTGAAAGTGCATGTAATATGATAATTTTCTTAATATTATTCATTACATATAAAAAATTTAAAGGAACATTTAAAACATGTGCTTTATACTGCATACTTTATAGTATTACAAGATTTACTCTAGAATTCTTTAGAGGAGATGTTGAAAGAGGAATCATAATAGGATTATCAACATCACAATGGATTAGTATAATATTATTTATTATTGGAATTATACTGATAATAAAAGAAAATAAAACTGTGACTGATAAATGAATTGAAATATTTTCACTTACCAGTCACAGTTTTTTAATTTATTTAATTTTCAGTTTCATCCTCATTCTTTGTTATAGAATCAACTGATGAAATAAAGCTAATTCTGTCTCTTTCTTCATTATCTTTAAATTTATTATAATCTTTAGAAAGTTCTTCTAATTTCTTAGCTCTTACTTCTAGATTTTTTAAATCATTATTTATTAAATCAGAAATTTTGCTAATTCCTTCTTTGTTATATTTGCTAATACCATCTCTTAGCTCTTTTGCTCCATCATCAAGTGTTGAAGTACCAGAAGATAATTCTTTTGCTCCATCACTTATTTTACTTAAACCATCTGTAAGTGGAATAATTCCACTATTTAATAATTTATTCATTGAGCTCTTTATAGTTTCTGTTGCTACTTTTTTTACCTCATTTCCTACTTTACTTGCAACTGTTGAAGCAGTTTGACCTGCAACTTGACTTGCTACTTGTTTTGCTGTTGACTCAGCTGTTTGTTCTGCAACACTTGGTGCAACTTGACTTGCTGTACCCTTAGCTGTTTGGCTTGCAACACTTGGTGCAACCTCTTTTGCAACAGATGAAGCAACTTGTTTTGCAACTGATTTTGCAACAGTTAATGCTGTATTTTGTGCTACTTGTGATGCAACTGTTCCAACTATTTTTTCTGTAACACCCTGTGCTACTTGGCTAGCTACTTGACTTGCAAGTGTTTCTATAAGATTTTCGCTTAAAGTATCAAAAGCTCCTGATGCAATACTTGATTCTATTTGTTTTGCTGTATTTGCTGAAGCAGATTTTACTGCACTTTCTGTTACTTGCTTTGAACTTGATGTTGCTGTTTTTGCTGAAGTTTCTGCAGCTGTGTCTACTGCACTATTTACATTTGCAAGAATTGCCTTTTTAGTAGCCTCATCTAATCCTGCATCATCTAACGCTTTTTCCACATTAGCTACATCAGAACTTGCTGCATTTTTTCCCACTTTTGTAGCAGATGCTTCAATTGTATCAAATTTTGAAGAAACAGATGTCATAACTGCCTTTGTAACTCCTGTAACTAAAGAATCCATTTGGCTACTTAAACTTGATTGTATAGTTGATGATATTTGTTTAATTAAAGCATCTTTATTTGAATTTATTTGAGCTTTTGCAGATGCTACTGCCGAATCTGTAATTGTAGACATTTGACTTTGTATTGATTCTACAGCTGTTTTACTTGCATTTTCTCCAATTGTAGATAATTGACTTTTAATTGATTTTGTAACTGTGTCTTCTGCACTACTTTCAATTGTACTTAATTGACTTTCAATAGTTTTCTCTGCCGTACTTGAAGCTTGTTTTCCAATCGAATCTAATTGTCCATTTATACTGCTTGTAGCTTGTAATTTAGCTGATTTTCCTATTATCTCTAGTTGACTTTCAATTGATTTTTCTGCTGTCTTGCTTGCTTGATCTGCAATGCTCTCTAATTGCTTATCTGTTAAAGCATTAGAGTTATCTTTTTCAAGTGATTTTATAGATTCTATTACTTGTTTCTTAATCTCATCACTTCCATTATAAGCACTTGATATTGCATCTTTCAAAGTATCTGCTCCATCTTTTAATTCTGATGTTCCATCTACTAAAGAATTTGCTCCATTTTCTATTTTGTCTATACCATTTTGCAATTCATTAACAGAATCAAATAAATTATCAAATTCGCTCCAATCAATATCTTTTGTTAATATTTTAGGTGAAGCATACATTAAAACATTATTTGTTTCAAAATTTTCTGAATCCATAGTAATTTCTAAATAGCTTGGGATCTCAACATCTGACAAATCTCCTGTCAAATTTAAGCTTTCTTCTAATCCAGGGAATACAACTCCAGCAGCTATTGTTCTGTTTCCATTTTCAATAATCTCCCCTCCATTAGAAATCTTGATGTTTTTATTATTATTTCCATCAATTATTGTTCCTAAAGCAACTATAAATGGTGTATACATTGTAGTTGTTGTTCCATTTATATTAACTTCTTTTTTAGATTTATTCTCACATTCTATTCTTATAGTTACTTTTCCACTCTTTCCTGAAATATCTTCTGCACTAATATCCTTACCATCTAACTTGTATGTAATTTTTGTTTCTATTGGTAATTCATTGTTAGACTCTTCTTGATTTATATTTTCATCTTCTGTTGTTGTAACTATCGTCTTGTATCTTTCACCATTAGCATTTAGCTTGCTATATACAGTTTCTGAATCTGCAAAAGCATAAATTGGTAAAAAATACACTGCAGTTGTTATTAAAATTATACTAGCTGTAATTTTTTCAATTATCTTTTTCATACTCTATCATCCTTTCTTTCATTTGGGGACGGTTCTTTTTCAGAAGGGGACGGTTCTCTTTCAAAAGAGAACCGTCCCCTTCTGAAAGTCCCTTATTCTTTCACTACATTTTTCATGCCTAATGTTGTTTTACATATTAATTTATCAAAAATCATTAAGAATGCTGGCAACATTAGAACTACTGTAATTACACTTATTATTGCTCCTCTACCCATTAATGTACATAGTGATCCAATCATTTCTATGTTTGAATAGACCCCAACTCCAAATGTTGCTCCAAAGAAACATAGACCACTTACTACAATTGAATTTACTGATGTGCTAACCGCAAAATCAATTGCTTCATGTTTTGTCTTTCCAGCTTTACGTTCTATAATATATTTTGTTGTAATCAAAATTGCATAATCTATTGTTGCTCCTAACTGAATTGTTCCAATTACTATAGATGCAACAAATGGTAATGTTACATTTGTATAATATGGTATTCCCATATTTATGAATATTGCAAATTCTATTATACAAATTAAAATTACTGGTAATGATATTGATTTTAATACGAAGAACATTAAGAAAAATATTATTACAATTGAGAAAACATTAACACTGTTAAAGTCATGATCTGCAACTTCAACTAAATCATTCATTAATGGTCCCTCTCCTGCTAAAATCGCCTTATCATCATATTTTGCTATAATTTCATTAACTTTAGCAATTTGAGCATTTAACTCATCTGTAGCCATTTCGTATGTAGAATTTAAAATTATAATTTGATATTTATCATTTTTCAATTTATTAACCACATCATCTGGTAACATTTCTTCTGGAATTCCAGCTTCTGAAAACTTTGATAAACTTAATGTCCAATCTATTCCATCTACTTTTTCAATTTCATCTAGCATTTTATTCACTTCTGAATTGCTCAAATCAGAACTTACAAGAAGCATTTCTGGTGATACTATCTTAAACTTTTCTATAACCTCATTATTTGCTGAAACACTTGGCAAAGTTTCTGGTAATGATGAATCTAGTTTATAGTAAACTTCTGTGTGACTGTATCCATAATATGCAATTGGTAATATTACAACAAATACAACTGCTAAAATTTTGTAATGCTTTATTACAAAATCTGATACATGTTTGAATTTTGGTAAAATTTCTTTATGTTTTGTTTTTTCTATTGATTTATTAAATGTAAGAATTAATGCTGGTAAAACAGTAACAACACAAATTAAACCAAACAAAACTCCTTTTGCCATAACAATTCCTATATCTTTACCAAGTGTAAGGTTCATACTACATAATGCTAAAAATCCTGCAATTGTTGTTAATGAACTTCCTACAACTGATGTCATTGTTTTTCCAATTGCTATTGCCATTGCTTCTTCTATATTAGGATTTTCTTTCTTTTCTGCCATATAACTATGATATAGAAATATTGCAAAATCCATTGTAACTCCAAGTTGCAATACTGCACTTATGGCTTTTGTAATATACGAGATTTCTCCTAATATAATATTTGTTCCCATATTGTAAATTATGGCAAACCCTATATTTAATAATAATAATATTGGTGCAACAAATGAATCTAAAGCTAATTGTAAAATTATTAAACATATAACAACCGCTATAATAACATAAATTGCTACTTCTGATTCTGATAATTTTTTTGTATCTAACAAAGTTGCTGACATTCCGCTTATTTTACATCTTTCATCTGTAATATTTCTTAACTTTTCAATTGAAGCCAATGTTTCATCTGATGAAATCGCATCTTTAAATGTTACAATCATAAGTGTTGAACCATCTTTATAAACTTTATCTCTTAAGTTATCTGGTATCATCTCTATTGGAATTTGCTCTCCAACAACGTCTGCAACACTTGCACATAATTCTACATTATCTATTTCGTCTTTTATTTTATCTTCTAATTTTAACATATCTTTTGTGGACATATTGTCAATTACCACTATGGAATATGCTCCCATATTAAAATCTTCTGATAATATGTCTTCTCCTTGAACTGTTTTTATGGTATTTGGCAAATATGTTAAAATATCATAATTTACTCTTGTTGCCTTGTACCCTAAAATTGATGGGATTAATAAAATAATTGCTATTATCAAAATTAATTTTCTATGTTTAACAATTATTTTTCCAAACTTATGCATTATACCCACTCCTTTCCAACCAATGTTTATTATATATCAAAAATGACTGTTAGTCAATATATTTTATGAAAAAAATTGACTTTTGGTCATTTTTATGTAATAATATTTATATAAAATTTTTATATAATACAATTTTGAATATTTTTATTTAAAATATATGGAAAGAAGGAATTAAATTGAAAAGAGAAAAAGATCACGAAAAAGAGAATAGATTATTAGAAAGTGCATTTAAACTTTTTACAGAAAAGGGAATAAAAAATACTTCTATTCAAGGAATAGTTGATGAATCTAAGGTTGCGAAAGGCACTTTTTATCTATATTTTAAAGATAAATATGAATTAAGAGATATATTAATTGAAAAAAAGTCTAAAAAATTATTTGCAGATGCATTAAATGAATTACATAAAAATTATATTCAATCTATTGATGACCAAATAATTTTTATAATAAATTATATAATAAATATTTTATCCAAAAATATACTTTTACTAAAATTTATATCTAAAAATCTATCTTGGGGTGTTTATAGTAAAACAGTAAATAAAATTTATCAAAAAAATGAAAATGATGAAAATAGCTTATATAATTTATTTATAAAAGGAATTTCTGAACAAAACGTAAAACTAAAAAATCCAGAAGTTACATTATATATGATTCTTGAACTTGTAAGCTCTACTTGTTTTAATTCAATTCTTTATGATGAACCAGCTCCAATCGAAGAATATAAACCATATTTATATGATGCAATAAGAAAATTGTTACATGAATAGTGTAGAAAAAACTACGTTCTATAAAAAAATTCTACATCTTTCTATTGACATTAATATCCGTAATATCTTTACTCCCTTCATATATGAAAAAAATTTTTTGAAAATTTTTTTCATATCTTTCAAGTAATTTTCATAAAATATAGTAATATTAATGTTTTTTAATGTTCTTTCCAAAAAAATACAAATTTGACAAAATGGTTTTAGTAATATATAATAATTTTGTCTTAGGGAAAAAGGAGGATTATTATTTTTATGAGAAGAAGAACAAGAGCTAAAAAAAATTTTCTACTTATAAAACTTTCTTTAACTATGATAATATTGTTATCATTATCTCGAGTTGGCGTAATGGCTGTAACATCAAAAGTAAATACTGTTAATATTACTCTTTCGAATGGCTATACTCTAACGGTTTTCACAAATAAAACAAATGTTGCAGAGATTTTAAAAGACAACAATATATTGGTTTCTGACGATGAAAAAGTAATTCCATCAGAAAACGAGAATATTACAGATGATAACACAATTAAAATTTCTAACAAATCTAAACAAGAAGTTGAAGTAGCAAAAGTTTCAGAATCTGGTGTTGAAAGTAATTTAGAAGATTTATTAAGTGCTTATAGTACTATTACAGAAAAAATTGTTACAGAAAAGGAAGACATTCCTTACAAAACAGTTAAAAAAGATGTATCAGATGGTGCATCATCTACAAAAAATGTAGTTATTCAAAAAGGTAAAAATGGTATAAAAGAAGTTACATATAAGGTAAAGTATCAAAATGATACAGAAATAGAAAAGAATAAAGTTTCAGAAAAAGTAGTTAAAAAACCAACAGACAAAATAGTCCAGGTAAATAGTGATGTTGTAACTTCAAGGTCTAGTACTACAACAAGAGATACAGTTTCAACAAATAACTCATCTTCAAAATCATCAGATAGTGGATCTGTTGTCATTTGCAAAGTTACTGCATATTGTTCTTGCCCTCTTTGTTGCGGGAAAGGTGCAACAGGTCGTACAGCTTCAGGCACAAGAGCTACTGCTGGTAGAACAGTTGCAACTTCATCAAAATATTCTTTTGGAACAAAACTTTTAATAAATGGCAAAGAATATATTGTAGAAGATAGAGGTGGTGCAATACAAGGAAATCGTATCGATATTTATATGAATTCACACTCTTCTGCACTTGCTTTTGGAGTTAAATATCTACCTGTTCAAGTAGAAAAATAATTTTTATATAATTCTTGTTTTTATATAAAATAATTTTTTAAGATACAATGAGGTAAAAAAATGAAATTAATATCATGGAATGTAAATGGAATTAGAGCATGTTTAAATAAAGGTTTTTCAGATTTTTTTGAGTCTATAGATGCCGATATATTTTGCATTCAGGAAACTAAATGCCAGCAAAATCAAGTTAACCTAGATTTTGCTGGCTATAAAAGTTTTTGGAATAGTGCAGAAAAAAAAGGATATTCAGGTACAGCTATATTTACTAAAATCGATCCTTTAGATATTAAATATGGAATTGGCATTGAAGAGCATGACAAAGAAGGACGTGTTATTACTTTAGAGTTTGAGGATTTTTATATGGTTAATATATACACCCCAAATTCTAAAAGAGGACTTGAAAGGCTTGATTATAGGCAAATTTGGGAAGATGAAATAAAACGTTATTTGCTTAAATTATCTTTTAAAAAACCTGTAATTATGTGTGGAGATTTAAATGTTGCTCACAATGAAATAGATTTAAAAAATCCTAAGTCAAATAGAGGTAATGCTGGTTTCACTGATGAAGAAAGAAACAAAATGACAGAACTTCTAGCCTCTGGTTTTACAGATAGTTTTAGATATTTATATCCTCATAAAGAAGATTGCTATTCTTGGTGGTCTTATATGGCTCATAGTAGAGAAAGAAATATTGGTTGGAGAATTGATTATTTTATTGTTTCAGATAATATAAAAGACAAAATTATAGATAGTAAAATACATTCAGATATTTTTGGAAGTGATCATTGTCCAATAGAATTAGATATAAATTTATTATAATGCTTTAATAGAAATACAATAAAAAAATAAATTTAATTTGCAAAACAGCTTTTTTTATGTTATTATAAATATATAAAATAATTTTTAATATGATTGGAGGAATTGATATGTGGATTGCAATAATTGTAATACTTATAATTGTAATAGCTATTATTTCTGTATACAACAATCTTGTATCTCTTAGAAATAAAGTAAAAAACGCTTGGAGTCAAATCGATGTTCAATTACAAAGAAGGTTTGATTTAATTCCAAATTTTGTTGAAACAGTTAAAGGATATATGGCTCATGAAAAAGATACTTTAACAAAAGTTACAGAACTTCGTACTTCTTGGGCAAATGCCTCAACCGTAAAAGATAAAGCAGAGCTAAATAATGAATTATCTTCTACATTAAAAACAATTATGGCTGTGTCAGAAAATTATCCAGAATTAAAAGCAAATGAAAATTTCACAAAGCTTTCTGAAGAATTACGTAATACAGAAGACAAAATTGCATTTTCAAGACAATTTTATAATGATACAGTTACAATATACAATACAAAATTAGAAGTATTTCCATCAAACATCATTGCTGGTATGTTTAACTTTAAGCAAGAAGATTTATTCAATACTGAAAGCGATGAAGCAAGAAAAAATGTAAAAGTTGATTTTAATAATTAAAAAAATACAATTTATAGCTTATAGAAATTCAAAATCCGTGCAGGGTAAAAGTTTTTCTTATAACGGAAACTTTTACCAGTTGCATAACTGTATATACTCTAAAGCTATAAATTGTTTTTTTATTTTTTAATATACTTACAAATATTTTCAATTAAAAAGTCAATTTCTTCTTTCGTATTATTTTCTCCAAATGTTACTCTTATTGCAGATTTGGCATCATCACTTTTCAATCCAATTGCTGTCAAAACATGTGAGGGAGTTGTTTCTCCTGAATTACATGCTGATCCTGTAGATATACAAATACCTTTTTTATCTAATTCAAGTAATAATTTAGTTGCATCTACTCCTTTTATTGATATATTCATATTTCCTGGAAGTCTATTTTTCATACTACCATTTATTTTTATATTTTTTTCTGTTTTCATAAGTTCTGAAATAAAATAATCCCTAAGTTCTTTTAAATATTTATTGTGATTTTCTATATTATTTTTTGCAATTTCACATGCTTTTCCAAATCCTACTATTTCTGCCAAATTTTCCGTTCCAGCTCTTTTGTTTCTTTCTTGATGTCCACCATTCATAAATTTATCAAATTCTATGCCTTGTTTTACATATAAAGCCCCAACTCCTTTTGGTGCATTTATCTTATGACCAGAAATTGACAACATATCTATCCCCATATCTTTTACATCTATTGGAATATTTCCAGCTGCTTGAACAGCATCTGTATGAAATATAATATTATGACTTTTTGCTATTTTCGCAATTTTTTCTATAGGTTGAATTGTTCCAATTTCATTATTTGCAAACATTATGCTTATCAAAATCGTTTTATCATTTATAGATTCTTCTAACTCATTTAAATCTACTATTCCATTTTCATTTACATTTAAATATGTTATTTTAAATCCTTTTTTTTCTAAGTCTTTGCAACTTTCCAAAATTGCATGATGTTCAATTTTACTTGTTATTATATGATTTCCTTTTCCTTTATATCTATATGCTATTCCTTTTATTGCAGTATTATCACTTTCTGATCCACAACTTGTAAAATATATTTCATTTTTATTTGCGTTTATTAACTTAGCAACCTTTTCTCTTGCATCTTCTATTGCTCTTTTTGCATTTCTTCCAATTGAATATAATGATGATGGATTACCATATTCTTTACTCAAATATGGAATCATTGCATTTAAAACTTCTGGCTTAATTTTTGTTGTTGCAGCATTGTCAAAATAATAAATCAATTTACATCACCTCATAATATTTTATTCTTGATACATTTAAAAAGTTAAAGGAAATATTATAATTAAATAAACCTAAACTATTAAAAAAATTTAATAATTTAGGTTTTTTCTCTTTCTCTACATATAATAAACATCTTCTAATGAGTATTGTATTTTTTTATAGTTGTTTATTTTTTCTGGTAATTCTGTTTTTAGTTCATTTTGCACAATGTCTGAATTCTCTTCAATTTCATTACCATCTACATCAAAATACTTTTCTTGATTTTCATCAGAAATTTCTACATAGTTCTCTTTATTCTCTATTTTAGGTGATTGTATTTGCAATATATTTTTTAATTCTTTAGAATAGAATTTTACATTTTTATCATTTGTATTTGATAATTGTATAATATTTTTATCTTTAATTTTTTGAATTAAATCATAATCAAAATTTATTTCTATTTTTCCGTTTGCATTAATAATTCCATATTTCTGATCTTTATTTTCTGCTATAAAATACTCTCCAAAAGCATATTCTATATACTTATAACTTGATTCTACCAATTGAGTTCCTTCACTATTTTCTATTCCATAATAAGTTTCATAGTTATTTATAAATGTCGTTATTCTATAATTATCATTTGATGTTTGATATGCTGATTTACTAAAAGTTATATCTAATTTGTTTCCATCAGAATCATACACATCATTTTCTTTGACATTTTGTGCATATAAATAAACTCCATTTTCTTCTATTTGTGAATATTTTGGTTCTACTTTTATTTTTCCATCTTTATCTGCAATCCCATATTGTGCATTTTTTTGAATTATAATTGCTCCATTATCTGTATAAGAAATTGATTGATATTCTTGTTTTATAATTTCTTTATTATCTTTATATAATCCAAATTGCCCATTTTCTGATGCTATTAAATAAACTTCATCTTGATCTGGTATTCGTAAAATTTCATTATATTTAGTATCTAATAACTTTTTTCCTTTATAATTAATATAACCATATCTATAACCATCATCAGTTGTATCTGACACTATAAACCCAGAATTTACATATTTATTTTTTTCTGAATAATAACCATCTGTTTCAACTTTATCAAAATTTGGTTTTACTAGCTCTGTACCATTTGCATTAATTACTCCATATTTGTCATCTTTGCATACAACAAATTTTCCTTCTGTTGATTGTAAGTTTTCTATTGATGAATATATGTTTTTAGTCAACTCTTTACCAGAAAAATTTATTAATCCACATTTTCCATCTTTTTCATATATTAAAGTATTTTTCTCATAACATAATGTACTTGCAATATTTTTTAGTTTTATTGGTTTTATATTATCATATTTTTCAAATAGTGTTTCATTTTTTGAATTCAGTACTATACTTTTTTCATTATTTTTTTCATAACAAATAAACAAATCTTTTGAAGGATTTGGAATTTGTATATCTTTATATTTTGCTTCTACTACAATATTTCCATCTCTATCTATTATACCATAGTTTCCATCTTTCATGTATTTAACATATTCATAAATTGATACATCTTCTATGTTATAATCTAAATTTGACTTACTTAGTTTACTTGTTACAAATATAATTATTGCAATTATTATACCTATAACGATGATTAATTGTAATGCTTTTTTCATTTTCATCATTTCCTTTCAATGCTATTATTTGCATATTTCAACCTTTTATAATGGTATTTTACTATATTTAGATTAAAATATCAATACTAGCTGTTAACTTTTTTATAATTGATGAGATTTATTCAATACTAAGTAGATAAATAAGAAAAATAGCAAGGTGTTACAAAACTCTGTAACCCTTGCTATACTTAAATATATTATTCAATGATGTCAGCAACAACACCTGAACCTACTGTTCTTCCACCTTCACGAATAGCGAATCTTAATCCCTTTTCGATAGCGATTGGAGTGATAAGTTCGATTGTCATTGAAACATTATCTCCTGGCATAACCATTTCTGTTCCTTCTGGTAATTCAATAACACCAGTAACATCTGTTGTTCTGAAATAGAATTGTGGTCTGTATCCATTGAAGAATGGTGTATGACGTCCACCTTCTTCTTTTGTTAATACATAAACTTGTGCTGTGAATTTTGTGTGTGGATGTATTGTTCCTGGTTTTGCAAGAACTTGACCTCTTTCTACATCTTTTCTATCAATTCCTCTTAATAATGCTCCTGCATTGTCTCCAGCTTCTGCCATATCCAATGTTTTTCTGAACATTTCAAGACCAGTGATAACTGTTTTCTTCTTTTCTGTTGATAATCCAACAATTTCAACTTCATCACCAATTTTAACTTGACCTCTTTCTACTCTACCTGTAACAACTGTTCCACGTCCTGTAATTGTCATAACATCTTCTATAGGCATTAAGAATGGTTGATCAATTGGTCTTTGTGGTGTTGGAATGTAGCTATCAACTGCATCCATTAATTCTTTTATAGGTGCATATACAGGATCATTAGGATCTGTAGATGTACTCTCTAATACTTTTAATGAAGATCCTTTTATAATTGGAATTTCATCTCCTGGGAAATCATATTCTGTTAATAAATCTCTAACTTCCATTTCAACTAATTCTAATAATTCTGGATCATCAACCATATCGCATTTATTTAGATATACAACGATATATTTAACTCCAACCTGTCTTGCAAGTAGGATATGCTCTCTTGTTTGAGGCATTGGACCATCAGCTGCTGAAACAACTAATATTGCTCCATCCATTTGTGCAGCTCCTGTAATCATGTTTTTAACATAATCAGCATGTCCTGGGCAGTCAACGTGTGC
>DFJF01000008.1:0-8149 GCA_002372935.1 Clostridiales bacterium UBA3678 | reverse complement strand
GTCAACGTGTGCATAGTGTCTGTTTGCTGTTTCATATTCTACGTGAGCTGTATTGATTGTAATTCCTCTTGCTTTTTCCTCTGGTGCTCCATCGATTTGATCATAAGCTTCATATTGAGCTTGACCTAATAATGATAAATATTTTGTAATAGCTGCTGTTGTTGTTGTTTTTCCATGGTCAACGTGTCCGATTGTACCAATGTTAACGTGTGGCTTTGTTCTTTCAAATTTTGCTTTTGCCATTTAAAATTCCTCCTTTAATTTGCTTGAAGCTATTTCCGTAGCTCCTAAAGCTATTTTATTCTTTTAAATTTAATATCTTTGTAGTTGCTTGCATTATATACTATTTTTTCTAAAAATGCAAGTCTTATTTATATTTTATGTTTGTTTTACTATAATATACTATTCTGCTTTGTTTCTTGAGCTAACAATTTGATCATTAACAGATTTTGGAACTTCTTCATAATGTGAAGGCTCCATAGAGTATGTTCCTCTACCTTGTGTTTTTGAACGCAAGTCTGTAGCATAACCAAACATTTCTGAAAGTGGTACGAAAGCTCTAATCTCTTCCATTCCATCTACTGCATCCATTCCTTCGATTCTACCACGTCTAGAGTTAATGTCTCCAATAACATCTCCCATGTATTCTTCTGGAACAGTTACTTCTACTTTCATTATAGGCTCTAATATAACTGAATGAGCTTGCTTACATCCTTCTTTAAATGCCATAGATGCTGCAATTTTAAATGCCATTTCTGATGAGTCTACCTCATGGTATGAACCATCAACTAATGAAACTTTAAAATCTGTAACTGGGTAACCTGCAAGTATACCAGTTTGAGCAGCTTCTCTCATTCCTTGTTCAATTGGTTTAATGTATTCTTTTGGAACAGCTCCACCAACAATTTTACTTTCAAATTCAATTCCTTTTCCTGGCTCTAATGGTTCCATTTCAAACCAAACATCACCATATTGTCCTTTACCACCAGATTGACGGATGAATTTTCCTTGAACCTTAACTTTGTTTCTAATTGTTTCTTTGTAAGAAACTTGTGGTTTACCAACATTACATTCTACATGGAATTCTCTTTTTAATCTATCTATAATGATATCAAGATGTAATTCTCCCATTCCTGCAATAATTGTTTGACCTGTTTCATGATTTGTATATGCCTTAAATGTTGGATCTTCTTCAGCTAATTTACTTAATGCTATTCCCATTTTTTCTTGAGCTGCTTTATCTTTTGGCTCTATAGCTATATCGATAACTGGCTCTGGGAATTCCATTGATTCAAGTATAACTGGATGGTCTATGTCACATAAAGTATCTCCTGTTGTAACTTCTTTTAATCCAACTGCTGCAGCAATATCTCCAGAGTAAACTTTTTCTATATCCTCTCTGTGATTTGAATGCATTTGTAAAATTCTTCCAACTCTTTCTTTTTTATCTTTAGTTGAATTTAATACAGTTGAACCCGTTTCTAGTGTACCAGAATAAACTCTAAAGAAACATAATTTTCCAACAAATGGATCAGTAGCAATCTTAAATGCAAGTGCTGAAAATGGCTCTGAATCTGATGTCTTTCTTTCTACTTCATTTCCATCTAAATCTACACCCTTTATATGTGGAATATCTATTGGAGATGGCATATATGCAACAATTGCATCTAATAATTCTTGTACACCTCTATTTTTGTATGAAGATCCACATGTAACTGGTACTATTTTATTATTTATTGTTCCCTCTCTTAGACCTTTTTTAATTTCTTCTTCAGATAGTTCTTCACCATCTAAATATTTCATCATTAATTCTTCATCTTGTTCTGCAGCTGCTTCTATCATCTCTTGTCTAAATTTTTCAGCTGTTTCTTTTAAATCTTCTGGAATATCTGTTTCTACAATATGTTCACCTAATTTATCATCTTGAATATATGCTTTCATTTTGATTAAATCTACAATTCCTTTGAATGTATCTTCTGCTCCAACTGGAAGTTGAATTGGAACTGGGTTCGCATGTAGTCTAGTTTTCATTTGGTCTACGCAAAGCATAAAGTTTGCACCTATGATATCCATTTTATTAACATATACCATTCTTGGTACATTATATTTATCTGCTTGTCTCCAAACAGTTTCTGTTTGTGGTTGAACTCCACCTTTTGCAGCTAAAACAGTAACAGCACCATCAAGAACTTTTAAAGATCTTTGAACTTCAACAGTAAAATCAACGTGTCCTGGTGTGTCTATAATATTTATTCTATGATCTTTCCAGAAACATGTTGTTGCAGCTGATGTAATTGTGATACCTCTTTCTTGCTCTTGAGCCATCCAATCCATTGTAGCAGCACCATCATGAACTTCTCCGATTTTATGTGTTTTTCCTGTATAGAAAAGTATTCTTTCTGTTGTTGTTGTTTTTCCTGCATCAATATGGGCCATTATTCCTATATTTCTTGTTCTCTCTAATGGACATTGTCTACCTGCCATATTTTTTTCCTCCTAATTAAAATCTATAATGAGCAAAAGCCTTGTTAGCTTCAGCCATTTTATGAGTATCTTCTTTCTTCTTGAATGCTCCACCGTTTCCGTTTACTGCATCTATAATTTCACCAGCTAATTTTTCAGCCATAGTTTTTTCATGTCTTTTTCTAGCATAAGTAACTAGCCATCTTAAACCTAAAGTTTGTCTTCTTTCTGGTCTTATTTCTAATGGAACTTGATATGTTGCTCCACCTACTCTTCTTGCTTTTACCTCTAATACTGGCATTATATTTTCAAGTGCTTCTTCGAAAACTCCTAATGGATCTTTTTGCTCTTTTTCTTTTATGATATTAAAAGCATCATATACTATTTCTTGAGCAACAGATTTTTTACCATCTAACATTATGTTATTTACTAATTTTGTAACTATTTTGCTATTATATATAGGGTCTGGTAAAACATCTCTTTTTGCAATATATCCTCTTCTTGGCACTATTCTTCACTCCTTCCTTTTTGAAAAATTTTTAAATTTTTCTAGATAGATACTTTATTTTAAAGTATCAAAGTTACTCTGATAGGATTTTCCACCTACCCGTATAGTGTTTATATATTCTAAATCTAAGTACCTATTGTTTTAGTAATTAATTTAGTAAGATACAAGCACTATTTAATTTTTGGTTATTCTATTATTTTTTAGGGCGTTTTGCACCATATTTAGAACGACCTTGCATTCTGTCTTTAACTCCTGCTGTATCTAATGTTCCTCTAATAATGTGATATCTTACACCTGGAAGGTCTTTTACTCTTCCTCCTCTTATTAAAACAACACTATGCTCTTGTAGGTTATGTCCTATACCTGGTATATATGATGTTACTTCATAACCATTTGAAAGTCTAACTCTGGCAACTTTTCTTAATGCTGAGTTAGGTTTTTTAGGTGTTACAGTTTTTACTACTGTACAAACTCCTCTTTTTTGTGGAGATCTTGCATTTGTTTGTCTTTTATTTTTTGAGTTGTATCCATGTTGAAGAGCTGGTGCATTTGATTTTGTAACTCCTGTTTTTCTTCCTTTTCTTACTAATTGATTAATTGTTGGCACTTAAATTTCACCTCCTGTTTTAAATTTATTTATAGTGGCTTTGCCATTATAAATTTTGATTGTGTTTCATTTGAAAGTCTATTTGCTTTTTCAAACACAAAACAATAACCGCTACGGAAACAATTATTTCTAGTCTTCCATAACGGTTATATTTTATCATTTTTTTTCTTACATGTCAATGGTTTTAGAGAGATTTATTGATTTATCTTTCAGTACCATCATTATCTTTTCCAGCTTCTCTTTCCATTTTTCTATATTTTTGTTTTTCAGCATTTAATCTATCTTTATCAGCTGCTTCCATTCCTTTTTCAGCAACTTCTTTCAAATATGCCTTAAAGTCATTATTTTTTACACTCTTAGTTTTTTCCTCTACTTTCTTTTCTTGAATTTCTTCTTGAGGTTTTTCCTCTACTTTTTCTTCTTCTGGTTCTGGTAGAGGCATTATTTTGTTTTCTCTCCATTCTTTAAATGTTCTGATAGGATGTCTTAAAGCAGACATTATTTTTCTAAATCTACCTGGCTTAACATCACTTTCTTCTTCATCATGTTCATCATTTTTTTCTGTATTATCTATTTGTTCCTCTGCCGGATTTACTATATGTTCTTGATCTTCTGCTACCTCTCCCGTAGTTGTTTGTTTTTGAGTTTCTAGTTCTTCTTCTGTAACTTTTGTTTCACTTGCTTTTTCAAGCCTTTTTAAGTCTTCTTTTTTACCTGTATATCTTTCATCTACTTGGTCAAGTTTTAATTCAATACTTTCCCAAGATGCACCTTTCATCAAATTGCTACATGCAACATTACATTTACTTACTTTAATCTTTTTATTTGTGATTAAATCTTTTAAATCTTCTGTTGTTTTTCTTTTATATTTTTTGTTATTTTTATTACTTTCTTTTAATTTTTGATTATTTTCTCCAAATTCAATATTATTGTTATTTGCTTCTATTCTTAAACCTGACTTCTCTTTTTCAGTCTTTTTTAAATCTTCTTCAATCTTCTCTCTTTCTTCTGGTAATAACTCTTTGTCTTTTAATTTTTCTCCCAATTCTTTTATTTTTATCTCTTTTTCACTTTGTTCTTCCAAGTTTTTGTTTAAGGCATCTTCTAACTCTTTGTTTTTTTGACTTAATTCTGCCAAATTCTCTCTTATTTCTATCTCTTTTTTTATTTCTTCAATATCTTTTTGTAGTTTTCCTCTTAATTCAAGTATATTTTTTACCTTCGAAATATTTCCTTTTATTTTTGTCATTTTTTCGTATTCTTTATATTCTTCTCTACCTAATTTATGATTTTCCATCTTTTCTTTAAGCTTATTAAATTCCTCATCTATTTCTCCATTTTGATATTGTTCATATAGTCTTTCCCATTCTCTTTTTTTAGCTTTTGACATATAAACTCCTCCTCTTATTTATACTTATATTTATTTTTCGTTACTTGCCTTTTTATTATACCATATTATGTTTACTTTGTCAAACATACCCAACATTTACACTTATTTACCATATTTTCATAGATTCAAAATATTTTTTTAACAACTAAAGCAAGCCCACTACACTAATGCAATGTGCCTGCTTCATAATTTTAACTTTCAAATACTTTGTCAAATTCTTCTCCATCAATTTTTTCTTTTTCAAGCAATATTCCTGCAACAATGTGTAGTTTGTCAATATTATCTGATAATATTTTTTTAGCTTTTTCATATGCTGTGTCTACAATTCTCTTTACTTCTTCATCAATTATAGCTGCGGTCTCTTCTGAATATGTCTTAGAATGAGCTAAATCTCTTCCTAAAAATACTTCTCCATTGTCACTATCATACATAATAGCTCCTAATCTTTCACTCATTCCATAAACTGTAACCATAGATCTTGCCATTTTTGTAGCTCTTTCTATATCATTACTTGCCCCTGTAGATATATCATTTAATATCAAGCTTTCTGCAACTCTACCACCTAGAAGTGATACAATTGTTTCTTCCATATATGTTTTTGAAATAAACGATTTATCTTCTGTAGGTCTATACATAGTATAACCTCCAGCCATTCCTCTAGGTACAATAGATATTTCATGAACTGGGTCTTGTGTAGGTAAAAATTTGCTTACTACAGCATGACCTGCTTCATGATATGCAACAAGCTTTTTCTCATGTTCATTTCTAACTCTAGTCTTTTTTTCAGGTCCCATAGTAACTTTTACCATAGCATCTTCTATTTCTCTCATTCCAATCTCTGTAAGATTTCTTCTTGCAGCCAAAAGTGCGGCTTCATTTAAAACATTCTCTAAATCTGCTCCAGCAAATCCAGAAGTATTTTTAGCAATTATTTTTAAATCTACATCTTCTGCCAATTTTTTCTTTCTGCTATGAACTTCCAAAATTTGTTCTCTTGCTTTAACATCTGGAGCTCCTACTACTATTTGTCTATCAAATCTTCCTGGTCTTAAAAGTGCTTTATCTAATACATCTGGTCTATTTGTTGCAGCTAGTACAATGACTCCTTCATTTGCTGAGAATCCATCCATTTCAACTAACAATTGATTTAGAGTTTGTTCTCTTTCATCGTGTCCTCCACCAAGTCCCGCACCTCTTTGACGTCCTACTGCATCAATTTCATCTATAAATATAATACATGGTGCATTTTTCTTAGCTTGTTCAAATAAATCTCTTACTCTTGAAGCTCCCACACCAACAAACATCTCTACGAAATCTGACCCACTTATTATAAAGAATGGAACTCCAGCTTCTCCAGCTACCGCTTTTGCAAGTAGTGTTTTACCAGTACCAGGTTGACCTACAAGTAAAACTCCTTTTGGAATTCTTGCTCCCATATCAGTAAATTTTTTTGGATTTTTCAAGAATTCTACTATTTCTTGTAATTCTTCCTTTTCTTCATCAACACCAGCTACATCATCAAAAGTAATTTTATTTTTATCTGTAGAATTTAACATTCTTGCTCTGCTTTTTCCAAATGTTAATGTTGATTTTCCTCCTCCTTGTACTCCAGCATTTCCATTCGTCATGAAAAACCAGAATATAAAGAAGATTATTAATAATCCAAATGGTGTTAATAAGCTAATTATTGTCAACCATATCGATCTAGAATCACTTTTTACAGTAAATTCTCCAGCCTTTATATTCTCTTCAAAAAATTCCATAAAACTTTCTAGGCTTGGAATGTTAACCTCTTTAACTCCCTTTTCTGATTTAAGTGTTACATATGCTGTATCTCCATCTGAATTGAATTCTATAGATTCAACATTTTCCTCTCCAATATTTTCTACTAATTCTGAATAAGTCATTTTTGAATTAGTATTATCTATTATTGATGAAATAACTACAATTAAAATTATTCCTATTATTAGCCAAGTGGCTAATGATTTTATTCCGTTTTTCACAATAATACCTTCCTTTCTTTCTCTATGCATTTCATTAGTATATGCAATATACCACATGATTTTTCATTTTGCAATACTTTTTTTGTGACTTTTTTGTTACAGGGCGAAAGCCTTTACGGATTCTCAATATATAAAATTTAAAAAAATTTTTCCTTTATTTACTAGAATCTTTATATTTTTGTTTGGCTTCAAATACTTATTTCCGATGTTTTTTTCACAAAGATTTATTAAATCATCTATATTAACTTTTTCTATATTTTGCGAATTCCCTAGTACTTGATGAATTGCATATATTAATATTCTTTTTCTAATTAAAAGCTCTTTTTTGTTAAATTCTTTTAAATTCAAAACTACACTTTTTTCTTGTTTGTCTATCAAAATTTCATTATATTCTTGTATAGTTTGTTTTTTTATATAATCTTCAGTCTCTGTTGCAACTTCTGATAATCTACTCATTGTTTCTATTATATTTGGGTTAAATTCTTTTTTTATATATGGTAAAACAATATTTCTAATCTTATTTCTGGTACAGTCATTTATAAAATTTGTTTTATCTATTCTGGGATTTAAATTATTATCTTCACAATATTTTTCGATTTCTGATCTTTCACATTCTATTAAAGGTCTTATATATTTATTTTCCCTAATAGGCTCTATTCCCTTTAATCCAGATATTCCTGACCCTCTAAATATATTCATAAACATAGTTTCTATTTTATCATTTTTATTATGAGCAATTGCAATTTTATTTGCATTTTCCTTTTGCATTACTTCTTCAAAAAAAGCATATCTTACTTTTCTTCCAGACTCTTCCAATCCCATTTTATTATTATTTGCATAATTTATCACATCTATTCTTTTTATATAACATTCTAAATTTTTATTATTAGCATAATTTTGTACAAATTTTTCATCATCAATTGCTTCTTCTCTTATTTGATGGTTTACATGTGCAATAATAATTTTAAATTTTATTTTTCCTTTTCTTTGAATTTTATTTAAAATATCTAATAATGTAATTGAATCTGGTCCACCAGAAACTGCCACAACCACCTTATCTCCATCTTCTATTAAATTATATTTAATAATAGTTTCTAATACCTTGTTTTCCAAAATATTCTCCTTTTTATACTCAAATCTTAATTCACATATAGTACAAAAGTATTAATATCATTTAA
>DFJF01000001.1:16999-41861 GCA_002372935.1 Clostridiales bacterium UBA3678 | reverse complement strand
ACATTTCCTTATTGACATTAACACCAACTTTAGATGACTTTTTTGAAAGAACGCATGGAAGTTATATGGGTAGAGTTGAAAAGATAGATATAAACAGAATAGAAAATTTTAAGAATCATCCATTTAAAGTTAAAGATGATGAACAAATGGAAAACTTGGTAGAAAGTATAATAGAAAATGGACTATCAAAAGAAGAGTGTAAAATGCTTTCAAAAATCATAATTTTGAATTATAAATTGCAAGAAATTGAAGAAAATGAAATATATTTTAAAGGTGGAATGGATGCATATTTTTACTTCAGAAAGTTAGGAATTTTGAAATAAAACTGATTAAAAATGCTTGAGTTTTAGAGATAAAATTTGAACATTTTTTGTTTGATTTTTCATAAAAATGAAATACAACATTATGCAAACATCACGAATTTTATGTCCTAACAAGCAAGACATTTGTATATACACAAATGTAAAATATGGGATAAAATCCCAATTCCTTTTGAAAAATAAAAAATTGAAAATTTTAGTATTTTTATAAGCAAAAATTGGTTGAGAAAATTTATAATTTATGCTATTATATTTTATGATATAAGTTATTCGAAAAATTTGAATAACTTAAAATAATTTTTTTAAAAATAGAAGTATAATTTTATATATTGAAAGGTAAAATATTCTGTAATTTGTGAGGAAGAAAATATGGAAAACAAAGAAGATTGGAAAAAAGTAGAAGAAGATATATTAAATAAAGATAGCGAAAAAATAGCAAACTATGGAGTAGATATAATTGGAGAATTAAATAATTTAATAAAGAAGAACAATAATGTGAAGCGAAAGAAAATAAAAAAATAATCAAAATAAGTTTTAGGTCGTTTATGATATTAATAATTATATTTGCAGTTGCTTTATTAATGTTTGGATTTTATTTATACGATTCTATGTTTAAATCAAGACACGATGTAGATCCTACAGAGTTTATTGAGGCAATTAGTGAAGAAAAGGTTAAATGTATATCAAAAAATGTAGATAATAATAAAAATGGTCTATATGAATATCGACCTAAAAGCAATAAAGAAATTGTAATACATGCCGTAAAGAAATTTGGGAAAACAGATAGCGATGTGATAGAACAATATTTTAAATATTATTTTGAGAAATGGTCAGATGAATATAAAGACAAATTTGTTATAAAACAAGGTTATAAAGAATGTGAAATATATCCAGAAGAAACAAGTCAATGGTTGCTCTCATATAGTGTATATGCTGAAATACATAATTATCAAGAATTAATTGAGTACACAGACGCTATTATAAGGTTTTTACAATTTTCAGATAATTCATTAGCAGGTATGGATATGTATTTAATATATAATAATACTAAAATATACCCATATAATAAATATCCAACGAGCAATGAAGAAATAAAGCAAAGTGCAATAATACAATATAATAATATCACAAAAAATGATAATGCAAATACTGAAATAACAGAGTGATAGTATTACTAATTTGCAAAATATGCCAAAATATGCTATAATAGAAAAAGGTTAAAAGGCAAAATAAACGAAAGTTTATGACGCAAAGCCAATGGTCTAAAGGTTATATAAATAACCCACGATAGCAGGTTGCACAGAAGAGGAGGAATATATGAAAAAAGTATTGAAAATAATTGGAATCATATTATTAGTATTAATATTAATTGTACTAATACATACTATTAGAAATTATATTATTTTGTCAAAACTATCAGGTGAAATTTCAATGTATAAAAATAGTAATAACTATAATGCGAAATTTGTAACTGATTTTGACAATGGCAATACTGTAATAATGGATTATTATAAAAAAGATAATAAACAAGCAATGTTTATGGAAAGAAAATTTGATGGAGAAATTGTAAAGCTTTCTTTCTATGATAATGGAGAAAGAGTTAATATGTACACAGAATCAGGTTCAAGTAAAACAGTTGTACAAAATACAGAAAGTTTAATGTCAATACAAATTTTTAATGGATTAGAATTTGATGAGAACAACAATAGTTTTACAAACTTTTTAATAAGTTCAATTGCATTTATAAGAAGTGAAAAATGTGATAATCAAGATTGTTACAGATTTATAAATATATTAGCAATGTTCAACAAAGATAATTCAGATACTTGGATTATAAATAAAGAAACAGGACTACCAGTAAAAAGTTTAAACAAAGAATCAACAGTTAATAGAGAATACAAATTTAATTGTGTGGAAGATTCAATATTTACAGAACCAGATATTAGTGAATATAAGATACAAGAAAACAAGTAAATGAAAGAACCATAAAAGTAAGTAGTTATTTAACAGCTACTTGCTTTTAATTTTTTTATAAAAAAACACGAAATTTATTGACAAAATAAAGAAAATATTATAAAATACAAACATAAGTTCTTAAAAAGGAGATTTGTTTTGAATAATATAGAAAATTTAAAAGATTTAATAATATATCAAAGTCAAAATAATGAAAATATATCTGTTGAAGTTTTATATGATGAAGAGGACTTTTGGTTAACGCAAAAATCAATGTCTGAACTATTTGGAGTAGAAGTAAATACTATTAACTATCATTTAAAAGAAATCTTTAAATCACAAGAATTGCAAGAAAAATCAGTTATTCGAAAAATTCGAATAACTGCAAATGATGGAAAAAAATATAATACGAATTTTTATAGTTTAGATGCAATTATTGCTGTAGGATATAGAGTAAATTCAAAAGAAGCTACAGATTTTAGAATTTGGGCAACTAATACATTAAAAGAATATATCAAAAAAGGTTTTGTTATGAATAGTGAATTCTTAAAAAACGGACCTAAATTCGGTAAAGATTATTTTGATGAGTTATTAGTTAAAATAAAGGAAATAAGGGCAAGTGAAAGAAGATTTTATCAGAAAATAACAGATATATATAAAGAATGTAGCTTTGATTATGATAAAAATAGTGAAACAACTCAAGAATTTTATAAGAATGTTCAAAACAAATTGCACTTTGCAATTACTGGTATGACTGCTCCAGAAATAATCTATAATAGAGTTGATAGTAAGAAAGAAAATATGGGATTAACAACTTGGAAAAATGCCCCTAACGGAAAAATTCTTGAAACAGATGTAACAATAGCAAAGAACTATTTGTCTAAAGAAGAAATTGAAGAATTAAATAATTTAGTATCAATGTATCTTGATTATGCAGAAAGACAAGTTAAATTAGGTAAAATTATTTCAATGAAAGAATGGAAAGAAAAGTTAGAAGTGTTTTTAAAAATTAATGAATACAATATTTTAAAAGATAATGGAAAGATAAAAAGAGAAATAGCAGATAAATTAGCTTTAGACGAATATAAAAAATATAGGATAATACAAGATCAAAAATATATTTCAGATTTTGATGAACTTATTGTAGAAACAAAGAGATTAAATAATAAATAAAAATTTTAAGAGTAGGAGAGCAATCTTCTATTTTTTTTGCATAAAATTTAAAAAATTTTTTAACAAAGCACCAAATTTTTCCTTTCAAAAAGTGAGGGGAAAATATTTTTTTCAAAAAAATTAAAAAAATTTCAATTTTTTATCCTACAAAACGTTGATTTATTCCTTTATGGAATAAGGGGATAAAAATTCTTTAAAAAAATTTAAACTTTTTTCGTACAAAAGGTCATTTTTTTCCTTAATGGAATAAGGGGGAAAATAATTTTTTAAAAAAATCTTGCACAAAGTATCTAATTTTTCCTTTATGGAATAAGAGGATATTTTTCCCTAAGAATTAAATATGGAAAAATTACTAAATACATTCTTATTATTATGAGCCAGTTTAATAGGTACGCCAAGAAATCTAAATTAGATCGAGCGATAAATACTTATATTATAAAATATTAGGTAGCAACTAATAAGGTGATGATTAATAATAAGCATAATGATACTCTTACCTAGTCACAGTTCGAGCGTGATAAAACCGTCTAAAACAATGAAGGTAATTTCGTAAAGGAGCGAAAAGGTGAAATTCCTGTGGAGCAAATTAAGCTGATTTGCCGTTTAGTAATTTATAATAACATTTTACTCAAAAGATACAAAGACGAGTGAAATGTTATTAACTACACTTAGTGCAGTAGCACAACAAGAAAGTGAAAATATATCTGAACATGTTAAATTAGGTTTGCAAATGAAAATGAATAGAGGAGAATTAATAGGATTTAACAGATGTTACGGATATAGAAATGAAAATGACAAATTAGTAATAGTAGATGAAGAAGCGGAAGTAGTTAAATTTATTTTTGACAAATATTGTGATGGACATGGTGCAAATGGAATTGCAAAAATGCTAACAGAGCAAGAAATTAAAAGTCCTAAAGGAAACAACAAGTGGAATGATAGTACAATAAGAGGGATATTAAGAAATGAAAAGTACAAAGGGGATGTCTTGCAAGGGAAAACATATACAGCAGATCCTTTATCACATAAAAGATATAAGAATTTAGGGGAGGCTGACCAATTTTATGTTTCAGAACATCATGAACCAATTATTTCTCCAGAAAAATTTGATATGGTACAAGAAATTTTAAAAGAAAGATGCGGAGCAAGGGTAAATGGAAGAAGAATAGGAAATGTAGGAAGAAAATTTGCTTTTAGCAGTAGAATAAGATGTGGATTTTGTGGCAATTGTTTTACAAGAAGAACAGTTGTAGGTAAAGATAGAGAAAAAATTCCATAATGGTCTTGTATTAGCTTTGCAAAAAATGGAAAAGAGAATTGTACAGAATCTAAAACTATTAGAGAAGAAATGATAAAAGAGGCTTTTGTTGATAGTTATAAATTATTATCTTCAAATACAAATTTTGAAACAGAAGAATTTTTGAACTTAATGCAGGATACAATGAATGAAAATAGTAGGCAGGATGAACTAGAAAAATTTAAGAAAGAGTTTGTCGATATAAAATCAAAAAAGAGTAAATTGATAGATTTAATAGTAGAAGATAAAATATCAGAAAATGACTATAATGAAAAAGTAGAAAAATATAATCGAAAACTTGAAATATTGGAAAATAAAATAGAACAATTAAAGTTATTAGCAGAAGATAATAAATCTATTTCGGATGGTTTAAAAAAAGTAAAAGAATTATTAGATTCTAAAGATATAATGGAAGGTTTTGACCAAGAAATATTTAATGCTATTGTAGATTATGTTATTGTTGGAGGATACGATGAAAATGGAGTAATTGATCCATATTTAATTAGGTTTATATTAAAGCGAAAATTTGATTTAAGCGTTCCAAAAGATGTACCTGATGAAGTTGTTATACAAAATAATAAAATTGATTTAAATAGTAATAATGTCCTTGTTGATTTTATAAATACAAGAAAATATTTTTCTTATGAAAGAGATGAAAATGGAAAACTTAATAAAGTACTTCGAAATGGCTTGAGAATTCGGGTAGAATGTGATATAACATAAGTATGATAATTGCTAAAATAAAATGAGAGTGGAGAAGAAGAATATATGATTAGTTATAATAATAAAGAAATAATATTTAAAGGTTGTCCAGGATGTGCCTATGGAAAGCATGAATTTAATTTGGAATGTGGAATGGCATATGAAAATGACAGATTTACTTTATCTCAAGATTGGGAATTACCGATTCAAGGTTTTTTCATTGTTTCACCCAAGAGGCATATTGAAAAATTATGTGAGTTAACTAAAGATGAAAGAAATGAGATGTTTGAAATTGTAGATAAAACCGTTAAAATTTTGAGAGATAATAAAATTTGTGAAAGATTTGATTATATTTTTGAAGAAAAAGAAAATAGACACTTACATGTTTGGATATTGCCTCGATATAATTGGATGAATAAAATTGTCAATGATATAATTGATAATATTGGAATTATATTAGAATATGCTAAAACAAATTTTAGAAACGATGAAAACTATGAAGAAATAAAAAGAATATCAGATATTGTTAAAAATAATTTTAATAATTAAAGAAATTTATTTAGTAAAGGAATTTGTATGGAGAAAAGTATTAAATGTAATGTGATTGTTTGTGGCCCAGCGGTTGGAAAGACATATTTGGCAGAGCATGATAAAAGATTTATAGATTTGGACGATATGAAAGCTACTTATAAATATGGATTGAATAATATAAGTCGTAAAGATAAAGAAAATGGTAAATTGAATAGAGGGAAAATTGTTAATAATGATTCTACAGAATATGCAATTAAAATACTTGAAGAAGAAATAAAAAATGGAAATATTGTTTTAATATCAAATGGAAGTAAAAACTTATTAAAATATATTACAGAAAAAAACATTGATTATTGTCTAGTATATGCAAATATTAATGATAAAGATGAATATATTGAAAGAATGAAAAAGAGAGGAAATAATGATATATTTATAAAAAAAATGACAGAAACAAAAGAATGGAAAAGGTTTTATGAAGAAAATAGAAATGACATAAGACCAAAATACAAAATAGAATTAAATAGTGGACAATATTTATCAGATATAAAAAATATTTTTCTAAATAATGAATAGATGTCTTTTACAAACATACAAGTCTAACCAAGGTGTTTTTTACAAACAGACACGGCACGTTGAGTGTTGTGTAGTGATGACATTAAGAGACAACCTGTAATAGTTGAATTTACTAGTTTTCAAGATTCGATAATGTTTCATAGAAGAGGTCGATTTGGACTAGAAAAAGTACAAAATTCTGAAATTCATGTTAAGGTGCTTTATTTTTTACTCAACATTGTTTTAAATCAATGAAAACTGTGGTTCGGAGGTTGCAAATAATTTTAGGTATGATATAATTCAACTGGATGGAAAAAAACTTTATAATAAGCAAGAATATACAAACGATGATAAGAAGTATGAAATAAAAAAAATAAAGACTTCAATATAATGAAATTAAGAATATAAGCACATCAAAAATTATGTTAAGTTTGACAAATGACAAATAATATGCTACAATAAAAAACATATTTAAGAGTTTATCTAGGAAACGATATTCTGAGCGATAAAGGACAATTAGAAATAAGTTAGTTGTTTACACGAAGTGAGATATAAAGTCTTGCAAAGGAGTCTTAAAAGATTCTTTTGTGAGGCTTATTTTTTATATTAAGGAGTGATTTTAATGCAAAATATTATAATTAGAAATGTAAAAAAAGAGGATTTATGGTCAGTATCTAGTATTGTAGTTGAAGGCTGGAAAAGTGCATATAGAGGAATTATAGATGATGAATTTTTAGATAGTTTAAAAGTTGAAGATAATTACAATAGAAGACTTAAAGATTATCAAGAAAATGGATTTATAGTTGCTGAAATTGATAATGAAGTAGTTGGCTTTTGCAGATATACAATTAATAATTTGTTTTCACAAGATGTAAAAGATATTGATTGTGAGTTATGTGCAATATATGTAAAACCAGAATTTAAAAGACAAGGAATAGGAAAAGCATTGTTTAACTATGTTATTCAAGAACAAAAGAAAAATAATAATAAAAACATGATATTATGGTGTTTAAAAGGAAATTATAACTCGAGAAAATTCTATGAAAAAATGGGAGGCAATTTATATGGAGAAAATGAAATTGAAAAAGGTGGAAAGAAATATAAGGAAGTTGGATATAGATACGATTTAAGTATATTATAAGGAGATTGGCTATATATGGAAAACTATATTTTAAGAAAGTATGAAAATACTGATTATGAATTTGTAAAGGAACTAATAAAATTTTTAACTAAAATCAAGTTTGAAAAAACACTAAAGGTAGGATAGTGATATATTATTCGACTATGGCAATTTAATAGAATGTATAATTATACAAGATTGAAGGTAATAATTACACGGAAAAAAATATTTCATATCAATGCAGTATTATGAAATTACAAGAAATTTTTAATGCAAAGGTTGATTATGATTATAACAATAAAAAAATATATAAATATAGAATAGTAGAAATCTTACAAAGATTTTTTAAATATGTAGGTAAGATTGAGTTACTCAAAAAATTAGAGTAACTGCTTTCAATGAGAATAATTCATGAAGTTAATATAGAATAGATTTGAATAATAATTCAAAGAAATAGGAGAGTAACGTTCTATTTTTTTAACTAAAAAACTAGAGAGATTTTGTTGTTAATAAATGAAAAATGTGATATAGTGTAAACAGAATTTCGGAGGGAAAAATAATGCAACTTCAAATACTTAGAGATAATAATTATATAGATTTTTTGGGCAATGGAAAATATTTAAAAAAGGAGTAAAATGATGAATAAATATATTTTTTTAACTAATGAAGGGTATACATATGAATCTAATTCTGAAAGCGTAGAACCAGATAATGAAAATGCACAAGTAATTGGAATAGTTGCTGGAAATAATGAAAATGAAGCATTTGATAAATTATTAAAAGAATATGAAGATTTAAAAAATAGTAATTTTAATGAGATTTATTGCTATAAATTAAGTACTGATTTCAATATTAAATATTTTTATTTAAAAAATAAAAATATTTAATGAAGTTATAAAATGATAATAACAGATAGGAAATGTAGGAAGAAAATTTGCTTTTAGCAGTAGAATTAGATGTGGATTTTGTGGCAATTGCTTTACAAGAAGAACAGTTGTAGGCAAAGATAGAGAAAAAATCCCGTCATGGTCTTGTATTAGCTTTGCAAAAAATGGAAAAGAGAATTGTACAGAATCTAAAACTATTAGAGAAGAAATGATAAAAGAGGCTTTTGTTGATAGTTATAAATTATAGAACACCAGAAGAAATAGAAAAACAAGCAGTATGAAAGAAAAATGAAAGACTATAAAAAAATTCTCAAAAAAGTGTCCAAAAACTTGACATAGATCCAGCTTGAGAATTTGAGTAGAATGTGATATAAATAAAGCAATATAATAGTTCACAAAAAATACATAAAATAAAAACAAATTAACAACAAAAACAGTATAAAATAATATAAAAATTATAAAGGGGTAGAAAAATGGCAAATATAAATGATTATTTAGATTGGAGAGGAGACATTCCAATAAGTAAAGAGTTTCCATTTAATGAAGTAGACAATATGATTTTATCAAGATTTTCATATTTAATATTTGATAAAATTATTATGGAAGAAAAAGAAACAATAGAATCAATATATAAGAAGATGAGAGACTTTAAAAATGAAGAATTTAATTATAATGGAGACAAAGAATTAATAACAAAATTAGGACAAAGCGCAAGATTTAAAGACATGGTAGTTACTGACTATGTAAAAAATAATGATTCAGAAATAGAAAAACAATTTTCTGCAATAACTGTTCATAATTCAAAAAAAGAAATGTATATATCATTTTTTGGAACTGACAAAAGTATTGTTGGATGGAAAGAGGATTTTAACATATCTTTTATGGAAAATATTCCTTCGCAAACTGAAGGAGTAGAATATACAAAAATGATTGCGGAAAAATATCCAAGAGAAAGAATAAGAATTGGAGGACATTCAAAGGGCGGAAATATTGCAATATATGCAGCAATAACTGTTCCAGAGAAAATCCAAAAAAGAATAATTGATGTAGTAAATTATGATGGACCTGGATTTAATATGAAAAAGGTAAATGAAAATAAAGGAAAAGATATCTTAAATAAAATATTTACATTTATTCCTCAAGAATCAATATTTGGAAGAATTATGGAACATGCTGAAAAATGTGAAGTAATTTTAAGCATAGAAAAAGGAGTATACCAACATGATATTTATTCATGGCAAGTTTTAAGAGACAAAATGGTAAGAGCAGAAAGTCTTACAGATGAAAGCAATAGAATAAATAACAAAATAACAAATTGGCTTGAAAATACGACTCCAGATCAAAGAAAAATATTTGTGGATAGTGTTTTTGAAATTTTTTATTCAACAGAGGCAAATAATTTTGAAGAAATAAATTGGATTAAAAATGTACCAACAATAATTTCAGCATATAAAGGATTATCTCCTGAAGATAGAAAGACTTTAATTGAAATGATTACTTTATTTGGAAAATATTTTATTGCAAAACCTAATAAATAATTTATTTATAGTTTATTATTGCAATTTTATAAATTAAAAGTTTTCAAAAAAACTATTGACAAGACGGGGAATTGTGTGCTAAAATAAATTCTGTAATTGAGTTATTGATTACAGAATTATATATGCGGATGTGGCGGAACTGGCAGACGCGCTGGTCTTAGGAACCAGTACTTCGGTGTGGAGGTTCAAGTCCTCTCATCCGCACCAATGACGTATCTGTTCTAACTTTTTAAAACAGATACAAAAATACAAAATCAATTAGCCTAATAAAATGTAACCTATAAAGGAAACTGTATTTTTTTAACAGTCCTCTTTATAGGTTACATTTTATTCATATATGTGGTTTTTAACACTAGGAGAGTTAGAAAAAAACAAGGGAGCTATATTTAAATATTCAAAAAGCAGAAGTGCAGAAGTTGCAAAAGAATTGTTAAAGGGATATAAAAACATTTTGATTACTGATATAAGATTTTGCTAGGTTTTCAATACGCCTTCTCATTTATTGTTTACTAAAAAATTTTAAAAAAACTATGGAAAAAAAATATAAGTTTGTTATAATAAAGTAAAGGAAAATATATTTAAAAGAATACCTAAAATATAACATCCAAATTTGTTTATAAATCGGAGATATAAAAATGATTAAAAGATATAATGAAAAAGATATAAATACATTAGCAAGAATTTTAAAAAACGATGGAGTAATAAGTGTACCTACAGATACTGTTTTTGGAGTCTGCTGTAGAATAAATTCAAAGGTTGCACTTAATAAATTAATAGAAACTAAAAATAGACCTAAAAACAAGGCATTTCCAATAATGTGTGCTGATATAAATCAGATAAGAAGTGTTGCATATATTAATAATAATGCTGAAAAACTTATTAAAAATTTTATGCCTGGACCAGTTACATTAATAATGAAAATGAAAAAGGATACATTTTATGAAATAAATAATGTAGATGGAACTATTGCTATTAGAATGGCAACATCTGAAGTATTAAAAAAACTAATTTTAGAAGTAGGTTGTCCTATTTATATGAGTAGTGCAAATCAAAGTGGAGAGCCGGTTTGCAAGAATTTAGATGAAATCGAAAAATCATGTCCTAATTTAGACGGAATGTTAGAAGGAACTGTGCAATACAGTATATCAAGCACAATAGTAGATTGCACAAGAGAAAAAATTAATATTTTACGTGAAGGACCAATCACTATAGAAGAGATTCAAAATATATTATTATAAAGTAAATAAGAAAAATATTGAATAAAGAAATAGGTAAAGGAAGTAAAAAAATGGAAATAGAGGATTTAAAAAAAGAATTAAAAAAATATTTGAAAGATGATGAAAAAAGATATTTGCATTCTATAGGTGTAATGAAGATGTCTCAAGAACTTGCAAAAAAGTATGGCGCAGATATAGAAAGAGCTGTAAAAGCGGGATTAATGCACGATATGGCAAAAAGAATGTCAAAAGAAGAAAAACTACAATATGTAGAAGAAAATAATATTGAAGCATCAGATCTTGAAAAAAATATGGTAGAAATATTACATGGAAAAATTGCAGCAGATATTTGCAAAAAAAAATATGATTTTGATGATGAAATGTGTGATGCAATTGCAAATCATACAACAGGAAAAGAGAACATGACTCTTCTTCAAAAAATAATATTTGTTGCAGACAAAATCGATGAAACAAGGACATATAGTGATGTTGAATATTATAGAAATTTGGCTAGAGAGGACTTGGATAAAACTATTTTGGAGATCATAAATTATGTAATTAAGGACAAAATAGAAAGTGATAAACCTATATTAGAACAGAGTATAAAAACGAGAAATTATATTTTGTTGGAAAATGAAAAATAATATTTATTTTTAAAATAAAGAATGATGCTTTTTAAGGAATGGTGAATTATCACTCATTATAAATTAGCAGAGCTAGGAAAATATGGAAAGGTTAAAGCTATAATAACCCAAAATATTGATGGTTTTCATCAAAAGGCTGGCTCAAAAAAGTTTTGGAATTACATGGAAGTGTACTTAGAAATTATTGCATGAAATGTCATAAATTTTATGATGCAAATTTTATTTTTAATGGAAATGGTATTCCACAATATGATTGTGGAGGAATAGTAAAACCAGATGTTTTGCTATATGAAGAAGACCTAAATGAACAGATTTTAGAAGAATCAATTTGGACCATACAAAATGCACATATAATGAAAGTTGCAGGAACATCACTTACTGTGTATCCTGCAAGTGGTTTAATAAATTATTTTATAGGAAAAAATTTAGTTTTAATAAATAGAGATGAAACTCCTTATGATAATATAGCAAATTTAGTGATAAATGATAGCCTGGGAAACGTTTTTAAAAATATATACTTATAAAAATTTTTTCAAATCTTCCAAACTATCTTCTTGCATTTTAACAAAATCACATAGAAGTGTATGAATATCAGAATTTATATTAGGATTCTGATTTATTAATCTTCTTCCTTCAATAATTCCCATATTTGTTCCATTTAAAAGAAGTTCAGATATATTAGAATTACTTTGATCTGTCATTACTTTCATTTGAACGCCCCACCAAGTCATAATTTTGTTCATTGCACTTGTTTCATGTGGTTCTTTTTTTGTTGGAAACTTATCATACAATTTATTTGCTCTATTCGAAATTTCCTGATATTGACCATATTCAGTATTTAAAACACTTCTAAAACTTTCATCTCCAACTTTTTTTTCTACAAATTCTATTGCGTCCATTCCCATAGTTGCGCCTTTATTTACTTCATCTAAAACATTTAAATCATTTTTATCCATATTATCATCCTTTCTGATTTTAGTCTTTACAGAAAAAAATAAAATATACAAAAAATATAAAAAAATACAAAATTTTGTTTGACTTTTTAAAAACAATATGATATGATTAGTTCAAGTTTTAAAGAGAAACGAAAGCTTGCAAAAACAAAGGGAGGATTTAAAAATGGAAAATACTGTAAGGGTAAAAAGAAAAAAAGATGGGTCATTAAATAAAAGAGAAAAAGCAATATTAAAATCAATAGAAAAGTCAGTTAAAGAAAAAGGTTATGCACCATCAGTAAGAGAAATAGGAAAAGAAGTTGGATTAAGATCAACAGCAACAGTGCATAGTTATTTATCTAGGCTTCAAGAAGAAGGATATATAAGAAAAGAAGACAACAAAGGAAGAACATTAAAATTATTAAAAAGTGCGTCAGGCAAGAAAATAGAAGATGAGCCAAGAAAAGACTTCTATCTAGAAAAAGAAATGGTTGATGTTCCATTAGTTGGAAAAATCACTGCTGGAATGCCAATTTTAGCAGTAGAAAATGTAACAGATACATTTCCAATACCAATCGATTTTGTAGGAAATTCAGAAAGTTTTATGCTTACAGTAAGGGGAGAAAGTATGATAGAAGCTGGAATCTTAGATGGAGACTATATTTTAGTTAGAAAACAAGACAATGCCACAAATGGAGAAATCGTTGTTGCACTTATAGAAGACGAAGCTACTGTAAAAACATTTTATAAAGAAAAAGATTATATCCGTTTACAACCAGAAAACTCTACAATGGATCCTATTATAGTTCCAGATTGTAAAATCTTAGGAAAAGTCATAGGCGTATTTAGAAAAATGTAAGAGAAAGGTAAGATTAATGAAAAAACATATAATTTTTTTGGTTATAATCGCAATAATTGTTGTTAGTGCATTGCTTGTACCAAAGAAAAAAGAAAATAATCAAAATGAGACTCTAATAATAAATAACGAAGATATTACCTCAAAACTATCAGACAAAATTATTGTACAAGACGATGTTATATATATGAGTTTAGATGATACTAAAAATTGTTTAGATTCTGATTTATATCAGGAAGATGAAAATATAATTTTATCAGGAAACAAAAAGATTGCAGTTTTACAATTAAACAATAACACAATAGAAATTAATGGATCAAAGGTTGAAATAAATGGGCAGGCATTTGAAGCTGCGGAAAATAAGATATATATACCAATCTCAGAATTAGAAAATGTATATGACATTGAATTTTCTTATATGCCAGACTATAAAAATATTGTAATAGATTATTATGAAAATAAATTAGAAAAGGCAAATGCAGTAAAAAATATCTCAGTGAAAAAAGAAGCTAAAACATTTTCAAAAAAAATAGAAAAAATAAAAAAAGGTGATTGGGTTGTCTATATTACAAATAAAGAAAATGGCTGGTCATATATAAGAACTCAAAATGGAAACTTAGGATATGTAAAAACAAAAAAGTTGGATAATTTTGTTACAGAAAGGGAAGACTTTGAAACAGAAAAAACAGAAAAATTTGATGAATCAAAAGTTTTTAAGAAAGATATAACAAATAAAAATATAGAAAAATATTCTGATAGAGAAAAGTTGATAGAAGAAATTATTTCTGAGGCAATTGAAAAAGAAAAAAATATAGTGAAAATCACTTATAAAAAAGAGAAAAATGAAGAATCATTTAGAAAATTTAAAATAGAAGCTGTTGCAATTTTAAAAGAATGTGGTATAACTATTCTATTAGAGTAAACAAATGAAAGGCAAGGTTGAAAATAATTATAATTCAACCAAATTTGTGCCTTAGAAGAGGAATGAAAGAAATGAAAAAGAAAATTATAAGTATATCTGCTAGTGTTATTATTTTAATAGTAGCTGTTATAGTATTTGGAATAATTTGGTACAATGTTGGACAAAAGCCAGTAGATACAAGCAATTCAGAAGAAAAAATAATAGAAATAGATTCAGGGATTGGAACAAAAAATATAGTAAAAATATTAAAAGAAAATAATCTTGTAAGAAGTGAATTAGCCACTGAAATTTATATAAAATTAAACAATATTAATAGTTTAAAAGCAGGAAAATATCAATTAAATGAAACTATGTCTTTACAAGAAATACTAAATGTTATTTCTTCTGGAAAAGTATATGACGAAACAGTTAAAATTACTTTTCCAGAAGGGAAAAATATGAGATGGATAGCTAATAAAATAGCAGAAAGTACAAAAAATACAGAAGAAGATGTATATTCATTATTACAAGATACCACATATATACAATCATTGATTCAAGAATATTGGTTTATAGATGAATCTATAATGAATGAAAATATATATTATCCATTAGAAGGATATTTATTTCCAGATACCTATACATTTGAAAATGGTGATATATCTGTAAAAGATATATTTAGCAAAATGCTAAATAATACAGACAAAATCCTTACAAAATATCAGAATCAAATTAACAATAGTGGATTTAATGTACATCAAATACTTACAATTTCTTCAGTAATAGAGCTAGAAGGAAATGATTCAGATGCAAGAGCAGGAATAGCAAGTGTTTTTTATAATAGATTAAGAAAAAATATGCCATTAGGTAGTGATGTTACAACATATTATGCTGTAAGAAAAGAAATGACAGAGTCATTATATGTTGATGACATAAATTCAGAAAACGCATATAATACTCGTGGACCAAATATGAATGGAAAATTACCAGTAGGTCCTATTTGCAATCCTTCAGAAGATGCTATTAAGGCTGCATTAAATCCAGCACAGACAAATTACCTATATTTTGTAGCAGATATAAATGGTAAGGTATATTTCTCAGAAAATTATGAAGGACATCAACAAATAATACAAAAATTGCAACAAGAAGGCTTATGGTCAGAGTAATAATGCTTTTATTAGTTAATATATATAGACTATAATTATAATCTATATTTTTATATAAAAGAGGAGCAATGTCCTATGAAAAAAATTTTATTTAAAGGCTGTGGAACAGCAATTGCAACACCATTTGATAAAGATGGTGTAAACTTAGAGGAGTTTTCTAAATTAGTAGAAGACCAAATAAGAGGAGGAGTAGATGCACTAATTGTTTGTGGTACAACAGGAGAATCTGCAACGATGACAGAACAAGAAAGATTGCAAACAATCGAATGTGCTGTAAAAACATCAAATGGAAGAATACCAATAATTGCAGGAACAGGGTGTAATAATACAAAAGCAGTTATTGAAATGAACAGTAAAGTAGAAAAAATTGGTGTAGATGGAGTTTTAATTGTTACTCCATATTATAACAAAACTACGCAAGATGGATTAATAATACATTACAAAACTATTGCAGAAAATACAAAATTACCTATTATTTTATATAATGTTCCAAGTAGAACTGGTGTTAATATAAAACCAGAAACAGCATTAGAACTTTCAAAAATAGAAAATATAGTAGCAATTAAAGAAGCTAGTGGAGATTTATCACAAATTGCATTAATTGCAAGTCTATGCAGAGAAAACCTTACAATATATTCAGGAAATGATGATCAGGTTATTCCAATTCTTTCATTAGGAGGAAAAGGTGTAATCTCTGTATTGTCTAATATTAAACCAAAATATACACATGATATGTGTTACAATTTTTTCGATGGTAAAATAGAGGAGGCAGCAAAAATGCAATTAGATGCAATACCACTAATAAAAGAACTATTTTCAGAGGTAAATCCAATACCATTAAAAGCTGCATTAAATATTATTGGATATAATTATGGAGTACCAAGACTTCCATTAATAGAAATGACTGAAGATGGTAAGAAAAAAATAGCAAAATTGTTAAGCTAATTTATAATTCAAAAAGAGGAAAAAATGGTTACAGATAAAAATACAATTTATAATGATAAACAATATATAAATATTGTAAAAGATATTTTGGAAAATAGTATGGTTCAACAAATGAAAAATTATAGGCAACATTACAATGTAAATTGTTTTGATCATTGTTTATATGTTTCATACAATTTATACTTAATTTGCAAAAAGAAAAAATTAGATTATGTGTCTGCAGCAAGAGCAGGAATGCTTCATGATTTATTTTTATATGATTGGCGAAAAAGAGAAAATGGAAGAAAAGGACATCATGCATTTACACATGCTAAACTTTCTTATGAAAATGCAAGTAAAATATTTAATTTAAATGACAAAGAAAAAGATATAATATTAAAGCACATGTGGCCAATAACACTAGCTATACCAAGGTATAGAGAATCATTTTTAATAACTTATATAGATAAATATTTTGCATGTTATGAAAAAAAAATTAGTTAAAATAGTGATTGGAGAAATGAATGAAAAAATCAAAGAAAATAGTAATAATATTCTTATTTATAGTATTAATAATTTTACTGCCAAATGCTTCAAAAGCAGCAATTGTTGGAGGAGTAAAAAGTGTAAAAGCTGTATATAATACAAAATCAACTTTGACTTTAAAATGGGATAAAGTTAAAGATGCAAGTTATTATCAAATATATATGTATAATGATAAAAATAATAAATATGAATATTATAAAACTACAAGTAGTACGAAATATACTGCAAATAGATTATACACAGCTAAAAAATATAAATTTAGGGTTAGAGCAATTAGAAAAGTGAAAAATAAAAAATACTATGGAAAATATTCAAAAACATTAGTTACGGGAACATGTCCAAGAAAAGTAGAGAATTTAAAAATAGGTTCTCAAATTGGTGGAAATGTTGAGATTACATGGGATGGTGTTGTAAAGGCAACAGCATACAAAATATATATTTGTAAATATAATACGAATAATTATATATATTATGGAAACACAACAAATACTTTTTTTGTAGTTTCAAATTTAGAAGTTGGACAAAAATATAAGATTAGAGTAAGAGCATATAAAAAAATAGAAAATACAAAATTTTATGGTGAATATTCTTCAAGTGTAATAGCTACTATGAGATTGGATCAAGTAAATAGATTACATATAAGTAAAAATACATTAAAATGGAATGACATTTCAAATGCAGATGGTTATAAAATTTATAAATATAATATTTCGAAGTCTAAGTGGGAATATTACAAAAGAACATCAAATTTATATATGTCAATTCCTAATAGTGATTCAACAGATATATATAAAGTTAGAGCATATATAGTAATAAATAAAATAAAATATTATGGAACATATTCTGTTATAATTAGTACTAAACAAGGTATTGATGTCTCAAAATATCAAGCAGATATTAATTGGAGTAAATTAAAAAATTATGGAATTACATTTGTGGTTATAAGGGCCGGATATAGAGGATATGGAACAGGTAAAATTGCTGAAGACAAATATTTTAAAAGGAATATTCAAGAAGCTACTAAATTAGGGTTAAATGTTGGAATATATTTTTATTCTTATGCAATAACAGAAAAAGAAGCAGTAGAAGAGGTAGATTGGTGTGTAAATAAGCTGAAAGAATATGGAGTAGCATCAAAATGCGAATTTATAGCTTATGATTTTGAAGAATATAGATTTAGTGGCAGAAGAGCATCAAATATGACGAAAAAGGAACTAAATAATATTGGAATTGCATTTTTAAAAAAGGTAAAAGCAAATGGGTATACGCCAGTTTTATATGCAAATAAAAGTTACTTGAAAAATTATTTTGATGTAAATATAATTATAAAGCAAGTACCAAGTACAAAAATTTGGCTTGCACATTATACATCAGATGGAGAAATCACTGATTACAAAGGAAACTATTCAATATGGCAATATACAGAAGAAGGAGTGGTTGACGGTATTTCTGGAAATGTGGATTTAAATGTTGTGTATTTTTAAGAAAGATAAAGCCTTAATTATTAAAATTAAAAATTTTTAATGATTAAGGTTTTTATAAAATTATACTGAACAGTACAAAAGTAGACATTTTTAAAAAAAGTGATATAATATGTTCATAAAATTAAAATAAAAGGAGAAATTTATATGCCATTTAGAGATTTTAAATTACCTATAATGCCTAAGTTTAAGTTTAGCAAAATGAAGGTGGATATGGAAGAATTAAATAAAATAGATTATGAAAAAATTGAAAAAGAAAAATCAGAGAAGAAAGAACATAAAAAGAGGAATACACCATATTATGATAAAATGACTCATTACAAAACAGTTAAAGAATTTTTTACAAGGTCTGTAGAATTGTACCCTAATCAACCATGTATATTAGAAAAACCTGGACATAAAGAACCATACAAAACTATTACTTATAAAGAATTTGCTGCAGATGTTAATGCATTAGGAACTGCTATGACCAAAATATTAAATTTAACTAATAAAAGAGTTATAATAATTGGTGAGACACAGTATGGATGGTATGTGTCTTATATGGCGATGCTTTGTGGAGTTGGAATAGCAGTACCTACAGATAGAGAATTACCATTAAATGAATTAGAAAATGTAGTAAGAAGATCAAGAGCTTCTGCAATTATTTATTCACAAAGGAAAGCAGATGATATAAAAAAATTAAAAGATAAATTAACAAGTGTAGAATACTTTATAGAAATGAAGTCAGAAGCAGAAAAAAATGAAAAAGATGTTGGACTAGAATATTTAATAAATGAAGGCAAAAAATTAATAGATTTAGGTGATGATTCATTTTCTAAAATTGAAATTGATCCTGAAGAATTCAAAATATTATTTTGGACATCTGGTACTACATCACAATCAAAAGGTGTTATGTTATGCAATAGAAATCTTGCAGAAAATATAAATGCTGTTACAGCATATGTAACTCTATATCCATCAGATAGATTATTTTCAGTATTACCATTACACCATTGCTATGAATCTACAATAGGATTTTTATATCCAATGTCACAAGGAGCTTCTGTTGCGATATGTGAAGGATTAAGATATATTGTGCCAAATTTACAGGAAGCGCACCCAACAGCTATTTTAACTGTTCCTCTTTTGGTTGAAAGCTTGTATAAGAAAATAAACGAAAAAATAGTAAAAAGCAAAAAAGGTAAAATAGTTAATACAATGATACAAATTACAAAATTGTTAGACCATGCAGGTATTGATATTAAAAGAAAAGTATTTAAAGAAATATATGACAATTTAGGTGGAAAACTTAGAATTATAGTTTCTGCTGCAGCACCTGTAGATCCAGGTGTAGGAGAATGGTTACAAAATATTGGTATTATATTTATGCAAGGGTATGGCTTAACAGAAACAGCACCAATTTCTGCATTAGTACCAGAATATGCACCAAATCCAAAATCTGCTGGTATGCCAATAGTACAGGCTGATTTTAAAGTTTTAGATCCAAATGAAAATGGTGAAGGAGAAATATTAATAAAAACACCTACACTTATGCTTGGATATTATGAAAATGAAGAAGAAACTAAAAAGGTAATAGATAAAGATGGATATTTTCACTCTGGAGATGTGGGATATATAGATGAAAAAGGATATGTTATTTTAACAGGAAGAAACAAAAATGTTATTGTTACTCAAAACGGTAAAAATATCTATCCAGAGGAGATAGAAGGATTATTAGATAAAGTAGATGAAATAAAAGAGTCTTTAGTATATGGAAAAGAACCTGAAAAAGGTGGAAGAAGAGATGAAAAAGAATTAATTGTTACTGCAAGAGTAATTCCAAATTATGAAAAAATAAAAGAATTACATGGTGATTTATCGGAAAAAGAAATTTATGATTTAATTTGGTCTAAAGTAAAAGAAGTAAATAAAAAGCTTACATCATATAAGGCTGTTAAAGACCTAGAAATAAAAGAAGGAGAATTCGAAAAAACTTCTACAATGAAAATAAAGAGATATAAAGAATTAAAGAAAAAATAATATTTTTGTATATTTTGTTTTTAATATGAAAGTATTGCATTTTTACCATAATTTTGATATAATGGTAACATAAAATGTTTAATATGGAATTATTAATTATAATTCCTAAGCATTTTATAGAGACTTTTTTAGCAGTCACTATGAGAGGAGTGGTATTATGGTAAAAGTGGCATCATATTTAAATGAGTTTTTATCTTTTTTAGAAAGTAAGGAAATGTTTTTTGGAAGAGATTATTTGACATCATATGTTTTGTTGACAATGTATTTAGAATATGATACCTCAAACAATTTTCTTCGGAATGCAATTTTAAAAAGAACAGCAAAAAGTAATAAGGATATTAATTCAGACGTTTTTGAATTAATTACCAATTGCAAAGAGGTAAAATTTAGCACTAAAATTGAAAAATTCGGTTATGATATTAAATTTTCTACAGAACTTAGTAAAGTGATTTTTAATATTTTTAATAATGAAAATCTTGAATCATTATCTTGTAAAGAGTTTATTAAAAAAGTATTTTTTGATGATGAAAATTTATTTAAAATAATTTCTGAATTTTTGGTAAATGGTTATGGAGTTTCTAATGTTGGTGAATTAAAAGTGGCTTTTGAAAATAGCTATGGAAATATTGAGAAAGAATACTTAGAAATTTCAAATGAAGTAAAGCCATATATTTCGACAATTAATGGAAACTTGGAAGAAAACAAATATCAGTGTAAGAGCTCTTCTGCAGTTAAAAGCTTTTGCTGGGTTGAACTTCTCAAAAAGAAGAAAAACAAGATTGCAATTGTTGGATCTAATGCAATAGGAAAAAAGCCTATTATTTATGATATGGCTTATGATATTGCACATGGAAACGCACCTACTGAATTTAATAATTATACTATTATTAAAGTGGATTTGTTAAGAATTATTTCTGGCACAGCTGATGAAAAAGTATTGGAAAACAGAGTGAAAAAAGTTAAAGAATTTTTAGAAAACAAAGAAAATACAATTATCTTTATTGATAATTTCTATATTTTAGGCTATGAAGATTCTTTTTCTGAAATTTTGTATTATCTGTTTTTACCTATTTTTCTTAGTAGTAAATTCAAGATAATTACAACTCTTCCAACCGAAAGTATTGTAATTATTAAAGATGATTCAAAGATGACAAAAGCATTTACTTGCGTGAGTATGTTTGGACCACCAAAAGAAGACTTACAAGCAGCAATAAAACCAACGATTTATAGTTTAACATTTTATCATGGAGTTATTATTAGCAATTCGATTTTTAAAATGGCTGTAATGTTTGCACAAACATTTGGTGCAAGTTTGGATTCTGATAAACTTTTCAATAGTATTAAAGATCTAATTGATTTTTCTATGGTTCATGCAAGACAAAAAGAAAGAACTTATGTTAAAGAAGAAGATATTAGATTTATGTATCACACACTATTTGAAGCTTATGAAAAGCTTTCAGATGTTAATAAAACTATGACAGCAATTCATGAAGCTGGACACTATGTTGTTAAAAGATTTTGCGGAGAACTTAAAGGAATTTCTGTTTCTCTTGTTACAATTATTCCTCAAGGAAATTTTGGAGGTTTCAATTTACTTGATTTTGATGAAGAAAAATTTGAAACTGATAGCTATGAGTTTTATTTGCAGAATATTGCAGTTGCTCTTGGAGGAAGAGCAGCAGAAGAAATTTTTGCTAAACAGATTTCTTCTGGAGCATCAGCAGATTTACAATATGCAACAGAGATTGCTTATAACCTGATTTCAAATCTTAGCCTTAATAAAAAGAATGGAAAACAAGAAGTTAAAGCTAATGAAAATTTGATGTCAGAAGCATCTTTAAACAGAGTAGATCGTAAAGCGAATAAAATTATTAAAGAAGCTTACAAAATTTCAAAATCAATATTGATTAATCATCAAGATTATGTGATTGGTCTAGCAAATCTTTTATTAGAAAAGCAAGTTGTAACACATGCTGAAATTCATAAGCATGAAATGAAAGTAGGAGGACATTTTATTTGGGTGAAAAATCCGTAGGAAATTAACCAATATCATTTAAAAGAGTACCCTAAATTAGGGTACTCTTAAAAAATTTATTAAGAGGGTAAAAATATGTTTAAATTACATTCAAATTATAAGCCAACAGGTGATCAACCTGAGGCAATAAAATATTTATCAGATGGTATAAAAGAAGGAAAAAAATATCAAACATTATTGGGAGTTACAGGGTCTGGGAAAACTTTTACAATGGCAAATATAATACAAAAAGTTCAGAAACCAACACTTGTACTTGCTCATAACAAAACTCTTGCAGGACAATTATATAGCGAGTTCAAAGAGTTTTTCCCAGAAAACAGAGTTGAGTATTTCGTATCATATTATGATTATTATCAGCCAGAAAGTTATATTCCGCAATCTGATACATATATAGAAAAAGATGCATCAATAAATGATGAAATAGACAAATTGCGTCATAGTGCAATACTTTCATTATTTGAAACAAGAGATGTTATAATAGTAGCATCTGTTTCATGCATATATGGTTTAGGAGATCCAGAAGATTATCAAGGAATGATTTTATCTTTAAGACCAGGACAAGAAATCGGAAGAGATGCAGTAATGAAACGACTTGTAGAGATGCAGTATTCTAGAAATGAGATTGATTTTAAAAGAGGAACATTTAGAGCAAAAGGAGATATACTGGAAATATATCCATCATCTCAAAGTGAACAAGCTTTAAGATTCGAATTTTGGGGAGATGAAATTGAAAAAATAAGTGAAATAAATGCTGTTACAGGTCAAAAAATAGGAGAAAGAATGCATGTTCTAATTCCACCAGCTTCTCAATATGCAACAGAAAAAGAAAAAGTAGATAGAGCATTAGTTACAATAGAAAAAGAAATGGAAGAACAGGTTCAATTTTTTAAAGATCAAAATAAATTGATAGAAGCACAAAGAATAGAAGAAAGAACGAATTTTGACTTAGAAATGTTAAAAGAAACTGGATTTTGTCAAGGAATAGAAAATTATTCAAGACATATTTCAGGAAGAAAACCTGGTAGTCCACCATATACTTTACTAGATTATTTTCCAAAAGACTTTTTAATGTTAATAGATGAATCACATGCAACTATACCACAGGTAAGAGCAATGTATAATGGAGATAGAGCTAGAAAAGATTCACTTGTAAAATATGGATTTAGATTGCCATCAGCTTATGATAATAGACCACTTACATTTAACGAATTCAAGAAAAGAATAAATCAGGTTGTATTTGTAAGTGCCACACCTGCAGATTATGAAAAAGAACATTCAAAAGAAAATGTGGTAGAGCAAATTATTCGTCCTACTGGTTTATTAGACCCAAAAATAGAAGTAAAACCTGTTGAAAATCAGGTAGATGATTTGATAGAGCAAATAAGAATTAGAGTAGAAAGAAATGAGAGAGTGCTTGTTACAACACTTACAAAAAAAATGGCAGAAGATTTAACAGCATACCTTAAAGGATTAGATATAAAAGTAAATTATATACATTCAGATACTAAAGCATTAGAGAGAATGGAAATAATCAGAAAATTAAGACTTGGAGAATTTGATGTATTAGTTGGAATAAACCTTTTGCGTGAAGGACTTGATATACCAGAAGTTTCACTAGTTGCAATATTAGATGCAGACAAAGAAGGTTTCTTGCGTTCAGAACGATCTTTAATTCAGACAATAGGACGTGCAGCGCGTAATACAGATGGAACAGTTATAATGTATGGAGATGAACTAACTAAAAGCATGGAAAATGCCATTAGAGAAACGAACAGAAGAAGAGCAATTCAGCAAAAATACAACCAAGAACATGGAATAACACCAACTACAATAAAGAAAGACATAAGAGATACAATAAGTGCAATAAAAGCAGAAGACATTGGCACTGAATTTAAGATGAGCAAAGATGAAGACATAAAAGATGTAATAACAAGACTTACAGATGAAATGCTAGAATGTGCAAGTAAGATGGAATTTGAAAAGGCAGCAGAATTGAGAGACAAAATTAAAGAATTAGAAAAAATTTAATTTCAAATAGGGACGGTTCTTTTTAAAAAGGGGA
>DFJF01000001.1:0-16956 GCA_002372935.1 Clostridiales bacterium UBA3678 | reverse complement strand
AAAGGGGACGGTTCTTTTTTAAAAAAGAACCGTCCCCTTTTTAAAAAGAACCGTCCCCAAATGAAAGAAATGAAATTAAAAATTTTTTGACCATTAAAGGGGGAATTATGTAAAATACGTCGAATAATATAATATAGGGGAGTTTGGAGAAAGAGAGGAAGAGAATGCGATATAGTGATGAAATTTTAGATGAAGTTAAACGTTCAAATGATATTGTAGAAGTTGTATCACAGTATGTTTCTTTAAAAAGAAGCGGTCGAAATTATTTTGGATTATGCCCATTTCACAATGAAAAATCGCCTTCATTTTCAGTATCTCCAGATAAACAAATATTTCATTGTTTTGGCTGTGGAGTTGGAGGCAATGTTTTTACCTTTATAAGTAAAATAGAAGGTATAGGATTTAAAGAAGCAATAGAAGTTTTGGCGGAAAAAGCTAATATTGTTTTGCCAAAAAATAATGATTATGTAGATTCTGCAAAAGAAGAATTAAAGGCAAAAGTTTATAAAGTAAACACATTTACAGCTGAGTTTTATCATAAAAAGTTATATGACCCGAGCTCAAAAGTTGCACAAGAATATGTAAAAAAAAGAAAACTAAATAATGAAACACTCAAGAGTTACAAAATTGGATTTTCGGGTAATTATGATGAATTATATCAAGCATTAAAAAAAGAAGGATTTCAAGATCAAGAAATTTTAGAGTCAGGATTGGTAAACAAAAACGAAAATGGAACACATATAGATAGATATAGAAATAGGCTAATGATTCCAATTTTGGATGAAAGAAATAGAGTAATAGGATTTGGTGGGAGAATTTTAAAAGAAGAAAGGTCAACAAAGAATCCAAAATATATTAATTCACCAGCAAATATTGTTTATGAAAAAGGAAGAAATTTATTTGGTTTAAATGTTGCAAAAAAAGGAGATACTAAAAGATTATTAATTGTGGAAGGCTATATGGATGTAATTTCATTACATCAAAGAGGAATTACAAATGTTGTAGCAGCATTGGGCACCGCACTTACAACTCAGCAAGGATGGCTACTTAGAAAAAATTGTGAACAAGTAATTTTAGGATTTGATGCAGATGGTGCAGGTCAGAAAGCTGTACAAAGGTCAATGGAAGTTATGCAAAATATGGGTTGTGATATTAGAGTATTACAGATGCCAAGATCAGAAGCCAAAGATCCAGATGAATATATTTTAAAATACGGATCTGCTAGATTTAAAAAACTTATGGATAATGCAATTTCTTTAGTAGAATATAAAATAAAAATTTTGAGACAAGATTTAAATTTAGAAAATGCAAGTGATAAAATCAAGTTTTTAAACGAAATAGCGAAATTACTTTCAAAAATAGATAATACAATAGAAAGAGAAATATACATAGAAAAGATTACAAAAGGATATAATATTTCAAAAGAGGCAATTTATGCTGAAGTAACAAAGCTAAAATATAAAGATAACCAGGGAAGTAAAATCTTAGAAAGTGATAGAAACATAGTGCGAAGGAGAAATCCTGAGAAAAAGAATATTGTTTCAGAAGACATTATAAAGAGAGAAAATACGATAATTTCAATATTATTAAATGATCCAAGTACAGCAGAATTGATACATAAAAATATAAAAATAGAAGACTTTAAAGACGAGCGAAATATAGAAATATTGAGCCAAATATATAAAGAAATAGAAAAAGAACATGATAATTTATCTATAATAGTAGATCATATAGAAGATGATGAAATAAGAAATCATCTTGCAAAAATAATGGTTGAAGATTATGGAATTGCCGACAATAAAAAGGCAATACAAGATATAGTAAAAAAATATAATGCAGAAAAGTTAAAAAATAGAAGAGATGAAATTTTAGAAAAAATTGAGTTGGAAACAGATTCTGAAAAAAAGAAAGCTTTAGGACAAGAGTTAAATGACATAATTTTAAAATTAGCCTTAAATGGAAAGGAATGAATATAGATAATGGAAGAAAAGAAGAAAAATGAAAAATTAAAAGATGAAGAAATAAAAAAGAATATCGAAAAAAGCGAAAATGAAGAGAAGAAAGCTACAGTGATTGAAAACAAAAACGATGAAACTGATGAAAAAACAAAAGAAAAGCTTGAGAAAATAATAAAAAAGGCAAAGGAAAAAGGAAAAATTACTTATGGTGAACTTGCTACAGAACTTACAGATGCTACTCCAAATCAAATGGAGCAGGTTTTTGATGCTATAGAAAAAATTGGAATAAATCTAAATGAAGACTTTGAAGACGAGCCAGATGAAGAAGATTTAAAAGAAGTAGAAGATTTAAATATTGAAGAAGCTTTTGATGACACAAGTTTTGAAGGTATAAATTTAGATGATCCTGTAAGAATGTATTTAAGAGAAATAGGGAGAATTCCATTACTTTCTTATGAAGAAGAGACAGAACTTGCAAAAAAAGTTTTGAAAGGAGACGAAGAGGCTAAACAAAAATTAGCTGAAGCAAATTTAAGGTTAGTTGTAAGTATTGCAAAAAAATATGTTGGAAGAGGAATGTTATTTTTAGATTTAATTCAAGAAGGCAATATGGGATTAATAAAAGCAGTAGAAAAATTTGATTATACAAAAGGTTTTAAATTTAGTACTTATGCAACATGGTGGATTAGACAGGCAATTACAAGAGCGATTGCAGATCAAGCAAGGACAATTAGAATTCCAGTTCATATGGTAGAAACAATAAATAAATTAATAAGAACTTCAAGACATCTTTTACAACAAATGGGTAGAGAGCCAACACCAGAAGAACTTGCAAAAGAACTTGATATGAGTGTAGAAAAAGTGCAAGAGATTCAAAAAATTGCCCAAGATCCTGTATCTTTAGAAACTCCAATAGGTGAAGAAGATGATAGTCATTTAGGTGATTTTATTCAAGATGATGATAGTCCTGCACCTCAAGATGTTGCAGCATATACTCTATTACGTGAACAATTAGAAGAAGTTATGGGGACTCTTACTCCTAGAGAGGCAAAGGTTTTAAGACTTAGATTTGGACTAGATGATGGTAAAGCAAGAACTTTAGAGGAAGTTGGAAAAGAATTTGATGTTACTCGTGAACGTATTCGTCAAATAGAAGCCAAAGCTTTAAGAAAATTAAGACACCCAAGCAGAAGCAAAAAATTGAAAGATTACATGGGATAACTTGATTAATTTATGTAAAACATTATTAAGATTCATAGTTTTACAGTTTTAATAATTTATCCAAAAGGAAAAATTTGAAAACAAATTATTACAAAGTTTTCACAATTTTATCATATTTATAAGGTAAAATATTTAAAGATAAATATATAAATAGGAGGAAAATACCTTGGATGACACATTAATTTTAGTAGTAGATGATGAAGCAAGAATGAGAAAATTAATTAAAGACTTTTTAGCAACTAAAAATTATAAAATAATAGAAGCTGGAGATGGAGAAGAAGCACTAGAGGTTTTTGAAGAAAATAAAGAAAAAATAAAATTAGTTTTATTAGATGTTATGATGCCAAAAATAGATGGTTGGACAGTTTTAAGAAAAATTAGACAAGATTCAAAAGTACCAGTAATAATGCTTACTGCTAGGGGAGAAGAGCAAGATGAGCTATTTGGGTTTGAACTTGGAGTTGATGAATATATTTCAAAGCCATTTAGTCCTAAAATTTTGGTTGCAAGAATCGAAGCGATTTTAAAAAGAGTCAATGGAGAAAAAAAAGAAAATAAAAATTTTGGTGGAATCGAAATTGATGAAGCAGGAAGAACAGTTACAGTAGATGGGAAACCTATAGAACTTAGTCTAAGAGAATATGAGCTATTAAAATATTTATTAGATAATGAAAAAGTAGCTTTATCACGTGATAAGATTTTGAATAATGTTTGGAATTATGATTATTATGGAGATTCCAGAACTATAGATAGCCACATAAAGAAAATAAGACACAAATTAGGTAAAAAAGGCAAATATATCGAAACAATACGAGGAGTAGGATACAAATTTGAAGTAAAATAAAATATAATATAATAAAACATAATAGCTGAGATTTAAAATCAGCTATTTTTAAAAAGGAATAGATAATATGGGAAAAACAAGGATTTTTAAATCTATTAGAACAAAACTATTTTTAACACTATGTGTAATTGTTATTTTAATAGTAATTTCTTTAATAGTATTAAATAGTTTTGTATTGGGAAAATTTTATTTATATAATAAAAAAGAAAGTTTAAAAAACGCATTTGAAACAATAAATACATATTACAATAATTCAATAAGTCAAGATGATATTAATACAGAGCTTGAAAAAATATCAATAAAAAATGATTTTGATATAGTAATAAAAGATACAGATGATAATAACATCTATATATCTGATAAAGATTTTTTTACTGGAATATTTCAAATGTTAATGATGACATCAAAAAAATATAATAGAGAAGAAGATATAATAGAAAAGCAAGATAATTATACAATCAGTGAATTTTTTGATAATGGAACAAATATAAAATATATATTATTAAATGCAACATTAGATAATGGTTATGCACTTTGCATTAGAATGCCAATAACTTCAATTAATGAGAGTGTAAAAATTTCAAATGAATTTTTATATATAATAGGTGCATTTGTTATTATCTTTGGCGGCATTGTATTGTCAATAGTTTCAAAAAGATTTAGTGAACCAATAGAGGAATTAGACAATATTGCAAAAAGAATGGCAAATTTAGATTTCAGTCAAAAATATAAAGTATCTCAAGCAAATGATGAGATAGACAATTTAGGAAAAAGTATCAATGAGTTATCTGACAAGTTAGAGGCAACTATTCAACAACTAAAAACTACAAATATCGAACTTGAAAAAGATGTAGAAGAAAAGTCTCAAATAGATGAAATGAGAAAAAGTTTTATATCTGATGTATCACATGAGTTAAAAACTCCTATTGCACTGATTCAAGGATATAGCGAAGGTTTAATAGAAAATGTAAATACAGATGATGAAAGCAGAAAATTTTATGCAGAAGTTATTTTAGATGAAGCAACAAAAATGGATAAATTAGTCAAACAATTATTAGAACTTATGAAACTTGAGTATGGAAAAAAGAAGTTTAATAATGAGGAATTTGATATACTTGAACTAGAAAGGGAAATTTTAAGAAAATCACAGGTTATGATAGAAAAAGAAAATATAGAATGTGAAATAGAAGATTCTAAGCCAATAATGGTTTATGCAGATAATTTATATATTGATCAATTATTTACAAATTATATAACAAATGCAATAAAATATTCTACAGAAATTAATGGAAAAAAGAAAATAAAAATTAGTAATAAGGTAAAAGATAATAGGAAAGTAAGGGTAATTGTATTTAATAGTTCTGAAGGACTTTCAGATGAAGAAATGCACAGAATTTGGAATAGATTTTATAAAATTGATGAATCAAGAAATCGTGATAAAGGTGGAAATGGTATTGGACTATCACTTGTAAAAGCAATTATGAATAATTACGGAAATAAATATGGAGCAAGAAATGTTGCGGGCGGAATTGAGTTTTACTTTGAACTTAATTTAATAAATGACAAAAAGTTTGGTGAAGAAATAAAAAAATAATAACATTAAAAGCCAAATGGTATAAATTATTAAAATATGGCAATAATTTTAAAAAGTACATAACATAAAGGAGAGGAAAAATGCCAAATAATAATTTTAAAAATATTGTTGTTTTAAAAAATTTACCATCAAATTTAATTGATGAAGCAATTGTGATTTTGAAGTCAAATAAAAGTGCAAAAAAATTAGAATTTGTTGAAAAAAATCCTTCATCTTTTGTAGAAGAAAAAATTTATAATGAAGATTATATTATAAAAGAAGCCGAAAGTGTAATAGAAAATTATATTTCAAAAATTGAAAAAAATAAATTGAATAGAAAGTCAAAAAATAATATAGAAGTTAAATATAAAAAAATAAAAATTTATAGCATTATCGTCAGTTTAATATTGATTTATTATATTATTAGAGTGTTGATATAAAAAGAAGTTTAAAAAACTTCTTTTTTTGTTGAAAAATAATACATGTTTATGATATAATTAGACAAAAGAAAATATATAGGGAGTAATTATAGATTTGAAAAACATAAAAAAGCTTATAAGAAATTTCTTAGTTTTTGTTGTTTTAATAGCAATAACTTTGTGGGTTATACTTAAAGATCAAAGCATAGAAGAAGTTGTTGAAGTTTTTAGTCATGTAAAAATGCGATATGTATATATAGGCATAAGTTCTATGACTGTATATTTATTGTTAGAAGGAATAAATATGAGAAGAACTTTAAATGAATTAGGAGAAAAAGTATCTATAATGCAAGCATTCAAATATTCATTAATAGGTTTTTTCTTTAGTTCAATAACTCCTGCAGCTTCTGGAGGACAACCAATGCAAATTTATTATATGCATAAAGATAAAATACAAGTTTCAAATTCAACTTTAGCATTAATAATAAATTTAGCAAGTATGCAAATAATAACAATAAGTATGGCATTTATTAGTTTAGTGTTAAATTATTCATTTATGAATAAAGTGTTAATAACATTTTTTATAGTTGGAATTAGTTTAAATGCAAGTGCACTTTTTATATTAATTGCAGGCATATTTTCAAAAAGGCTTTCAAAATGGTTAATAAAATTAGCAGTAAAAATAATGATATTATTCAGAATTAGAAATATATGGAGTAAAAAGCGCAAATTAATGATAGAACTAAAAAGTTATCAATCAAGTGCTTTGTATATTAGAAACAATAAGAAATTAATGGTAAAAACAATTACCACAACTTTTATTCAATTTACTTTTTACTATAGTATTTCATATTGGACATATTTATCACTTGGTTTTAACGGCCATAATATTTTAGAATTAATAACTATGCAATCAATTCTTTTTGCGACAGTTTCTGGAATACCATCTCCAGGAGCAGTTGGAGTAAGTGAAGGAGCATTTATAGAAATATATAGAAATATATATCCAACAAATATGTTAAAAAGTGCAACATTAATTACAAGAGGAATAAATTTTTATTTATTTGTTTTAATTAGTGGAATTGTAGTAATAGTAAATGAAATTAGAAATAAGGAAAAAGAAGTATGATAAATATTTTATTATGTGGAAATAAAAAAGTTTTTGATGGTGCATTAACAGAATTAATATCAATTACCAATAAAACGAAAGATCCAGTTATTTGTTATATTTTTACAATGAATTTAACTAGAGCAAAGCCAGAATATAAGCCAATAGAAGATAAACAAATAGAAATTTTAGAAAAAGTTATAAAACAAAAAAATATTAACAATTGCGTAAAAAAAGTGGATATAACAGCAATTTATGAAAAAGAATTTGGAAATTGCAAGAATGAAAATGCCTATTGCACGCCATATACATTACTGAGATTGTTGGCAGATTTAGTTCCGGATATGCCAGAAAAACTATTATATTTAGATATAGATATGATGGCAAATGGCGATATTTCAGAATTATATAATATAAATATATCAGAATATGAATATGCAGCAGTTAAAGAAAAATATGGGTCAAAAATCTTAGCAAGGGATTATATAAATGCAGGAATGCTATTATTAAATATGAATAAAATAAAACAAACTAAATTATTGGAAAAAGCAAGAGAATTGATTAGAAATAAAAAAATGCTTTTTGCAGATCAAGATGCAATTTATAGGTCAACAACTAAAAAATTAATATTACCAAGAAAATATAATGAACAATCAAAATTTAATAGGCAAGATACAATAATATGCCACTTTTGCAAAAGAATGTTATGGTTTCCATATCCAAGAACAGAAAATTACAAACAGTGGAATGTCGAAGAAGTTCATAAAATACTAAAATGTTATGCATTTGATAATGACTTAAATGAATATTTAAAAATAAAAGAAGAAATAAGAAAAAATATGAAATAAAATAATTTTTATTAGAATATAGGAAAGGGAGAAATAATGGAAAACAATTTAGATTTAATACCAATATTTTTTGCAGTAGATGATAGATATATACCATTTTTATCGGTTACATTAAAATCATTGATAGAAAATGCATCAAAAAATTATTATTATGCAATAAAAATATTATATACATATGTATCAGAAAACAGTAAAAGGAAAATTTTAAAATACAAAAGTAACAATGTAGGGATAGAATTTGTAGATTTAAATTATTATTTAGAAGAAATAAAAGATAAACTATATACTAGAGATTACTTTACATCAGCAACATATTTTAGACTATTTATACCAGATCTTTATCCACAATATGATAAAGCAATTTATTTAGATAGTGATACAATTGTTTTAGGAGATATATCAGATTTTTATAATATAGATTTAGAAGATAATTTATTAGGAGCTATACCAGATGCAAGTGTAAGAAATACACCAGATTTTATAGAATATGTTGAAAGAGTTGTAGGAATGGCAACATATAAAAATTACTTTAATGCTGGTGTTATGATAATGAATTTAGATGAAATGAGATATTTTCATTTTGAAGAAAAATTTTTATATTTGCTAGAAACTGTGAAGTATGCTGTTGCACAAGATCAAGATTATTTAAATAGATTGTGTAAAGGAAGAGTAAAAATTATTGGTGAAGAATGGAATAGGATGCCAATTCCATCAAGTGAGGTAAAGGATGAAAATGTAAAATTAGTACATTTTAACCATATGTTTAAGCCATGGCATTTTGATGATGTTATGTTTCAAGATGAATTCTGGAAATATGCAAAACAGACAGAATTTTATAATGACATTTTAAATATAAAGCAAAATTATACAGAACAAGAAAAATTTAAAGATAGAGAACAATTTCAAGGATTACTTAAACTTTGCGAAAAAGAAACATCATGTGTTGGAGACGATAGAAAATACAAAGAACAAGCTGAAAAAGAAAATGAAACAACAATAGAAAAATCAAAAAGTAGAATAAAGATTTTAAGAAAAATAGCTGATTTTGAAAGAGAAGGAAAATTTGATACAGATGTTGAGGAAGATCCTCCAACAATAAGACTTATGAGAGAAGATGTAGATTATCTAAACAAAAAAAGCTCAAGTAGAATAAAAAATAGAATAGCAAATAGTGTCGGTAAATTCTTTTTGGATGATTTATTAAAAGATAAAAAATTGATAATAAAACAAATAAATGGATTAGAGAATCTAAAAGAATTAGACTCTGGAGCTGTTTTAACATGTAATCATTTTAATCCATTTGATTCATTTGCAATAGAAAAAGCATTTATGGAATCAGGACAAAACAAGAAGAAAAAACTATATAAAGTTATAAGAGAAGGAAATTATACCAATTTTCCAGGGCTATATGGATTTTTCTTTAGACATTGTGATACATTGCCATTAAGTTCTAGCACACAAACAATGATAGAGTTTTTAAAATCAGTAGATGAAATCCTACAAAGAAAAGACTTTATTTTAATATATCCAGAACAAAGTATGTGGTGGAATTACAAAAAACCAAAGCCATTAAAAATAGGGGCATTTAGGTTTGCGTCAAGAAATAATGTGCCTATAATTCCTATTTTTATAACCATGCAAGATAGTGAAATAATTGGTGAAGATGGATTTTTTGTACAAGAATATATCATAAACATTGAAAAGCCAATTTATCCAGATGAAAAATTATCAGAAAGAGAAAATGCATACAAAATGAAAGATGAAAATTATGAAGTTTGGAAAAAAGTTTATGAAAATTTTTATGGTATACCATTAGAGTATAATACAAATACTAATAAAGATGAAAACTAAAAATCAAATACAAGGAAATAAGAAATTGAAAGTTATATATTATCATGATGAATTAAATGATGAATTTTCTGGTTCTAAAATAGATGCTAGAAAAATAGATAAAAACTATAAATATGAGCATAAAAACTTTTTTTGGAATTTGTGGACATGGTGTATTCAAAATGTTTTAAGTGTTCCAATAAAAGTAATATATGCAAAATTAAAATTTCATATTAAATATGTTGGAAGGGAAAAATTAAAACCTTATAAAAAGCAAGGATATTTTGTGTATGGCAATCATACACAAGTTTTTGCTGATACTTTTATTATAACAAATACAATTTTCCCAAAAAGAAACTATTTAATAGTAAATCCAGAAAATGTATCTATGAAAGGATTAGGAAATTTTGTTCAAAGACTAGGAGCAATACCTATTCCAAATGAAAGAAGTGGGATGAAAAATTTCTTAAATTCAATAAATACAAAAATAAAAAAAGGCTATGCTATAACAATATTTCCAGAAGCACATATATGGCCATATTATACAAAAATCCGCCCATTTAAAGAAGTGTCATTTAGATACCCTGTAGAACTTAAAACACCTGTATTTTGTGTTACAAATACATATCATAAAAGGGGTAAAAATAAAGTAAAAATTATAACATATGTTGATGGACCTTTTTTTGCTGATGAAAATTTAGAAGGAATTCAAGAGAAAAAGAAGAACATAAGAGATAAAGTTTATGAGACAATGTGCAAAAGAAGTGAACTAAGTGATTTTGAGTTTATTAAATATATAAAAAAATAGATTAACATTCACAGATTGAGGGCTATGTAATAGGAAGCTGGGAATAGAAATATTAATGCAGTATTTAGAAAGAATGTGAGCAAAATGGATATTGATGATGAAAAAATAATAAGTCCAGAGCTATTGCAAAATGAAGGACAGGAAGAAAGATATGAAAATTCTTTAAGACCAAAAGTTCTGGATGAATATATAGGACAAGACAAAGTAAAAGAAAATATGAAAGTTTATATAGAAGCTGCTAAAAAGAGAGGAGAGCCATTAGACCATTGTTTGTTTTATGGTCCTCCAGGTCTTGGTAAGACTACACTTTCTACAATTATATCAAATGAGATGAATTCAAATATAAAAATAACGTCAGGGCCAGCTATAACTAAAACTGGGGATTTAGCTGCATTACTTACGAATTTATCAGAATTTGATATTTTATTTATAGATGAAATACATAGATTAAGCAAAAGTGTAGAAGAAATTTTATATCCAGCATTAGAAGACTTTTCTTTGGATATAATAATAGGAAAAGGACCAAGCGCAAGATCTATAAGATTAGATTTACCAAAATTCACTCTAATTGGAGCTACAACAAAAGCTGGTGCACTTACAACTCCATTAAGAGATAGGTTTGGAATAATACATAAACTAGAATTATATACACCAGAAGACTTGAAAAAAATTGTAAAAAGATCAAGTGGAATTTTAGGGGTTAAAATTGATGAAGAATCAGCACTTGAAATAGCTAGAAGATCTAGAGGAACGCCAAGAATTGCAAATAGACTTTTAAAAAGAGTAAGAGATTATGCCTCTGTTTTAGGTAATGGAGATATAAATCTAAAAATAACAAAGATAGCTTTAAACAAATTGGAAATAGATGAATTAGGATTAGATGAAACAGATAGAAAAATGCTAGATATAATGATTACAAGATACAATGGAAGACCAGTGGGAATAGAGACACTAGCGACATCTTTAGGAGAGGAAATAGATACAATAGAAGATTTATATGAACCATATTTAATACAAATAGGTTTTATTGCAAGAACACCAAGAGGAAGAATACCATTAAAACCAGCTTATGATCATATGGGGTATGAGTTTGAGTTTTAATTAAGATAAATAATAAAATTTATAAAGGAAGCGAATAGAAGATGATAAGAAATTACCCAGATGCAAATATAAATAATATGTTATATGAAGCTATGTCAAAAAAAGATATTAATATTCTAAAAGATTTTATTGAAAGTAAAAGACAAAAGAGATATATATCTAACAAAACAAGTATAAAAATGAACATTTTTGGATTTGTAAATGAATCCAAAAATACTAGAATTGCTAACATAGGTAATAGAACTATTAGAGATTTAATTCTTTTAACAGGAGATATAGATTATATAAAACAATGCGAAAATGAACTTGATGATTGGCAATTAGATTTATTTGATAAAGAAAGAATAAGACAATATACAACACCTAACCAAATTGATTTACCAAAAGGAATGACTTATGGCATAGAGATAGAGTCAGAAGGCGAAAATAGTATTAACTTAGGAAATTGGAAAAAAATTTTTAAAAAATCATGGAAGGATGAATTTGATGCAAGTTTAAGAGATGGTTTGGAAATAATTTCTCCAAAATTTGAATCTGATGAAAATAAACAAAATTCAAAAGAAATAAAATCAATGTGTGCGATTATAGAAGGATTTTATCAAGAAATTACAAAAAGATGCGGTGGACACATACATATTGGAGCAGATTATTTTGATGATGTACAAGATTGGAAAAATCTTATAGAAATTTATACTAATACAGAAAATATATTATTTACAATCGCAAATGCAAGTGGAGAAACGCCTAGAAGCGGAATAGAAAAGTATGCACCACCAATTACAGAAAAAATAAATAAAATTAAAGACAAATTAAATCAAACAAAAAGTATTGATGAATTTATAAATGTAATAAAAAATATTCAGCCTAAAATGACTGAATTGTATCATGCAAGAGAAGATGGTTCATTTTTATTATCTGATGGTACACCAATAAGAAACAAATCAGCAGCAATTAATTTTTTGAATGTAGGATCTAAAGATAAAAATACAATAGAATTTAGAATACCAAATGGAACTATCAATCCAAATATTTGGATTGACAATATAAACCTATTCGGTGGATTGATGAGAGTTTCAAAAGAATTAACAGCTATTCAAAAAAAGGAAAAAAGTGAATTGACAGAAGAAGATGAAAATAAATTAAGAAATTTTAACTATTTAAAAGAACCTTTAGAAGAAGAATTGAAGATAAATCCATTATTAAATCTATGTGTGGGAGAAAAAAACAAAAGAAGATTTTTAGAAAGATATGTTGTAAATAAAAAATTAAGACAAATGTCAGAACCAAGTATAAAAGTGTCTAGAGAGATGTATGAACGAAATGTAGATTTTGATTTTGATTTTGATGATGAAAGGTAAAAGTATGAAATTATTAATGCATGCTTGTTGTGCACCATGTAGTGTATATTGTATTGATACACTTAGAAAAGAAGGAATAGAACCAACTTTGTATTGGTATAATCCAAATATTCATCCATATAAAGAGTATGTTGCAAGAAGGGATTGTTTAATAGATTATACCTCGAAAATAGGTATTAAATGTATAGTAGAAGACGAATATGGATTAGATGAATTTTGCAAAAATGTTTCTAATAAATTAGAATCAAGATGTGTGGATTATTGTTATCCAATTAGACTTCGCAAAACATTTGAATATGCAAAAGAAAATGGATATGATGCAGTAAGTACGACCTTATTGTATAGCATTTATCAGAAACATGATTTTATTAAATTGCACTGTGAAAAACTTTCAAAAGAGTTTGGTATAGATTTTTTGTATAGAGATTTTAGATATGGCTTTTGGGAAGGACATGATAAGGCAAAAGAAGCAGGACTATATATGCAAAAATATTGTGGATGTATTTTTAGTGAGGAAAGTAGATATAATAACCCCAATCCGCCAAAGCCAGTATTACCAGAAGATTTTGAATTTTTGCCTGTAAAAAGAAGTATAGTAATAAAAAAAGAAAAAGATAATAAAGAGCAATATATGGATTTGTTACTTGAGGCAGATCCAAGCAAAGATATGATAAATGATTATTTGAGAGATGGAGAACTATTTGTATTAACATATAAAGAGAAGATAGCATGTGTTGCAGTAGTTATAAAAATAGATGATGAAACAATAGAATTAAAGAATATAGCAACCAAAGAAGAATATAGGGGACAAGGGTATGGAAAGAAAATGCTAAAATATTTAGCAGATAATTATAAACAGAAATACAACAAGATGTTAGTTGGAACATCAGAAAATAATATTCCATTCTATGTAAAACAAGGTTTTGATAAATATGAAAAGACAATTAAAAACTATTTTATAGATAATTATGATGAAGAAATTATAGATGGAGATTTACATTGTATAGATATGTATTATTACTCAAAAGATTTAAAGAATAAAGAAAAATAGTAATTTCTTGTTTGAATTGGAGGGAAAAAGATGAGTTTTTCATATACTAGAAAAATAAACTATTATGAAACAGATAAAATGGGAGTAGTTCATCATTCAAATTATATAAGATTTCTAGAAGAGGCAAGATGCAGATGGTTAGAAGAACTGAATATATCAATGGAAAAATTAGAAGAATTAGGTTATACTATTCCAACAGTAGAAGTCAATTGTAAATACAAATATCATATAACAAGTGGAGATATAATTACAATAGAACCTAAAATAAATGAATTTAATGGAGTAAGAATGACAGTAACTTATAATGTTATTGATAAAAAGACAGAAAAAATTGTTATAAATGCTTGGACAAAACATTGTTTTACGGATAAAACTTTAAGACCAATAAATATAAAAAAGAAGAATGAAAAAATATATACAATATTTGAAAAATTGTTAGAAGAAGGTATAAAAACCAATAAATAATTTCAAGGCAAATTATAACAATAACTAGTAATTTATGGAGATGATGATTTATATGAAAAAAGTGATATTTATTGTTATTGCAATATTAATAATTTTATTTGTTATATGTAATATTATCTTTTTTAATATATTTGGAAACAACAAATATGATTTAAAAAATATTAGTGACAGTCAGAAGAAAGAAATTATTGAATTATTAAATTGTACAGAAATATCAAATGATATTATACTAAACGAAATGCAAGTTCCAAAATCATATAGAGATATTTACTATCAAATATATTTTGAAACAAATAACGAAGATATAAAAAAATATATTATATCATCTGATATTTATGGAAGAGATTTAAAAGAACTTAAAAATAATAACTATTGTTGTGCTATTTATAGAAAAGACGATAAAAGTGTTGAAATATTGGAAGAAATTAGATAATGTAAAGCATTAGATAATAAAGAACTTTAAAGATTCCCAAATAAAAAATATATAGTTGTAAAGGATTGATTGTATGAAAAATAAAAAAATAGCATTAATCATATTACTTATTATATTAGTGATTATAGGTTTTAAATATAAGGATTTTAATTTAATATTTGCTACCGAAAAAGAAAAGAATGAAATCAAAGAAAGTATTTATATTAACACTGATGTAAGATCTTTTAAGCCATTATCATATACCGAAAGTATGTTAGGATTTAATGGAGATAATGCCAAAATATTAGTATTTGATATTTCTAAAGATGATTATGAAAGTAATAACTTGCATTATTCTGACGAAAGTATAGGAGCATTAGCATATGGTACTAATAAAGAAGATATGGGAGATTATTACAAATGCAAAATCAAATTAGATAATATTGATACTGCAAAAGATTATGAAAATTTAAGACCTTTCAGTATAGTTAATCTTATTTTAGAATCATTATACATAATTTGCATAGTTATAATATTAGTAAATATTTTTATGAATGTAAAAAAGTCAAAAATAGTTGTAATTGTTGCAACATCAATTATTGTTTTGCTATTTTCATGCTTTTTTTACAGCAACTATACCAGATATATTAAGAATAGAGAATTAGACAATTCATCAAATGATTATAGTTTTTTAAAAGCAAAGCAATCGCAAGAAGTTCATAATATAGATGAAGAAAAAAACGACCAATCTAATATAAATAACAAATCACAGGATATTACTCAAAAAATATTATCTAATCAAGTTGTACATTTAGGAATAATTAATAATATAGATGATAAATATATCTATTATTCAGATAGTGATTCCAAAAATTTCTATTTTGAGAAAGAACTATTCTCATATATAAACGGACGAATATGCAAAAATATGACTTTATCAGATGTAAAAGTTGGAGATTATATACATCCTTTTGAAAAACAAATTCTAGTTTATAGAAACCTATCAGGAGAAGAATTAAATCAAGAGCTATTATATAATTTAACACTAACGGAAGACGAGAGAATTTATAGTGTTAATTCAATTAGTATAGAAGAAATAAATATTGAAAACGGAAATACTGCAATTGTTAAAATAAGCTATGGAGATATTATAGGAGATGATTTAACTAATGAAAGATTTAGCACATTAGTTGAATTTAATTCTAATACTAAATATTATAGTAAAGGAAATAATATAAATAGTGTTAATGACTTGGAAATAGCAAAAGGAAATATTAATAGTATTCTTTTAAAGAAAGATTCTATAAATAAGAAAAGCCCAGCTATTGTATTAGAATTTGAGAGCACAGACAATTAGAATATAAAATAAATGAAAACAAGAAATAGTAAGTTATAGGTGGGATTAACATGAGTAAAATTGTTATATGTGGTTTAAATGGAAGTGGAAAAACTACATTAGGAAGAAAATTAGCTCAAAGAATTAATTACTTACATAAAGATATAGAAGATTATTATTTTAATAACAATATTGATTATAAATATGCAAAACCTCGTTCAAGATATGATGTAAGTAAAGAGTTAGAAAAAGATTTTAATGAGTATAAAAATATAATATTTACATCATGTAAAGGTGATTATGGCGAATTAAGTAATATGTATGATTTAGCTATTTTTATTCGATTAGATAAAGAGACAAGATTAAAGAGAGTTAAAGAGAGGTCATATAAACAATTTGGAGATAGAGTTTCTGAAAATGGAGATCTGTATGAGAAAGAGACCAAATTCTGGGAGATGATATATAATAAAGATGAATCAGTAATTACAGATTGGTTTAACAGTTTAGAATGCAAAAAAATAGAAATTGATGGTAAGAAAAATGTTGAAGAAAATATAATAACTATATTAGATATATTTAAAGATTTTATATAAATGTAAAAAGATAAATTACAGGTATACTGTT
>DFJF01000013.1:50077-113896 GCA_002372935.1 Clostridiales bacterium UBA3678 | reverse complement strand
GATAAACGCTGAAAGCATCTAAGTGTGAAGCCCACCCTAAGATAAGATATCCCATACCATAAGGTAGTAAGATTCCTGGAAGACTACCAGGTAGATAGGTTGAAAGTGTAAGTACAGTAATGTATTAAGCTAATCAATACTAATAAATCGAGGGCTTAACCACAAAAAGTTAAGCATAAATCGAAGAAGTTAAGACTAAAACTAAAAACCTAAATCATCTATGTATTTTTGAGTGTGCTTAAAAAAGATGCATACAATAATTTTCTAGTGATGATTACTTTGAGGAAATACCTGTTCCCATTCCGAACACAGAAGTCAAGCTCAAATGTGCCGAAAATACTTGCGGGTTACCCTGCTGGAAAGATAGGTTATCGCTAGATTTTTTTTTATTTTATAGATATGATATTGATAAACTATTTTTATATATAAAATTATTAATGTTTTATTAGATAATTTTAAATACTGTATATTTAAAATTTGTTATTTTTTTTTATAACTAAAATAGCTTATCAATATTTTATTTTTGGGAGGGTAATAAATGAGCAAAGTTGTTTGGAAACCAGGAACTTTTATAAATCCGGTTCCTGCAGTGTTAGTAAGTTGTGGAACTATGGATAAATCAAATATTTTAACAGTAGCTTGGACAGGAACTATAAATTCAGATCCAGCTATGTGCTATATTTCTGTAAGACCTACTAGATATTCATATAATATAATTAAGGAATCAGGAGAATTTGTAATTAATTTAACAACAGAGGAACTAGCAAAAGCAACAGATTGGTGTGGATGTAGAACAGGATCTAAGTTTGATAAATTTAAAGAAATGAATTTAACAAAAGAAAAGGCTAATTTTGTTAAATGCCCGTTAATAAAAGAAAGTCCAGTATCAATAGAATGCAAAGTAAAAGAAATAAAAGAATTAGGTTCACATCATATGTTTATTGCTGAAGTTTTATCTATAGATGCTGATGAAAAATTTATTGATTCTAAAGGTGCTTTTGATATTTCAAAATGTAATCTTATTTCTTATGCAAATGGTGGGTATTATACACAAGGAAAGAAAATTGGAAAATTTGGTTTTTCAGTAGAAAAAAAGAAAAAATAATTAGCATATGGGGTTGACATATTCTGGTAAAAGTGATAAAATTATTAAGCGTATGTAACTTAGCACATATGATCACATCGTTTTAAAAAGTGGTATTACCATAAGTACGTTAAATCGTACAAAAGTATAAACTTTTCTAAGAGAAAAGTTAAACAATTCGGAGGTGTATGAAATGGCAGCAAAAGGACCAAGAGAAAACATTATACTAGAATGTACAGAATGTAAAAATAGAAATTACATGACTTCAAAAAATAAAAGAAATAATACAGATAGATTAGAAATAGTTAAATATTGCAAATTCTGTAAAAAACGTACAACACATAAAGAAACTAAATAGTCTTAAAGCTATTTTAAGGAGGATATAAAATGGCTAAAAAAGAAAAAGAATTAAAGAATAAGAAAAAAGGTCAATATTTTAAAGATATGAAGGCTGAATTAAAAAAAGTTGTATGGCCAACACCTAAGCAATTATTAAACAATACAGGAGCTGTAATAGTTTTTACGCTTATTGTTGCAGTAATTGTTTTTGTATTGGATTTGTGTTTTGATTCTATAAATAAATATGGAGTTACACCATTACAAGAAAAAATCACATCTTCATATAATAATACTAATACTGCTGAAGAAAATTCAACTGATGAAAATACATCAGAGGCTAATTTGTCAGAAAATAACACTTCAAAAGAAAGCTCAGAAGATGAAAATTCTACTGAAGAAAATTCAGAAAGTAGTTCAAGTAATGTAACAGTTGAAACAGAATCAAATAGTAGTGAAAAAAAATAAGGAGGCTAAAACATGTCTCAAAAAGATTATGATAATGTACCAAGATGGTATGTAGTACATACATATTCAGGATATGAAAATAAAGTAAAAACTGATCTTGAAAAGACTATAAAAAATAGAGAATTAGAAGATTATTTTTTTGATATTATTGTTCCAATGGAAGAACAAATAGAAATAAAAGATGGAAGCAAAAAAACAAATCTAAAAAAAGTTTTTCCAGGTTATGTTTTAATAAAAATGATAGTAACTGAAGAAACTTGGTATATAGTTAGGAATACGAGAGGAGCAACAGGATTTGTGGGCTCTGGTACAGAACCTATTCCTCTTACGGATGAGGAAATTAGAAAAATGGGGTTTGAAGATATTCCTGTAAAAATAGATTATTCAGTAGATGATAATGTACAAATTTTGGGAGGACCACTAGATGGCTATACTGGAATTGTACAAGAAATAAATGCTGAGAAAAAGAAAGTTAAGGTGCTAGTATCTATGTTCGGTAGAGAAACACCAGTTGAACTTGAATTTTCACAAGTTCAAAAAATAGATTAAGGAGGTGCCATATAAAATGGCAGAAAAAGAAGTAGTTAAACAAATTAAATTACAAATAGAAGCTGGAAAGGCAACACCAGCTCCACCAGTAGGACCAGCTTTAGGTTCTGCAGGTATAAATATTATGCAATTTGTAAAAGAATTTAATGATAGAACTGCAAGTCAATCTGGATATGTTATTCCAGTTGTTATAACAGTATATAAAGATAAGTCTTTTGATTTTATAACAAAAGTACCACCAGTTGCAGTATTAATAAAGAAAGCAGCAAATATTCAAAAAGCATCTGGAAAGCCAAATAAAGAGAAAGTTGCTAAACTTACAAAAGAGCAAGTTAAAGCAATTGCAGAACAAAAAATGCCAGACTTAAATGCTGCCTCATTAGAATCAGCAATGAGCATGGTAGCTGGAACAGCTAGATCTATGGGTGTTACCATAGAAGAATAAAATAATAATAAATGTAGTTATTAAATTTATTTAAAAGAATATATTAATAAATTGGGAGAGTATAATATATACTCGGTATTACCAAAGGAGGATTTTATGAAAAGATATAATGAAAGTTCAAAATTAATTGATAAAGAAAAAAAATATAGTGCAGATGAAGCTTTAGAAATCATAGAAAAAATGCCTAAAGCAAAATTTGACGAAACAGTAGAGTTACATGTAAAATTAGGCGTAGATTCAAAACATGCTGATCAACAAGTTAGAGGGACAGTATTACTTCCAAATGGTACAGGAAAGACTCAAAAAGTTTTAGTATTCGCAAAAGGACCTAAAGCAGATGAAGCTCAAAAAGCTGGAGCAGATTATGTTGGAGCAGAAGAATTAATACCAAAAATACAAAATGATAATTGGTTTGATTATGATGTTGTTGTTGCAACTCCAGATATGATGGGTGTTGTTGGTAGACTTGGTAAAGTTCTTGGACCAAAAGGTTTAATGCCAAATCCTAAATCAGGAACAGTTACAATGGATGTAACAAAAGCTGTTAATGAAATTAAAGCTGGTAAAGTTGAATACAGATTAGATAAAAATAATATTATTCACTTAGGTTTTGGAAAGGTTTCTTTTGGAAAAGAAAAACTACAAGAAAACTATCAGGTAATTATGGATGCAATAATTAAAGCAAGACCAGCAGCTGCAAAAGGTCAATACATTAAAAGCATTTCAATTTCTACAACAATGGGACCTGGAATTTTTGTTGAATAATTAAATATTAGCCAAAGATAGTAGGCAAAAGTAAGTCCTACCGAGGTATATTAAATAGAGAGCACTCTTTATATGCCTTGGAGGATATAAAAAGTGTTTTTTATTTTAAAACTTTAAGAATTATATTCAAAGTTTTATAATTTGAAGATACCATATATAAATTATATGGAAATTTTCTTAATAAATAAATTACTTGGAGGTGAAAAAATTGGCAAGTGAAAAGATTTTAAATGAGAAGAAAAAACAAGTATCTGATTTAGCATCAAAAATTAAGAATGCAAAATTAGTATTATTAGTAGATTACAGAGGAATTAGTGTTGAAGATGTTACATCTTTAAGAAATGAAATTAGAAATGCAAAAGCTGAATATAAAGTTATAAAAAATAATATAACAAAAAGAGCTTTAGAAGAAGCTGGAATAAATGGTTTAGAAGATCAACTTGAAGGACCTACAGCAGTTATTATGACAGAGGAAGAATATTCTGAACCAATAAAGGCAATATATAATTTCACAAAAGATCATGATTTTTATAAAATCAAAGGTGGGGTTGTTGAAGATAAAGTTATGACAGCTGATGAAATAATTACTTTAGCAAAGTTACCATCAAGAGAAGCATTATTATCAATGCTTGCTGGAGCTTTACTTGGAAATATTACAAAACTTGCTGTTGCTTTAGATCAAGTTAAAGTTCAAAAAGAAGCAGAATAAACAATTATATTAAAGAGTAGCAAACTTAAATTGCTAAAATAATTGCGAAAAGGTTAGGAAATGGCTAATCGCAAAATATAATTAATTAATATGGAGGATTTAAAAATGAGTAAAGAAGAAATGATTGAAGAAATCAAAAAAATGACAGTAGTTGAATTAGCTGATTTAGTAAAAGCTATAGAAGATGAATTTGGAGTTTCTGCAGTAGCTGCAGCTGCCCCAGTAGCAGGAGGAGCAGCAGGAGTAGCTGCTGAAGAAAAAACATCATTTAATGTTATATTAAAAGAAGCAGGAGATCAAAAAATTAAAGTTATAAAAGTAGTTAGAGATGCTACAGGATTAGGACTAAAGGAAGCTAAAGAATTAGTTGACGGAGCTCCTAAGGCTGTTAAAGAAAATGCTAGCAAAGACGAAGCTGAAGAATTAAAAGCTAAATTTGAGGAAGTTGGAGCTGTTGTTGAATTACAATAATAAATATTAAATGTGGACGATTTTCTTTTTGAAGAAAATCGTTTTTTTTTTTTTTACATTAGAGTTGTAAAGTTTTAAAAGAAGATATATTTCCTATCAAAATAAAACTTTCCATCTCCTTAAAAAATGTCTTTCTTTGAAAGAAGAACCATTCATTTTTGAAGGAGACCATTGCTTTTTTTATAAAAATATGATAAAGTATTAATGTAAAACAATAAATAAAGGAGTGAGTCCTAATGCAAGAAGAAGAAAAATTGATAGATATAAAAGGAACATTAGAGAAATTTATTGAGCCTGATGAGCCAGAAATGACACAAGAAGAGGCTATAACAAAATATAAGGAAAATTTTTTTAAGAAAAATAATGCAATAGGTGATAATAATTCAGATAGTGATGATATTATGGGAGATTCTGAAGATGCAGAACATTTAGCTCGTGTAAAAAAAGAATTATTGAATTCATTAAAAAGAGTAGAAGAAATTGCGAATAAAATATATGGAAAAGAAAAAAAAGAATATGATAAAGTAAAAACTAAGAAAGTTGAGAAAAACAATAATAGATATAAAGATTTAGAAAAGCATGAAGAAAAAACTGAAGATGAGATTAATCAAGCTAAATCTAAAGAAAGAGAATAAATTTTAACATTAAAGGAATGAGATATAAATGAATACTATTATAGGAGAACTAGGCAAAAGTGAAAAATTTAAAGACCTGGTAAAACAAATAGAAGAAAAAACAAGTCCGATAGAAATATCGGGCTTAACTGATGTAGCAGAAGTGTCAGCAATTGCAGGATTGAATCAATTTACAAAAAAACCTATATTTATAATAACATATAATGAAATTCAAGCAAAAAAGATTGTTGATAATCTAAAATATTTTGTTGATAATGATAAAGTTTGTTTTTTCCCTAAAAAAGAAATTTTAACTTATGACTATATAGCTGAGAGTAAATACTTGCCATATGAAAGAATTGATGTTTTAAATAAAATTTATGACAATAAAAATATTATAGTTGTAACTACAATTGAGGCTATAAAGCAAAAACTGATCTCTAAAAAAGAATTATATAAAAATAAATTAAAATTCAAAGTGGGTCAGATGTGTAATTTGGATGATATAAAGCAAAAACTTGTAAATCTTGGGTATGTAAGATATGATCTTATAGATGCTAGAGGTGAGTTCAGTATTAGAGGTGGAATTGTAGATATTTCACTTTCTGATATAGTAGGAGTGAGAATTGAACTTTGGGGTGATGAAATCGATTCTATAAGATATTTTAATATTGTAAGCCAAAGATCAACAAATGAAATAAAAAATATAGAGATTAATCCTGCACATGAGTTTGTTTTAGAAAAATCTATAGATGAGGTTTGTTTAAAAATTGGAGAAAATATATATGATAATAAAAGACAAGAGATATTAGAAAATGATTTAGAAGAGATAAAAAATGGCAATTATATAAGCAAAGTAGATAAATATTTTAATTCATTTTATGAAAATCAAGAGACTATTTTAGATTTTTTGAATGATAAATATTTAATTTTTATTGATGAGTTAAATAAAATAGAGTCAAGAGATATGACAATAAATGAAGAAAATGAAAGACTTGCAAAGGCTTTAATCGAGAAAGAAAAGATAGTGCCACAAAGCATTCAAAATACAGTTAATTTAGAAGATATAAAAAATCAATTAGAAAAAAAACAAGTAATCTATATAGAAAAATTAAATACGACAACTAAGACTAATATGACAAAATATAATTTAAAATATAGACAATTAAATTATTATAAAAGTGGAATAGATTTATTTATATCTGATATAAAAAATTTTCATAAAGACAAAAAGAAGATTTATATTATTGTTGATATGAAAGAAAAAGCAAAAAAGATTGAAAAACTTTTACAGGAAAATGATATTGAATGTAGAATAGAAGAAAATTTAAATCAAGCAATTATTACAAAAAATAATCAAAATAATGTTGTGATTACTGTTGGAAATCTATCAGAGGGATTTGAGTCTTATGATTTAAATCAAATTGTAATTGTAGCAAATGACTTAGTAGACGCGGAAAGAAAAAGAAAAAAGCATAAATCTGAAGAATTTAAACAAGGTGAAAAGGTTGTATTTGCAGATTTAAAAATTGGTGATTATGTGGTACATAAAAATCATGGAATTGGTATTTATATAGGCGTAAATACAATAACTGCTGATGGAACAACAAGAGATTATATTAAACTAAAATATGCTGGTGATGATATTTTATATATTCCAACAAATGCATTAGATAATATAAGAAAATATGTTGGAGCTGAAGGAGCAGAGCTAAAATTAAATAAGCTTGGCACAAAAGATTGGGAAAAAACAAAAAATAGAGTTAAAAATAATTTAAGAGCAGTTGCAAAAGAATTAATAGAACTCTATGCAAGACGTGAGAAGTCAAGAGGATATGCTTTTTCTAAAGATACAGAATGGCAGAAAGAATTTGAAGGAAAATTTCCTTATAACGAAACAGATGATCAATTAAGATGTATTGATGAAGTAAAACAAGATATGGAAAATGAAAAACCAATGGATAGACTTCTTTGTGGAGATGTTGGTTATGGAAAAACTGAAGTTGCAATAAGGGCAGCATTTAAAGCTGTTATGGATAGAAAACAAGTTGCATATTTGGTACCTACAACTGTACTTGCAAAACAACAATATGAGACATTTAAAGAAAGAATGAAAGATTATCCTATTAGTGTTGAATTATTAAATAGATTTAGAACTACCAAAGATAAAAATAGAATTATAAAAGATCTTAAATTAGGTGATGTAGATATAGTTGTTGGAACACATAAATTACTTGGAAAAGACATTACATTTAGAGATTTAGGTCTTTTAATAATTGATGAGGAACATCGTTTTGGGGTTAGAGCAAAGGAGAAAATAAAAGAATATAAGGCAAATATAGATGTCTTAACAATGACTGCAACTCCAATTCCAAGAACTTTACATATGTCTGTTGTTGGTGTAAGAGATATGTCTGTAATTTATGAACCACCACAGAATAGAAAACCAGTTCAAACTTATGTATTAGAATATGATAAAGAAGTTATAAAAGAAGCAATTATAAAAGAATTGGAAAGAAATGGACAGGTATTTTACATTTATAATAAAGTTGAAGATATAATGCTTAAAGCTGATGAAATTTCAAGGTTTGTGCCAGAAGCAAATGTTAGTTTTGCACATGGAAGAATGACAGGCCGTGAAATAGAAGATATAATGGAAGATTTTGTAGAAGGAAAAACTAATGTTCTTGTTTGTACCACAATTTTGGAATCTGGAATAGATATTCCAAATGCTAATACTATAATAGTTGAGAACGCAGATAGAATGGGACTTGCACAATTATATCAAATAAGAGGAAGAGTAGGACGCTCTGAAAGACAGGGATATGCATATATTACATATAAAAAAGATAAAGTATTATCAGAAGAAGCGGATAAAAGGTTAAAAGCAATAAAAGAATTTACTGAATTTGGTTCAGGTTTTAAGATAGCGATGAGAGATTTAGAGATAAGAGGAGCAGGAAGTTTAGTAGGTGAAATTCAGCATGGACATTTAGAAGAGGTAGGATATGATACATATTGTAGACTTTTAGATGAGGTTGTAAAAGAAGAACAAGGAATTGAAGTAAAGCCTGATTTTGATGTACAAATAGACCTAAATGTTACGAGTTTTATACCAGATACATATATACCAGACTCGAATCAAAAAATAGAGATATATCAAGATATTGCATTATGTAATAATGAAGATGACATTAAAGATGTTATAGATGAATTGATAGATAGATTTGGGAATATACCAGATGAAGTATTTAAATTATTAGAAATATCAAGAATAAAACAATTAGCGAAAGTAAAAGGAGTATGTAAAATATCAAGCAAAAGAGATGGAATATTATTTACATATGAAAATTCATTATTTGATAAAAATAATGTTCAAAAATTTATAAAATATTATGGAAATAGAATTAAATTTTCTCCCGGAGCGAAGCCAATGATAACATTAAAACTAAAAGCGAATAATGAAGAATATATTTTAAACGAAGTTAAAAACTTCTTGAAAATGTAGTTTGATTTATTGATATTTTAAATGCAATATAGTAAAATATAGCTAAGTAATAATTTTGAAAAATTATATATTCAAAATTTTTAGTTAAATGTAACAAAATAACAGGAGATGAGAAAAATAGATATAAAGAAATTCAATAGAAAAAAAATTATAATTATGGCAATTATATTTATAATAATATTTTTATTAATTGTATTAATCTCACTTTATATAGCAGAAAAAAATGTTAGAGGTTGGGTAGATGTACATATACTGCAAAAAAATATTACAGAAAGTGATGCAGAAATGATATCATTAAATGCAGATAAATCAAATCAAGTATGTGTATATAGTAAATATATAGCAATTTCAAATGATAAAGTAGTAACATTGTATAATTCTTATGGTGAAAAAATAGATTCAATAAATACTGATATAAATAATGCTATCTATGATTCATCAGATAGGTATTTAGCTATAGCAGAAAAAGATGGAAAAAAAGCATGTTTATTACTAGAAAAAACATATCTTTGGGGAATTAATACAGATTCAGACATACTTCAAATACATGTAAACAAAAATGGTTATGTAGCTATAATTACAACAGATGTAACACATAAATCTATATTGACATTGTATGATTCAAATGGTAAAAAACTATTTACAAGTTATTTTTCTTCAACTAGGATTATAGATGCAAGTATATCAAATGACAATAAATTTATTGCAATTGGAGAACTGGATTCTTCAGGTGTAACAATAAAATCAAATATAAAAATAATATCAGTAGAAAATGCACAAAATGATCCAGATAATACAATAATTTATACATATAATGCTGATTCTGAAAAATTGATAACAAATGTTAAATATCAAGATAATAATCAGATAGCATGTATTTACGATGATTCTGTGAATATAATAGAAAATGAGAACAACAATGAAATTTTGAATATAGATAAAGAAAAAATCATTCATATTACAAATAATTTAAAAAATCAAATAGTTTATGTGGAAGAACAATCAGAGGGGTTATTCCAGTTGTCTTCAAATTTGCATATAGTAAATACAAGATCTAATCAAGAAAATGTCTTTAGTATAGAAGAAACTATAAAGAAGATTTATGCAAATGAGACAATAATTGTAGCAAATACAGGTACAGATCTGTATTTTATCAGCACAAATGGATGGCTAATAAAAAAATACACGGCAAGTCAGGAAATAACAAATGTGGCTTTTTCAGAAAATGTTGCAGCTGTAATATTTAAAGACAAAATAGAAGTTATTGCTTTATAAAATTAATATTGAAAGATGGTGGTAATATGGGAATTGCATTAGATATATTTATTCTAGTTATTTTAGTGTTAAGTATTTTTATGGGTTATAAAAAAGGATTAATTAGTCTTATTTTTAGCTTATGTGCATTTATTATTGCAATAATATTGACGTGGATTTTATATACACCAATTACAAATTTTATCATTGACAATACAGATTTTGATGAAAATATAGAAAGTGCAATTATTGAAAAAGGAATAAACACTAGTGAAGAAGAAACAAAAGATAATAAAAATACTATAAAAAATGAAGATAATATAAATACATATGTAGAAAAATATTTGGAAAAATCTGTTGAAGATACTAAAGATAAAACTATAGAAAATACTGCAGATATAATTTCAAAAAAAATTGTATCAATAGTAGTTGCAATTGTTTTATTTATTGTTTTAAGATTGGTTTTAATATTACTTAAATTTGTATTACAAGGACTTGCTGAACTTCCCCTTATTAAACAACTTAATAAAACAGGAGGAGTGATATATGGTATAATTAGAGGACTATTTATTGTATATGCAGTTTTAGCAATTATGTTCTTCATTATTTCTGTAAATGATTCAGAGGTTTTGACTAATATGATTGATAGTTCTATGATAGGTAAATATTTGTATACTAATAATATTATTTTAAATGTTTTTTTTAGATGATATGAATTAAAACCTTTCAATATTTTTTATAAATTTACAATTTAGTTATTGATATTTGTATTTTTTTTTGATATACTATAGTAAATTTTTTAATAAACTAGGAGTGATAATAGTTGAAAGACGAACAAATGAACGAAGAAATAAAAAATAAAAAAAATAAATCCAAAAAAAATAAGAAACAAAAGAAACATAAAGTATTAAGAGCAATATTAAGATTTTTATTAATAATATTAATATTATTGGTATTATTTGTAGGAGGATTTGTAGGATATAGTACATTTAAAAACGGATGGGGATGGAAAGGACTTATAAAGACAGCAGTTGGTTCAAGTGAAGTACCAGTGGAGGAATTGGAAGAATATAGAGTTTTAATATTAGGAGTAAGTAAAGATATTTCTGTTGAGCTTACAGATACAATTATGGTAGCATCATATAATCCAAAAACTCAGTCAGCTGTTTTATTATCAATTCCAAGAGATACATTTGTAGGGGATAGCAAACTGAATGCTTCATCTTATGATAAAATAAATGCTATATATCAAAATAAAGGTGCAGAAGGAACTTTAAAAGAAGTAAATGAATTAACTGGTCTAAATATAGATAAATATATTGTAATAGATAATAATGCATTAGTAGAGCTAGTTGATGAAATAGGTGGAGTTGAATTTAATGTTCCAATAAATATGAATTATGATAGTAAGGCACAAGATTTACACATACATTTAAAAGCTGGATTACAGAAATTAAATGGAGATCAAGCTGAACAATTAGTAAGATTTAGAAAAAACAATGATTATACAGGATATTCGGCTGAATATGGTAGTGATGATTATGGGAGAATGAGAACACAAAGAGATTTTATAAAAGCTCTTGCTGAACAAACATTACAAGCAAAAAACATTACAAAAATAGGAAATTTGGTAGACATTGTTAAAAAAAATGTTAAAACAAATATTACAGATTGGGATGAAGTGAAAAAATATATTTCATATGTTTTAGACTTTAACATGGATAATTTAAAAACTGATGTACTACCAGGTGAATCAACTAGAATTCCTGCAAACACAGGGCTTTGGTTTTTCTTAGCAGATGAAGTCAAAACAAAGAAAGTAATAAGCCAATTATTTTCTACAGGGGAGAATACAACTGAAGGTACTGACGGACAAAATAAAACAAATAGCACTACAAATAGCACGGCTAGCAGTACAACAAATTCTAAAATAAAAATAGAATTATTAAACGGAAGTGGAAATAGCGGACTTTTAGATGATGCTAAAAGTTTATTGGAGGCAGAGGGATATACTGTAACTAATAAAGGAAAAGCTTCTACACAAATTGCACTTACGAGAATTATTAATAGATCAAATTTATCTGATAATGTAATATCTTCAATAAAAACATTATTAGGAACAGGAACAATTACTCCAAGTTCAATTACAAGTAAATATGATATGACTATAATACTTGGAAAAGACTATGTTGGTAAAAATTAAAAAGAAGGCTTATTAAATAAGCCTTCTAATAAAAATTTTTTTTCTTTTTATGAGTTTTTAAAATCATAAATATAATTATTAAAATCGATATTATTCCAATTAAAGAAAATATTAAAATAAAATATAAATTATCATTTTGAATTACATCATGTGATGCAATTATATTTGATGTATAAGTTTGACCGTCAATTGTATATGTGGCTGTGCCAATTACAGAATTTGCAGAAATTGGTGCAGATATGTTACCTGAAACTGAAATTTCAGGAGATATATTTGTTGAAGAATTATTTTTTACTAGTGCTACAACATTATCTTCAAGTATTAGATCTAAATCTTTTGTTTCTTTTGTAGCGTGTGGTACAGTTATAGTTTCCAAAACACATGATTTTTGAAATATTGTTTTCATAGAATAATTTGAATATCCATAATCATAAAGGGTCTTAGAATCTAAATATCTTGCACTTTTTCCATTAACTGTACCAGATCCAAGTACAACTGCAATTAATTGTAATCCATTTTTGCTACAGGCAGAAATTAAGCAATTTTTTGCCTCTGAAGTGTAACCAGTTTTTATGCCTATACATCCGGGATAATAATATGTAGATGATGTATTTATTAAATCATTTGTGTTTTTATAAGTTCTTTCTTTACTTTTATTTGTAGCAGGTATTGTACATTTTTGTATAGAAACATATTTCCTGAAAGTAGGATTTTGCATACAATATCTAGCTATTACAGATAAATCTCTTGCAGTTGTATAATGATTTTCATCATGAATACCATTTGTTGTAACAAAATGAGTATTTGCACAACCAAGCTCTTGAACTTTTTCATTCATTAAGTCTACAAATGTATCTATTGATCCTGAAACATGTTCTGCTATGACATTTGCTGCATCATTTGCAGAATGAATTAATAATTCTTTTAATAAATTGTCTATAGAAATTTGTTCACCCTCAACTAAGTATGCAGAAGAATATCCAGATGGTATATTAGAAATTGCTGTTTTACTTACTGTAGCTATGTCATCTAAATTGCTATTTTCAATTGCAATAATTGCAGTTAATATTTTTGTAGTACTTGCAGGATACATTTTTTGCTCTGAATTTTTTTCATATAGAGTTTTTCCAGTTGTATTTTCAATTAAAATAACAGCTTCAGAGTTGATATTTAGAGAAACAGAAGAATTATCTTCTGATGTAGAAACATTGATAGAGTTTTGTTCTAGGTTAGTCTCATTAGTAGCATCTTCGGCAAAACTATTTGTCGAGAATAACATCATAATTAATAATAAAATTGCTATTTTTTTGAATTTCATTTTTTTATCCATCCATTTCTTTTTTTAAAAATATATAAGAATAATATACAATATTTAAAATTAAATTTCAATAGGTAGGAGGTTTTTTATGATAGAAATTTTAAAAGGTAATAAGAAAATTATATTAGTTGTTTTGGCAATAATTATATTGTTTTTTTGGAATTTTTTAAATTCAAAAAATGAAATTAATTCAATAGAAAATAATGAATTAAATGTTGCTAAAACTAATAGTACAGAAGAAAATTCAGAGACAGAAGAAAATATAATAGTAGTACATGTTACAGGTGAGGTGAAAAATCCAGGTATAGTTAAAGTAAAAGAAGGAAGTAGAATAGAAGATATAATAGAAGCTGCTGGAGGGCTTACAGAGAATTCTGATATTACAAATGTGAATCTAGCATACCTTGTAGAAGATGGTATGAAAATAAGAATACCAAGTAATGATGATGAAGATTTATCAAGTGAAAATTATATTTCAAGTGATAGTGGAGAAGGAATATTGATTGGAAATGATGAGGAGTCTAATACAAATATAATAAATATAAATAAAGCAACTCAAACAGACTTAGAGACATTGCCAGGAATAGGACCATCACTTGCAACAAGAATTATTGAATATAGAGAACAGAATGGTGAATTTAAAGAAATAGAAGATATAAAAAATGTTGGTGGGATTGGTGATATTAAATTTGATAAAATAAAAGAATACATTAAAGTAAAATAACTGCTATAGGCGAAGTATGTCAAATTTTGACGAACGATTTTTCTTGACAAATTCAATATTGATGATATAATAGTTAATATAATTCAATGCAAATTATGTTAGGCATTTTGCTTCAAAAGAAGCGTTTTACCACAATAATGTGGAGATAGTTTTTTCTTTTTAAACCCCAAAAAACAAAATCTAAACTTTAATCCTATAAATTAATCAGAAAGGAATGAAGTTAATTGTCAAAAATATTTTATAAAATTTTAATGATATTACTTATGGTAATATTAGTTTTAAATGCATCTGCAAATATAATTTATGCCGCAGTAGAAGTAAATATAGATAAAGCATATATAAAAAAAGTAGGACAAGCAGATTATCATTTAAAATATTATAGAGAAGGAAAGAAACAATATACTTATTTAATTTGTTCTATAGTTGGATATGATACAAAAGGTGGATTTGCTCCAACATATTGTATGAATAAAAATCTTGATGGTGCAGAAAAGGAGGCATATTATGTAACAACAAAAAGTGTACTAAAAAATGACAAAATATGGAGAGTAATAAAAAATGGATATCCATTTAAAACAGCTAAACAATTGGGTCTAACCTCAAATTATGATGCATATGCTGTAACTAAGTTTGCTGTATACTGCATATTAGGAGAATCAAAACTTAAATATTTTAAAGCGGAAAAAGATGATAAAGAAGCTGTAGCAATGCTAAATGCATTAAAAAAATTAGTACAAATAGGGAACGAAGGAACTGAAAAGCAAGAAGAAAATCCATTAGCTATTGTAAAAGTAAATGATGTGTATGAAGAAGATAATTATTATATTCAGGAGTACAAGGTTACTTCCAAATCAGAATTTAAAACTTATACAGTAAGTACTAAAGGATTGACTAAAAATAGTTTTGTAGCTGATGTAAATGGAAAAAAGAAGAATAGTTTTAACAAAGGAAATAATTTTAAAATATATGTTCCGAAATCAGAAGTTACAGAAGATATTGATGGCAAAGTTACCATATCAGCAGATTGTAAAGTATATTTAATTTTAGAAGGAAAGACTACAGTTACAAAGACACAGAATTATGTTGTTACAACAGGAGAAAGTTCGAGGGCAACTGCTGAAGAATATATTAAAATAAAAAGAGAAATTTTACCTGGAAGTTTAAAAATATTAAAGATAGACAAAGAAAATAAAGATGTGAAAATAGAAGGAGTGAAGTTCGATTTATATAATAAAAATGATGATAAAATAGGAACATATACAACAGATGCAAATGGAGAAATCCTTATAGAAAATTTAGAAGTGGGAAAATATAAATTAAAAGAAATAGAAACCAACAAGTGGTACAATTTAGAAACTAAAGAGAAAGAAATAGAAATTTATGAAAATAAGACATCTCAAATTACTGTAGAAAATGAACTGAAAAAAGGACAGATAAAGATTATAAAAGTTGATTCAGACAATAATGAAGTAAAATTAAAAGGAGTAAAATTTGAAGTGCAAGATAAAAATGGAAATATATTAGAAACAATTGTGACAGATGCAAATGGAGAAGCAACAACTTCAAAATATGCATTAAAAGATTATCAAAATTTATATTTAAAAGAAGTAGAAACAGGAGAAAAGTATGTTCTAAATAGTAATATAGAAAAAATAGAATTAGAAGAAAATAAAATTAAAAACATAGTCTTTAAGAATAAGAAGATAAAAGGAAAAATAAAAATTATAAAAACAAGTAAAGATAATAATAAAATTACAGGAGAAAGAGCTGGAAGCCCTCTAAAAAATGTTAAATTTAAAATATATGATAAAAATAATAAATATATTGAAACAATAACTACAGATAAAGATGGTATTGCAATCTCATCTGATCTTGAGAAAGGAGAATATAAGATTAAAGAAACAGAAACAAATAAATATTATTATTTAAACAAAAATGAATTTCTTACAGAAATAACAAAAGATGGAGAAATTGTAAATGTAGCAATTCAAAATGAGTCCAAAAATCCTGATGTAGAAGTAGAAAAGAGTGGCTCGGAAACTGTTAATGTTGGAGAGCAAATTGAATATGATATAAGTATGAGAAATAGTGGAAATACAATGTTAAAAAATTTTTCTATGCAAGATATAATCCCTTCAAAATATGTAAAAGTTACAAATTTTAAAACAGGGACATTTAATCAAGATTTAGAATATGATTTATATTATAAATCAAATTTGTCAAATGAATACATTTTAATAATGGAAGATTTAAGTTCAAAAGAAAATTATGAAATTGATTTTGAAAAAGAACTCGCAGAAAATGAGTATATAACAGAATTAAAAATGGATTTTGGAAGTGTTGATATTGGCTTTTGTTCAAATGAGAACCCTCATTTAACAGGCATAGTAAAAAAAGATACTAAAAATGGAACTACTTTTACAAATATAGCTTATGTTAGTGGTAAGTTTGAAAATCATAAAGTAACAGAATCATCAAAGTGGAAAACAATAGCATATAAATTATTACCAAAAACTGGTTTCTAAATGAAAAACTTGTATAAAATTCTAAAAGATGTAAATAATATATTATATCTTTTAGAATTTTTTAAGGAGGCATATTTTATGAGTGATAATAAGAAAATAAACGAAAAAATAACTTTTGATGAAGGAGACGATATAACTCCTTATGGAGAATTTATGTCTTCATATTTCGCGTGGACTAGTCTAGATGATCAGAAAAAGATTGCAGAAAAATTAAATAATGCAACAAAAAAAAATAAATCATAAAAACATTGTGGACTTTTTCTAGAAAAAGAGTATAATACTTAATATAAGGAGAGATATATAGATGGTTTATAAATTTACAGCTAGAGCAAAAAAAGCTATGGAAAGTGCAAATCAAATAACATTAAAATTAGGTCACAAATATATTGGTACAGAGCATATTCTATATGGATTAGCTAAAGAGGGAAGTGGAGTTGCAAGCAGAGTGTTAGAGAATCAATCAATAGATGCAGAAAAAATAGAAAATGAAATTATAGATTTAATAGGAAAAGGAGAAGAGATCGAAAAAACATCGGGTTTTACACCTAGAACAAAAAGAGTACTAGAAAATAGCTTTATAGAAGCTAAAAAAGTTGGATATGATTACATAGGGACAGAGCATTTATTGTTAGGCATCTTAAGAGAAGGAGATAGCATAGCAGTAAGGATTTTACTTAATTTAAATGTGGATTTACCAAAAATTTATAATGAAATATTAAATACTATAAATGAGATAGAAAATGCTACTGGTTTTTCGAACGAAAGTTCTAAAAATAAAAAAAATGAAAGTTCAAAAAATAATACTGTTTTAAAACAATTTGGAGAGGATTTAACTAAAAAGGCAGAGAATGGCAAATTAGATCCTGTTATTGGTAGAGAAGAGGAAATACAAAAAGTAATACAAATTCTATCAAGAAGAATGAAAAATAATCCATGTTTGATAGGAGAATCTGGAGTTGGAAAAACTGCTGTGGTTGAAGGATTTGCACAAAAAATGATTAATGGAGACATTCCAGAAAATTTAAAAGACAAAAAAGTTATAAGTTTAGATATATCTGGAATGGTAGCCGGTGCCAAATATAGAGGTGATTTTGAAGAAAGAATAAAAAAAGTATTAGATGAAGTAAAGAAATCTGGAAATATAATTTTATTTATAGATGAAATACATACAATAGTTGGAGCTGGTTCTGCAGAAGGAGCTATAGATGCAGCTAATATCCTAAAGCCGATGCTAGCAAGAGGAGAAGTTCAAGTGATTGGGACAACAACAATTGATGAATATAGGAAATATATTGAAAAAGATTCTGCATTAGAAAGAAGATTTAGCCCAGTTAATATTAAAGAACCAAGTAATGAGGACACAGTATTAATATTAGAAGGATTAAGAGACAAATATGAAGCACATCATAATGTGAAAATTACAGATGAAGCAATAAAAACTGCGGTTGAACTTTCTTCAAGATATATAAATAATAGATTTTTACCAGATAAAGCAATAGATTTAATAGATGAAGCAGCATCAAAAGCAAGGACTTCAGCATATACAGAACCTCAAATTTTAAAAGATTTACAATCTAAAATTGAAAAAGCCAAAAAAGATAAAGAAGAGGCAATAAGAGGACAAAAATTTGAGAAAGCTGCAGAGTTAAGAGATAAAGAAATTTGGCTAAGAGAAAAATTTGAAAAAGAAAATTCTAAATGGAGGAATAAAAATACAAAAAGTATCATAACAATTACAGATGAAAATATTGCAGAAATTATTTCAAGTTCGACTGGAATTCCATTAGATAAAATAACCAAAAGTGAAAATGAAAAATTGAAGAACCTTGAGAATATACTACATAAAAGAGTAATAGGACAAAATGAAGCAATAGAATTTGTATCAAAAGCAATAAGACGAAGTAGAGTTGGACTAAAAAGTCCGAATAGACCAATAGGTTCATTCTTATTTTTAGGACCTACTGGAGTTGGAAAAACTGAATTATCAAAAGCAGTTGCAGAAGCATTATTTGGTGGAGAAAAAGACTTGATAAGAATTGATATGTCTGAATATATGGAATCTCATTCTGTTTCAAAATTGATTGGATCACCTCCTGGATATGTTGGATTTGAAGAAGGAGGACAATTAACAGAGAAAGTTCGAAGAAATCCATATTCTGTTATTTTATTAGATGAAATTGAAAAAGCACATCCAGATGTTATGAATATTTTATTACAGATATTAGATGATGGACGACTTACAGACTCAAGTGGTAGAACAGTAGACTTTAAAAATACAATTGTTATAATGACATCAAATATAGGTGCAAGAATGATTACAGATAAAAAAAATCTTGGGTTTGGTAATAGTAAAGAAGATGAAGAAGAAGATTATGAAGACATAAAAAAAGATGTTATGTCAGAAGTAAAAAAAGAATTTAAACCAGAGTTCATAAATCGTATTGATGAAATTATTGTTTTCCATAAATTGAATGATGAAGAAATAAAACAAATAATAGATTTGATGTTAAATGAGGTAATAAGCAGACTAGCTAAGCAAAACATAAATGTTAAAATAGATAATAGTGTTAAAGAATTGATTGCAAAAAAAGGAGTAAATAAATCATTTGGTGCAAGACCACTTCGTAGGACTATACAAAATCTAGTTGAAGATTCTTTAGCTGAAACAATTTTAGATGGAAAACATAATGAAATTGAGCTAGTTGTTGAAGATGAAATGGTAGTTGCAAAATAATATAAGATACAAGATTCATAAAATAAATTAGATTACAGTTTATACTTATAAATTTGAATATTGAAAGGGAAAAATATGAATTTAAGTGAATTGAATGTGGGACAAAAAGCAAAAATATTAAATTTGAATGTAAAAAATAGAGAAATAAAAAGACATCTTTTAGATATGGGATTAACAAGAGGTGTTGAAGTGTTAATAAAAAAGAAAGCACCAATGGGAGACCCTATTGATATTGAACTTAGAGATTATGAGCTTTGTATAAGTAAATCAGATTTGGCACAAATAGATGTGGAGGTTCTAAAATAATGAAAGTTGGACTAGTCGGAAACCAAAATAGTGGAAAAACAACATTATTTAATTATTTAACAGGAATGAATGCGAAAATTGGAAATTGGCCAGGTGTTACAATAGAAAAAAAGACAGGAATTATAAAAGGTACTAGCCATGAAATAACTGATTTACCTGGAATCTATTCTCTAAGCCCATATAGTGAAGAAGAAGAAGTTTCTAGAAAATTTGTATTTGATGAGAATCCAGATGTAATTATAAATATTGTTGATGCTACAACTATGGAAAGAGGCTTGTATTTAACAACACAATTGATGGAATTAAATACAAAATTAATTGTTGCTTTAAATATGGCAGATATGCTTGAAAAAAAAGGAATTAAAATTGATACTAAAAAATTGGAAGAACAGCTTGGAGTAAAAGTTTTTGAAATTTCTGCATTAAAGGAAACAGGTATAGATGCTTTAATTGCAGAAATAGACAAAAAAGAAGATTTACAAAGAGCAAAAGTTTTTGATAGTAGAATAGAAAATTCTGTTACAGAAATACAATTTGAATTGAACAGAAAACATAGTAAATTTATAGCAGTAAAATTATTAGAAGATGATGCAAGATTCAAAAACGAGAATTCTGAAAATATAAATAAAATTAAAAAAGAATTATCAAAGAATTATGATACAGATTTAGAAGAAACTATTGCAACTGAAAGATATAGTTTTATAGAAAAAGTAAAAAAGCAATCTGTTGTACAGGTGCCTGTAAAAACAATTTTTTCCGACAAATTGGACAAGATATTCTTGAACAAATGGTTGGCTTTTCCAATTTTTATTGTAATTATGTTTTTGGTTTATTATTTATCTGTTGGAGTTGTAGGTTCTGCAACAGTTGATTTAATTGAATATGGAGTAGATAGATTTGGAGAATGGGTAGGCACAGGTCTTGCGAATGTAGGAACTTCTGAATGGTTAATAAGTTTAGTAGTTGATGGAATTATATCAGGAGTAGGAGCTGTTTTGGGATTTGTACCACAACTTATAATTTTGTTTTTATGTATTGCATTACTTGAAACAACAGGTTATATGTCAAGAATTGCATTATTACTTGATAAACTATTTAGAAAATTAGGATTAAGTGGGAAAAGTTTAATACCATTTATTGTTGGTTCAGGCTGTTCTGTTCCTGGAATCATGGGAACAAGAATTATTGAAAATTCTGATGAAAGGGAGCTAACTACAATGCTTGTTTCATTTATACCATGTAGTGCCAAATTGCCAATCATAGCATTGTTTTCAGGATATTTTTTTAAAGAAAAATCTGGACTAGTTTCAGCATCATTATATTTTTTTGCAATAATTATAATAATTTGTTTAGCATTTGTACTTTCTAGAACAAAATTTAGACATACAAGTAGCTCATATATTTCAGAGCTACCAGAATATAAATTGCCTAGCCCAAAATACATAGCAAAAGAAGTATGGGACAAAGTCATTGCATTTATAAAAAGGGCAGGAAGTGTAATTTTAATATGCTCAATAGTTATATGGTTTTTAGTATCATTTTCATTTAAAATGGAGTATGTAACTAATATAGAAGATAGTATTTTAGCTTCTATTGGAAAATCAATTTCTTGGGTATTTTATCCAATACTTGGGGAATATAATTGGGGAGCGACAGTTTCAGCAATTCAAGGATTAGTAGCAAAAGAACAAGTTGTTTCATCAATGGCTGTTATTTCTGGATTGTCAGAAGATGTAGAAGAAAGTAAAGCAATTTTTGCAAGTAACTCAATTTTTGGTGGATTTACAGCAGCTGCTGCTTATGCATTTATGGTATTTAATTTATTTAGTGCTCCATGTTTTGGAGCAATCGGAGCAATGAGAAGAGAACTTGGATCAACAAGAAAAATGCTAAAAGTTGTTATATTACAAACAATATTTGCTTGGTTTTTAGCAACAGCCACTTATCAGATAGGAAGCAGGATTGAAAAAAGAACATTAAATTTAGCAAATATTTTTGTGATTGTTGCAATTTTAGTTATGATAATATTTATCATTTATAAAAATACCAAGAAAAGAAAAAGAGAGTGTGAGGGGTGCCCTTATTACAATAGTTGTAAGTAATTTTTTTAAAAAATAGAGTAAATTGCCCCATTTCGCACTCGCAAGCCCGTTTGGTCGCTTACGCATATTTAAAAATAAAATATATTCAGAATTATTCAATAAATTATAATGGGAATTTTAAGTAATAATTTTAGAAGGGATTGATGAAAATGAAATATTTTTTCACATCAGAAAGTGTAACTGAAGGTCATCCAGATAAATTATGTGATTATATATCAGATAGTATTTTAGATAGCTATTTGGAAAAAGATAAAAATGCTAGAGTAGCGTGTGAGACAGTTGCAGGAAAAAATACAATTTTTATAACAGGAGAAATTACATCTACTGCAAACATAGATATTGAAAATGTTACAAGAAATGCAATAAAAGAGATAGGATATTTTGGAAGTAATATAGATATTGATTTTAAAACATGTAGCATTATTTCTAATATATCTAAACAATCTCCAGATATTGCTTTAGGAGTTGATAATTCTTTGGAAACAAAGGAAGGGAAAAAAGCTAAAACAGAAGGAGCAGGAGACCAGGGAATTATGTTTGGGTTTGCATGTGATGAAACAAAAGAATTAATGCCACTTCCAATTTCTCTTGCACATAAATTATCAAAAAGATTGGCAGATGTAAGAAAACAAAAAATATTAGACTATATAGGTGCTGATGGAAAAACACAAGTTACAATTGAGTATGAAGATGATAAGCCACTAAGAGTTGATACAATTGTTGTTTCTATACAACATAAAAGTGAAATTACACAAAAACAAATTCAAAATGATATAAAAAGATTTGTAATTGATGAGATTATACCTAAAAAATTACTAGATGAAAATACAAAATATTTTATAAATCCTACAGGTAGATTTGTAATTGGTGGACCTTTAGGAGATAGTGGACTTACAGGTAGAAAAATTATTGTAGATACATATGGAGGATATGCAAGACATGGAGGAGGGGCATTTTCAGGAAAAGATCCTACAAAAGTAGATAGATCTGCATCATATATGGCAAGACATATTGCTAAAAATATTGTAGCAAATAAATTGGCTAGAAAATGTGAGATACAACTTTCTTATGCTATAGGTGTAGCAGAGCCTATTTCTATATATATAAATACTTATGGAACAAATACAATATCTGAAGAAGAAATTGTTAAAAAGATAAAAAGTAAGTTTGATTTAACTCCAAGAGGCATAATAAATTATTTAGATTTACAAAGGCCAATTTATAGAGAAACAACAAATTATGGACATTTTGGAAAAGAAAATTTGCCATGGGAGAAGGTAATAGAATTATAGAACTATTATCCAGTCTCCCACAATAGTTAAATTATGCTAGAACTGCACCTAATACAAATATACCTAAAATTCTGCTATAGATTGAGTCAAATTGTGAACTAGGAAGTGGATTAGATCCTTCACCAACTTCAACTGTGTAACCTGGTAAATTGTAATTTTGAATAAACCAGTCTTTATAACCAGCAAAGCTTGAATTGTATGGAGTTTCTTCAAGTGAATACCCACTAACATTTGCAAATTGAGTACCAATTGCAAGCGCTCTAGGAGGATTATAGTTTTGAAATTGCCAGTAAATAACATTACCTTGAGTGTGGAATGCAATAATTAAACTGAAATCATGTTGTAAAGTGAAGTTATAAGCTGCAAGTGCTTCAGGTTCAGTTAATGGACCGAAACCTACAAAATCACGTGGTGCAGGTGTAGTAAATCCTTGAGCAAATTTTATTTGTCTTGCTTGTTCCCAACCAGCAGGATATTGAAGATTCAAATCAACTCCGGCGAATATTTGCTTTCCAGCCATTAGGGAAAGGAATTGATGGATATCTATTTGCAATTAATTTTGTATTTGTATACAAAGAAGAATTTTGACTTATTTCTCCTGTAACTAGGTCAACACCATCAGGATTTACCATTGGCATAATGTAAATTGTACAATAATTATATAATGCTCTTGCATTATAACCATAAATTGTTAAATTATTTGAAAAAGTGTAGCAGTAGTCTGCTAAAAATTTCATAACAAGAGGACTGCAAATCCATTCATTAGCATGGAATGAAGCAGAATAAAATACTTCTTTAGAACCATTTCCGATTTTAATAATTGGAAGATCTGTTCCTAATACACTTTTTCCTCCAGATGTAATCTCAATAAATGGATAAAGTTGCTTCAAACTATCTAAATTTATCTTTAAAATTGTTGAACTATAACTTATGTTTGTAGGAACAATAAATCCTAATCCACCATCTATGTATGGCATTAATGCATTCCATGTTCTAGAGCCAACTATTCCATCTGGTTCTAAATTATTATGCTGTTGAAATTTAATAACTGCAGATTTTGTATTTTGACCAAAAAATCCGTCAATTTTACCATTATATAATCTTAAATGTTTTAAAATATTTTGTAAAAATTCAACTATTGGACCTCTTGATCCAATTTTTAATGTTTTCATTCAAATCACCTAAAATATAATATTCAATATTAATTATTTTGTGATAATTTAAGATACTAAATTAAATAAAAAGGTGAAAATTCGTTTACCTAAATTATAAAATGTGATAAAATAAAAAAGACAGGAGAAATCAGATGAAAAAAAGTAAAATGAAACAGATAGAAAAAATTATATATACATTTATTATTTTAGCAATAGTTGGTTTAATGGCATACTTAAAATCTGAAAAAACAAGTGGGACTATTACATCATTCGATTTAAATAGTATTCCAGAATATACAGATAGCCCATATGTATATATTAATAATAATAAACCATATTTTGAAGAAAAAGATTATACAACAAAAGTATTTGAAAATTATTCTGATTTAGACAGCCTTGGAAGATGTGGAGTGGCTTATGCAAATATTTGCACAGAATTGATGCCAAAGGTTGGAGAGAAAAGAGGTTCAATTAGTAACATTTATCCATCTGGGTGGAAACAAGCTATGTATGAGGGATTAGTTGATCAAAAAGCATTATACAATAGATGTCATTTAATAGGTTGGCAACTTGCTGGAGAAAATGCAAACAAGAAGAATTTAATTACTGGGACAAGATACATGAATGTACAAGGAATGTTACCATTTGAAGATATGGTTGATGATTATTTTGAAGAAGATGAAAACATTGATAATCATGTTTTATACAGGGTTACACCAATTTTTAAAGGTTCAAATTTAGTTGCAAGTGGAGTAGAGATGGAAGCATATTCTGTAGAAGATAATGGAAAAGGAATATGTTTTAATGTTTATGTATATAATGTGCAACCAGGCATAGAAATTGATTATAGTACAGGAGAAAGCAAACCTATTAAATAATATTAATACATTTGATTATTCATAAAAACAAAAAAATGCAATACATATTTTTATCAAAATTTAAAAGGAGGAGAGCTTATTGGATTTGGATTTTTTTAATAATTTAGGAAAAACATTAAAACAGAATAAAGATGTAAAAAGTTTTATAGATAATTTAGCAGATTTTTTACAACAAAATAATAATACTTCAAATGAAAAGGGTATTTTAATACAATTACAAAATGAAAGAAAAACAAGTATTGCTACAAGAAATAGCATTAGAGATGAAATACAAAATATACTAAAAGAGTATGCAAATAACAATTTTAAAGATGAAGAAATGTATTTTATCTCAAGTAAAAAAGATGGATTATACATAAGTTTTAAATATGAAAATGGAGAAAAGAGTATAGAAAAACTTGCTCCTAAAGAACTTCCAGAAGATGTAAAAGTAAATGATATTTTAAAAAAAGAAAATGAAAATTATGTTATAGATAATAAATCAACAGAAGAAGTTATAGGTCAAATAGAAGAAATGGCAAATGAGTTATTAAATAAGCAAGACAAGGAGCTTGAAAATTTTAGAAAAGATGGACACATATATAAAGTAGAAGAACAAAGAGAAGATCGAATTTATTTAATAGATGTTACATCAGGAGATGATTTGGTGCTTGAAGAAGTTGATTTTCCACAATACCTATTAAATGATGCAGTTGAAGAAACCACTTTTAAATATGAAAATGGAAATTATTTGAAAGTTGTAGAAAATTAAAATCTTGTTATTATTCACACCTATCAATATAAGCTGTGAATAATAACAAGATTTTAATTGTTAAAGTTTTATAATTCAATTTTTGGTTGATACTTTTCTAACCACATATTCACTTGACATAAATATGCCATAAGTTGAGGACCTGTCATAAGCTGGCCAAACCAAGGTCTTGAAAAGGCTTTACCATCTGTTTCTAAAATTTCCAAAATATATTTTCTATTAAGTAGAGAATTTATAGGAGCATTTGGATTTTTTATAATATCTAAAAGCATTGATTTTACAGCTTTTAAGTATGTTGGATTATGAGTTTTAGGATATGGCGATTTTTTTCGAGATACAATTTCTTTTGGCAAGAAATCTCTACAAATATAACGAAGCAAGCCTTTTTCTCTTCCATTTAATGCTTTCATTTCCCACGGTACATTCCACATATATTCAGCCAATCTATAATCACAAAAAGGAACACGGATTTCTAATCCATTTGCCATTCCCATTCTATCACATCTCTCTAATAGAGTTTGCATAAACCAATTTATAGTCAGATATGAAATTTTTCTTTTCTCAGCAGTTTCATCAGAGTCACAATCTAAAATTTCTACATTTTTTAGACTTTCATTATATCTAAAATCAATATAATCTCTTAATGGTAACTCTTCTCCTATTGATGGATTCAATAATTTTTGCCTTTCATTTATTGCTATAGACCAAGGAAAAGTTCCGGAGTTTAAGGCATCAGCTCTAAAAAACCAAGGATAGCCTCCAAATATTTCATCTGCACATTCTCCCATAAGAGTTACAGTTTGCTCTTTCTTTACACTTTTACAAAATAGGAATAAAGAAGAATCAACATCGGCCATTCCAGGCATATCTCTTGCAATCATTGCTTCTTCAAGAGCATTAGCAAGTTCAGGAGTATCTAACATAACTTTTTGATTTACTGAATAACTATTATCTGTCATAAGATTTATATAATAATTATCAGAGTTTGGTTGAAAATCTGATTTAACAAAATTCTTATCATTATCCACATAATCCACAGAATATGTATGAATTGGGGATAACTCATTCTGTTTCCTATATTCTCCAGCAAATTTTGTTATAATACTTGAATCAAGTCCACCAGAAAGAAATGTACAAAGTGGAACATCTGATACAAGCTGTCTACTTATTGTATCTTTTAGAAGATAATGCAATTTTTGACAAGTTATATCAAAATCATCTGTATGTGGCTTACTTGCTAGTTTCCAATATCTTTCAGTGTGAAGCCCTGATTTATTATATACCGCGAAATAAGCAGGTTTTAGTTCATAAATATTTTTATAAATTGTAAATCCTGCAGTGTGCGCTGGTCCTATTCCAAAAAGTTCAGCCAATCCTTGCTTATTTAAAATTTTAGGAATACCAGGATACTCAAAAATTGCTTTTAATTCAGAAGCAAAAATAAATGAATCATCAAAAATAGTATAAAATAATGGTTTTACACCAAAATGATCTCTAGCTAAAAATAGTTCTTGAGTATTAGAATTCCATATTGCAAAACTATAGATTCCGTTTAAATGTTTTACTACATCTTTTCCATAATGGATGTAACTTTTTAAAAGAACTTCTGTGTCACAATGCCCTTGAAAATTAAAATTATTTTCTACCAAAGTTTCTCGTAATTCTTTTGTATTATATATTTGACCATTATATACTATTACATATTCTCCAAATGAATATTTTTCTATCATTGGTTGTTTTCCACCATCTGGGTCTATCACAATTAATCTTTTGTGTCCTAAAGCAACATGATTTCTTAAATAAATATCGCTTTCATCTGGTCCTCTATTTGAAAGCTTTTCATTCATATTTTCAATTACACTTTTATATTGAAAAAGATCTTTTTTATAGTTTATGAAACCAACAATCCCACACATAATTTCCTCCTTTAATTATACTATTATATGCAGTTTTTGAAAAAAAGTGAAAATTTAAACTGTAATAGGTTGACAAAATTGCAAAAAGAATGTATAATCGTATAGTATGAAAAAGTTTAAGAGAAATAAGGGTATAATATATATCTATTACAAGAGGAGGGATTTTAAATGGCACAACCAAAAAGAAGATGGTCAAAAGCAAGAACACATTCAAAAAGATCAACATGGAAATTAGAAGCACCAAAATTTGCAAAATGCCCAAATTGTGGGGAACCAATATTACCACATACATTATGTTCAAATTGTGGTTATTATGATGGAAAACAAATAGTAGCAAAAAAAGAAGACTAAGATCCGCTAAGGAGGAACGATAGATGCAAGTATTGAAAATAATTTTATTAGTAATTTATTTTATTGTGTGTTTTGCAGTTATAATATTAGCTATGATGCAGTCTAAAGAAGATGAAGGATTGTCTTCAACTATTACTGGTTCATCAGCGAATAATTTCTTTGAGAAAAACAAAGGTAATACTAGAGAAGGAAAGCTAAAGAAATGGACTATTATTTTTGGAATCCTTTTAGTAGTCCTATGTTTAGTATTAGGAACAGTTTATATGTTATAAAAAACTGCCAAAAATGGCAGCTTTTTATTTCATTATAATTATGTATTAAAAAAAGCTAAGATATTTTATTTGAATATGCAAGTGTTTTTGATTACTTTTCACTTACAAATTATAATAAAGTGAAAGTTTTTACAGTTAAAGTGAAAAAAATTTATAAAAAGTATTGACAAATGAAAAATAAATGGTATAATAAAAAATGTATTTAGAAAATGCAGGTGTAGTTCAATGGTAGAACCCTAGCCTTCCAAGCTAGCTACGTGGGTTCGATTCCCACTACCTGCTCCAAATACGATAATCTGTAAAGTATTGAAAAATCAATATTTTACAGATTATTTTTTGCGCATTATAATACTCAGGATATTTTTAAAAAATATTACTTAGGATATTAACACTTTTAATTAATAATTTTTTTTATGACAATACATAAATTTGCTTGACAAAAAATAGAAAGTGATAGAATGATGTTATTGAAAAAGGAGGGAAAAAATGAAAAGAAGTCTTTTTAAAATTTCAAAAATTTTAGCTATTTTAGCAATAGTTACACTTACCTTTGCTTTAACAGGAAAGGTAAACGCAGAAACGACAACTGGAGCAGTTGCAAAAATTGGAAACACAGAATATTTAACTTTACAAGAAGCTGTAAATCAAGGAGGGGAAATAGTACTTGAGAAGGATGTTACAGAGGATGTAACAATTCCAGCAGACAAGACAGTTGTTATAAATTTAAATGGACATAACATTACAAATGTTAAAGACAATACAATTTATAACAAGGGAAATTTAACAATTAAAGGTGAAGGAAATTTAGACAATCTAACTAATGCAAAGGCTACTGTTTATAACGAAGTTGGTGCAACTTGCGTTTTAGATAGTGGAAATTATGACAGAAGCAAAGATGAAAAAGGTAACACGTATTATACAATATTAAATCATGGTACAATGACGATAAATGATGGTGTTATAGTAAAAACTGCAACAATAAAGGCAGAAAAGAATGGTGGATATCCTAGCAGTTTAATTGAAAATGGATGGTATGATGAAACACAAAACACATCAGGAAAAGACTCTAAATTAATAATTAATGGAGGAAAATTTACTGATGAAAAGAATTACCCAATTTATACTTCGTCATATAATGGTTATGATATGTATAAAGGTGTAATAATGGTTAATGGTGGAATTTTTAATACTAAGAATAGTTCAGATGCTGATATACAAGCAAATAAGACGGCTACTGTAATAATAAATGATAAAGATTTTGTAAGTGAAAAAAAGAATAATGTAGATATCTATTATACTTTAAAAAGAAAGATTGAAAATGCCACAGTTACAAGAATGGAAGATTTAGAATATACAGGTAAAGAACTAAAACAAGATATAACAGTAAAAGATGGAAATGAAACTTTAGTTAATGGGACAGATTATGAAGTAAGTTATGCAAATAATACAAAGCCTGGAAAAGCAACAGTAACAATAATAGGAAAAGGAAATTATGCAGGTACAATTACAAAAACATTTATAATTAGACCAACTCAAGTTAAATCTGTAAAAGTAAAATCACAGACAACAAATTCAGTAACTATTAATTGGTCTGCAGTAAATGGAGTAACAGGATATAAAGTTTATGTATTTGATTATTCAAAAAATAAATATCAATATGCTGGAAAAACAAAAGATACTTCAATTGAAGTAAAAAAATTAAAAGTTTCAACAACATATAAATTTAAAGTTAGAGCGTATGTAAATGTGGATGGAACACAATATTTTGGAAAATATTCAACATATTTAAAAAGCTCAACTAGACCAAATACACCAAAAGTTAAATTAAGCGTACTATCTATAAAAGTTAGATAATAATATATAAATCAAGAAAGCCGAAGCAATAATTTATTATTGTTTTGGGTTTTTTTGTTATATATAAGTATTTAAATATCAAAAATATAAAAATAATATTTTGAATTTTTTAATAAACTATAACAATAAATGTGAAAATTATGTGAAATTAGCAGTCAATTATTGACACTGCTAATTTTTTAATATATAATTACATTCAAAAGAAAAAGGAGTTGATATTATATGTCTAAAAAACAATTTAAAGCAGAATCTAAAAGAGTATTAGATTTAATGATTAATTCAATTTATACAAATAGAGAAATTTTTTTAAGGGAACTTATATCTAATGCAAGTGATGCAATAGATAAACTATACTATAGGTCATTAACAGATAAAAATATTAATATAGATTCAAATAATCTAGAAATTAATATTAAAATTGATAAAAAAAATAGAAATATCATTATCTCAGATAATGGATGTGGAATGACTGAAAAGGAACTAGAGCAAAATTTAGGAACAATAGCACAAAGTGGATCATTAGCCTTCAAACAATCAAATGAAAAGAAAGAAGATATAGATATAATTGGTCAATTTGGTGTTGGTTTTTATTCCTCATTTATGGTAGGTGATAAAGTAACAGTAAAGACAAAGTCTCCAGATGAAGAAAAAGCACATATGTGGGTTTCTGAAGGAATTGATGGATATAGTATTGAAGAATGTGATAAAAAGGACATTGGTACAGAAATAACATTACATTTAAAAGAAGATACTGAAGATGAGAAATATAGTGAGTTCTTAGAAGATTATAAGATACAAGAATTAGTAAAGAAATATTCAGATTATATTAGATATCCAATAAAAATGGAAGTTGAACACAGCAAATTAAAAGAAGGAACGACAGATAAATATGAAAATGTTAAAGAAATAGAAACATTAAATAGTATGATCCCAATTTGGAAAAAGAAAAAATCTGAAATAAAACAAGAAGAATATGATAGTTTTTATATGAGCAAATTCAATGATTGGGAAAAACCATTAAAAACAATTCACATAGTTGTAGAAGGACAATATAGCTATAATGCTTTGTTATTTATTCCAAACCATTTACCTTATGACTATTATACAAAAAATTATGAAAAAGGGTTGCAATTATATTCAAATGGTGTTTTAATAATGGAAAAGTGTTCTGATTTATTGCCAGACTATTTTGGATTTGTAAAAGGATTAGTTGATAGTCAAGACTTATCTTTAAATATTTCAAGAGAAATGTTGCAACATGATAGACAATTAGCTGTTATGGCTAAAAATATAGAGAATAAAATTAGATCAGAATTAGAAAAAATGCTTAAAGATTCAAGAAACGATTATGAAGTATTTTATAATATTTATGGAACACAATTAAAATACGGAACTTATGAAGATTTTGGAATGAACAAAGACAAATTAAAAGATTTGCTATTATTCCACTCGTCTTATGGAGATAAACTTGTAACTTTAAAAGAATATGTAGAAAGAATGAAGGAAGATCAAAATACAATCTATTATTCAGCAGGAGAGAGTATTGATAAAATAAAAGGATTACCTCAGGTAGAATCAGTTCAAAATAAAGGATATGAAATTTTGTATTTAACAGAAAATGTAGATGAATTTGTATTACAAGTTTTAACAGAATATGATGGCAAGAAATTTGTAAATGTTAGTGCAGATGATATTGACATTGGTACAGAAGAAGAAAAGAAAGAATTAAAAAAACAAAATGATGATAACAAAGAAATGTTAGGATTTATGAAAGAAACATTGAAAGACAATGTACAAGATGTTAAGTTTACAAATAGACTTTCCAAACACCCAGTTTGTTTAACAACAGAAGGAGGAATCTCAATAGAGATGGAAAAAACAATAAATAGCCAAATAGGAAATGAAGGAGCTGTAAAAGCAAAGACTATATTAGAAATAAATAAAGATCATGAAATTGTAAATAAATTAAAAGAACTATTCAAAAATGACAAAGAAGAATTTAAAAAATATACAAAAATTTTGTATGATCAAGCAAGATTAATTGAAGGGCTTACTATAGAAAATCCTACAGAATATAGCAATTGGATTTGTGAATTGATTTCTAAATAAATTTAAGTATATGGAAGGAGAATATGATAATTTAAATATATCATATAATATTAAAATGAAAGAAATAATATTAGCTAGTAATAATAAAAATAAATTAAAAGAATTAAAAAAAGAACTTAGTAAATTTGGTATAAATGTTATTTCTCAAAAAGAAGCGGGTTTTGATTTTGAAGTAGAAGAAAATGGAAAAACATTTAAAGAAAATGCAGAAATCAAAGCTAGAGCAGTATATAATTTAACACATAAGCCAACCATTGCAGATGATAGTGGTCTATGTGTAGACTATCTAAATGGTGAGCCAGGTATATATTCACATAGATTCGCTGGAGAAAATGCAACAGATGATGATAGGATAGATAAGCTTTTGAAAATGTTAGAGAGTGTAGAGACTTCCAAAAGAGGTTGCCACTACACCTGTGCAGTTTGCTTTATAGATAAAGATGGAAAAAGCCATTTTTGGGAAGAATATTTAAATGGAACAATTGGATTTGATAAAAAAGGAACGAATGGATTTGGATTTGATCCAATTGTAGTTTTAGAAGATGGAAGACATGTGGCAGAACTTTCTATGAATGAAAAAAACAAAATAAGTCATAGAGGAAAAGCTTTCAGAGAATTTACAAAATCAATTGAGCACTTTTAAATCTTTCAAAGAGGGACGGTTCTTTTTTGAAAAAGAACCGTCCCCTTTTGAAAAAGAACCGTCCCCAAATGAAAGAAAGGAGAAAGTGATGAATGATTATATTACTGTAATTGGTGGAGGACTTGCTGGGTGTGAAGCGGCATATCAAATTTCTAAAAGAGGTATAAAAGTTAAATTATATGAAATGAAACCTAAAAAATTTTCACCAGCACATACTAATAGTGATTTGGCGGAAATTGTGTGTAGCAATTCTTTTAAATCAAATTTAATCACAAATGCATGTGGACTTTTAAAAGAAGAATTAAGAATGTGTGATTCTTTATTGATTAAAATTGCTGATGAAACAGCAGTTCCAGCTGGTCAAGCTTTAGCTGTTGATAGAGAAATATTTGCTAAAAAAGTGACAGAAAAGATAAAAAATAATAAGTTTATTGAAGTAATAAATGAAGAAGTGGGAAATGAAATTCATTTAAATGATTTAGCTAAAAATGGAATTGTAATTATTGCAACAGGACCACTTACTTCAGAAACTTTAGCAAATGAAATTGGAAATATAACAGATAATGATAGATTATATTTTTATGATGCAGCAGCTCCAATAATTACAAAAGATAGTATTAATTTTAATATTGCTTTTTTTGGAAATAGATATGAAGAAGAAAAGAAAAAAGATGAGACAATAGAAAATTGGAAAAGAAGGCTGGAAATCCAAGAAAAAAATTATATAAATTTGCCACTTAATAAAGAAGAATATGAAAAATTTGTTAAAGAACTTATAAATGCAGAAGTCGTGACTCTACATGATTTTGAGAAAAGAGAAATTTTTGAAGGATGTATGCCTGTTGAAGTAATGGCAGGTAGAGGAATAGATACATTGAGATTTGGTCCATTAAAACCAGTTGGATTTGATGATCCAAGAACAGGTAAAAGACCTTATGCGGTAGTTCAGTTAAGACAAGACAATACAGAAGGTACGATATATAATATTGTTGGATTTCAAACGAATTTAAAGTTTGGGGAACAGAAGAGAGTATTTACAATGATTCCTGGACTTGAAAATGCAGATTTTGTAAAATATGGAGTTATGCACAGAAATACATATATTAATTCAAGTTTTCTTTTAGATAAAACATATAATTTAAAGAAAAATACTAATATATATTTTGCTGGACAGATTACAGGAGTTGAAGGATATGTAGAGTCGATTTCCTCTGGAATGGTGGCAGGATTAAATGCAGTTGCAAAATTTAAAGGAGAAGAAAAGATAGTTTTTAGTAATAATACAGTTATGGGAGCACTTGCAAGATATATATCTACAGAAAATTCAAAATTTCAACCAATGAATGCAAATTTTGGAATATTACCAGAATTAGATGTAAAAATAAAAGATAAAAAATTAAGATATGAAAAAATGGCAGAAAGGTCATTAGATAATTTAAAAAATTAGTAGCATTTACATAAAATTGTGTAATAAAGTTAAATTCTTCTACAAAAAATAAAATTTATGAAAAATTGTAAAACTTTTACATAAATACTATTAATTTTAATGATTTTGTGATAGAATGTAGAAAAAAATATATAAGGGAGAGACATAATGGGAGAAATTATATTACTAATAATCCTTGTGTTTGTAAATGCTTTTTTTGCTGCCAGCGAAATTGCATTTATTTCATTGAATGATGCAAAGATTGATGTACAAGCAAAAGAAGGAAACAAAAAGGCAAAAAAGATAAAATCAATGTTACAAAATCCTAGTAAATTTTTATCCACTATTCAAATTGGAATTACACTTGCAGGATTTTTGTCAAGTGCATTTGCTTCAGAGAAGTTTGCAGATGAATTAGCACCTGTTTTATATAATATAGCTCCATCTTGGGGTATTGGAATTTGGCATAAAATTGCAATAATACTAATTACAATTATTTTATCATATTTTACATTAATATTTGGTGAATTAGTTCCAAAAAGAATTGCAATGAAAAATTATGAAAGAATTGCCTATGGCTCAATTGGAATTATAAAAGCAATTTCTGTAATAGCAAGTCCATTTGTAAAATTACTAACAATTTCTACAAATTTTGTATCAAAAATATTTGGTGTAAATGAAAAAGAAGAAGAAACGGTTACAGAAGAAGAAATAAGAATGATGGTTGATGTTGGGGAAGAAAAAGGTACAATTGAAGAAGAAGAAAAAGCAATGATAAATAATGTATTTGAATTTAATGATAAAGCAGTATCAGAGATAATGGTACCAAGAACTGAAATTTTCGCCTTTGATATTGAAATGACTATAGCTGAAGCAATTGAGGAATTAACAGAAGACATTAGATATAGTAGAGTTCCAGTATATGAAGAATCAATTGATAACATTAAAGGAATTGTATATATAAAAGATATTTTGCTTTCAAATCTTAAAAAAAATGATAAAATAAAAAAATTAATTAGGGATGCATATTTTGTACCAGAGACAAAACAGGTAAATGAACTTTTTGAAGAACTTAGAAAAAATAGAAAACAGATTGCAATTGTAGTTGATGAATATGGAGGAACTTCAGGTATAGTTACAATGGAAGACATATTAGAAGAAATAGTAGGAGAAATATATGATGAATATGATGAAGTAGAAGATATTTATCAAGAAATAGATGAAAATACATATATCTTAAGTGGAAGTATGGCAATTTATGAAGTTGATGGTCTATTAAATATAGAAATTAAAGATGGAGATTATGATACTTTATCAGGATATTTAATAGATAAATTAGATCGAATTCCTTCAGAAAAAGAGAAAAAGATTACTATAGATTCAGAAGAAGCAACATATATTGTTGAAAAAGTTAAAGACAAAAGAATAGACAAGGTAAAAGTTATAAAAAAAGAAAGAAAAGAACATGATAAAAACAATGAAAGAGATAAAGAGAAGGAATAGTAATTTTTGTGGAGGAAGTATATTATGGTAGATGAAAATAGAGATTTTAATAAAACACCTAAAATTAAAGTAATTGGAGTAGGTGGAGCTGGAAATAATGCAGTTAATACTATGATAGAAGATAATGTAAGGGGAGTAAGTTTTTATAATTTAAATACAGAAATAGGAAGCTTAAAAAAGTCAAGAACAAATAATATTATACAAATTGGAGCAAATGTAACAAATGGATTGGGTGCTGGTGCTAATGAAAATATTGGAGAAAAGGCAGCAATAGAAAGCAGAGATGAAATAAAAAATATTTTGCAAGGCACTGATTTGTTATTCATTACTGCAGGAATGGGAGGAGGAACAGGAACAGGTGCAGCTCCTGTAATTGCTAATATTGCAAAAGAAATGGGAATTTTAACAATTGGTGTAGTTTCAAAACCATTCTTATTCGAAGGAAAGCAAAGAAGAGCAAGGGCAGAATATGGAACCCAAAATTTGAAACAATATGTTGATGATTTGATAGTAATATTAAATGATAATCTTCTAAAATTAAAAGACAAAAAAATTACTTTTAAAAATGCTTTTTCAATGGCTGATAATATCTTAGAACAAGGTATTACAAGTATAACTGACCTTTTAAGAACAACAGGAGATGTTAATATAGATTTTGCAGATATAAAGACAATTATGAATTATAGAGGAAGAGCATATATGGGAATAGGTATTGCATCTGGAGAACAAAAAATAGAAGAAGCGGTGAAACAAGCAATAGATAGCTCTTTGACAGAAACAAAGATTAATGGTGCAAAAGGTATAATTGTTAATATTAAAGGCAATGAAAAATTGAGTTTAATGGAAGTAAGCAATGCAATTACAATATTGAATGACAAGATATGTGATGATGCAAATATTATTTTTGGTACAGTAACAGATAATAATTTAGAAGATGCTGTAATGGTGACAGTTATAGCTACAGGTATAGATGAAGATGCTGTAAAATAATAAAAAAAAATTTATAGTATCCCTTTTTCTCCTTATTGACATAAAATTGGAAATATGTTATTATAATAATGTAATATATTTTATATTATATTTTATTTTAAGCATTGATGATAAATCCAATGCTAGGAGGAGAATTACTATGAAAAAAATTGAACGGTTTTATGCTGATGTAATGGCGATACATCCTGAAGTAACAGGTTCATGTAATTTGGTAGTTGTAAAATTACCAAATGGTGAAACAATAAAGTTTGTTGTTGATTGTGGTTTGTTTCAGGAAAAAGAATATTCAGAACTGAATAAATCTTTTCCATTTGATTCACAAAATATTGATTTTGTGCTTATTACTCATAATCATGTTGACCATACTGGCAGATTACCTTTAATGGTAAAAAATGGGTATAGAGGAGAAATCTATACAACTGAAGATACCAGTAAACTTATTCCTTTGGCTTTAGATGATAGTTATAAGGTGCTCAGAGACACATCAAAAAGAAGAGGAACATCTCCACTTTATAATGATGAAGATGTTGATATGACAAAGAAATTAATCCGGTCAATTCCATATTCAAAAGAGGTTTTGGTAAATAACCATGTCAAAGTTACTTTTTTTGTTAATGGACATTTGATTGGTGCTGCAATGATTCTTGTTCAGATTGTGGATGAAAAATCTAGTCCTATTAATCTTCTTTTTACAGGGGATTATAACAACAAAAATTTCTTTTTTGATGTTCCTGATTTGCCTCAGTGGGTTCTTGATTTGCCTTTAACAATTATTCAAGAATCTACATATGGTTATATGAATTCAACATGCATTAAAAAAGTGTTTAAAGAAAATATTTTAAGATGTATGGAAAGAGGAGGCACAGCGGTTGTTCCAATTTTTTCTTTAGGAAGAGGACAAGAAATTTTGTATGAGGTAAAACTTATGCAAGATTCAGGCGAATTAGATGCTGATATTCCAATTTATTTTGATGGAAAATTAGGAATCAGATATACACATTTGTATCTTAATGGGTCTCTTAATATTAAAGAAGAAATGAAAGAGTTTTTACCAAAAAATTTAACATTTGTTGACAAGTTGAGAAGATCAGAGATAGTTGATGATAAAAATCGCAAGATTATTCTTACAACATCTGGAATGGGGTCATATGGTCCTGCTCAAGTGTATATTCCTGAATATATTCAGAGGAAAGGTGATTTGATTCATTTTACTGGGTATACATCAGAAGGAACACTTGGTAGCAAACTTAAGAATGCAGAATTTGGTGATGATGTAGAAGTAGGCGGATTGATTGTTAAAAAACTTGCTGAGGTAGATTATACTACAGAATATTCTGCACATGCAAAAGCAGATGAAATGATTGAATTTCTTCAAAAATTTAACAATTTAAAGCTTGTTTTGGTAAATCATGGGCAGGATGATGTCAAAGTTAAATTTGCTAAACGTATCCTTAATGAGGTAGAAACCAAATATGTTGGAATCCTTGGAAGAGATTATTTCTTCAGAGTGGATCGTTATGGACTTCGGAAAACATTATCTACAAAGTTTAAGTAATCAGTGTAATAATTAAGACTAAGTAAATTATTGTAATTCAACAAGGGCATTCAAAATGAATGCCCTTGTATTTTATGGGAGGAATGGATTTAATAATGAAAGAACAAAAATATATAATAGAAAATCAAGAATCATTTGAACTAAAAGATATATTTGAATGTGGCCAGTGCTTTAGATGGAATAAACAAAATGACAAGAGCTATATTGGAGTTATAAAAAATGGTGTATTGAGTGTAAAGAAAGATGATGAAAAAATAATTTTTTGCGGCATGCTAAATGGAAATATAAAAAATATAGTAGAAGAATATTTTGATTTAAATAGAAATTATGACGAGATAAAAGATAAATTATCACATATAGATCAGTATTTGAAAAATAGTATTGAATATGGAAGAGGAATACGAATATTAAATCAAGATTTATGGGAAACAACAATTTCTTTTATTATATCTGCAAATAATAATATACCAAGGATAAAGGGGATAATAGAAAAAATTGCAAAAAAATATGGTAATGAAATTGAATGGAATGGAAAAAAATATTATACTTTTCCAAATGCAGAACAATTAAAAAATGTTTCAGTTCAAGATTTTAGAGACCTTGGAACAGGATTTAGAGATATAAGATTATTTGAAACTACACATTTAATTTTAGATAAGAAAGTAGATTTAGAAAAAATGCATACAGAAGATACATTAACTGCAAGAGATGAATTATTAAAATTATCAGGTGTGGGACCAAAAGTTGCAGATTGTATTCTACTATTTTCTACTTTAAAAAGGTTTGATGTTTTCCCAATTGATGTTTGGGTAAGACGTGTTATGAATGAATTATATATAAAAAATGAAGATGAAACTAAAGTAAGTAAAAAAGAAATAATGAAAATAGCAAATGAAAAATTTGGAGCACTTGAAGGAATTGCACAGCAATATTTGTTTTATTGGAAGAGAGAAGCATGATAAATTCTCATTATCATTTACTATAGTAGTTTAAATATCTTTGAAATATTAACTTAATTTTAAAGATTTGTTCTGATTGATTATTTAAAAATAATGTGATAAAATGACAAAAGATATTAAAAAGGAGAAAAATTATGTACTTAAAAAGACTAGAGATGCAGGGATTTAAATCTTTTGCAGATAAAACCATATTGGAATTTATGCCTGGATTTACTGTTGTAATTGGACCAAATGGTTCAGGGAAAAGCAATATTGTAGACTGTATAAAATGGGTACTTGGTGAACAAAGTATGAAAACACTTAGAACAGGTAAATCTAGTGATATTATTTTTTTAGGGACTCAAAATCGAAAATCTTTAGGGTATGCAGAAGCTTCATTAATTTTTGACAATAGTGATGGAAAGTTGCCAATAGAATATACTGAAGTTACAATTACTAGAAAAATATATAGAAGTGGTGAAACAGGATATTTTATAAATAAAGTACCTTGTAGATTAAAAGATGTTTTAGAGCTATTTATGGATACAGGCATTGGAAAAGATGGATATTCTATTATTGGACAGGGCAAAATCGATGATATTTTGAGTACGAAGTCTGAAGATAGAAGAAATGTTTTTGAAGAGGCAGCAGGAATTGTAAAGTATAAGACAAGAAAAGAAGAGTCTGAAAAAAAACTTGAACATACAAAATTAAATTTATTAAGGATAAATGATATTTTAACCGAAATTGAAGCAAATTTAGTGCCTCTAAAAGAGCAATCTGATAAAGCAAGAAAATATTTGGATTTAAAACAAGAATTAAAAAATATAGAAGTCGGACTTTTTACATATAATATTGAAAAATATAAAAAAGATATTCAGAAAATTATTGAAGAAACTAGTTCTATTACTGAGAGTTGTAATGTGGAAGAAGGAAAACTTGAAAAAATAAAAATAATAAAAGAAGAATTAAAAAACACAATAGATGAGCTTACAGAAAAGATTGAATCTATGCAGAATATTGGATTTGAAAGTCAGAAGAAACAAGAGCAGATAAATTCTGACATTAATGTTTTTAAGTCAAAAATTGAAAACAATGAGCAAAATATAGAGAGATATAACAAAGAAATTCAAGAATTACAGAATAAAATAAAAAATTCTGAAGAAGAAATAACATCAAAATTAGATAAGAGAACTAGTTTAAAAGAGAGCAAAGAAAAATTTTTAAATGAGCTTAAAGAAAAACAAAAGGAATTAAATAAAATCATGGAGACTTTTTCAGATAAAGAGCTAAAAATAGAAGAATCAAAGAGAAAAGTTGAAGAAAATACAGATAAAAAATACAACTTAGAATCAGATATAAAAGCTCAAAATGCTAATATTTCAAATGTTGATAGGAGAATATTGCAAATACAAAAAGAAATTTCTAGTAATATATCTGAAAAAGACAGAATAAGTTTTGTCAAAAATGATATACAAAAAGAATTTTATGAGGCTCAAAAAAATAAAAATGATGCTACAAAACAGTTAGAAAATATTGATGAAAAAAAGCAAAATGTAGAAAATTTAATTAAGAATTATGATATTAAGATAAATAATTTTACACAAGAAATGAGAATGAAAGAGTCAAGACATAGATTTTTGGTGGAAACTGAAAAGGAAAAAGAGGGATATGCAAGAAGTGTAAAGGCTCTTTTAAAAGATTGTGAAAATATAAAAGAGCTAGGGAATGGAATGAATGGAGCATTGGCAGATTTAATAGATGTTCCAGAAAAATATCAAACTGCAATCGAAATGGCTTTGGGAGCAAGTTTACAAAATATTGTTACAGAAAATGAGCAAGATGCAAAAAAATTAATTGATTATTTGAGAAAAAACAATTTAGGAAGGGCTTCATTTTTGCCAATAACTGCGGTTAAAGGGAGAAAAATTGAAAATATAAAGGGAAAAAATCCAGGAATACAAGGAATTGCATCAGATTTGATAAAATATGATAAAAAATATGAACAAATAATTTTTAGTTTACTTGGAAGAATTTTAATTGTAGACAATATGGAGAATGCAATTTTGGTTGCAAAAAATAATAATTATTCTTTTAGAATTGTTACAATAGATGGAGATATTATTAATCCATCAGGTGGAATGACAGGGGGGTCTGTTGCTAAGAAAACAATAAACATTTTAGGAAGAAGCAAAGAAATTGAAAAACTTTCTAAAGAAATAGAAGTTTTAAAAGATAAAATAAAAGAGATAAATAATGAAAAACATAGAGTTTTAGTAAGTTCAGAAGAAGTATTGGAAAAAGAACAAGAATTAACAAAAAAATTGCAAGAAATTGAAATAATATATAATGTAGAACTACAAAAACAAGAAGGAATAAATAATGAAATTTCAAGAATCGAAAAAACAATAGAAAAACTAAGAAAAGAAGAAGAGTCTTTAAAAAGCCAAAAAGAAGAGATTCAGAAAGAAATTGTTGTAAATACAAAAAATATTGAGAGCATAAACAAGATAAATGAAGAATTACAAGATGTTATAACCAAATTTGCATCTGTAAACAAAGAAACTCAAAATAAAGTGGATAATTTAAATTTTGATATCACAAATTTAAAAATTTCTGTTTCATCATTTGATGAAAGTGAAAATTCTATAGAAGAAATAACTAACATGATTAATCAAGAAATCAAAAATAACAAGAATAATGTACAGATTAAAGAAAAGCAAATAGAAGAGTCAAAAAAAGAAATAGAAAATTTAAATATTAAAATAGAGTATTCTATAAAAAAGATTGAGCAGATAAAACAAGATGTTAAAAATAGTGGAAATAATATTGAACAATTAAGACAAGACAGAATAAAAGCAAATGAAAAATTAGATGCAAAAGAAAAAGAACAATCTGAGGAGTTTAGAATTATAGAAGACTTAAAATCACAAATTGTAAAATTAGACGCAAGAAAAAATAAAATTGATGAATATTTAAATGAAGAAGTGAACAAACTTTGGGAGGAATATGAGCTTACTCCAAATGCGACATATGAATTTACAAAACCGGAAAATATTACTTTAACTCAAAGAAAAGTAAATAATTTACATGCAGAAATTAGAGATTTGGGTAGTATTAATATAGGATCAATTGAAGAATATAAAAATTTGCAAAAACGTTATGATTTTATGTGTGAGCAAAGACTAGATTTAGAAAATACAATGAGCAAATTAAATAAAATGATAATAGATATTACAAATACGATGAAAGAACAATTCAAAGAAAAATTTGCAATTATAAATAAAAATTTTGGAGAAGTTTTTAAAGAATTGTTTGGAGGAGGTAAGGCAAGTATTTCATTAGAAGATGAGAATAATGTATTAGAATGTGGAATTGATATTATTGCACAACCACCAGGAAAAAAGCTTCAAAATATGCTTTCATTGTCAGGTGGAGAAAGAGCATTTACAGCAATAGCATTATTGTTTGCAATTTTAAAAATGAATCCAGCACCTTTCTGCGTGTTAGATGAAATTGAAGCTGCACTTGATGATGTAAATGTATATAGATATGCAGAATTTTTAAAAAAGTTTTCACCAGATACACAATTTTTAGTAATTACACACAGAAAAGGCACAATGGAGGCAGCAGATACTGTTTATGGTGTTACAATGGAGGAAAAGGGAATTTCAAAATTACTTTCAATAAAATTATAATTTTATTTTCAAAAGGGGACGGTTCTTTTTCAAAAGGGGACGGTTCTTTTTTTAAAAAGAACCGTCCCCTTTTGAAAAAGAACCGTCCCCAAATGAAAGTCATATAATAGTATAAAGATTATGTAAAATGGAGATGGTAACAATGGCAAATTTTATTATAAATATTATTATATGGACATTAGCATTATTTGGACTTTTTAAAATAATTGAAGAGGCGTTTTATAAAAACAAGAAAAATACATATATGATTGTTAAGCTTGGAAATGACAAAAATGAAGTGGAAAAAATTTTAAATTCACTAGTTTTTAAAATTTTATACAATAAAGAAGATAATATAAATCAAATTTTAATAATGGATTTAGATTCAAATGATACAAAAAAAGATACTTTTAATAAAATTGAAAAAAAATATAAATGTGTAAAAATAGTTGACTGGGATAACTGTAAAGATATTGTAGATATTAAGATATAACTTTTGGTTAGACATTAAATACACAATAAAAATTTAAAAATTAGCTAATTTTTGAAAAAAAATATTTTATTATTTATTAAATCTGTCAATTGGCTCTACATCTTGAAAAAGTGGAGAATCAAAAAAATCTTTCAATTCAATTCCAAGACCTTCACAAATAAGTATTATTGAACTTATAGTTGGCTCTTTAACTTTTCCTCTTTGGCAATCACTTATTATTGATGGCGACATACCAGCTATAAGTGACAACTTGTAGGCACTTATATTATTTTGCTTTAAAAGCTCATTTATTCTATGTTTTATTGCTTCAGATATTAGCATAGAAAACACATCCTTTTGAGTATAATTCATATTTAATTATTTACAATAATATCAAAACAATAACTGAAAATATTCGGAATATTCCGAAATTAAAAATTATTAAAAAAAAATTTAAAAAATAATTGATTATGAGTAGTAACAAAAGATTACAAAAATGTAAAATTTTCTAAAACTCTTGACATATCTAAGTTTTATTAATATAATAAATTTATACTTTATATGGAGGGACAACAGAATATGACGGAATTGGATGTTTTTCGTTTAGAGGAAAAATATAAAAATATGACAGACGAAAACTTAATAAAAGAGGCAATAGATAACCAAAATAACAATGCTTTAGATTGTCTTATAAATAGATATAAAGATATTGTTAATGCAAAAGCTAACAAATTCTTTATGGCTGGTTCAGAGAAAGAAGATATATTACAAGAAGGGTATATTGGGCTATACAAAGCTGTTAAATCATATGATAGAGAAAAACAAAATTCTTTTAAAACATTTGCAACAATATGTATAGAAAGACAATTAATAACAGCTGTAAAAAATTCAAATAGACAGAAACATATACCATTAAATTCGTCATTGTCTCTAAATGCGGCCGCATTTGAAGATGATGAAGATGGAGAAACAACTATTATAGAAGTTTTAAATTCTAATAAAAATTCAGAGGATCCATTAGATATTATAACTAAAAAAGAATATATGTATTCTGTTGAAAAAAATATAAATGAAAATTTAAGTGAATTTGAAAAAAAAGTTTTAAAACTATATAAAAATGGATATTCTTATGTTGCTATTGCAGAAAAGTTAGAAACTAAAGTGAAGTCAGTAGATACAGCAATTCAAAGGATAAAGAAGAAAGCTGCAAAAGTAAAGGAACAGTTGGAAAAATAGTACTAGAAAAGTATCAAAAAACTTGCAATCTAGGTTGCTACCTTATTGTTTAATTGCTTGATTTTTGGCTGAAAGGGAGAAAAAATGGAAGAAGAATTTATAAATTTATTAAGAAGCACTAATAGAGAAGGAATAGAAAATTTAATTGATTTTTTGAAAAAGTCTGATTTTTTCAAAGCACCTGCGAGCACTAGATTTCATGGATGCTATGAAAAAGGATTAATGGAACATAGTATGAAAGTATATGAAATATTAGAACATAAAGTTAGAACATCTATTAAACCTATAGAAATTTCAAAAGAATCAATAATAATAATTGGATTATTACATGATATTTGCAAAACTAATTTTTATAAAGTAGATTATAGAAATGCAAAAAATGCTTTAGGTGTGTGGGAAAAGGTACCATATTATACAATAGATGATACTATTCCATATGGTCATGGAGAAAAATCTGTAATGATGATCACAGAATATATAAAATTAACTCCAGAAGAAAAATATTCAATTCGTTGGCATATGGGATATACAGAGCCAAAAGAAATATACTCAACTATAGGTGAGGCTTACAAAAAATATCCAATTGCATTACTTACACATGAAGCTGATTTAGAAGCAACATATTTTTACAATATATAAAATGTAACACTTTCAAAAGGGGACGGTTCTTTTTCAAAAAAGAACCGTCCCCTTTTGAAAAAGAACCGTCCCTAATTGAAATTAATAATTGTTACTCCCATTTCTCCCTCTCCATAGGTACCAATTCTAAAAGATTTAACTCTTTTGTTTTTCTTTAGATAGGAATGTATACCTTCGCGAAGTTTGCCTGTGCCTTTTCCGTGGACTATTCGTGCAGTCTTTAATTTTGCTAGGAAACAATCATCTATAAATTTGTCTATTAGAGGCAATGCTTGGTCAACAGTTAGACCGATTACATTTATTTCTGAATTTACTGTTTTTGTTTTAGATATAGAAGAATAGTTTGCAAAAGATGGTGGAGTTCTGTTTATATCATTTTTTATTTTTTTGGGTTCTTCAAGGTATTTAATATTTACATTTGTTTTTATTAGTCCTATTTGTACTTGAACCTCTTTTGATTTACTTATCTTAGATAAAATTGTTCCATTTTGCCCTAAAGTACTTATGAATACTTTTGCTCCAGGTACAATTTTAGATTCATCTATAGGAATAATTTCAAGTTCTTCATTTCCACTTATTGATATATTTTTTATAGAATTATTTAAACTATTACGCAAATTGTTTAATTTCTTTAAGTCAGAAGATGATTCTGAAATTTCTTTCATTTGGTTTATTAGAGAAGTTGCGTCATCTTTGGCATCTAACAATATTTGCCTTGCATTTAGTTTTGCTTTATTTATAATTTCTTTTTCTTGTTCACGAATTTTTGAATCATCTCTTTGTAAATTATTTTTTAATATTTCAACTTGATGAAGATTTTTTTGTATTTCTTCTTTTTCCTTTTCAATTTTTATTTTATCATCATAAATTGATTTTAATAATGTTTCAAAATCGATGTCTTGCTTTTTTAAACGATTAGAAGCATTAGCTATTATCTCTTTTTTTAATCCCAATTTTTCACTTATTGCAAATGCATTACTTTTTCCGAGGTATACCTATTAAAAGTCTATATGTAGGTTTTAAGTTTTCTATATCAAATTCAACACTAGCATTTTGAACACCTTCTGTGATTAATGCATATTGTTTTAATTCTTGATAATGTGTGGTTGCTAATGTCAAAATATCTGAATTTTTGAAAAATTCTAATATACTTATTGCAAGATTTGCTCCTTCTAGAGGATCTGTGCCTGAACCTAATTCGTCAACAAGAACAAGACTTTTGGAAGTTGCATCATTTACAATGTTTGAAATATTTTTTATGTGGCTAGAAAATGTGCTTAAAGAATCCGCAATACTTTGGTCATCACCGATATCTGCGTATATTTCATCAAAAACATAAATACTAGATTTTTCATCTGCAGGAATATTTAATCCACTGCAAGCCATTAAACTCAAAAGTCCAACAGTTTTTAGTGTAACAGTTTTTCCACCTGTGTTTGGACCGGTAATTATTAGTAAACTATAATCTTTACCGATACTGATAGTGGTTGGAACTACCTTATTTGAATCAATTAATGGATGTCTTGCATTTATTAAACTTACAAATTTTTCATTATTGATTTTAGGAGTGATACCTTTTATAGAGTTTGAATATTTTGCTTTTGCAAATATAAAATCTAAATTGCCAATTGCTTCTATATTTGTTAGTAATTCGTTTGTGTATGGGATTAGCAAATTACTTAGATTTTGTAAAATTTTTTCTATTTCTGCTGACTCTTCTACTTTTAAATTATTTAATGTATTATTTGCTTCAAATACAGCTAATGGTTCTATAAAAACTGTTGAACCTGTACTTGAAATGTCATGAACGAAGCCTTTTACAAGATTTCTAAATTCTTGCTTTACAGGAATAACATATCTGTCATTTCTCATTGTAATAACATTTTCTTGCATATATTTTGAATAAGAAGAATGCAATAAAGAATTCAATTTATTTTTTATTTCTTGTTCTGCTTGTCTAATATGTCTTCTTATTGTAGACAAATTTGAAGAAGCATTATCTGCAATTGTGTCTGTATCTATAATAGAAGTTTTAATTTTATTAACAATTGCTAAATTAGTATATAAAGAATCAAAATACATATTTAAATTTTCATAAGATTCATCATTTATAAAATTTGCAAAATAGGATTGCAATTCATCTGCCATATTTAATATATTACAAATGTCAAGCAATGCCTTGGCAGTTAATGCACTTGAGCTTTCAAGCATTTTTATATAAACTCTAATATCTGCTATTTCTGATATTGGTGGAGTAGTATTTCTTTCAATTAGACTTACAGCTTGCTCTGTTTCTAATAGAGATTTTTTTACAAAATCTTTATTAGAAGATGGTAGTAGATTTTCCACTTTTTGTTTGCCAATATATGTGTGACAATATTTTTCCAATTCATTTAAAATTTTATCATATTCTAATTTTTTTAAATAAGTTTTGTTCATTTTAGCTCAATCCTCTCTACAGGTAAATTACTATGTTCTAGTATTTTAATAATGATAATTAGTTTGCTCTTTATAAATATAAATTTATTAAGGGCAAACTAAAAAGTAAATTGTATAAATTGTATCATAAAAAGCAAAATTATTCAATATTGGTATTGATATTTAAAATTTTTTATAGTAAAATAATATTGAAATTATAGAAGAAAGAAATGGAGAAAAACAATGGAAGAGGAAAGAAAAAAAGCGTATTCGGAAGTAGTAGAAATATTAAAATTAGTAGATGATGAAAGATTAGAGAAAATTCCATTTGAATTTGCACAACTAATTAAGGCAAATTCAGATCCGGAATATAAACCAAAAATAAGTAAAGACATTTCTTTAGAAGATCAAAATCTAAGAGATGAAACATATGCAATACTTGCATGGATTGCAAATAAGTATTGGGGAGAAGAAATATATAGTACAGAAGATTTTAAGAAGAAAGAGTATTTGCAAAACGAAAAAGCAGAAGTTGAAACAGAAACTAAGAATAAAGAGAATAATAAAATTGCAGAAACAGCTGAGCAAGCAAGAGAATTTAATCAAGTAGAAGAGAAAGTTGAACAAATAAAAGGAGCTAATGAGGCAGAAGAAAAAGTTGAGCAAATAAAAAAAGTTAGAAATGCTGGAGTTTATAATGACATAGAGCCAGAATGCTTAGGAGAATATCAGAATAATTTGCCTATTTTAACAGAGGAATTAAGCTGGTATAAAAGAATAAAAGAAAAAGTTATAAAGTTTTTTAAGATACTATTTAGGATTAAGAATGAAAAAGAAGGAGTAAACGAATGAGACCTGTTTTACAAAACAATAGGATAAATCGAAAACTATGGATATTGTATGGTTTTATAATAGCTATTTGCATAATAGGTATAGGAGTTACATTATATTTGCAGGTTTTTAAAGATGAAAATTTAGGTGCAACTGTTGGCATTACCAGTGATTCATCAGAAGAAGAAGATGAATATAATGATTTAAGATCCGAATTTGATACATTATTCACAAATCAAACGAATAATTTGCAAGAAAATCTGAATATTGAAAAAATAGTAGATAAATATGATATAGTTTTTTCACCATACAACTATCAAAAAGAAGATGAAAATTCTGAGATAAATGTTAGTATTCCACAAATAAATATAAATAATAATTCAGTAAAAGCATTTAATACAAAATTACAAGAAAATTATAAAAGTACTGCTGAAATGTTTGTAAATCAAGTTAGTAATATTAATTTAGTATATACTATTGACTATGTTGCTTATATTCAAAATAATATTTTATCTTTAGTGATGAGAATTAATTTTAAAGAAGGCTCAAAAAGCCAAAAAACAAAAATAGAAACATTTAACTATAATATAGCAGAAGGAAGAGAAGTAACATTAGAAGAAATATTATCATTAAAAGGTATAACTGTAGATGAGGCAGAGGAAAAAGTAAAAACAGAAATTCAGAAGACTCAAGAAAAAAATCAAAATTTAATAGAAAGTGGATATTCAATCTATCAAAGAGACTATACATCTGATATGTACAAAATTTCAAATGCAAAAAATTTTTTATATGGTAAAGGTGGTATGCTATATTTGATATATGCTTATGGAAATGATGAAGATACAAGTGAAAAAGATATTGTAATATTTAAATAGATGTAAAATTTGGAAAGGAGAATAAAAGGTGGAAAGCATACAAAAGGTTTTAGAATGTAAAAACCTAAATAAAAAAATAGGGAAAAAACAGATATTAAAAAATGTATCATTAGAAGTCGATTCTGGTGATATATTGGGATTTATAGGACCAAATGGTGCAGGAAAAACAACAACAATAAAGTTAATATTAGGATTACAAAGTATTACATCAGGGGAAGTATATATAAATGGATATAATATACAAACACAATTTGAAAAAGCAATCGAGAAAGTTGGAACAATTGTGGAAAGCCCAGATTTATATATGTATTTATCTGGATATAATAATTTGAAAATTATTGCAAATTTATATAAAGATGTTGATGAAAATAGAATACAAGAAGTAATAAAATTAGTAGGATTGGAAAACAGAATAAATGATAAGGTTTCAAAGTATTCTTTAGGAATGAGACAAAGGCTAGGTATTGCACAAGCTTTATTGCACAAACCAAATTTATTAATTCTAGATGAGCCAACAAATGGATTAGATCCAGAGGGGATAAAACAATTAAGAGATTTATTAACAGGTCTTGCAAAAAAGGAAAATATGGCAATTTTAATATCAAGCCATAATTTGTCTGAGCTTGAAAATTTTTGTACAAAAATTGCAATTATACAAAATGGTGAAATGATAGAAAGCTCTACTATGGAAGAAGCTAAAAAAGTAGAAGGAAAGACATTATATGACATAGAAGTTGATTTAGTAGAAAAATCAAAAGAAGTTTTAAAAGACAGAATTGATTCTATAGATGAAAAAACAATAAAAATTCATGCTTCAAAAGAGGAAATCCCTGGATTAATAGAAACTCTAGTTATGGCTAAAATAAAAGTTTACAAGGTATGTGAAGATCAGACAAGTCTTGAAGATGCATTCCTTAAAAAGACAGGGGGTAATGTAATTGAATAATTTAATAAAAAATGAATTAACAAAGATATTTCATAAAAAAGCACTATATGTAATTTTAATAATAATGGTAGTATTAATTTTTGTTGGTAGACTAATAGACAAATTTTTATATGAAAATGTTGAAGCAAACGAATTATGGGAAAAAGAAGCTATACAAACTACAATTGATTCATTAGATAAATCTGATCCAACTTATAATGAACAACTTATATCACTAAATTCAGAACTTGAAGCAATTGAGCTTTCAGAAAAATATGATAAAAATTCTTGGCAGACTTATCTTATAAACAATTATGGTAGAGATATAATTTATAAAAAAAATTTATCTAAAGGAACAGATGAGTATGAAGAAAATAAGAAAAAATATGATCAATTTATAGAAAAATTACAAAACAATGATTGGAAAGCTTTTGCTCAAGAAGAATTAGATGAAAAAAATTCGGAAATAGAACAATTAAAAGCAACAGAAAACTATGATAAAGAAACATTAGCAGGGCTTGAAGATGAAAAACAAGTTTTAACATGGAGAATTGAGAAAAATATAGAGTATGGAAATGATGGGAATCTAGGTATTGCTTTAGAAGAATGGGAATTAGAAAGAGCGCAATTAAGAAATTATGAGAATAAAGAAAAAAATGGTGGTCTTACATATTCTGAGAAATACCAAAAACAAACGGCTATTCAAACACTTGAATTATATAAATATCAAATAGAAAATGCAATAAAAGAAGAGGAAATATTATCTGATGAAGTAGGAAATTATTATATAGCAACATCAGCAGATTCTGGACTTGCAACTGTCTTTTCTCAATCTAGTTATGGATTGTTTATTATAATTGCTACATTAATAATTGCAGGAACAATTGTAAGTGAAGAATTTAATAAAGGAACAATAAAGCTATTATTGGTTAGACCATATAAAAGGACAAAGATTTTGATGTCTAAATTTATAACATGTTTAATTGTTTTGGCTATTATGTATGTAGCAGTATTTTTGGTACAATTTATATCAAGTGGAATATTTGATGGATTTGAAAATTATAATTTTAAAGTAGCCATATATAGTTTTAATACAAACTCAGTTGAAACTATAAATGTATTTAAATATATGTTACTAAATGGAGCAGGTATTTTACCATTATACATTTTACTTTTAACTCTTGCATTTGCATTAAGTACGTTATTTACAAATTCTGCAATAGCGATTGCCTTGCCATTATTAGGATATATGGGTTCAAATATAATTAATGGATTTGCATACAATTATAAAAAAGCAGAATTTTTGAAATTTTTTGTAACACCTAACTGGAAATTGAATGTATTTTTATTTGGAAAAATTCCTCAATTTGAACCAATTTCATTGCCTTTTTCTATAGCGATTTGTTTATTATATTTCATGATAATGATGGTAGTAAGTCTAATTGTGTTTAATAAAAAGGAAATAAAAAATATTTAAGGTTAAGATAGTTTCTTTTTGGTTTTCAAAAATGAAGCTATCTTTTTCGCACTCGCTCAAAGCTCGTTTGATCACTTATGCATATTTGAAAATAAGATATACTTAAAATTTATATTATAAACTATAAACTGAAAGGAGCAAATATGTTTGTAACTATTGAAAAAAATATAAGTGGAGAATTAATAGAAAAGAAATCAAAGTTTATATGTAATATATATTATGTAGAAACAAAAAAAGAAGCAGAAAATAAGCTAAAAGAAGTAAAAAAGAAATATTTTGATGCTAGACATAATTGCAGTGCTTATAGGGTAATTGAGAATGAAGAAATTATAGAAAAGTCAAGTGATGATGGTGAGCCATCTGGTACTGCTGGAGGACCAATGTTAAATATTTTACAAAAAAATAATTTGTGTAATGTGTTGGTTGTTGTTACAAGATATTTTGGTGGAATATTACTTGGTACAGGCGGGCTAGTCAGAGCTTATTCTAATGTTACATTAAATACTATTCAAAAAGCAGAAAAAACTAATATGTATGAAGGAGAGGAATACAATATTGAAGTTAGCTATAGTAATATAGAGAATATTAAATATTATTGTCGAAATAATGAAATAAGTATTATTAATTTTGATTATTTAGGCAATGTGTTTTGCACTATTTATATAAAAAAAGAAGATTTTGCTAAATTTTTGAATGATATTGAAAAAAGGAAGATTAATATAATAAGTTATAAGAAGATTTGTGATAGATTGATTAAGTTGGCTCCACATAGAGCTGATTGATAAATAAAGCTATATCCAACATAAATTTTCTAAAAATGGAAAAAAATTCCAAAAAAAGTATTGCAAAATTAAAATTATTATATTATAATAAAAATTGTAAAATTTTTCCAATAAATTATACATTTTTTTAGCAAGTATAATTAATTATTAAGGACACAAAAGATTTTACAAATAAGAAAAGGGAGGAAAAAAACGTGAAGGAAAAAATTACAATATTAATTGCAGATGACAATCAGGAATTTAGCAAAACACTAGAAAAATATCTCGAAAATGAAAAGGATATGGAAGTGGTAGGAACTGCCAAAGATGGGGTAGAGGCAGTTGAACAAATTAAAGAATTATTACCAGACATAGCTATTTTAGATGTTATTATGCCACATTTAGATGGATTAGGAGTGCTAGAAAAATTGAATAATAGCAATATGGTAAAAACTCCAATTTGTGTTATGCTGTCAGCTGTTGGTCAAGACAAAATTACACAAAAAGCAATAGAGTTAGGAGCGGATTATTATGTGGTAAAGCCATTTGATATTGAATTGTTAATAAAAAGAATTAGAGAAATAAAAAACTTCAAACCTATACCAAATAGCAATTTTATAACAAGAGATAGTATAAAAAACAGGCAATATATTGAAATCGGTAATAATGTAGGAGAGGATAATTTAGAGGCATTAGTTACAAATGTCATACATGAAGTCGGAGTGCCTGCACATATAAAAGGATATCAATACTTAAGAGAAGCAATAATTCTTGTCATAAATGATATAGATGTTATAAATCAAATAACAAAAAGCCTATATCCTCAAATTGCACAAAAATTTGGAACAACTCCAAGTAGAGTAGAAAGAGCAATTCGCCATGCAATAGAAGTTGCATGGGGTAGAGGAGAACAAGATGTTGTGGAAAATATTTTTGGCTATACAGTTTCTGCAAGTAAAGGCAAACCAACCAATTCAGAGTTTATCGCTATGATTGCAGATAAATTAAGGCTTGAGATAAAGACTGCGTAAATGCTAGCAATAGCAATACTTACATATAGTATCGAGTCAATAAACTTTCAATATTTATTGTTTATATTTCAAAAATAAATCAATAAATTATTGGAGGTTTTTTATTATGGAGAAAAATTTATTTTAAAGTAGAAGTAGATGTTTTTATGAACTGATGTGCAATTTATATAGATGAATTGAAAAAAATATTAAATAATTAAGAAAATTTGTTCTGTTCACTTGTTTTTTTGTAAAAAATGTTGTATAGTAATAGACATAGGAAATGAGAATAAGCAGATGTGGTTTCCACTTTACATAGCAGAGTATAATACTCTGGGAAAGTGAGGTGGTGTTTATGGTAGATTTTTTACTATTCCTAATACTAGGATTTATGATTTCTGTAGCTATAAACGTAGCCTTATTGACTGTAATAATTATAATGTGGACAAATAAGGAATAAATAAAAAACACATCTGTAATTTGACCGTTGTAGATGTGTTTTTTCTATATCGTGGAAAACCATGTTTGTGGTTTCTCCATTTTCTATACTTATTATACAACATTTGATTCAAATTTGTCAAATGGTATTTAACAAAAATTAAAACAATGCTATGGGGTATGTGAAATGGATAACCAAGTAGTTGCACAATTAGCAGCAAATTTAATTGATGCATCAGCTCGTAATACGGCAAGTTATATATCAGAAAAAATAAAAGCAAGTAAAGCAAAAAAAAGAACAGGAGTTAAATATGATAAAAATAGAGAGAATATATGACTATAAAAATGATAATACATATACCATTCTAGTTGATAGACTATGGGCAAGAGGAATTTCAAAAGATAAAGTTAAAATTAATCTATGGGCAAAAGAAATTGCACCTAGCATGGAATTAAGAAAGTGGTTTAATCATGATGAAGAAAAATTTGACGAATTTAGCAAAAAATACATTGAGGAATTAAATAATAATGAAAATGCCATATTATTTTTAAAAAACTTACTTGAACATGAAAATATAACTTTATTATATTCAGCTAAAGATAAAATGCATAATAATGCAGTTGTTTTAGAAAAATGGATAAAAGATAAAATAAAAAATAATAAATAAATTTATGGAAGTGATTTTGAAATTCAATATTTTGAATATGCTAATTTTTATCTTAATTTATACAAACAAATGTTATATAGTATTAAACATAGTTATATGAAGGGAGCAAAATGATAGCAGAAGTAATAATAGATAGTAGAGCAAAAAAATTAAATAGAAAATTTGATTACAAAATACCAGAAAAGTTGGAAGATATTATAACTATAGGAAGTAGAGTTTTGGTTCCTTTTGCAAATTTTAAAACATTAGAACAAGGGTATGTAATAAAAATAAAGCAAAACACTGAGTTTGAAGTAAAAGAAATTGCGGGCTTAGAAGAAAATCTATCAGAAGAAAAAATCAAACTTGCAAGATGGATGGCAAGAAAATATTTTTGCAATGTATCAGAATGTATAAAATTAATGTTAACACCAGGTACAAAAAGCAAAGATATTGAAAAAAGGCTACAAGATAAAAAGATAAATTTTGTATATATGGGTGTTAGTGAAAATGATATTGATATAAATTCTTTAAGAGGAGAAAAACAAAAAAAGGCTATAGAATTTATAATGAAGAACCAAGGACTAACAATACCAGAGATAATGAATTTTTCAGGGGTTTCAAGAGAGACAATAAATTCATTAGTAAAAAAAGGATATATAGAAATTAAGCAAGAAAAAGTGAATAGAAATCCTTTATCATTAAAGAAATCAAACGAAAATAAAAAATTAAAATTAACAGAAGAACAAGAATTAGCCATAGAAAAAGTAGAGAATTCAATAGAAGAAAAGAAGTTTAAAGAATTTTTACTTTATGGTGTTACAGGATCTGGCAAAACAGAAGTATATATGCAATTGATTGAAAAGGTAATAAAAAATGGAAAAAGTGCAATTTTGCTTGTACCAGAGATTTCTTTAACACCACAAATGTTAGATAGGTTTATTGGAAGATTTGGAAAAGATAAAATAGCAGTTTTACATAGTAAACTTTCAATTGGAGAGAGACATGATGAATGGATAAGAATTAAAGAAGAAAAATCTAAAATTGTCATAGGTGCAAGATCTGCAATATTTGCACCTGTTAAAAATTTGGGTATAATTATTATAGATGAAGAACATGATAGTTCATATAAATCTGAATCAAGTCCAAGATATAATGCAAAAGAAATAGCTGAGAAAATTTGCAAAGAAAATAATATTCCGCTAATACTTGGAAGTGCGACACCTGATATAAATACATTTTATAGAACGAATTTAGAAAATATAGATGATAGAAAAATTACATTATTAAAATTGACAAAAAGGGCAAATAATTCATCACTTCCAAAAGTAAAAATTGTAGATTTAAAAAAAGAACTTGCAATTGGAAATAAAACGATGTTTAGCACATTATTGCATAAATTGATTGAAGAAAATTTAAAAAATAAACATCAAACAATTTTATTTTTAAATAGAAGAGGGTATTCAACATTTATTATGTGTAGAGAATGCGGATATACCATGAAATGCCCAAATTGCAATATAAGTCTAACATATCATAGTTTTCAAAATAAATTAAAATGTCATTATTGTGGACATGAAGAAAATCCTGTAAATATTTGTCCAAATTGTGGAAGTACCAAGATAAGATATTTTGGAACAGGTACTCAAAAAATTGAAGAGGAAGTGAAAAAAGAATTTCCTGAGGCATCAATTATAAGAATGGATGTAGATACAGTCAGTAAAAAAAATTCACATGAAGAAATTTTAAATAAATTTAAAAAAGAAAATATAGATATTTTAATTGGAACTCAAATGGTTGTAAAAGGGCATCATTTTCCAAATGTAACTTTAGTTGGAGTCATAGAAGCTGATTCATCACTTAATATTGATGACTTTAGAGCAAATGAAAGAACATTCCAAATTTTAACACAAGTAGCTGGAAGAGCTGGAAGAGAACAATTACCTGGAAAGGTTGTGGTCCAAACATATAACCCAAATAGTTTTGCAATAGAGCTTTCAAAAGGGCAAAATTATGATTTATTTTACAAAACAGAAATTGAATTAAGAAAACAGTTGAATTATCCACCATTTTGCGATATAATAGTTGTGGGTTTTTCTGGAAGGGATAATAATGAAATATCAAAATTAAGCACTTATGTGTACAAATTGTTGAAAACTAACTTGGAAAATTACAATATTAAGGTATTTATGCCAATGCCTGCACCAATAGATAAAATAAAAAACAGATATAGGTGGAGGATTGTAGCAAAAGGAAAAGTTACAAGTGAAGTTAATATTGTAATCAATAAATGCCTACAAAAAGTTTATAATTCTGGGATTAGTAAAAATACAAATATTATTATCGATGTAAATCCAAATACTATGTATTAGGGGGGAAAGTAATGGCACTTAGACAAATAAGAGAAGAAGGAGAAGAGATATTAAGAAAAAGGTCTAGAGAAGTTGCAATAGACGAAATTACTGGTGAAAAAATACAACAATTGATAGATGATATGATAGAAACAATGCATCATTATAATGGAGTTGGACTTGCAGCTGTACAAGTAGGAATTTTAAAACAAATAATTGTAATTGATGTAGAAGATGAAAAAGGACCTTATGTATTAATAAATCCAAAAATATTAAAAACAAAAGGTGAAAAAGAGTGTGAGGAAGGGTGCTTGAGCTTTCCAAATAAATTTGGAAAAGTAATAAGACCAACAGAAGTAGTTGTAGAATTCTATGACAGGAATGCCAAAAAAGTAAAATTAAAAGGGAAAGACTTACTAGCACAAGCAATATGTCATGAATCTGATCATTTAAATGGGATTTTATTTGTGGATTTGGCGCTACCAGGAACAATCGAATACATCTCACCAGAAAATAACAGCTAATAACAGATTTTTTAAACATATTAGTAAATTAATTAGGAGGAATTTTTAAATGAATATTGTAATTATGGGTGCACAAGGCACAGGAAAAGGAACAGTAGCAGGTATTTTAAAAGGAGATTTAAATATACCACATATTTCTACAGGAGAAATATTTAGAAAAAATATTAAAGAGGGAACAGAATTAGGAAATAAAGCAAAAGAGTATGCAGATAATGGTAGATTAGTTCCAGATGAAATAACAAATGAAATGGTAAAAAATAGATTAAATGAAATAGATTGCAAAAATGGTTTTATATTAGATGGATATCCTAGAAATTTAGCACAAGCAAAAGAATTAGATAAAATTTTATCAAATAATGGAAAAAAATTAGATTTAGTTGTCTATTTAAAAACTCCAACAGATGAAATAGTAGAAAGAGTAATGGCAAGAAGAGAATGCCCAAAATGTAAATCAGTATATAATATGATATTAAGTAAACCAAAAAATGGAGAAATATGCGACAATTGTGGAACTACACTTGTAAAAAGAGCAGATGACACAGAAGAAAAATTAAAAACAAGATTAAACATCTTCTTTACAGAGACACAACCTGTAATGGAATATTATAAAGAAAAAGGTATTGTAAAAGAAGAAGAAATAAGTATAAAAATAAACAGATTAGGTGTTGATGCAGCAAAAGATATTAGTAAATACATTAAACAAAAATAATTATCAATTGCAGAAAGGAAATGAATAAAATGGTTACAATAAAATCTCAAAGAGAGATTAAATTAATGGAAGCTGTATGCAAATGTGTTGCAAAATTTTATGAACTTCTAGAAAAAGAAATAAAAGAGGGAATGTCTACATTTGAGTTAGATAAAAAAGCTGAACAAATTATGAGAAATTTAGGATGTACTCCTGCACAAGTTGGATATGACCCAGGAATTAGGGGAGTACCACCATATATGCATTCAACATGTATTTCTGTAAATGATGAAGTAATACATGGAATTCCTGTAAAAAATAAGATTTTGAAAAATGGAGATATTGTGAGTATAGACACTGTGTTATTAAAAGATGGCTTTAATGGAGATGCAGCACGTACATTTGTTGTAGGTGGAAAAACTTCAAAAGACGCACAAAGACTAATAGATGTTACAAAACAAGCATTTTTTGAAGGAATAAAATTTGCAAAACCTGGTTTTAGAATTGGTGATGTATCACATAGAATAGGAGAGTTCGTTAAAGAAAATGGCTATTCTGTAGTAAGAGAATTTGAAGGTCATGGAATTGGAAGAGAAATGCATGAAGAACCAGAAATACCAAACTATGGAAAAGCTGGAAGAGGAATAAGACTTGAACCCGGAATGACACTTGCGATAGAACCAATGGTAATTCAGGGAAAACCAAATATTTTAGAGCTTGATGATGGATGGACAATAGTAACAGAAGATGGAAGTTTAGCAGCACATTATGAAAATACAATTTTAATTACAGAAAATGAACCAAAAATCTTGACAATCTAAAAAAAATGCTATATAATATAGAAGTTATTATAGAATAGATAATTATGCATTAAATCAACATTACATAATATATTTATGAAAAAGTTATTCTGTATTATTAAGTAAAAGTTCTTTAAGGAGGCGAAAAAATGGCTAAAGAAGATGTTATAGAAGTAGAAGGTGTGGTTGTAGAAACTTTACCAAATACAAATTTTAAAGTTGAACTTGAAAATGGGCATCAAATATTAGCACATATTTCAGGAAAATTGAGAATGAACTACATAAAAATTTTGCCAGGAGATAAAGTAAAAGTTGAACTTTCTCCATATGATTTAAATCGTGGCAGAATTACTTGGAGAGCTAAATAATGCAAAAACTTTAGATACAATAGCAAGCAATAAGTTTTAGGAGGTGCAAAAAATGAAAGTAAGACCATCAGTAAAAAAAATGTGCGACAAATGCAAGGTAATAAAAAGAAAGGGTGTAATAAGAGTTATCTGTGAAAACCCAAAACACAAACAGAGACAAGGATAATTATATGGGTAAATTTATAACAATAATTTATTCATATAATTATTGTCGTTAAAATTAACCATTGAATAAAATCAAATATTTTACCAATGGTTTATTTAAGTGTTAAAATACTAAAGCTTATAAAAAATTGATTATAGCATAAAGAGGTTGCGGCTGAAACGAAAGTTTTATAACCATTTATGTTTATATATATTTTGTATTATAAATCTAAAAATTAAATGAATACAATACCTTAAAAAATTCATTTAATGCATTTCACTTTTAGAAATATAATATTAAACAACAAAAAAATTGGAGGTGCAAAAAGAATGGCTCGTATAGCAGGAGTTGATTTACCTAAAGAAAAAAGGGTAGAAGTTGGACTAACATACATATATGGAATAGGATTATCACGTTCTCAAAAAATCCTTGAAAAAACAGGAATAAGTCCAGATGTCAGAGTAAAAGATTTAACAGATGATGATTTAGCAAAAATTAGAAAAGTAATTGATGAAGATTATTCGGTAGAAGGTGACTTAAGAAGAGAAGTTGCTTTAAATATTAAAAGACTTACTGAAATTGGATGCTACAGAGGATTAAGACATAGAAGAGGACTTCCAGTTAGAGGACAAAGAACAAAGACTAATGCTCGTACAAGAAAAGGTCCACGTAAAGTAGTAAGTAGATCAAAGAAAGCAGATTAAGGAGGTAAGTAGGAATAATGGCTAAAAATGTAACAAGAAAGACAGTTACTAAAAGAAATAGAAAAAACATTGAAAGAGGAGCTGCTCATATACATTCTAGCTTTAATAACACTATTGTAACAATTACAGATAATGCTGGAAATGTTATATCATGGGGAAGTGCTGGAGGACTTGGATTTAAAGGTTCTAGAAAAAGCACACCATTTGCAGCAGGAGAAGTTGCAGAAACTGCAGCTAAAAAAGCAATGGAACATGGTTTAAAAACTGTTGAGGTATTTGTTAAAGGACCTGGATCTGGAAGAGAATCAGCAATAAGATCTCTTCAAACAGCTGGGTTAGAAATCAGTGCAATAAAAGATGTAACACCAATACCACACAATGGTTGTAGACCACCAAAGAAACGTAGAGTTTAATAATAAGGAAGGTGAAATGAAAAATGTCAAGATATAAAGACGCACAATGTCGTATTTGCCGTAGAGAAGGATGCAAATTATTCTTAAAAGGTGAAAGATGTTATTCAGATAAGTGCAGTGTATCTAGAAGAAATTATGCTCCTGGAGAACATGGTCAAAAAAAGGCTAAACTTTCTGAATATGGAACACAATTAAGAGAAAAACAAAAAACAAAATCATACTATGGAGTTGGAGAAAAACAATTTAGAAAATATTTTGAAATGGCTTCAAATAAAAAAGGTGTAACAGGTGAGAACTTATTACAAATACTAGAAAGCAGATTAGACAATGTAGTATACAGATTAGGATTTGGAACATCTAGAGCTGAAGCAAGACAATTTGTTACTCATGCTCAATTTGATGTTAATGGTAAGAAAGTAAATATAGCATCATATTTAGTAAAACCTGGAGATGTAATTTCAGTTAGAGAAAACAAAAAAGATAATAGTACAATTAAAACAAATGTTGAGGCAAACGCAGTTAGACCTGTACCAGCATGGTTAGAAAAAGATAATGAAAAACTAAGTGGAAAAGTATTAAGATTAGCTTCAAGAGAAGATATAGACATCGCATTAGAAGAACATTTAATAGTAGAGCTATACTCTAAATAATTAGGAGGTTAGATAATGATAGAATTTGAAAGGCCAAATATTGAATGTACAAAAATTGATGATAAAAGTAATTATGCGAGATTTGTATGTGAGCCACTTGAAAGAGGTTATGGTGTTACAATAGGAAATTCTCTAAGAAGAATATTGCTATCATCATTACCAGGATGTGCATTGACAAGTGTGAAAATTGATGGAGTATTACATGAATTTTCAAGTATACCAAATGTAGTAGAAGATGTACCAGAAATAATAGTTAATTTAAAAAATGTAAGATTAAAATTTGATGAAAATGAAGAAAAAGTTTTACATTTAGATTTTAAAGGCGAAGGCGAAGTTAAAGCTGGAGATATAAAAACAGATGGAACAGTAGAAATATTAAATCCAGATTTACATATAGCAACAGTGTCTGAAGGTGGACATCTTGTTATGGAACTTACAGCAGACAGAGGCAGAGGATATTTACCATCAGAAAAAAATAAAAAACCTGATCAAGATATATCTGTACTACCTATAGATTCAATTTATACACCTGTTAAAAAAGTAAATTATCAAGTAGAAGCAACTCGTGTTGGACAAATGGTGGATCTAGATAGATTGGTTATAGAAGTTTGGACAGATGGAAGCTTAAAACCTTATGAGGCATTAAGTTTAGCTGCAAAAATAATGGTAGAACATTTAGGACTATTTATTGATTTATCAGATACTGCAAAAAATACCAAAGTAATGATAGAAAAGGAAGATAATCAAAAAGAAAAGATTTTAGAAAAATCTATAGAAGAGATGGAATTATCTGTAAGATCATTCAATTGCTTAAAAAGAGCTGGTATTGCTACAGTGGAAGATTTAACAAATAAAACAGAATCAGAAATGATGAAAGTTAGAAATTTAGGTAAAAAATCTTTAGACGAAGTAACAAATAAATTACATGCTTTAGGATTAGATTTTGCACCTGAAGAAGATTAATATTAAAAATAATATTAAAATAAAGGAGTGTGAACAAATTGGCTAACAGAAAATTAGGAAGAACTACAGACATAAGAAATGCAATGCTTAAAAATTTAACAACAGATTTATTTATGTATGGAAAAATTACAACAACAGAAGCTAGAGCTAAAGAAGTAAAATCAATAGCAGATAGTTTAATTGCATTAGCTGTTAAAGAAAAAGATAATTTTGAAATGGTAGATGTAAAAGTTGTTAAAGCAAAAGTAGATTCAAAAGGAAATAAACTTACAGAAATGGCAAAAAGCAAGAATGGCAAAGAATATTTAAAAGTAGTTAAAGAAGAGACTACAGAAAGCAGACAAAAAGATATGCCATCAAGACTAAATGCTAGAAAAAAGATAATGAATAACATAAACAAAGTTAAAGATGCAGAAGGAAATAATGTTGATTTACCATCAAAATTATTTAATGAAATCGCTCCAAAATATCAAGATAGAGTTGGAGGATATACTAGAATTGTTAAAGCTGGTCAACGTAAAGGTGATGGAGCTGAAACAGCAGTATTAATGTTAGTTTAATATACATATATAAAAATAACCTTTGGTTTTGCCAAATAGGTTATTTTTTTTTTGCATAATAAAAAAAATGATGAATACAATTTATTGGGTGATTTTATGCAAGATAATAAGGGACTAGATTTTAAACATAAAGAAGTTATAAATATAAATGATGCAAGAAGATTAGGGTATGTACAGGATGTATGTGCTGACTTAGAAACTGGAACAATTACAGCAATTATTGTTCCAGGCGGATCTAATAAATTTATAAATTTTTTTTCTTCGAGTAATGATATAGTTATAAAATGGGAAAATATAAAATGTATAGGTGATGACTTAATTTTGGTGGAAATTTAGCAAAAACACTTGCATTTGCAGTAAAAATATGGTAAAATAACATATGTAAAAAACACATAAAGGGAGTAATTTAAGGTGTGCTATTTAAATGGTCTTGAATTATAAAGAACTTTATGGAAGCAAAAACAAAAAGGAGGAATAAAAATGGCAGTAGTTGCAATGAA
>DFJF01000013.1:0-50009 GCA_002372935.1 Clostridiales bacterium UBA3678 | reverse complement strand
GGTGTTCATTTTGGACATCAAACAAGAAGATGGAATCCTAAAATGGCTGAATATATATTTCAAGCTAGAAATGGAATCCATATAATCGATTTACAAAAAACATCAAAGAAAATTGATGAGGCTTATGAATTTTTAAGAAGTCAATCAGAGGAAGGAAAAACAGTTTTATTTGTAGGAACTAAAAAACAAGCACAAGAATGCATTAAAGAAGCAGCTGAAAAATGTGGAATGTATTATGTTGATCAAAGATGGTTAGGTGGAATGTTAACTAATTTCTCAACAATAAAAAATAGAATACAAAGACTAAAAGATATCGAAAAAATGCAAGAAGATGGAACATTTGATGTATTACCTAAAAAAGAAGTAATAAATCTTAAAAAGGAAATGGAAAAATTACAAGCAAATCTTGGTGGAATCAAAGATATGGAAGAACTTCCAGGAGTATTGTTTATAGTAGATCCTAAAAAAGAATATAATGCTATAAATGAAGCTAAAAGATTAAATATTCCTGTTGTAGGAATTGTAGATACAAACTGCAATCCAGAAGTTTTAGATTATCCAATTCCAGGAAATGATGATGCAATAAGATCTGTAAAACTAATTACAGATGCCATGGCAAATGCTATTATAGAAGGAAAACAAGGAGAAAGTTTTGAACTTGAAGAAGAAGAGAATCAAGAAGAATCTGTAGAAGAAAGTTCAGAAAAAACTCCAGAAACTATGGAAGAAGTAGTTGCAAATTCTGAGGAAGAAAGCAATAATTAAAATATAAATAAGAGTGGGGCATCTGCTCTACTCTTATTTTAACAGAATAAAAAATTATCAATAATATAAGAAATTAAAATATATATTTGTAAATTAAAAGGAGGAATAAAAAATGATATCAGCAAGTATGGTAAAAGAATTAAGAGAAAAAACAGGAGCAGGAATGATGGACTGCAAAAAAGCTTTAACAGAAACTAATGGAGATATGGAAAAAGCTATAGAATACTTACGTGAAAAAGGAATTACAAAAGCAGCTAAAAAATCAAGTAGAATAGCAGCAGAAGGATTAGTATTAGCTTATGTAAGTGAAGATGGAAAATTAGGTTCTGCTGTAGAAGTTAATTCTGAAACAGACTTTGTTGCTCAAAACGCTGAATTTAGAAGTTTTGTAGAAGCTCTAGCAAAACAAGTTGCTTTAAAAAATCCAAAAGATGTTGATGATTTAATGAATCAAGAATTTATAGAAGAAACAGGAAAAAAAGTTTCAGAAGCATTAGTAGAAAAAGTAGCAAAAATTGGAGAAAATATGAATATACGTAGATTTGTAAGATTTGAAACAACAGATGGTTTGATAGAAAAATATATTCATGGAGATGGAAAAATTGCAGTTTTAGTTAATATGAAAAATGCAGATAAAGAACTTGCAAAAGACATTTGTATGCAAATAGCTGCAGCAAGACCAGAATTTTTAGATGAAAAATCAGTTCCAGCTGAAAGACTTGAAAAAGAAATGGAAATTTTAAAGGCACAAGCTATAAATGAAGGAAAACCAGCAGCAATAGCAGAAAAAGTAGTTCAAGGAAGAATAGGAAAATTCTATAGTGAAATATGTTTAGTAGATCAAGAATTTGTTAAAAATCCAGATATGAAAGTATCAGAATTATTAAAATCAAAAGGAGCAGAAGTTGTAGAATTTGCCAGAATTGAAAGAGGAGAAGGAATAGAGAAGAAAGAAGAAAACTTTGCAGAAGAAGTTATGAAACAAATAAAATAATTTAAAAATCAAGTTTAGATTTATCTAGACTTGATTTTTTAGTTGTAAACAACATTACTATCTAGGTTGAGCTTATAGTATTTAGGAACAAAAAAGAACTATTTGCATAAGATATACTAAAATAGAATGAAAGGAGAGTATGATATGTTAGAAATTTAAGATATATCATATAGGAAAGAATATGGGAATTTTTATATTATTTATATTTTTTGTATTACCATTGGCAACTATTTTACTTTCTATAGTATTACAAAAGTTGCTTAGAAGCCCAATTTTAGTTGGAATAACATTTTTTGCAATTTATTTAATAGTTTCATTTGTAGCATTTTCAAATAATTTAGCTGAAGCACTAATAGCAACGATTATATATACAATAATTGCTATTATAACTGCATATATTACAAGATTAATATGTCGTTGTTGGCGCTTAATATGTAATTTTGGAAATCAAAATAATACAAATGATACCACAAATAATAGTGTAACTACTTCTACAATTGCTGAAAATCTTATAGAAGGAGATACTACAGATAACACAATTCAAACCATAGAAAATAATAGTAATAATAATTGCTATTCAAGGAGATTTTATAGAAGAAGATAAATAAATAATGGTGAATTTGTTATTATTATTAATTTATTTTAACAATTTAAAACAGTTAATATAGTAACAAATTTACCATTATATTTTAATTAAAAATAAGGTCAAGTTATGTTAAAACTTGACCTTAAAAATATTAACTATTTTTCACAATGAGGTTTTATACAGCCACATTCTTCTGGTTTTTTACCTTTTAAACATTCAAATTCGTGTTCTACCTTATTGCATAATCTGAAATGTTTAACATCATTAACCCAAATATCAATAGCATATTCTTTATCTGGACAAAGAGGACCAAAAACGAATTCTCCATATTCATCTGTAAATGTGTGACTTATAGGAATTCTCATTTTCATGCCATCTTTTTCACATTTAATTTCTATTAATTTTACAACGGCATTTTTTACAGGCTCTCTTTTGGCATCTTTGATAGTTCCAAAAATTACATTTCTGTTATCTTTTGGTAAAGTTATATCCAAATCAAATTGTTTTCCAGTATCAATTTTGCCATTAATATCAACTACAGGACAGTGAGAAGGCTTTTTAAAATCATATTCTTCGTTCTCCATAATAAATCCTCCAACAAATTAAATTTACAATTAATTTAAACAATTTTTGTGAATTATTAAATTAATTGATTAATATATACTATGTCAAAATTTGTAATAATGTGACATTTTCTCAAATGATTTATTAAGACATTATAATAAATTAAACCAGAATATCCATTTGAAATGCCCGGAATTTTCATTTGAAATGCCCTTAATTAGTATTTGAAATGCAACAATTTAAAAGATCACAATATTGACATAATAGAAGAAAAGTGGTATAATACCAAAAGATTAAATGAGATTAAAGAGATTATAGTTAATTGTGAGTTTAAGAATCGCAATTATATTGATATGCAATTTATGGAGAATGTGATTGCATATTTTTAATCGATTTTATTTATAATAAGTTTTAATAAAAAAGAGAAAGGAAGGAAAATTTATAATGGAAGAAAAGATAGAAAACACTATAAAAAGAGAAAAAAAGAACAATGCACCAAGAAAAAAAAGAATAGTTAGTGAAAATATTTTAAACACTAAAACATCAAGTGCAAAGAAAACAATGGAGGTTGAAACGAAAGTAGATATAAAAAAGAAAAGAACGACTAGAAAAACAAAGGTAGCAAAAATACTAAAAGACAACAAAGAAGAAAATACAAAATCAGATTTAAAAAAAGATGACAATGATTTTGTGTTTAAAAGACCAAAACTAAAAATTATTCCATTAGGTGGATTACATGAAATAGGAAAAAATATCACAGTATTTGAATATGGAAATGATATGATAGCAGTAGATTGTGGTTTATCATTTCCAGAAGATGATATGTTGGGAGTAGATTTAGTTATTCCAGATATAACATATATTTTGAAAAATAAAGAAAAATTCAGGGGTATCGTTATAACACATGGACACGAAGATCATATTGGTGGAATACCATATTTCTTAAAACAATTAAATACACCAATTTACGCAACAAAATTAACTTTAGGATTAATAAAAAACAAATTAGAAGAACATAATTTAGTAGAGTCTACAAAATTACATGAAGTGGCTCAAGGGAAAACAATAAAGTTAGGTTGTTTTAAAATAGAATTTATCAGAAGTTCTCATAGTATACCAGATTCTGTAATGCTTGCTATAACTACGCCAGTTGGAGTAGTGTTGCATACAGGAGATTTCAAAATTGATTTTACTCCAATAGATGGAAAAATAATGGATTTAGGAAGAATTGCAGAACTTGGAAACAAAGGAGTTTTAGCATTAATGTCTGATAGTACTAATTCTGAAAGAAAAGGATTTACGATGTCAGAACGTACAGTTGGAGATGTATTTGATAAATTATTCCTAAATTGCACAAAAAGAATTGTGGTAGCAACATTTGCTTCAAATGTTCATAGAGTTCAACAAATTGTAAATTCTGCGGTAAAATATGGAAGGAAAATTGCTGTATGTGGAAGAAGTATGGAAAATATGATAACAACAGCAAGAGAACTTGGTTATATTCAATGTCCAGATAATCTATTTATAGATATAGACATGATAAATAATTATGTAGATAATCAATTGGTAATAATTACTACAGGAAGTCAAGGGGAAGCGATGTCAGCTTTAACTAGAATGGCAGCAGGAACACATAGAAAAGTAAAAATTACACAGAATGACTTAGTAATAATTTCTGCAACACCTATTCCAGGAAATGAAAAATATGTTTCAAAAGTAATAGACGATTTAATGCAAATAGGCGCAGAGGTTGTATATAGTGCATTAGAAGATGTCCATGTTTCAGGACATGCTTGTCAAGAAGAACAAAAACTAATTTTAACATTAGCTAAACCAAAATACTTTATACCTGTACATGGAGATTATAGACACTTAGTAGCACATAGTGAAACAGCAAAATCTGTAGGAATAGATAAAGACAACATATTTATGCTTCAAAATGGATTAGTTTTAGAAATGAATAAAGAAGAGGCAAATTATGGTGAAACAGTACCATCAGGAAGAGTCTTAGTTGATGGTTTAGGAATTGGCGATGTTGGAAGTGTCGTATTAAGAGATAGACAGCATTTATCACAAGACGGATTAATAATAGTTGTTCTAACATTACAACAAGGAACAGGAGAAGTACTTGCAGGACCAGATGTAATATCAAGGGGATTTATATATGTTAAAGAATCTGAAAACATTATGGAAGAAATAAAAGCAGAAGTTAGAAAACAAGTTTGGGAATGTGAAGCAAAAGGAATCGCAGATTGGAATACAATCAAAAACATAATAAGAGACAATCTAAGAGAGTATATAATTAATAAAACAAAAAGAAACCCAATGATTATACCAATTATAATGGAAGTTTAATTTCAAAGAGGGACAGTGCTTCTTTCAAAAAAGAACCGTCCTCTTTTGAGAGTGAAAGGAGATTTATATGGATTATAAAGAATTAGCTGATATGATTTTTCCAGATGCAAAGGATATATCATATTATGAAGAAAAATACCCAGAAAGAGATTTACCAGAAGGAGCTCAAGTTTTAAGAGTTGCCCCAAGTCCAACAGGAAATGTGCATATTGGAACAATTGATCAAGCTTTAATTGCAACTAAGGTTGCTAGACAGACTGGCGGAGTTTTCTTTTTAAGAATAGAAGATACTGATCAAAAAAGAGAAGTCGAAGGTGGAGTAAAACAAATAATTGAAGCTCTTAAAAGTTTTGATTTAGAGCCTGATGAAGGAATGATAAGTGAGACAGAATGGAAAGGAAACTATGGACCTTATAAACAATCTATGAGAAAAGACATTTATCAAGCTTTTGCAAAACACTTGTTAGAGATGGGAAAAGCTTATCCTGCTTTTGATACTCCAGAGGAATTGGAAGAAATGAGAGCAAGGCAAGAAGCTTCAAAACTTAGAACTGGTTATTATGGAGTATGGGCAAAATATAGAAATTTACCATTAGAAGAAGCTGCAAAAAAGATAAAAGCAGGAGTTCCATATATTATAAGATTTAAATCAAATGGTAGAGAAGACAGAAAAATTAAGCATAAAGATATAATAAAAGGAAATGTTACATTTCCAGAAAATGATCAAGATATAGTTATAATAAAGGCTGATGGACTTCCAACATATCATTTTGCACATTTAATTGATGATCATTTGATGGGAACAACAATTGTAACAAGAGGAGATGAGTGGCTTTCATCTGTACCACTTCATTTGCAACTATTCCAAGAGATGGGCTGGAAAGCACCAAGATATGCACATACACCTACTTTACTTAAAAATGACAATGGAAATAAGCGTAAAATAAGTAAAAGAAAAGACCCAGAAGCTGCTGCATCATATTATGAAGAAATTGGAGTTCCAAGTTTAGCAGTAAAAGAATATTTATTAAATATTGCAAACTCTACATTTGAAAATTGGAGAAGACAGAATAAAGATAAATCAATTGATGAATTTGATTTTCAATTAAATAAAATGAGTGTTAGTGGTGCATTATTTGATATGGTAAAATTAGGTGATGTGTCAAAAATTGTAATTTCTAGATATTCTGCAGAAGAAGTTTATGATAAGTCTTTGAGATGGGCTAAAAAACATGATGATGAATTGGCGAAAATGCTTGAGAATAAAGAATATTCACTTAAAGTTTTAGGAATTGAAAGAGGAAATGCAAAACCTAGAAAAGATATTGCAAAATGGTCAGATGTCAAAGAAAATATCATATATATGTATGATGAAAAATTCTTTGAAAACTCTATAGAATATCCATATCAAGTAATTTCAGATAAAAATGATATTAACAAAATTTTAAAATTATACATAGAAAAATATTATAATGAAAATGATGATAAACAAACTTGGTTTGATAAAATAAAAGAACTTTCTGGGGAGATGGGATATGCTAAAGAAGTTAAAGAGTTTAAAGCAAATCCAGGAATGTATAAAGCTCATGTTGGTGATGTAAGCACTGTTATTAGAGTTGCATTAACAGGAAGAACTAATACTCCTGATATGTATGAAATTATGAAGGTTTTAAGAAAAAATAGTGTAATTAAAAGAATAGAAAAGGCTATTGAAAATTAAAATTATAATTTTGAAAATTTCAAATTACTATGAATGAATCTATGTGTGGATATTTGGAATTGAAAGGAAATGTGGTTAAATATGGAGTACAATATTGGGGATATTGTTAGAACAAAAAAGCCACACCCATGTGGTTGTAAACTTTGGGAGATTACAAGAGTTGGTGTAGATTTTAAACTAAAGTGCACAAATTGTGGACATGTAGTTGTTATGCAGAGAGAAAAAGCACTTAAAACTATTACTAAAAAAGAGTCAAGCAAAAATTTGTAAAATTAAGAATAAAAAGACTAGATATAGTTATTTTATAAGTTTTTAAATGCAATTGGAGGCAAATTTTTTATGAGCAGTATGGAGTACTTGAGAAACTTTATAAAATAACTATATTTTAATTTAAAACAATTATCTTAAAATTTTTAGTTCTAAAATAAAATTTCAAGCATATAATATAAATATAAAATATAATATTGGAGAAGATTTATGTTTGATATATTTTGGGACAATTGCTTTGAAGAAGCAATAAAATTAAAGGAAAAGTTTAAATTAATTGAAACTAAAAAGTGGAATAGCCTTTTGGTAATGGATGAGTTTGAAATACAGCTCGGTCATTATGCACTTATAGAAAGTGGAGATGAAATCGCAAAAGAAAAAGGAAGAAATATAGAAAATAGAGCAGATGAAATTTGTGATATTTTACTGCAACTATGTGCTTTTTGCAAATTTGAAAATATAAAAAAAGAAGAAATAAATTTCCAAAAAATAGAATATCATGATGAAAAAAATTTAATTTTAGATTTAATGTCAATTTCTGGTCAAATAATAGAAACAATTTTAGAAACAAAAAGATATAGATTTAATAAATCAAGAAATGGTTTTTTATCACATAAAAGTTTTATAATAGATAGAATTTCAAAACTTTTCTCAATAATATTTAGTATAGTAGAATATAGAAAAATAGATATAGTAGAAGAATTTCATAATATGTGTAAAGATGCAAGTTTATTTATAGATAGAAAATTAAATGAATATAAATATCCAATAGTAGATTTGCATGCATCATGGATTGCACTAAATCCTATACAAGGTTGTCCGAATAGTTGCAAATACTGTTTTTTAAATGGAGTTAATTTAACAAAAACGAATCCGAAAATACTTGCAACTCCAGAAGAAACAGTGAAAGAACTAAAAAGATCAAAATTTTATCACCAAGACATTCCAATATGTATAGAAACAGAATCAGATGGGTTTGCAACTCCTGTAAATATTGCTTATGTTGAAGCATTGTTAGATGAACTGGAGAAAAATAATATCTTTAATTTGATTGTATTTATTACAAAATGTTCAATTCCTTTAAAATTCATAGCAAAAGTTAGAAAAATGCAGACAAAAGGATATAAATTCATATTTTTCTTAAGCTATTCAGGACTTGACAATGATATAGAAATTGGTGTAAAAAAAGAGAATATAAAAAGAAATTTTATAGAATTGTATAAAAATAATATACCAGTAGTTCATTATTGGAGACCATTTTTACCGCAAAATTCATCTGAGAAAAAAATTAGAGAAGTATATAATTTTGTAAAAAAATATGCAAAATGTTCTGTGGCAATAGGTCTCAAAGTAAAAGAGAATTACAAAGATAAATTAGATTTTTGGAAAGAAATTAAAGATGCAAAAGAAACAACATGTGCAGAAAGTGTTTGGACAAAAGAGGCTTATGATTTAATATGGGGAGAAAAATCAATTATTGATGAAGATTATCCTATTTTTAAGACTACCTCTTGTGCTATAGGTTATGCAACAAACAGAAGTGAGCAAGAAGCATGTTTTAATACTAATGTTTGTGAAAATGATAATAAATGTCCACAAAAACAAAGAGAACTTTGCAAGAAATTTTATAGATGCTTAAATAAAATTGATGTTAAATATGTCGAAAATTTATTAAAAAAATTAAATTTGATTAATGATAAAACTGTTTATAAAATAACAATAGATAATACAAGAAAAATAATAGAAATTCAAGGAATAAGCTTAAATACAAAAGAATTTAGTATGCTTACACTTTTGACAAAATATAGAATTAAAGCTCAAAGAAATAATAGTGATGATTATTGGAATAGTTTTATTAATGATGCAAAACAAATAATAGTATAAATTTTTTAAAAGGAAGTGTTGATGTAAATGGATGTTTCAATTGAAATAGAAAACATAAAATTTAACTATAGAGTAGCAGGTGTTATTAAAAATAAAAATAATATTTTGTTACACAAAAATGATGATGATATTTTTCATGCAATTCCGGGAGGAAGAATAAAAATAGGAGAAACTTCAAAAGAAGCATTAAAACGTGAATTTATAGAAGAAATGGGTCTAACTCCCAAAAAATTAAAATTTCGAGGAATTATAGAAAACTTTTTTGAATATAATAATAAAAAATATCATGAAGTTATGATTGTATATGATGTTGAATTTGATCCTGATTGTGAAATATATAAAAAAGATGTAATTAAAGGAATTGAGGAAGAATCAAAATTAAATTTTGTCTGGAAAACACTAGATGAAATAGAAAATTTAGATTTAAGACCTAAGAGTTTGAAAGATATTTTAGTACATAAAGAAGGAGAGTGTTTTGACATAACAGAAATTGATTAATATAGATTGATATAATAATTTATATATCAAAAATTTAGAAAATAAGGAGGATATGAACATGAATAATTATTCAGTTACATTTTCGATCTGTGGTTATTATTTTAAAATAGTAACTCATGAGGAACGGTTAATGGAGGCACAGAAGCGGCATATAAGAAAATTTTGCATAAAAGAAGTGGAAGATAATGTAGAAATTGGTGCAGAAAATATTACAGCTATAATTGAATATATTGAAAACTACAATGCATTTTATTTATTTAAGGAAGAGTTTAATACATACAACACGGAAATTGTGCAGTCTTTTGAAGGCATATTTCATCTAAAATATACTGAGAATAAAAAGGAGTATTTTTGTCAGATTGGAGATGAGTGGGTTCTTGTGAAAAACAATGACAAATCTTATGTTGTAATTGGAAATGGCATTGAAGATACTACAAAATATCCATTTAGAATTGTTAGAGAAATTTTTGTGAGGAAACAAGAAGAAATTGGTAAAATTTTTATGCATGGTACTGCATTGGAAATTGATGGCAAAGGGATTGCTATTCTTGGAAATAAGCAGTCAGGAAAAACCACTTTCTTTACAAAAATAATTGAGCAAAATTGTGCTGAAATTCTAAGTAATGATCGGATATTCTTTTATAAAGATGGAAAAAAATTCAATATGGATTATTTCCCAATTCCAGTAGTATATAGGAACGGAACTATTGTAAATAGTAGAAAGCTAAGTAAATATGTTATTGAAGAAAAGCATTATTGTGAAGAAAAAGAATTCGGAAATATCTATACTGGACTTACTGTTCCATTAACTGATATACCAGTTATTTTTGATGAAGTAACATTAAAAGAAACTACAAATGTTGATTTGATTTTATTTACGAAGATTAATCTTAATTGGAATAAAAAATATGAAATTTATAGACTTACAGAGATGGAAACTGTAACTTCTATGCTTGATACATGTTTTACACCAATTGATTATGAGTCAAAAAGAAAAGAGTGGATTTATTTTAGAAAGTCGTGTTATTGTAATTTGACAAGAAAAGCAAATTCTTTGATAAAAGAAATTGCAAAAGTTTCAATTGCATATAAAATTGAATATGGAAAAAGTGTTGATATTAACAGTGTTTTAAATGATATTTTACAATATTTTTAAATAATTAACCAGAAAATAGCTAGAATTAATTTTCTAGCTATTTTTGTAAAAGTGTATTGTTATAATTGATGTGAAAAAAAAATAATATAGAAAAGTTATTCAAGTAGTAAAAGTGTATTGACAAAAACTATTGTTTTTAATAAAATAGTAATAAAAAAATAAACAAAATTAGGAGAAGAATAATGGGTAATTTTACTATGTTAACCAAAGAACAAACTTTTGGAGAAAACGAATTAGATATATTTAAAAAACGAAGAACCAAATCGGCAGTAACAGATTTCTCTATTCTTTTAGGGGCATATGTTTCAGGTTACAATGTAGATAACGATAGTTCTTTAGCAGGAAGAACAGGATATTATTGGACAAAAACAGATGAAGGTGGAATTTATGTGCGTATAGTTTCTCCTCTTGGTAGTAGTTATCACAGTAGTGGCAAATCACGCAATAGTGGGGCACGCCTAGTTTTACCATTTTCATCAATTTCTGATATTCCTACAAACGGAGAGAAAGGAAAAAGAGCAAAAGATGGAATCTTAGAAGTAGAATATGGATATTATCCACAAAAAGCAGCTCCAGAGTATATACAAAAAAAATTGGAAAAAGCCTATAAAAGTTGCACAATTTTAAGAACAGAAAATGGTTATACAGTTGATTCTGTAGACTGTAATGATATTGATACATCATTTCAGCCACAAACTTATCAAGAATATGAATATGATGGAAAAAGATATATAAGAGTTAAAGCAAATTCAAATTTTAAAGATAAGGATTTTATGTTATCAAATATCGAACAATATAGAGATGGTAACACTGTATGGGTAGAAGTTTCTCCAGTTAAATGGCTTGTAGATGAAAAAGCAAATGTTATGGTAACAGATAAATTAATTTTTTCAGGAGTACAATTTGATAATAAAAACAATTATCATACAAGTGATTTTGATAAAACAAATATAAAAACATTTATAGATAAATATTTTTCAAAAGAGCTAGTTCAAGTAAATAAATTATCAGAACAATCAAAAACAATAAAAAGAAACGGAAATCCATATAATTTAGATTTTTCTGAAGCAAATGAATCAGAGATAATAAGAGGAGCAATAGAAAGTAATGTATCAATATTCTTACATGGAAAACCGGGAAGTGGAAAAAGTGATAGAGTAAAACAATTAGATCCAGACTTTATAGAATTAAATTTAAGTCATTTAGATCCAGAATTGTTAGACGGACTAGCAGGTGAAAAAGATGGAAAAGCAGTACATATAAAACCACCATGGCTAGAAGAATTAGAAAAAAAATGTCAAGAAGAATCAGATAAAATACACATATTATTTTTAGAAGAGCTAACAAATGCATCACCAATGATGCAATCAAAAGCTTATGGAATAGCATTAGATAAAAAAGTAGCAGGAATATGGAAATTACCAGAAAATGCAAGAGTAGTAGCAGCAGGAAACGAATTAGAAGATTCTTTAGTAGCAAATGAAATGGCAGAGCCATTATATGATAGATTTGCACATGTAAATATAGAAACAACAGCAGAGAACTGGCTAGAGTGGGCAGTAACTCCAGAAGAATTTTATGAAAAGATAGACTACAAAAAAGATGATAGGCCAAAACCAAAAATACATCCAGCAATATATGCATATATAAGCTTAAAAGGTGATGAAGTATTAAGAACACCATATAATAGTGAATATCCAGAACCACACGCAGATCCGAGAAGATGGAAAATGGCATCAGATATGTTATATGCATCAAATAATCCAAGCACATTAAGAGCAATAGTAGGAGAAGATTTAACATTAGACTTTATATCATTTTGTAAATTGCCAATGATAACAATAGAAGATGTATTAAATGAAAACTATACACAAAAAGAGATAGAAGAAATGGATGTAGGAAGAAAATTAGCAACAATATCAGGACTAGTAGCAGTAGATAGCAAAAATATGCCAAAAGTAAGAGAATTTGTCAAAAAACTAGGAGCAGAGATGTGTAAAAAATTTGAAGTACAATGGGCAGCTGGAGATGAGGAAAGGTTAGAGCAACTGCAAGAAATATTGATGGAAGAGCAGAAAGAAAATAAGAAAGATCATTCAAGATGATTTATTAAAGATGAAACAAATGATATAATAAAAGAAGTTTTCAAAAAAATTGAAAAAGAGGAGAAAATGTTAATATGAATAAAAAGCAAGTGGATTTATTAGGTGAATACATAAAAACAAGGACAACAGCAATTTTAATAGAAAAAATACCAGAAAGTGTAATTGAAAGAGCAGTTGTAATTAATTCGGATTGTTCTAATTCTGAATTGATGGGACATTATGATAATCAAGAATATGTAGCACCAGAGTGGTACAATAAATTAATGGATAAGTGCAAAAAAAATACACCTGTTTTAATAATAAAAAATATAAATAAAGTACCAGAAAAAGAGCAAAGAAAATTTATAGAGCTACTTAAATATAAAAAAGTATATGTCAACAAAATACCTAATGATTGTATGATTTTTGTAACATATTCTGATTTAAAAGAAAATCCAATTGAAGAAGAAGTATATTCTTTTATGGCACATATTTAAGTTAGTAATAGAAATAGACTATGAGTAATTTTACCTTTTAAATGAAAGTAAAGGAGGAAACATGAGTGCAAATATAGATACTATAAGAAGAAGACTTCTTATAAAATATCCAACTTTTGGAAGTGTAATAGCAAATCTTGAATTTCATGAAAACAATGATATACCTACATCAGCAACAAATGGAAAAGAAATTTTGTATAATTCTAATTTTTTAGATGTTTTGTCTGACAAAGAGCAAATATTCTTATTTGCACACGAAGTATGCCATGTAGCTTTTGATCATATACTTAGAAGTGAAGGAAAAGATCCAATGTTATGGAATATAGCAACAGATTCGGTAATAAATGCTTTACTACAACAAGATGGATTGCCTTTAATTAAAGATGGAGTTGACATTCCAGAAGCAGTAAATTATGATGCAGAAGAAATGTATAATAAATTATTAGAAGAACAAAAGAAAAATCAAGAGAAGAAAAAATCACAAGATGATAAAAATAAACCGAAAGATGTAGGGCATGATACGCATAGTTTATGGGATAAAGCAATAGAAGAAATAAAAAAAGAGCAGAGAGCACAAGCAGGAAAGAGCAGTCAAGGACACTATCAAACAGACAATAAAGATAATAATGGAAAAAAACAATACAAAAATGAAAAATCTGAATTTTCTAAGCAAGGAGAAAAGAAAACATTTAAACAAAATAAAATTGAAAGAAAAAAGAGATTGGAGGATTTAAGCAAAGAACTGGCAAATGAATCATCACATGGTCCAGGGAAAGAAATACAAAGAGAAAAAAAGAAATTATCTGATATTGGAATATCTGCTCCATTAATTGATTGGAGAAAATTATTAAGACAAGCAACAAAATATGATGAAGAATGGACTAGAAAAAATAACAGAATGAAAAATGGTTATTTTAAACATAAAGTAGAACAGATTCCAATGTCAGAGGTGGAGATTTTATTAGATACAAGTGGATCAGTTAGTGAAAAATTATTGAAGAATTTTTTGATAGAATGTAAAAATATTTTATATAATTCAAAAGTGAAAGTGGGATGTTTTAACACAGAATTTCATGGTTTTACAGAAGTTAAGAAACAAGAAGATATTGACAACATGAGCTTCCCAATAGGTGGAGGAACTGACTTCAATGTTGCAGTAGAAGCTTTTTCAAGAAGAGTGGCTAATAAAATTATCTTTACTGATGGACAAGCGCCAATGCCAGAAAAAAATGTAAAAAGGGTGATTTGGGTGGTGTTTGGAAATGAACAAATAAATCCAAAAGGTGGAAAAGTGATTAATATAACAGGTGAACAATTAAGAAAATTATATGGAGATATGAAAACAGATAAATCAGATGATATAAGTAGATAGAAATTAAATATTAATAATAAAAACACATTTACAAGTAAAGTTGTAAGTGTGTTTTTATTATCTATTAGCAAAATTTTCGAATAAGCAAAAGTACAATAGTTCTAATACAACCCTTGTTAGAATACAATTTAACAAAAGTATTTATGGGGGCAATATATGAAAGGAATATCTATAGAAGAACGTGCTGTAAAACTTGCACATTATATAATTGAAACAAAAGAGACAGTTAGAAGTACAGCAAGAACTTTTGGTATAAGCAAAAGTACAGTACATAAAGATGTATCTGAAAGGCTTGTGAAAATAAATCCTAGCCTTGCAAAAGAAGTTAGAAAAATTTTAGATGAAAATAAATCAGAAAGACATATAAGAGGTGGGATGGCTACCAAACTTAAATATTCACAAATGCACCAAAATAAAAAATATAATTTGAATATATAAAATAGGTTCAAAAATATTGACAGAAACAGGTTTTGGGGTGTATAATAGTAAAAGCTTTAAAATTGAAAGGAGAAATAAATATGGCAGCAGTATATTCAGCAGGAGATTTTAGAAATGGAACAACATTTGAAATGGACGGTAATGTATTTAGAGTAGTAGAATTCCAACATGTTAAACCAGGAAAGGGTTCAGCATTTGTAAGAACAAAATTAAAAAATGTTATTACAGGAGCAGTTTTAGAAAAAACATTTAATCCATCAGATAAATTCCCTGGAGCAGAAATAGAGAAAAAAGATATGCAATATTTATATAATGATGGAGATTTATATTATTTTATGGATAATGAAACTTATGATCAAATGCCATTAAATAAGGAGCAATTGGGCGATTGCTTAAAATATTTAAAAGAAAATATGCAAGTAAAAATTGTTTCATACAAAGGAAATGTATTTGCAGTTGAGCCACCTATATTTGTTGAATTAGAGGTAACATATACAGAACCTGGATTTGCAGGAAATACAACAACAACATCAGGAAAACCTGCAACACTTGAAACAGGACTAGAAATACAAGTTCCTATGTTTGTAAATATAGGAGATGTTTTAAGAATAGATACTCGTACTTGCGAATATATGGAAAGAGTATAATTTTAAAATGGGGAAGATTTAGTAATAAATATTGCTAGCTTCCTATATTTTTTATATAAAAAAGGAGAACAAAGTGCTAGAAGATTTTAAAAAAGAAATGATGCAATTTATCACAGATATGGAAAACAAAATAAAAGACGAAGAGACTTTGGCTTATATGATAAAAAGGACTGAAAAATTATTTGACACCATAATGGATACTATGAATACAATTATAGAATATAAAAAAGAAGAAATAAACAATTTGGAAACTAGACAAGATAAGCAACAAAAAAGAATGGATGAAATTGATGAAAGATTAAAGTTTATGTATGATGATATATATGAAGGCGGAGAAGATTTTGAAATTGATTGTCCATACTGTAATTTTAAATTTGATGCTTTTATTGATGAAAACGAAAAAGAAATAACTTGTCCAGAATGTGAAAATGTTATTGAACTTGATTGGAATGAAAATAATGATGAAAATAATTAAAAGTAATTGATTTTTTTCTTCTTTTACATTATAATAAAAAAGTAGTTGCCTTCATAGCTCAGTTGGTAGAGTGCATCCTTGGTAAGGATGAGGTCACGGGTTCAATTCCCGTTGTAGGCTCCATGCAGATGTAGTTCATTGGTAGAATATGGCCTTCCCAAGGCTAGGAGGTGGGTTCGATTCCCATCATCTGCTCCAATAATGTTTCTATTCTAACTTTTTATAAGAATATAAAATCATTTCATGAATAAATTTGTAGAAAAATTGACAAATGACAAAAACATTGGTATACTATAAATGTACTAATGAGCTAAGGGAGTGTAAATCTAGCATGTTATATGTTATATATATATTAATATTGATAATATTTGCGTTAGTAGGATATGCAATTTTACAAATTAGATTATTTGGAATAAATGTAAAAGATTTTTGGAGTTTTATACAAGCTGATCAGACATTGGATAGATTATATGATTATTCAAAAAGATATGAATATTTAACACCACAACAACAAATATTATATTTAAAAGAAGCAGAAACAATTTTTGAAGCCTTTGATAAAATGCCAAGGGAACTGTGGGAAGAAGAAAATGATAAATATGAATTCATATTAGAAAGATACAAAGAAATAAAATTAAATAGATGGTCAGAAAATAAGACTTAAATATATAAAACAATAATAATATATAGAATTAATGGTCAAATTTATTGACATACAAATTTTAAAATGAGATAATCTAGTAATAAAATACTAGATTTTTATTTTATAAAAATTATTAATGAGAGGCTGAGATTAAATTAATAAATTCTTAAAAAAATTTATTAATTTAGGAAGGATGAGATAAATTATGAAAGAAAAGAAAATAGAGTTTCATGATTTTCAAAATGTAAGGGAGATAATAAGAAATTCAGTGGAGAAATTTGCTGATAAAACAGCTTTTACAATAAAAATAAATAAAGACAAAAATGTAAGTTATAGAAAAATTACATATAAAAAACTGGGAAGACAGATAGATTCATTAGGAACAGAATTAATTAAACAAGGATTGAAAGATAAAAGAGTTGCAGTAATAAGCAAAAACAGATATGAATGGGTTTTAAGTTATCTTGCAGTTTTAAATGGTGTAGGAATTGTAGTTCCATTAGACAAGGGGCTTCCAGATCAAGAAATTATATCTTCTTTGCAAAGAAGTAGGGCAGACGCGGTTATTTTCGAAGAGAAATATTTAGAATTAATGAAACAAATAAAAGCAGAACAATGTACAAATGTAAAAAAATTTATTATAATGGATGATATAGAAGAAAAAGGATTTTTAAATCTAAACCAAATGATAAAAGATGGTGATGCTTCAATAAATAGTGGAAATAGAGAATATCTAGATGCAAAAATAGATAATGATAAGATGAGTGTAATTTTATTTACTTCTGGAACAACTTCTTTGGCAAAAGCTGTAATGCTATCACATAGAAATATTGCAAGCAATGTTACTGGAATGAGACCATATTATAGATTTTATGATACAGATGTAAACATGGCATTTTTACCATTTCATCACACTTTTGGATCCACTGGAATTGTAATAATGTTATCAGATGGTGTTAATAATGTATTTTGTGATGGATTAAGATATATTCAGGAAAATTTAAAAGAATATAAAGTTTCTGTATTTGTATGTGTTCCATTAATATTAGAGGCAATGCATAAAAGAATAATGAAAACTGTTGAAAAAACTGGACAAATGAAAAAACTAGAAAAAGGTAAAAAAATAAGTAACAGTTTATTAAAAATTGGAATAGATGTAAGAAGAAAAATATTTAAAAATATTATTGATGAATTAGGCGGAAAACTTAGATTTGTAATAAGTGGTGCAGCAGCATTAAATAAACAAGTAGGAGATGATTTTAATGCTTTTGGAATTTATACTGTTCAAGGATATGGATTGACAGAAACATCACCTGTTGTTGCTGCAGAAGATGAAAAGACATTAGGACATGGAACAGTAGGAAAACCATTATTTAATGTAAAAGTAAAAATTGACAATAAAGACAAGGACGGAATAGGAGAAATTGCAGTAAAAGGTCCAAGCGTTATGCTTGGTTATTATGAAGATGAAGAAGCTACAAATGAAGTTTTAAAAGATGGGTGGTTTTATACAGGAGATTTGGCATATTATGATGAACATCATTGCATAAAAATTACAGGAAGAAAAAAGAGTGTAATTGTTTTAAAGAATGGAAAAAACATCTATCCAGAAGAATTGGAAAATTTAATAAGTGAGTTGCCTTATGTTGCAGAAAATATGGTATTTGGTTACCCTAAAGGAGATGACTTAATTGTTTCTGCCAAAATAGTGTATAATAAAGAGTTCTTTAAGGGTATTTCAAAAGATGAGATAGAAAGTAAAATTTGGGATGATATAAAAGAAATAAATGCAGGGCTTACAAAATTTAAACATATAAAGAAAATTATTGTTACAGACGAGCCTATGATAAAAACTACAACAGCTAAAGTTAAGAGATTTGAGGAGATAGATAAAATATTAAAAGAAGATAAAATTAGATAAATGTAAAACATCTTTAAATATAAATTTTAAAGATGTTTTTTTGTGCTTGATTCACTAACACCCAATATTCGACATAAAATATTATATGACATCTTTAGGGGTGATAAAATGAAAACGACAGAAGTTAGAACAGCAGAAAATTTTGTCACCGGAAAAATTCTGCATTTAGATGGTGACAGAAGATATAGTGAAAAGGCTTTAAAATATTACAAAAAATATGGTTTAAATGCTGTAGTTAAAAATATATCAGAGTATAGACAACCAAATGTGGTTTATGAATTATTGGAATATTACGAACCTGACATTTTAGTAATTACAGGACATGATGGGATGATAAGACAACATAGAGATTATAATAATATAAATAATTACAAAAATTCAAAATATTTTATTGAAACAGTTAAAGAAGCCAGGAGATATGAAAGAAACTATGAAGTAGACTTAGTAATATTTGCTGGTGCATGCCAAAGTTATTTTGAAGCTTTAATGATGGCAGGTGCAAATTTTGCTTCTTCACCTGCTAGAATAATGATAGATTTTTTAGACCCATTAATTGTTGCTCATAAGGTTGCAACAACAGATTGGTTAAAATATATTACAATAGAAGAATTAGAAAAAAATCTAAAAGACGGAAAGGCTGGAATTGGAGGAATTGGAGCATTTGGAAAGATGAAAAAAACAAATGTTACATTTTTGTAACTTAATTGTAATATAAATGTAATATTTAGAAAAAATACAAAAAAAACGTTGATATATCAAGAAATACAACGATTTTACACTTTTATATCTCTTTTGACATTTTATGTATATTATGATAGAATTCACTCATAAACATTGAAGTGAAGGTGATTATATGATTTATTCTACAGATATTGTAAATTTAAAAACAGATATTTTAGACAAAATCGGTCAAAAGATTATTATAAAAGGTTCTTTAGGTAGAAATAGGTCTTTTGAAAAAGAAGCCACAATAGAAAAAGCTTATCCAAATATTTTTACTGTAAAATATGTAGAGGGAGACAGGAATGCAACATATAGTTATACAGATGTTTTGACAAGAACAGTCGAAGTTGAAGTTCTAGAAGGTGATTCTTATAGCCCATTAATACCACCTGCACCCGAAGTAACTAAGAAAAGAGTAAAATTATAGAGCAGAATGGAACAGATCCTTTCTGCTACTTTTTTAAAAAATGAATTGAGAAAAATCAGCTAAAAACTGATTTTTTTTATATTTTGCTCAGAACAGATCTGTTATCAAATGATATTTATTTAGCTTGTCCAAAAAGCTATATTGCTATATATAATTGAAAGTATTGTAAAGATAAAAAAAGTAATTCCAGACAATATTTTATTTTTTTTTGTTATTTCAAATTTTGCATAAGAAGAGCAATATAGAAATATTGCAATTGTAAAAAGTGTAAATATAAGTTTTATAACAACTTTAACCATAAGATTACTCCCTTTTTATAAATTATGAATCAATTATTCCTAAATGTATTAAACTATTAACATTCACATTAAAATCACAATTTTTATATTTATTAATCCAATCATATTTTTGATATTCATCAATTGTTTTAAATTTTCTTTTAGCATCTCTATAAAAATTATCAACATCACAATTAAATGTATTTTTTGTTTTATTTAAATATTCTAAAATTTCGTTTTTTAAAGAAAAATTTACTGCATTGGAAATTTTATCCAAGTCAATGTTGTTTTCTTCTGGAACTGTGGTAGAGTTTTTTATTAGTGCTATTCTTCCTGTTAAATCAATATTGATGTTTATTATAGGATTTTCATTTGATATGTCAATTGAAATATGAGGTGAAATGTTTTCTTTGAGGGTAACATCTATATAATGTTCATAAATTTCAGGATTGTCAATTGTTAGTAAAAAACTTATTACATCTTCTTGAATAAGCAAATGACATAGTGTATCCATAGCATTAAGTTCACCAACATATTTTCCATTATTGAAAACCGCCAATCCAATATTTTCTGTACCTCTATCTCCAACTATATTAGAATCGCCAGCTATCAAATTTTTTACAGAAATGGTTCCTTTTTCAGCTTGTTTTTTTTTGGCCTTTTTATTATCTTCATCTGTATTTTTTTCTTCGGAGCTTGAACTTGAAGAGTTTTTACCAGATGAAGAAGACATCATAGACCCAGAAGAATCACTACTTTCAGAAGAAGAACTATTTTGACTACTATTACTTTCAGAAGGATAAAGTTCATTTAAATTACCTAAAATTGCAAGATTTCCAGATGATTTAGTTAATAGATTGTTGTAGAAATTACCTATTGTAATATTTGCAGTATAACCTGTTGAACGGCTTCCTTTTGGAAATATATCATAATATTTTGTTAAAATTTTTTCTAATGAAGATGTTGAATTTTGGACATATTCTCTTGCACTGCATTTTGATATAATTAAATTTGAAGTGGGTCGTACTTGAGGATTATTCATAAGCTCTGTTAATTCAGAAGATATTCCTTTTTTAGCTAATTCTTGTGAAAACACAAAAACTTTGCAGTGGGATAAATTTATATTTTTTTCTACATACACATTAAGTAAATTTATGGCACTTGATATTGAAGTTGCTGCAATTGTATTTATAATAGGAGGAGTATTTGAAGAATCTCCACTAGTAAAAAATGAAGATGTATCCATAAATTCGAATGTTACTTGAAGAGATGATTTATCATCTGAAAGATCAATGCCTAAAGCAGTAACATAGGAAATGTTGTCTGTATTAGAAATTGAGTAAGAGCCTGAAAATCCATATATAAATATTATTGAAACAATAGATACAATTAAAATTTTGTAGAAGACTTTTTTCATATTAATTCCCATATTTTAAAATTTAGGTTTTTTAGAGGCTACCTATAAACCTTATTCTTAACAAAAATTTTTTTAATATTTCCCAAAATTAAAATAAATATTCCTAAGCTGATAACTATTGAAAAGAATATAATTTTAAATAAGTTATTTTCTAAAATGTCAAATTTGGAAATTTTCTCTAAGGAAATACAAATAGACAATAGTAATAAAAGTAATGGATAGATTAATGGCTTATCATCAGTAACACTTAGAATATTTTTTAAAATTTCCATACATAAGGACATTGATACACCTAAAAAAGAACCTAAATTCATAACCCTAATTAACAAAAATACAGAATCAAGTCTTTCAAAAAATGTTCCAAAATCAATATATTTTATAGATGTGTATATAGGAAATAGTTGTCCTTTTACAAGTTTGGGGTTAAACATAAGTGTAATTGTTGTAACTGATATAACAAGAAAAATAGAAAATATTAAAATTCCTGATATTGATACTTTAAATGAATCTTTAGGATTATTTAATTTTGGTGGTAAAAAGTATAAATACACAATACCTCCAAAAGTAAATAAATTTGTAGCGCCATCTATAATAGTAGAATTTATTCCATTTCCAAGTATGGGGAATATATTATTATATATATAATTATTGGTATTTGCTATAAAAACCAAAAAAATTGCTATTAGTGATACTGATGTGACAATTAAATTTGATTTAGAAAAAGCATTATTACTTAATCTGCAAATAAATCCAGTAGCTAATATAAATGAAAGTAAAATATAAATTATATCAGTCATTGAGTAATAAACAATTTGTAAACAATTTGTCAATTTGCATAATAAAACTGCCATAGAGAACATTACATATATTAAGAAAAATATCCCTATAATAAATTTTAAAAATTTTCCACCAATAAATTCTGCAATATCAAGTAAATTTATTCCAACAAATTTTTTATATAAAATACAAATTATAGTAGTAATAACAAGTGCAAGAATACTTATAAAAATTGAATTTAGTATGCTTGAAGAATAGCATGAATCTACTATAATTTGATCTGCAATTAAAATACTTATATTTGAACACAAATTAACAATAATAAAAATAGCTTCTTTATTACTAAATTTTTTCATAATTAATATTGTTCCTTCCTTGTTTTAAATAAAATTTTACTAAGAAAAAATGACAATTATTTTTCAACTCTATCTCCATTTCATACTTATTTTATTTTGAGAATCTTCCTTTTTAGGAGAAAGAAATGTAGATCTATGTTCTTGTTTCCAGAATGGTGGGACAAAATATTTTAAACCAATTGGAGAATATTCTGAGAATAATGTTGAAGTATAATTTACTCCAAAAGATTTTAAGCTACAAATTAAAGAAATATAAAAATAAATTCCAAGTCCAATTCCAAGAAATCCTGATGTAAATCCAAGTAAGATAAATATAAATCTATACATTCTTAAATGGAAACCAAAAGAAAAGTCAGGAATTGCAAATGATGCAAGACCTGTTATTGCAACAACGATAATTAAAAATGGAATAACAATATTGGCAGAAACTGCAGCTTCACCTAAAATTAAAGCACCAATTATTCCAAGAGTTGAACCAATAGCAGATGGAGACCTTAATCCACCTTCACGAATTAATTCAAATGCAATTTCCATTATAAGTAATTCAAAAATAATAGGAAATGGAACACTTTCTTTTGAGGCGAAAATTGAAAATAATAATTCTGTAGGTAATATTTCTTGATGGAAACTAGATACAGCAATGTAAATTCCAGGTAATAGTAAAGTAATTATTAAAGCTAAAATACGTATAAATCTTAAAAAGTTTGCAAATACAGGATTCAAATTTGAATCTTCAGGTGATGATAAGAAATCTGTTATTACAGCAGGTGCAATTAAAGCATAAGGATTTCCATTTAATAAAATTACGATTCTACCTTGCATTAAACCATTAACACATTTATCTGGTCTTTCTGTTGATAAAAGTTGAGGAATACCAGTTTGTGTATCATCTTGAATTAACTGTTCTAATTGACCAGAAGAAATAATTGTGTCTACATCAAGATTATTAAGTCTAAATTTTGCCTCTGCTACTAAATCCGAGTTTGTGATATTTTGCATATAGCAAACTGCACATTTAGTTTTATTTATTCTGCCAACTGATAAATTTTCAATTATCAAATTTTGATTATTTACTATTCTTCTTAAAAGTGATGTATTTGTCCTTATATTTTCTACAAAAGCCTCTTGAGGTCCTTTTATAATATTTTCATTTTGTGGCTGTTCTACACCTCTTTGTTTAAAACCTTTTACATCAATATCAAAAGAAATATTTAAGCTATCAACAAAAAGTACACAATTACCAGAATTAATTCCAGAAATTGCATCTTCAAAATATTCCTCTTTTGTAACTGCGTTTTGAGGTATAAGATTTGTATAGATATAATCAGATAAATTTACATTTTTGATTTTTTTAACAGACAATTTATTATTATATTCTTGTATATTGCTATCAAAAGTATTGTTAGTATTTTTAAGCATCAATGGTTTTAATACATAATTATTGATTAAATCTGTGTCAACCATTCCATCAATATAAATTAAAAGTGATTTATATTCTACATTTTTAGCCGTAATATAAAAATCACGAAATACAATATCACTATTTATAATTTGATTATATTCTGATTTCATATATTTTGAATTTTGTTCAATTGAAGTATATATATTTTTTTTACTTTGTGAATTTTTATTTTGCTCTGATGAATTTATCTTAGATACTGGGATTGAAAAATTATATTCTCCAGTAGGTACATATTTGAAAATTAATTTTAAATCCATAAAATACTAAAACTCCTTTTCATTAGTATTAGCAAAATTGTATATTTTATGCAATTTTTATAAAAATAAGAAAAATTATAAAAACTCTGTTAATTTTAAAAAAAGTGTGATATAATACTGCAGGAAAAATGAGGTAACATAATTTTATGTGGAAAGGATGTTAAAATATGAAAAAAGGAAAAGTAGCACTAATAGGTGCTGGATTTGTAGGAATGAGCATGGCTTATGCAATGCTAAACAGAGGAGGAGTTTCTGAATTAGTTTTAATTGATATTGATCAAGATAAAATAAAAGGAGAAGAAATGGATTTATCACATGGTCTTGCATTTGCACCGCAAAAAATGGTAATAAAAGCAGGAGATTATAAAGATGCAAAAGATGCTCAAGTTGCAGTAATTACTGCAGGAGTAGCACAAAAGCCAGGACAAACAAGACTTGAATTAGCAGAAGTAAATGCTAAAATAGTTAAAAGTGTTGTTGAAAATTTAATGTCAAATGGTTTTAATGGAGTAATTGTTGTTGCAAGTAATCCAGTAGATTTGATGACTTATGTAGCAGCAGAAGTTTCAGGTCTTCCAAGAAATCAAGTATTTGGATCTGGTACTGTATTAGATACAGCAAGACTAAGATATTTAATAGGAGAAAGATTAAAAATTTCGCCTAAAAATGTTCATGCATATATTATGGGAGAACATGGAGACTCATCTTTTGTTCCATGGAAATATGCTACAATAGGATGTAAAGATATATTTGATGTTATAAAAGATAATCATCTTTCAAGGAAAAGTTTAGAAGAGATACATCAGGGAGTTGTTAATGCAGCCTATGAAATTATAAATAAGAAAAAGGCTACATATTATGGAATAGGTGTTGCTTTAAGTAGAATTGTAAAAGCAATAATGGATAATGAAAATTCAATTTTAACAGTTTCAACTTATGTAGATGGTCATTATAATCAAAATGATATGTATATAGGTGTTCCAGCTATAATTAATAGTAATGGTGTAAGAGAATTGGTTGATTTAGATTTAAACAAGGAAGAACAAGAAAAATTTGACAATAGTTGTGAAATTATGAGAGACATGAGAAAAAAATCAATAGATAAAATAATAAAGAAATAAAAAAAGCAGAAGAGTAACTATAACAATAGTGAAATTCTGTTTTTTTATTAAAATACTTGATATTTTTATATATATATCATATAATTAAATAAGTAAAAAATTTATGAGATTTTAAATAAATTGAATTATAAGAATCTAATAAGCAATAAGAGAGGTAAAAATGTTAGCATATATAAAAGGAGAATTAGTGCAAAAGCAAATTGGATATATTGTTATAGATGTTAGTGGTCTAGGATATAAAGTTTATATGTCAGAAAATGCAATAGAAGAAATAGGAAATATTGGTGAACAAATTAAAGTACATACATATTATAAAGTATCAGAAGATGATATTAGTATTTTTGGTTTTAAAACACAAGAAGAATTGAGATTATTTGAACTTTTAATTTCAGTAAGTGGAATAGGTGCGAAAACGGCTATTGCGATGCTTGGGTGTATAGAACCATCACAATTTGCTATTGCAGTTATATCAAATGATATAGAAACATTAAGAAAAATACCTGGTGTTGGACCAAAATCAGCTCAAAGAATAGTACTAGAGTTAAAAGATAAATTAAAGAAAGAACAACAAATATCAGAGCTTACAAATGCGACTTTAGAACAGAGAAATAATGTAAAGAAATTCATTGTGGCAGACAATAAAGTTCAAGAAGCTACAGATGCTCTTCAAGTATTAGGATATACAAGAAAAGATATAGAAAACATATTAGAAAAAATAGATTTAAAAGATTTATCTGTAGAAGAAATAATAAAAAAAGCATTAAGGGAATTATCTTTTTAATAAACTGAAAAAAAGAAAATATCCTCTTAGAAAGGGAAAATATGAGTGAAGCAATAACTTACGAATTATTACATATAGATAAAAATTCTGGTGCAAGAAGAGGTGTAGTACATACACCTCACGGAGATATACAAACACCAATATTTATGCCAGTTGGTACACAGGCTACAGTAAAATCTATGACACCAGAAGAACTAAAAAATGATGTAAAAGCTCAAATTATTTTAGCAAATACATATCATTTATATTTAAGACCAGGACATAAGCTTGTTGAAGAAGCGGGTGGATTACACAAATTTATGAATTGGGACAAGCCAATTTTAACAGATAGTGGTGGATTCCAAGTTTTTAGTTTAAGTAAATTACGAAAAATATCGGAAGAAGGAATTTTGTTTAATTCACATCATGATGGAAGTAAGCATATGTTTACTCCAGAAAAAGTAATGGAAATTGAAGAAGCATTAGGTGCAGATATAATTATGTCATTTGATGAATGTTGTCCATATCCATCAACTTATGAGTATACGAAAAAATCTATGGAAAGAACAACAAGATGGGCTAAAAGATGTAAAACTGCACATACTACAAGTAATCAAGGATTATTTGGAATTATACAAGGTGGTTTTTATAAAGATTTAAGAAAAATTTCTGCAGAAGATTTAATATCACTAGATTTTCCGGGATATGCAATAGGAGGAATTAGTGTAGGAGAACCTAAAAAAGAATTTTTAGACATTTTAAGATATACCACACCTTTAATGCCAGAAAATAAACCTAGATATTTAATGGGAGTTGGAACACCAGACTATTTAATAGAATCTGCATTAGCAGGAATAGATATGTGTGATTGTGTATTACCAACTAGACTTGCAAGACATGGTACTGCATTAACATCTAAAGGCAAATTAGTTATACGAAATGCAAATTACGAAAGAGATTTTGGAAAACTAGATGAAGAATGTGATTGTTATACATGCAAAAATTATTCAAGAGCATATATAAGACATTTAGTTAAAACAAATGAAATTTTAGGAATACGATTGTTATCTCTACATAATTTGAGATTTTTAACTAGACTTATGGAAAATGTAAGAGATGCAATAGAGCAGGATAATTTATTAGGCTTTAGGGAAGAATTTTATAAAAAGTACGGTTACACTATTATATAAAAATACTATAATTATAATATTTTTGATAGGGGGAAAAGACATGAATTTATATGATGAAGATGAAGAAAGAAAAAAAGAAGCAAAAAGCAAAAAGATGAAAAGATTATTATCAGGAGGAATAATATTAATATGCCTACTAATAATTGCTTTAATTATTTTTATAGAATATTTAATCTATAATCCAAATAAAATCACAGTCACTAACAATGGAGAAAAATCAGAAAAATTAGAAAACATAGTAATTAGTGAAACAGATGAAGATGGAAATACAACGATTTATTTTCCAATTAGAGAATTTGCTAAAACATTAGGGGGATATGATTCAGGATATGGAGAATATACTGTTAATATGGAAGACCAAGATAGTTGTTATATAAAAACAGAAAATGAAGTAGCAATATTTTCAGTTGATTCTAATATGATTTATAAAAAAACAATTAGTGATAATGATAATAATGACTCAGAATCTTCATCAGCAACAGCTTCTGGCTATGATGAAATAAAAATAGATAAACCTGTAATAAAAAAAGATAATCAGTTATATATTGATCTTGATGGAATCGAAAAAGGATTTAATATGTATGCACAATATAATAAAAATACTAAAAAAGTGATATTATATACTTTAAGCTTTTATGTAACAAGTGCAAAATCCAATATAGAACAAATAAATAAAAATAATGGTACAGATTATGAATTAGATGAAAATTTTACTAATCAAAAAGCTTTGCTAGATGGATATATGGTTGTAAAATCTAAAAAAGATGAAAAATATGCTGTTTTAGAAAATAGTTCTTCAATAAAAGAAATTTTAGGAAAACAATATGATGAAATAACATATATTGCTGGAAAGAAAGAATTTATTGTAAGTAGTAACCAAAAATATGGAATAATGGGAGCAGAGTTAGATTCAATAGCAAAAGTACAAATAATTTATGATAGTTTGAAACTGATAAATGATGAGAATGATTTATATTTAGCTAAAAAAGGAAATTATTATGGAGTAATAGATAGTAATGATAATACAATAATATATTTTGAATATTCACAAATTGGTATTGATTTGAAGAACTTTGTAGAAAATGGAGTAAAAAATGGATATATATTGTTAGGCAGATTGATACCTGTAGAACAAAATGAAAAATGGGGATTTTTTAGACTTGATAAATTAAAAACTCCAAAAGAAGATCAAACTATAACAGGAACAAAAATTACAAACATAGAATTTGATAATGTAGGATGTATTTCAGAAGATGTAGAAGGAGTTGTAAGTAATGTTGTAGTACTTGATGAATACAATTTAGTAGTAGTTGGAAACAATGGATATTATGGCTGTATAGATCTAGAAGGAGCTACAGAGATTCCAATTGTATTAAAAAATATATTTATTAGGACAATTTCAGGGAAAACTTCTTTTTATGCAATTGATCAATATGGAAATTCAGGTACATTTGCATCTTATAAAGAGTTTGTTGAAAGAGGGAGCACAAATAAAGTAGAAAATCATACAGAAACAAATGAACAACAAAATAGCAAAGAACAAAATCAAGGACAACAAAATCAACAACAGCAAAATCAACAACAGCAAAATCAAGGGCAGCAAAATCAACAGCAACAAAATCAACAACAGCAAAATCAACAGCAACAAAATCAACAACAACAAAATCAACAGCAACAAAATCAACAGCAACAAAATCAACAGCAACAAAATCAACAACAACAAAATCAAGGGCAGCAAAATCAAGGACAGCAAAATTAAAAATAATAATATGAATTTCAGTTATTTTTGTTAACCCCGAAAAAGAAATGATTAATAAAAGTAATATTTTAAATTTTTTTACATATACATTAATAGAGGGGGAATGTATATGCAAATTTCAAAAGAAAATGTTTTTAATGTAAATGATACATCTGTATTGGAGAAGAAAAATAGGACAAGTAGATTTAGAAAATTCATAAAACAAAACAAGATATTATCTATAGCATTTTTTGTTTTTATAATATGTTTAAGTTTTAATTTTATTTTAATTTATAATTTTATGAAAATATTAGAAAACATATAGATTAAAGTAAGTATTAAAAAGTAATTTCAGTTTTGACTGTATCAAAACTAATTTCTGACTTATGAAGGGAATGATATTAAATATGGATATAGCAGATAAATGGAAAGATTATAAAATAATAGATATGGCAAATGGACAGAAATTAGAAAAATGGGGAAATATAATTCTCTCAAGGCCAGATCCTCAAATAATTTGGAAAAATAAAAGTTATCCAGAAGAATGGAAAAAGGCAAATGCAATTTATTCTAGAAGCAAAACAGGAGGAGGCAGTTGGGAGTATAAAACTAAACTTCCTTCTGTTTGGCAGGTAAAATATAAAGATTTAATTTTTAATATCAAGCCAATGGGATTTAAACATACTGGATTATTTCCAGAGCAATCTGTAAATTGGGATTGGATGAGAAAAAAAATAGAAAATGCAAATAGAGAAATAAAAGTTTTAAATCTATTTGCATATACAGGTGGAGCAACAGTAGCATGTTTAGCTTCTGGAGCTTCAGTTACTCATGTAGATAGCTCAAAAGGTATGGTAACATGGGCAAAGGAAAATGTGACAAGTTCTAAACTTGCAGATAAAAAAGTTAGATTTTTAGTAGATGATGTAGTTAAATTTGTAAATCGAGAAATTAGAAGAGGAAATAAATATGATGCAATAATTATGGATCCACCTTCTTATGGTAGAGGTACAAATGGAGAGGTATGGCAATTTGAAAATAATATTTATGATTTGGTGAATTTGTGCACATCTGTTTTATCAGATAACCCACTATTCTTCTTGATAAATTCATATACTACAGGTATTTCAAGCTCAGTTTTGACTAATATTTTAGAATTAACAATATCAAAAAAATATAAAGGAAATACAGAAGCTGGAGAAGTAGGAATTCCTATGGAGAAATCAAAATTAATTTTACCATGTGGAATATATGGAAGATGGTTTTCAAATAAATAGAATGAAAGGTAGAAATAGAAATTTTAATGGAAGTATTATATGAGGACAATCAAATAATTGTTGTAAAAAAAGAACCAAATGTACCATCACAAGCTGATAAAACAGGAGATATAGATATGCTTACAATGGTAAAAGATTATATTAAAAATAAATATAATAAACCTCGGAGAAGCATATATAGGTTTGATACATAGATTAGATAGGCCAGTTGGTGGTGTTATGGTATTTGCAAGAACTTCAAAATCTGCTTCCAGGTTGAGTGAACAAGTTAGAAACAAGACTTTTCAGAAAACATATATCGCAACAGTAGATGGTAGGTTTAATCAGGAACATGCTATTTTAGAAGATTATATATATAAAGATGAAAGAAATAATATAAGTAGAGTAGTAAATAAAGACAAGAAAAATGCAAAACTTGCAAAATTAGAGTATGAGGTTATAGATTATGATGAAAAAAGAGATTTATCTGTTGTAAAAATAAAACTACATACAGGAAGGCACCATCAAATTAGAGTTCAATTTGCTAATATAGGCCATAGTTTATATGGTGACCAAAAATATGGAGTTCGTGGAAAAGGAAAACAAATTAGACTTTGGGCTTATGAGCTTACATTTGAGCATCCAGTAAAAAAAGAAATGATGACTTTTAGGAGTATGCCACCATTTATAAATCCAAAGTATATAAAGTTTTAAAATAAAAAAATGGAGGTACTAAAAATGACAGATATAGAAATAGCAGAGAAAGCAGAGCTAAAGCCAATTTATGAAATTGCAAAAGAAACAGGAATAAAAGATGAAGAACTAGAACAATATGGAAAATATAAAGCAAAGATAAATCAAAAAGCTTTTGAAAGATTAAAAAATAAAGATGATGGAAAATTAATTTTAGTAACAGCAATTAATCCTACACCAATGGGAGAAGGAAAAACAACTATGTCAATTGCTATTGCAGATGGTTTAAGAAAAATAACTAAAAATTCAATTTTAGCACTTAGAGAACCTTCTTTAGGACCAGTTTTTGGAATGAAAGGGGGAGCGACAGGAGGAGGAAAGTCTCAGGTTGCTCCAATGATTGATATAAATTTACACTTTACTGGTGATATACATGCAATTACGGCAGCTAACAATTTGTTGTCTGCAATGATAGATAATCACATATATTTTGGAAATGAACTTAAAATAAAAGAAGTAACATGGAAAAGATGTATGGATTTAAATGACAGACAATTAAGAAAAGTGAATACAGGGCTTTCTGGAGAAAAAAGGTTAGTACCAAGAGAAGATGGATTTGATATAACAGTTGCTTCAGAAATAATGGCAATTGTATGTTTGTCAAAAGATAATCAAGATTTGAAAAAAAGAATTGGAAATATAACTATAGGATATAATGAAGAAGGCAATCCTGTATTTGCAAAAGATTTAAAAGCTGAAGGAGCAATGGCTACATTACTTAAAGATGCAATAAATCCTAATTTAGTACAAACATTAGAACATACACCAGCATTAATTCATGGTGGACCATTTGCAAATATTGCACATGGATGTAATTCTGTAAGAGCAACGAAATTAGCACTTAAATTAGGAGATTATGTAATTACAGAAGCAGGTTTTGGTTCAGATTTGGGTGCAGAAAAATTCATGGATATAAAATGTAGAAAGGCAGAGTTAGTACCATCTGCAGTTGTTTGTGTTGCTACATTAAAAGCCTTAAAATATCATGGTGGGGTTCCAAAAGATGAGGTTCAAAAGCAAAATATTGAAGCATTAAAAATTGGAATGAAAAATTTATATACACATATAGAAAATATGAAAAATGTATATGGAGTAAATGTAATTGTAGGGTTAAATAAATTTAACACAGATTCTGAAAAAGAGATAGAGTACATAAAATCAGAAGTAGAAAAAAGAGGTTATGTTTTTAGTGAGATAGATGGATGGGCAAAAGGAGGAGATGGTGCAATAGATATTGCTAATAAATTAGTTGAAATAACCAGTAATTCGCAAAATTTAGGCTTAAAATATGCTTATGAATTAAATGATAGTATTGAGGAAAAAATATCAAAAGTTGCCAAAAAAATATATAGAGCAAAAGATGTTGAATATTCAGAACAGGCAATAAAGAATATAGAGAAAATAAAAAAATTAGGTTATGAGAAATTACCAATATGTATAGCAAAAACACAATATTCTTTATCAGATGATCCTAACAATTTAACATGTGACAATGATTATAATATTCATGTAAGAGATGTTATTTTAAAATCTGGAAGTGGATTTATAGTAGTTTTAGCAGGAAAGATAATGACAATGCCTGGGCTTCCTAAAGTACCAGCAGCAGAGAAGATAGACATAGATGAAAATGGAAATATAACAGGAATATTTTAAAAATAGGGCGATTTCTTAAAAAAAGAATCGCCCATAATTTGAATAAAAATAAAAAAAGTTCCAATAATATAAAATGATTAGAGATTACTAACGAATTTTAAATATTATATTATTGGAGGTTTTTTTATGTATAATTTTAGAACAGATCTTGCTATGGAAAGAACAAGTATGTATAAAAGGGCAAATAAACTTGAAAATATAGATGGAATAGAGACTCAAGATGAAGAAATAGATAAAAATATAAAAGTAAATATAGTAAATATTACAAATAAAAATGGAGAAGAAGCAATAGGAAAGAAGATGGGAGTATATGTTACAATAGATTTTAAGAATTTAAAAATCGCAGATGATGATGAAATACAAAAAGGCTCAGAAGTATTGTCAAGAGAGTTAAAGAAGATTATAGATGCACATATTCAAAATAAAGATGATATAATGGTAGTAGGACTCGGAAATATATATGTGACTCCAGATTCATTGGGACCTAAAGTTATAAATGAAATTGATGTTACAAGACATATTATAAAATATTTACCACAATATGTAGATGAGAATACAAGACCAGTAACAGCAATATCTCCAGGAGTATTAGGAACTACAGGTATAGAAACTTATGAAATTTTAAAAGGAATTGTTGATAATGTAAAACCAAAACTTTTAATAGTAATAGATGCTTTATCATCTAGAAGTATTGAAAGAATAAGTAGTACGATTCAAATTTCAGATACAGGAATTGTACCAGGTGCAGGTGTTGGAAATACAAGACAAGAAATTTCAGAAGAAACATTAGGTATTCCAGTAATTGCAATGGGAATACCAACAGTTGTAGAATCTGCAGTTTTAGTAAATGATTGCTTAGACTTATTAATACAAAAATTACAAAATGAAGCAAAATCAAATGTTTTTCTAAATCAATTAAAAGAAGAAGATAATTATGAAAAAATTAAAGATGTATTAAATCCACAAGACTATAATATGATAGTAACTCCAAAGGAAATAGATGATTTAATAGAAAATATGAAAGATGTAGTTGCAAGAGGAATAAATATGAGTTTATAATAATCACAAATAAAATTTTTTTTCATATAATAGACAGTAGCAAACTAGAACAGATTTTTTTTGCTAATTTGAACAAAAAAGAGTTATTCTCAACTGGGAAAAGTAGCAAAAGAAATTAGTTCCCAATTGACATTGAAAAGTGAAAGGAGATTTTTTTGTGGCAAAAATATTAGTTTTTAATAATGATTTGGATAGAATGGAGACATATACAAGAGCTGAATCGGCTCCAATGCCATATAACACAAATGGTACATTGAGGGTAAGAGAATTTAGAGGATCAAGTAAATCAAATATTTTGTGGACAACAAAAAGAACTATGCAAGCATGGAATAGTCAAAGATATATTTTTGGAGGACCAATTCCAGTAGGTTTTGCATTTAAAAGACCATATGAGGGAGGTCATGGAAATCAATCACAGCATTATGCAGGGGTAGCATTTGATGTTGGGCAGACATTGAGTAGTGCAAGGAGAAGAGCATTATGGAATAGTGCAAATTCTTCTGGAGTATGGGCTTATGTTGAACCTTATTCACTAACACCAACTTGGGTACATTTTGATAAAAGATTTGGAAGACCTGCATGTTCTACAGGAGGATATCCTCTTTTAAAAAGAGGAAGTATAAGTAATTATGTTTGTATAGCTCAAGATAATTTAAATACACTTGGATATTCAACAGGTGGATTAGATGGAATTTTTGGTGCACAAACACAAAGGGCTGTAAGAGCATATCAAACAAAAGTTGGATTGACGGCAGATGGAATAGTTGGATGTAATACATGGAGTGCTTTGCAAGAAGCAGTTATAGGAACAGGAGCAACAAGTACTACAATAAATTAACTTAACTAGAATAGCACTTGACTTTTATAAAAAAAGTATATATAATTTGATAGATAAATTGAAAAGAAAATAATAAAAAGAATGACAAAACATTCATAATAGATAGGATGTGAGAATATGGCAGATAAATTAATTATAGTAGAGTCACCAGCAAAAGCAACTACAATAAAAAGATTTTTAGGTGGAAGCACAAAAGTAGTTGCTTCTATGGGACATATTAGAGATTTACCTAAGTCAAAATTAGGAATAGATATAGAACATGATTTTGAGCCAGAATATATAAATATCAGAGGAAAAGGGGATTTGATAAAATCCTTAAAAAAAGAAGCGAAAAGTGCAAAAAAAATATATTTGGCTTCAGACCCCGACCGTGAAGGAGAAGCTATAGCATGGCATTTGTCAACAATTTTAGCTGACAATAAAGAAAAAATAACAAGAGTAACATTTAATGAGATTACGAAAAATGCAGTAAAAAAAGCTTTAGAAAATCCAAGAGATATAGATACAAATCTAGTAGATGCACAACAAGCAAGAAGAGTTTTAGATAGAATAGTTGGTTATAAAATAAGTCCTGTTCTATGGAAAAAAGTAAAAAGAGGATTATCTGCTGGTAGAGTTCAATCAGTTGCTGTAAGGCTTATATGTGAAAGAGAAGAAGAAATAGAAAAATTTATCCCAGAAGAATATTGGAATATTTATGCAACATTTTTAGATGAAAATACAAATTCAGAATTTGAAGCAAGACTTGCACAAATGAATGGTAAAAAATTAGAAATACATTCAAAAGAAGAAATTGATGGAATATTAGAGGATTTAAAAGAAACTAAATATATTGTAACAGAAATAAAAAAAGGTGAGAAAAAAAGAACACCAGCACCTCCATTTACAACTAGTACAATGCAACAAGAGGCATCAAGAAAACTTAATTTCTCACTAAAAAGAACAATGTCAGTTGCACAAGGATTATATGAAGGAGTTAGTTTACCAGAAGGACATACAGGTTTAATTACATATATGAGAACTGATTCAACAAGAATTTCAGAAGAAGCAAGAGCTGCAGCAAAAATTCAGATAACAAAAAAATATGGTGAAAATTATTATGAAAATAGATATTATAAAACTAAAAAAGATGCTCAAGATGCTCATGAGGCTATAAGACCAGCACACATTGAGCTTGCTCCAGAAGATATAAAACAGTATTTAAATTCAGATCAATATAAATTATATAGATTAATTTATAACAGATTTTTAGCAAGTCAGATGTCTGCTGCAATATTTAATACAATGTCTGTAAACATTAAGGCCAAAGATTATGATTTTAAAGCAAATGGGCAAAGTATAAAATTTAAAGGATTCATGATTTTATATGTTGAGGGAACAGATAGCAAGCAAGAAGAAGTTGAAGGTATGCTTCCTCCATTAGTAGAAAATCAAGAGGTTATAAAAAAGAAGATAAATCCAAAACAGAGTTTTACAGAACCACCAGCAAGATATACAGAAGCGAGTTTAGTTAAGGCTTTAGAAGAAAAAGGCATAGGAAGACCAAGTACATATTCACCTACAATTACTACTATTTTAGCTAGAAGGTATATCGAAAAAGAGCAAAAACAATTAGTACCTACAGAGCTTGGAAAAATTGTAAATAATCTTCTTGTTGAAAATTTTAGTGATGTAATAAATGTTAAATTCACTGCGAATGTAGAATCAAGATTTGATAAAATTGCAGAAGGAGACGAAAAGTGGAAAGATGTAATAAGAGAGTTCTATGGACCTTTTGAAGAAGAAGTAGAAAAAGTAGAAAAAAATCTTGAACATGTTAAATTAGCTGATGAAGAATCAGATGTAGTATGTGAATTATGTGGAAGAAAAATGGTTTATAAATATGGAAGGTATGGTAAATTTTTAGCATGTCCTGGATATCCAGAATGCAAAAATGTTAAACCTATTTTAAATTATATTGATGTTCCATGTCCTGTATGTGGCTCAAGAGTTATAGAAAAGAAGTCAAAAAGAGGCAGAAAATTTTATGTTTGTGAAAAGAGCCCAGATAATTGCAATTATATTTCATGGAATAAACCTAAACTAGGTGAAAAATGGACACCTGAATTAGAAAAGGAAAACAATAAAAAGTCGGCAAAAAAGATATCAAAAAGTAAAAAGACATCAATAAAAAAATAATAAAATCATAAATTCTTAACTAAATTGGAATTTCAAATTTAGTTAAGAATTTTTTGAAGTATGTTGCAATTGCAACGGATTACTAATATTCCTGTGGTATAATAAAAACAATACAAAATTATTAATAACTTGAATTACACCTATATATAATTCACTAAAAATTTACACACAAATGTTGATATTAAACAATAAATATGTTATTATATTTTGCGGGATTTTGTAAATAATAAAATATGTAAAAGTTAAACGAGAAAGGAAGAGAGATATGAAGTTTGAACAATGGAAAAATTTTAAGAGTGGAGAATGGCAATCAGAAATAAATTTAAGGGATTTTATACAAAAAAATTATACACCTTATGAAGGTGATAGTAGCTTTTTAGCTGGACCAACTGAAAAGACAAAAAAATTATGGGATGAGGTTTTAGAATTATACAGAAAAGAAAAAGAATCTAATGGAAGTGTTTTAGATGTTGATACTAAAACGCCTTCTACAGTAGATGGTTATGCTGCAGGGTATATAGATAAAGATTTAGAAGAAATAGTAGGTTTACAAACAGATGCACCTCTAAAAAGAGCAATAATGCCAAATGGTGGAATTAGAATCGTAGAAAAATCATGTGAAGCTTATGGCTATCATGTTGATGAAGAATTAGATAAAATATATCATACAATTAGAAAAACACATAATGATGGTGTTTTTGATGTATATACACCAGATATAAGAAGAGCAAGAACTAATAAATTGTTAACAGGGCTTCCAGATGGATATGGACGTGGAAGAATAATTGGAGACTACAGAAGAGTTGCACTTTATGGTGTAGATGTTTTAATTGAAGAAAAGAAACATGAATTAGAAGAATTAGATGTTGATGAATTTACATCTGAAATAATTGAAAAAAGAGAGCAAACAAGTGAACAAATAAAGGCTTTAAATGCATTAAAATCCATGGCAAATAAATATGGATTTGATATATCTAAACCTGCAGGAAATGCAAAAGAAGCTATTCAATGGCTATATTTTGGGTATTTAGGAGCTGTAAAAGATCAAAATGGTGCTGCAATGAGTATAGGAAGAACTTCTACATTTTTGGATATATATATTCAAAGAGATTTAGAAGAAAGAATATTAACAGAAGAACAAGCACAAGAATTAATGGATCATTTTGTAATGAAATTAAGACTTGTTAGATTTTTAAGAACACCTGAATATAATGAATTATTTAGTGGAGATCCAGTATGGGTTACAGAAAGTATTGGTGGAATGGGAATTGATGGAAGAACATTAGTTACTAAAAATTCTTTTAGAGTTTTACACACATTATCAAATTTAGGACCAGCACCAGAACCAAATTTAACAGTGCTTTGGTCAACAAGACTTCCAGAAGGATTTAAAAAATTTGCTGTAGGTCTTTCTATAAAAACATCAGCAATTCAATATGAAAATGATGATTTAATGAGAGTAACATTAGGTGATGACTATGGAATAGCATGTTGTGTAAGTCCAATGAAAATTGGTAAACAAATGCAATTTTTCGGAGCTCGTGCAAATCTTGCAAAAACTCTACTTTATGCTATTAATGGTGGAAAAGATGAAATCACAGGTACACAAGTTGCACCAATGTTTGAACCAGTGAGATCAGAATATTTAGATTATGATGAGGTTGTAGCTAAATATGATCAAATGATGGATTATGTTGCAAAAATTTATATAAAAGCATTAAATGCAATCCATTATATGCATGACAAATATTCTTATGAAGCACTAGAGATGGCTCTTCACGACAAAGATATTTTACAAACAATGGCATGTGGTATTGCTGGACTTTCAGTAGCTACTGATTCTCTTTCTGCGATAAAATATGCAAAAGTTAAAGTTATAAGAAATGAAAATGGACTAGCTGTAGATTATGAGGTAGAGGGAGATTATCCAAAGTTTGGAAATGATGATGATAGAGTTGACCAAATCGCAGTAAATATTGTTAAAAAGTTTATTGAAAAATTACGTAAACATCAAACTTATAAAAATGCAAAACATACATTATCAATATTAACAATAACATCAAATGTTGTATATGGTAAAGCAACAGGAAATACACCAGATGGAAGAAGAGCAGGGGCACCATTCGGACCAGGAGCAAATCCACTTCACGGAAGAGATGCAAATGGGGCGTTAGCAGTATTAAATTCAATTGCAAAACTTCCTTTCGAAAGTGCAGAAGATGGAATCTCATATACATTTGCAATTACTCCAGGAACACTTGGAAAAACTGAAGAAGAAAAAGTCTCAAATTTATATCATATGTTAGATGGATATTTTGCACAATCTGCACATCATATAAATGTAAATGTATTTGATAGAAGTCTACTTGAAGATGCAATGGAACACCCTGAAAAATATCCACAATTAACAATTCGTGTATCAGGATATGCAGTTAAATTTACTTCATTAACACGTGAACAACAATTAGATGTAATTAATAGAACAATTCATGAAAGGATATAATATCAGTTTTAAATTTATGAAAGAAGAAAATGTAAAAGAGTATTATGCTAAAGTGCATTCATTTGAATCTTTTGGAACCCTTGATGGCCCAGGAATAAGATTTATATTATTTCTACAAGGATGCAGTTTAAAATGTAAATATTGCCAAAATCGAGATACATGGGACATAAATAGTGGAGAATTTAAATCACTTGATGAAATATTTTCAAAGATAATACGATATAAAAGCTATATATGTCCTGATGGAGGGGTTACTGTTTCTGGGGGAGAACCTTTGCTACAAGTTGAGTTTCTAATTCAATTATTTAAAAAATTGAAGAAGGAAAAGATTCATACTTGTATAGATACCTCAGGTATGTTTTTGATAAATGATAAAATTAAAGAATTAATTGATTTAACAGATTTATTTTTATTAGATATTAAACATATTGATACTGAAAAATGTGTTGATTTGGTAGGAGTTCCAAATAAGAGAGAACTTGATTTTGCAAGATATCTAAGTGATAATGGAAAACATATGTGGATAAGACAAGTGTTAGTACCAGGTTTTACTGATGATGAAAATGATTTGTTGAAATTAAAAGAATTTTTAGCGACTTTGAAAACAGTAGATAGGATAGATATTTTACCATATCATGACATGGGAAGATATAAATGGGAAAAGCTTGGAGAAAAATATGAATTAGATGGAGTAAGAACTGCAACTGATGAGGATGTTGCAAGAGCTAAAATGATTTTAAACATTTAATAAGAAAATTTGGGGTTATATTTTATTTTTAAATATAACCCCAAATTTTTAATAAATATATTTTTGTGGATTATATGCAACACCATTTACTCTAATTTCAAAATGTAAGTGGCAACCAGTAGAATTGCCAGTTGATCCGACTGCAGCAATTGTAGAACCTTGAGAAATTTTTTGACCTTTTGAAACATATAATCTACTACAATGTCCGTAATATGTCAAAACATTATTACCATGTGCAATTGCAACCATTTTTCCAAAAGAACCTTTATATCCAGCAAATACTACAACTCCATCAGACGCAGATTTTATTGATGTGCCACCAGGTGCTGCTATATCAAGACCTGTATGAATACCTGATCTAACACTACTTATAGACCCAAATCTTGATGAAATCGAGCCGTTTACAGGTCGAATTAACGAAATACCAAGTGATGGCTTAGAAGATGATAGGTTAAAAGAGGTAGATACTTTTACATTTGAAATTGAAATGTTATTAACATTTGGAGCAGATTTTTTTTCTTTCTTTTTTACATATAGTTTAGATATCGCATCTTCTTCTGAAGAAAAATTTTTTAGTTCAGATTCGTATTTTTCTAATATAGAAAGATCATCAAAGTTTTCACTATCTTTCTTTTTTAATTGTTTTAATATGTTTCGTGCAGTTTTAAATTGTGAAACATAAATGACTTCATCATCATCATCTAATATAGCAAAATATTTATAATAAGGAACTCCAGTTTCTTTGACCATTTGAAATATTTCATCATCATTTGTAGTAATTCCTCTTTTTAATAGACACATCTTATATGTTGGTAAATTATCTATTGAAATATATGCTAAATTTGTATTATCAATATTTTCATCACCTTTTTCCATATATTCACTTATTCTGCTTTGTAATTTACCTTTGTCTTCACAATATCCTACAAAATTGCCATCAATGTATACACTATAAATTGGCTTGTAAATTATAGCAATTGTGCCAATTATTAAGAATACTGATATTAATATTAAAATAAAGAATTTTAAAAAAGTACGTATTTTTATTAAAAATTTTTTCATGTTTATAATTCCTTTTACTACATAATAAATTTCATGAATTTCTTATATATTGTACTATAAAATTGCAAATTTTTCAATAGGTCATAGAAACTTAAAATAAATTGTATAAAGATATAAATAGAATCTTGCTTGTAATTATGAAGAAAATATGGTATTATTAATTAATAATAAACATAGAATGGAGTTTTTTATGAAGATAGGAATAGATTTAGACGGGGTAATTTTTGACTCTGAAAAGCTATATAGAGTATATTGCGAATTATAGGAGATTTATTTTCATAAAAAATATAAAATAGGTGAGAAAATGTTTGTAATAGAAGAGGAATTAAAAAAACTACCTACAGACCCAGGTGTATATCTAATGAAAGATAAAGATGATAAAATAATTTATGTAGGCAAAGCAGTTAATTTAAAAAGAAGAGTAAGTTCATATTTTAGAAAAACAAACAAAACAAATAGAATATTAAAAATGGTTTCACTTATAGACCATTTTGAGTATATTGTTGTTGATAATGAGGCAGAAGCATTGATTTTGGAGTGTAATTTAATCAAGAAAAATCGTCCAAAATTCAATGTTCTTTTAAAAGATGACAAAACATATCCATATATAAAAGTTGATGTAAAATCAGAATATCCTAATGTTACAATTACAAGAAGAATTTTAAATGATGGTTCAAAATATTTTGGACCTTATGCAAGCCCAGGTGCAGCAAAGGAGATGCTGGATTTTATAAAACAAAAATATAAAATTAGACAATGCAGAAATTTTAAATATAATGACAGGCCATGCTTAAATTATCATATAAAAAGATGTTTAGCACCATGTCAAGGATATGTATCACATGAAGAATATATGGAGCAAATAAATGAAATAATTGAGTTACTTGAAGGCAAAACAGAAAAGATCTTAAAAGATTTAAAAAATCAAATGAAGATTGCATCAGAAAAACAGGATTATGAAAAAGCAGCATATATTAGAGATAGAATGGTTGCAATAGAAAGAGCCTCAAGTGCACAAAAAGTTTCTAATATATCAGAAAACAATATAGATGTTATAGGTATTGCTAGGTCAGAATTAGAAGTATGTGTGGAAATATTTTTTGTTAGAGGAAGCAAGATGATAGGAAGAGAGCATTACTTTTTTTCAGATTTAAATGATATGGATGATGCAGAAATTATTTCTGGTTTTATTAAACAATTTTATATGGGAAACCCAAACATTCCAAATAAAATAATGGTAAGAAATGAATTGGAAAATGAACCTTTACTTGAGAATTGGCTTGCATCAATGACAACTCATAAAGTTGAAATACATAATACGCAAAGGGGCCAAAAATTAAGGTTTGTAGAGATGGCAGAAAACAATGCAAAAGTTACTTTAGAAAATAAAGAAAAAAGAAAAACAAGTGCTTTATTTGAATTAAAAGATGTATTAAAAATGGATAAGTTTCCAAGAAAAATTGAAACTTATGATATTTCAAATATTTCTGGTAATTTTATGGTTGCAGCAATGTGTGTAATGCAAGATGGAGAAATAAAAAAGAATCTGTCAAGAAGATTTAGAATAAAAACAGTATTAACACAAGATGATCCAAGGTGTATGGAAGAAGTAATTACCAGGAGATTAGCACATTCAATTGATTCTAAAAATTCTAATACAAACACTAATTCTGGTTTTGGAAATTTACCTGATGCAATTTTTGCGGATGGAGGAATTACACAAATAAGAGCAATAAGGAGAGCAATTGACAAATATAATGTAGATATAAAGATCTTTGGTATGGTAAAAAATGACAAGCATCAAACTAGAGCTTTAATAGATGAAAATAGAAATGAAATAGAAATTTCACCAGAGTTAATGCTTTTAATTACAAGATTTCAAGATACTGTTCATGATACAGCTATTTCGTATTATAGAAAATTACATCAAAAATCTTTGTCTCATTCTCAGTTAGATGACATAAAAGGGATTGGTGATGCAAAGAAAAAAGCACTTTTAAAAGAATTTGGAAGTGTACAAAAAATAAAAGAAGCAAGTATAGAAGATTTGTCAGGAATTAAAGGGATAAATGAAGAACTTGCAAAAAAAATAAAAAATGAATTATAAAAAAGGGATACAATTTAAAAATTTAAAGTTTATTTAAGTCCTGAAATTGGGATCTGGTGTATTTTTGAATTGTATCACTTTTTATTTTAATATAAATTCTTTTCCATTTAAATAATTCAAGATACCACTATCTGTTTTAAAATTAAATTTTAGTTTATAACTTTTTAATTCTTGAACCTTTTTATTAAATTTTTTATTTATCTCATAATTACCGTATTTTCCATCTCCAACAATTGGAAGACCAATATGTGCAAGATGAGCCCTTATTTGATGAGTTTTACCAGTTTCTATTTGCACATCTAATAAACATGTTCCATCTGAATGTTTTTCTATAACATTATATGAAGTTATAATTTTAGAATAACCTTTTTTAGGTTCATCTAAAATGTATACTAATGATTTTTTGCTGTCTTTAAAAAGATATGCAATTAATTTTTGATATGAAAGCTTCGGGGTTCCATAAACTAAGGCAAGATAATGTTTTTCAATTTCGTGTAATTTGAATTTTTTAAGTAAAATATCTAGAGTTTCTTTATTTTTTGCAAAAAGCAAAAGTCCAGAAGTATTACGATCTAATCTATGACAAGGCATTGGTAAAAATTCACAATTTGTATATAGTTTGTGGATAAGAGATGTCAAGCTGTTGTTTCCAGTAACTTCAATACCTACAGGCTTATTTACAATTATTATATTTGCGTCTTCAAAAATTATTTGGAGATTAGATCTATTTTCTAATAAATTATCTGGAATGTAAACAAGAATTTCATCATCTTTATGTACTAATACATTTTCATTAACTCTCTTCCCATTTACTTTAATGTCTTTTTTTCGAAGAGTTTTATAAAATAAATTTGTAGATAAATTGGGAATATTGTCTTGCAAAAATTTATTTAATTTTTTGTTATCATATTTTTCATTTACATTTAATTTTTTCATGGCTTTATTATAATATAAAAAATATTAAATATCAATAAAATAGTTGAATTTTTCAGTAAAATTTGTTATATTGTAATAGGCTGAAAAGGAGCGAAAATAATGATATTTAGTAGTTTAGAATTTATATTTATTTTTCTACCGATATTATTAATTATATATTATATCACACCAAATAAATATAGAAACTATGTATTATTATTTGGAAGCATAATTTTTTATTTTATAGGTGTGAAAGATCATCCAGCTTACATGTTGTTATTGGCAATATCTGTAATAATAAATTATTTTATTGGTAGATTAATTGGAAAAAATAAAAAGTATTCAAAAATAATGTTAATATTTGGCATTATATATAATCTTTCATTTCTATTTGTTTTTAAATATTATGATTTTGTAGTATCAATTATCTCAAAAATTTCTACAAAAGAAATAAAAACTTTAAATCTTACATTACCTTTAGGAATAAGTTTTTATACATTTCAAGTTATTGGATATTTAATAGATGTTTATAAAGAAAAATATGATCCTGAAAAATCTATATTAAATTTTTCTACAAATATGATATTTTTTGCAAAAATTATATCAGGTCCAATAGTACAGTTTGATGATATAAAAAAACAATTAGAGGGAAGGCCATATAAGCTCTCAAAATTTATTCAAGGTGTTAGATATTTTATAGTTGGATTAGGACTTAAAACAATTATTGCAGATAATATAGGAATAATGTGGAATGATATTTTAATGATAGGAATAGAAAGTATTTCAACACCATTAGCTTGGTTGGGTATTTTTACTTATGCCTTTGAAATTTATTTTGATTTCTGGGGATATTCAGTAATGGCTCAAGGAATAGGCAAAATGTTTGGAATAGATATACCAGATAATTTTAACTTACCATATTTATCAAAGAGTTTTACAGAATTTTTTAGAAAGTGGCATATAACACTTGGAACATGGTTTAAAAATTATATATATATACCACTTGGAGGAAACAGAAAAGGGACAATAAGAACACTATTAAACTTATTTATAGTTTGGGTAATTACAGGTTTATGGCATGGTGCTAATTGGAATTTTATTATATGGGGAATTTTTATTTGGATATTGATTGTTAATGAAAAATTATGGTTAAAAAAATATTTAGATAAATATCCAATAATTGGGCACATATATATGATTTTTTTTATACCATTAACATGGACAATTTTTAATATAACTAATTTATCACAATTGAATATTATGTTTGAAAAATTATTTCCATTTTTTGGTAGTAATGAAGTAATAGATAATCTGGATTTTGTAAAATATATAAAAGATTATGGAATATTAATGATAATATCACTTATTTGTTCTACAAAATTACCTAAGAATTTAATAGAAGGAAAAGAATATAATTGGATTGAAATAGTGGCACTACTAGCAATTTTTTGGTTATCAGTATATTTATTATATACTGGATTAAGTAATCCATTTTTATATTTTAGTTTTTAAAAAATAACAATAGAGGGTAAAAAATTGAAATCAATGATTAATAAATCAAGAGTTTTTATAGTAATATTTTTGTTCAGTATGATTATTGGAAGCCCTTTTGTAATAAAACAGGTTATTGCAAAAAAAGTGCAAGAAATACAATCAAGCAAAGAAATAGCTGAAATTGATAATAATGAAAATAGTAATGACAATATAGAAACTGTTGAAAATAAAGAAGAAGAGAATAAAACATCAAATAGTAAAAAAATCGATATTAAGTTTGAAAAAGTAGATAAGTCATATTTTGATGATGCATTATTTATCGGAGACTCAAGAACAGAGGGTATTTCCGAGTATGGAGGTCTAGACAATGCAACATTTTTTGCAGATACTGGTTCAAATATTTATGATATATATGATACTTCAGTTTCTGTAAACAATAAAAATGTCAAAATTGAGCAATTATTATCTACAAATAAATATGGTAAAATATATGTCATGATGGGAATTAACGAATTGGGGTACAATTTAGATAGAACTGCAAAAAAGTATGAAGAATTTATAAATTTCATAAAAGGAAAGCAAAAAAATTCAATTATATATATTGAAGCAAATTTGCATGTTACAAAAGCAAAATCTGAAAGTGACAAGACCTTTAATAACCAAAGAATAAATAAATATAATGAAAAAATAAGAAAATTCTCAGATAATAAAAACATATTTTATCTGGATATTAATGAGTATTTTGATGATGAGGAACATAATTTGAATGCAAAATATACACATGATAATATTCATGTATATGCAAAATATTATAAAGAGTGGACAAATTGGCTAAAAGAGCATGCTATAAAAGTAAATTAAAATGAAAGATTGAAAATAATTACAATTTTTTTGAAAGATTTGTACTTTAGAGGAGGAATGAGATTAAAGATGGATATACCTGTTAAGAAAAATGAAGAATATATTGTAAATATCATAGATAATGGATTTGAAGGAGAAGGAATCACTAAAATAGATGGTTTTACAATATTTGTTCCAAATGCAATAAAAGGGGAAGAGGTAAAAATTTTAATTGTAAAAGTTTTAACTTCACATGCCTATGCAAAATTAATTGAAATCATCAAAAAATCTGAAAATAGAATAGAGCCAGATTGTGCTACATACAAAAGATGCGGAGGTTGTAATTTAAGGCATCTTTCTTATGATGCTACATTAGACTTAAAGCAAAATATAGTCCAAAACTTAGTTAAAAAAAATCTAAAGTCTTGTGTGAATGTAAATAAAACTTGGGGAATGGGAAATCCATACAATTATAGAAATAAACTTCAGTATCCAGTAGGAAAAGATAAAAATGGAAATATAATAGTTGGAGTCTTTGCGAACAGAACTCATGAGATTATAAAAACAAATGAATGTTTGATTCAAAATAAAAAGGCAAATGAGATAGCAAAATTTATTGTACAATTGGCTAAAAAATATGATATATCAGTATATGATGAAAATAATCAACAGGGCTTATTAAGACATATTGTTATAAAAACAGGAATCAGAACAAATGAAATAATGGTCATTTTAGTAATAAATGGTGATAGTTTGTCATACCAAGAAAATTTTTTAAATGAATTAAAAAATAAATATAATGAGATAGAAAGTATTGTACTAAATATAAATAAAAATAATACAAATGTAATTTTAGGTCATAAAAACATTAATCTTTTAGGAGATGGATATATAAAAGACATATTGGGAGATTATTATTTTAGGATTTCTCCACTATCATTTTATCAAGTAAATCCAGTGCAGGCAGAAGCTTTGTATAATATTGCAATTGAAGGATTAAATATTACAAAACAAGATGTAGTTTTTGACTTATATTGTGGAATCGGAACAATTTCTATTTTTGCTTCAAAATATGCAAAAAAGGTTTATGGAGTTGAGATTGTAGAACAAGCAATAAAAGATGCAAAATGGAATTCGGAGTTTAATAAAATAGAAAACACTGAATTTATTGCAGGTGATACAGAAAAAGTTATAGATGATTTGATAAATAATAAGAAAATTATTCCAAATATTGTAATTGTTGATCCTCCACGAAAAGGATTGGATAGAAATACTATTAATAATATTATAAAAATACATCCAAAAAAAATCGCATATATTAGTTGCAATCCTGCTACATTGGTAAGGGATCTAGCATATTTGGAGGATATGTATAAAATAGAAATGATTCAGCCAGTAGATATGTTTCCTTGGACAAGCCACTCAGAGGTAATTTCTGTTCTTAAATTAAAATAATAAGTTATTAGGAGGATAAGTATGAAAATTGCAATATTTTCTGATATACATGGCAATAGAGAAGCATTGACTTCTGTTATAGAAGATATAAAAAAAGAAAATATTAATGAAATAATATGTCTAGGAGATACGATAGGAATTGGTCCTAATCCTAAAGAATGCATGGATATAATAATTAAGAATAATATTAAGACAGTTTTAGGAAATCATGAATTATACTTCTTAAAAGGTACAGAGATTGATGATGAAATGGGCGAAGGTGAAATAAAACATCAAAATTGGATAAAAAGTCAAATAACAGATAGTCAAAAAAATTATCTAGAAAAATGTTCACTAACTCTTGAAGAAGTATTCAATGGAAAAAAAGTATTATTTGAGCATTTTCTAATAGACTATAATTCAAAAGATCAATATCCATTCCATGATTTAAAGGTTGTTAAAGATGATTCAATAAAAAAAATTATTGAATTATTAGATTATGATTTAATATTTATAGGACATGAGCATAAAGATTTTTCTGTAGATAATAAATTGTATGATATTGGTTCATCAGGATGTAGAAAAGATAATACTACAAGATATACTATATTTGATACTGATACATTCAATGTTGAAACGAAGATTTTAGAGTATGACAGAGAAAATTTTGAAAAAGATTTATTAGAAAATGATTATCCAGATAGAAACCTTATTGCGAAGTGGTTCTTTGGAATTGAAATTTAATTTGCGAGTGTGGAGCGTAGATATGTTCCTGGAACTATATACAGGGTTAGACCATATGTTCCCGGTGCCTACACAACCCACATTGAAAATATTTCAATTCTTAAATTAAAATAAAGGAAGTGAAAAAATGAATCATTTAGGTACAATAGAACTTAAAACAGATAGATTAATTTTACGAAAATTCAAAGAAACAGATGCAGAAGATATATTTAATAGTTTTATCAATAATGAAGAGTTTTTATATTATGCAAATAAGGAGCCAAGAAATTTAGAACAAGAAAAAGAATCTTTAAAAGATATAGATAGAAAATACGAAAATAAAGAATACTATAACTGGCTTATAACATTAAAAAATGGAACTGTAATTGGTGCAATTAATCTAAATGTGGATAATTATAATGAATCTCTTGAATTTAACTATGCTATTGATAATAAATATCAAAAAAAAGGGTATATGACAGAGGCTTTAAATAGTGTAAAAGAATTTGCTATAAATAGTTTAAGAGTTAACAGATTCTTTGGTGGATGCGAAATAAACAATATTGCATCACAAAGAGTTATGGAAAAAAGTGGACTTAAATATGAAGGTGTATTAAGAAATTATTTAAAATTAATAGATGGATATCATGATATGAAAATATATTCATTTATAAATAAAATAGATAATTAAAAAATGTAGTAAGGAAACATATCTATGGAACATTACACATGGTTAAGTCATATGTTGACGGTGCCTACACAACCCATGTGGAGTGCGTAGCTGTTTTAGAATTGAAGGAAAGTACTGAAAAATAAACAAATTTGAGATGTTTCTGACATATTAAAAAACACCTAAAAAAGACTTAAAAAATGATAAATTTGATTAAAATTTATAAAAATTAAATAAGATGTGGTTAGTAGGAAACATGTTTCCGCATACCACCTTTAAAGACATCAAAATAAAAAATTGGTGTCTTTTTTTTATATTTAAGAAAGAGGTGTTTTAGAATGAATAATAAAAAAATACATGAACCATATAATTTACCAACTGTTAATGATAAAATAAGAATGTAC
>DFJF01000011.1 GCA_002372935.1 Clostridiales bacterium UBA3678 | reverse complement strand
TAATTACAAAAAATACAGATAATTATTCCAGCTTAATAAAAACTATTTTTGAAAAATATGAGATTCCTGTTTTTATAGATGAAAAAAGAGATTTAAATCAAAATATAATTGTACAATATATTTTATCTATTTTAGAGGTATTTAATAAAAATTATTCATATGAATCAATTTTTAACTACTTAAAAACAGGATTTGTAGAAATAGATGAAAATGATATTTTTAAATTAGAAAAGTATTGTATTAAATATGGAATAAAAAATAATAAATTTAAAAAAGATTTTATTTATGGAAAAAAAGAAGATGTAGATCACTTAAATGAATTAAGAAAAAACATTATTAATCCTTTAATAAATTTAAAAGATAAACTAGATGAAGAAAAAACAGCTAAAAATATTTCAAAACAAATTTATTTATTTTTAATAAGTCAAAATATAGAAAATAAAATAAACAAAAAAATTAATAAATTAAAAGAAGAAAATTTATTAGATTTAGCAAAAGAATACGAAGAAAGCTATAAAATAATCATTAATATTTTAGATGAAATTAATTTGATTTTTGGTGAAGAAAAAATTACAATAGATAGGTTTATTAGAATATTAAAAATTGGTTTGAAAAATAGTGAATTAGGAAAAATACCGGCAACCCAAGATCAAGTGATAGTAGGAGATACAGACAGATCTAGAAGCAGAAAAACAAAAACAGTTTTTATTATAGGATTAAATGATGGAGTATTTCCAAGTATAAATAAAAATCAAGGCTTTTTAGATGATGAAGATAGAGAAAACTTAAAAACAGAAAATATAGAAATTGCAAAAGGAACTTTAGAAAATATATATGATGATAATTTTAATATATACAAAGCATTCACAACAGCTGAAGAAAAAATATTTTTATCTTATGCATCTTCAGACAATGAAGGAAAATCTCTTCGTGCTTCAAATTTAATTTTTAGAATAAAAAAAATATTTACAAATTTAATAGAAGAAAGTGATTTAGTTTCTACGGAAAATGAAATTGAAATAATTAATGAAGATTTATTATATGAAAATTTAATTTTAAAAATTAATGAATTAAATAATAAAAAAATAAATCCAGAAAAATTATTTTATATAATTTATAAATATTTTGAATTAAATAAAAAAAATAAATTAAATAATAATTTAAAATATATTAATTACAATTTTTATGAAAATATAAATAAAAAAAATATAGAAAAATTATATGGTAATAATTTAAATACAAGTATTTCAAGATTAGAAAAATATAATTCTTGTCCATTTTCATATTATTTACAATATATTTTAAAATTAAAAGAAAAAGAAGAATTAAAAGTTCAGACTTTTGATACAGGTTCTTTTATGCATGATGTAATTAATTCTTTTTTTGAAGAAATAAATTTAAATAAAAATAAATTAGAAAATATTTCTGATGAGGAAATAGAAGAAATAATTAATAAAATAATTAATGAAAAATTATTAAATGAAAATAATTATATTTTTAATGCAACAGAAAAATATAAATTATTAGTTATAAGATTAAAAAGAATAATTATTAAATCATTAAAATATATTATTCAGACTTTAGTTCAAAGTGAATTTAATTTACAAGGAACAGAGGTTGAATTTAGTGAAGATGGCAAATATAAACCAATTATACTAGAATTGGATAGTGGAAAAAAAGTTGAGATAACAGGAAAAATAGACAGAATTGATATTGCAAAAGACGAAAATAAGAATTATGTAAGAATAATAGATTACAAATCTTCAGTTAAAAATCTTGATTTTGGAGATATTTATGCAGGATTACAATTGCAATTAATTACATATTTAGATGCAGTGTGCAAAATAGAAGATTTTGTGCCAGCTGGAATTTTATATTTTAATTTATTAGAACAAATAATAAATTCAAATAAAAAATTAAGTGAAGAAGAAATTGAACAAAAAATAAAAAATAATTTTAAAATGAAGGGCTTAATTTTAGCAGATGTAAGAGTTGTAAAAATGCAAGATAAAAATTTGGAAAAAGGAAGATCAGAAATTATTCCAGCATATATTGATAAAACTGGAACATTAAGCCCGAAATTAAGCAGTATAGCAACAGAACAAGAATTTAAAGACATACAAGAATATATAAATTCTACTATGAAAGAAATTTCAGAAGAAATATTTAAAGGAAATATAGAGTTAAAGCCATATTATAAAAATAAAAAAACACCCTGTGAATATTGTATATATAAAAATATGTGCGGATTTAATTCTGGAATTTGTAAAAAGAATTATAAATTTATTAATAAAATAAATAAAGAAGAATTTTTGAAAAAAATTCAAAAAAAATGATAAAAAAATATAAAAAAAGAATAAAATAGAAAAAAATATAAAAATCAGCTATAATAATCTGTAAAAATTTTTAAAAATTTTTATTGGGCGATTTTGGAATATTTTGAAAGGAAAAATTATGGATTTATCAAATGAAAATATTATTCATGTAAAAAATAAAAATATTGAATATTTACAATTCAAAAAATTATTACAATATCCAGAAATAAAATATGCTTATGTAATTGGTTTAGATAAAAATTTTAAAATTTCTTTAGAGCCAAAAAATGATGAAGAAAAAATAAAAAATAATTTAAGCAAAAAAAGCTATAAGGAAATTTGTGATGAATTAAATATTAAATATAAAAATATTGTAAATACAGATCAGAGTCATACAGACAATATTCAAATTATAAAAAATAAAATAAATAATGATAAACCAGATTTTAATTTATATAAAAACACTGATGGTTTAATTACAAATAAAAAAAATATAATTTTATCAACAATAAATGCTGATTGTATTTTATTAGTTTTTTATGATCCTATAAAAAAAGTAATTGCAAATGTTCATTCAGGATGGAGAGGAACAATAAAAAGAATATCAGTAAAAACAATAGAAAAAATGAAAGAGGAATACAATTGTAATCCACAAGATATAATTTGCTGTATGTCTCCTAGTATTAGGAAATGTCATTTTGAGGTAGATAATGATGTATATCAAATTTTTAAAAATGAATATAAAGATTTAAAAAATTTTGATGAATTAGCTATAAAAAATAATGACAAATGGAATATTGATACTATAGAAATAAATAGAACTATTTTAAAAAATGCTGGATTAAAAAAAGAAAATATTATTGACTCTGGAATTTGCTCTGTTTGTAATAAAAATCTTATACATTCATATAGGGGTATGGGAGAAGAAGCAGGAAGAGCTACTCAAATAATTTCTTTAATTTGAAAATGAGAAATAGAAATGGAGAAAAATATGAAACCAAATAAATTAAAAAAAGGAGATACAATAGGTGTTGTTGCTCCATCAGATCCAATAGTTGGAGAAAAGATAAATGAAATAAAAATGGCTAAAAATATAATTGAGAAAAAAGGCTTTAAAGTTAAATTTTCAAAAAATTTATTTTCAAATACAAATGGTTATAGTAGTACAGCCAGAGAAAAAGCTGATGATATAAATGATATGTTTGCTGATAAAAGTGTAAAAATGATCTGGTGTGCAAAAGGTGGAGAAAATTCTAATTCTGTATTTGATTATTTAGATTTTGATTTAATAAAAAATAATCCAAAAATAATTTGTGGCTATAGTGATATTACATCAATTACAAATGTAATAAATAATAAAACAGGACTTGTAACATTTAGCGGAACAAATTTTAAGACTATAGCAACTGATGAAACAGATTATAGTTTAAATGAAGTTATAAAAAGATTTGTGGAATGTGATTTAATGTTAGGAAATGTTGAAGACAAGGATATTACCATAAAAGAAGGACAAGCAGAAGGAATTTTAATTGGAGGCAATTTATCATTAATATATGGCTTAGTTTGTGGCAAATATGCAATTGATTTTCAAAATAAGATTTTGTTTTTAGAAGAATTAGGTTATGAATCAGAGCCTGCTCTTGTAAGTAATCATTTGTATTATTTAAAACAAAATGGTGTATTTGATAAAATAAAAGGATTATGGATAGGAAATTATGAACATGAAACAGAAATTTCTTTAGAAAGCATTGTTTTAGATGTGTTGGGAGATGATATAGAATTTCCGATAATAAAGTCAAACTATTTTGGACATACAGAAAAAAAGACAGTAATACCTATTGGGACTATGGCTAGAATTGATACGAGTTTAGATAAAAAAATTATATTGACAGAAAATTGCGTCGAAAATATTCCTATTGTAAAGGAAGTAATTGATAATATAAAAAGTAAATTTTTAAAATTTAAAAAATAATCTAAAATAATAAAAATAAATAAAAAACAATAAAAATGTAAAAAAAATATGTAAAAAAATGATTTAATTAAATGTTGAAAAAAAACAAAAAATATAGTAAAATATCAAAAACATAACATAAAGGTGGTAAAAATGAGCACGGGAAAACATTATAGAGAAAAGAAACGAAGTAGTATACGAAAAAAAATATTAAAAATAATCTTAAGCATATTTATAATTTTGATATTGGTGATGGGATTTTTGCTATATGGACCATATAGTGGTCTTAGAGATTGGATTATAACAGTTGGTATGACTTCTATGACACATCAATGGATTCCAAAATTATTATATTCAGATAAAACAATAGAAGAGGTATTGAATAATAATAAAGTAGAAGAAATCAAGGAAGATACTGATACAAATGCAATAAATACACAAAATGTGGAAAATACTATTGAACAATTTAGCAGTGAATATGAAAAACAATTGTTAGGTAAAAATTTAGATAAAGCTCAATATAATATTTATGCAGATGAAAATGAATATAGAATAATAAAAATAAAAGGAAACAATTATACGGGATATTTAGCTGCTATATATGATGCTTCTAAAATTCATACATTAGTTACTAATAAACTTGGTACATGTGGACAATATTTAACGACAATGGCAAAAGAGAATAATGCAAAACTTGCAATAAATGGAGGAAAATTCTATGATCCAAGTTACAGTAGTAATGGTGCTACTCCTAGGGGAGTTACTTATAGAAATGGAGAATGTATAACATCTTATTCATATCAAAGTACAGGAGGAATAATTGGTTTTAACGAAAATAACATTTTGGTATTATCATCAAACTGTACTAAATCAAATGCTGAAAGCTTAGGGATTAGGGATTGTGTAACTTGTGGACCATTCCTAATTGTTAATGGAAAATCATCAACAGTAGTTGGAAATGGAGGATGGGGTACAGCCCCAAGGACAGCTATTGGACAAAGAAAAGATGGTATTGTTTTATTTCTTGTACTTGATGGTAGACAAATAGGAAGAGCTGGAGCAGATATGGATGATTTAATAGAAATTATGCATAATTATGGAGCATATAATGCGGCAAATCTAGATGGTGGGACATCAAGTGTTATGACTGTAAACGGAGAATTAATAAATGACCCAATAGATAGTACAGGAGCACATAAAACAAGATATATTGCAACAGGATTTGGTTTAATAGATAATTAAAAATAAAATTAAAAATCTTTATTATAATATAAAAATAATAAAGATTTTTTAAATTGCAAAAAAAATATAAAAACTATAGATTTTTAAAAATAAATTTGATATAATGTACATACATAAAATTTGGGAGAGGATAAAAATGATATTTAAAGACTACTATAAAATATTATCACTAGAGACAAATAAAGTATCATCTGAACAAATAAAAAATGCTTATAGATTGGCTGCAAAAAAATATCATCCAGATGTTAATTTAGAAGACAGACTCTCAGAAGAAAAAATAAAAGATGTAAATGAAGCATATAGGGTATTATCTAATCCAAGTACAAAAAGGAAATATGACAGAATGTGGGTTAATAATGTTGGAAAGAAAAAATACGAAGAAGCTAGCAGATCATCAGGTTCTGTATTTAGCGACTTTTTCAATATGTTTTTTGGAAATACGAAAGAGATAGAAGAAAGCAATAAAAAAGTAAATAAAAAAGTTCCTATAAAAGGAGAAAACATAGAAACTGCAATAGATATAAATTTAGAAGAAAGTTTTTATGGTGCTGATAAAAAAATCTCATTGAGAACAGTAGATGGAAAAATGAAAGTTTTTACAATATCAATACCAGCTGGAATTAGAGTAGGAGAAAAAATAAGACTTCTAGGACAAGGAAAAGAAGGTAAAAATGGAGGCAAAAATGGAGATTTATTTATTAAAGTTAATATAAAAAACAATGATAAGTTTAAACTAAAAGGTGACGATTTATATACAAAACTATATTTAACACCATGGGAAGCGGCACTTGGAACAAGAACACAGGTATATTCTATAGATGATTCTACACAAGTGTATATTCCTGAAGGAATACAAACAGGAGAAATAATTCGTATTCCAGGTAAAGGTTATAAAGATGGAAAGGGTAGTAGAGGAGATTTAGTAGCAACAGTTCAAGTAATGGTTCCTAAAAAATTGTCAAAAGAGGAAAGAAAATTATTTGAAGACTTAAATAAGGTTTCAAAGTTTAATCCAAGGAATAATACATAAATGAAGATGGAAGATTTGAAAACTTGTATCAAAAATGTTGACATAATACGAAAAAAATAGTATAATTATAACAAGTGGTTATACTAAAGAGAAACTATGTAATAAATCATAGAAAGTGGGGAATTAAAATGGAAACGTGGCAAGGAAAGCATTTTAGTATTACAGACCCTAAAGGGGTAAAAACAGTAATATACGAAGTATATGTTACTAAAAAAGAATATTTGAGCAAATATCCTAAATATACTATGCAAAGATTAAATAGCACTGAAGAAATAATAGGTGGGGATATGTCTAGAAAAACTTTTTATGTCGAAGATCCACAAGAAGATGGGAATAGGCTTGTAATATTTTCGTTTACAGATGAAAAAGTTGTAATAAATAATGGCATACTTTTAGGAAACGAGGTAAGAATTATGAAAAAACCTATGCCATTTAGATACAACAAATTGTATTCAGAGGAGCCAACTGAAATAAAAGAGGTTCAATATACACCAAATTTAAAAAGAGCAATAACTGTTATAGACCCGGAAACAGCAGAGGAAATAAAGCCTACGCTTTATTTTGATGAGAAAACAAATGAAGTAAAAGGAAAATGTAAATTGAAACCATATAAATCTTATTTTGCATTTGAACTTAGAGATGATAAGGAGACAAAATAAAGGTTAAATCTTTATTCTAATTTGAATAAGATAATAAAAGGAGGAGCTTTGAATGGCTAGAAAAGAAGAATATATTGAAAGACCAGCAGGTAAGGATGATGTTCCCGTAGTAGTTGCAACAACACTAGCGGTAGCTGTAGTTAAGGACAAAGAAGATAAAGAGAATATGAAGAACAATAAAGAAGCAATTGAATTAAAAGTTACTGGAAAAGAAAGACAGGGAGCAGAATACAATATAAAAAGTACAGACTTGTCAGATGGTATGATTATTCCAGTAAGTGACAATGAAAAAGGAGAATCAAGGGATTAAAATAGCTTTCAAACAAAAGAGAGGTATAAACTATGGGAATACAACAATATATAAGAGAAAACAAGAAAACAATAGTAATTGGATTAGTACTATGGATAATTTTAATCATAGTACTAGTTTTGCCGTTTACATGTGCTTCTTATACATCGACACATCAAGGTGAAGGTATTGATATAAATAATTTTATAGAAGTATATACAAGTGCAATAAATCCAAAAGAATCAATAGGATATATTATTTATAGAAATTTATGGGGAAGTTTTTTTTCAAAATTATTTGTTGTTACAATAATTTACTTAATATGTTTTATATATAGCAAATCAAAGAACAAACCAAACAAATATAAAGATATAGAACATGGATCAAGTGATTGGTGCGAACACGGAGAACAATATAAAGTTTTAGATAGAAAAAAAGGAATAATACTTGCAGAAGAAAATTATCTACCTTTAGATAAAAGAGGAAATGTAAATGTATTAGTTGTCGGAGGATCTGGATCTGGTAAATCAGCATCATATTCAATACCAAATGCATATCAAATGTTAGGATCTTATGTTTTTACAGATCCTAAAGGAGAATTATATGATAGAACTGCAGGCTATTTAAAGAGACATGGTTATAAAATAAAAGTTTTAAACTTAGTACATCCACAATATAGTGATGGATATAATCCTTTAATGCATATAAATTCAGAAATTGATGTGGATGTTATTGCAAATACAATAGTAAAAGGGCAAAAAGGTGGAGATAGTACTTCTGACCCATTTTGGGATGACTCGGCAGAAATGCTACTAAAAGCATTAATTTATTATTTAATAGCTACAAGACCAAAGGAAGAACAAAACCTAGAAAGTTGTGCAGAGCTTGTAAGGGCTGCAAATACAAATGGGGGAAGTAATTTACTTACAGAGTTAATGAGTAGTTTGCCATATGATCACCCTGCAAGAATGAATTATAAATCTATAGAGATTGCGCCAGAAAAGACATATAGTTCAATTTTAAGTACACTTCAATCAAAACTTGGAAAATTCGATTCAAAAGAAATTGCAGAATTGACTTCTACAGACACTATAGATTTTGAACAAATTGGAAATGAAAAAACAGCAGTATATGTTATATCTTCAGATACACATACAGCTTATGATTTTTTACTTACAATATTCTTTTCACAAATGATACAACAATTATATGATTTTGCAGATAATAATGGAGGAAAGTTAAAAAACCAGACATTTTTCATATTAGATGAGTTTGCAAATATTGGAAGAATACCAGATTTTGACAAAAAAATATCAACAAGTAGAAGTAGAAAAATTTCATTTAGTGTAATTTTACAAAATTTAGATCAATTGGAAGCAATTTATGATAAATCTTATGAAACAATAATTGGAAATTGTGATACACATGTATTTTTAGGAAGTAACTCACAAAAGACAGTTGAATATTTTTCAAAAGCATTAGGAGAAAAGACAATTAGCCATTATAGTAAATCAACTAGTAGAGATAGAGAGCACAAAAGAACAGGAACGAGTGACTCAGACCAAATTATGGCTAGAGCTCTAATGACACCTGATGAACTTAGGAGAATGGACAATGATTTGTGTATTATTTTTGAAAAGGGAATAAGGCCAATAAAAGCTAATAAGTATTATTATTTTAAAAAACCTATGGCAAAAGAAATGGCAAGCCTTGAAATAAGTCATAATGATATTGGAGAGATTGATAGAGGTACATGGAGAAAATATAATCCATATAATCCTTATGTAGAAGAAAATGATAAAGATAAGCAGGGTCAAGATTTAAAAATAGAATCCTTAGATGATTTATTTGATGATGAGCCAAACCAAAATAATAGTAATTTGATTTCAGAACAATCAGGAAGTAATTTAGAACAATCGGAAAGTAATATAGAAGAAAACAATAAAGAAGATCAATTGCCAATGGATGATGAATATGATTTACAAAAAGAGCTTGAGGCAAAATTTGATGAACTATTTGGTCCAGTTGATGATAGTAATAGTTAATATAATTAGGAGTAGATGGATTTTATAATTCTAATGATAAAAATGAATACACAACATTATATGAAAATATTGTACCATTAGAATATGAAAGTATATTTGAATAAATATTGAATTTTTATTTGATTATAAAATAAAATTCGATATTATATTACATAATTAGATGACTTTTAAAAATATGATATAATTATATTGCTAAAAATAAAAAAGGAGGAGATGTTATGCCAAATATTTCTACAGGAATTAATTTAGATTCTAATTTTTTAAACTTAAAAGCTATAGAAATAAAAGAAGTACGACCAGAAGTTGAGAAATTATTAGTAGATGGTGAAAAAATAATGTGTGCATTTAAAACTATTAGAGATCAGGTTATATTTACTAATAATAGAATTTTTGTTGTAAATGTAAAGGGAATCACAGGTAAAAAAATTGCATATTTTTCATATCCATATTCAAAAATACAGTATTATGGAATAGAAACAGCCGGCTTTATGGATATAGATAGCGAACTAATCCTTACATTTAGTAATGGACATATATTACAATTTGATTTTAAATCAAATGTTGATATAAGAATGATAAATTCGCTTATATCTAAATATGTGTTATAAAATACGAATAATAACGAAACGTTATGCAGAAGTTTGAATTATTTGTATATAGACAGATAAAACTTCGATATATAATCAAAAAAAATAATAGGAAAATATCAATAAAATTTGAGAAAAAATCTCAAAAACATTGATATTTTCTTTATTTTTATTGCTTTTTAAAAAAATTACATAAAAACTATTTGAAAAAAACACTGAAAAATCAAAAGTTTTTTCATAATTTTGAAAAAACTTGACTATAATAATAAAAGATAGTATAATTATTATAGTTAGGAGGAGATTTATGGAAAGAATAAGTAGAGAAAATTATTTATCTATATTAAAAAATTTCAAAGATCAACAAATAATAAAAGTTATCACAGGAATAAGAAGATGTGGTAAATCAACATTACTTGAAATTTTTCAAGATTACTTAAAAGAAAATGGAGTAGAAGCAAAGCAAATAATATCAATAAATTTTGAAAACGCAGATTATGAGGAATTACAAGACAGAAAGAAATTATATGAATATATAAAAGAAAGATTAGTAAAAGGAAAAAAGACATACGTTTTTCTAGATGAGATTCAAAATGTAAACGAATTTGAAAAAACAGTAGATAGTTTATTTATAAATAAAGATGTAGACTTATATATAACAGGTTCAAATGCATATTTATTATCTTCAGAATTAGCAACATTGCTTACAGGAAGATATATAGAAATAAAAATGTTACCATTATCGTTTAAAGAATATTTATCAAGCTTTGAAGATAAAACAGACTTGTCAAGAAAATTTAGAGATTATTTGAGATATAGTTCATTTCCTCAAGCGGTCCAATTATATAAAATAAATCCAGAAAATATAAATTTATTTTTAGATGGAATATATAATACTATTTTATTTAAAGATGTAATGCAAAGAAAAGGAATAACAGATAAAAATGTCTTAGAAAGAGTTACAAAATATTTGTATGACAACATAGGGAATAGAACGAGTATGAAAAGCATAAGTGATAATATTGAAGGAATAGAAAAAAATTCATCATATAATACAATTTCAAACTATGTAGATGCATTAATAGATAGCTATTTAGTATTTAAAGCCAACAGATATGATATTAAAGGAAAAGAGTTTTTGAAAACCCAAGAAAAATATTATGCAATAGATATAGGATTAAGATATTATATGTTAGGACAAGGCTCTGGCCGAGACATGGGACATATATTAGAAAATGTTGTGTATCTTGAATTGTTGAGACGAGGATATGAAGTATATATAGGAAAATATGATGATTTAGAAGTTGACTTTGTATCAAAAAAGCCAGAAAATACTATATATTATCAAGTTGCATTAACAACTAGAGGAGAAAAAGAAGGAGATAATAAAATCTTAGATAGAGAATTAACTCCATTGAAGAAAATAAATGATAATTATCCTAAATACATTTTGACATTAGATGATGATTTAGATGCAGACTTTGATGGAATAAAGAAGATAAATGTGTTGGATTGGTTGCTTGATGAAAAAAACAATTAATTAAAAAAACAAAATAATAATGTAATTGTTTGGCTCTATTGACATAGAGCCTTTAATTAGTACATGAGTATTGTTAATGTCAATAAGGAAATGTA
>DFJF01000012.1 GCA_002372935.1 Clostridiales bacterium UBA3678 | reverse complement strand
TAAAAAATATCTGTATTTGGATCTGAATTTAAATTACAATTATCCATACAAAATGTAATTGTAACACTTTCTGCTATTTTAATTAATTTTTTTATAATTAAATATTCTTGTTCTGTAAATCCTGAAAATTCATCAATATAAATTATTGAATTTTTTAATAAATTTATTTTATCTATATTTTCTGATAAAATTGTTAATAAATCTGTTTCATCAATATATTTATTTTTTATTTTATTTTCAAAATTTTCATAAATTATTATAATATCATTTAATTTATTTTTTAAATATTTATTTTCTATTTTTTCTTTTTCATTTTTTAAATCTTCAATTTTTATTCCATGTTTTTTTAATTCTGAAATTAATCTAATACATAAATCTATATTTTCATCAGATTTATTTAAAAATATTAAATTATTTTTTTCTTTTTCTAAAATCGAATCAATTAACATGGCTTTTCCACATTTTGTTAGATTTGTGTGGATAACTCCTCCTACTTCATTTACTACTCTATATGCTAATCTATTAAATGTAATGACTTCAGCTCCTATAACCGACTTTTTATTTTCCATTAATTTCTGTTCTGCAGTAAATGAAAATTGTTCTGGTGTAATTATATATATTTTTTTATTTTCCTTTATTTTTTTTTCTATTTCTCTATAAATAAATTCACTTTTTCCCGAACCGGCATTTCCATATATTATTCTTAGACTCATTTTCTTACCTCAATTTTTTTATTATATATACTACTCATCTTTTTTGCTAATTTTATTCATTAAAATGTTTTTTACACTTTTCTTCTTATAATTTATAGATGCTATTCTAGCTTTTCACTTATAAAAATAGTTTTGAAACTAAATTCAATAACTGTGTTGTTAAATGTTTCATATCGTCAACATCTATTACTCGATCGTAAACTTCTTTTAATGTTTCATAGCATGAAGTATCCCCTTTTTCTTCTTCCAATGCAACACCTATAATACTTATTCCCTCTTTTTCAATTTTTCTTGCTGTATTATGAGTGTCTTTTGTAGAAACAGGAGGACTGTAATCATCATTGTCGTTTGCTGTATGACAAGGGTAACCATCTGAAATACAAATGATTACTTTATATTCTGCGCGAGAATGCTCTATTAAGTATTTCTTTGCCCACATCAGAGATAGACCTTCTCTAGTTCCTTCATCTGCATCTAACAATAAAATATTGTACTTGTCATTTTTAGAATAATTAAAATCTACTAATATTTTATGTTTTACTAATGGCTCACCAAATATAGCCCTATGTTCAACAATAGCATGTTCTATACCATTTTTAGATAACACCTCGTGAAGTATTACTGAAGATATAATTGCATTTTTATTAATAGCTCCTGCCATTGATCCAGATCCATCTATTAAAAATAAAATTGCAATATCTGGAATATCTATTCCTTGAACATTTCTATACCAATAACGCTTTTTCAAATCGCCTAATCTTTTTGATTCTATTCCGCTTCCAAAACTAAATTTACCATCTTTAGAATCTACATTTCCTTTTAATAATTGACTGAATTTAGCATTATAAGAATTTATATTTAGCTTATATCTATTATAAATATTATCATAAGCTTTTTTCATATTTATATTTGGCTACTGAATAAACATCTTTATAAGAAACAAACTCTCTTAAATCGTAGTTAAGAAGGTCTTCATCAGTTTTAAATTCATAGTCTTCCATTTTATGCTCTTGATAAAAATCTTCGTGTATATTTACAAAAGTATCAGCTGTTGGATTTTCAATATACTTGAATACAGATCTACTCTGTTGTCAATTATTCCATTATCTTTCCAATCTTCTGGAAATTTAACTTTGAAATATAGTTTTGATTTATCACTATTTACTAAAATATCTCCAGAGATTCCATCTTCGTTTGTAATTAAGCTTCTTAATACTAGAGAAAATAAAGTTATCCCCTCTCCTATTGGCTGACAGAGAGTTGTAGTTCCTCTATATGATTGATTATTTGGATGTACATAGTATTGAGTAGCATCAGACAAATGTCTGAATCCAAATCCTTTATATATTTCATCGCTATTTTCCCTTACAATTTTGTAAGAATTTTTAAATATATTCATAAATTTCACCTCTATATTAATTATAGAATTTTAATCCATACTTTAGTTTTTTCATATATTTTATACTTAATGGTTCTACTTGCTACAATTTACTATTTATATTATAATATCATAAAAATAAAAATTATTCTATGCTTTCGCAAAAAAAACTACTTTATGCTTTTGCATAAAGTAATTAAAAAATTGTAATTTCTCGTTCTCTAAAACAATGATATTTGTTCAGAGTTTTCATTTTCTTTTTTATATGCTTTTATAATATCGCCCATTTTATAAAGTATTCCATATTTATTGCATTCATCTGCAAACACTTTGAATAAATACTTATAATTTGGAACTATACAATTATATTTTTCTCCATAAGTCTTGATATATCTATCTTTTAATCCTTCAAAATGTTCTTCTAATCTATGAAAATAATAATCTCTTTGATTTTCTCTTAATGTCATTCCCATATAGGTATGTATAAACTTTGCACCATAATTACTTGCAAGTTTTACTAATTCTTTTATATCTTCTTCTTTATCAGTAATAAAAGGAAGAACAGGATTCATCATTATACCTACAAAAATATCATTATCTGATAACTCTTTGATAGCTTTTAATCTTTCAGAAGTTACACACACATTTGGCTCTATTATTTTTGATAGCTCATCATTTGGAGTAGTAATAGTAAATTTGATAATAATATTATTCTTTGAATTTATTTCTTTTAATAAATCTATATCTCTTAATATTAAATTACTTTTTGTATCAATACTAACTCCATACCCATATTTTGATATTAGTCTTAATGCACCTTTTGTTTGTTCATATTTCTTTTCTAATGGATTATAAGTATCAGACATAGATCCTATTCCTATAATTCCTTTATTTCTCTTTTTAATTAGTTCTTGTTCTAAAAGTTCAAGTGCGTTTTCTTTTCCTCGAACAATATCAAAGTTTTCAATATGATAACATTTACTTCTACTATCGCAATAAATACATTTATGAGGACATCCTCTATATAAATTCATATTATAGTCAATACCATACCAATCGTTGCCATAATTTACTTTAGTTAGTATTGTTTTAGCTTTAACAAATTCCATTTTCATTCCTACTTTAATAGTTTTTCAAAAGCATTAGCATTTAATATTGTATTTGAAATAAATTTTCCTTTATAGAAATTAGCCCAATTATTAAAAATACAAGGAGCATTTTTAGCTTTCTCTAATGAATCTATTTTTATAAAATTAAGTTTAATGTTCTTTTCTTTTGCATAATCAGATAGTTCTTTTACCTCATATTCTACATAAGGACATTCGTTACTATAATAAATAGTAAAGTCTTGATTATCTATTTTCATA
>DFJF01000003.1:18293-68340 GCA_002372935.1 Clostridiales bacterium UBA3678 | reverse complement strand
ATAAAAATTAAAATAAAAAAAAATAATTATTTAATTGATAAAAAAATAATAAAAAAATTTATTAATGGAGGATAATAAATGGAGTTAAATTTAAAAAATAATTTAAATAATAATTTAGAAATAAATCAAAACAATTTTTTACAAAGTAATTTATGGAGTGCAATTAATAATGGAATTGATATTGGGATAAGATGTATTTTACCAGATTGGGCAGAAGATAAAATTATAGAACTAAAAGATAATTTAATTAATTATGGTTTAAAAGATGGAGTTTCAAGAAGTATAAAATCTGTTATAGATACAGGAAAAAGTGCTGTAGGAATAGTGACAGGTAATTTTGAAAATATTGAGCAGATAAATGAAGCGATAAAAAGTGGTGGAATTATTGATTCTGTTTCAGATATTTTAGATAGTGTATTAAATAAAATAAATGATGATGGAAAAATAAATAATTCTGCATATAAATTAATTAAAAATGGGAAAAATTCAATTTTAAATAATGTTAAAAATAATATTGAATCTAATTTAAATGAACAAATTACAGCTTCTAAAAATCTAGAGAAATATATTGACAATTGGAAAGAAGCATTTTATAAAAAAGATTTTTCTAGTATGGAAAAAGAATTTAAAAAAATACATATAAAAATAAGAGAATTAATTCCAATAGAAAATACCATTAATAGTGCAAGAAATATAGAGACTCTTCATGAATTAATAAAAAATAATGGACAAAATTTTAACTTAACACAAGAAGAGATTGAACTTGCAAATAAATTAAGTATATAAAATTTAAAGCAGTGTATAGTAAAAACAATGTTTTGTTATATATTTTTTCTTTGATTTTCCTTGCAAATTTCTATATTATTTAGTATAATACAAATGTATAAAAATACAAAGTTTGAGTTTGCAATATATGCAATAATAAGTTATTATCAAACTGATAAATATAATGGAAAGAGGTAAAAGCAATGGATGAAAGACATGATGGAAAACATGATGGAAAAATTATAGAAAGAGACATTAATGAAGAGATGCAAACAGCATACATAGACTATGCAATGAGTGTTATTGTACAACGTGCTCTTCCAGATGCAAGAGATGGTTTAAAACCTGTTCACAGAAGAATTTTGTACACAATGCATCAAGATGGTTTAACAATGGATAAGCCATACAGAAAATCAGCAACAACAGTTGGAGACGTTTTGGGTAGATATCATCCACATGGAGATGCATCTGTTTATGATGCAATGGTAAGACTTGCACAAGATTTTTCAATGAGATATCCTTTAATTGATGGACATGGAAATTTTGGATCAATAGATGGAGATCCTGCTGCTGCATATCGTTATACAGAGGCTAGATTATCAAGAATTGCAGAGTCAATGATGGAAGACATAGAAAAAAATACAGTAGATTTTATGCCAAACTTTGATGATAGATTACAAGAACCAACAGTGCTTCCTGCTACAATTCCAGCACTTTTAGTAAATGGATCATCAGGTATTGCTGTTGGTATGGCAACCAATATTCCTCCTCATAATTTAAGTGAGGTAATTGATGGAATTGTAAAAATAATTGATGAAGATGATGTAACAGATGAGGACTTAATGAAAATTATTAAAGGACCAGATTTTCCAACTGGTGGTTTGATTATTGGAACAGAGGGAATTAGAAATACATATAAAACTGGTCGTGGAAAAATTATAATGAGAGCAGAAACAGAAATAGAAGAAATGTCAAATAATAAACAAAGAATTATTGTTACATCACTTCCATATCAGGTTAATAAAGCGAAATTAATAGAGAATATGGCACATTTAGCTAGAGAAAAGAGAATTGAAGGTATTTCAGAAATTAGAGATGAGTCAGATAGAGAACATAAAGTAAGAATAGTAATAGAACTAAAAAGAGATGCAAATCCACAAGTTGTATTAAATCAATTATTAAAAAACACACAAATGCAAACAACTTTTGGGGCAATTATGCTTGCTCTTGTAGATGGAGAACCAAAGATTTTGACATTAAGACAATGTTTAGATGTTTATATAAAGCATAGAAAAGATGTTGTACTTCGTAGAACAAAATTTGATTTAGATAAAGCATTAGCAAGAGCTCACATATTGGAGGGCTTGAGAATTGCAATAGATAATATTGATGAAGTTATACATATAATCCGTACATCTTATGATGATGCAAAAGAAAAATTAATGAAAAGATTTAATTTATCTGAAATTCAAGCTCAATCAATTTTAGATATGAGATTAAGAACTTTACAAGGATTACAACGTGAAAAAATTGAAGAAGAATATAAACAATTGATGGAATTAATAGCCCATTTAAGAGAAATTTTAAATAGTGAAACTTTAGTATTCCAAGTAATAAAAGAAGAACTTCTAAAAATCAAAGAAAAATATGGAGATGGAAGATTAACTAAAATTAGACCATCAGAAGGAGATATAGAAGTTGAAGATTTAATTAAAGAAGAACAATCTGTTATTACTTTAACTCATTTTGGATATATTAAGAGAATGCCAATAGATACATATAAGAGTCAAAAAAGAGGTGGAAAAGGAATTACAGGAATTTCTACAAGGGCAGAAGACTTTGTTAAACAAATATTTACAGCATCAACTCATGATATTATATTATTCTTTAGTAATAAAGGAAAACTATATAGGCTTAAAGGTTATGAAGTTCCAGAAGCTGGAAGAACAGCGAAAGGTACAGCGATAGTAAATTTATTAAGCTTAGATGCAGGAGAGAAAATTTCTGCAGTAATTCCAATTCAAAATTTTGCAGAAGGCAAATATTTATTAATGGGAACAAAGAAAGGTTTGATAAAGAAAACGGCACTAAAGGAATATGATTCTGGTAAAAAGACTGGACTTCAAGGAATAACATTAAAAGAAGATGATGAATTAATTTCTGTAAAATTAACAGATGGAGAAGACAATGTTGTATTAGTTACAAGAAATGGATTGTGCATTACATTTGATGAAAAAGATGTAAGACCAATTGGTAGAACTGCACAAGGAGTTATAGGAATCAGACTTGATGAGGATGATGAAGTTATTGGTATGGAATCAGTAATAAGAGGTGGAAAATCAGCATTACTTGCGATTACTGAAAACGGATTTGGTAAGAGAACAGAAACAGATGAGTATAGAGTACAAATAAGAGGAGGAAGAGGAGTACTAACATATAAAATTACTCCAAAAACAGGAAAAATTGTTGGTGTTAAAATTACAAGTGGTGATGAAGATGTTATGCTTATTACAGATACAGGTACAATTATTAGGCTTAAAGTTAAAGATATAAGTATTCTGGGAAGATCTACACAAGGGGTTACTTTAATGAGAACTTCAGATGGAGGAAAAGTAGTAAGTATAGAATTGCTTGAACCTGATATAGAAGATAAAGAGTAAAAAAGTATTGACAAACAAACTAAAGCGTATTATAATATTTATTGTTATAATACGCTTATTTTTATTTGTAAGCAATATATTTTATGCGCCATTAGCTCAGTTGGTAGAGCAGTTGACTCTTAATCAAATGGTCGGAGGTTCGACTCCTCTATGGCGCACCAAAGAAAAACTCAATTTTGTTGAAAAATAAAATTGGGGTTTTTATTTTATAGAAATAAAATTGACATATAATATATATATGGTATAATATCGCATATAAAAAAGGAGGTATAAAATGGGAATTTTAAATTTTATATTTATAATAATTGTATTTATTATCTTAGCATCGATCAAGCAAATTAATGAATTTCAAAGAGGAGTACTGTTTTCTTTTGGAAAATTTAGTAGAATATTAAATCCGGGTTGGCATATTGTTCTTCCAGTGATTCAATCATTTAGAAAAATTGATATTAGAACAAAAACAGTAGATGTACCTGAACAAGAAGCTATAACTAAAGACAATGTATCAGTAAAAATAAATGCAGTTTTATATTACAAAATATTTGATGCATCAAAAGCGGTAATAGCAGTAGAAAATTATAATTATGCTGTTAGTCAATTGGCACAGACTACTATGAGAAATATGGTTGGAGCTGTTTCACTTGATGAGTTATTAGCAGAAAGAGAAAAAATAAGTTCTGCTATGTGTCAGATCTTGGATACTGCAACAGATCCATGGGGAATTAAAGTAGAAAATGTTGAATTAAAAGATATTTCATTACCAGAAGAAATGAAAAGAGTAATTGCAAAAGTTGCAGAAGCAGAAAGAGAAAAACAAGCTGTTATTACAAAGGCTACTGGAGAATTAGAAGCATCAAATAATTTAGCTGAAGCAGCTAGAAAGATGAGTTCTGCACCAGGGGCATTACATTTGAGGACATTAGCTACATTAAATGATTTAAGTTCTGATCAATCAAATACAGTAATATTCGCTATTCCAATAGAAGGACTTGAAGCTTTAAAAGGAATTGCAAATGTTGGAAAGTCTGAAATCCAAAAAGAAAATGGGAAAAAAGAGAAATGTTAAAAAAGTAACATATCAGTAATGAAAAGAAATATACAAAAGAAAAAAGATATTAATAATAAGAACAAAATGAATTTATTAATATCTTTTCTGGCAAAAAATGGCCTAGAATTTAACTGTTTTACATAATATATTATAACATAAAAAAGAAAAAAAGTTTGTAGAAACCTGTCGAAGACATAAAAAAGTTGAATATTTTTATATTCAACTTTTTGCATTTATTTAGAAGATTTTGTAATTACTTCATCAATTGCATTATATTTATCTTTATATATAAAGTCTTTAGAAATAGTAACTCCATTTTGCTTTGTTACTTTATAAACTTTTACAATAATACCATTTACTCCTTTTTGTGTAACTTGCTCAGTATCTGCAGATAAAGAAGAATTAGTTTTATATTCTGTTTTATAAGGAATTACATCAACTGTTTCTATATCAAAACTTATATCATATTCAGGATCTTCTTTAATTCCATAAATATCAACTTTAGCAATACCACTATTTATGCTAATTTTTATTTTTATAGGACATGTTCGATTATTTTTAAATTTAAAATCTTTAGCCCCATAAGCAACTGTAGCATCACGACCTGGTTCAACATAAGAAGTAATAAATTGGTGATTATATCTTTTAGTAACATCAAGATTTGCAAACATAACTGCATTATATAATGTCGAAGAAATTTGGCAAATTCCACCACCAAGCCCGTCTACAACTTTTCCACCAGAATAAATTTTAGATTCTTTGTAACCAGCTTTAATAGAACGCTCACCAACAATTTTATTATATGAAAATTCTTCACCTGGGGCAAGTACAATATTATTAATTTTAGAAGCTGCAAGATTTAAATTTGTACTTCTGTTTTTATTACTTGCATCATATCTTGTAGAAAAAGTGCCAAGTAAATCAGGGAATACATCTATTTTTAAATCATCTAAAGTTACTTTTGGTTTGGTATATTTCAAGCTAATTGAATATTCAGAATCATTAGCATTTTCAGATAATAATTTCTTTGCGTAATTCACATCAAAATCTACACCCACTACTTCAGAATATATTTTAAAAGGTTCTGTTTCAAAATATGCATCAGAAGCTTTTTTGTAAACTTCAGAGTGAATTTGATCTATATCAATATTATCTGGAAAAATAGTTTTTACAGGAATTTCTAAAGAAGAATCAGTTGAAGACAAATTATTTAATTCAGATAATAAATTTTTAATAAAATTATCTTCATCAACAATAATTCCAGATGAACCTTTTGTTATTATTAAATTTCCATTATCAATATAATATCCGCTTTGAACCAGTTTTCCAGGAAGATTTGCAGAAATATCACTAATAATATTTTGGATTGTTTTCTCATTATATGTTATATTAGAAGAAAAGTTTTTACCAAAGAATAATGTTTTTGCAATTGCAAAATTATTTTGAAAAATATTACCAGTTCTTCCATAATTATATCCTTCTGAAATAGAGGAACTAATATCATATTCTAAATCCAAAGTAGATAAATCAAGTAACATTTCATAATTATCAGAAGAGTCAGATGCAGTATATTTTAAATTAATTTTTGAATGCTTTTTTGCATTAACTAGATTAGACAATTCGGAGTTTGCTTCATCTTTACTTTTATTTGATACATTAATATTATCAATCAAAATTTTTGAAAAAATTTTTGTATTTCCAAAGTTTAAAATTGAAAAAATAATAGATAATATTAATATAAAGATTATCAGTAAAATAAATAAAAAAATTTTTTTATTTTTCATTAGTTTTTCCTTATATTTAAATTTAGTTTTTTAAAAAAGCTATAAAACTTAATAAAATAATAACATAAAGAAAAAAAAAAGTAAAGAAAAATAAAAAAATTTAAAAAAACTATTGAATATTGTAGAAAAAAATATTATAATGTTTGTAGCAAAAGATAAATAAGGAGATATAGTCATGGAATTGGTAAAAAATATTTTTTTTAATACAGACAAATTAATTGAAAATAGTAGTGTAAAGATTTCTTATACAGGAAAGTTTTTTCAAGATGGTTCAGAAAAAGTGTATGCACATTATGGATTTGGTGATCAGTGGAATAATGTAAATGAAATTGAAATGGAAAAAACAGAGCTTGGTTTCCAGGCAGAAATTGAGCTAGGAGAAGGACCTACATTTAATCTTGTTTTCAAAAATGAAAATGGAGAATGGGATAATAATAATTATCAAAATTATACATTTAATTTAGAAAAGCCTTCTACGGAATTAGTTGTATTAGATGATGAACCAAAAGCAATTGGAACTAGTAGAAAATTAAGAAAGACATATTTGTGGAGCAAGAAAATCAGACTTGCAGTTTATAAAATAATAACATATTTGCCAAAAATAATTTCAGGAAATTATAAAAAGAAGTCAGAAAATCAAGACTAGTAGTGTGTCAAAAAATTATTATAATATATAAAAAAAATCATAGCAATATTAGAGTTACTTTTTAAGTAGCATCTAGTATTGCTATGTTTTTTTAATCTTACGTATTCCAGCCACCATTTATTGAGATAATTTGACCAGTTGTAAAACTATCCTCAATAAGCCAGTTTATGCATTTAGCAATTTCTTCTGGTTTACCAATTTTTTGTAATGGTGTTTCATTAATAATTTTATTAACTTCTTCTTTTGATAAATAATTATTCATATCTGTATTAATAAATCCAGGAGCAATTGAATTTACTCTAATATTACTTGGACCAAGTTCTTTTGCTAAAGACTTTGTAATTCCATCAATTCCAGCTTTTGAAGCAGAATAAGCAACAGAACATGCACCTCCTTGGGTACCATAAATTGATGAAATATTTATTATACATCCTGATTTATTACTTATCATATTTTTTACTACTTCCTGTGTAGTGCAAAAAACAGAATATAAATTTACATCTATCACATTATGCCATTCATCATCTGATATATCTTGAAAGATTCCTTCTTGATCGATTCCAGCATTGTTTATCAATACATCAATTTTTTTATATTTATTTATGATATAATTTATCATTTTTTTTACTTCATTTCTTTTAGAAACATCGGCTTTAAATATGTCAATATTAATTTTTTCTTTTTTTAATTCATTTTGTAAATCTAAAGCTTGTTCAAAGGATTTATTATAGTTTGCAATTACTTTATAATTATTTCTTGCTAATGTTTTTGCTATTGATCTGCCTATTCCTCGTGAAGCACCAGTGACTAATATAATTTTCATCTTTTCTCCTTAAATTATAATCTAAAAACAAAAATCATTTAAAAGAATAAATTTTCGGTTTTATAAAAAATAAAAAAGTCAATAATTAAGATAAATCAAAACTAATGACCATTGTGGAGCCACTTGTCCGAATTGAACGGACGACCTACTGATTACAAGTCAGTTGCTCTACCAGCTGAGCTAAAGTGGCATATAAAATTGGTGACCCCTACGGGAATCGAACCCATGTCTCCGCCGTGAAAGGGCGATGTCTTAACCGCTTGACCAAGGGGCCATGAATTGAATACCCGTAGAGGATACTCAAAAAAATTTGGTGAGCTATCCGCGACTCGAACGCGGGACAACTTGATTAAAAGTCAAGTGCTCTACCACCTGAGCTAATAGCCCGTCTGTTTAATGTTCAAACAGAACACTACTATATTACAATAATTTTGAAATTTTGTCAATACTTTTTTTAATATTTTTAAAAAAACTTATGTAAAATATTGAATATAAAGAAAAAATATGTTAAAATTTTGTTTATAAATGATGGAGTGGTATCGAAGTGGTTTAACGAGGCTGTCTCGAAAACAGTTAATCACATATGTGGTTCGCGAGTTCGAATCTCGCTCACTCCGCCAAAAGTGAAACACCAAAGTTTTATTCTTTGGTGTTTTATTTTCTTGATGGTTATTGATTTAAAACCTTTAAAAGCTCATCAACATCAATTCCATGAACTGCACAAGCTTCTTCAAGTGATTCCATTTGAGAAGCAGGACATTGGATGCAATGCATACCAGCTTCCATTAGAACTTCAGCTTTTTCTGGTGATTCAGCTAATATATCTCCAATAAGCATATCTTTATCAAATTTCATAATTAATCTCCTTTCAAAATTTTTTAAACTATATTAATGTTATAATTCACAGTTATAAAATTTTAATAATCTTTTTGTGAAAAGTAATAACCTTAAAAATTTTACCATAAATTTACAAAAAAGTCTAGACAAAACAAAAAAAAAGTGTTAATATATAAAAATGCAAGGTGGTGATGGCTTGAATAAATTAATCAACATTTTCTTTATAACCCTTATTATTAATTTTTTTGTATCAATTTATACAATTTATATTTTTTTAGAAATCAAAGTTTTTCATCATAAACAAGGATCAAAATTAGAAATCAAAAAACAAATTTTATCAGATGAAGATCAAAAACAAAATTAAAAAAGTTTTATTTATTTTAATATATTTAAATTTATCATATCTATTTATGCATAAGATTTTAAATCCAGTTTTTACGAGTAATAATATTATTATAACATATAGTTTAGAGCCATTTAATATTGTTTCTAAATTCCCAATTGTCTGGAAATATATAAAAAATATTTATGTTGCAACTTTTATTTTTTCTAATATAATTTATGGTAATTTTATTTATACAAAATTTTTCTTTAAAAATAAAAATAAAAAAATCGAAAAAGAAAAATACAAGATAAAAACAGATAAATTAAATTTATTAATTGGAAATAACGAAAAGACTGGAAAAAATATTTATCTATCAGAATCTGGATTATACCAAAATTTTTTAATAACTGGTACTATAGGTTCGGGAAAAACAAGTTCTGCAATGTATCCTTTTACAGAACAATTATTGCAATATAATAGCAAGAATCCAAATAAAAAAATAGGGATATTAATTTTGGATGTTAAAGGAAATTATTATTCTCAAGTTAGAAAGTATGCTAATAAATACAATTTAAAAAAAGACCTAATTGTTATAGAAATGGGAGGAAAAATTAAATATAATCCACTTCATAAGCCAAAATTAAAACCTGCTGTTATAGCAAATAGATTAAAAATTATTTTTGATTTGTTTTCAGAAAATAATTCAGAAAGCTACTGGATGGATAAGGCAGAGCAGATTTTAACAGAAGCAATAAAATTATGCAGAATTTATAATAATAATTATGTTACGTTTCAGGAACTACACAAAATTGTAACTATTCAAGGATATTATAAAGAAAAAATAAAAATTATAAAAAAATTATTTTTAAATGGAAAATTATCACATGAACAAATTTATGATTTAAATTCAGCTTTGAATTTTTTTCAAAAAGAATATGATAATCTAGATCCTAGAACATTAGGAATTTTAAACTCTGAAATAACTAGAATCACAAATATTTTTGTTTCTGATTATGATATATGTAAAATTTTTTGCCCACCAAAAAATGAATTAAATTTTAAAGGTTTTAGTGATGTTATAAACAAAGGAAAAATCGTTGTATTGAATATGAATATTGCTGAATATAGAAATTTATCTAAAATAATTGCTGCATATTTAAAATTAGATTTTCAGAGTGAAGTTATGATGTCATTATCAAATAATTGTCAGAGAACTACAGCTTTTATTTGTGATGAGTATGCAGAATATGTGACAAAAACGGATAGCGAATTTTTTTCATTAAGTAGAGAAGCAAAATGTATTAATATTGTAAGTACACAAAGTTATTCATCATTGAAAAACACTTTAAAAGATGAAACTGCAGTTAAAGTTATTTGTCAAAATTTAATAAATAAAATTTGGTTTAGAACAGATGATATTTTTACAATAGAAGAGGCACAAAAGCAACTAGGCAAAGAAGATAAAATTAAGACATCTAAGAATATTTCTGAAAATTCAAAAGAAACAAGGTATAATTATATGGTTAATTCTCTTAGCTCACAAGATTCAACAATATCTGAAAGTTTTAATCTATATACCCAGAATGATTATATTTATGATACAAATTTTTTTACAAGAAATTTGCAAACATTTACTGCCCTTGCATTTTTATCAGATGGGAACAAAATTATAGAACCACAAAAATTAAATATGTTTCCATATTTTTTAAATAATTAGAGAGGTGATTTTTTGAAAGATAAAATAATATTTTATTTAAAATTTATTATTATATTTAGTAGTTTTCTATTAATCTTATTTGAAATAACAAGTTTTGCAAGTACACCAAAACTTGTTTCAAAATTAGAAGATGCTTTTCAAAATATAGAAGATTGGATATTAAAATTAGCTACACCTGCAGCAGCAGTTGCTGTTGGAACAGGTATATTTATGAAAAAGTTTAGTTTTGGTGATGAAGAAAGAATTAGGACAGGGAAAAAGATTATTAGAAATTCATTATTCTCTTATGCTTTTATTTTAGCAATTGATTTAATTTTAGCTGCTATTAAATCTCTAATTTAGGGAGGATGTGGCTTTTGGAAAAAAACGTAAATATAAGTGAAATAGTTATAAATACTATAAATACAATATTTGGTAATTTATTTAGCTCAATTGATGAAAAATTGTATGAGGTATTAGATAATTTAACTTTTATAAATTCTGATTTATTAAATGATAAATATTTTGGAAAAATATTTGGAACATCTGCAAATAATGGATTACTAATAATTGCTAATTCATTATTAATAGGATTTATATTATATTTTGCAATAAAATATTTAACATCAAACTTAACTTTTAATAGAGTGGAAAATCCAATTCAATTTATATTTAAATTAATAATTTTGGGAATTGCAATGAATAGCTCATATTTTATAATCGGACAAGTATTAGATATTAACTCTGATATTTCAATGATTATTAGAAGCATAGGTGAAGATTTATTTAAAAAGCAAATTTGTTTTTCAAAATTAATTACATCCATAAACGAAAATTTAGATATTACAGCTGAAAATTTAAATATTTTTTCAGTAGATGGCATAATAAAAGGAACTACAACAATATCTCTAATAAATTTAGTTTCAGTGTATGCATTAAGATATATTATGATAAAGATTTTTGTATTATTATCTCCATTTGCAATTTTATCTTTAAGCATGGAAAGCACATCTTGGTTTTTTAGGCTTTGGTCAAGAAATTTGTTTTCACTTTTATTTATTCAAATTATTGTTTCTCTTATTTTATTAATCTTATTTTCTATAGATTTTAATTCAAATAATTTAATGATAAAATTTATTTATGTAGGAGGCATTTATGCATTAATTCAGGCAAATTCATTTGTTAGAGAATTTATGATGGGTTCAGGAATTTCTACAAATGTACAAAATAATATTGGATTTTTAAAAGGAAAATAATTAGGAGGTGATAAAATAAAGTTTATATTTCCACAAAATTATAATTTTAATTACAAAATCTTTGGTTTAATTGATTATGGTGCAGCTTTTTTGGATATTGTTTGGGGAATATTAATTTTTTTAATAGTAAATATTTTATTTAAATCAATAATGACAAAAATATTTATATTTATTATTTTTGTATTTCCAATATTGATATTTAGTATTGTTGGAGTACAAGGCGAAAATTTAATAGATTTTATTAGATATATTATCAAATATTTTATAAGTCAGAAAGTTTATTTATACAATAAAAAAACAAATTAAAAAAGAATGTATTGAAACAAAAAAGGACAAAAAGAATAAAAATTAGACTTAAAATAAATAAAATCATTTAAAAAGATAATTTGCAAAATAAAAAAAATAGTTATATAATTCTCTATACTTGGAGGGAATTAAAATGAGATTAGAAAAAAGTGAAAAACATATGATATTCAATACAACAGAAATACCAGACATATTTTTTTCAGAATATTTAGGAAATATGCCAGGAGAATATTTAAAAATTTATTTATATATCTCATTTTTATCAAAATACAGCAAAGAAGTCAAAGTGAATGATTTGTCAAAAAATCTATCATTACCAGTTAATGTAATAAATGAAGGTATGAAATATTTAGAAGAAAAAAAATTAATACTAAGAAAACCACAAGGTTTTATTATTTTAGATATACAAGAAAATATGTTAAATGAGTTATATAAACCAAATATAAAGACAAGCCCAGAAAAAATTGAAGAAAATACACAAAATAAAGAAAGAATCCAATTAGTAGAATATTTAAATAATAAGTATTTTCAAGGAGTTATGGGTCCTACATGGTATCAAGATATTGATACATGGTTTGAAAAATATCAGTTTACTAAAGAAGTAATGATAGCTCTATTTGATTATTGTTTTAAAAAATCAGCACTTCATAGGAATTATATTTCTACAGTTGCGGAAGCATGGGGACTTAACAATATAAAAGATCTTGGGGATTTAGAAAATTATTATATAAAACAAGATAAATTAATGAAAATTAATAAGACAATTGCTAAAAAATTAGGTAGATATAACGGGTTAAATCAATATGAAGAAGCTTATGTAGAAAAATGGGTTAATGAATATAAATATGATATGAACATTATAGAAATTGCACTTAAAAGAACAACATTTAAAGCAAATGCATCATTTGAATATATAAATAGTATTATAAAAGATTGGAATGAGAGAAATTTAAGGACCCCAGCAGAAGTAAATGAATTTTTAGAAAAACGTAAAGAATTAAATAAAAATAAAAAAGAACTTGAGAAGAAAGTAAAGAAAGAAACATTTGACCAAAGAGAATATAATAATTTAAGCTTTTTATATGCAAACAATAATGTAATGGAAGGATAAGTAATAAATGGCTGAAAAAAAATTAGAAGACTTATTATATGAATATGCTCAAAAGCGCAGAAAAGCAGAACAAGATCTAGACAATAGAAAAAAACAACTATATGAAAAATATCCTAGATTAGAAGAAATAGAAGACGCAATAAATCGATTGTCAATAGAAAAAGCAAAATCAATTTTAAATGGAAATGCTGAAATTAATGAGTTTGATACAAAAATAGATAATTTTAAAAAAGAAAAAGACGTTTTTTTAGAAAAAAATAAAATAAATAAAAAAGATTTAGAAATAAAATACGAATGTGATAATTGCAAAGATAGAGGATATATTACAGATTCTACTGGAAGATCAGTAATGTGTAATTGTTTAAAACAAAAAATGCTAGATATATCATATAACAAATCAAATTTATCAGACATAAAAAAAGAAAACTTTGAAAATTTTAATATAGATATATTTTCTGATGAAGTAAATACACAAAAATATAAAATAAAGTGTTCTCCAAGAGAAAACATGGAAAATATAAAAAAAGCAGGTCTAAAATTTATAGATAATTTTGATAATATCGAGGAAAAAAATCTTTTGTTTATTGGTAATACTGGTCTTGGGAAGACATATATGACAAATTGTATAGCAAATGAAATTTTAAAAAAAGGAAAAACAGTACTTTATCAAACAGCGCCAGTTTTATTTGAAACTATAATAAGTAATAAATTTAACAAAACAAGAGATTCTGATGAGTTCTATAAAAATATTTTAAATGTTGATTTACTAATAATAGATGATTTAGGCACAGAAAATCCAAATAGTATGACAATTGGAGAGTTGTTTACAATAATTAATACAAGAATATTAAAATTAAATAATAAGCCAACAAAAACTATTATATCAACGAACCTATCTATAGAAAAAATTTTTAAATTTTATGAAGAAAGAATAGGTTCAAGAATTGCGGGATATTATAATATTTATCAATTTTTTGGAGAAGATTTGAGATTAAAAAATAATATTTAGTAATAGATTTTTTTGCTACTTTTTAGGAGAACAATTAAGGAAAGAGATTGAATTTTTATTCAATCTCTTTTCCAATTATATTTTTTATATTTTTAAGTTCTGTATTTAAAGTATTGTAAGTGGATTTATTTACAGAACCAGAAGAGTTATTTTTATATTTTTCAATTTCAGATTCGATGTCTAAAATTTTAAATTTTTTACTGGATTTAGAAGTATTTTTATAAATATATGTTGGAGTATATGTTGCTTTATCAATAGAGATTTTAGCAGTTTCTCCATTTTTAGTAATTTGTAAATTTAAGATAGCCGAATCTCTAGTATAAGGATAAGATTGATCAGCCATAAAATTTCCTAGAGAATAAATAACAAAACCTTCTTTTGTTGTGCCATCATCCAATTTGATAGTTCTTTTTTCCATTGGTTCTAATACATGAGGATGATTTCCTAAAATAATATCAGCACCATTGTTAAATAAGAAATCTGCTAAATCTTTTTGCTCACTATTTGGCTTAGTTTGATATTCTATTCCCCAATGCATACTAACACATATTATATCTGGATGTTGCTCTTTTGCTAAATTTAATTGCTCTTTTATTAAAGCTTTATCAATTAAATTAACAGAATATTCTTTTCCTTTTGGAATTGAAATTCCATTTGTTCCGTATGTAAAACTTAAAAATGCAATAGAAACACCATTTACGTTTTTAATTAAAATTTTTTGTTGATTCTCTTTAGAAGTAAAAGTTCCTGTATGAGCTATTCCAGCATCATCTAAATAGTTTATTGTGCTTACTAATCCGGAATATCCTTTATCAATACAATGATTATTAGCAGTAGATACAACATCAACTCCGATATTTTTTAAATTAGTTGCAAGAACTTCGGGAGTATTAAATGTAGGGTAACCACTATAGCCAACTTTAGAGCCTGCAAAAGTAGTTTCCAGGTTCCCAATTGTTATATCGGCATCTTCTAAATATGTTTTTATATCATCAAAAAAGTAAGAAAAATCATATTTTTTTGATGAGGAATTATATGCATCTTTAAACATTGTATTGTGACACATAATGTCTCCTGTCACAGCCATATTAAATGTAATATCTTTTTTATCGTCACTTGTAGTAGAAGTTGAATTCTCATTTGCAAAAGAATTTGAATTTTCAGATGTATTTAAATTTTCATTTGAATAAAGATTTGAATTTTCAGATGTATTTTTTTCTATATTTTTAGAAGAAATATTTATATTATTTTTTTTATCAATTAAATACTGTATAAGCAAAATGATTGCCAAAATAAAAGCAATTAAAGCACATAATTTAAAAAATGCATTTAAATTTTCTTTGGTTGTATGCTTGGTTCGTTTATTTCTCTGATTTCTCATAATGACCTCCTTCAAAATACTTTATATTTATATATAAAATATCATATTAAAGAAAAAAATTCAACAAATTTTTAAAATAACTATTGTTCCAAATTGACTAAAATAGGAAAAATAATAAAATAAAAATATCAAAAATATATAATGAGATTATAACAAAGTTTATTAGAAAGAGGTTGTTACATTGGCAATGAGAATTTTACAACTTGAAAATGAATTAAAATACGTAAAAGTCTGTATTGACAAATCAATTAATAAATTATAAAATAATGATAATAAAAAATGAGAGGAGAGAAAATCAAATGAAAAATATTTTAAAATACAAAAAGGCTGAAAGTCAAGGAATAACTTTGATTGCATTGGTCATTACTATAATTGTCTTGCTAATACTTGCAGGGGTAAGTATTTCAATGCTTACAGGAGATAATGCAATATTAAGTAAAGCATGGCAGGCAAAAGAAGCAACAAGAGGAAGTCAAGTAAAAGAATATGTTGATTTGGCTGCAACAAGTAATGAGGGGGTAGGATATACAGAAGGAGACAAAGTAACAAAAGATAAAGCTATCTCAGATTTAAAAGAAAAAGGTGAATTGACAGATAAAGAAGTAGAATTATTAAAAGATGAAGATGTAATAACAATAGGTGGAATAGAAATAGATTTTAGTGTATTAGGAGGTTCAAGAACATGGACTTATGATGCAAATAATTTAACATGTACATATGGAACAACAACTGTAAAAATAGGAGATTACGTAAATTATAGTCCAACAGAAGGAACAACAGAAAAAACATATCTATCACCAAAAGATAAAAATGGGTATGGAGATCAAACATTTTCATCAAACTATGGAGGCACATGGCAAGTATTAGGAGTGGATGAAGAAGGTTGTTTAATGTTAATATCATCAGATATAATTAAAACAACAAGTAATGGTTACTTTTATTTAAAAGGACAAAATGGATATGTAAATGGAGTTAAAGAATTAAAAAATATAAGTGCAATATATGGAAAAGGAAAATATGCAAAATCAGCAAGAAGTGTAAATGTAGATGATGTAAATAAAATAACAGGATATGTAGATAATGTGTATAATGCTGGAACAAGTAATGTAGACCAAACAGGAAATCAAGTAACATATACTTTAAATTCTGATGGTTATATTCATTATAATGGAACAAAATATCCAAAAACAGACACAACATCAACAAATACAAGTTTTACATATTGGACTGGAAGTGAATGGAAAAAATTAGCAAGTGGAGAAAGTGCAACACTTACACATAATTATTATTGCTATTATCCACAAACATTGTCAACTACAAGTAGTAGTGATACAACAATAAAAAACAAAGAAAATAGTAAAAATGCATATGACTTATTGTTTGCAAACACTAGTTCGGCATTTTACTGGCTCGGCTCGCAGTATGTTGGTACTTATGGGGGTAATGCTAACTTTGGCGTGCGCTTTGTGGGTAATGGCCGTGTTAATGGTACTAGCTTGTGGAATTCAAGGGGGAATGCTTTCAATGACTATGGCGGGGTTCGCCCTGCAGTTTCTCTAAAGTCTACAATCAAGCTTGAGCCAAATGGTGAGAATAGCTGGAAAATTAAATAGATAGAAGATTCAAGTCTTTAAATAAAAATGTGCCCAATCGGGCCTCGTGTCCGATGGCGTTTTTTTTTATGTCGATAGTGTATTATACACCCTCAAAATAAAAATTATAAAAAGGCAGAATGATTGACAAATGCTCAAAAAATAGTATATAATACCAAAGGCAAGGAGGAGAACAATGTTAAGTGCAAATGGAGTAACCGTAAGGTTTGGAAAAAGAGTTCTTTTTGAAGATGTAAATATAAAATTTAGCAAAGGAAATTGCTATGGAATAATAGGAGCAAATGGAGCTGGAAAATCAACATTTTTAAAAGTTTTATCAGGAGAAATAGAGCCAAGCAAAGGAGATGTTTCAAAAGAAAAAACAGAAAGAATATCAGTATTAAAACAAGATCACTTTGCTTATGAAGAATATAGTGTTATAGATACAGTTATGATGGGAAATAAAGAATTATATGACATTATGAAGCAAAAAGAAGCAATTTATTCAAAAGCGGATTTTTCAGAAGAAGATGGAATGATTGCAGCAAAACTAGAAGAAAGGTTTGCAGAGCTAGATGGATGGAATGCTGAATCAGATGCTGCAATGCTTTTAAATGATTTAGGAATAATTCCAGAAAATCATTATAAATTAATGAAAGAGTTGGAGGCAAAAGAAAAGGTAAAAGTTTTATTAGCACAAAGTTTATTTGGAAATCCAGATATTTTATTATTAGACGAGCCTACAAATGACTTAGATTTAAAAAGTATAAATTGGTTACAAGAATTCTTAATAAATTTTGAAAATACCGTAATTGTTGTATCACATGATAGATATTTTTTAAATAAAGTTTGTACATATATAGCAGATGTAGATTTTGGAAAGATTACGATATATCCAGGTAATTACGACTTCTGGTATGAATCAAGTCAATTAGCTCAAAAACAGGCAAGAGAACAGAATAAGAAAAAAGAAGAAAAAATCAAAGAATTACAAGATTTTATTGCAAGATTTAGTGCAAATGCTTCAAAATCAAAACAGGCAACATCAAGAAAAAAGACATTAGAAAAAATCCAATTAGAAGAAATAAAACCATCAAATAGAAGATATCCTTATGTAGATTTTAAGCCTGATAGAGAGCCAGGGAAAGAGATTTTAGAAGTTAAAAACATTTCAAAAACCATAAATGGAGAGAAAATATTAGATAATATTTCATTTACTGTAAAATCAGGAGACAAAATCGCATTTTTGGCAGACAATGAGAATGCTAAAACAGTATTATTCCAAATTATTGCAGGAGAATTAGAACCAGATTCTGGTGAAATAAATTGGGGAATGACAATTACACATACATATTTCCCTAAAGACAATAATTATTTATTTAATACAGATGAAACAATAACAGATTGGCTTAGAAAATATTCAAAAGATCCTGATGAAACTTATGTTAGAAGTTTTTTGGGAAGAATGCTATTTTCTGGAGAAGAGGCATTAAAAAATGTTAAAGTAATGTCTGGAGGAGAAAAGGTAAGATGTGTTTTAGCAAAAATGATGCTTTCTGGAGCAAACTTTTTGATTTTTGATGAGCCAACAAACCATTTAGATATGGAAAGTATTACAGCTTTAAATGAAGGAATGAGTAGGTTTATAGGCAATATTTTATTTACATCACATGATCACCAATTAACTCAAACAGTTGCAAATAGAATTATTGATTTAAAATCAGATGGCAGGCTTGTAGATAGAGAAATTTCATATAATGAATATTTAGAATTAGAATAAAAAGCATAAAATGTTATAAGGTTGGAGAAAAATTATTTAATTATTCTTCAACCAGATTTATGCCTTTAAGGAGGAAGAAAACAAAAATGGACAAAATTGTAAACAAAATTGCAGAAGAATTAGGTGTAAAATATACACAAGTAGAAAATGCTGTAAAACTTATAGATGAAGGGAATACAATTCCATTTATAGCAAGATATAGAAAAGAGGTAACAGGTGGTCTTTCAGATGAGCAATTAAGAAATCTAGGAGAAAGACTTTCATATTTAAGAAATTTAGAAACAAGAAAACAAGAAGTTGTAAAATCAATTGAAGAACAAGGAAAATTGACAGATGAAATATTGCAAAATATAGCTGGAGCAAAGACTCTGGCTGATGTAGAAGATATATATAGACCATACAAACAAAAAAAGAAAACAAGAGCAACAGTTGCAAGAGCAAAAGGATTAGAGCTTTTAGCAAATATTATTTTAGAACAAAAAGAAACTATTCCAATTTTAGAAATTGCAAAACAATATGTAAATATAGAAAATTTATCAGAAGAAGATAAAAAGAATAAAGATAAAGTAGTTGCGACTCCAGAAGATGCAATTCAGGGAGCATTAGATATTATTGCAGAAAATATTTCTGATAATGCAAAATATAGAAAAAAGATTAAAGGAATTTGCTATAGAGAAGGACAAATTATAACAAAAGCTACAAAGCCAGAAGAAAAGTCTAATTATGATATGTATTATGATTATGCAGAAGTAGTTGCAAGAATTCCAAGTCATAGAATTTTAGCCATAAATAGAGGTGAAAAAGAAGAATTTCTAAAAGTAAAAATCGAGAAAAATGAAGACAAAATCTTAAGATATATTGAAAGAGATTTAATAAAAGATGAAACACAATTTACTCAAATTCTAAAAGATACAATAAAAGACAGTTTTGAAAGATTAATAGAACCATCAATAGACAGAGAAATTCGCTCTGACCTTACGGAAAAGGCAGAAGATAAGGCGATAAAAGTATTTGGAAAAAATGCAAAACAACTGCTTTTAGGAGCACCTATTAAAGGAAAAACAGTAATGGGATTTGACCCTGCGTATAGAACAGGATGCAAAATAGCTGTAATTGATGAAACAGGAAAAGTTTTGGATTATACAACTGTTTATCCTACAGAACCACAAAATGATGTAGAAGGTGCAAAAAAAGAATTATTAAAATTAATAGATAAAGATAAAATAGATATGATTGCAATTGGAAATGGAACTGCTTCAAGAGAGTCAGAACAATTTGTTTCAGATATGATAAAAGATGCTAAAAGAGATGTGCAATATGCAATTGTAAGTGAGGCAGGAGCTTCTGTTTATTCTGCTTCAAAACTTGCTACAGAAGAATATCCAGATATAAATGTTTCTATAAGAGGGGCAATTTCCATAGCAAGACGCCTTCAAGACCCATTAGCAGAACTTGTAAAAATTGATCCAAAGGCAATAGGTGTTGGACAATACCAACATGATGTAAATCAAAAGAATCTTTCAGAAAGTCTAACAGGAGTTGTAGAAGATGCAGTAAATAAAGTTGGAGTTGATGTAAATACTGCAACACCATCACTTTTGTCTTATGTTTCTGGGATAAACTCAGGTATTGCAAAAAATATTGTAAAATATAGAGATGAAAATGGAAAAATTAAAAATAGAAAACAATTGCTTAAAGTACCAAAACTTGGTAAAGTAGCATTTGAGCAATGTGCTGGATTTTTAAGAATTTTGGATGGAGATAATCCTTTAGAAATAACAGCAGTACACCCAGAATCTTATGTAGCAACAGAAAAATTATTGGAAAAAGTAGGATTTAAAAAAGAAGATTTAAAAGACAAAGAAAAAGCAAATTCTTTAAGAGAACATTTGAAATCAATAAATGTAAAAGATATGGCAAAAGAGCTAGATATTGGGGAAATGACATTACAAGATATTATAGATGAACTTTCAAAACCTGGAAGAGACCCAAGAGATGAAATGCCAAAACCAATCTTAAGACAAGATGTTTTAAAATTTGAAGATTTAAAAGAGGGAATGGTATTAACAGGAACTGTTAGAAATGTTATAGACTTTGGATGTTTTGTAGATATTGGTGTTAAATATGATGGACTTGTTCACATTTCAGAGATGAGTGATAAATATATAAAAAATCCTTCAGAATTGGTTTCTGTAGGTGATGTAGTAAAAGTTAAAGTAATTAAAATTGATAGTGAAAGAAAAAAAGTAGGATTATCTATGAAAGATGTAAAATAAAAAAGGTTACAATTATCAGCTTTTAGAATTTTCCCTGTTGTGGAACTATAGAATTTAAAGCTGTTAATTGTAACCTTTTTTTATTTATATTTTCTCATAATCTCCTCAATTGAGCTATAGTCATTTTTTAGAATATCTAGAAAAGCATCTGCAATTTGAGGATCAAATTGAGTGCCTTTATTTTTTTCAATTTCAGAAATAACAATATCCATAGGCAATGAATCTCTATATACACGTCTTGAAGTCATTGCATCAAAACTATCTGCAATTGCTGCAATTCGAGATAAATATGGAATCTCTTCACCTTTCAATCTTGAAGGGTAACCATTTCCGTCATATCTTTCATGATGATGTTTAACTATTGGAATAATATCTTGAAAAATGGAAGCTGTAGATAAAATATGTGCACCAATTGTTGGGTGGTTTTTAATTTGTGAATATTCATCATCTGTGAGTTTAGCATTTTTTTGAAGAATACTATCAGGAACTCCGATTTTTCCAACATCATGGAAAAGCCCTCCAATTTTAAGACGCCTAATATCCTCATCATTAAGTCCTAATTTTTTACCTATCAAAACAGAATATTCTGAAACTCTATCTGAGTGACCTCTGGTATATAAATCTTTTGCTTCTACAGTATATCGAACAGTTTCAATACTTTCCATATAAGATTTTTCGAGCTTTTCATAAGTTTCTGCAAGTTCTGCATTTATTTTTTTTATTTCTCGCATTTGCTCAACAGATTTTATTCCAGATTCAATCAATAAAAGTAACTGATCAAATTTATCGCTTTTTTCACAATAACTTTGAATGTCTAACCTCCTAATAGTTTCTAGTGGTGGAGCTAAGTCTTTATGACCAGTAAGCAATATAATATATAAATCTTTATTAAATTTACGTATTTCTTCTACAACTTGATCTCCATGAAGAGGAGTCATTAAAAAGTCTAAAAGCAATAAATCAAAATGTTCGTTTTTGATTCTATCTATAGCTTTTACTGGATCTGTTTCTCCAGCGAAAGAATATCCTGACCTTTTTAGAAAAATAGACAAAGAGTCTACAATTCCAATTTCATCATCCACAGTTAGAATTTTATATGAAGAATTCTTATTTTGTATATTTGTAGAATTATTTTCATTAGCAATATTTCCAATTCGCATAATTATAACCTCCTTGTAAAACAAAACAAGCATTAAATTAAATTTCTATTTAGTGACATTATAATAATAATTTATTAAAAAATCAATAGTTTATATCCAAATAATATATTGTTTTTAATATAAAAAATTTAATTATCGTAATGGTAAAATAATATTAAATGTTGTTCCGCATTTAGAAGTTTCAACCTTAATATCTCCATTAAAATGTGCTTTAATCGTAGAATATGACATATATAATCCAAGTCCTGTGCCATTTTTTCCTTTTGTGGTAACCATTTCATTAAATAATTTTTCTTTGACAACATTAGGTAATCCAGGACCATAGTCTTTAACAGAAATTATGATATGGTTATCTAGATCTTTTTCAGCAATTAATTCAATCTTTTGGTCAGGCTTTCCTCCATAAGCTTGGATAGAGTTAGAAATCATATTATTAATTACTTGGACCAAGCTATTAACATTTCCATAGATTAGAGTGTTTTCAGGTATTTTTAGTGAAATAATAAGATATACAATAGCTTGTTTTAATTCATGTTTCATAAGAATATCAACTCTTTTAAATAATTCACTAACTGTAAAGTTTTCATTTTCTTGATCTGAAAATGTAACAGCCTGTCCTTTAACAGCAGTTAAGATGTCAGACATATATGAGGTATATGATTTTATTTTTTCTATCCAATCATTCATGTCTTTTGCAATAGCATGGAAATCGTCATCATTAACAACAGGGTTTCCAATAGAAGCATCAAGCTCTTTTACTAAATCAGAAATACCTTCATCTGCTCCAGCAATTGACATAATTGGAGTCTTTAAGTTGTGCGCAATTCCACCAATTAATTGTCCTAGAGAAGCAAGACGCTCACGTTCCATAAGCATATCTTGATTGTTTTTGATTTTATTCAAATGTTCTGCTGTAATATCTGAAATCTTATTAAAGCTAACAATTAGATCTCCTATCTCATCAACAGATGTAACATATAGTTTTTCACCTGAAAAGTTTTGATTATCATTGGCGATTTTTTTAAGAGATTTATTAACATTTTCTATGTTTTTTGAAAGTTCTCTTGCATAGGCTCTAAGTATTATGCTACAAAGAACAGCAAGTCCTAATAAAATGTAGACAATATAAGAAACTGTTTCATTAGAGTATATAATATATGAAGCACCAAGGTAATAAGTTTCTCCATTATTTAGAGTGATAGGAAAAATTATTCCTTGTTTAGAAACCCCATAGTAATCAAAAACTTTATTATTATGAGATATAGAAAGTTTTGCTGCATAAGATTTAAAGAAATCACTTAATTCTCCAGTTTGGTATGTAAAATTAAATGAATTATCCATAATAAATAATAAATCTGTGTTATCATGCAAAGATATTTTATTTAAAACATTAATTAAATCTTCGTTTGTATAAAAAGTTTTTTCATTAGTTGAATTTTTAAATTGATTCGTATAATAATTTGATAATGTATTAGCATTATTCTTTTCATAAATAGTAGAAATTGCTAAATATGTAAAAACAATACAAACTGCAATTACAGGCAATATTTGTAACAATAATTTTGTAGATATATTAGTTCTTTTTGTATCTGAAAAAGATGTATTTTTTAATTCAATAAGTATATTTGAAAGTTCTTTTCTAATATAAATATTAACAAGAGATATTGTCAAAGTAGATAATATAAATATAACTAAAATAAGCTTAAAATCTGTAGAAGACAGATAAAATTTCTGACCAGAAAGAACTAATATACAAAGAAGAAGAGGTATTACAATAAAGAAAATTAGCATTCTATCTGATAAACTTAAGCAAATATGTTTTATATGTTTAATTTGCTTTTCATATTTCTTTTGATTTTTTATATAAATAGGATAATTGTCAATGTCTTTTAATATAAAAAATAGAACAGCAAATACAAGAAAAACAATGCAAGCGCTTGCAACTAATATTTGTTGATAATAATATAGCCCACCAGACATTTGTTTATCAAACTCAGTGTTAATAGAACCGTGGAGCATAATTCAACAGTCTAGGAATAATAAAATAGAATATTACTATAGCTAGTATAATTGAAATAATATATGCAGTAATAATTTTAAATCTAACTTTAACCTTTTTTTTATTTTTTTCCATAAGTAACTCCTTTAATCAAGATCTTTTAAAAAATCTGTATTATCAAAAAATCTTTTTAAATAATTTTCATCTATATTTGACCACTCAAAATCAACTAAATCTAAAAATTGATTTGTTATGTTTTGACTAATTTTTATATTTGATGAATAGTTTAAATTAGTTGAAAGATTTATGTCTGAAACCAGATATTTCAAATATCCTTCATTTTCACGTAAATTTAATTCTTTACCAAAAGTGTCGTAGTCAACAAATTTAAGATGTTTATTATAATATCCAAATAAATTTACAACAGAATTAATTGAAATCAATTTATCTGAATATACATGAAAAATACAATTTGATAGATTTGGTATATAAAGTAATTTAACAATAGCTTCAGCTGTTTCGTCAATCGGAGAAAATTCTAGATTAATATCTTCAAAATCCTTTGGCAGAATTTCAAGATTTGCAAAAGAAACAAGTCTCATAAAAAAAGCATTATCAGTTTTATTTTTTTGAAATTTACCATCTGAAAATCTTGCCATTAGATTCCCTAATCTAAATATATTTGCTCTTAGACCAGTTTTTTCTTCTTCTATAATCAATTTTTCAGCTAGGAATTTGCTACAAACATATACATTTGATTCATAATTTTGACCAATATATAAGTCATTTTCCGTGAAAATAGTAGAAATATCATTATTCTGTGTTAAGTTATTTCCACATACATCTATTGTAGACATATGATTAAAAAGTATATTAGCAGGTTTTGCAAATTTTATTAGATTCTCTACACTAATTAGATTCTCCTTTTCAAAATGCTTATAATTTCCATAATGCTTGGTATCTGCAGCAGAATTTATTATACAATCTACGGTTTTTTGCAAATAAGAATAATCATCTTGTGATAATTTAAAATAATCATATGATAGGTTTCCATCAAAAACAAAAATTCTATTTTTATAAGTATCAAAATAATCTTCACCAAAATAGAAGTTTATAGAATTTTCTAATCTTTTCTCTGAAGAAAGATTATTTTTATTTCTAATAATACAATAAATATTACAATCAGTGTTTTTTAATAAACAATCCAAAATATGAATTCCTAAAAAGCCAGTAACTCCAGTAAGTAAGACGTTTTTATAATTAAATGTCAAATCTGATTTTTTAAATTTATTATCAAATTTTGTTTTTGTAGGAATAACAATATCCTTTTTAATATCATATTGATTATTTAAATTAGATGATATATATTTTGCTAATTCACAAACAGTAGGGTATTTATAAAAATCCTGTGTATTTATTTTTAATCCCTTAGAAAACAATCTGGAATTTATTGTAAGTATATCTAATGAGTCTGCACCGCCAATAGCAAACAAATCGTCATCTATATATAAATCCTCAATATTTAATACACTTTTACACACATCCAAAATAGTTCTTTCAAGTGAGGTAGTTGGTACGGAAACAGAATCTTTTTTATTTACAATTGGAAGTGGTAAACTTTTTTTATCAATTTTGCCATTAGGTGTTAAAGGAAATTTATCTAATTTAATTAAAATTGGTAGCATATAAGATGGTAGATGTTTTCTTAGAGATTCAGAAATTGAAGATAAATCTATATTATCATCATAAGTCGTAAAATATGCTACTATTTTTTGAGAGTTTCCAATATCTTTTAAAAGTACAACAACATCAGATACAGACTTGTTCGCTAATATATTTGTTTCTATTTCTTTAAGTTCTATTCTTAGTCCATGTAGTTTAATTTGATCATCTGCTCTTGATTCAAATTCAAAATTTCCATTAAAATCCTGAATAACTATATCACCAGTTTTATACATTTTAAAATCTGGATAAAAAGGATTTTTTATAAATTTTTCCTGAGTTTTTTCTGGCATATTTAAATATCCTTCAGAAACACCAATACCAGAAACATATAGTTCCCCTTTACAGCCGAAAGGTAATTGGTTTAAATTGGAGTCCAAACAATAGCATTTACAATTTGAAATTGGCTTTCCAATTAATACTTTCACATCATTTTTTGTTAATTCATAAAATGTTGAACAAACACTGTTTTCTGTAGGCCCATATTCATTTATTAATCTTACATTTGGAATTTTATCAAAATGTTCTTTGACTAATGAAATTGGAATTTTTTCACCAGCGACAGTCACTACCTTAAAATTAGATAAATATTTTTGTTTTTCATGTAATAAAATTTTATATAAACTTGGAACAACTAAAAAATGATTTATATTATTTTTTAGAATTTCTTCACAAATAATATTTATATCCATTTTCTTAATTGATGGAATAACAAGTGTACTACCAGAAATAAGTGGAGTAAAAATGTCTTCAACAGAACTGTCAAAAGCAAAAGATGGAATTTGTAATACACGTATATTTTCATCAAATTTATAAAAGTTTTTCCTCCAAATTAATGTATTTATTATGTTTTTATGTTTTATTTTAACTCCCTTAGGATTACCAGTTGTACCAGATGTATATATAATATATGCTAATGAATCTGGCACTGCTTTTGATGTATAATCAATATCTTTTATATTTAAATTATCAATAATTAATTGTCTTTTAAAATTATATAAATTCTCATATTCTTTGCTTGTTATTAAAAGGGAAGCATTACAATTTTCTATAATATAATTGATTCTTGCTTCTGGATAATCAGGATCTATTGGGACATAGCAATTTCCACTTTCTAATATTCCAAGCAAGGTTGCAACCATTAAATCAGATTTATTTAATATTACTGCAATTTTTTGATTAAAAATGTTTTCTGATGAAATTAGATTTGCAATATTATTGGCAAAATTGTTTAATTCAGAATATGTATATTTTTTATCTTTAAAAATTAAAGCAGTATTTAGAGGATGTTTTTCTTGATAATCCTTAAATAAATCTATTAATGTTAAATTTTTATCATAACTATAATCTGTTTTATTAAATTTATTTAATAAATTTTGCTCTTCATTAGGTAAAATATTAATTTCAGAAATAGATTGATTAGGGCTATAAAGTATGCTAAAAATAATGGTGTTAAGCCTATTGTTAATAAAATCTATTTCTTTTTCAGAAAAAAGTGCAGTTTTATAATCATAAGAAATATCATAAGAGTTTGAATAATTTATATCGGAGATATTAACAACAAGTTCTTCTTGTATATGTCCAGGAAAAACCCACTCATTTCTATATGATAATTTTTCATTTTCAGTAGATTTTAGAAAAGCCTTTTGAAAAGAAAAAACCACATTGTAATTTTGTGTATCTTTATTTTCATCTTTTAAATTATTTAAAAGATGCATATATGGATATTGTGAATTTTTAAAATAAGAAAAATTATTAGAATTTACCTTTTTTAAAAATTCTATAATTGTAGTCTTATCATTTGAATCAAATTTTGCAGGAATCATATTAACAAACATTCCTAATATATTTCTTTCTGAACCTATTCTATTAAAAATAGGAGTTTGTATAGTAAAATTATTTAAAGATGTTGTCCTATATAGATAGATAAGTAGAACACCTAAAAAAAATGTGTATGGCGAAATATCATGTTCTTTACAAAACATATTAATCAAATTAGATTTAACAAGAGGTAGAGAAAATGTTTTGCGTAAAGCATTGTCAGAAGAACATGGCTCTTTTAATTTTATTGGTGTTGAATCTTTAAGAGTTTGTAGCCAAAATTCTTTATTTTTTTGATAAGAATTTGAATTTATATATTCATTTTCTCTTTTTATAAAGTCAACATATTGATGTTTTGGAACATCTGGAGTTAGATTATTTTTAATGACACAATAATTTGAGGCAATTTGATCAATTAATAATCCTATTGTCCAAGCATCTGCAATAATGTGATTAAAATTTGCAAGCAAAGCAACTTCGTTATTAGGCAAAACACATATTATGAAATTAAATAATAAATTATTAGTTAATTTAAACTTTTTTTCAACAAAATTTTTTTGGAATTTTTTAAAGTTTTCCATAGTACTGCTAGAAAAATCTTTAATTTCAATATCAAAATTTTCGAATTTTTTGAAATATTGAGATGGAATTCCATTTTTTTCAATAATAATAGTTCTAGTTGAATCATTATTTTTTATTGTTAAATTAATAGCCTCTTTTAATATTTCTAAATCAATATTACCATCAAAGTATGATGTGCCACACAAATTGTTTATAGGAGATTGAGTAAATTGCTCTGATAGATAAATTGATAATTGAGGATTTGTTAAATTATAAAATTTTTGTTTTTGCATATTATACCCCTTTATTACATTTTTTTTCATTATATTACTTATTATTTTTTTTTGCAATAATTTTTTAATAAATAAATATTTGCTAGATAATGCTTTTATTTAAAATAATATTAAATTAGATATATTATAAAAACAGTATTGAGATGTATTTAATTTTTTGTAATGATTAAAAAAATAAAAAAAGTGAATAATTAGAATAGGTGATATAAGTGAAGAAAAGAAAGAAAATAAAATTATTAAAAAACATATATTTATTGATTTTTATTAGTTCAATAACAGCTATAGGATATTGTATATATAAAATGTATCAAAATATAGATATATCTAGTGATTATACCGCTGAAAAAGTAAATTTATCCACAGAATCTGAACAAAATGTGGAAAATATAGAGCAAAAAAGTGAAAATGTGACGGATATGTTGGAGAAAGTAACTCGGAAGTGTATGTGGAATATCAAAATTGACTACAACAGGAGGATCAATTCTATCTACTGCAAGTGAAACTGAATTAGGGTTAGGAACAGGGGTAATTGTATCAAGTAATGGATACATTCTAAGCAATAGCCATGTTACTGGAGAAAAGTATAGCACCTGTTATGTAACTTTAGAAGAAAAAAATACATATAAAGGTGTAGTTGTATGGGCAAACACTGATTTAGATTTGTCAATAACTAAAATAAATGCACAAGATTTGCCTACAATTTCATTAGGAGATTCTTCTAATATACGAATTGGAGAGACAGTATATGCAATAGGAAATCCAATAGGTTATGAGTTTAGAAGGACTGTAACATCAGGAATTATAAGTGCAATTAACAGGAGTGTAAAAATAGAGGAAAATGATAACACAATATATATGACAGATTTAATTCAAACAGATGCAAGTATAAATTCAGGAAATAGTGGAGGACCATTAATAGATACAAAAGGAAAAGTAATTGGAATTAATTCTGTAAAAATTACATCAGCAGAAGGAATAGGCTTTGCTGTTCCAATAAATGTAGTAAAACCTGTTATAGAGAATTTTATACAAAATGAAAGTTTTGAAGAAGCAAATATTGGATTATATGTATATGATAGCTCTGTAGCTCAGTATATAAATAAAACTTTTACATCTGGAATTTATATTGAGCAAATAATAAAAGATGGACCAGCTTATGGTAAGGGAATAAAAGAAGGAGATATTATTACTAAAATTGATGAAAAGCCTATAAATACAGTTAATGAATTGAAACAATATATTTATACAAAAAAACCTGGAGATACTGTAAAATTGAAGCTAACTAGTGGAAGAGCTGAAAAAGAAATTTCTATAATATTAGATAAAAAATATTGACAAAAAAATTATTTAATGATACCTTAATTATATAATAAAAAATAATAAGATAAATATCAAATAAATTAAAAAAAAGATAGGAGATAACTAATGAAAAATTTAATAGTTATTGAAGATGGTGAGTCTTTTGAATATTCCACTTTAGAAGAACTAGTAAAAGATTTAATTTCAAAAGATTATTATACCATGAGTGATGAAGTGAAAAATAAAAAATTAATAGAATTAATTTATAAGAATATTATTAATATGAATATAAAAGATATAAAGGAAATAGATAATCAAATAAACGAATATACAAAAAATGAATATTTAGCTATTTTGTTTTTATTAAAAAACAATGTTTTTACTTTATTAGAAAACATTGATTCTAATATATTTGTTAAATATTTAGATAAGGCAAATTTTAATAATAATTATATAATTGTGAATAAATATGCTGAAGAAATATTAGAAAAATATATAGGAAAAAATTAGTATAAAGGGATGATCTTTATGAATAAAGAAGAAATAGATAAATTTTTTGAGGCATATAATTGTAGTGATTTAGAAGAAATATTAAGCTGTATTGACTTAAATAATTATCCAGAGTTTAATAATTTAAACCTTTATGAAATAGATAGTATATTAGAAAATGATCATAAAGAAGTAAGGAAAATTTATAGAGAAATAATATCAAATATTGAAAAAGGTGATTATCAATATTTTTTAAGTTTAAAAGACGATAAAGAAAAAATTGAATGTTTTTCAGAGTTGGTCTCAGTTGGTAGTGATAGAGAATTAAAAAAATATTTACTAGATAATCATGAAAAATATAATATTCCTGATGTATATTTAACATCTTTGCTTCTTGGAACCGGTGATCCGAATTATGTTGGAAAATGGATAGAAAAAGATATATTTTCAGATTTAGAAATTTTAATAATATTAAAGAAAATTGATAATCCTGAAATTGCAAAAGAATTTTTAGATTCTAATCCTAAGTATTTGAGTGAAGATCCAGAATATTCATGGATGGGTCAGGAAATTTTGGCTATAACAAAAGACAAGGATTTAATCATGAACAAAATAAAAGAATTCAAAGATAAAAAAGTTGAAATTAATCCAGAATTAATTAGAGCAACTAAAGATAAAGAATTTATAAAAGGAATTATTAACAATCGTAGTGAATATGAAATATCTGATGATAGTATAGTTATTCTTATAGATTCACTAAATGATATGGAATTTTTACAAAAAGTGGTAGAAGATGGTGAAAAATTTGGACTTAAATCTGAGAATATAGGGAAATTAATTGCTTTGACAGAAAATGAAAAATTTATAGATTCTGCAATCCATAAAGGAAAAGAATTAAATTTAAACTTATCAGATACTTTAAATTTAGTAGTGGAAAATGGAAAAGATAAATATAGTAAAAAAGACATTGATAATCTATTTAAACAATATGGAATTAAAAATATGGAAAAGGAAAATGATGACAATACTGTAATAAAATTACCTGAAGATATGACTGTTGGAATAGAAATAGAAAGTGTAGGAAATAATAGTAAAGCGGTTGAACTAGCAGTAAATGAATTTAATCTTGCTAAAAATTGGAATGCAAAGGAAGATTCATCAATTGAAACAAATGGAATTGAAGTAGTATCTCCAATTTTAACTGGAAATAATATTTCAAGTTCTAATAACATAAAAAAAGTATGTAAATTACTAAATTCTTTTGGACAAGATGTTGATGAAGATTGTGGAGGACATATTCATATTGGCTCAGATTATTTAACTTCTAAAGAAAGTTGGATAAATTTATTGGAGATATGCTCAAATTGTGAGAAGGAAATTTTTATTATTAGTAATAAGTCAGGAGAGAAAATTAGATTTAATGTTGCAATTTATGCAAAATATATTTCAGGAAATATGAAAAAAGCTTTAGAACGAGGAAGTATCCAAATGGACAGCATTGAAGATATAAAAAAATTTGCAAAAAGTTTTGAAAGTGATAGGTATTTTGGTGTAAATTTTCACAATTTAGGAAATAATAAGAACACTATAGAATTCAGGATGCCTAATGGTACAGTGGATGCTAAAACTTGGATTGAAAATATTAACTTATTTGGAGGAATTGTTAAAGCCTCTGAAGATTTATCAAAAATTCAATTAAAACCTGAGGAAAACATTACAAAAGAAGAAAAAGAAAAAATAGAAACTTTTAATAAATTAGAAAAAGATGAAACAACTCCTGAGGAAATACTAGAATACTTGTTAAAACTTACAATTAAAGAAGAAGATAGACATATTTATAGAGAGAGATATTTTTCAAATAAAAGGCAGAAAATGCCAAATCTTTTTTTCAAAGATAATCTAGCAAATGGTAGAATCAATATAAAAAGCAAGGTTTTGGCAGATAAGTTTGCAAAAGAAGAGGGAGTTGCTAGTAAAAGAGAAGAGTCTAAAAATATTAATGAATATTTATTAAAAGAAGAAATATTAGAAGAAAACAAAGATAGGAGCTAAAATTGATATTAGAAAATAATATAATTTATAACAACGCTTATGTTGAATTAATTGAAATATTAAAAAGATTACCAACTGATGAATTTAATAAAATACCTAAAATCTATGTGGATAATTTAAATAAAAATAAAAATCAAAATTATCATTTTATATATGATGAAACAAAAGAACCAAATGAACAAAATTTTATGACTGAGACTAAAGCCATATTTGTAGATTTATATATTAGATATATTGCCACAGATGATGAAAAAGATGTCTGGAGAGAATATGATAAATATTGTTTTCAAAAAATTGAAAATGAAAAAAAGAAAAAATATGATAAAGATGATTTATTTGATAGTAATTCAAATAAAATAGAAAGAAACAGCAAAGAGGAATTATATAAAAAAAATATTGATATAACTGATAATAGTATTGAAAACAAAGAAAGCCTAATTGTTTATAAAGAATCTTTTATGAAAAAAATATTTAATGCTATTAAAAAAATTTTTTATAAAAAATGAATTTAATTACGAAATATCTAATAATTGTAATATTGTAATGATTGATATTAGTGGCAAAAAACCCACAAAAATAATTTATATTTTTGTGGGTTTTGATATTATAAATCTTTTAATTTTTTTGCTATTTCTAAAATCAATTCAAGCTTTTCAGTTGACAATTCAGAAAGTGATTCTGATATTTCTATTTCTTGCTGTACTTTTGGGTTTTTAATAAATTCTTTATACATCACATTAGGGCTTATCCCTAAAATATTCATATATTTTGCTAATGTTTCTTTACTAATTCCACCTATACCAGTTTCTACTCTTGAAACATATTTTTCGGAAATGCCTAATTTTTCAGCCATATCTGCTTGAGTATAATTTAAATCTTTTCTATGTTGTTTTAATATTAAACCAAATACTTTATCCATTTCGGATTTTACTTCTGCATTCATAAGTACCTCCTAAAAATCTGATTTTCTATAGTATATCATAATTTACATAATAATAAACCTACCAATAGTTAGAAAACTAATTATTAGTGTGCTGATATTAAATTTAAAAATATCTTTTATAAAGTATGTTAATAATTTTTAAAAATGTCATAAAAAATATTGAAAAAATTTTTTAATAGTAGTATTATATATTAATAAAAAAAAGAGTTGAAAAATTTAACTAGATGAGGTGTGATACCATGGACGAAACAATAAAGAATATATTACAAATAGATAATAATTCTAAAAAAACATTAGATGAATTAAATCAAAGAGCAGAAAATATAGATAAATATATAAAACAGGAAATTTCAATAAAAGAAGCTATTTATGAAGCGGAAATGAAAAGTAAAATAAGTCAGAAAAAGGAAGAATATGTTTCCAAATTACAGCAAAAAAGAGAAGAAAAAGAACAAGAATTTTTAAGAAATAAACAAGAAAAGGAAAATAAATTTGAGGTAAAAAAACAACAGATAAAAGATACAATAATCTCTGAGCTAATTAGAGGTGATGAATAAATGTTAGAAAAAATTAAATACCCAAATATAAATGCAAAATTAAAGGGTATGTATGCTAAAACATTGACAAAAGAAGACATAGAAGATTTATTAAAACAAAATACAAGAAAAGATGCAATAATTATTTTAAAGTCAAAAATGCCTCCATTAGATGATTTAAATGTTGATGCAAAAAGAATAGAATTAGAATCTAAATTAGATAGAGTTATTGTTAATGACATAAATAAAATATATAGGTACCTTGATAGTAAAACAAAAAAAGTGTTTGATTCATATATATTAAAATATAAAATAAGAATTTTAAAAATCATTTGGAAAGACTTAAATGTGGGTAAAAGAGAACAAGAAATAGAAGAATTTAAGACTTGGAAAATAATTTTTAAAGATTTAGAAAATTTTATTAATGTAAAAGATGCAGAAGAGTTTTTAAAAAATATAGAAGAAGAGGAATTAAAAAACATCTTTGAAAATAACAAAAATACTTTTGAATTAGATAATATGCTTACTAAATATTATTTTGAAAAATTATATTTAATTGCAAAAGAATCAAGTAAAAAGCTTAAAAATATTATTAGTGCACAGATAGATTTAATAAATATTTCTTCAATATATAGATGTAAAAAATATTATGGATTCTATGATAAAAAATATTTTATTAATTATGGAAAAAAGATAAAAATAAAAACAATTCAGGATGTAGAAAATATACAATCTTTGCAAGATGCAAGATATATATTAGAAAATAAAAAAAATAAAGAAATAGTAGAATCTAGTATTTATGATAATTCTAAAAAATATATATATGAAAAGTATAAAAAAGTTTTTATACAGGACCAGTATGATATAAGTTCAATAATAGCATATTTTTATATGAAAGAAATAGAAAAATCTAATATTATATCAATAATAGAAGGAATTAGATATAAACTTTCAAAAGAAGAAATACAAAGACAAGTTATTATATAATACAAAGGAAAAAAATACAAAGATAGGAAGTGATTTAAATTGGCAATAGAGAAAATGAGATTGCTTAGTATTACGGGTAACAATGAAAAGTTAGATTATATAATTGCGAAATATTTGCTAAAAAGTGGCATACAATTGGAGAATGCACCAAAAGTGTTAGAAAAAGGTTGGAAATTAACATATTTCAGCTATAATTCTGATATTAGAGATTTAACGAGGAAAACAGAAAATGTTTTAAAAGCATTAGATATTTCTTTTGAACCTAAAGATATAGAATTAAAAAATTCATATGAGGAAATAAAAGAAAATATTGAAAAGATAGACAATAATATTTTAGAAAAGAAAAAAGAATTAGAAAACAAGAAAAAAGAAATAGAAAATTTAAAGAAAAAAATTGAGCCAATTGAACATTTAAAAAATGTAAATGTGGAAATAGACAAAATGTACAGTGTACAATTTATTAAGTTTAGGTATGGAAAAATTCCTACAGAAAATATGAATGAACTAAAAGAGTCTATAAAAGATATGGATGTAATTATAGTAGAAGCTGACAAAAATGATGAAGAAACATGGCTATTGTATTTTACAGTTGGAAATAAGAAAAATGAAGTTGATAGTTTATTTCAAGTTTTGAATTTTGAAAGAATCTGGATTAGTGAAGATGTTATTGGTACTGCAAAAGATTATATATATAATACAAATAGTAAAATATTAGATTATGAAAAAGAAATAGAAACTTTACAAAAATATTTTGAAGAGCTAAAAAGGCATAATGAAAGTATTTTAAAAAATTATTATAATCAATTGGTAATATTAGAAAAGGTAAATGTAGTAAAAAAATATATAGCATATGATTCTAAAAATTCATTTTATATAGTTGGTTGGTTACCTTATAATAATTTACAAAAAATTTTACCTGATTTAAAAAAAGAAGATGTAGAATATATTGTAAAAACAAATGATGAAGTACCAAAAAATGCTCCAACGAAGTTAAAAAATAATAGACTTGTAAGACCATTTGAAATGATTGTAAAAATGTACGGAGTACCAAATTATACAGAACATGACCCAACAACATTTGTTGCAATAACTGCATTTCTAATGTTTGGATTTATGTTTGGAGATGTTGGACAAGGGTTTGTATTTTTATTAATAGGATTAATTCTTGCAAAAAAGAAAAAAGAATTGGGACCTATACTTGTAGCAGGTGGAATATCATCAATAATTTTTGGATTTTTATATGGTAGTATTTTTGGAATGGAAGATGTAATAAAGCCAATACTAGTGAATCCAATGGAAAATATTACTACAATGCTAGGTGTTGGAATTGCAAGTGGTGCAATTTTAATAATTATAGCAATGATATTAAATATAAAAAATGGAATTAAAAATAAAGATAAAGGAAAAATATTTTTTGATAAAAATGGATTGGCAGGATTAATTTTTTATATTGCAGTTTTAGCAATTGCAGTTGGCTATCTAGTAAAAGGAAAGATAATAGCAAATACAGGATTTATTCTTTTACTTGTAGTTGTTCCATTAATTATTATAATGTTCAAAGAAAATTTAGTAAGATTAATGGAGAAGAAGAAAAAATCAAAAAATGAAGAAAAAAATTCTTTAATAGAAAAAATATTTGAAATAATAGAAATGTTACTTTCAGTTATGAGTAATACAATTTCATTTGTAAGACTTGCAGCATTTGCAATAAATCATGTAGGCTTATGTATGGCAGTATTTATTTTGTCAGATATGGTTTCAGGCGCAGGAAGCATAGCAATAGTAATTTTTGGAAATGCTTTAGTAATTGTTTTAGAGGGTTTGATAGTTGCAATTCAGGTATTAAGGCTAGAATATTATGAATTGTTTAGTAGATTCTATTCTGGTGATGGAAGAGAATATAAGCCAATTTAAAAATTATACATTTGGCCTCTTATGCATATTTGATAATAAAAATAATTTAATATTCTCAATTAATAATATTAAAATTTTTTAAATAGAAAGGAAATTAAAAATGAAAAGAAAATTTATTGGAGTAATAATTTTTAGTTTAATAGTTATTTTAGGATTAACAATATTTGCTGGAAAGGTATTTGCCGTAACAGACAGTAATACAACAAACACTACAGAAGTAGAGGAGACAAGTAATAATTCAAGTAATGGATTAGGATTAATTGCAGCAGCATTGGCTACAGGACTAGGAAGTATTGGTGCAGGTATTGCAGTTGCAGTTGTTGCTTCTGCTGCTGTTGGAGCAGTAAGTGAAAATCCAGAGTTATTAGGAAAAACTATTATATTCGCAGGACTTGCAGAAGGTATTGCTATTTATGGATTGATAATCTCAATAATGATATTAAATAAAATTTAATTGAAAAGAAAAGAGGATTACATGAAAATAGTAGGAATATTCAATTCAAATGAAGATAGTGTTGGATATAGATTAGCAGGGATTAAGACATATGTTACAAGACAGGAAAATGATCTAATAAAAGTTTTAAAAGAAGTAAGAGAAGATTTGGATGTACGGTATTATTGTGTTTAATGAAGAAACGTACAAAATGGCTGGAGATAAAATAGATGATATGAAAAAGAAAAATTTGCCATTAATAATAAAAATTTAGATTAAGAGGTGATTCTTTTTGGCAGAAATAGAAGAAAAACTTAAGAACTTTGAAGCAATTTGTATAAGTGAAGCAAAAAAACAAAAAAAGGAATTAGAAGAAAAAATAAAAGAAAGAACTCAAAATATAATTCAGAATGAAATAGGTAACTTTAAAAAAAAGCAGGAAAATAAAAAAAATAAAATATTATTAAAATTAGAAAAAGAATATAATACTAATTTGTGGAATCTAGAAAATGAATATCAACAAAAAGATGTAGAATTAAATAAAAATATAGAGAATAAATTATTTGAAGAATTAAAAACTCAGTTTATAGAAATTACTCAAAGTGAAAAATACGAAAGTTATTTTAAAAAAAATGTTTATGAAACAATTAACAAAATTTCACAAAAAGATAATTTAATAATTTTTGTAACTAAAAATGATAAAATTAGATTTACAAATTTTTTGTGTAATTTGAATTATAAAATTGAAACTATAGATGATTCTAATATTGGAGGATGCATAGTACAAAATAGCGAAGAATCAATAAATAATACAATATTGGAAAATTTAAAGGAGAAAATCAATGAATACAAAGGTAATATCTAAGATAAATGGTCCTGTTGTAATAGCTGAGGGTGATGCAGATTTTGCCATGCATGATATGGTAAAGGTAGGCAAACAAAAACTTATGGGTGAAGTAATAAAGTTAGATAAAAAATCTGCGACTATCCAAGTATATGAAGATACATCTGGAATGAAAATTGGGGAAGAGGTTTATGGAGAAAATGAACCACTTTCTTTAATATTAGGTCCAGGTATTATAGGCAATATTTATGATGGAGTTCAAAGACCTCTTAATAGAATAGAAGAAGTTTTAAAAACTGGATACATAGGAAAAGGTGTTGAAGTTTCAGGAATAGATTTAGAAAAAAAGTGGAATTTTATTCCAAAGGTCAATATAGGAGATAGTATAGAATATGGTAGTATTTTAGGGTGTGTTCAAGAAACTCAAGCTATCGAAAATAGAATTTTATATCCAAAAAAATTAAATGGTAAAATTATATTTGTTGCAGAACAGGGAGAATATAAAGTTACAGATACAATTGCAAAAGTTCAAATGGAAAATGGAAAGATTGTAGAAATAAATATGTATCAAAAATGGCCTGTAAGAACACCAAGACCATACAAAACAAGACTTAGAGCAAATATTCCTCTGCTTACTGGGCAAAGAGTAATAGATTCTTTATTTCCAATTGCAAAAGGTGGAACAGCTACAATTCCTGGAGGTTTTGGTACAGGAAAAACTGTAACTCAGCATCAGCTTGCTAAATGGTGTGATGCAGATATTATTGTATATATAGGTTGTGGGGAAAGAGGAAATGAAATGACTCAAGTTTTAGAGGATTTTCCAAAGCTTACAGACCCAAGAAGTGGAAGACCACTTATGGAAAGAACAGTATTAATAGCAAATACTTCAAATATGCCAGTTGCAGCACGTGAAGCATCTATTTATACTGGAATAACGATTGCAGAATATTATAGAGATATGGGATATAATGTTGCTATAATGGCAGATTCTACATCAAGGTGGGCAGAAGCACTAAGAGAAATTTCAGGAAGACTTGAAGAGATGCCAGCAGAAGAGGGATTTCCTTCATATTTACCATCAAGGTTATCAGAATTTTATGGTAGAGCTGGAAGAGTGGAGACTTTTAATGGAGATATAGGATCTGTATCAATAATAGGCGCAGTATCTCCTCAAGGCTCAGACTTCTCAGAGCCAGTAACACAAAATACAAGAAGATTTGTCCATGTATTTTGGGGACTAGATAGAGATTTAGCTTATTCTAGACATTATCCATCAATAAATTGGATAATAAGCTATAGTGAATATTCAAATGAACTTGCAGAATGGTTTGATGAAAACATAAATGAAGATTTTAGTAATGTAAAAAATCAAATTACAAAACTTTTAAATGAAGAAGATGAATTACAAAAGATTGCAAAAGTTGTTGGAAAAGATGTACTTTCTGATCTAAAGAAATTAGTATTAGAAATTTGCAAATGCATAAGAGTGGGATTTTTACAACAAAATTCATTTAATGAGATTGATACATCTGTACCGCTTGAAAAACAATTTAAGATGATGGACTTAATAGTATTTATGTATAATGAATCACTAGAATTAATAGAAAAAGGAATACCATTATCAGAAATAAAAAAATTAGGATTTTTCGAAAGATATTTAAAATTGAAATATGAAATAAATAATAAAGAAATACAAAAATTTGATAGTGTAAAACATGAATTTGAAAATGAATTTAAAAAGTTGGAAAATGAATATGAAGGCCATATAGAATGAGGTAGGTGAAAAGATTGAAAATACAATATTTAGGAATTGAAAACATAAATGGTCCATTAGTCTTTATAAAAACTCCAAAAGAAATTTCTTATGATGAACAAGTTGAGTTAATTTTGCAGAATGGAGAGAGAAGAATTGGCAATGTCATCGAAGTTGATAAAGACATTGCTACAATAGAAGTATATGAAGGAACAAATGGTATGAACTTAGGAGGTGTACAAACATCTTTAAAAGGTAAGCCATTAAGTATTAAACTTTCAGAAAAAATGTTAGGAAGGATCTTTGATGGAGCTGGAAGACCTATTGATGGACTTGGTGAGATAGAGTCAGATGTAGAAAGAAGTATTAACGGAAATGCTATAAACCCTGTTTGCCGTAGCTACCCAAAGAATTATATTGAAACTGGAATATCTGCAATAGATGGATTGATGACATTAATTAGAGGACAAAAATTGCCAATATTTTCAGGGAGTGGAATAAATCATAATTTATTGACAGAGCAAATTATTAAACAATCAAATATATCAGATAGTGATAAATTTGCAATAGTATTTGGGCTTATGGGGGCAGAATATGAAACGGCAGACTTTTTCAAAACGAGTTTTAAAGAAAGTGGAGTACTTTCAAAGGTTGTAATGTTTCAAAACTTGTCAAATGATCCTACAATAGAAAGAATCCTAACACCAAAAGTAGCATTAACATGTGCAGAATATTTAGCATTTGATTTAGATATGCAAGTTTTAGTTATTTTAACTGATATGACAGCTTATGCAGAAAGCTTAAGAGAGGTATCTACATTAAAGGGCGAAATCCCTAGTAGAAAAGGATACCCTGGATATTTGTATAGTGATTTGGCCTCAATTTATGAAAGAGCAGGGATGATAAGGGGCAAAAACGGCTCTATAACTGAAATCCCTATTCTAACAATGCCAAATGATGATATTTCTCATCCAATACCAGATTTAACAGGTTATATAACAGAAGGGCAAATTGTATTAAGTAGAGATTTATCTCAAAAAGGTATAAATCCACCAATAAATATTTTAGATTCATTGTCAAGACTTATGAAAGATGGAATAGGAGAGGGGTATACTAGAAAAGACCATGCAAAAATTGCAGACCAAATATTTTCATCATATTCAAAGGTTCAAGATGTAAGAGCACTTTCAAAGGTTTTGGGTGAAAGTGATTTATCTGAAACAGATAAAAGATATATAAAATTTGGAAATGAATTTGAGGAAAAGTTTATTAACCAGGGAACAGATGAAAGGCGAAATATAAATCAAACTTTGGATCTTGCATTAGATTTATTAAAAATATTACCAGAAGAAGAAATGGATAAGTTGTAGAAAAGAGGAAATTCTATGGATTCAGTATTACCAACAAAAACAAATTTGATGAAAATAAAAAGTTCTATAGAGCTTTCAAAACAAGGGCAAGATTTATTGGAAAAGAAAAGGGTTATTTTAATTCAAGAAAAAGAAAAGAATGAAAAAAGAGCAGAAAATTTAAGAAACCAATTAAAAGATGTAAAAGAAAGGGCTTTTTTATATTTAAAGCAAACCAATGTAGAAATAGGAATTGAAGAAACAAATTATATTGCAAGGGGCATACAGTTAGATGATAATATTGATATAAAATATATGACAATAATGGGTGTAGATATTCCGTCAATTGTATATGAACAGCCAGAGAAAGAAATGAATTATGGAATAGCACAAACACCAGTTTATTTAGATCAAGCAATAGAAGAATTTAATAACTTAAAAAAAATTATTATAGAACTTGTTGGATTAGAAAGCACTATAAAAAGGCTAGATTTTAATATTTTGAAGGTTCAAAAAAGGTCAAATGCATTAAAAGAGATAATAATACCAAGAGATCAAAAGATAGAAAAAACAATTAGTGATGCACTAGATGAGCGTGAAAGAGAAGAATTTAGTAGATTAAAGGTTGTAAAAGAAAAAATACAGTAAAATAGAAAAATATGAGGGGAAAAAATGAACAAAAAAGAGAAAAGATTATATACAATTCCAATATTTGGCTTTATGTCAATTATCTTAATTGGAGCGATTATATTAACATTACCAATATGCAATAATAAGCCAATAGCATTTATAGACTCATTATTTATTTCTACTTCAGGTGTTTGTGTAACTGGATATACACCACTTGTTTTGTCAGAACAACTTACCTGGATAGGACAATTTGTGCTTCTTTTATTAGTACAAATTGGTGCTTTAGGATTTATGACATTTATCATTTTTATTGCTACAATTATAAAAAAGAGAATAAATTTTTCAGACATTATGTTGGTGGAAGATGGAGAAGTAAATGCCGATTTTAAAAATAGAATAAAAAATATAGTAATATATACATTTTTAATAGAATTTATAGGTGGAACTTTATTATCTTTGCGATTTATTCCGCAATTTGGATGGAAAAAAGGTTTATGGTATGGAATATTTCATTCTGTTATGGCTTTTTGCAATGCAGGATTTGATATACTTGGAAACAAGAGTTTTTCTGATTATACAAATGATTATTTTGTAAATTTTGTAATGATGTTTTTGATTATATTGGGAGGAATAGGATTTTTAGTATTAGAGGATTTAACTAAAGCTTTGAAATTAAAAACATTAAAAAAGTTAAAATTTCAATCAAAAATAGTTTTATCAGCTACAGGAATTATACTTGTTGTTTCGGTTCTTTTATTTAAAGCATTAGAGCCAGATATAACATGGTTACAAGCTATGTTTTCATCTGTTACACTTAGAACTGCTGGATTTTATACAATTAATTTTGCTGAATGCAATCAAGCAACAAAAATGATTTCAATAATTTTGATGTTTATTGGAGGAGCCCCTGGATCAACAGCTGGAGGAATTAGAGTAGTAACCTTTTCTGTACTTATGTTATCGATAATAGCAACATTAAAAAATAGAAGAAAGGTTGTTGTTTTTTATAGACGAATTCCAGAAAATACAATAATGAAAGCAATTACTATTACAGGGTTAAGTTTATTTGTTGTATTTGTTGGAACTATAAATATATCATTTTTCAATGATGTAGGGTTAGAAAACATTATTTTCCATTGTGTTGGTTCATATTCTAATACAGGATTAGGAATTATAGATTCAAGTATGTTAAATTTTATTGGAAAAGTTACGATTATAATCCTAATGTTTATAGGGCGTGTTGGACCACTTGTAGCATTCAGAGTTTTCTTTGACACAAAAGAAATTAACAATAGTGTAAAATACATAAATGGAGAATTGATTTTGTAAATTAAAATTAATATTAGTTTTAGTCTAAATAAATTGTGAACTATATAATAATTGAAAGGATGGATTTTTAAATGAAAAAGCAATGTTTAGTAATTGGACTTGGAATTTTTGGAATGAGTGTAGCTAAAAAGCTTTCAGAAGAAGGAGTTGATGTTTTAGCAATTGACAAAGATATGAGATTAGTAGAAAGAGCAAGCAAATTTGTAAATAAGGCTCTATGCCTAAATATTAATTCTTTGGATGCCTTCAATAATTTACCAATGGACTCTTTTGATATTGCGGTTGTAGGAATAGGAGAAAATGTTCCAGTAAGTATACTTACATGTTTAGCACTAAAGGAAACAAAGATAAAGTATATTATTGCAAAAGGAGGAGACAAACTTCACAAAGAAGTTTTAGAAAAACTGGATATTGATGAAATTATTCTTCCAGAGGAGTATTTAGGAATAATGACAGCTGAAAATATTGTTAACAATAAATTTAAAAAAGAAGAGAAAGATAAATAATGTTATATTGTTTAAATAAAATTGTATGTTTTAAAATTATTGCAAAATCAATATTTATATGGTATAATATATATATACAAAGTTTTTTTGTATGGTCTTACTGAGAAAGAACAAAAAGAGAATGGAGACTGAATGATATGAAGACAAAAAAAGAATTAGAAATTTGCAAAACTTTTATTTATTTAATGCTTATTTATTTTTTAATAGTAGCAATATCAATAATGATGTTTCAAGAATTAATAATTAAATTAATAGAAAGAGGATACATTAACCAAATCATTGTTATTGCCCTAGGTGTAATTTTAGCAACGCAATTTATCTGTTTTATTATAATGTTAATATATACATGGTATAATTCAGAGGAGGCTTAAAATATTAAATCTCAGTAGGATGTAGAAATCAAGTGTTTTTTTACTTGATTTCTTTTTTGAAATTGAAAGAGTATTGACAAATGGCTGAATTTAGCATAATATAGAAATGTTTAAAATATAAAAAAAGAGGTAATATAAATGAAAAATGAAAATGAGAATCTAAAAAAGGAAAAATCTTGTGGATGTATTGTTATAAAAAACAATAAGGTATTGTTGATTAAGCAAGTAACTGGAAATTGGGGGTTCCCTAAGGGACATGTAGAGAAAGATGAGACTGAATATGAAACAGCTTTAAGGGAAGTAAAAGAAGAAACAAATTTGGATGTAAAGATAATTAATAATAAAAGATATACAATGAACTATTTAACAGAAAGAGGAAGTTACAAACAAGTGGTTCTATTTGTAGCTAATGAAATTGGAGGAAATATCAAGAGACAAGAAGAAGAAATAGATGACATAAAATGGCTTAGCTATAAAGATGCATTAGAAACAATAGACTTTCAAAGCACAAAAGATATTTTAAAGAAAGTATATCAAGATAACTATATTGAATCAAACTATTAAAATCTTAAAAAGAAAAATTTATATAATATATATTTTGTGTTATATAAATATATGGGGAAAACGATGAAGAAAAGTACAAAAATTTTAATTTCAATTTTTTCTTTAATAATAATTATTTTAATTATTGCAATAATATTATTAGTTATTTTAAAAAAGGAAGATAATAAAAAGGTAAAGGAAGAAAACAATATTGCTCTAGAACAGCCACAAGAAAAAACACAAGATCAGGAACAAAACTCAAATATTGAAATAGAAAATAATACTAATAATTCAGGAGATACTGTTATTATAGAATATGATACAAATAAAGAAAATAATAATAGTGAAGAAAGAAAACAAAAACCAGATGCTGCAGAGCTTACACAAGAGGTTTATGATATGAATACAGAGATAGGAATTTTGAGTATTCCAAAAACGGGTGTAAATACAAAAATTTTTTGCAGAGTAGAAGCTGATAAAATGGAAGAAATGCCATGTTTTCTATATACAACAGGTGGTTTAAACAAAAAAGGAATAACTTTAATTGTAGGACACAACAGAGTGAATGGAACACTATTTTCTGATAATAAAAATTTGGAAAAAGGAGATATATTTTATTTTACAGATAACAATGAAAATAATTTAAAATATACAATTTATTCTAAATTTATTACAAAGTCAACAGATACATCATTTTTAAATAAAGATGTGAATTCACCTACTATAGCATTATCTTGTTGTACAGACAATGATGATGAGAACAGGATAATTATTTTAGGTAAGGCAGAATAATTATATAATTAACACTAATGAAATTATATTACAGAATATTAAAAATTTATGAATTAAAAAGGAAAAATAGAATGGAAAAAAGAGATTTATATAATTCAGATAGAATAAAGACAGGAGAAACGATATTTAAAGGAGAGGATATTCCAAAAGATAGATATATATTAGTTGTATTAGTATTTATTGAAAATTCAGAAGGAAAATTTTTAATACAAAAGAGAAGTAAAGCGGAAAATGGAAAATATGCAACAACAGGGGGACATCCTAAATCTGGAGAAACAAGTTTAGAAGGAATTTTAACCGAAGTTGAAGAGGAATTAGGATTAAAATTGAATTCAAAAGATTTAACTTTATATTGTACAGGAAAATCAGAAAAACAAAAAGTATTTTGGGATGATTATTATATAAAACTAGATATCCAAAATATTGAAAGCTTGAAATTGCAGAAAGAGGAAGTAGAAAAAGTAGTTTGGCTTTCAAAAGATGAGATTATAGAATATATGGAACAAGGAAAATTTTTTGAGATTCATTATGAAGCTTTTAAAAGATTGGTAAATTTATAATGATAGAATATTAAAGGTTAATCTAAAAATAGATTAGCCTATATTTTTTAGTTATATATTAAAATTTTTAATCATATATAAATATTGGAGGAGTTATATATGACTAAAAAAAGTTCAATTTTAAAATTTGAAATTATCAGTACTATTTTTATAATGATAGCAGGAACACTTTTACATTTTACATTTGAGTGGTCTAATAATAATCCAATAGTAGGAACATTTAGTGCTGTAAATGAAAGCACATGGGAACATTTGAAATTGTTATTTTTTCCAATGCTAATAAGTAGTATTATAGGCTTTTTTTACAATGGAAAAGACATACCTAATTATTTATGTGCAAAAATGTTTGGAATTATATTAGCCATGTTTTTTGTAGTAATATTTTTTTATACATATGTTGGAATAATAGGAAGAAACTTTGCTATTTTGGATATTTTAAGTTTTTTTATAGCAGTAGTATTAGGACAATATGTGTCATATAAAAAAATACAGTCAGAATCTTCTTGTAATAATGTAATACCTAATATTATTTTAATAATATTATGTTTGTGCTTTATAGTCTTTACATTTTTTCCACCTAATATTGCATTATTTAAGGATCCAATAACTGGCACATTTGGAATTTAATCAATTTTAAGCAGGTATAATAAAATTATACTATGCTTCTTTTTTTCCTATAGATTATTTTCAAGAAAAAAAGAAACAAAAAGTAGAAAAATGAAATAAATTAATCATACTTTTTTCCTGCTAAAGCTTTGTATCCATTGACATTGTAAGTATAAATGTAGTATAATAAAGAGGATTTCAAAAAAGGAGAATGAAAAAAATGTTTGAAAAACTAGAATCAGTAGAAAAAAGATATGATGATTTAACAACCAAAATTAGTGATCCAAAAGTAATTGCTGATAATAAAGAATGGAGAAAATTAGTAAAAGAACACAGTAGCATGGAAGATGTAGTTTTAAAATATAGAGAATATAAGCAAGTTGAAAAAAATATGCAAGAAGCTAAAGAGATGATGGAAGACAAAGAAATGAAAGAGCTTGCAGAAGAAGAATATTATTCTGATAAGGACAAATTAGAAAAAATATCAGAAGAATTAAAAGTTTTATTGATTCCGAAAGATCCAAATGATGATAAAAGTGTTATTTGCGAAATAAGAAGTGGAGCTGGAGGAGAAGAGGCAGCTTTATTTGCTGCAACATTGTTTAGAATGTATGGAATGTATGCAGAAAAAAAGCACTGGAAAATAGAAATATTAAATGAAAATGCAACTGAACTTGGTGGATATAAAGAAATATCGTTTATGGTTACAGGTAAAGGTGCATATAGTAGATTAAAATTTGAGAGTGGAGTACACAGAGTACAAAGAGTTCCAGATACAGAGAGTAGTGGAAGAATACATACATCAACTGCAACAGTAGCGGTTCTTCCGGTTGTAGAAGATGTAGAAATAGAGATAAATCCAGCAGATGTAAAAATGGAAGTGTTTAGGGCTTCAGGTGCTGGAGGGCAACATATTAATAAAACCTCGTCAGCCGTAAGACTTATCCACATTCCAACAGGAATTGTAGCAGAATGTCAGACACAAAGATCTCAAATGCAAAATCGTGAATATGCAATGAATTTATTAAAATCTAGATTATATCAAATAGAAAAAGAAAAACAAGATTCAGAAATTGCAAATGCTAGAAAATCACAAGTAGGTTCAGGAGATAGAAGTGAAAAAATCCGTACATACAATTATCCTCAAGGCCGTATTACAGATCATAGAATTGGAATGAATGTATATCAATTTGAAAATTTCTTAAATGGTGATTTAGATGAAATGATTGATAACTTAATTGCAGCTGCAAATGCAGAGAAATTGCAAGGAGAAGAATAGGAAGGAGAATGGATTATGATTAAACTAAAATTAAAAGATGGAAGCGAGAAAGAAGTTGAATCAGGACTTTCAGTATATGATGTTGCAAAACAGATAAGTGAAGGATTAGCAAGAAATGCAACATGTGCAAGTGTAGATGGAAAAGTTGTAGATTTAAGATATATTTTGAATAGAGATGCAGAACTTGTAATACATACATTTGAAAGTGATTTGGAAGGAAAGAAGGCATATTGGCATACAACTTCACACATAATGGCACAAGCAATAAAAAGAATAAATCCAAATGTCAAGCTTGCAATTGGACCATCAATAGATGAAGGATTTTATTATGATTTTGATATAGAAAAACATTTTTCTGATGAAGATAAAGAAAAAATTGAAGCAGAAATGAAAAAAATTATAAAAGAAGACTTGCCAATAGAAAGATTTGTTCTACCAAAAGAAGAAGCAATAAAATTAATGAAAGAAAAAGACGAGCCATATAAAGTAGAATTAATAGAAGATTTATCAGAAGGAGAAGAAATTTCATTTTATAAACAAGGAGAATTTGTAGATCTTTGTGCAGGACCACATTTAATGAGTACAGGAAAAGTAAAATCTATAAAAATATTATCATTTGCAGGTGCTTATTGGAGGGGTAATGAGAAAAACAAAATGTTACAAAGAATATATGCAATATCATTTCCAAAGGCAAGCCAAGTAGATGAATATATGCAAGTTTTAGAGGACAGAAAAGCAAGAGATCACAGAAAAATAGGAAAAGATCTAAAATTATTTATGACACATCCATTAGTTGGAGCAGGACTTCCAATGTATTTACCAGATGGTGCAACAATTAGAAGAACACTTGAGAGATATATTCAAGATAAAGAAATAGAAAACGGGTATTTACATGTATATACACCAAGTTTAGCAACAGTGAATTTATATAAAACAAGTGGACATTGGGATCATTATAAAGATGATATGTTTCCAATGATGAAAATGGATAATGAAGAGTTGGTTTTAAGACCTATGAATTGTCCACATCATATGTTGATATATAAAAGTGAAATGCGTTCATATAAAGATTTACCAATTAGAATTGGAGAACTTGCAAATGATTTTAGATGGGAAAATTCAGGTGCAGTTTGTGGACTTGAAAGAGTTCGTCAAATGTGTCAAAATGATGCACATCTATTTGTTAGGCCAGATCAAATAAAAGAAGAAGTAGGTCGTGTAATAAATCTTATTTTTGAAGTTTATTTGAAAGATTTTGGATTCTCAAGAGATAGATTTAAATTTAGATTATCATTAAGAGATAAAGAAAATAAAGAAAAATATATAGATAATGATGAAATGTGGGAAACAGCAGAAAATCAGCTAAGACAAATATTAAACGAATTAAATATTGAATATTATGAGGCAAAAGGGGAAGCAGCATTCTATGGACCAAAAATTGATATTCAAATAACATCAGCATTAGGACATGATGTTACAATTCCAACATGCCAATTAGATTTTGCATTACCAGAAAGATTTGAACTAGAATATATTGGAGAAGATGGAGAACCACATAGACCAGTTGTTATCCATAGAGCAATACTAGGTTCATCAGATAGATTTATTTCATTTTTATTAGAAGAGACAAAGGGAAATTTACCATTCTGGGTTGCACCAAAACAAGTAAAAATTTTGCCAATTGCAGATAGACATATAGATTATGCAAATGAAATAAAAGAAAAATTGCAAAAACAAAAAATAAGAGTTGAAGTAGACTCAAGAAGTGAGAAAATTGGATATAAAATTCGTGAAGCACAACTTTCAAAAGTTCCATATATGCTAATTGTTGGAGATAAAGAGATAGAATCAAAAACAATAGGTGTACGTTCTAGGGAAAAAGGAGACATAGGTTCTATGACTTTAGAGGAATTTTTGAAATCAATTTAGCCACTTTCAAAAGGGGACGGTTCTTTTTCAAAAGGGGACGGTTCTTTTT
>DFJF01000003.1:17242-18219 GCA_002372935.1 Clostridiales bacterium UBA3678 | reverse complement strand
AAGGGGACGGTTCTTTTTTGAAAAGGGACGGTTCTTTTTTGAAAAGGGACAGATCTTTTAAAAGATCTGTCCCTTTTTAGTAGGAAAAGTAACAGAGAAGATCTGTTCTCGATTGACATTCCCATAAATAAAATTAATCTCTACGTTTTCCAAATATTGATAGAATTCTTAAAAAGATATTAATAAAATCTAAATATAATTGCATTGCTCCATATACATAAAGTTTTTCATCATCACAAATTCCAATTCCTTGCATAGCTTTTATTGTATTTATATCATATATTGTAACTCCAAAAAAGACCAATAGAAGTACCCAGTCTAAAACAATATCTAATAAAGTATTTCCAATAAAAAGATTGATAATTGTTAATATCAGTCCTACAATAAGAACTACAGATAATATTGTACCCCAGTTTGAAATATCTTTTTCAGTTTTTGATCCAATGTATGATAATGCACCAAAAATTAAAGATGTTGCTAAAAATGTAATTCCAATAGAAGATAACTCATATGCTGCAAATATTACGGAAAGTGTAAATCCATTTAAAAAAGCATACGCAAAATATAAGACTGAAACAGTTGTGGATGAAAGTTTTCTGAATGCTAATGAGAAAACAATTACAACAATTAATTCTATAATTGTTAAAGTAATATACATTCCAGATGTAATCATTTTAATATATGCACCAGAATAATATGCATAAAGTGCGGCAATGGCACTTGCAAGTAAACCTAAAAACATTCTGAAAAAGGTATTTGATAGAATTGTGTTAAATCCTATTTCATTTGTATTGTTTATAGGGTCTGAATTATTGTATAAATCCATAAATAAAATCACCTCCATAAAAATATATGATCTATTTTAGCATAAATATTTAAATTTGTTAAGATTTATGGTTACATTTTATTGATTAAATATAAATCCAACATAGTTGATCCATCGCACTTCACAAGAAGAACCGTCCCTTTTTGAAAGA
>DFJF01000003.1:0-17148 GCA_002372935.1 Clostridiales bacterium UBA3678 | reverse complement strand
GAAAGAGAACCGTCCCCAAATGAAACAAATGAAAGAATAATTTAAAAAAATAGTGGAAAAATAAAAAACAAAATGATATAATAAAGAAAATTACAAAAGGGAAATATCCCGAGATTAAGGAGGAAAAATGGTAGAAGATTTGTTTGATAAAAAAGAAATAGGATGGAAAACTATTGATGAAAACAGAAAAAATGAAATTTTTAATTTTTGTGATAATTATATGAATTTTTTAGGTAAAGCAAAAATTGAAAGAGAGTTTGTAAAAGAAGCAAGGAAAGCGGCAGAGACACATGGATTTAGGGATTTAATTAATTTCGAAAAAATTAATCCAGGTGATAAAGTGTATTTTGTAAATAGAGATAAAAGTATGTACCTTGCTGTAATTGGAAAAGAAAAATTAGAAAATGGAATAAATATAATAGGTGCACATATTGATTCACCAAGATTAGATTTAAAGCCAAACCCATTATCTGAAGAAGGTGGATTAGCATATTTAAAGACACATTATTATGGTGGTATAAAAAAATATCAATGGACTACTATTCCACTTTCAATACATGGTGTTATAATAAAAAGAGATGGAGAAAAAATAGATATTAATATTGGAGAAGATGAAAATGATCCAATTTTTACAATTACAGATTTATTACCACATTTAGCCCAAGACCAAATGCAAAAGAAACTTTCAAATGGTATAGAAGGTGAAAATTTACAAGTTTTAGTCGGAAGTATTCCGTACCAAGCAGAAAATGAGGAAGAAGAGAAGACATTAAAAGAAACTGTAAAATTAAATATTTTAAATATTTTGAATAAAAAATATGGAATTACAGAAAGAGATTTTGTAAGTAGTGAGCTTGAAGTTGTTCCAGCATTTAAACCCAAAAGTTTAGGGCTAGATTCTAGTATGATTGCGGCTTATGGTCAAGATGACAAAGTTTGTGCATATACATCTTTACAAGCAATATTAGAAACAGAAAATGTAGAAAAAACAGCTGTATGTATTTTATCAGATAAAGAAGAAATAGGAAGTATGGGGAATACTGGAATGGAATCACATATGTTTGATTTCTTTGTTTCAGAGCTTTTAAATAAAGCTGGAGAAAATAGACCAAATTTATTAGATAAATTATTTTGTTTTTCTAAAATGCTTTCATCAGATGTTGATGCAGGATTTGATCCACTATATGCAAGTGTATCAGATGCCAAAAATGCGGGATATTTAGGTAAAGGAATCTCACTTAATAAATATACTGGAGCAAGAGGCAAATCTGGTGCATCAGATGCAAATGCAGAATATGTATCTTATGTTAGAAATATGTTAGAAGAAAATGATATAAAATATCAAGTTGCAGAACTTGGAAAAGTAGATGTTGGTGGAGGAGGCACAATTGCATATATTTTGGCAAATAAAGGAGTAGATGTTATAGATTGTGGAGTTCCTGTACTTTCAATGCATGCACCTTATGAAGTAACAAGTAAATTTGATGTATATGAAGCATATCGAACATATAAATCTTTTTGGAGATAAAAAAAACTATATATTGTTAAAATAATTAACAATATATAGTTTTTTAGGTATTATTAATTTTCATCTTCTTCATCAGGAATTACAGTAAAGAGCTCTCCAGGGGTGCAGTTTAAATATTTGCAGAAATCTTCTATATATCTAAAAGAAATAGATTTTGTTTCACCATAAATTACCCTGTTTAAATTATGCATAGTTATATTCATTTGATTGCAAATCCAATATTTGGAACGATTATTTTCCTTTAATAATTTTTCAATATTTACTCTAACCATATTACTTCATTCCCTTTTTACTAATTTATTCAATTTTATAATAATATGAAAATACAAATAAGATATTTGCAAATATCCTAATATCAAAATTTATTTACCTTGATATTTAAAAGATTTGGTGATTTTGTTACAATTTACATCTTTAAAAATATATAATATTGTTTTGAATAAATAAAAAATAAACAATTGTATATTGTAATAAAACAATGAAATTTTTAAAAATAAAAAAAAACTATTTTAAAAAATAAAAAGATGTTATATAATAGAAAATGTAATATAAAAGTATTGTGAAAGGAAACTGGTAAATGGATAGAAATGATTTATTAGAAAAAGTTTATGAGACACTTAGTTGTATAAAAGAAACCAATCAAAATAGTGAATTATTAGCATCTGCTAAAAAAAAGATAGAAGATAAACAGCTGGTTGATGCACTAGATGATCTAAAAAAATTGAAAGAAATGGGATATGAATTAATAGATGAAAAAACAAGTGCTAATAAATTAAATACAAAAAAAGAAGTTAACGAATCAAATGACATAACAATAGATACTAACATTAATTATGAAGAAAGTAAAAAAGATGATGAAGAGGAAGAAATATCTTATACAACTGATTTTAACAAAAATGATCAAATAGATTATCCACCAAAGCTTGCAGATTTTTCTATAGAAGAAAAATATATAGCAGCATTATTAAACAACTTAAAAGCAATCTCAGTATATTATTTTACATATGATGAATGTCAGTTTATAAATCCAGAGTTATTAAATATTTATAAAATTATAATTTTTACAGATGCTGATAAATATGCACCAGAAGTGGCAAAAGAAAAATTTCGTTTGCCAAATAAAACATTAGCAAGTGATATTATAAAAAGACAATTAATAAGGAAATATCAAGATCAAAAAGAATCTATAGAAAAAATATATACAGATTTAAAAAAACAGTTTTTATTAAGAAAAAGCTATAAAAGTATACCAGTAAAAAATACTCAAGATGAAATTGCAGAAATTATGGATTATGAGCTATATGATCAAATGTCAATAGAAGAGGTAGAAAGTGCTATAGAACAAGTAACTACAACTGAAAAATTCAAAAGAGCAGTATTAAATCAAGACATAACTGAGTTTTTAGTACAAGGAAATAACAGTTTAACTAATGGACTTGAATTACCATTTTCAGTTTTATCAAGTGTGTTTAAAGGTGTTAGAAAAGGTGAAACTATGGCTTTTGCAATGCCATCAAACTCAGGTAAGAGTAGATTTACTATGAATATGGCAGCATATATTGCACTAGTACACAAGAAAAAAGTATTGGTAATTTCAAATGAGATGTCAGAAGATAAAATGAAATTATGTTTAATAACAACAATAATAAACAATCCAAAAATCCAAGAATTACATGGACAAAAACTACGAAAAACAGAAGGAGAATTGCTAGAGTTTAAATATAGAGCTGATGAGGGAAAAAATGTTAAAGTTGATAAAGATGGATTTGTTTTACAAGAAGAAAATGAATCACATAGTGATTTTGTAAAAAGATTATTAAAAGTATCAAAAGAATTTAAAATGACTACTGCTGTAACTGATTGGTTTAATAAACAGACTGAAAATTACATGTATTTTATAAATATTACAGATCATACAAATGATGAACTAAAAAAAGTAATAATGAATTATTATTATAAAGAACATGTAGAATATGTATTTTATGATACTTTGAAAACAGATATAGATAATATTGGAGTTGGATATGAGATAAAGAAAACAGCTACAATATTAGCAAATTTGGCTCAAAATTTTGGAATGTATATAGCTTCGACTCTTCAACTTTCTGAAACAGAGACAGATCCAATAAATTTAACTGTAAATGATTTGGCAGTAAGTAGAACTGTAAAAGAGGTATTAGATACATTGTGTTTGTTTAAACAAATTCATAATGAAGATTTAGGAAAATATGAATATTCGTTAAATGAAGTGGATAATAAATTTTTTGATTTAGAAAAATTTGCAAATCCAGATGTTAGATATTATACATGTGTTGTTGATAAAAATAGAGCAGGAAGTAAGCCAAAGTTATTATTTAGACTAAATTTAGCTTATAATGAATGGATTGAACTTGGATATATAAGATTAAAATAAAAAATATAACCCTATTAACTTTTAGGGTTATATTTTTATTTGATTTTGTCGAAAAATATTGAAAAGAAAATTAAATTATGGTATCATTAAATTAGAGAACATGAGAGGAATGATGATATATATGTATAAGATTATAAGTTTTTATAATAGAAATAGAAAGAGAATATGGGTAATTATATTAGCAATATTTTTTTTGGGTGCTGTATGGTGGTATTTAGTTAATATGTCAAATAATAGTGAAAAAAATAATGTTGCTAGCTCTAATATAAATACGAATAATTTTAATACAATATCTATGACAAATCAGGAACAAGCTTTATCAGGAAATCCTACCACAACGAGCCAGGAAAAAGTTAACTTTATAGATCTATTTTTTTCATATTGTAATTCAGGAGATATAGAAAAAGCTTATAATCTAATTTCAGATGAGTGTAAACAAGAAATGTATCAAAATATTAATGGTTTTAAAGAAGCATATTATAATCCTGTTTTTGGAAATGGTAAGAAGACAGTATCAGCTGAAAACTATATTGATGATATTTATATAGTAACATTAAAAGACGATCCTTTAGAGACAGGTAATGTAAGTAGAAATAAATTTCAAGATTATGTAACAATAGTAGAAGATGATGAGAGAAATATAAAATTAAATATAAATGGCTATATAGGTAGAACAGAGATAAGTAATAAAGCCTCAGAAACTGATAATATAAAGATAAGTGCATTATATAAAGATACATATAAAGAATATGAAATTTATACATTTGAAGTGACAAATAATTCAGAACAAACTATAGCATTAGGAGATACATTAAAGGTTAACTTTAGTCAATTAATAGATGAAAATGATATAGAATATGGTGCATATGTTCAAGAGTTGTCACAGCAAGATGCAGTTTTTTATGCACATCAAACTAAAAGAATAAGTATTAAATATTATAGTGGATATAGCACTGTGAAAAAAATTACAAAAATTAGATTTCCGAATATTATTTTAGATTTTGATGTATATGCTAATTTACAAGATAAAAATACATATTCTAATTATACATCAATTGAAATAGAAATGTGAGGATAAAAATGGCTGATAGAGAAAAAAATGTAAAATATCAAGGGATGTTAAAGAAAGCAATAACTATAAGATTAAAAACAATACTTATAATTATTGGTATAATTTTAGTTGGAATTATATTAATGGGTGCAAGTACATATTTTCTTAATATAGATGATGGTGTAATGAATTCTGATGATACTAAAAATGCACCTGCAGCAGTATATAAATATACGAATAATTTACATCTTTCTGATGATGAAAAAATGCATCTAAGTAAAAGCCCAAAGGAATTTTGGGAAGAATTAGACAAATCGGGAAATAGAATAATAGCATATTTAAATTCTGCAGAAGAATTATCCAAATTAATGAGAGCACAATTAGCATTAGGATATTTGGACTTAAGAAGTGAATCAGAGATAGACAAAGATTTAGATTGGAATGAAATAAATTCAAATATAGATTCTACAGAAGTTCAAGGTGTGGTAAAACTAAAAAGAGCATTGTCAAATGGAAAAACAATAACAATGACATATGTAAATGAAGAAAAATTTCAATCATACATAGATGCATATAATAATGCAAGTAATGATTCAGATAGAAAAAAAGCGAAAAATAATGCACTTAAACATTTTACTATAGAAGAACAAGTAAGTACAAATACAGATACATCAAATCAAGATACAACGAATCAAGGTAAATCAAACCAAGATACATCAGACCAAGATTCGTCAAGTACAAATAATAGCTCAAATGGAGCTTCACAAGGAGAAAAAATTGTAGCAGAGGCATTAAGATATGTGGGTAATCCATATGTTTATGGTGGAAATTCATTAACAAATGGAATAGATTGTTCACATTTTGTATGGAGAATACTTAAAAATTCAATTGGCTATAGTGAAGGATATACAACTTCTTCAGGTTGGAGAACAAGAGGAAAAGCAGTAGCAGATTTATCACAAGCGGGAGCAGGGGATGTTATTTGTTATTCAGGACATGTTGCGATATATGATGGAAACGGAAAGATTGTAGAGGCACAGTCAACAAAAGCGGGTATTACATCTAATAGAAGAGCTGATAAAAGTAAAATACTTGCGATAAGAAGATTTACAACAGATGGAATAGTAAAACAAGGTACAAAAATAACAGATTCTAATAATACAGGAAGTAATACTGGAAATAATTCAGAAAATGAAAGTGGAACAACAACCAAGTTTATAGCAAAGGTAGCAACATTTTCAGAACATGAAGAAAGTGTAACATGTGATCCAGATGATCCAGATGTAAAAGAATATCACGAACATACATATACTATGCAAGAACAAGAAATAGATTATCAAAGCATGATAAATCAGTACAAATTACCATTTAATTATTTGTGGGCTATGTTAGTTATTGGAGAGGATAAAGATTTTGTTTTTGATTTGTCAGATTTAGCTTTTAATAGTAAAATGGAAATAACAGTACATGATAACTTACAAAAAAATACAGACATAATAACAGATGAATATACTAAAAAGACAGAAATTGAAACCAATGGAAATGTAGAAGTAAGTTATAAAGATTCAAATGGAAATACTGGAGAAGAATCCAAAGCTGAAAAAGCAACAGATGTCCAAAAAACAAAATACAAAAAAGTTTATACAACAATAGATATATCAAATACATTAGAAACTTGTGTAACATTAGCTGATACATGGAATATAACGTATAATAAAGAATACAAATATTCTAGTTCAAGTGATAATTCAGGTAAGTCAACAAAAAAATTAGATGATAAAGTAGGAGATTGGACTAATACTGACTCACCAAATTTAAATAGTCAAATAAAGTCAATGGCGGAATCAGAGGTTGCAAGTGAAGGAAAGAGTGTTTCTAGTAGTAGAATAAATTCATCTAGCACCAAGGTAAGACGCTCAACAGTAGATGCAAGTACAGCAACTCAAAATAAGATAGAATCAAATCAATACACCACAACATTAAACAATGTATCAGATAGTACATCATCAAAAAATATAGATAAAGAGGAAATATCTAATGATACAGGAGGTACATATAAATACAATGATAATTTTGCTAATATATTAAAAAAGAATCATGCTGCAAGAAGCAGTATAATTAATGCATCAGAATGGTTATTTGAAATATTAGAAAAAAATAGTGATACATCAGACATGGTGGATTTAACAAAATATCTTTTGTTTAAAACAACAGGAATTGACTTTGGAGTTACATCCTTAAATTTAGATATGTTTAAAACAGAAGAATTTAATGAGGTTAGTGGCTCAAGTTCAGATCAATTAATTAGGTATATACATTATTTTGAACATAGCTCGCCACCACCTACTAATGCGGCTGGAACAAAATATATAATAGAAGATGATGGTGCAGGTCATCCAACAGTCGGATATGGTGTTGATATAAAAAATTCTGGTTATGAAAAATTATTTATAGCTAAAGGATATCCTACTAATATAGGAGGAGAGGTAGATAAAGATTTTGTTGATTCTATAGAGGAAAAAGAACTTGCAGATAAAACATCTGAAGTAAAAGCAGCTACATCAGGATTAAATTTAACAGGCTATCAATTAAATGCATTAATTTCAAGAGCATATAACTGCGGAACAGCGGGTGCAACAGGAAAAAGGAATGGAAATACATTTAAACAAGCATATAAGGCTTATTGGAATGAGAATTCAGATGATTATTTTAATAGCAAAAACAGTAATGCAAACTTTAGTCATCAGTTATATACTACATATATGGATGTACCTACAACAAGTGGTGGAAGAAATTTACGAGGTCTTGTAACAAGAAGAAAATCTGAGTGGACATTATTCCAGACAGGATATTATGATGTTTTAAAAGAATGGTATTCTGAAGCAAGTAGTTTAACAGATGGAGGAAAGGTTCCTAAAAACGGTGATTAACGTTTGAAACAGTTATTCCCAGGAGGAGAGCCAACAAGTAAAAGACAAATGAAAGCATATCTTACTACAATAAGAGTACCGGCATGTGATACAAAAGGTAATGTGCGTTATATTAAGATTGAATTACATAAAGATATTGCAAGCAGGGTAAATACATGTTTTGAAGAGATGGCAAAAGTCAAGTTTCCAATACGTGATGCTTATTCTTATACTTGGCGAGATATGGCATCAGGAACATGAAAAAGATCACATCATAGTTATGGTCTTGCAGTTGATATTAATTCTGATGCAAATGGGGCAACATATACTGGAGGACTTAAAAGAAATAGTCCATATTATATAACTCAAAATATAGATTCATTTAAAAATGCATATTCTAATTATATTTCAATGGGAATAGAAATGTGAGGATAAAAATGTTAAAATTAAAAAAAATAATAATAACGGTTCTAATAATAATTTTTATATTAATAATTATATTATTAATATATATTCATAAAAATAAAGAGGAAACTATTTATGGAACAGATGAGACAGGCTATGATGAAGAAATTAATAAAATAGATCCATCTTTACAGTTGGTAAATGATAGAAATGAGTTTTATGTAGTAAAAACATGTATAGGAAAATTTTATTATAATTATTCATCAATTTTTGACACGGATAGTAGTGAAGATGTAGATACTGAACTTTCTACTGATGAAATTAAAAAAGAAAGTGAAAAGGCTGTATATGATATGTTGGATACGGATTATATAAATTATAAAAACATATCAGAAGATAATGTATCAACAAAATTAGAGGAAGTAAAAAAATCAGTTGTCAATATTAATCAAATGTTAGTTAGTCAAAAAACAGATGATGTTTATGTATACATTGCTCAAGGAAAATTAAGAGAAATTAAAAGCGGAAACATTTCTGATTTTAAAATCATGGTAAAAGTTGACGCCGTAAATAAAACTTTCAAGGTATTACTAGGAGATTATATCAACCAGAATTATAATAATATAAAAATAGGTGATGTATTAAATATTAATGTAGATGACAAAATAGAAGAAAATTACACAAATATTTATGATTATGAATTTATATCTGATGAACAATATGTTACAGATTTATTTGCAAAGTATCAAGAAGAAACACTATTTGATGAAGATGATGCATATTATCATTTAGATGAAGAGTACAGAAATAAGAGATTTGGAACAATAGATAATTTTAAAAAATATTTACATGATAATATAGAAAAAAATGTTACTATGAAACTTAGCAAATATCAAAGAAATGTTTATGATGATTATACAGAATATATTTGCTTAGACGAAGATGGAAATTATTATTTTTTCAATGAGAGTTCAATTATGAATTATAGTATGTACTTAGATGCATATACAATTGATAGTCCTAAGTTTGTAGAAAGATATAATAATCTTAATGATGCAGATAAAGGCTTATTGGATGTAAGGAAAATAATTTCAGCTATGAAAGAAAAAGATTACAAATATATTTACAGTAAATTAGATACAACATTTAAAGAAAATAATTTTCATTCAATAAATGTTTTTGGAGAGTATATGAATCGAATATTATATGATGAAAATGACATTACTGTTGAAAGTTATCAACATGACGGAGATGTACATTCGTATACAATAAGCATAAAAGATAAAAATAATGAAGCTAGTCAAAGTATAAGTAAAACATTTTTTGTTAGATTAAAGGAAGGAACAGATTTTATAATATCTTTTAATGTTTAAACTAAAAATAAAGGGACTTTTCAAAGACCCTTTATTTTTTTGGAGGCGACTATCGGAGTCGAACCGATCATCAGAGTTTTGCAGACTCGTGCCTTACCGCTTGGCTAAGTCGCCACATTTTATATAATAAAAAATAATTGTAAAAAATGGAGCGGGAAACGGGGCTCAAACCCGCGACCTCTGCCTTGGCAAGGCAGCGCTCTATCAACTGAGCTATTCCCGCATTACAATTACTTTACTAATATACCAAAAATAAGTATATTTGTCAAGTAATTTGTAAAATCTTTTAGCATGTTTATTATAGCTTATGAATTTAGAAAGAAAATAATACCATTTTGTAAAGCATTATTTTTAAAAATTGTTTTCCCATATTCAATCAACTTACTCTCAAAATTTTTAGAATTACTAACTAATTTTCCAAATTCAGAAATAGAAGTATATAAAAAAGATATGTTTTTATGTCCAATATTTATTTCATTAAAAACTAAAAAATATTTTTTCTCAAATTCATAAAGAGAAATTTTTTTAGCAAAGCCTTTAACATTTTGAAAATTTAGGTTATCTAAATATGTACAAAAATTTGTATAATCATCAAATTTATCAAATTGATATATTGCAGTTTTACAAGAAGTATTTAAATTTTTTCTTTTAGCTTTTGGTTTAGGTGATGAAGAATGAGAAATATTTTTTGCTAGATCATTTGCTATTTTAGTGAAGGTAATAATGAAATATCCTTCAGAAGAAATATAAGCTTCAATTAAAACTTGAGAATCTTCAGTCTCAAAGCCTACTTCTTTTTTTGCTTGATTTAGCATTTTTTTGAATAATTTTTGTGAGAAATCAGAATTTTGTATTAAAGAATCTATATTTATATTTTTATGTGCTAAGTCGTCAATATCTAAAATAACTCTAATTTTGTTATCTGTAAGTTTTTCAATTTTCATGGCATTATCCTTTCTTATTGCCAATAAAGGCAATTTAAAATAGTCTCTATAATTATTATACTACTAATATTATTATATTTAAATACACAAATTTTGGTAATGAAATATTTTAAATTTTTAAAAATTATAAAATGTACAATCAATATAACATAAAAAATAAAAAAAATCTACAATATACTTGAAAAAAAATAAAATACAATATATAATATGATAGAATAGAATTGCAAAAGATACAGTATCCGTAAGGAAGAAAGGAAGAAAAATATGGCAGTAAAAGAAAAAAGCAAATGGATATCAATATTATTTATACTAGCAGGATTAGTAATAGGGGGATTATTAGGAAATTTAGCAGGAAATGTAAGTTGGCTAAATTGGCTTGCTTATGGAGAAGAATTTGGATTAAATAGTCCAATAGTTCTTAACTTAAATGTTATGACAATAACATTTGGATTAATTATAAAAATAAATATTGCAAGTATTATAGGAGTAATATTAGCTCTACTTATTTACCGCAAAGTATAAATTTTTATTATTTTACAAAATGTTTGGGGCAGAAAGGAAAAAATTTGAAGATAAAAGATTTACCAGAAACAGAAAGACCATACGAAAGACTAGAAATATATGGAGGAAAATCATTATCAAATGCAGAATTATTGGCAATAATAATAAAAACAGGCACAAAAGAGAAAACTTCTATAGAAATAGCAAATCAAATATTAAATTTAAATAAAAATCAAGATAATGGAGATTTAAATTTTTTAAGAGAAATGTCATTAGAGGAATTGGCAAAAATAAAAGGAATTGGAAGAGTAAAAGCAATTCAATTAAAAGCAATATGTGAATTAGCATCGAGAATGAGTAGACCAATAAACTACAGAAAACTACAAATAAAAGGACCAAATGATGTTGCAAAATTACTTATGGAAGACTTAAGGTTTGAAAAACGCGAGATAGCAAAAATAATAATAATGAATAATAAAAATATAGTTATAAGAATATTAGATGTTGCAGTAGGTGGAGGAAATTTTGCAAATTTAAATATCAGACACATATTATCAGAGACTATAAAAGTTGATGCTCCAAAAATTATTCTTGTGCACAACCATCCTAGTGGAGATTCTACACCAAGTAACTCTGATATAGAAACCACACTAAAACTAAAACAAGCAGCAAAAATATTAAATATAGAATTAGTAGACCATATTATTATTGGAAATATGAATTACAACAGTATAATGTCAAAATTATAAAATTCGTTAGGCTATGAGGAAGGAATGGGGATTTAAAAATGAGTTTATTTTCACTTGGTTCAAAAAATATTGGAATTGATTTAGGAACATCAAATATTTTAGTTACAATAAAAGGAAAAGGAGTTGTTTTAAAAGAACCTGCAGTTGTTGCTACAGATATAAAAACTGGAGAGATAGTTGCTACAGGGTATGAGGCAAAAGAAATGTTGGGTAAAACTCCAGAAGCAATAGAAGCAATAAAGCCAATGAAAGATGGGGTAATTGCAGATTTTACGGCAACAAGGCTTATGCTAAAAAATATTTTAAAAAAAGTATGTCAAAGATATAATATAGCAAAGCCAGTTGCAGTTGTTGGGGTGCCTTATGGTATAACAGAAGTAGAAGAAAGAGCTGTAGAAGAATCAATAATGTATGCAGGAGCAAAAGAAGTTTATTTGATAGAAGAACCAATGGCATCGGCAATAGGAGCAGGATTGCATGTTGAAGAACCAAGTGGTAGTATGGTTGTTGATTTAGGAGCAGGAATAACAGAAGTGGCTGTTATATCATTAGGAGGAATAGTAGTAAGTAATTCAATACGAATTGCTGGTGATGAATTAGATAAAGATATTATTAACTATATAAAAAAAGAGCAAAATCTTTCAATAGGTGATACAACAGCAGAAGATATAAAAATGGAAATTGGCTGTGCTACTCCATTAATGACAAAACTTAGCATGGAAATTAGAGGAAGAGATTTAAGCACTGGACTTCCAAGAAATATTACAATAACATCTGAACAAATATTAGATGCATTAAGTGAGTCAATTAAAAGAATTGTACAAACTGTAAAGCAAACATTGGAAAAAACACCACCAGAACTTGCAGCAGATTTAGTAGAAAATGGAATAATTCTTACGGGAGGAGGAGCACTAATAAAGAATTTGGATAAACTCCTAAGTGAAGAAACAAGTATGCCAGTATATATCGCAGATGAACCATTAGATTGTGTTGTTAGAGGAACAGGAAAAGTTTTAGAAGAACTTGAAAGACTAAAACCAGTTTTAACCAATAGAAGAAAAAGAAGATAATAAATATTACTTAAAAAGTAAAGAAAGGGAGACAAATGTATACTAAGAAAAAATATGGAATTGTAGGAATAATAGTAACAATAATTATTTTAATTATATTATTTGCTTTAACAAATGTTCAAAATAGCAAAATGTCTTATGTAGAAAATTTGGCTAATAAAATTGTTATGCCAATACAAAATGGTTTAACCTATATAAAAAATAAAGTAAATGGAAACAACTCTTTCTTTACAGATGTAAGTAATTTAAAATCAGAAAATAAAGAATTAAGAGAAAAAAATCTTAAGTTGGAAGAAAAATTAAGAGAACTTGAAAGTATAAAGGCCGAAAATGAATCATTAGAACAATATTTAAATTTAACTGAAAAATATAGTGATTATACAACAGTACCAGCAGATGTTATAAATAGAGATTTAAGCAATTATTCAAAAACAATAGTAATAAATGTTGGGGCAAAAAATGGCATAAAAGAAAATATGACAGTTATTGCAGCAGAAGGCTTAGTAGGATATGTTATATCTGTTACAGATTCTACTGCAAAAGTTCAGACAATAATAGATAGCTCTAGTTCTACAAGTGCGCTACTTAGTACATCAAGAGATAGTATAGTTTGCAAAGGTGTATTAAATGATGATACACAATTAAAAGCAATGTATATTCCTACAGATGCAACGGTTTCACAAGGAGATACAATAGAAACATCTGGATTAGGTGGAATTTATCAAAAGGGAATTTATATAGGAACAATTTCAAGTGTTGAAAACACTACGGACTTAACAAATAGATATGCATTAGTGTCTGTTGCAGTTGATTTTAGCAAATTAGAAACTGTATTAGTTATAACAAACGAATAATTTTATAGGAGGTTTGATCTTGTGAACACAAAAAGAATTGTAATAAATTTATTGTTTATTGTTACATTTATAATTATATATTTTCTACAATCAAATCTTTTTACATGGTTTAAAATTGCAGGAGTAATGCCAAATTTATTTGTGATTTTTGTCTTATTTATAGGATTATATGCAAATAAATTTATGGGTCCAATGTATGGAGTATGTTTTGGACTTTTGTTAGACTTTTTTATAGGAAAAAAAATAGGAATTACTGCTATTATGCTTGGTTTAGTTGGCTTAGTGGGTATGATATTTGACAGAAATTTTTCAAAAGAAAACAGAATTACACTAATTGTAATGGTTTTAATGGCAACAGTGATATTTGAAGTTGGGGAATATATTTTAGGATATTTTATAAATAATACATATATTCAAATATGGCCATTTATAGAAATTTTATTAATAGAATGTTTTTATAATGTTTTGATTACCATTATTGTATATCCATTAATTCAAATATTCGGCAATAAAATAGAAAATGAATATAAAGGCAATAAAATTCTAACAAGATATTTTTAATATAAGGAGAGATATAAATTTGAAGCAAAAAATAAAAAAACAAAATGTAAATCTTAGATTTAATATTTTGACAGTTTTAGTTTACATAGTTGGAATAATATTTCTAGTAAGCCTATTTAATATGCAAATTGTTCATGGAGCGGAATATAGAGAAACATCAAATACTAGATTATCAAGAGAAAGTACATTAGAAGCAACAAGAGGAGATATTTTAGATAGATCAGGAAATGTTCTTGCAACAAATTCTACAACATTTAATATTTCATTATATAAAACAAAGTCAGATAATGCAACATTAAATAATTGCATTTTAAATTTAGTAAATTTATTACAAGCAAATAATTCGAGTTATCCAGACAATTTTCCAATAGATGGAAATAAAAAATATACAATAAATGGAGATGAATTAACAAAATGGCTTGCAACATATAAGTTATCATCAAATACTAAAGAAGGAGAAACTATAGATTATTTTATAAACAAATATGAAATTACAAATTCAAAATGGGCAGATGTTAGGAAAATTTTAGCAATTAGATATGAAATAACTACAAAAGGCTATAGTAATACAAAATCATTAGAAATATCAAGGGATGTCCCAAGAGAAGTAGTTGCACAAATAAGTGAAAAAAATGAATCTTATCCAGGAATTACAATTACAACAGATTCTGAAAGAAAATACAATTATGGAAATCTTGCATCACATATTTTAGGATATATAGGCAGAATTACACAAAATGAGCTTGAAAATAGTGAAGAAGGAGCATATAAAAATAATGATTATATTGGTAAAACTGGTATTGAATCATTATTTGAGAACTATTTAAAAGGAAAAGATGGTACAGAAGAAATAGAAATGTCAGTTGATGGAACTGTTACAGGAAGCACTGTTACAAAAAATGCAATTCAAGGTTCATCTGTAGTACTTACAATAGACTCGAAATTACAAGAAGTAGCAGAAAAGGCATTAAAAAATAACATAGAAAAGATTAGGAATGGTGGATTTTCAAAAAGATATGATGCAAATGGTGGAAGTGTTGTTGTATTAAATGTTAATTCTGGTGAAGTACTTGCTATGGCAAGTTATCCAGATTATAATCCAAATTCATGGGTTGGAGGTATAAGTCAAGATGACTATAATCAAATTAAAGAAAATAATGCATTATTTAATAAATCAATATCAGGAGCATATGCTCCAGGGTCAATATTCAAGATGGCGACAGCTATAGCTGGGCTTCAAAGTGGAGCAATTACAAGAACAGAAAAAATAAATGATACAGGGGTCTACTATTATGGTGGGCAATCTTGGAATTGTTGGTATTATACAGATTATCATAGAGGACATGGATATTTAAATGTGGCTGGAGCTATTCAACATTCATGTAATTACTTTTTTTATGAAACAGCAAGAAGAATGGGAATAGATACATTAGATAAATATGCATCTTATTTTGGATTAGGGAAAAAAACAGGAATAGAATTACCAAGTGAGACGGCAGGGATCTTAGCTAGTAAAGAAAAAAAACAAAACTGGTTTGGTGGAGATGTATTAAATGCAGCTATAGGACAAGGAGACAATAGCTTTTCACCTTTACAAGTTGCAAAATACATAGCAATGGTTGCAAATGGTGGAAACAAAATAAACCCTAGCATTATAAAAACGATAATGAATTCAGATGGAACAGAAGAAAGTTCATCTCAAATTCGAAAATTTGTAAATAAAAAATTAGGATTATCAGATGATAAAGGTGAAGAGTTAAAGATCTCAAAAGAAAATATAAATTCAGTATTAGCAGGAATGGAATCTGTTACAAGTGATGAAGGTGGAACTGCATATAGTGTATTTAAAAATTTTGACATAAAAGTTGGTGGAAAAACAGGTTCTGCAGAAACAACAGGAAATAAAGTAAATGCATGGTTTGCTGGTTTTGCACCATATGATGATCCAGAAATATGTGTTGTGGTTATGGTTGAAAATGGAGGTCATGGTTATTATACTGCAGAGGTTGCAAAAGAGATAATTAAGGAATACTTTGGAATGAATTTAGATTCAAGCGAAATACAAGAAGATAATAGTGCGGAAAGTTATACAGAAAGCATTGATTAAATTTTGAGAGGAATGAATGCAAAATGAAAAGTACAATAAATGTTTATCAAAAAAATGATTATATAGTTATAAAAATAAATGAGGGTTATGATTTTCAAACAATTGAAAAAGAATTAAATCATAAAGTAGCTCAATTAAAAAAAATATTTAAACAAGGAAAGGTCCCAATAAAAGTTATAGGAAAGATTTTAAAAAACAGGGAAATAGACCAAATCGAAAAAATGATAAAAGATGAATTAGAAGTTGAAGTTGAATTTGATATGCCACGCGAAATGGGTTTATCAAATATAAAGAAAACTTTTGATTCTGAAATTTCAATATCAGAAACAAAATTTTATAAAGGCTCATTAAGATCTGGACAAAAAATTGAAGAAGAAAGAAGTATTGTAATTTTAGGAGATGTCAATTCAGGTGCAGAAGTAATAGCAGCAGACAATATAGTAGTACTTGGAACATTAAGAGGTTTAGCACATGCTGGAGCTAAAGGAAATAAGCAAGCAATAATTGCTGCTGGCAGAATTGATACTGTTCAGATGAGAATAGCTAATATTGTCAAAGAAATAAACAGAGATGAGGAACCTTATCATAAACTAGCTTATGCTTATGTAGATAATGATAGGATAATTATTAGCTAAAAAAGTTTTTTATTAGGCTTAATGTACAAAAGTATTAATATCATTTAA